>NZ_BCXB01000014.1 GCF_001894885.1 Rhodococcus marinonascens NBRC 14363
CTGCTCCGCCGAGCAGCACGTCTCCGCCGAGTTGCGGCCAAGTCGATATGGTCTCGTCCACCTCTACCAGGGACGCCGCCATCGTCGGGGACAACTGATCGGCATCGAGGATCTGAAGAATCAGCGGGATCCTGTCGCGAGAGCCGAGGTCCGCCAGCATGTCCACATCGAGATCGCCGACCATGCCGTGGAAGATCGCACGATCCGGTTCCTCGTCGAATCGTTCCACGTCCAGCAAACCTCTGTCGCTGGCTGCCGCAGTCGAGGACCCGGAGACCCTGCGCGAGCCTCTCGTCGCAGAGACACCTTGACGTCTAGGGAATCGCACTCGTCGATCACCACGTCAGCACCCTTCAGGAATTCGGCCACCGATTCGGTGTTCAGTCCGTCTTCCCATAACGTGACGGCGATGTACGGATCGATCTCGGCGATACGGCGGGCCGCCACGACCGCCTTGTTCACGCCGAGATCGAAGACCGTACCCGGAACCCGGTTCAGATTGGACAACTCGAGGACGTCGAAGTCCGCAAGCCGCAGCGCTCCGCACGCCCCTTCCAACGTCAGTGCCAGCGCGACCGCGTGACCCACACTCAATCCGACTATCCCGACGGTGATATCTCTCAGTCGATCTTGTTCACTCGCAGTGATCTTGTTCCGGTTCCTATCGAGTCTCAACAACCGGAACGAATTCGGACCGAGTACACGCACCGCGGTCCTTCGCCACGAGTAATACGCCCACACCGGCGCCTCGTCCAGCACGTCCGGACCTGGTGCGGGAACGAGGGAACGCAAGGCAGCCCTCTGCTGTTCGAGTTGATCGATGAAGGTCACCTCGGGGTCGCGGCGAAGACGGTCGAGTACCTCCGCACCGAGGTGGCCCTCGTCGAGCAGCAATGCGGTGTGGTCACCACAGATTTCGTTCACGAGACGCTCCGCATCCGCCGGCCGACGCTACGCACCCCCGAAGCCGCAGCCAGCGACGTATCCGGTCGTGACGTCGTGAGTAACAGTTGGGCCAGTTGCTTGGATTCGGCGCGGCCCCTTCGCCTGCTTCGATCCCACCACATCAGCCGCGTCTCGTAGCGATCATCCGGATATGGCACGGGTGCAATATGTTCGGCCACCACGCCGCCGGAGGATCGCCAGGTGTTCAAGACATGAGCCCCGGCCGTTGCCAGCATGAACTGAACGTCGAGGAGATCCATAGCGAAGGTGGCGATACGGCCGAGTGCACCTACCAGTTCACCCCGTCGCGGTGCTGTGTCCGATACCCAGGCGCCTTTCGCTTCGATGACTCCGAACGGGAGGCGGTCCTCGATCATCCGACACACCGCGGGAGCGCCCGGATCTTCATCCCACTCCGTGACCGCGTGGGCCTGGTCTACCGATCGGTATGGGCCGTGCGTCCGCACCCCACCCGCGACCGACCCGTCCGCCTCGATGCCTACCAAAAACAACGCGGTGGAGCTTCCGTCGCGTATCTCGCTGAACTCGAGGGCCTTTTCGGCACCGTATTTTCGATAGCCCACCACCGCCCCCTCTAGATACGCTTCCCACAGTGTCGGCTCCCGAGCAGGTCGGGCTACAACGAAGCGACACTCCGACCGAGAATCCCACACGCTCAGAGTTCGATCCAGTGAGGTGTTGTGCGACGATGCGTGGATCTGCGGGTTCGACAACTGCTGAACAAGCATTAAGTTTCCCATCAGGTGCTGCGCGGCAATTCGGGGACTCGCGGGATCGAAAGCCCCCCCATAACTGGACACACCGACACCCGGTCATAGCCCTGCAGCTATCTATTTTCCGCGTTTGGAGCAAGTTTGTCACTTCTGAATGCCACAAATTGGCAATAAATCGGACTTCAGGTCGGAAAATTCCCCCGAAATTATGTCAGGGAGCCGGAAATTACGTCAGGGAAATGAAGAGTTCGACGTTGCTCGGGGCCCGGAAGACTTCGATCTCCTCCGTATAGGCGCGCTCAATGCGCCCTTCCTTCTCAGCCAACTCGGCCTGGATCCACACGTCTTCGATTGGGTCGGAAGAGCGCCCATCGGGCGCGAACTTGGCGAAGTATCCTTCCGGCACTCGGACGAGCACGTCCCCGATCGCGAGGTGATCAACGTCGATACAGCGATACCCGATGACAGCACTCCACTCCAAGTCGGGAACCGCCACGTAGACGGTTGTCACCTCTTCGATACCGCGCTGCTGAACGCGTTCCCTGGTGAACTTCATCAGGTCGGTCGCATGAATGGACGAACCCAACTCCATACGCGGAAGAACGAGTCCACCGAAATCAGTGGACTCACGCTTGACGATCTCAAAACTCATTGCAACACCCAACCCGCGGCTGCGGGCACAATCGCCACATACAAATCGATCCCGAATGCATGCGGGTAGTACTCGAAATCGCCAGTGAAGGATCGTACGATTCGCTTCGATTCCTCCGCCTCAGCAATCTCCCCCCAGAGTGCGTCGAAGAGGTCGGGAAAGGTCCCCACCGTAGAGAACTTCGCGTAGGTACCCGCTGGCAGCCTCGACACGACATGGCCGCGCGCCACCTGATCAATAGCCGAGCACTCGTATCCCACGATTTGCGTGTAATAGGATCTGATTTCGGGCGCGTGGTCGATATAGGCAGATGCCAACGGTCGATCGACATTCTGTGCGAGAAGAGTGGACCACGTCTTATCGAGGGATCTGTCGCGAGCCTTTCCCAACGCCCGCTTCGGGCTTCGGACGGCAAGTCCAGCCACCAGCACCTCTTCGCGTTCGACGATGAGGAACGGCATCGAGCACCCCCAATGCCATCGACAAATGAGGCTCACGGTGGCACTTATTGTCCGCTCCCCGATAATCGGGGACGAGATTTCACCATACATCGTCAGCCGTTCGCAGTCTGCGACATCTCCCCGCAAAGCCCGACACCTAAGTCGGCACGCAAGCAAAACCTGCCGAACTCGGATCCGCGTAAGAGCATTCAGGGGGGTGTTGCAGGTGCCAAATACATACCTGAATTTTTCTCGAGACGAGTAATCGCGTCTCCTACCTGAAGGATATTTTCGCTAACGCAACAAACGGCGAGAGGCGAACTGCCGGAAATACCCGAGTTTCGACGCGTCCACCAGACCCGGGAGCATGAAGTACCAGACTCGTTCCATCCGGCGCGGGAGATCATCGAAGGCATCGGTCGCACTTGCAACGACGTAGGCACCCATCCAGGACCCCAACAGGAACGTGGACAGCGCCGCCGCGGAAACGTCGTCCTCCACGAGGATGTCGCCCTCCTCAACCGCCCGGGCTACAAGCCTTTCGAAGCCCGCCAGCCAAGTGACCACCAAGTTGCCGTGCGTACCCTTGTAATCGCCGATCTCATGCTGCAACCGCAGCATCGCCGCGACGATCGGATCGGAACTAGCCGCTTCGATTGCGACGTATGAGAGTGCGACCAATGCTTCCAGGGCAGGCGCGGGCCCGTCGCTCAGAGAGGTCATTTCGGCAACGAGACGGATCTGACCCTCGTCGATCACCCCGCGAGCAAGATCTTCCTTGGAACTGAAGTGGAAGTACAGCGCACCCTTGGTGACACCCGACTGCTCGATGATCTCGTTGAGCCCCGCGTTGGCATAGCCGAGGCGTAAGAATACGTCGGCTGCCGCAGTAAGCACCGAAGCCCGAGTGACCTCTGCCCGAACCTGTCTCGCCATCGACTGCCTCCCGAACAACCCCTGGCGGGGCGCACAATTCCCGCGAACCCTAACACCCTATAGGCTTGAAGCCGTGGATATTGGACCGCTAGTTGGAACGTGAGAACACGTTCCTCACTCCGACGCGGGTGGTCGGTCGGTACCCAACTGCGGATCCGCCTCGAGATTGGTTAGCCCGTTCCAACACAGGTTCACGAGGTGGGCGGCCACAATTTCCTTCGGGGGCGTGCGTTCGTCAAGCCACCACGTCGCGGTTGTCGACACCATCCCGACGAGCGCCTGGGCATAGAGCGGGGCGAGATCGGGGTTGAACCCCCGGCGTTCGAAGTCGCCGGCGAGGATGTGCCCGACCTGGCCGATGGCCTCGTTGAGCAGACTCGAGTACGTACCGTCCGGCGCCGCCACCGGAGAGTCGCGGACGAGGATCCGAAACCCGTCCGTGTGTTCCTCGACGTACGTCAGCAACGCCATGGCTACCCGCTCCACCCGGATCCGGGACCGATTCTGCGTCAGCGAGGACGTGATCATTTCGAGCAATCGCGACATATCACGGTCAACGACGACCGCATATAGTCCCTCCTTGCCTCCGAAGTGCTCGTACACGACGGGTTTGGAGACATGTGCCCGCTGAGCGATTTCCTCGATCGACGTCGCCTCGTAGCCTCGCTCGGCGAACAGGGCGCGACCGATCTCGATGAGTTGCTCCCGGCGTTGTGTACCGGTCATCCGAGTTCGCACAACCCGCTCGGGGGCCGTGCCGCCGTCGGTGGGTCGGGGCACCGAAGCACCATCCTTTCTGACACTCGCAGTGGATAGTGTGCCGCGAAGGCGGCACGGAACACTGCAGGTAGCGACTACTCTATCGGTGCGTGCGACACAAATTTCCGAAGCGGTTCGACGGGCGGCGGGTCGGCATGCGAGGATTCTTTGGCGTAAACGGGCGCGACAGCCCGCGAGCGCGGCAATCCGCCGTGGTGTAATGGCAGCACCTCTGATTTTGGTTCAGATAGTTCAGGTTCGAGTCCTGGCGGCGGAGCGCTTTTCGTAGCCCGAGCGCGGAGCCTGCGGAGCGCAGGCTCTGTGTGTCAGAGCAGAGTCTGCGGAGTACGCTTCTGCAGGTCAGAGCAACAAAAGTGGAACGACTCCAGAGGAGCTTCATGCCAGCGCAGACCGCCGTGGTAGTCCTCGCCGCCGGCGCAGGAACTCGGATGCGGTCGAAGACTCCCAAGGTGCTTCACGAGCTAGGCGGCCGCACGATGCTGGCCCACTCTCTCCACGCCGCCGCTGAGGTAGACCCAACTCACCTCGTCACCGTCGTAGGCCACGACAAGGAACGCGTCAGCGCGGCTGTCAGCGCCCTGGAAACCGAACTCGGCCGCCCTATCGCCGTGGCCATTCAGGAAGAGCAGAAGGGCACCGGGCATGCGGTCGAATGCGCCCTGTCCGCTCTGCCCGCCGATTTTCGCGGGGTCGTTCTGGTCACTGCTGCCGACATCCCTCTGCTCGACTGCCGCACACTTCATGCCCTGATGGACGAGCACCGTAGCGAGACGACCGCGGCGGCCGTCACGGTGCTCACCTTTACCGCGCCCGAGCCCACAGGCTACGGGCGCATCGTCCGTCAGCCCAGCGACGGCGGAATCGCCGAGATCGTGGAAGAGGCAGACGCGACCCAGGAACAGGCGGCCATCACCGAGGTCAACGCTGGTGTGTACGCCTTCGACGCAGAGTTCCTCCGCTCCGCTCTCGGTCGACTCAACGCCCACAACGCGCAGGGCGAGTTGTACCTCACCGATGTTGTGAAGATCGCCCGCAGGGCAGGTGAACCTGTATTCGGCGCCCATCTCGCTGACTCCGTGAAAGTCGCGGGAGCCAATGATCGTGTTCAGTTGTCTGCACTGGCCGCCGAACTCAACCGTCGCACCGTCGAGAACTGGATGCGAGCCGGTGTCACCGTAGTCGATCCGTCGACCACCTGGATCGACGTCGGTGTGACGCTCGGTCGCGACGTCACCCTCCATCCCGGAGTCCAGCTGCTCGGCACCACTATCGTCGCCGAGGACGCAATCATCGGTCCCGACACCACCCTCATCGACGTGTCGGTAGGCGAAGGCGCCAGCGTTGTGCGCACGCACGGTTCGGAATCGATGATCGGCGCAGACGCCGACGTCGGCCCGTTCTCGTATCTGCGCCCCGGCACCGTACTCGGCGCCTCCGGCAAGCTCGGCGCCTTCGTCGAGACGAAGAACGCCGACATCGGGCCGCATTCCAAAATTCCTCACCTCACCTATGTGGGGGACGCCACGATCGGTGAGCACACCAACATCGGTGCGTCGAGCGTGTTCGTCAATTACGACGGCGTCGACAAGAGCCGTACGGTTGTGGGGTCGCACGTCCGGACCGGATCGGACACCATGTTCGTCGCTCCGCTACAGGTCGGTGACGGCGCCTACACCGGCGCCGGCACCGTGTTGCGTTTCGACGTACCACCGGGGGCACTTGCGGTCTCCGGCGGGAAGCAACGCAATATCGACGGCTGGGTGCAACGAAATCGGCCCGGTACCGCCGCCGCGGAAGCCGCATCCGCTGCGGGATCGCACCACGCTTCAGATCCGCACAAAACCGATCAGCAAGAATCTAAGGATGGCTCAGAGCAGTGACCGCGAATTGGATCGACAACCAGAAGAACCTCATGCTTTTTTCTGGTCGCGCGCATCCCGAGTTGGCCGAACAGGTGGCGAAGGAACTCGACGTGCGGGTCACTCCGCAGACTGCCCGTGACTTCGCGAACGGCGAGATCTTCGTCCGTTTCGAAGAGTCGGTACGAGGGTCCGACGCCTTCGTGCTGCAGAGCCACCCAGCCCCACTGAACACGTGGGTGATGGAACAGTTGATCATGATCGACGCGCTCAAGCGCGGATCGGCAAAGCGCATCACCGCTGTCCTGCCGTTCTACCCGTACGCCCGCCAGGACAAGAAGCACCGCGGACGTGAGCCCATCTCAGCCCGGCTCATCGCCGACCTACTCAAGACCGCCGGCGCCGACCGCATCATCACGGTAGACCTGCACACAGATCAGATCCAGGGCTTCTTCGACGGCCCCGTCGACCACATGCACGCCCAAGGTCAGTTGGCCGAGTACATCCGCGGCAATTACGGCACCGAGAACATTGCCGTCGTATCCCCCGACTCCGGTCGCGTCCGCGTCGCCGAGAAGTGGGCCGACACCCTCGGTGGAGCGCCACTGGCGTTCATCCACAAGACCCGCGACCCACTGGTACCCAACCAGGTGAAGTCCAACCGGGTCGTCGGTGACGTCGAGGGGCACACCTGCATCCTGATCGACGACATGATCGACACCGGCGGAACCATCGCCGGCGCCGTGAAGATCCTCAAGGAGGCCGGTGCGGGCGACGTGATAATCGCCGCCACCCACGGTGTCCTCTCCGATCCCGCCGCCGAGCGCCTGGCAGCCTGTGGCGCCAAAGAAGTCATCGTCACCAACACACTCCCGATCGACGAGTCGAAGAAGTTCCCGACACTGACGGTGCTGTCCATCGCACCACTGTTGGCTCGCACCATCAAAGAAGTTTTCGAGAACGGCTCGGTTACCTCGCTGTTCAACGGCAACGCATAGGTCACTCCGCCTACTGTTGTCCTATGACGGAGTTCACCGGGATACCCACCGCTGCTCTCGACTTCTATGAGGACCTCGAGGCGGACAACAGCAAGAGCTTCTGGGCTGCGCACAAGGCCGTCTACGACGATTCCGTGCGGGCACCCATGGTCGCCCTGCTCGCCGAACTCGAGCCGGAGTTCGGCGCGGGCAAGCTGTTTCGCCCTTACCGTGACGTGCGGTTCTCGAAGGACAAGACACCCTATAAGACCCATCAGGGCGGATTCGTCGAGACGCAACCCGGTGTCGGCTTCTACGTGCAGATCGATGCCTCCGGACTGTTCGTCGCAGGCGGCTTCTATGCGCATACCCCGGTCCAGGTCACGCGATTCCGTGACGCCGTCGACGACGAACGCCGCGGCCGCCAATTAGTGCGGACCGTAAAGAAAGTGGAGTCTGCGGGATACGAAATCGGTGGCGACAAGCTCAAGACGCGCCCCCGCGGTGTCGCCGAGGATCACCCCCGCCTGGATCTGATGCGTCACAAATCCCTCACCGCCAGCAAGGTTTACCTCTCTCCCGACTGGATCGACACTGCCCGCGCCGCCGAAGAAGTACGCGCGGGCTGGCGCACGATGCGGCCACTCGTCGACTGGTTGTCCACCACGGTCGGCGCGGCAGAATAAGACCTACTGGTCGGGAAAAGTAATGTGGCACAGGACCTTTCCGCGACTTTTCACGAGCCACGACATGATCTTCGTCACGCTTGGCCGCAGAATCGCAGGTCGTACTCACAGCGATGCGACTCGCGAGCCCGAGTTCACCTACTGTGGGTCGTCGTGATCGACGCGCAGACTCTCTCCGGCCCTATCGATATCGCTGCAATTCGAAACGTCCGGCGTTGGTCGCCGGGGTCGTGTGTTTGGTGCGGAGACGACGACGCCGTCGATATGTTTCGCAATGAGCCACGCTGCGGCGCTTGCCGCGAGAAGGAATCTGTAATCGACGAGGCCCGTCAGTTTCTCGGAATGTACGGCCTGCGACCACTCGGCGGCACGCTGCAGTCGGACGACGACGAAGAGCGAGAGCACCGGGTCAACGCCCGTAGCGCGCGCCGTGAACTCAACGAGATGAAGCTGAAGGAACTCCCCGACCCGGCCGTCGTGCGCAAGGCCCTCCGCCCCCGAGCGGCCACCGTGATATCGGAGCCCCGCACCACACGTTCCGCAAAGCTTTCCACATCTGCGCCCAACGGCCCGAGCACGTCTCGCACCAATGGCCCCAGCGCGTCCCGCACGCCGGCCGCCCGTCCTGCCGCACCGATGTCCACCGACGCCGTCGATATCGCGGCACTCGAGACTCGGGTAACGGGCCTTCTCGATCAACTCTCGGCCATCGACGCACAGATGAACCTCATCGGCGAGCCCGCCGGCCTCGCTGCCCGCGCCCGTGTCAGCGATCTCGAGAAGCAGCGCGCCACCGTGCTGCGCACCCTCGCAGCGCTCGAGAAGGCCCGGATCGCAGCCACCCAATAGGCCATACATTTATCGAGCAGATGCCGGGTGATGTGCCACCCTTACATGCCAATCTGCTTCCCCGCCCCGCATTCGATTGAGGGCTATTGACACATTCGCGTATATGTCT
This sequence comes from Rhodococcus marinonascens NBRC 14363, assembly GCF_001894885.1. Taxonomy (GTDB): domain Bacteria; phylum Actinomycetota; class Actinomycetes; order Mycobacteriales; family Mycobacteriaceae; genus Rhodococcus_F; species Rhodococcus_F marinonascens. The sequence goes on from NZ_BCXB01000014.1 coordinate 8,968, forward strand.
CACTATCGATACATGACCGCACATGTGTCGAGTGTCTCATTCGTGCCCAGATCCGGAGAATCGTGGCGTGCCCCGTGGCAGATGTACGCCGACCTCCGCGATCACGATCCGGTCCATCACGTGATCCCAGGACGCGAACCGGAAAACGACTACTGGGTGCTGTCCCGTTACGACGACGTCTATGCGGCGGCCCGCGATGCCGAGACGTTCTCCTCGGCGGCCGGACTCACCACGACGTACGGTGAGTTGGAGAAGATCGGTATGCAGGACAATCCACCACTGGTGATGCTCGACCCACCCGCCCACACCGCGTTCCGGCGTCTGGTGGCGAAGGGATTCACGCCACGGCAGGTCACCGCCGTGGAACCGGACGTTCGGGCCTTCGTGGTGGAGCGAATCGAACAACTCCGCGAGGCCGGCGAGGGCGACGTGGTGAAGACGCTGTTCAAACCACTCCCCAGCATGGTCGTCGCGCACTATCTCGGCGTTCCCGAGGAAGATCGAGACCGATTCGACGGGTGGACGGAGGCCATCGTCGCGGCCAACGCGCGGGGAAACACCCTCGACGCCAGCAGGGCGGTCACCGAACTGATGGGGTACTTCACCACCCTGATCGAGCGGCGGCGCACCGATCCGGGAGACGACACGATTTCACACCTCGTCGCCGGAGGAATGGGTGCCGACGGTGACGTCAGTGGTCTGCTCTCCATCCTCGGTTTCGCATTCACGATGGTGACGGGCGGCAACGACACCACGACCGGAATGCTGGGCGGCTCGGTGCAGCTACTCACCCGACACCGCGACCAACGGCAGGTGCTGATCGACCACCCCGAGTTCATCGGTGACGCTGTCGAGGAACTGCTGCGCCTGACTTCTCCGGTCCAGGGACTCGCCCGCACCACGACGCGTGACGTAGAAATCGAGGGCGTCACCATTCCGCGAGGCCGGAAGACCTTGCTGCTGTATGGTTCCGCGAACCGCGATCCCCGACGGTTCGGGGCCGACGCCGACGAATTGGACGTTAGCCGCAAACCCACGCAGATCCTCACATTCAGTCACGGAGTTCACCATTGCCTCGGAGCAGCCGCCGCGCGAATGCAGGCACGGATAGCCCTGGAGGAATTGCTTACTCGGTGCCCCGACTTCACCGTGGATGTCGACGCCGTCGTCTACGCGGACGGTAACTACGTGCGCCGGCCTACGAGTGTCCCGTTCAGGGCAGGTGACACGTGACCGCAGACTGGATGCGCGACGAACGTCCCCGTCTCGCCGCCGAACGAATCCTCGACGTCGCGGCTCAGTTGTATGCCGCAAACGGCATCGCCGCCGTGGGTATGGCCGAGGTCGCGCGCGCGGCCGGATGTTCTCGCGCCACCCTGTACCGATATTTCGACGGCCGGCAGGCATTGCAACTGGCGTTCGTGCAACGTGAAGCCCGACGCATCGGCGCACTCGTCGCAGACTCGGTAGTCGTCGGCGACCCGAAGAACACGGTCGTCGGCGACCCGAAGAACACGGTCGTCGGCGACCCGAAGAACACGGTCGTCGGCGACCCGAAGGTCATGGTCGTCGACGCGATGCTGACGGCGATCCGCTTGGTACGGGCCGACCCTACCCTCACCGCCTGGTTCCAACTGGGCGACTCCGGACTGGCAGCGCAGATCGCACACTCGTCGGGGGTAATCGAATCCCTGGGCGCCGCCTTCCTGGGACGGTCGAGGTTCACCGGGGAGGAGACCGCCCGGAGGGCACGGTGGCTCGTCCGGATCATCGTCTCTCTACTCACCGTCCCAGGCATCGACGACGCCGACGAAAGGACCATGCTCGAACAGTTCGTCGCGCCCGTCCTCGCAGCGCCCATTGGCGCCGAACGACCCTGACCACCCACGCCCGCCGAAAGGATCGGGACACTGTTGGCGATAAGTCCCGTCGCTCAGTTCCGCGCGGCGCACACCAGCGCGAAGCGCTCGTCGGGGTCCCGCCACGTGCGTTCAATGCCGAATCCCGCATCCGTCAACTCCTTCCGGATGCCCTCGAGGGTGAACTTGGCCGAGATCTCGGTCCGCAACTGCTCCCCCGCGCTGAACTCGATGTCGAGATCCAATTCCTCGATCCGAACCGATATCGCACACGCGGCTTCAAGTCGCATCTCGATCCACTCGTTGTCGGCGTCCCACAACGCGACGTGCCGAAAGTTCTCCAAGGGGAAATCGGCGCCCAGTTGCGCGTTGAGCACCCGCAACACGTTGAGGTTGAATTTCGCCGTCACCCCGGCGGCGTCATCGTATGCGGGCACAAGGACTGCCGGGTCGGTGACCAGTCCGACTCCGAGGAGGAGGTGCTCACCCGTCTCGAGTACGTCTGCGATCCTGGAGAGGAATTCCGCGCGCTCGGCGGGCACCAAGTTTCCGAGGGTGCCGCCGAGAAACGCGATCATGCGCCGTCCTCCGCGCGGAAGGTGGTGCAGAGACTCCGTGAAGTCACTGACGACACCGCGAACGGTCAGATTCGGGAACTCCGCGCCGATCTGCTCTGCAGCACCCTCGAGCGCCGACACCGAGACATCCTGCGGTACATACGTATGGAGAGTTCCGTGACCGGTCCCTGCATCGAGTAGGAGTCGCGTCTTCTCCGAAGACCCCGATCCGAGTTCCACGAGAATCTCCGGTGACGCCACGTCGGCGATTTCTCCGGAGAAGCGCCTGAGCAGTTCCCGTTCGGTGCGCGTCGGGAAGTATTCGGGCAATTCCGTGATCTGCTCGAACAACTCACTCCCGTGAGCATCGTAGAAGTATTTTGGGGGGAGCCACTTCGGGTTCGACGTCAGCCCTGCGCCGGCGTCCTTCCGCAACGCGGCCCTCAACTGCTCGGGCTGCAAGTACACATCGAGCGGCGGTGTAGTAGTCATGAAGATCCGATCTCGAGTGGTGTAACGGTCAGGTGCCCAGGGCGCGCACTGACGAAATGGCGGTCCGGAATCGATTGCCACGCAGGGTTGTCGTCGTAAGGTTCAGATGTCACGATGGCCCGTTCGTCGTCGACGAGCACCGACAACGAGTGGTACCAGGTGGTAGCCCACAGTTCACGGCCGTTCCCCAGCAGCAGGTTCAATCGCGAGTCCGGGGCCACCGCGTGAACCGCGCGCACCAGCGAGATCATCGCCTTCTCGGGATCCTGCTCCGCGAGAGCGCCGCGCAGCAACGCCCAGAGCGCCGCCGAATCTGTCGGCGCCTCGAGTTGAAGAAGATCGGTCACGGGCATGTCAGCGGCGAGTTCCCCTAGGGACTCCGGCCATCCGCCCACGACCCCATTGTGACTGAACGCCCAAACTTCGTCCGAGAACGGTGCACACGCCGTGCGCTGCACCGGCATACCTACCGTCGCCGAACGTACGGCAGCAACGACAGCACCGGAGCGAATGCCCGGCAACGTCTCTCGTAGGGCGGAATCAGACCAGAGTGGCTGATCACTGCGGTAGCGCGAAAATCCTTCGACTCCCCACCACCCCACACCAAACCCGTCCGCGTTGATCGTTCCGCCGCCCCGCATGTCGCGGGGCGCAAACGACTGATGCAACAGCGAGTTCTCACCTCGGACCAGGAGGTCGCCTACTGATTGTTCCGGCCCCAGATAGGCCAGGTGTCGGCACATCTCAGCGGTCGACCCCCGGAAGATCACGGGCGCAGCGGAATCCGCAAAAAATTTGCCGGCGGATCGGGTGGTCCCAGTTACGGAACGTGCTGCGGCACGCTACCGGGTCGGTGCCGAACGAACCGCCGCGTAGGACGCGATAGTCGCCGCCGTAGAAAACCTCGGAATACTCGCGGTACGGGAACGCCGCGAAACCCGGATAGGGTGTGAACGACGACGACGTCCATTCCCAGACATCGCCGATCAGTTGATGGACGCCGAGTGGGGACGCGCCCGACGGATATGCGCCGACCACGGCCGGACCGAGGTGCCGCTGCCCGAGATTCGCGAGAGATTTGTCGGGTTCATCGTCACCCCAGGGGTATCGGCGTGACCGGCCAGTAAACGGATCCCAACGTGCCGCCTTCTCCCACTCGCCTTCCGTCGGCAGACGCTTGCCGTCCCAACGCGCGAACGCCTCGGCCTCGAAGAAACAGACGTGTAGTACCGGTTCCTGGAAATGGAGTGGTTCGACGACCCCGAATTTGCGTCGCCACCAGGTTCCGCACCCGTCGTGCTCCCAGAACTGCGGAGCCTCCAACCCCACCTCGAGCCGATGCGCCCATCCTCGTTCACTCCACAGTTCTGGGCGCCGGTAACCGCCGTCATCGATGAACTCGAAATATCGGCCATTGGTGACCGGGGCGGCATCGATCACGAACGCCGGAACGTTCACGGGATGCGCGGGGCGCTCGTTGTCGAGGGCCCACGGATCGTCCGAAGTACCCATGGTGAACTCGCCGACGGGAATCACCACTTCGTCCTCGGCTATCGCTGCTCCGACACGCGGTGCATTCTCAGCAGTCAACACCGCTGCGCCGGACCGTAGTTGATGGGTGGCAAGCATCGTTTCGGCGTGCTGCTGCTCATGCTGGGCGATCATGCCGAAGGCAAATCCGTTCTCCTCGAGCCGCCGCCCACGGAAGGTGCTGCTGTCGAGAATGTTCCACGTCTTGTCGCGAACCGTACGTACGTATTTCCTGGCTTCGTCCGGGTCGAGTAGCGGCAACGACGGCCGCGTGTTCCTCGAATGTTTGAATGCGTCATACAATTCGTCGATATCGTGGCGAATCGGCTCGAGGCCTCCGACGTCGCGGACGAGCCACAACTCCTCTTGATTGCCGATGTGCGCCAGATCCCATACGAGCGGACTCATCAAAGGTGAATGCTGAGCCACGAGTTCCGCCGCGTCCACGCAATCCGTCAGCCCGTCGGTGCGCGCACGTGCCCGCGTCAGCACGGTCTCGATCTTCTCGCGGGTGCCCATCAGTATTCCTCTCCCGGGGCCAAGCCCCGGCAACATCGTTCGGCTGCGGCGTCGAGCAGTCTGACGAACTCAGGGTCGGGCGCGTACGATGCCGCTAGCGACAGCAACGCTGTTGCTGCAGAGCGTAAGTCAAGGTCTCCAAGGCCGAATTCTGCCGCGTCCCGCCAGCGATCCGCAGTAGGTAGGGCCGCGCCGAGCGCCTCTGCCATCACTCCCGGACCCGAAAGCAACGCATCGATAGCCGCAATCGGAACCCGCCACAGATCACCCGGTTGCGCGTCGAGGTAGCGCACCTCGAGGTGGCCCGCGGCCCGAACAGGCGGGAACAGCGTGGTGAGGTGGTAATCGAGGTCGGCTGACGTCGGTTGCCCGACCATCTCGCCCAGCGCCCCGTCCACCCAGTCCCCGAATGTCGCATCGTCCGGGGGCGCCCAATCTTCCCCGTCGTTGTATACGGACAGCAGTGGCGCATCCAGTACCCATGCCGCATAGTCGGCACTGCGCGGAGTACCTGCGGTACGGGGTGCATCGAGTTCGAGCCACGTACGCATTCGCTGCGACGCCCACTGCCCGTCAGGTATCCCGAACAGTCGCGTCGAACATGCGAAGGCTGCGACCAGCGCAGGCCCGATTGTGTACAGCAAGCGCCACCGTTCTTCCACTGCGGCCGCATCGGCGCCTGCGTCGACGCTGATCTGCGTTGCCGCGGTGTTGCACATCATCAACTTCCCAAAAGGCCCGATTCTGGCGAAGCGTGATTCCATGGCAGAGTATCGCGGCGACTGCAGAAGTCGCTGGGCAGGCCGACGGCCATCCGCGGCCTCGGACGCCATGAGGATCGATTTGGATGACAACAGGCCTGCGAGAACCGCATGATCGGCGGCGAGATAGTCGCACAGCTCACGTGCGGAGCGACAGGGAGCGCTGGACAATTCGATCTGTCCGCCGGGTTCGACCGTGACGGCGCTGCCACCCGGGAGAGGCTGAGCAGGAGAAGTGGGATCGATGGTTCGGGGAGTGTGTGGTCCGAGTGCTGCGGCCAGCGACACAAGGCCGGGGCGCAGGTAATCCGGGGGTTGCGCGGTGAGCCACTCCAATTCCGCGCCGATCAACTGCGGTGGACCCAGTTTGAAGCACACACCACCGAGATACGCCTCTGCCGCCGGTCTAGAAGTGAGGCAGGTTCGCTCAACCGACTGAATTGCCGTACGCATAGGACCTCCCCCTGGGGCGCCTGAATGTCTTTATCGACATTAGAGGTAGGCGCCGCTCGGTGCACGCTCCATCGGAATACTTTTCAAAACGGGAGGGTACCTTCGAGTCGATTCACCGCCCGGCGATTCACCGCACAACCGATTCACCGCACACAGGGAGGTATCAGACATGCTCGACGTCGAGCAAGCGCGACGGGACACCCCCGGCTGTCTCGACAAGGTGTTCCTGGAAAGCGCGGGTTCCTCACTCCCACCCACGCAAGTCCTGGATGCGATGTTCGCGCACCTGCGCCGGGAGGCTGAGGTCGGCGGATACGTCGCGGCCATCGAACGGGCACAAGACATCGCCGGTGTGAAGACGTCCCTGGGCCGGTTGATCGGCGCGGACGCCGACAGCATCGCCTTGGCAGACGGCGCGACCACCGCCTGGAACAGATTTTTCCACGCCGTCCCCCTCCAGGCCGGCGACCGTGTACTGATCTCGGAGGTCGAGTACGCAAGCAACGCGATCGCAGTCCTGCAACGAGCCCACGCGGCGGGGGCGACGATCGACGTGATCCCGAGCGACCCCACCGGGCAGATCGACGTGGCCGCCCTGGCAAGACTCCTCGACGACCGCGTTCGCCTCGTCTCTCTCGTGCACGTGCCCACCAACGGCGGTCTGGTCAACCCCGTTCGCGAGGTGTCGGATCTGGCGCACGCTCACGGGGCGCTTGTGCTGCTCGACGCCTGCCAGTCCGTCGGCCAGATCGCGCTCGACGTGACCGAACTGGGCATCGACGCGCTCTCCGCTACCGGCCGCAAATGGCTGCGCGCGCCGCGGGGCACCGGGTTCCTTTACGTCCGCCCGGAACTGATCGCGGCTCTCGAACCCGCCTCTTTCGACCTGCACAGCGCCGAGTGGACCGCCGCCGACGCATACCGGCCGACCACCGACGCAAGCAAGTTCGAAACCTGGGAATGCAGCGTCGCGGCACGCCTCGGGCTCGGCGTGGCCGTCGACTATCTCCTCGACCTCGGTCCGGCGGAGGTCGAAGCGGCCGTGTTGGCAGGCGCCGAGCACATACGCTCTGGACTCGCCGCGATCACCGGTGTAACCGTGCGCGATCTCGGCGCCCACCGCTGCGGAATAGTGTCGTTCACCGTCGACGGCCTCGATCCGGCCGACGTCACCAAGCGGTTGGCGACACGGAACGTCACCGTCACGTCCAGCCTGCGCGGATCAACCTTGCTGGACATGAGCACTCGCGGGCTGGACTCCCTGGTGCGGGCGTCGCCGCACTATTTCTGCTCTCCGGACGACCTCGACCGATTCCTCGCGGAGGTGCGGACACTCACTGGATAGCGCAGTGGGCTCGGACTCACCCAGGCACCGCAATACGGGCTCACCGACGTGCGGCAAGTTACGGTCTGGGAGTAACCGCCGTCGCACTGCGTTTGTAATCGCCTGAGAGGACTCCGCCCGTGTCCGATGCCACCCCTATCCGACCCCGATCCGCAGCAGAAGTCGCCCAGTGGGATTACGAGGCCGACGTCGTGGTCGTGGGCTACGGCATCGCCGGCGTGTCCTCGTCCATTGAGGCTGCACGCGCAGGCGCCGAAGTCCTCGTGCTCGAACGCACCAGCGGATGGGGTGGCGCCGCCGCGCTCGCGGGCGGATTGATCTACCTCGGCGGGGGGACGTCACTCCAGAAGGCGTGTGGGTTCGACGACTCCCCCGAAAATATGAAGAAGTTCATGATGGCGGCGCTCGGCCCGGGCGTCGACGAGGAGAAGATCACCGACTACTGCGACGGCAGCGTCGACCACTACGACTGGCTGGTCGACTGCGGCGTTCCGTTCAAAGAGACCTTCTGGGGCGAACCCGGTTGGGAGCCCCCGTTCGACGATGGCCTCATGTACTCCGGCGGGGAGAATGCGGCGCCGTTCAACGAGATCGCTACACCCGCGCCGCGCGGGCACGTTCCGCAGATGGCCGACAAGCGCACGGGTGAGAAGGGCGGCGGCTACATGTTGATGAAGCCGCTCGTCGAGACCGCCGAAAAGCTCGGGGTCCGTGCCGAATACGACATGTGCGTGCAGACACTCGTCATCGACGACACGGGTCGAGTGGTTGGGACCGTCGCCAAGCAGTATGGCAAGGAGGTGGCGGTCCGGGCGCGAAGCGGTGTCATCCTCGCTTCCGGCAGCTTTGCTTACAACGACAGGATGATCGAGGCCCACGCACCCCGGCTCATCGGACGTCCGGGCGCCGCCGTCGAGGAACACGACGGTCGCTCGATCCTGATGGCCCAGGCACTGGGCGCCGATCTCGCCCACATGGACGCCACCGAGGTCGCCTTCGTGTGCGATCCGCAGTTGGCGGCTCGCGGCATCCTCGTCAACGGGCATGGCCAGCGCTACGTTCCGGAAGACACGTATTCGGGGCGTATCGGCCAGATGACCCTGTTCCACCAGGAGAACCAGGCGTTCCTCATCATCGACGAAGCCTCCTACGAAGAGGGTGCTGCCGCCACCACTGCCACGCCGTTTCTGCGTGTACAACCCACGTGGGTGGCCGAGACCGTCGCGGAACTCGAGTCCGACATGGGGCTGCCCGCCGGCGCACTCCAATCCACAGTCGAGGTGTACAACAGGCATGCCGAAGACGGCGCGGATCCGCTGTTGCACAAGAAGGCCGAGTGGGTGAAACCGATCGGCTTACCCGTCGCGGCACTCGACCTGCGCGGGTTCACGCTCGGCTTCCCCCTCGGTGGCCTGCGGACGACGATCCACTCCGAGGTGCTGCATGTGTCCGGCGAGCCGATTCCCGGCCTCTTCGCCGCGGGACGCTGCACGTCGGGTGTGTGCGCCGGCGGATATGCCAGCGGCACCTCACTCGGCGACGGAAGCTTCTACGGACGCCGCGCCGGGATCAGCGCGGCCGGGCAGTCCCACTCGCGCTAACTGGTGGACCGCACCGCGAAAAGCCAACCGGTGGCTTGAGGTTCGCACCGGAACAATCCTGTACTCGTGGCCGCCGTTGTAGCAACAGAATGGCGCAGCAGCATACTTCGCGATGCCTGGTCGTTCTCTTCGTTCGCAATCGAAGCCGCCGGCTGCGAGTCCTGACCTCACCCACCAGTGGGCAGTTTCGCGACACGATCATTTGCGGGATCTGAAATGTACGAAAAGTGCCCCACTCGAATTGCCGGCGCCTGCTATGCGCTCGTTAGGTACGAAGCCATCATGATGCCCGCCGCGGCCGTTGCGGCATGAAACCCAAACTGTCGCCTATTCGTTCAGCACACCGAGCCAAGAGAAAAATGTGAATCCGCGCAGTAGTTTTCGCGGCTACCCCACAGTCAGGGGATACGCCCAACGTCTGTTGCTCGGGGTGATAGCCATACTCGCAATGCTGCTCGGTGTTGCCGGGGTGGGTGCGGCGACCGCGGCAGCCGACACCGCCACCGTGGCCACGACCGTCACCGCCGGGCTCAGCCCACAAGGGGTGGCGGCACCCCGGACGGGTCCCACGCCTACGTCACCAACTTACCAATTAGTGCGTAGGTATGTCGACTATTTGTCCTGCCTCTGGTTGAATCATGTTGTGCGCGAACATGATGTCCGAAGACTCGATCATGCGACCCTGGCGGTGTTGAGAAGGCGTGCGGTGGAGCAGGTTCAGTCCGGGGCGCACCCCGAGGACGTGGCCGAGGTGTTGGGGCTGCATCGCAAGACCGTGTACGGGTGGGTCGCGAAGTTCCGGGCAGGGGGCTGGGAGGCGCTCGAGGCGAAACCGGTGCCCGGCCGGCCGCCGATCGTCTGCGGCGGAGCACAGCCCCGCCGCAGATTCGCAATGGCGATATCCATACAACTACTTGGGGGACAGGTCAGGGCTCCTCAATTCACGACTTTGCCGGAGCCCTGACTCCGCAGGAACTCTCACCTATTCGGCGCTGTTGATGATCTCCGAGTCGGCCGTTTCCGCGGCCCCCGGGATATCTACTGCTCGCTGTGCTGTCGCGCACTACCTAGCGGGTTCCCCTGCTTGAGTATTCAGGATCATTGCCCCGGCAGCGAGGAGGAATCCCGCACTGACAGTTCCCATGATGGGCGCGACGTCTCGATACATCAACGCAATCACGAACCAGCGAAGCTGCACGACTCCGCCGATAAGGAACAGAGTCGATGCAGCGTATACATACCCCTCGGCTCGATCCCGTAGCTGGCCAAGCGCGACGGCGGCAATCACGACAACGCCGAGCGGGAGGCAGTACCACCGAAGGGCGAAATCTAGCAGCGATTCATGGGCTCCCTGAAACGGGATTACTGCGATGACTCCTGTCAGAAGCCCGACGGCCCCGTAGATGGCTGGTCGCACATTCTGTCCCTTCATGCAAATACGCATCATTCGAACAGTTCACTCACAAAGGGTGGCGATCACCTCACCTCGGCCCGGGTCCGGGTCATTGGGAAGCCTCGGCGAAGCATCGACGCATATCGGCGACTATTCACCGAATGCCGCATGACGCGGTAACGGCACCCGGGGGAGATCAGGGCGTTTGCGGCCGTGTCTACGGCGACCATCTCGATGTCCACCATCCAGAGTGAACCCCAGTCCGCACGGCGAACAGCTAGCCGATGGTCCGCACTGCGAACCAGGAGGCCATGTCTGGTCGACCTTCCATGGCGGGCACCCGATTAGCAGGTCAGCACACCATCCGGTAGAGTTTCCAGAGTTGTCTCGGCGAGGGTGAACTAGAAGATTCCAATCGGCTGGCTCACCGTGATCGACGTGGCTACGGCTTGCTCGAGCGTTCCGCTCCTGGCCGTCGCGCGTTCGTCCTCGCCGACTCGAACCGCCCGCCAGTAACCCGCTTTGAGTTGTAGGAGCCGTTTCACAATGTCTGACGCAAATCGCCTCGTAGCCGCCGTACGTACCGAATTCGGTAAGGGCGCCGCCCGCCGTGCCCGCCGCGACGGCCAGGTCCCCGCAGTTCTGTACGGCCACGGTGAGAATCCCCGCCACCTGAACGTGCCCTCCCGCGACTTCGCAGCCATTCTGCGCTCGCACGGCACCAACGCCATCCTGACCCTCGATATCGACGGCAAGGAGCAGGTCGCGCTCACCAAGTCCGTCGTGGTTCACCCGATCCGCAAATACATCGAGCACGCCGACCTCCTCGTGATCAAGAAGGGCGAGAAGGTCACCGTCGACGTTCCCGTCGTCGTCACCGGTGAGGCCGCTTCCGGCACGCTGATCGCGCAGGACGCCGCCACCATCTCCCTCGAGGCAGACGCGCTGAAGATCCCCGAGCAGATCGAGGTCTCCGTCGAGGGCCTCGAAGTCGGCACCCAGATCCTGGCCGGCCAGATCGACCTGCCCAAGGGTTCGACCCTGCAGGCTGACGAGGATCTGCTCATCGTCAACGTCGTCGCAGCCCCGACCGCTGCCGACCTCGAAGAAGAGACTGTCGCAGTCGAGACCGAAACCGAAGAGGCTCCGGCGGAGTAGAGCACCGAGAGCTGATCCTCTCGCCACCGCACTGATGTCGGCGGCGCGTCGTCCCGGACGGGTAGTCCGGGTGACGCGCCGCTGTCGTCTCACGAGACCTGTCGCATGGGAAGGACACCGTCGGTGAGTGAAGACACCGCCTTGGTGGTGGGCCTCGGTAATCCCGGCTCACAGTACGAAAAGACCAGGCACAACATCGGCTTCATGGTGGCCGGCGTGCTGTCCGCGCGTATGGGCGGCAAGTTCGGCGCGCACAAGAAGAGCGGCGCCGACATCCTCCAGGGCCGCTTCGAGGGTCGCCCGATGATCCTTGCCAAACCACGGTCGTTCATGAATCTGTCCGGCAATGCCGTCTCCGGATTGGCCCGGTTCTTCTCGATCGATGCCGACAACATCGTGGTGATCCACGACGAACTCGACCTCGACTTCGGGACAGTCCGCCTCAAGCAGGGTGGCGGCGAGGGCGGTCACAACGGCCTACGGTCCGTTTCGAGTTCACTCGGCACCAAGAACTACCTGCGTACCCGCGTCGGCATCGGGCGACCGCCCGGGCGCATGGACCCGGCGTCGTACGTGCTGAGGCCGTTCTCGACGGTGGAACGTAAGGAACTCGACCTAGTCTGCGAACAGGCGGCCGATGCCGTCGAGGTCCTTCTGAAGGTCGGGCTCGAGGCAGCACAGAACCGCCTTCACTAGCCGCTTCGCCACCACGCGGGATGGTTACCGGCCAACGATCGACGCTGACGTGGTGCGGCGCAGTTTGCCCGACGACGTCTTGGGGATGCTGCCCGGCCCGAGTACGGCGACGGTGCGGGGACGGACCCCCACTTCGGAGAACACAGCATGCACTACCTCGTGCTCGATGCGCTTGGCCACTTCGGGATCCTGGTAGTCGTTGGTCTCGACCGCCACCGCGAAGCTCTCCCGCTTCTGCCCCGCATCGAGTCGCACCGCCACCGCGTTACCGGGACGCACCCCGGCGACGGTGCCCGCAGCCCGCTCGATGTCGGTGGGGTAGATGTTGCGGCCGCCCATGATGATGACGTCTTTGATGCGGCCGCAGACGACGACGAGACCCTCTTCGGTGAAGTAGCCGACATCGCCTGTGTTCAGCCAGCCGTCCGCGTCCTGCGCGGGCTTGCGTCCGTCGACGGTGATGTAGCCGGGGGTGACGGCCTTGCCACGTACTTCGATGATGCCGACACCACGGGTCGGGAGCAGTTCGCCGTCGTTGTCGACGACGCGTCCTTCGAGGTTCGGCACCATCTTGCCGAGGGTGGCAAGCGCACGGGCGTTCGGCTTGTTCGACGGGACCGCCCGCTGCATGGCCTCGAGCAGGTCAGGGTCGACGAGATCGAGGACCTGGCCCTGATCTGGGTCCGGGACCGAGACGGCAAGGGTGGTCTCGGCCATGCCGTAGACGGGGGCCAGGGCGGACGGGCTCAACCCGAAACGAGCACCGGCCTCGGCGAGTGCGGTCATAGTGCCGGGGTCGACGGGCTCTGCTCCATTCCACATGTACCGCACGGAACTGAGGTCGACGGCGCCGTCTGCTGCCTGCTCGAGACGGCGGGCCAGCAACGAGTACGCAAAGTTGGGCGCGGCCGTCACTGTGCCCCTGTATTTGCCCATCAGTTCCGCCCACAGCAGCGGCCTCTGAAGGAAGTCCATCGGGGTGATACTCACGACCTCGGCGCCGACCTGCATCGGCACGCTGAGGAATCCGACCATGCCCATGTCGTGGAACAACGGCAGCCAACTGATCATCACGTCGTCCTCGATGGAGAACTTGATGCGGTCGATCATCGCGTAGGCGTTGGTGTAGAAGTTCTCGTGCGTGATCTGCACGGCTTTGGGCGAACCGGTGGAACCGGACGTGAGTTGCTGCAGTGCGATATCGCTCTCGTACGTATCGACGTGGCCGATCTCGGTGCCGCTGTTCAACTCGGCCACCGTGACCACCATGATTCCGCGCTCCTCCAGCAGCGGCCTGGCCGCGTCGAACGGCGCACCGAGGACTACAGCCTTCGCGTTGATCATGGTGATGACGGTTTCGGTGTCCGTAGCCCACACCGCCAGATCGGTGCGGGGTGTGGGCTGATGCAGCATCGTGACAGACGCGCCACGCATCCAGGTGGCCTGGCATGAGGGCGCGATGTCGACAGGCTGACCGGCGAGGATGCCGATAGCGTCGCCGTGGCCGATACCTGCCTCGGCGAGCGCACCTGCCATGCGACGCGCCGAGCTGTGGATCTCTCCCCACGACTGCCGCAGTGGGGCATCCGGCTCACCTGTATTCAGACCGTGGGTGCTGCTCGTCGCGGTCGCGTACATCTCGTCGGTGAATTTACTCAACGTCTCTCCTCCTGCGATTATGGGTGCCCGAACGCAGAATCGTTCATTCCGGAGCGCCCCGACGACTCACTACGATTAATCCCCAACCGAGGTCCGATCGTTACTCCTCGCTGGATACGAATGTGCTGAGAGTTCGTCTTCGGCGTCCGAGTAGCCTGGTGTGCGGCCACACGGCCTCCGTTGCAGCATTCAGCCCCCGAGAGGTTCTTCGTTGACTACCCCGTCCGACTCGGCCGACACCATTCCAGCCGACGCGGCGTCTGCCGACGGCGGTACTGACCAGCCTTCCCCCGTGTCTGCGACGCAGGGGAAATCCGGCAAGAGCGTCCGAGCCGAGGCTCGCCGACGCCGGACGTTCGCCGTGATCTCGCATCCCGACGCCGGTAAATCGACGCTGACGGAGGCTCTCGCACTGCACGCGAAGGTCATCTCCGAGGCAGGCGCCGTTCACGGCAAAGCGGGCCGCAAATCAACGGTCTCCGACTGGATGGAGATGGAGAAGGCACGCGGAATCTCGGTCAGCTCCACAGCACTGCAGTTCAACTACCGATCCACCGAGGTGGCGGCCGACGAAGCCGTCGATAACGTGATCAATCTGGTGGACACCCCCGGCCACTCCGACTTCTCGGAGGACACGTACCGCGTCCTGACCGCGGTCGATGCCGCCGTCATGCTCATTGACGCCGCGAAGGGCCTCGAACCGCAGACTCTCAAGCTGTTCCAAGTGTGCCGTCACCGCGGGATCCCGGTGATCACGGTGATCAACAAGTGGGACCGGCCGGGCCAGACACCGCTCGAACTTCTCGACGAGATCCAGGAGCGGATCGGCCTCACACCGACCCCCCTTTATTGGCCGGTCGGCATCGCCGGCGACTTCCGCGGACTGCTGCGCCGCGGCGAGGAAGGTGCCCCACGTGAGTACATCCGATTCACGCGCACGGCGGGCGGCGCGAAAATTGCCCCCGAAGAGGTCATGGATGCCGACACCGCCCTCGCCAAGGAGGGTTCCGAGTGGGAAACCGCCGTTGAGGAGAGCGAACTACTCTCGGCCACCGGCCAGGACCACGACCAGGAGTTGTTCCTCGGCGGCCAGACGTCACCGGTGATCTTCGCGTCCGCAATGCTCAACTTCGGGGTCCGCCAGATTCTCGACACCCTCGTGGAACTGGCACCCCCACCCAGCGTCCGGACAGATGCCGCCGGCACGCCACGCGAAGTCACCGACCCGTTCAGTGCGGTCGTCTTCAAGGTCCAGGCCGGCATGGATACCGCACACCGCGACCGACTGGCGTTCATGCGCATCGTGTCGGGGGCGTTCGAGCGCGGCATGGTCGTCACCCACGCCCAGACCGGGAAGCCGTTCACGACCAAGTACGCGCAGACCGTATTCGGCCGTGAACGTTCGACGGTCGAATCTGCGTACCCCGGCGACGTGGTGGGACTCGTGAACGCTACGGCACTCGCCCCCGGACACACTCTGTTCTTCGACAAGAAGGTGGAGTTCCCACCGATTCCATCTTTCGCCCCCGAACACTTCTCGATTCTGCGAGCCGATAGCGCGGGCAAGTACAAGCAGTTCCGCCGCGCCGTGGATCAACTCGACTCCGAGGGTGTAGTACAGATCCTCCGCAACGACCTCCGCGGCGACGCCTCCCCGGTCATGGCAGCCGTCGGACCGATGCAGTTCGAGGTGGTCGCGGCACGGATGAAGGCCGAGTTCAACGTCGAGGCCCGGATGGAACCGCTGGGCTACGCCTTGGCGCGGCGCACCGACGCGGCGTCCGCCGACGAATTGAACCGGCAGCGCGGCGTCGAGGTATTCACCCGCTCGGACGGGGTGATGCTCGCTCTCGTCAGTGACAAGTGGCGACTGCAGTACATCCAGAAGGAGTTGCCCGAACTCATGCTCGAGCCTCTCGTGGCCGCCGCCGACTAACGCTCGAGGGGCCGTTCTCCGGTTCCAGTTCGCCGCGCCGACCGCAGATCACGGCCACAGTTCCGCTGCGGTCCAGCCTCCCGTACCGGTATCGCGTCGGTAGAGCCGACGCCGGTGCCGACGCCCGGGGTCTGCCTGCCAGAACTCGACGCTGTCGGGAACCAGGCACCATGCCCGCCAACTGTCCGAGACGAAGTCGGGTTCGGCTTCGATCCGAGCGACCGCAGCCGTGACCGCGTGTTCGTACTCGGCAGGATCGCCGAGCACCTCGCTCTGTCGACTGGCGGCGGCCACGGCCCGCGCGGTGACGGAGCGTTCGCGGAAATCGCGAGCCGACACCGCTGGCCCGCCCTCCTCCACCGATCCTCGCACCCGCACCTGACGGCCCTGCTCGCGCCAGTAGAACGTGAGTGCCGCAGAGGAATTCGATGCCAAGTCGCGTCCCTTCGGTGAGTGCGCGTCACCGGAGAACCAGAAACCCCGCTCGGTCACGTCCTTGAGCAGCAGGAACCGGGCGTCGGGGCATCCGTCGGCATCTACAGTCGACAGTGCGGCGGCCTGTGGCTCGGGAACACCAGCGGCGCCGGCCTCCGTAATCCAATAGAGAAACAACTCGGACGGCGAATCCGGCAGCACCTCTACGAGCGGAGGCGTCACGCCGCTCAGCGCCGGCAGCGCGCGGATCCAAGCGCGGGTGTCCAGATACGACGAGGGGTCGGGTGCAGTCGGCATGTGTCGACAGTAGCCGCGGTTCATACCCTCAGTCAGGGCTGGCCGGAGCCGTCGGCCCGACCAGCAGCCAACGGTGGCCGAACGGATCGATGAGGGTGGCGTTACGGTGTCCGTGGCCCTCCGAAATCCACCGTTCCACCTTGCCCCCTGCATCATGGGCCCTCGCCAGGACATCATTCGGATCTTCGACCGGCAACATCAGGCTCACTGATGTCGAACCGGATTCCGGCGCGGTCAGACCCATTTCCGGGAACTCTTCGGCGAGGTAGATCATCCCTGTGGGCGACCGTAGTTCGGCGTGCCCAACCCGACCGTCGTCCATGATGATCGGTTCGCCGACAACCTCTGCGCCGAACACCCTGGAATACCAGTCGATGGCCTCGGCTCCGCGCCGCACGGTGAGATACGGTAGTGCGCCTGGCGAGGGGGCTTTCGAAGACATCGGCGCCTACCTCAGACGGTTGGCGGCGGCTGTGCCATCGCCCACTTGTTGGAAGTGATCCGGAAACTCGGCCAGTCTGAGAGTGCCGCAACCGATTCCCAGATTCGTTCGTATCCGGTGTGCGTGATTCGCCAGTTCCCGTCGGAGCACCTCAGATAACGATCATGATAATAGGCAGACCCGCGGAGCAACATTCCGTCCTCGGGAATCATCGTGGTGTCTGCGAGAAACCACACCCCCACTGCGGTATCACCGGTAACCGTGATCTCCGGTTGGCCGCAGTGATGCTCGGTGATCACGCGGGTCCCGAGTGTGTTCGCGAGAAAAGACACGAAAGTATCACGGGAATCGAAAGTGAGGTACTCGCTGTATGTCGCCGTGACATTCGGAACCATCGTATCGGCGAATTCGACCCAGGACTTGGTGTCAAGTGCACGTGAGTAACGGTGCTTGAGTTGCTCGATATGTTTGATCGCCTCGAGATTCATGACCCCGGCCTCCTGTGCAGCGAACGTGTAAGCGCTGAACTGCAGACCAAACCGAGAATCTGCACATACATCTGTAATTCCCTCGTTTCGCGCGGATCATGCAGGCAACCGCCGAGATATTGGTCACGAAACGATAACAAATTGGCTCTGGGTTCGACCCCTCCCGTCCTGGAGCACGAAGTTGATCGCCCCTCCCACGGGGTCGCCCCAACCGGGGGCATCGATAGTGGTCGACTTTCAGGACCGTCAGTACTATCGAGAACAGATATCGATGATCGACATCGGGAGACGATTATGGTGGTATATCCCCAAGGCGGCACCCAGTGGACGCGATGGCTGAAAGCTGACGGTCCGGGTGCGCTGATCTTCCTCCGGATTCTGGTCGGCGCGGTGTTCTTGTCCGAGGGCATTCAGAAGTTCTTGTACCCCGACGCGCTCGGCGGTGGCCGGTTCGCGGAGATTTCCGTGCCCGCCCCCTATTTCTTCGGTTATCTCGACGGGCTAGCCGAGACGGTGTTCGGCGCACTGATTCTTCTGGGACTGATCACCCGCGTGGCAGTCATTCCCCTGTTGGTGGACATCTCGCTGGCGATCATCCTTACCAAGATCCCGATCCTATGGGGAGCCGGGGGTCTGACCCCTCAACTGCGCGGCTTTTGGGACATGGCCCACGAGTCCCGCCCCGATTGGTCCATGTTGTTCGGTCTGATCGCACTTCTTCTACTCGGCCCGGGCCGGATCTCTCTCGATGCCTGGCTCGCCAAGCGGGCACTTCAGCCTCAATCGTGAGCACGTCAACTCGAGTCTCCGGGCCATCACGAAGTGGAACCTTCAGACCGGGTGAACTATTCATCCCTGTCGGCGGGGTCCTGGCTCCGCCTCCACAGAACGAAGGCACGAACGAGAAACCCGACAGCGAACATGACCAATCCGGCCAATACCGAGGTTGGAGGAAGCGTAGCGACCAGGACCAGGCATCCGACACCGCCAACGATGTTGAACCAGCGCGGCCAGCGGCGCTGCTCGGCGGGTTGGGTATATGCCGAGGCGTTCGCGATCGCGTAGTAGACCAGCACCCCGAACGAGGAAAATCCGATCACCCCACGCAAGTCCACGGTGAGCACCAGCACGCTGACCACAATGGCAAGCGCGATTTCGGCGTGGTGGGGTACCCCGTAGCGCGGGTGTACGGCGTCGAGCCAGCTCGGTAGGTCGCGGTTGCGGGCCATCGCCAGACCCGTCCGGCCAATACCGGTGATCAGGGCGAGCAGGGCGCCGAGGCTGGCCAACGCGCCACCCACTGCCACCACCGGCACGAGCGTCCCGACCCCGGCCACCCGGACCGCCTCGGCCAGTGGCGCAGTCGCAGCGGCAAGTCGGTCCGCTCCCGCGCCGAGCAGCACCGAAACTCCGACGATCAGGTAGATCACGACCGCCATCGAAAGGGCGATCGTGATCGCCTTCGGAATAGTGCGTGTGGGGTCCTTGACCTCCTCGCCCATTGTTGCGATCCGGGCGTACCCGGCGAATGCGAAGAACAGCAATCCCGCCGACTGCAAGATCCCGTAGAACCCACCCGACCACCACCCGCCCGCGCTGCCGAGGTGAGCCGGGTCGGCTCCGCCGCTGAACGCGATGCCCAAGACGACGACTATGAGCGCAACCAACGTGCAGAACACCAGAATTCGGGTCAACATTGCCGTCCGGGTCACTCCGCGGTAGTTCAGACCAGCCAGTGCGAGCACCGCCACGACGGCGACCAGGCGCTGAACCCACCACGGTCCGGGCACTGCGTAGGAAGCGAATGTCAGCGCCATCGCCGCGCAGGAGGCGATCTTGCCGATCACGAATCCCCACCCGGCCGCGAACCCGTACCACGGTCCCAGTCGTTCACGACCGTAGACGTAGGTCCCCCCGGACGTCGGATATGTCGCCGCGAGTTGGGCGGATGCGGTCGCGTTGCAGAAGGCGATGACCGCGGCGATCGCCAAGCCGATCAGCAGGCCCGCGCCCGCGGCCTTCGCGGCGGGACCGAACGCGGCGAACACACCGGCCCCGATCATCGACCCGAGGCCGATGACCACCGCATCCTTGGTGTCGAGTCGGCGGGCGAGTGTGGGTTGTGTTGCACTCATTTCTGCTCTTTCACGTGGCCGGGGCCGAGGATTTCACGGGCCAGTTCCGCCAGGGCGTGCCGTTCCTCGGCCAGTGCGGCCCGACCGCTGTCGGTAATCGAATAGACCCGCCGGGTGCGCCCGTCCACGACCTCGTGGGTAGAGGTCAACAAGCCGTCGAACTGCATGCGATGCAATGTCGGATACAGGGTACCCGGCGAGATTCGGTATCCGTGATGGGCAAGTTCCTCAGCCATCCACGCCCCGTGGATCGGACCCTCCATGGCGTGGTGGAGAACATTCAGGCGCACTGCTCCCCGAAGAAACTGACTCACCTGCATCAACCCTCAGCTATCGGATTTCGATATCGGCTTCTGTAATGGTAGCCGAATCACACACCAGGGATATTCGACGCCCGAAGCAGACGGTTGATCGGTCCGCACTAGTCGAGTTCGGCGGCCAGTTCCATCCACTGCTCCTCGGTGGCTTCCTTCTCCGCGACGGCCTGCTTGAGTTCGGCGTCGAGTTTCTGCAGGCTGTCCGGGTCGGTTGCCGCTTCGGCCAATTTCGCGTGAAGCTTCCGCTCCCGCTCGTCCAACTTCGCGACCGCACGCTCGAGCCGGGCCAGTTCCTTGCGGGCTGTGCGATCGGCCGCGCCGTCACGTGTCTGCCGGGGCGCCGACGCACCGCCGGCCGTCGACGCGACCGAGGGGGCGCCGCCGTCGGCCATCGACAACCTGCGACGCAAGTACTCCTCGATACCGCCGGGCAAGTTGGTCAGCTTTCCGTCGCCGAACAGCGCCCACGTCGTATCGCAGATGCGCTCGATGAGGTACCGGTCGTGGCTGATCACCACCATCGTGCCCGCCCAGCTGTCGAGAAGGTCCTCGAGTTGCTGCAACGTGTCGATGTCGAGGTCGTTGGTCGGCTCGTCGAGCAGCAGGACGTTCGGCTCGGCCATCAGCACACGGGTCAGCTGAAGACGACGACGCTCGCCACCCGACAGATCGCCGACCGGGGTCCGCTGCCGGGCAGGGGTGAAGCCGAGCCGCTCCGCCAACTGTCCAGCCGAGACTTCCTTGTCGCCCAACGTGATCCGCTCGGCCACGTCCTTGACGGCCTCGAGAACCCGCATGTTGGTCGGCAAATCGTCGAGTTCCTGACGGAGCCATCCGATGTGCACGGTCTGCCCCTGGATGCGCTTGCCCGACGCGGGTTCGATCTCCCCCGCGAGCGTACGCAGGAGAGTGGTCTTGCCGGAACCGTTGATTCCGACCAGGCCGACGCGCTCCCCCGGCGCAAGTCGCCAAGTGAGGTCGTTCACGAGCACCCGGCCGTCGGGCGTCTCGAGGCGCGCGTCCTCGAGTTCGACGACGACCTTGCCGAGCCTGCGCTGCGCGAACGATGCCAAGGCCACGCTGTCACGGGGTGCAGGCACGTCGGCGATTAACGCCTCGGCGGCCTCGATTCGGTAGCGCGGCTTGGATGTTCGAGCCGGAGGGCCACGTCGGAGCCATGCCAGTTCCTTCCGGGCGAGGTTGCGACGACGGTCTTCTGCCGCATCGGCCTGCCGGCCACGCTCAGCGCGAGCGAAGATCCAGTCGGCGTAGCCACCCTCGTAACTTTCGACCTTGCCGCCCACCACCTCCCAGGTGCGGTTGGCGACGGTGTCGAGGAACCACCGGTCGTGGGTCACGACCACCAGCGCACTGCGTCGGCCCACGAGATGCTCGGCCAGCCACTGCACTCCCTCGACGTCCAAGTGGTTGGTGGGCTCGTCGAGCACCAAGAGGTCGAGGTCCTGGACGAGCGCGGCAGCCAGCGCTACCCGCCGGCGTTCACCACCGGACAGTCCGTCGACCGTCACGTCCAGACCCAGATTGTCGATGCCGATACCCGCCAGGATCGACCTGATGCGAGCGTCGCCGGCCCATTCGTGATCGGCCACACCGAGTGGCCCCAAGACCACGTCGCCGACACTCGAACCGGGGGGCAGGACGCCGCGCTGGGTCACGACCGCCATGCGCAGGCCGCCGACCCGGCTGACTCGTCCGGCATCAGGCGCCTCCACGCCGGCAAGCACCTCGAGCAGTGTGGTCTTGCCACCGCCGTTGAGACCGACGACGCCGATGCGTTCGCCTTCCTGCAACCCGAGTGACACCGACTCGAGCAATGGCTTGATGCCGAACGACTTCGACACCTGCTCGAGATTGATCAGATTCGCCATCAGTGCGATCCCTCCGTCGTGTCGTTGAATATTCGTGCGCCAGGCACTGGTCCACTCGCAACCCGCACCGTGCGACACACCCCCGCGCCCGCAAGTTCCGCGCTGACCTGGACCGCGGCATCCGCGTCGGCGCACAGAAAAGCACAGGTCGGGCCAGACCCGGAGACGATGCCCGCCAGCGCGCCTGCCGTGACCCCGGCCCGCAACGTCCGCCTCAGCCCCGGACTCAGTGACAGAGCAGCTGCTTGCAAATCGTTGCCCAGCAACGGGGCGAGGGTTGCGGCGTCGCCCGTAGTGAGGGCGTGCATCAGATCGTCCGCGCCGCCCAGTCGCGGTGGACTCCCGTCCGCGCGTAGTTGGTCCAGCTCCCGGAACACCGCCGGGGTGCTCAACCCCCCCTTGGCGAGCGCGAGCACCCAGTGGAAGGTACTGCGGGAAAGTACCGGCAGAAGCCGTTCGCCGCGCCCCGTCCCGAATGCGGTGCCACCGTGTAGCGAGAACGGCACGTCGCTACCGAGCCTCGCGGCGAAACCGTCGAGTTCCTCGCGGGACAGGTCGAGTTGCCACAGCACGTTGAGCGCCACCAGCGTCGCCGCCGCGTCCGCGCTTCCGCCGGCCATCCCCCCAGCCACCGGGATGCCCTTGTCGATGGAGATCTCGACATCCGGGCGCCGCCCCGACTCGGCGCCGAGCATCTCTGCCGCCTTCCAAGCGAGATTGCCGCCGTCCGTGGGCACCGCCGCAGCGTCCTCGCCCCGGACCGTCACCGACAAAGTGTCCGCGGGAGCCACCGCCACCGAGTCGCTGAGCGAAAGCGCCTGAAATACCGTATTCAACTCGTGATAGCCGTCATCGCGCAGGTCACCGACGGCCAGATGCAGATTGACCTTGGACGGGGCCCGAACTACGACGGGGTGAGGAACGACGGAAAGCACAAGGGTAGAGCTTAGGCGCTCTCCGTGCGGGTGCGGAAATGCAGCCGATCACGTACTTTGCCGCCCTCGACACAGTCGCCGCCGGCGGCAAGTCGCATCAGTACCTGGAGGGGATGCCGAACACCTTGATCGCGTCGCGGTACATGCCGAGTTGTTGGCTCTTGGTCAGCGGCTTCAATTCGGCGATCAACTGGCCGGCACTGGTGACGGCGCTCATCGCACCGACAACCGGCAACCCCGCCACGGTGAAATCCACCGTCGCTCTGCGAATATGATTGGCGGAGGTCACGATGATGGCACCGCCCGCACCGAGCGAGCGGGCGAGTGGGACGGAGTTGAGTACATTCCCGACCGTCGACCCCGCTCGATGCTCCGCATGGATGCGGCTCGCTGGGACGCCATGGCTCTGCAACCACCCTTGCATGGCAGCCGCCTCGGTGATGCCGTTTCGTGGGTTTCCGCCGGTGACGATGATCGGTGACAAGGGCGACACCCACGACTGGACCACCGTCGCCCACAAGCGGTTGACCAGTTCCGGGCGCATTGTTCCGTCGGGCAGCAGTCCGTAGCCGAGGACAATGATCGCCGTGGACGGGCCCTGAATGGCCGGGAGCGGATTGGGAGGGGTGAAGGACGCGATCCTGATCGCGTTCAGCATATTGTCGACGCCGGCGCGTTTAGCACTGTCTAAGGCACCCAGGCGGATGAGCGCGGCCTCACGAGTGATCAGGTCTCCCACAGCGTCGGCGTAGATGGCCTGCAACGCCAGCGCGTTGGTGTCGCCGGGCTCGCTCGCGACTGCCCCGCCGATGTCGGCAAGGGCACCCCGGGTGTCGCCGGCGGCAAATCTGCCCTGCGCGTTATTGAAGAGGTCGGCCGCCGTGGCCGACGCCGTAGCTGCGGTCGATACCGCAAGGGCCAGGAATAGGGCGGTGGTCATGACCGTGGCGACCAACGCCCTGATTGCGGCGGAGAACGGATGGATACGTACGCGTGTCACTCGGAAGACCCTTCCGTCGGATGCCACTGAAGTACTCATACGAAAGTTCACGAAGCGTTGTCGGTTAGTCTACTGAGTCCATTGGGTTCTGTGGGACTAGTGGGATAATTGAAATGTCCTGTTACCTGGGACCGGTCCCGGGGTCGGAAATCCGCCATGAATGAACTACAAAGACAATCTGTCCAGGTTCACAACGGCTGTCAGAGACACGTGACGGCCGCCGTCAGAGACACGTGACGGCCGCCGTCAGAGACACGTGACGGGGGGCCCCGTCAGGGGCGCTCCTCGAGACAGAGGAACCGTGGAAGAAGTGCCTACGGGCGCTGCCGCGATCGGAGGCGGCTCCATCTCGTCGACCGCCAACTGGCTCAGCACATTAGGAGTCGAATTCGCCTCCTTGCCCCCTGAACTGCGTGAAGGGCCCCGACGGGCGGGCGGGCGACACCGCGTCTTCTCCGACCGATACGGTAACGCCTGACCAACACGCCGTTCAGCCGCCAGCGCGGACCTGACATCCGGGGCCCACACGGCCCTGCGTGGCGTCGACACGCGTGACGATCGAGGAAAGGTCGAGGTAGTCGGGAATGCAGCACGCGATTGTCGAAGAGGTGCGCCCAAGTGCGCTGGCGGAGCGGGGAGTAAGCAGGAAGGCACTCGTCCGGGGACATCTGGCACTCGGCAGCGCGACGGTGGTGGTCATGGCATTCTCGCTGGCGTTCGTATGCACACTCGACAACGGCAACACGCCCTGGACCTGGCCGGCACCGTACTCGACGGATTGGTTCGTCGTCGCAACGATAATCGCGGCCACGCTGTGGGCGCTCATGGTCACCTGCGTGGTGATCTTCTCGTCGACGCCTCGCCAGACGCTCGGAACTGCAACATTCTTCGTCGCCGCCGGCCTAGGAGCCTCCGCAGTGGTCGGAATGTTCGGATCATCTGAGAATTCTGCGCTCGCGCTCTGGCTGGTCTGCGCCATGAATCTCGGATACCAGGCGGCCCACCTGCGCTCCGATCGAAGGTGTGAACCTGCACGAACAAGAGACTGAGCTTGCATTGAGACGAGACAAGGCCTCACTCCTCGAGGAGTGAGGCCTTGCTCGAACGTCATGTCCCAGCGAACCGGGAAGTCATGGTCGTTCTCAGATCAGGGTGACGCCGGTCGCCTGGGGGCCCTTGTTGCCCTGGCCGATCTCGAACGCAACACGCTGATTTTCCTCGAGCGTGCGGAAGCCGCCACTCTGGATCTCCGAGTAATGGACAAACACGTCAGCGCTGCCATCCTCGGGGGCGATGAAGCCGAACCCCTTCTCGGAGTTGAACCACTTCACGATGCCCTCTGCCATGTAAATCTCCTCTAACACAGTAACTTCTTCAGGTAACCGGCTCGGTTACCTGGGTCATTGACACGACCGTCTATGACGATTCCTGTGGAGGACGTCCAAACGCTCGCAACCATTGATTTGCGAGCGTGGGAAACACAAACACAAAACTTACGACCTCCAATAGTGAACCACATCCGCGCGGCGTTGTCTTCCCCGGGTCCGACAACACGCGTCGGGGGCGTGGCCGGAAGGACCGTCCCAGAGGAATTCGGCCGGGCGCAGACAAGTCGCGACTGTGTGGTCAAGTCGCGACTGTGTGGTCAAGTCACGGCTGGGTGGCGGCGAGACGGACGAAGGCGGCGACATCGAGTGTCTCGCCTCGCATGGACGGTTCGATTCCCGCCTTGAGCAGTCGCCGCTCCGCCTCCGCGGGCGAGCCCGCCCAACCGCCTAGAGCAGCACGTAAAGTCTTGCGGCGCTGAGCGAATGCCGCATCGATCACCGCAAAGACGCGACGACGGTGTTCTTCGTCGATCGGCCACGGCGGTACGGCGTAACGGTCGACGCGCACAAGACCCGACTCGACCTTCGGAACGGGCCAGAATACAGCGCGTCCCACGGCCCCTGCCCGGCGGACCTCGCCGAAGAAGTTGGCCTTCACGCTGGGCACACCATAGATCTTGCCGCCGGGCGACGCCGCCAACCGGTCGGCGACCTCGGCCTGCACCATCACCAGTGCGGTTCGCAGACTGGGGAGTTGGGAGAACAGGTGCAGCAGCACCGGCACTGCCACGTTGTAGGGCAGGTTCGCGACGAGCGCGGTCGGCTCGCCGGGAATCTCGGAGGGTGCGACCCGCATCGCGTCCGCGCCCACCACCGTCAGTCGGTCCGCCAGCGTCGGAGCGCGGTCCGCCACCGTCACCGGAAGTCGCGCGGCGAGGTTCGGGTCGATCTCGACCGCGATCACCTTGTCGACGACATCGAGCAACGCCAAGGTCAGCGAACCGAGGCCGGGCCCCACCTCGAGGACCGTGTCAGCATCATCCACCCCTGCGGTGGCGACGATGCGACGCACCGTGTTGGCGTCGTGCACGAAGTTCTGCCCCAGTTGCTTGGTGGGGCGTACGCCGAATGCCTCGGCTAACGACCGAACCTCTGCGGGACCGAGGAGTGCGGCCCGGCCTCGGGCGGTGGGGGGAATTTCGGCGTCGGACATCAGGTGAACTTAACGCACGCCGAGCGCGGCCGAGCACGTCGGCCATGCGCCCCAACCCTGCGTCTTCTGCGTCTGCGACGCGATGGCAATCTGCTCTTCGCGGGTGGCGAGGTCGGCGCGCGGTGCGTATTTGAGACCACCCTGCCGCTCCCATGTGTTCTGGTCGAACTGGACACCGCCGAAATAGCCGTTGCCGGTATTGATAGCCCAGTTTCCGGTCGCCTCACAGCGCGCGAGCGCATCCCACGTCGAACCGTTCTCTATGGGCGGCACCTCGGTGCCGGGCTTCGCGCCGACGCGGATCACCCTCGGCTCCGCGGCCGTCGCAACCGTCGCCGCCACCTCTCGGCGGCCGATTTCATTTCCGTTGACAGTGTCGACGGCGAACGTGACGTCCTGGACCCCTGGCATTCCGGGATCCTCCACCACGGTCCGACTCATATTCATCGTCGGATCCTCGATGCGCTGCTCCTCCGGATCCATGGGCAACGTCTCGACCTTGGTCTCGGTACGAACGCGGGTGACCGTGACGTCCATTCCCTCGGTCAGCGGTGCATCCGCGGAGGGAACGACGGTGTCGGCCTGTTCGAGCGGCGCACCGTGCGCGGCGAGGAACTCCCCGACCGTCGGTGCGGCCAGACGCACAGCGGTAACAGGACGGGCGCCGTCGGCCAGCGTGATGTCGAGCGGATTGCGCACCTCGAGGGCGGCGCCCTCCAACGGCAGCCGGTGCGAACGGGAGGCGGACACGTATACGTCGTCGCCGAGTTGGAATTGCTTCAGCGCGTCCTCGACGGTGAGTGCGGTCGTCCACACCATCTTCGGACGACCGTCCACCGTCAGCGATACCTCACGCGCGCGGCGCAACACCACGGTGTCACCGTCAGACAAAGACGCTTCGCGCGCTGGGGCGACTACATCTCGGTCGCTGATCGCATATCCGGCGGCGGCGAGTGCGGCGGCGGTACTGGTGGTCATCGTGCTCAGCGAGATCCTCTCGCCGTCCACGTCGAGAGTGACGGTCTTGTGCCGGACCACGGCCATCGCGGCGCCGGCAATCAGGGTGACGAGAAGCAGTGCCACCACGGCGAGCAGCAGCGGCGAACGAGCCGCGTTGATCTTCGCAAACGCGGACATCAGCGCAGTGACGATTCAGCGTTGGCGATCCTGGCGGTAATAGACACATCGAGTCCCAAGGCAGACGATTGTTTGATCACGGTACGGTAACGAACCGAAGATCATCTGGCAAATTTCCGCCAATTTCCGCGGTTTGGATCACGAAAGGGTTAAGATTGACAACCGCTTCCGCGTCACTGGGACGAATGGCTTCTGGTCAGGACCACGCCCAAGACCCAGTACCTTGAAGTGATTGCCAGGAAGATCGAATCCGCATGGCGGACCGTCGACAGCACTGCGCCGGAACCAGAGCGGGAACCTTTCAACTGGTTCACTGGGTTCACTGGGTTCGATCTTCGGTAGCTGATTCCGACACGAAACGCCCCAGCTCAAGACAGGGGCGTCTCGTTTGCATCAAGGGGCGCGTCGGCCAGCCACGGATTCCGTGGAAACGGGCCGGCGTGGGCGGTGCGGCGACTCGCTAACTTCTCACGGATCGCAGGCCGAATACCCGCTCTGCGGTGGCGGTCGACGCAATTGCCAGTTCTGTCGGGCTCTCGCCGCGCAGTTCGGCCAGCGCCCGAACCGTGTACGGCAGACAGTAGGGCTCGTTGGGTGCTCCCCGGAACGGGTGCGGGGTGAGGAACGGCGCGTCCGTCTCGACAATCAACTGATCAGCGGGCACCAGGGGCGCCGCCTCCCGCAACGCCTTCGCGTTCTTGAAGCTGACGGTGCCCGAGAAGCTGAGGACGTACCCGGCGTCGATGCACTCGCGCGCCATCTCGGCATCCGAGGAGAAGCAGTGGAAGATCACCGTCTCCGGCGCCCCCTCTTCGCGCAACACCTGCAACAGTGCCCGATCGGCCTCGCGGTTGTGGATCATCAAGGTCTTGCCGAGGCGTTTAGCCAAGTCGATGTGCCAGCGAAATCCCGCCGTCTGCTCCGCGACCGTGGCGCAGCCGTCGAGTTTGCCGGGCCAGTAGAAGTCCAGTCCGGTCTCGCCCACTGCGACCACACGGGGATCGCCTGCAAGCCGCTCGATCTCCGCCTTGTTGGCGTCGCCGAGCACGTTCGCCCTCGTCGGGTGGATGGCCACCGCGGCATACACCCGGGGATCCCAGTTCGCGGCGTCGACGGCGAACTTCGCGGCGTCGAGGTCGTCGGCAACGGTGACCACTCGCTCGACCCCGACATCCGCTGCCCGGTCCACCATCTGCCGGACGCTCGAGGCGTCCGAGGCTCCGCACGCATCGAGGTGGGTGTGCGCGTCGATGAGAGGGGACAGCGGCTGTGGCGGCTCGGGTGCGGGTCGGTCTCTGCTCATGCGGACATTGTCGACGTCGGCACCCCCGTGGACGCCATCGGGTCGCCACGGCAGCGTGTCACACGAGGTACATTCGCCACAACGGGTGGGAGCCAAACTCTGATGCCGTCGAACTCGGTCCCCGACCAGGTGGCGGCCACCGACAAAGCCGTCCGCGTGCAGTACGAATCCCGCGAGGTCACCGGCGAGACCGGATCCCACCAGTGACGACGTTGTCCGCCCGCTGCGTGGTTTCACGTTTCCCCACATTCGGCAGTCCGTGTAGCGCCGATCTGCAGCAACGCCGATCTGGGCGTCGTGAAACTGGAGTGCGCAGATAGAGTGATCGCACCTTAGCGGTTCCTCACGGCTGAAGCCGGAGGATTTCAAGCTCAGACCGCACACACAACCAACCCGGAGGAAGGCCGCACATGTCTGACGTCGTCAACACTTGTGTGGCCCCGTTCTGCCACAGCCAGGATCACCCTGGCAGCGTTCCCATCCCTACCCGCAGTAAACCCGCAGGCCGTGCATCGGAACGTTCGTTCCGACAGTTCGAGTCGCTGCTTGGCTCTCGCGAAGCAACTCGAACACGTCATCGTCGTATACCAGGGCCGCACCAACACCACCCTCCGGCCGGCCCGCCTGCCACGCTCGATCAATTCCCGTTTCGCCGCACCCACCGCAGCATCCGCCGCCTTGCGGGCCATCGTGGACTTCGCCAGAAAGGTGGGTTTGAAATCCTCGAGGGCAATCAGGTCGTGATGATCGACCACCTGTTTCGCCCACACCCGAGAATCATGCCGGGTTTGTCGAAACGCCTTCTTCTGCAGCGTCGCCGCCGCACGCCTGGCCCGCGCATACCCCCCGGATTGGGCGCCGCGTTTCCCGTTGTGCCGTCTCGCCATCTTCCGTTGCGCCTTGGCCAACTCGGCGGCGCAACGCTTCCGATGCCCGAGAGACGGCAGGTCGTAGGCGCTGTCGGTGGCGGTCGCTGTGGTCGACACACCCCAATCGATACCGAGACCGCTGTCCGGGTCCGCGTCAGGGGCCGGTTCGGTGTCGCGCCGCACCACGAAGGAGGCGTACCAGTGCCCGAGGCTGTCCCGATACACCCGGACACTGGTCGGGTCGGACGGCAGCCCGCGGGACCACACCACCGGGATGGTGACACCCTTCGGCAACACCAGACGCCGCTCACGGATGCAGAATCCGCGGGTGGTGTACCCGAGCGACGGCAAAGTCTTCCTACGGGCTTTGAACGCCGGCCTTCCGCGGCCCTTCACCGTGAAGGAGTGGCCGAGGGCCAGCCCGTAAGTGCAGAGCATTCGTTGCTGTGCGACCTGGGAGCCGGACTCGAGCCAGCCACTTCGACCACGTGCGGCGGTAAGCAGTTTGCACAGTTTCCCGAACGTCGGCTTCCGGCCGGGCTGGTGTTGATGGACCGCTTCGTTCCACAGGAACCGGCAACGATGCCATTCATCGAGCAGTGCGCGCTCGGCTCGCGCACCAGGGCGCAACCGGTAGGTGTAGCGCACGACCTCGGTCACAGGAATCAACATACAACACAACACCCACTCTTATCGTCCACTGCCACACAAATTTCCGAATCCAAGGAAGGTTCCCAAAACATGTCCAGAACCAGCGGAATACGTGACCGCCCTTACCTCCCCACTGCTAAAGCCGGGGGTTTCTCGGGCGGTACACCATGAATGCTGCTGACTCCACCGCCTCGCGACCACCCTTCTATCTGACGACGGCGATCGCGTACCCCAACGGCGTCCCGCACATCGGCCACGCCTACGAGTACATCTCGGCCGATGCCCTTGCGCGGTTCAAGCGCCTGGACGGCTTCGACGTCTTCTTCCTGACCGGGACCGACGAGCACGGGCTGAAGATGCAGCAGACCGCGGCCAAGGAAGGCATCGACGTCCGCGAACTTGCCGCGCGGAACTCCGACATGTTCGAGGCGATGGACAAGGCCTTGAACATCTCCTTCGACCGGTTCATCCGCACGACAGATGGCGATCACGAAGAAGCCAGCAAAGCGATCTGGCAGAAGATGCTCGACAACGGCGACATTTACCTCGACACCTACTCAGGCTGGTACTCCGTCCGCGACGAGGCCTTTTACACCG
Organism: Rhodococcus marinonascens NBRC 14363; assembly: GCF_001894885.1. Taxonomy (GTDB): domain Bacteria; phylum Actinomycetota; class Actinomycetes; order Mycobacteriales; family Mycobacteriaceae; genus Rhodococcus_F; species Rhodococcus_F marinonascens. The sequence continues at coordinate 39,963 of NZ_BCXB01000014.1, forward strand.
AGGGTGAGACCACGCCGCAGGAGGACGGTTCGCGCCTGTCCACCGAGACCGGCACGCCGGTCGAGTGGACCGAGGAGTCCACGTACTTCTTCAAGTTGTCCGAGTACCAGGACAAGCTGCTGCGCTTGTACGAGGAGAACCCGGACTTCATCGTGCCCACGACGCGACGCAATGAGATCGTCAGCTTCGTCAAGGGCGGCCTCAAGGATCTATCGATCTCCCGCACGACCTTCGACTGGGGCGTTCCGGTCCCCGGCCACCCGGAACACGTCATGTATGTGTGGGTGGATGCGCTCACCAACTACCTCACCGGCGCCGGCTACCCGGACACCGACTCCGAGCAGTTCGGCAGATTCTGGCCCGCGAACCTGCACATCATCGGCAAGGACATCACCCGGTTCCACACCGTGTACTGGCCCGCATTCCTGATGTCGGCGGGAATCGAGTTGCCCGAGCGCGTCTTCGTGCACGGATTCCTCTACAACAAGGGCGAGAAGATGTCGAAGTCGATCGGCAACGTCGTCGACCCCGTCGCGATGGTGGAGCAGTACGGACTCGACGCCGTCCGCTTCTTCTTGCTCCGCGAGATCTCCTACGGGCAGGACGGCAGCTACAGCCACGAGGCCATCGTCACCCGCATCAACGCCGACCTCGCCAACGAACTCGGCAACCTCGCGCAGCGCTCGTTGTCGATGGTCGCGAAGAACTGCGATGCCCGGGTCCCGACCCCCGGAGAACTGACCGAAGACGACACGGTGATGCTGGCGCACGCCGATGCGCTACTGACCCGGGTCCGCGCCGAATACGACGTCCAAGCGTTGCATCTCGGGCTGGAGGCGATCTGGTCGGTGCTTGGCGAGACCAACCGGTACTTCTCCAAGCAGGAGCCCTGGGTACTCCGGAAGACGGACCCCGAGCGGATGGCAACGGTGCTGTACGTGACGCTCGAAGTGGTGCGGATCGTGGGAATCCTGGCGCAACCGGTCATGCCGGACGCGGCGGAGAAGATCCTCGATCTCCTGGGCCAGGATGCCGGAGCGCGGCAGTTCAGCGACCTTCCGACCCGTATCCTGGCAGGAACGCCGCTACCCGCGCCGTCGGGCGTTTTCCCTCGCTACGTGGACGAATGACCTCTGCGGGGTTCGGGTTGTCGGACCCCGCATGCACACTGCCCCCATGACGCCGAATAGAACATACATTCGATCCGATTCGGGCGGGTTCGGGAACGGAGCGCGCGTGTTCGACGACGAATCAGATCCTCAGGCCGCCGCCGCGGTGCACACCCTTGTGGGCGAGTTGTCCGCCGCGTACGAGCGCGGTTGGCAACCGGCCGACATCCTGCATCTGGCGCGTCGGTCGAAGGAACCATCCGACGCACCTCTCGCGGCCGCACTCGTGCTGCACGAGTCTGAGCGGACGCGTGCAGAGAACCGCGCGCCCCGCGACTGGATCGAGCAACTCCGAACCATCGGCGAGCTGTACCCGGCCACGTCCCACCTTGCTCGGCGTCATCCGGGAGAAAGCCCCGACTACCACGCTCTCGCCGCAGGATTGATGTACGAAGATCCGTTCCACTCCGTCCACCACTTCACCGACCTCTCTCTGACGTGGACGAACCTGCCCGGGTGGACCGTGCTCGCCCCGCCGCCATCGACGTGGCCGAACGTCCGCCTCGACGAAAGTGGCGTCGCGGGGTCCGAGACCGAAGCAGACACGAAGGTACTCAACAGGATTCGCGGACTGCTCGCCAAGGCCGAGGCCACCGACTTCGCCGAGGAAGCGGAGATCTTCACCGCGAAGGCACAGGAGTTGATGACGCGCTACGCGATCAACGCCGCCCTTCTCCACACCTGGAACGGCATGGGCGACACACCGGTGCACAGTCGTCGCATCCACTTGGAGAATCCGTACGTCAAGGAGAAGGTACACCTCCTCACCGAGATCAGCGACTCCAACCGGGTGCGCACCGTGTGGTTCAGTTCCCTCGCCATCGCCACGGTGGTCGGGACGCCCCTCGGCCTCCAGCAGGTCGACATGCTCTTCACATCCCTGCTCGTACAAGCCACCCGCGCAATGCAATTCGCTGATGCCAGCAGCAGCATCGGGTCACACACCACCTCGTTCCGCAAGGGCTTCCTCGCGGGCTTCGCCAGCCGCATCGGCCAGCGCCTACGTGACGCCGACAGTCGGGCCACGGTCGATGCGGCGGACGAGGCGGCGATCCCGGTCGACGACCTCCTGCCGATCCTGGCCGGAAAGTCCGAAGCGGTCGATTCCGAGTTCGAGCGCCTGTTCCCGCGCACCCGCAAGGCACGTGGCAGGGCTGTGGATGCGAACGGCTGGTACGCCGGGCAGTCGGCCGCCGACGACGCATCGCTGTCACCCGGCGATCGCACGCTGCGACGGTAGTACGCGAACGGCCTGTCACGTTTTCGGCGTGAGCGGTGTCCCTGGGGTATCTACTTCCCGATAAGAGAGGACAACCGATGTCTACGCACAATAACATCGCTGAGCGCAAGAACGTGGTGGTACTCGGTGCCGGCTACGCAGGTTCGATGGCGGCCAACCGTATCCTCGCAGCCGGCCGGCCGGACATCACCGTGACCGTGTTGAACCCACGTCCGCAGTTCGTCGAGCGCGTCCGGTTGCATCAGGTGGCCACGGGCACATCCGACGGCATTCACGCCCTCACCGAGGTCCTCGACCCGGACGCGGAGATCCGGGTCGGCGTCGCAGAGCGAATCGGCGAGCACGACGTGATGCTCGAAGACGGCACGACGCTTCCGTTCGACCTGCTGCTGTATGCGGTCGGGAGCACCCGCGACATGTCCCGGGTCGCGGGCGGCACCCACACTTTCGGCGTCGACGGCTACGAGGAATCGTTGTGGCTCGGCAACGCGCTCGAGTCGCTCGACGACGGTACCCGCGTCACCGTCGTCGGTGGCGGGTTGACCGGAATCGAGGTCGGCGCCGAGATCGCCGAACGCTATCCCGCGCTACGGGTCTCGCTGGTGTCGGGGGCCGAACCGGCGGCCGGTCTTCCCCTGTCGTCGCGCGAGGGGATTCTTCGCAGGCTGCGCGCACTCGACGTGCAGATTCGCAGCGGAGTGACGGTGAGTCGGGTCACCGCTACCTTCATCGAGTTCGACGACGGCTCGGTGGTGTCGTCCGAGTGCACGGTGTGGGCCGGTGGGTTCACCGCACCCGACCTTGCCGCCCGCAGCGGTCTTCCCGTCGACGCGCACGGACGCCTGCTCGCCGACGCCTCGCTGATCTGCACGGACAGACCCGACATCGTCGGCATCGGCGACGCCGTCGCCCCACCGCGCGAGGTGGCGGCGCACATCAGGATGAGCTGCCAGGCCGCGATTCCGCTGGGGGCGCACGGCGCCGACACCGTCCTGGCGTTGCTCGACGGCGCTTCTCCGCGGCCACTCTCGCTTGGTTTCGTCGCCCAGTGCATCTCGGTGGGCAGGCGCTACGGCGTCGTGCAGTCGACTCGCCGCGACGATACGCCGCGGTCACCGGCAGCACCGTCGACGCCGAGGACGCGCTCCAGGAGAGCTATCTGCGCCTCGCGGACATCGACCCCGACACCATCGACAACGCCCGCGCCTACCTCGCGCAGGTGGTAACCAGGCAGTCGTTGAACGCGCTGCGGTCGGCGCGGCGCCGTCGGGAACAGTACGTCGGCAACTGGCTTCCGGAGCCGGTCCGCACCGAGCCCGACGCCGGTAGCGACCTCCTGCTCGCGGAATCGGTATCGGTGGCGATGCTGCTCGTTCTCGAGACACTCGGCCCCGACGAGCGGGCGGTGTTCGTGTTGCGTGAGGTGTTCGGCTTCGGTCACACCGAGATCGCCGCGTCCATCGGCCGCTCCGTCGCCGCCACCAGGCAGATCGCGCACCGCGCCAGGGAACACGTGCACGCGCGCCGCAAACGGTTCGACCCCCCGTCGGAATCGGCGCGCGAAGTAGCCGCTCGATTCCTCGCCGTAAGCACGACCGGGGATATCCAAGCATTGATGGACATGCTCGCCCCGGATGCGGTGGAACTGTCCGATGGCGGCGGAGTAGTCAGTGCGGCCCGTAGGCCGATCGTCGGAGCGGAGAAGATCGCCCGGTTCCTCGGGGGTCTGGCCGCTCGGGGCCTGCCCGACATGCGGCTCGAACAGTCGACCTTCAACGTACTTCCGGCGATGATCGTGTACTCACGAGGCGAAATAGATCTGGTAATGATGATCGAGGTCACGGGCGGCAAGGTCAGCGGCGTCTATCTCGTGCGTAATCCCGATAAACTGGTCGCGGTCGCCGATACGCTGCCGCTGGCCCGGTAGCGGCCATGTCTAGTCCCTTCGGGACGCCAGCACCGTTTCGTAGAGTTCCCGCTTCGACACACCGGTGGTGGCGACGAGCGCGCACGCGTCCTTGAGCCGTGTTCCTTCGTCGACGAGGCGTTCCACCTCGTCGACGAGGTCGACCGGATCCGAGACCACCGGCGCGGCACCCTCGAGTACCACCGTGATCTCGCCGCGGACACCCTTCTCGGCCCAGGTGGCGAGTTCGGCGAGGGTGCCGCGCCGAACTTCCTCGTAAGTCTTGGTCAGTTCGCGGCAGACGGCGGCGCGGCGGGTGCCGCCAAGCACCTCCGCGGCGTCGGCCAGGCAGTCGGCGAGGCGGTGCGGAGCCTCGAAGAACACGCAGGCCCGCGGTTCGGTCTTCAGCGCCCGCAACCACGTCTTGCGCTGACCCTGCTTCCGGGGCGGGAAGCCCTCGAAGCAGAACCGCTCGACCGGCAGCCCGGACAACGCGAGCGCAGTTGTCACCGCGGAAGGTCCGGGCAGACACGTCACCGCCAGATCCTGGGCGACACAGGCGGACACAAGGCGGTATCCGGGGTCGCTGACGGACGGCATTCCGGCGTCGGTGACGAGGAGCACCGTCTTGCCGGATGCCACGTCGGCTACTAGTGCGGGCAATCTGGACACCTCCACCTGGTCGTAGAAACTGACTACGTTCCCGGTGATGGTTACCCCGAGCGCTTTGGCCAGAGCCTTGGTGCGACGGGTGTCTTCTGCGGCGACGACGTCGGCCGTTTCCAGCGCAGTGCGCAGCCTTGGTGAGGCGTCACCCACATCCCCCATCGGTGTTGCAGCGAGCACGAGGCGACCAGTCATGACCCACAGCCTACGATCGTCGTGTGACGATGTGGACGGACGAGCGACCGACGCCCTCCGCACGACAGCGGCCCGTGGTCAGTCCGGCTCCGTTGGTGCCGCCCCCCGACTTCGGTCCCGTCGACCGCGCCCGAGGCTGGGTGGTGACGTTGTTCGTCACCGCGCTCGCTGCGATCACCCGGTTCACGATGCTCGGTTATCCCACCGACGCGGGCACACCGGTGTTCGACGAGAAGCACTACGCGCCGCAGGCTTGGCAGGTACTGACCGGCGGCGGCTGGATCGAGGACAACCCCGCCTACGGCCTGGTGGTACACCCACCGATCGGCAAGCAGCTGATTGCGTTGGGCGAGGCGATCTTCGGCTATAACGGCTGGGGCTGGCGATTCGCCTCCGCCGTTGCTGGAACGATCATGATCCTGCTGGTGATCCGCATCGTCCGGCGCCTCACCCGATCCACTCTGATCGGCGCTCTCGCGGGAATCCTGCTGATCGCGGACGGCGTCACCTTCGTCTCCTCCCGACTGGGCATGCTCGACATCTTCCTAGCACTGTTCGTAGTGGCCGCTCTCGGCTGCCTCGTCGTCGACCGCGACCAGATGCGAGAACGCATGGCCCGCGTGTACGCCGAGGGGCGGATCGAAAACAGCGACTGGGGACCGCGTCTCGGTGTGCGGTGGTGGCGTTTCGGCGCCGGCATCATGCTGGGCCTGGCGTGCGGCACGAAGTGGTCGGGCGTGTACTTCGTCGTGTTCTTCGGACTGCTCAGTGTGGCATTCGACGTGGCCGCCCGCCGCGCGTATGGGGTGCGGCGCCCGTGGTTCGGTGCCGCTCTCCGCGACATCGGCCCCGCGTTGTACGCGCTGGTCGTCGTCCCACTGTTCGTCTACCTCGCCAGCTATTGGGCGTGGTTCGCCAGCGAGACCGGCGTCGACCGGTATGCGGTGGGCAATCAGATCGGGACGGGCGGGACCTGGTCTTTCGTGCCCGGCGCGCTTCGATCACTGTGGTACTACAGCGGCAACGTCCTCACATTCCACGAGGGCCTCACCAACTCGGCCGGCAACCATCACCCGTGGGAGTCCAAGCCCTGGACGTGGCCGATGGGCTTGCGCCCGATGCTGTACTACTTCGCCGAGGGTGATCAAGTCACCGGCTGCAGTGCGTCCAGCTGCGTCAAGGCTGTCATGCTCGTCGGGACGCCCGCCATGTGGTGGCTGGCACTGCCGATGCTCGCGTGGGCGCTGTGGCAGGCCGTGGTGCGCAAGGATTGGCGCTACACCACCGTCCTCACCGCTTACGGCGCCGCGTTCCTCCCGTGGCTGATCACCCTGGACCGCCAGATGTACTACTTCTATGCGGTGGCGATGGCGCCGTTCATGGTGATGGGCTTCGCCTTGGTGCTGGGCGACGTTCTGGGCAGCGCGAAGGCGTCATTCGAGCGGCGTGGCACTGGACTGCTCGCCGTCTGCCTCTACGTGGGTCTCGTCGTGGCCAACTTCGTCTGGCTGTGGCCGATACTCACGGCCCTCCCCATCACCCCGGAGACCTGGCAGCACCAACTGTGGCTCCCCAGTTGGCGCTGAGGTCGAGATGCACCGAGCCGCCCGGGTCCCGTAGGACACCGAGCGGCTCGCGGGCTGCTTCCCAGCCGGACTGTTCTAGCGGGACGAAATTTCCTGACGGCTCTGTGCCGCAGCTTTGCGCATTTTCTTGCCCTCAACGATCAGCGGGTCGCTGGAAAGGTCCTTGTAGAGCGAGAAACACAAGCCGATCATGACCAGGACGAACGGCGCCGCTGCGATGATCGTCATCGTCTGGAGTCCGGAGAGCGCGGTGTCACCACCGGTCCACAGGATGAGCGCGGCCACCCCGCCGGTGAGAGTGCCCCAGAAGATCACCACCCAGCGCTGCGGATCCAGGGCACCACGCTGCGACAGCGTACCCATCACCACGGATGCGGCGTCGGCGCCGGCGACAAAGAAGATCGCGACGAGCACCATCACCAGGACCGTAGAGAAGCCGGTGAGCGGAAGATGCTCGAGCATCCCGAACAGCTGCCCCTCCGTCGTGTCCTGACCGGCGATATCGATCCCCGCTCGCTGCTCACTGATCCCGGCACCACCGAAGATCGCGAACCAAACGAGACTGACGGCACTCGGCACCACGATCACGCCGATCACGAACTGACGGATGGTCCGACCCCGGCTGATGCGTGCCAGGAACATTCCAACGAAGGGGGCCCAAGAGATCCACCACGCCCAGTAGAAGATGGTCCACGAAGACAGCCAGTCACCCGTCTCCGAGTTGCCGGACGCCCCGCTACGCGCCGACATCTGCGCGAGGTCCGCAGTGTAGGCACCGATCGTCGTCGGCAGTAGGTTGAGAATCAGAACTGTCGGCCCCAGCACGAACACGAACAGAGCAAGGACAGCGGCGAGAACCATGTTGATGTTGGAGAGCCACTGAATACCCTTCGCGACACCCGACACGGCGGACGCCACGAATGCCAAGGTGAGCAGAGCGACGATGGTAATCAGCAGGAAGGTTCCGGTTTGCGACATCCAACCGACGACCTGGAATCCCGACCCGATCTGCAGTGCACCCAACCCGAGGGAGGCTGCGGTGCCGAACAGGGTCGCGAAGATCGCGAGCACGTCGATGAACTTGCCGAGCGGACCCTCCGCGCGGCGTCCGAGCAACGGAATGAACGCGGAACTGAACAGCTGCCTGCGTCCCTTGCGATACGTGCCGTAGGCGATCGCCAACCCGACGACCGCGTACATCGCCCACGGGTGCAGGCTCCAGTGGAACATGGTTGTGGCCATTGCAGTTCCGATACCGCCGTCGGTGCCGGGAGGAGGCGAAACGTAGTGCGCGAGCGGTTCGGCGACACCGAAGAACATCAGCCCGATGCCCATTCCGGCGCTGAACATCATTGCGATCCAGCTGACGGTCCGGAACTCGGGTCGCTCGCCATCCTTTCCGAGCGGAATATGCCCGTACTTGCTGAACGCGAGCCACAGTGAGAAGAAAACGAAGGCACTCGCCGACAGAACGAACAGCCAACCCATGTCGACGACCAGCCAGTCGAGCGCCTTGCTGGTGGTGGAAACGAGGTTGTCGGGCGCCACTAGACCCCAGACGACGATTGCCGTGACCGCGGCAGCGGCGACTGAGAAGACAGCGTAATCGGTGCGGCCACCGATCCTTTTGCGCCCCCCGGCAACCGATGCGTCGGAAGCCCCGGAATCTCTTGTTGGCAGATCAGTATTAGTTGCCATGTCCGACTACGTTGGTCACTTCCGAGGGTAAAAGCAAACCAGCATTCCGCTGCACACCGAATCGAAACCACCTGCGCGATGTCGTTACGCTGGAGTTTTGACCCATCCCGCACCTCTTCCGAAAAGGCCGTCGACACTCACCCGCCCGCCGCCGAACGCCGCCACGAGCAACGATCCGACGCCCAGCGCGACGGCAAGTTCGAATCCGCCGTCCGCGACGAATACGCCATTGCTCACGTGGACCAGCATCAGCGCGCCGAGCATGTCGAGGAACAGAAGGGTTCCCGCGAGTGGCGTGAGCACACCCACGAGAAGCGCAAATCCACTCACGAGTTCGATTGTCGCGGCGGCAACAGCCGAAATCTCGGGTAGCGGCACGCCCATCTCGGCGAATCCGTCCTGTGTGGCCCGCACTCCGTCGTCGAAGAACTTCTGCCATCCGTGCGCGATGAAGACCACCCCGAGCCCGATACGCGCAATCAATAGAGCAAGGTCTCGGAAAAGTGTGGAACGCATACCGCAACCTACCTTCCTGGAGCGATATTGCCTGTCTGCTGCGACTGCCGTCACTCGGCGCCGCGGAGAGCGGACTGCACGAAACCGAGGATTTCCTCGTCGGAAACCCCCACGTGCCGCAGTTCCTGCACGTACCCGGTTGCGGCCTTCTCGGCCCCGGCGCGGATGGGGTCGGCGCCGGCAGCTATGAACGTGCCCTGCTTGCCGCGGGTTTCGATGACGCCCTGCTCACCGAGTTCCCGGTATGCCTTGGCAACTGTGTTCGGTGCAAGTCCGACCTCGACGGCGAGCGCACGGATCGTGGGGATCTTGGTGCCCGCTATCAACCGCCCGCTATGCACCTGTTCGATGATCTCCAACCGCAACTGGTCGAACGGTGCGGTCGACGAGTTGTGATCGATGTCGATGTGCACGGCCGGCGCCACCTCCGCTGTTCCAGGCTTTGTATCAGACAGTAGTTGGTGCCTAGTGGTGCCGCAATGGCTTACAGCGCTGCGACAGCCGCCACGACCGGTGTCGGCCCGGACGTGAGCATCAGTGTCTTCTTCGCAGTGTTCGGAGCGTCCAGCAGAGCCGCGATCACGGCGGCTACGTCCGAGCGCGCAACGGTGCCACGCTCGAGCGGTGGCGCGGTGAGCGCGACACGGCCCGTCGGGTTGTCGTCCAACAGCCCGCCCGGGCGCAGAATCGTCCAGTCGAGGTAGGAGCGGGCCCGCAGATCCTCCTCCGCCGCAGTCTTCGCGACGAGGTACGCGGCGAACACCTCGTCCGTTCCCTCGGCGATCGGTGCCCCGGCGCCGAAAGAACTGACCTGGATGAATCGGCGTACACCGGCCGCCTCGGCGGCGTCGGCGAGCAGGACTGCGGCCCCACGGTCGACGGTGTCCTTGCGGTCCGCACCACTGCCCGGCCCGGCGCCCGCGGCGAACACCGCGGCGTCCGCGCCGACTAGCGCCTGCCCGACCTCGTCGACAGTCGCCGTCTCGAGGTCGAGCAGCAGCGGTTCGGCACCCAGCGCGGTGATTTCCTCTTCGTGGTCGGGATTGCGGATCAACGCGATGGCTCGGTCGCCGCGGGCGTTGAGCAGCTTGATCAGCTCACGGGCGATCTTTCCGTGCCCTCCCGCGATGACGATGCGGCGCGCAGTTGCGCTCGGTTGTTCAGCCATGATCGATCTCCCTACATCTTCGCGGTACTTCAGTATTGCCCGATTTCAGTATTGCCCGATTTCAGTATTGCCCGATACTGCAGCGCCGCTACGCGCGCGATTGTTCCCCGGTGTCAGAATGGCGGGCATGGCCGACACCGCAACCATCTACCACAACCAGCGCTGCAACACCTCCCGCACCGTCCTCGGACTGATTCGGGAAGCCGGCATCGAGCCGACAGTCGTGAAGTACCTTGAGACTCCACCGTCCCGGGACGGGTTGCGAAAACTTCTCGACGACGCCGGGTTGAAACCCAGCGAGGCGATCCGCAAGAAGGAAGCCGCCTACAAAGAACTCAGGCTTGCGCAGGCGTCCGAGGACGAACTACTGAAGGCGATGGTGGACAATCCCATTCTCATCGAGCGACCCATCGTGGTGACAGATAAGGGCACCGTCCTCGCCCGACCGGCCACGAAGGTCAACGAAGTCCTCTAGTTCGGCGCCTGAAGTTCTTGGCCAGTGTTGTTTGTTTGGACGGGGCAACGAGCGACACAATTGCAGTTGCATGCCCGCAACCTGGAGATACTTGTGGACTGTATAATATTGCACCACAGGGAAGTTCGACGATCGCTGATCGATCATCTCGGCATGGGACATAGGGCCGCCGCGGAGCTGTGGAGCGAGTACGGGAAGCCGGTATCGCTTACCGAAAAGGAGGTAAGTTCCATTGCTGGTTGAACTCTCCGGTGCAGTCCCAGAGCTGCAACCGGGCGGAAGAGGCGCTCATTGGAGACGACGCCGCTACTATCGAAATGGTCCGTTACAGAAAGAGTCTCATAATTCTTGACCGGCAATGATTGATGCCGACGCCACACACTTCCTGGTTTTTCCTCAACTCTGCAGTGGTATCCGTGAACAGATCCGGTGGCTTCGGATGAGCACGGACCCCAGTATCGCGGCAAACGCGGGCCACGTATGTCCCCCGAACAGACCCCGTACCGGACCATTGAGGTGTCCCCCGATCGGACCCGATGGAACACATCGAGCAGACAGGCCACGCCGCAACACTGAGACGGCGTGAGTCGACAATCACCACGATCCAACACATCAGTATTCTCGGAACCGATTAAGCAACAACGACATACGGCAATTGGAATACGAAGCCAGGGGCCCGCGTTCGATGATCCCGAACCACACGTCGACCAGGTTCATCCACGATGCTGGGGTGGGCGCGATGCGAATGCGGATACAGGTTTCGGCAACAAGCCACACGCGGAATGCCTGATGCCCGAAGAAATCAGCCCTGAACTCGCGATCCACGAAACACTGCCCGGCAAGTGGGACGGCCCGACGAAGCTGCCGCGGCTACACCGTAACCACCACCACCTGACCGCCTGAGATCGATAGCCAACACCATTGGGCGCCCGAGGCCCGTCACCGCAGAACTACTCACGCTTACGCGGTCGGACCCTCCGAATATGTACGAGCCTCTGCGCGATGCGGGGCCGGCACAACGCGCCTCTGCGATCGGCGTGTCGCCATCGAAGGTGATTCCAGGCACTGCCATGCCGCACGAGAACCTCGCCGACACGGGCGGCTGAAGCATCACAGCGTATGGGGCCACCCCAGCGTATTCGGCTCGGGAAGACTCTAGGTCTGGGGACTCTGGGGAAGGTCAGCGAACGGGAAGAGCGAGACCCGGAACAGGCCATGGCCGGCGACGTAGGCAAAGCTCCCGTCCGGGGCAACCGATACGTCCCACACATGACCATCGAGGGGGACGGTACCGCGCACAGTGTTGGTGGAGGTCTCGATTTCCGTCAGCGAACTGCCGTCGTTGTTGGCGACGTAGGCATATTTTCCGTCAGGGCTGACGTCGACCCCCCACGGTTGTTCCCCGACCGGGATGGTCACGCCCAGGCCGAAGTAGCTGACCACCGACACCGTATTGTCAGCAACGCTGGTCACGTATGCGGAGATGTCGGGGGCGGTCGTGCCGGGGACAGCCGCCACCCTCCAAGGCTTCTCGACGGCAATGGTCGCGTCGACGTCGTGGGTGACGCTATCGATCAATTTGACGCTATCGTCGGTAAAGTCGGCGACGAAGACGCCGGACCCGTCCGGGGTGACCGCCAGCCCTTTGGCACTATTCCCGATCGGAACGGTATCGGTCACGGCGTTGGTGGCAGTGTCGATCACTGTCAACGCACCGGTACCGACGTCTGCGTACAGGTCGTACCAGTCGTTCGTGACGTACACGAAGGCACCGTCCGGCGCGACCGCCACCTGGTAGGGGTGGACCCCCGCGTCAATGGTTTCGACCACGGTGTCGGTGGCGGTGTCGATCACCGACACCGAACCTTCTACCGCTTGCTGCCCTTCGCTCCCTGAGTTGGCGACGTAGACGCGCGTCCCGTCCGGGGTGACTGTCACTCCGTTCGGGTTTTCCCCGACGGGAACGGTATCGACCACGGTGTCGGTGGGGGTGTCGATCACTATCAGCGAGCCCTGAATGCCGTCGGTGGCGTACGCACGGGACCCGTCCGGGCTTATCTCCACGTCGTTCGCCGAATAGTCGAGATCGATGGTCGCAACGACGTCATCCGCCGCCGCGGTTGCCTCCCCCATAGGGGCCATACCAAGCACCATCGCGCTGACGGCCGCCGACCCGAGCAAAAGGCCCCGCACGCTCTCCCTGTCCGCCAGATTGCCGCCAAAGTTACTGAACCGATTCACATTCGTCTCCTACTTCAAAGGAACAACCCACATCGACCCAGGTAGAGGTGCGACAGCTGCACGTTTCCTGCCGATTCCGACCTGGGGTTTTGATGGTCGAATTATGTTGCCTGTCAACGTGATGCCCACACTCTTAGCATCGATTTGTAGCGTTCCGCGCTGTAATCCATCTTGCTTCCCCGGGCAGTACCCACGGAATGTCCAGTGGGTATTCGGCAAAGCACCGCCCCGATGAAGTGTTGCCGCCAGCACGGGATACGTCTGTCCCCCGAACAGCCCTTTCACCGGGCCAATCAGATGTCCCCCGATCAGCGGAACACAGCCAGCGGACAGGCACCTCCGAAACCCCGAGACGGCACAACCACACCGGTGCTGCGAACGCCAAACCGCGACCCATGCTCGACGATCCCGAACCGCACATCGACAAGCCTCATCCACGAGGCGGCAAAAAGCATGATGCATACGTAGATGCAGAGTCTTGACACCGAGCCGGTCACGGAAGTATCGCTCGAAGACCAACCACTCGTCGTGCCGACATTCTCTACAGCGAGTCGCGGGCTACCGGGCAGGACATGCAGCGGGGGCCGCCTCGCCCGGAACCGAGTTCCGACCCCGCGATCCGGAGCACCTCGATGCCTGACGCCTCGAGTCGCGCGTTGGTCTCGACGTTCCGTTCATACGCAACGACGACGCCAGGTGCGAGTGCGAGCGTGTTGTTCCCGTCGTCCCATTGCTCGCGTTCGGCGGTGACATTGTCGAGTCCGGTATCGATGACGCGCAGTTTGCCGATACCCATCGCTTCGGCGGCGGCGATCAGGAACGGCTCCGCTCCGCGGATCGACACACCCTTGTCCTCGCGACGAATAGTGAACGCCGACAGAGTGTCCTGAACTACGGGGTACATCACGACTGCGTCGTGATCGACCATCGTACATACAGTGTCGAGGTGCATCGATGCTCTGGACTGCGCGATGGGCACCACCAGCACAGTGTGCGCCAACTCGTCCTCGAAAACGCTGCGCGCCAACGCTTCGGCGCCTGCCGGGGTTGTACGTTCCCCCACTCCGACGGCGAGGACGCCGGGAGCGAGGAGCAAGACGTCGCCGCCTTCGACGGGGGCCGTGTGGGATTCGTAGGCCCGCCGGGCACCGCGGAATCGCGGGTGATGAGCGTAGATGATGTCGGTGAGCGACGTTTCGCGGACCCGAGCGGGCAGTGCCAATGACGTGATGGCGACACGCGGTCCGATCCAGAACGACGAGTCCCGAGTGAAGAGCAGATTGGGCAGTGGGTCGATGACGAAGTCGCCGCCCTGATGCATACGCCGGACCAGCGAAGCCGTGCTGGCCTCGGCCGGGAGCTCGTCGAAGGTCATGCCTGCGGTGAGGATGGTCGACAGTTCCTCCGCGGGAAGACTCCGCAAGTGGGCTGCCAGTTCCGACGCGAGAGTGTGCCCGAGTTTGCGGGGGTCGACGGCCGCGCCGATGCCCTGCATACGGGCGGCGCCACTCGTGCCGAGGGTCTCGGTGACCAGACTCGACAGCAGCAACACCTCGATGCCGCGGCCTCGCAGGACATCGGCGAACGCGTCGTGCTCATCCTGCGCGCGGTCGACCCACGGCAATCCGTCGAAGAGCAGTTGGTCGTTGTTGCGGGGCGTCAACCGTTTCAGTTCGTCCCCGGGACGATGCAGGAGGACGGCACGGAGCCGCCCGACTTCTGAATTGACCCCAAGTGGTGCGGACGCATTCATGACTAGACGGTAACGCCGACCGGCACAACAGGCACGTACGAGAGCGCCCCGATCGAACGTGTCCCTCGGCGCCGCGGGCGAGTACCGTGAAACCGCGGAGGTAACTCATGGATCAGAACTCGAGTCGCTTGCCGGCGGAGTCGACTGCGCCGCCCAGTGCGCCTTTTCTACCGCAACCCACCGTGCCAGCCGCCCTGTCGCCCTTCGTCGGCCGCTGGTTCGGCGAAGGCGAGGGCGCTTACCCAACCATCGACGACTTCGCGTATACCGAAGAGATCGAATTCGCGCCGACCGCCAAACCGTTCCTGGAGTACCGGTCTCGGACGTGGGAGATAGGCAGTGGCCGACCCCTACATACGGAGTCGGGCTATCTCCGACTGGTCACCGAGAACGAGGCCGAACTGCTGGTGGCCCAGCCCACCGGATTCACCGAAATCCACCGGGGTCAGATCCGAGACCGAACCATCGAACTGACCATGCTGGCGCTGAGCGCGTCGCCGGACGCCAAGCCCGTGTTCAGCGTTCGACGGCAACTGTCGGTCCGCGGCGGCGACCTCACCTATGACCTCTGGATGGCGCACGATCTGACACCGCTCACCCACCATCTCCACGGACATCTCCGGCGCGGGTGACCGGTCAGCTGTCGCCGAGCGACTTCTCGATCGCGGCTCGGTCCTGCCCGATCATGTCGCCGACCTGCTTCCTGATCAAGGACTCGATCTGTCCGCCGACCAGCGGAACCTTGACCTCCACCGAGCCTGCGACCTCCAGGACTGTGGCCTCCTCGCCCGACGCGCGAAGCGCCGAGGTGCAATCGATCTGCACGGGGATTCCGGTCGAGCTTCCGCTGATCCGACCGTCTGCGCGGTTTCCGTCGAGGGCACCCCATTCGTCAATGCGCTCGACCTTCAATTCACCCGACACGACCTTGCTGACGATCGAGGGGAGCGAGGACACCCCGATCGAGTCACGCATGATTGCCGTCAGCGTGCCGGGTCCTCGACTGGCGTCGAGAGTGAGTTTCTCGGGCGCTTTTTCGAACCGATGCTGCCAGAAGGCCGGATTCGTTACCGTCGCGTGCACCCGATCGAGGGGGTATGCGATCTCTTCCGAGTATTCGAAACTCTTCGCCATGGAAGCAGCCTACGCAAACACTGTGCGTGGTGCCCGAGCCCTGATCAGCGTCGTCCGCGCTCGGCAATCAGCGCTTCATGAGCAAGTGGTCGATGCCCGCCTCGAGGTAGTTCTCGCTCATCCGGCGAAAGCCGAAACGGCCGTACCACTTCTCCAGGTAGGCCTGGGCGGAGATCTCGATCGGTCCCGGAAACTGGTCGAAGACGGCCTCGAGTAAGAGTCCCGCAAGTCCGCGGCGGCGGGCAGTCGCGGCGGTCGCCACGCGTCCGAGATGCACCGTCGGTTCGTCCGCGAGTACACGCAGAGTTGCGAGGACCTCGCCGTCCTCCTCTGCCCAGAAATGGGTGGTGGTGGGTTCGAGATCCCGTCCGTCGAGTTCGGGTTCCGACACGATGCCCTGCTCGAAGACGAACACGTCGGTGCGCAGCACCATGATCCGATAGAGGGTGGCTGAGTCGATCTTGTCGAGCGTCGCGTGGTGAAAAGTCGGCACGAGACCAGCTTAGATCGAAACTCCGGCGCGCAATCCGCCGGAAGCGGCGCCGCGATCCGCGAGGCGGGTCCACACTGTAAACGCAGTAGCTGAGGGCAACGCGAGAAATCGAATGAGGGTGGGCATGGCCGACTGCGAACCTCTGATACCGCCGAGCGCCGTCGACGTGGATTTCTCCGACGTCACGTGGGGGGCGTCCCGCACCATGTCCGACCTCGAGGCCGGAATGTGGCGAATGGAGGAGGTGCAGCCCAAACTGCGCTCACCGATCGTCGCTGTAGATGTGCTCGATGAACCACCGGACTGGAATCGACTGGTACGTGCGCACGAGTGGGCGTCGCGCATGGTGCCCCGGATCCGGATGCGGGTGGTGGAGCCGACACTGCGCCTGGGCAACCCGGTGTGGTCGGTGGACCCCGAATTCGATCTCGATTACCACCTGTCCCGGGTTCGACTACCGGAACCCGCGACCTTCGACCATGCGCTGCGAATGTGTCGGCACATGGCGACCGAACCCTTCGATCGTGCCCGGCCACCGTGGAGCGCGATGCTCATCGAAGGTCTAGTCGACGGCCGCGCCGTCTACGTGGTGAAGACCCATCACAGCATCACGGACGGTCTCGGAGGCATCCAGTTGATGACCCTCCTGCACAGTAGGCGCCCCGAACCGTCACCGAACAAACCGGATCGTCCTGCGCCGCTACCTGAGCGGATGTCCGGCGGTGGCGCGATGTTCGAGCAGGCGCTCGACAGCGTGCGCAGCGCCCCGGGTCTCCTCGGGGATCTGATCCGCGGCGCGGCGCGGTCGGCGATGACGGTGGCGACCGATCCGGTGGGAACCGTCTCGGAAGTGGTCGGCTACGCGAATTCGATCCGCCGGGTGATCACACCTCCCCCGACCACAGGTTCGGCGTTGCTGCGTGACCGCGGACTGGGCCGCTGGTTCGGCGTGCTCGAGGTAGGAGTCGACGAACTGCGCGGCGCCGCCCACAGCGCGGGCGGATCGCTGAACGATGCGTACGTCGCCGTCCTGCTCGGCGGTTTCCGCCGCTACCACGAGTCGTTCGGCCACCAACTCGACACGATCCCGGTCGGAATGCCGGTGAGTCTGCGGTCGGCATCGGATCAGACCGGAGGCAACCGATTCGCTGCGGCGCGGTTCGCAGGTCCGGCCGGTGAGCGCGACCCGATCGCACGGATCAAACAGGTACGCGCAATCATCCTCGGGCTTCGCCAGGAACCGGCGCTCGGACTCCTCGATACCGCCGCACCCATCCTGGTGCGACTACCCACGGTCGTGCTGGCGAACTGGTATCTCTCGCAGTCGACCGCCATCGATCTACAGGCGAGCAACGTCGCCGGGATGCCGGTGCCCGTGTATCTGGCCGGCGCCCGAATCGAACGCATGTTTCCGTTCGGCCCGGCGCCCGGATGCGCGGTCATGGCCACCCTGGTCTCCCACGTCGGCACCTGTTGTATCGGTGTCAATCTCGACACCGCCGCCGTCACTGAACCGGCACGGTTCATGTTGTGCCTGCAGGAGAGTCTCGACGAGATCGTCGAACTAGGCCGTGGGTGAAAGGAAAGCGGACACGATGGAAGAACAGAAGACACGGCCACGGGTCTATCTCATCGAGACCATGACCGACCTGGAGGACGACGTCCTCCGCACCTGGCTGGAACGGCAGGCGAACGACACCGGGCAGCCACCTCCGACCGTCGAGGTCACTGACGAGGCACTCGCCGATCTAGCATCGAGGAAGGATGATCCGCTGCTGACCCCGGTCCGCGTGGTCTGGTTGCCTCGGGAAACCCATCCCGACGGAGTGCAACAATTTCGGGAAACACTGTCGCTGCGAGATCCGCTGCACCCGAGCCAGACCACCCAGCGCAGGGTCATGCGCGACGACCCGTCACGGTGCCAGGTGCTCGAGGGCGACCCCGCCCCGCTGAGCGACCTCGAACGCCGACTCGCAGAGACTGGCGGCGGCTCACTTCCTGATTTCATACGTCGGCAGGCGGCGCTGACGCTCGAGCGTGCCGAACGCACCCTTCTGGGCACTCAATACAAGGTCTCGAAATTCGTCGTCGACGAGATCACCGACTCCAGTCGATACCAATCCGGAACCCATGAGTTGTCTGCGCAATTGGTTCTCCCGGTCGCGGAAGTGGACCGCCGGGCACGCGGCGCGCTGGAAGAGATGGTCGCGGCCCAGAGTCGGCGGGCGATCGCACTGTGGGACCAGTTGGGCCGCTACTTCTCCCGCGCCTACCGCCTCGACGTCGACACCACCCGACTCGACGAATTGCGGGAACTGAACAAAGCGCATTCCCTCGTGTTCCTGCCCAGCCATCGCTCGTACCTCGACCCGTTGGTGTTGCGGCCCGCACTGTTGGCCAATAATCTCCCGCTGAATCACGTGATGGGTGGTCTGAACGTCAACATCTGGCCGATCGGCTCGATCGGCAAACGTAGCGGCACCGTCTTCATCAGACGAAAGTTCGGCGACGACGAGGTTTATAAGTGGACGCTCCGCGAATACATGCGGTATCTGCTGACGAAGCGGTTCAACCTGGAATGGTATATCGAGGGCGGACGCAGTCGCACAGGGAAACTCCGGCCGCCACGGTTCGGTCTGCTCAACTACCTCGCCCAGGCCTTCCGAACCAGCGAAATGTCCGACGTCTATCTCGTGCCGGTGTCGTTGACGTACGACCAACTCTACGAGGTCGGTGCGATGGCAGCGGAGGCGCACGGCGAGGCGAAGAGCAAGGAAAGTCTGCGCTGGCTCTTCGGATACGTTCGGGCGCAGGGCCGATGGCACGGTGTCGCGCACGTGAATATCGGCAGGCCGTTGTCACTGGCCGACTATCTCGGGCAGGAGGACGACCCGCGACTGGCCGTGCAGAAGACGGCATTCGAGGTGTGCCACCGTATCAACGAAGTCACCCCGGTTACCGCCTCCTCGCTCGTCATGCTTGCCTTCCTCGGGATCGAGGATCGGGCACTCACCGTCCTCGAGATAAGCGGCATTCTCGGTCCGCTTGTCGACTACATCAAGGCGCGGTCGTTGCCCTCTGCCGGTGACGTCGACCTGACCGATCCGCAGGTGATCCGTAAGGCGGTGCGCACCCATCTCGATTCCGGGGTGCTGCGCAGTTTCGACCGGGGCAGCGAGCGGGTGTTCTACCTCGGTCGGGATCAACATCTCGTCGCAGCGTTCTATCGCAACACTACGATTCATTTCCTAGTGATGCGGGCGATCGCGGAGATGGTGCTGCTTGCGGCCGGCGACCAGAGCTTCACCGATCCGCTCCCCGATGGATTGGATGTGGCACTGCGGCTTCGCGACCTCCTCAAGTTCGAGTTCTTCTTCAGCGAGAAAGACAGCTTCCGGGACGAGTTGCGGACCGAGCTGGATCTCATCGACCCGGAGTGGGAGTCGAACCTTGGCGACCGCGAACATGCCACAAACCTGTTGTCCGGGATGCGCATCCACCTGGCTCACCGGGTGCTGCAACCGTTCCTCGAGGCGTACGCGGTGGTCGCGAGTCAACTGTTGCGCACTCCGGTCGAGCAGAAATTCGACGAGAAGGCATTCATGACCTCGTGCCTCGCCCTGGCCGAGCAGCGGCGGCTACGGCAGCAAATCGGGAGCAGTGAGTCGATCTCGGCCGAACTCTTCGCGACCGCACTGAAATTGGCGCGGAACCGCGGCTTGGTCGAACCGAATGTCGGGAACCTCGTGGCCGGGCGGGCCAAGTTCGCGGAAGAGATCCAGACCCTGGTCGACCAAGTTCTCCGTATCCGGGCCATCGCGCACACACACCTCGACCAGATCGGGTTAGGTGAGTAAATGAGCGACCTCAACAGTCTCCACGACGACATCGGGGACGCCACTCCCGGCCCGACCACCCTCGCCGCGTTCGATCTGGACGGCACCCTGATCAGTGGGTACTCCGCCAGCGTCATCTACCGGGACCGTTTGCGACGCTTCGATATCAGCGTTGCCGAACTTCTGCGCACCACGGGCGCGGCGATGGAGACCCGATTTCGCGGCGCGGACGTCGGCAACTTGATGCGCATCGGGGTTGGGAGCCTGGCCGGGCGCATGGAAGACGAGATGCAGGAGTGGGGGCAGCGGCTTTTCCGGCAGGAGATCGCACGGATGATCTTCTCGGATGTTCGCGGTCTTCTCGCGGCACACCGGCACGCCGGGCACCGGGTGGTGATGGCGACGTCCGCCACCCCGTATCAGGCAATGTCGGTGGCCGCGGATCTCGACATCGACGCCGACGACGTGCTCTGCACCCGTCCGGAGGTAGTCGACGGCATGCTCACCGGTCAGCTTGCCTCCCCACCCTTGTGGGGGCCTGCCAAGGCGGAAGCACTGCGCGATTACGCCGCCGAGCACGGGGCGAACCTGGACGAGAGCTTCGCGTACTCCAATGGCGCCGAGGATGTTCCGATGCTGACGTCGGTGGGACATCCAGTCGCTCTCAATCCCGACCGTAAACTGGCGGCCACCGCACAGGAGAACAGGTGGCCGGCGGTCAATCTACGGTCGCCGGAGGGCGGCGCCGACCCACTGTCCATCGCGCGCACCACGACGGCAATCGGCGCACTGATGGGTGCGGCCGCATTCGGCGCCTCCGCCGGCGTCCTGACCCAGAACCGCCAAACAGCCGCCAACCTGGTCGGCAGCTTCGGGCCGGATCTCGCTCTCGCCATCTGCGGGATCAACCTGCGCATGAAAGGCAAAGAGAACGCATGGTCGGCCCGGCCCGCTGTCTTCATGTTCAATCATCAGAGTTCGCTAGACATGCTGATCATCGGGAGTGTCATCCGACGCGACGTCACCGGTGTCGCGAAGAAGGAGGCCGCGCGCGACCCACGGTTCATCCCCGTCGGCGCACTCCTGGACGTGGCATACGTGGACAGGGCGAACAGCACGCAAGCGCGGACTGCACTGCAGCCCGCGGTGGAGAAACTCCACTCCGGCATCTCGATAGCCATCGCCCCAGAGGGCACCCGCTCACCGACTCCCCGCTTGGGCAAGTTCAAGAAGGGCGGGTTCCACCTCGCGATGCAGGCCGGGGTGCCGATCGTCCCGATCGTCATCCACAACGCGGGCGAGCGAATGTGGCGCAACTCGCTCGTGGCGCATCCCGGCACAGTCGACGTCGACGTGCTCGAACCGGTGCCCACCGAGGGGTGGAACGTCGCGGATCTCGACAGTCACGTCGAGAAAGTCCGTTCGCTGTTCGACAACTGCCTCCACGCCGGCCACCGCTAAAAAGACCCGTACCGAACAAGGTCGATCTTCCGTGAGTGCCCTGTCAGGTGACAATGAGGGATGCCCGAGACCAGTCCCACGTCCACACCGGAAGCATCGGCCGCCGAGTCTTCCCTGCTGCGCCGCATCTGGCTGCTCCTGCACCCCTATCGTGGATGGCTGGTGCTCGTCGGGGTCGCGATCGTGGTGTCCTCGCTCCTCGGCGTCGTCAATCCATTCCTGACACGGGCGGTGTTCGACCGCGCACTGTTTCCCACCGACGGGAGCGGCGTCCATCTCACGTTGCTCCTGTGGTTGGTGGTGGCCATGATCGCGGTGACTCTGGCCGGCGCGGTGATCGGCGTGGGACAGAGCTACCTCACAACCAAGGTCGGGAACCTGTCGATGGCGGATTTGCGGGAACGTCTGTTCGCCCATCTGGAGAAGATGGAATTGGCCTTCTTCACTTCCACCAAGACGGGCTCGATCCAGTCCCGTTTGTCCAACGATGTGGGCGGGGTGCGGTCGGTCCTGACGACCACCGCGTCGAGCATCCTGTCGAATGTCGTGACGGTCGCCGCGTCGCTCATCGCTATGCTGCTGCTGTCGTGGCAGTTGACACTTCTCGCAGTCGCACTACTTCCAGGCTTCGTGTATTTGCAGCGGCGGGTCGGCGCCCGGCGCCGGGTACTGGCACGCAAGACGCAGGAGTCGTTGTCGGAAATGACCGCGATCACCGAGGAAGCCCTCAGCGTCTCGGGGGTGCTGCTCACGAAGGTATTCAATCAGGCAGATACTGAACTCGACCGCTACCGGGCCGAAAACGCGAGGCAGACCGAACTACAGGTGCGACAGGCCATGACCGGACAGGGTTTCTTCGCTGTCGTCGGCGCCTTTATGGCAATCACCCCCGCGCTCGTCTATCTGCTGGCGGGTTACCTCATCAGCGATGGTTCCGGCCCCGTGATCTCGGCAGGCACCCTCGTTGCATTCTCGACCCTGCAGGCCAGGTTGCTGCAGCCGCTGGTCTCGCTGATGCGGGTCACCCTCGACGTCCAGACGTCGATGGCGTTGTTCCGCCGCATCTTCGAGTATCTCGACCTGCAACCGGCGATCGTGGACAGCCAGGGCGCCGTAGACCTACCGGCAGACTCACCCGGACGGGTCGAGTTGGACGACGTGCACTTTGCGTACCCGCCGCCGGTACGACTGACCACAGCCGATCCCGACCCGGTGGTACTGCAAAGTCTCGGACGCGGCGGTGGAGGACTGCGCAGCGGTGGCGGAATGCGCGGCGCGGCGACCACAGCGGTCTCGGGCCTCCCGACCCCCGTAGATTCCGCCGTCGAACCTGGCGAACGTCGCGGCCGTCGATGGGCTGTAGCGGGCACATCTCTGATGATCGAGCCCGGTCAGCTCGCGGCCTTCGTCGGACCATCCGGTGCCGGCAAGACCTCACTGTGCTATTTGGTGCCCCGCCTGTACGAGGTGGACAGCGGCGCGGTCCGAGTCGACGGCCACGACGTGCGCGACCTGACCATGAGCTCACTCGCCGAAGCGGTCGGGATGGTGACCCAGGACCCTTACCTGCTCCACGCTTCGGTCGCGGACAACCTGCGCTACGCCAAGCCGGATGCGACGGATGCCGAACTGCACGACGCAGCCTCGGCCGCCAACATTCACGACCGAGTCCTCGGATTCGAAGACGGCTACGACACGCTGGTCGGCGAGCGCGGATTCCGGTTGTCCGGGGGTGAGAAGCAACGATTGGCCATCGCCCGGGTGCTGCTGAAGAACCCTCGGGTGCTGATCCTCGACGAGGCCACGTCAGCCCTCGACACCGTCTCCGAGCGTCTCGTCCAGAGGGCGCTCGCCGAGGTCATGCGTGGGCGCACCACGCTGGCCATCGCACACCGACTCTCCACCATCCAGCACGCCGATGTAATCTTCGTGATCGACGATGGCACACTGATCGAGAGCGGCACCCACGCCGAACTCCTTGCACACCGGGGACTGTACGCACGACTCCATGCCGAGCAATTCGGTGGTGGGCAGGTGGAATGCCGCTGCACCGACGGCGTCCGATTCACCGACGGTACGGTACTGACCCAGACCTCCCCCTCCGGCCGGCGGGGGTTCTGAGGCCTACAGGAACTTACTGAACTGGTCGTTGGCCTTCTGCATCACGAAGTCGTACGGGGGTGCGAACTTGCGGGCCCACCAGTAGCCGAATCGGATGTCCGGCGACGTGTAGACCATGTACCGGTCCTTCTTGATACCGGCGACGATGCAGGACGCGACCTTCTCCGGCGTGACCGCCCGCTTCTCGAAGTGGTGGATCGCCTTCTGGATGCGCGGGTCTTCTCGGTCGACCCCGGCGATCTCGATAGTTCCCACCAGCGGAGTCTTCACCGCGCCGGGAACTACGAGACTCACGCCGATGCCGTGCCGTTTGAGATCGAACCGTAGTACCTCGGACACCCCGCGAAGCCCGAATTTGCTCGCGCTGTATGCCGCGTGCCACGGAAGTGCCAGTAGGCCCGCCGCCGAGGACACATTGACCAGGTGGCCTCCGCGCCCCGCCCGCACCATCGGAGGCACGAAGTTCTCGATGACGTGGATCGGGCCCATCAGGTTGACGTCCACCATCGACTTCCAGTGGCGGTGTTCGAGGTTCTCGACCGTACCCCACGCGGAGATGCCGGCGACATTCATCACGACGTCGATACTGCCGAGCTGTTCGTGGATGTCTGCTGCGAATACGGTCACCGCGTCGTAGTCGGACACGTCGAGCGCGCGAGAGAAGCTTACAATGCCGCCGCGCCTGCCCACCTCTTCTACTGTCAGCGCCAGCCCGACCTCGTTTATATCGGTGAGAAAGAGTTCGGCACCCTCCTCCGCCGCCGCCAGAGCCGTCGCATGCCCTATGCCACTAGCGGCACCAGTGATCAGGCACTTTGTGCCGTCCAGCGTCTTGATAGCCATTGCCGTACGAGCCCCCGTCGTCACCGATTCATGTCGGCTGGAAGTCTACGCACGCGAGACGATTGCGCGCACGGGCAGTAGAGGAATATTCGTGTCCGGCAGAACAAGAAACAGCACCCACCACCACGGTTCACAACCGCTGGGTCATTTCTTCCTGATAGGTACGAATCGTCCTCTCGATTTCGTTGGCATCGCTGTCCTGGCCGCGATTTCGGGCATCGTCGGCCCGCTCGTGCAGAACTCGAATCGCCTTCCGAAGCTCGGCGTCACTCATTCGGTGTATCACCTCCCAATCATCCCCGACTGCGCCGGATTTATCCAGATCCGAGGACGACGGCGGCACCTGATCCACCCAGTGCGGATCACCCTGCTTCGCAGTACTGTTCACGAAGCCCCACGAGTAGCGAGCGACCACGCCAGTTGCGATGCACAATGCGACGCACACTGTTGGACTGCACCACAAGGTCGCTCGCTGGGCTTCACATGCCCTGATTACGCGGATGGCTAACTTTCAGCAATCTATTGTGAGGCCACGTCGAACCACTCAGGTCGCCAATGAAACGCGTCGATCGCGTTCGTCGATCGCGTTCGTCTTGCGAGCCTCCAGCGGAGCACAGTGTGACACTGGCGCAAGGTTCGTCAACGACACCGCCGATACTTCGAGGGATCGGCGATCGTCGTTCCAGGCATACGAACATGCAAATTGCTCAAACCTGACGACTTTCCACCATCTGTTCACAAGTTATCAATTAGTTATCAACGTGGTATGGTGTCGGTCACGGAACGGTCGACCACGAGAGAGGACCCAGCGACTCACAATGGCCGATTTTGCTGCGCGGTTGAATAGACTCTTCGAGACGGTCCATCCTCCCGGACGCAAACCGCATACAAACGCCGAGGTCGCGGCGGCACTGATCGCAGACGGGCACCAGATCTCGAAGCCTTACATTTCCCAGCTTCGTTCTGGTCAGCGCACCAACCCGTCGGACGACACGGTCGCGGCCTTCGCCCGCTTCTTCAAAGTGAAGCCCGACTACTTCTTCAACGACATCTACGCGGCGAAGATCGACCACGATCTCGACCTTCTCTCCCGACTCCAAGGATACGAACTACGTAAGCTCTCGAGTCGCGCGTTCGATCTGTCCGAAGAGTCTCAGGGTCTCCTCACCAGGATGGCTGAGAAACTCCGCGCCAGCGAGGGCCTACCGGAAGTTCCGCCCGACTCCCGCTGACCTGGCATCAGGGGCTCCGCATCGTCCTGAAGACCGGTGGTCGAAGTCCCGGTCGGCATCGTGCAATGATGAGTACGTGGGGGCGTGTGCGACGCGCGAACTCGGAGCAGGTCCGTGACGTCGATGGTCTCGGTGCTCGGTGCTCGGTGAGGCGCGTGTATCCGGTGCGGACACCCGATCGGTCTCGATTTCGTCACGAGCGATCGCGCTGCTGGCCTATCTTGCTCTGCGCGCCGGATCCCCTCAGCCGCGCACCCACCTCGCCGCGCTCTTCTGGCCGGATTCGTCCGAGCAGCAGGCGCGGACCAATCTCCGCCGGGAACTACACAACCTGCGCGCCCTCCCTGGTTTTGCGAGCACGGTGGCGGTACAAGGCGGATCGCTCACCTGGATCGACTCACCGGCCTGTCGGGTAGACATCCGCATCTTCCAGCTCGAACGGGACGCCGCGCTCGCCGCGAAGACCGACCCGGATACCACCGCGTTCCTCCGACACGCGGAATCAGCGATCACGGCCTACGGCGGCGACCTCATTCCCGGCAGCTACGACGACTGGATACTCGAATCCCGCGAATTCCTACGGCGGGACTGCGTCCGGTTGTGCGATGCCGCCGCCCGAGGCTGGTGGGATGCTGACGACGCCGAGCGCGCAATCTACTACGCCCGCAAACGGATCGAACTCGAACCACTAGAAGAATCCGGGTACCGAGCCCTCATGCGGATGGAGGCCGAGACCGGCGACCGCGCCGCAGCGATGACCGCCTACCACCGGTGCGAGGCAGCCCTCGAGCATGAACTAGGTGTCCCGCCCGACGCCACGACGAATCGGATGTTCGAGGACCTGCTCGGCAAGCGGCCGACAACGCGGGATGTCGGGTTCGTGCCCGCGTGTGGGGCAACGGTTCGCACCGAAGCAGCCGCACTCGTCGGCCGCGAATCCGAAATCGAAGCTTTGCAGAGAAGGTGGCGGGACACCGCTGAGGGACGGCCAGGCATGCTCGTGGTGTCCGGGGAGCGCGGGGTGGGCAAGACCCGACTTCTCGAGGAACTCGCAGAGACTGCGCGCCGGGAAGGCGCGGTGGTCGCGACGACGCGATGTTTCGGACTTCCGGGGCGCGTCGCGCTGGCACCCGTAGCGGAGTGGTTGCGCAGTCCGAGCCTCCAGGTCACCTTCGGTTCGCTCGATCCCCTCTGGCACCGCGAGATCACGCGACTGGTCCCCCGACTCGGCACGCCGGCGGGCCGGCCTTCGGACGCACCGGGTCCGCCGCTCGCCGACGTCTCCCGGGCGATGGTGGATGTCTGGCAGCGTCATCGCTTCTTCGAGGGGGTGGCGTTTCTACTCACGCTCGAACCCCGTGCGCGCGTACTCGTCGCTGCGACTGCCCGCACGGAGGAGGTGGAGTTGCGCCCAGAACTCCGTGAGTCGCTGGGGGGCCTGCGGGCAGCGGCGCTGCTGACCGAAATTCCGTTGCACCCGTTGAGCGTGCGCGGCACCGCAATGCTTGCGCAGTCCCTCGGCGGCCGGGTTCTCGCCCGCCCCGAGCAGGCCGTCCTGTACGCGGCAACCGGCGGGTACCCGATCTACGTCGTCGAGGCGGCACGGATCCTGCCCGATCCGGAGGCTAGCGGGTGCCTGCGCGCGGACGATCTGACCGAGGTACTGCAGCGCCGGATCGGGCAATGCTCGGACGCGGCCCGTGAGGTGTCGGGCCTGGCCGCGGCCCTGGGCCGGGATTTCGACCTCGACCTGCTCTGCGAGGCGAGCGATCTGGAAGTCGACCGCCTGGTGCGCGCGGTCGACGAACTGTGGCGCCGGCGGATCGTGCAGCCCCACGGCAGGCGTTACGACTTCGTGCACGATGCCCTGCGTGAGGCCGCCTACGGCTCCGTCGGACCCGCCCGTCGATGGTTACTCCACCGCAGGCTTGCCCAGGGCCTCGAACTGCTCCATGCCGGCCACACCGACGACGTCGCGACGCAACTCGCCGAGCAGTACCTCCGCGGCGGCCACCCCGACCGCGCCCTCGACTACTTCGAGCGGGCCGCCGCGACCGCGGCGAGCGTCTTCGCGCACACCGATGCACTGCGGCACTACCGGACCTGCCTGGATCTCATCTACAACCTCCCCGGCGGGACCAACCGCGACGGGCGGGAAATCGCGGTTCGGCAGGCGATGTCGGCTCCGCTCACCGCACGCTACGGCTACTCGGCGCCGGAATTGCAGACGACACTGGACCGGACGACGGAACTCGCCCAACGCCTGCATCGACCGAAAGCACTCGTCGCGAGTCTCATCGGGCTCTTTGCGGCGCACTTCGTCCAAGGGCACACCGCCCAGGCGTACCGCATAGGCCACCAAGCCCTCGCGTTGGCCGCGGTCCACGACGAGTTCGCGGGGCAGGCGCATTTCGCCGTCGCCGGATCGGCGCTCAGTCTCGGGCAGCCACAGGCCGCGATCAAGCACTTCGATCTGGCCGGCGGCCTGTTCAAGGACGAGTTCTCCTTCATCCTCGGCACCCGACTCGAAGTGCACTCCGGTGCGTGGGCATCCCACGCACACTGGCTGATCGGGGACGAAGACCGCGCCCTCACCTCTTGCGCGGACGCCCTCGGCCTGGGGCGTGCGAACGGGCATCCGTACAGTCTCGCGGTAGCGCTCGGATACGCGGCCATGCTCCATCAGTTCCGCGGCGACCGAGGCGCCGTCGCGGCGGCGGTCGGCGAACTACGTGACCTTTGCGACCAGTATCGCTTCGCGTACTACGCCGAGTGGTCGGCGATTCTCGGCGGGTGGCTCACTGGCGGCGAGACGGGGATCGCCCAGATCCGGTCGGCGCTGGCGACGCTGCGCGCGCAGCAGGCCCTCGCCCGCATGCCGTACTGGCTGTACCTGCTCGCGGACGTCCTCCGGGACACCGGGCAGGTCGAACCTGCGTGCGCCGCTCTCGACTCAGCCCTGATCACCGCCGAACAGCACGATGACCGGTGGTGGCTACCGCAGGTGGTCGCGCTGCGGACAACCCTCGACCACGGCGTTGGCCGGGCAGGCGACAACGCGAACGGTTCGCGAACGCCAGAGTCCTAGCCTTCGTGACACAGCCGAACCGATCGGCCTTCGGCCTTCGTGACACAGCCGAACCGATCGGCCTTCGGCCTTCGTGACACAGCCGAACCGATCGGCCTTCGGCCTTCGTGACACAGCCGAACAGATTGGAGGAACACACGATGAGCACCACGAGCACTGTGACCGGCACCCGGCCGCCCTTCGGCGATCTCGCCGGGGTACTGCGGGGAGCGCTGATCGAGCCGTCCGACCCCGACTACGACGGGGCCCGAGCCGTGTACAACGCCATGATCGACCGACATCCCGCCGCGATCGCGCGGTGCGCGAACGCGGCCGACATCGTCAGTTGTGTGCGATTCGCCCGCGATCGCGGTGTCGAACTGGCCGTGCGCGGAGGCGGCCACAACGCCGGCGGACTGGGTGTGTGGGACGACGCACTGGTGATCGACCTCTCCGGAATGCGGAGCACGACGGTGTCGCCATCGACCAAGACTGTCCGGGCCGACGGCACCCTGGTGACCGCGGACGCACGGTCCCACGAGGACCTCTTCTGGGCACTACGCGGCGGAGGCGGAAACTTCGGGGTGGTCACGTCCTTCACCTTCGCGTGCCACGACATCGGCGAGCACGGCTCCATCGTCGGCGGCCCTATTCTCTACGACCTCGCCGAAGTGATGCGGTGGTATCGCGAACTCCTACCCACTCTTCCGGAAGAACTCAACGGCTGGATCAGCTTGCTGACCATTCCCCCGGCCCCGCCGTTCCCGCAGTCGCTATGGGGACGCAAGGCCTGCGGCATCGTCTGGTGCTATATCGGCGCGCACAACAAGGCCGATGCGGTCCTGGCCCCGGTCCGCGAATTCGGAACACCACTGCTCGACGGACTGCGCGCGATGCCATTCACCGACCTGCAGGCAGCCTTCGATGGCCTCTATCCTGCGGGGCTGCAGTGGTACTGGCGCGCCGACTTCATGCGGGACATCTCCGACGCGGCGATCGACGTCCACCTGGAATTCGGCCGGCAACTGCCGACTGGCCACTCGACGATGCACATGTACCCAATCGACGGCGCAGCTGCGCGCGCGAGCGAGGACGACACTGCCTTCGCCTACCGTGAGGGCGGCTGGGCCGGAGTCATCGTGGGCGTCGACCCGGATCCCGCAAAACGCCGATCTGATCACGAACTGGGCCAAGCGATACTGGGAGGCACTGCATTCCACCACCGAGGGTGGTGCGTACATCAACTTCCTGATGTCGGAGGGACAGGATCGGGTTCGGTCGTCCTATCTCGGCAACTATGACCGCCTCGCACAGGTGAAACGTCGCTACGATCCCGACAATCTCTTCCACGTGAACCAGAACATCGAGCCCCAGCCGGAACCGGTGAAATGAGGCCGATCAAGACACCGGCTCGTCACGTTCCAACTCGGTCGGGCGGGCCGTGGCCGCATCCCTCGGCAGGTTCGCCTGCGCGCGGCCAGATGCGGACCCCCGCAACACGCCCGCCGGTGTCTCGGAAACGCGGTGTCTCGGAAACGCGGCGGAGGCTCCCTCTCCAGATGAAGAGGGAGCCTCCGCCGAGCGTCTGGTGGAGCTGAGGGGAATCGAACCCCTGACCTCTTCGATGCGAACGAAGCGCGCTACCAACTGCGCCACAGCCCCTCGAGCGAATCCTGCGATCCGCTCGGCAAACTCTAGCAGGCCATCCGCAGACGGGCCTAATCACCTGCACCGAAGAGGCTTTCGAACGCGAAAGCCGACTACTCGCCGGCAGCGCGGCGCAACGTGGTCTGATACATCGGCTCTTCATCGAAGTGCTCGAGGTGATCAAATTCCGGATCCCCGTCGTCCACCTCGAGGACCACGACCCCCGGTCGACGCAATCGGGCGGGGATCATGCGTAGTTCCTCGTCGCTGCGGGACTCGACCCCCAAACGCGAACGGCCTAGACGCGCTGTCCTGCGACGCCGGACCTCCCGCTCGATCTGCACCTGCTGACGGAGATAGGCCATGTATCCCACTAGCCCGACCAGGCAAGCGACGAAAGCCCACCACATCAAGGGGGAGATGATCAGGCCGAGTGCCGCGGTCGCGATCGTCGCGAGCACCAAGCCGAGAACCAATCGCTGACGGAACGCGTACTTGGCCTCACGCGCGATCGCGTCGGCCTCTGGATCGAACCCGCCCCGACCCCGGCGCGCCGGCACGTACTCGTCGACCGGGTCCTGCTCACCGTCAAAATCGTCTTCCTCTGCGTGAGTGTCCACAAGGTCCTCCGCGTCGTAGCCGAAGTGGTCCGGTTCTTCTTGCCAGTACGGATCGCTGCGGTGGCCTGCCGCGGGCCCGCGCCGCACGGGGCGCTGATCACCGCGGTACAGCACGCGGGTGGCAAGTGCCGCATCGCTCGTTTGCCAAATTCGCGGGCGATTGTTCACCAGCATAGGGACCAGAACGAAGAGCCATACGACGACGAGCCCGATCCAGAGAAACGAGTTCGGCATACGGCCACCTCCTCCCATTCGCCTACCAGCATGGATACCGCTGTTGACCCACTCAGGCTAACCGCGTGAACCCACACATCTTCGCAGACTCGCCGATCTCACCATACCCATATGTCACATGCGTAACACAAAACCGTCGCGCTCAACTACGCCGAGAGTCGGAGGAGACGATTCGGCAAACAGGACGCCGAAAGTAGAGTCCCCCAGCCGGGGATCTTGAATAATGCCAGACGAGTGCCACTAGCTGGACGATCGTCCATGCTTGTTCGGGTCGGTCACCCCCACTGAGCCTTGCCGTTTCGCACCAATGAATCGGAAACCGAACCAGGTACGTCCTCGATTGTCATTGCGACCAGGACGTGATCGCGCCACCCACCGTCGACGTCGAGGTAGCGCGCGAGCAAGCCCTCCTCGCGAAAGCCGACTTTGTGCAGGACCGCACGGCTCGCCCGGTTCTCCGGACGGACGGTGGCCTCGACGCGGTGCAATCCCACAGGGCCGAAAGCGTGATCCAATCCCAGCGCGAGGGCGCCCGTGGCCACCCCCAACCCGTTGACCTCGCTGGACACCCAGTAGCCGATCCAGGCGGACCTCAGCGCACCACGCACCACGTTGCCGATCGTGATCTGACCGCAGTAGTTGCCGTCGAGTTCGATAGCCATCGGCAACATGCGCCCCTTCCGGGCCTCCGAGCGCAGACTGCTACACAGCCCCGGCCAGCCGGTGATATGGTGTCGCGCTTCCCAGGGCGCCTCCCCGGTCGGTTCCCAGGGCTCGAGGTGCGCCTGGTCGCGAGTGCGCAGGCGACTCCAGGCCGCGGCGTCCCGCAACCTGATGGCACGCACAGTGACGACGCCGCCCTTCACCCGCAGGGGCCCGAGGTGCGGCGGCCAACCCGGATGCGTCGTCACGTCGTCGTCGCCTCACACTGTCGCATGGTCATCCTGTCTCGCACCGGGGCATCAGCTCCGCCGCGCCATCAGCTCCGCTGCGCCAGGAAGGCCACATCCACCTGGTCACCCGTGCGGACCTCGGTGACCTCAGGATCGATCAACACCAGGCAGTTGGCTTCGGCGAGGGTCGCAAGTAGGTGCGAGGAAGCGCCCGGCGCCCCACCGAGGGCCTGAACCAGGTACTCCCCCGTGGCCTCGTCGCGCATTAATTGACCGCGGAGGAATCCCTTGCGGTCCTCGATGGACGTGATGGGTGAGACGGTGCGTGCCGAAACGATGCGCCGCATCGGCTGACGTCGCCCCAGCGCGATGCGGATCAGCGGGCGCACCATCACTTCGAACACCACCAGGGCACTCACCGGATTCGACGGAAGCAGGAACGTCGGGACCTCGTCCCGTCCAAGTTGCCCGAACCCCTGCACCGATCCGGGGTGCATGGCGACCCGGTCGATCTCGAGGTTGCCGAGATCCGCGAGTGCGTCGTGGACGTCCTCGGAGGCTCCGCCGCCGACCGCACCGGCGATCACGACGATCTCGGAGCGGATCAATTGCCCCTCCACGACGTCGCGCAGACGGCCGGCATCGGTATTGGCCATGCCGACGCGGTTGACGTCGGCGCCTGCGTCTCGCGCCGCGGCGGCGAGCGCATAGGAATTGACGTCGTACACCTGACCGGGTCCGGGACTCCGGTCGACGTCAACGAGTTCACCGCCGACCGAGATGACGGACAGGCGTGGTCGGGGGTGCACGAGTACCTTGTCGCGACCGACGGCCGCTAGCAATCCGACCTGCGCGGCACCGATGATCGTGCCGGCCCTGACCGCGACATCTCCCGGTTGCACGTCGTCGCCGACCCGGCGCACGTAGTCGCCTGAGCGAACGAGTTTGTAGATCTCGACCCGAGCCCGTCCGCCGTCCGTACTTTCGAGCGGAAGCACGGCGTCGGCAAGAGTCGGCAGTGGAGCGCCCGTGTCGACCTTGACGGCCTGACGGGGTTGGAGTCGGATCGGCTGTCGCGAGCCGGCCGTAACCTCGCCTACCACTGGAAGTGACAACTCCGTGGGCGCGCCGTCCTCGTCACGGAAGTCGGAACCTGCGGACTGGACGTCGACGCTGCGAACAGCGTATCCGTCGATAGCGGCTTGATCGAAGCCGGGAAGCGGCCGTTCGGTAACCACCTCCTCGGCGCAAAGCAGCCCCTGGGCCTCGGAGATCGCCACCCGGACCGGCCGCGGTGCCACCGCCGCGGCGGTCACAATCGTCTGTTGCTCCTCGACCGACCGCAAATTCTTGCCTCCCGAACCTCTAGGAATCCGTCCGCTTCAATCGGTCGGCCAGCCATTCACGCAACGACGGGCCGAACTCGTCGCTGTCCAAGGCAAAGTCAACCGCAGCACGGAGGTAGCCGCCGGGATTTCCGAGATCGTGTCTCGTGCCGCGGTGCACGACGACGTGAACAGGATGGCCTTCCTTGATAAGGAGGGCGATGGCGTCGGTGAGTTGGAGTTCGCCGCCGGCGCCGGGTTCGATCCGTCGCAGCGCATCGAAAATCGCGCGGTCGAGGAGGTAGCGCCCGGCGGCCGCGAAGGTCGACGGAGCGTCCTCGATTGCAGGCTTCTCGACCATGCCGGTGACCTTGAGAACGTCTGGGTTGACTGCGTCGGGCACCGTCTCGACCTCGAAGACGCCGTAGGCGCTCACCTGGTCCTTGGGAACGTCGATGGCACACAGCACAGTGCCGCCACGCTTGGCCCGGACCCGGGACATCGTCTCGAGGACTCCGCGCGGCAACACCAGATCATCCGGAAGCAGCACCGCGATTACGTCCTCATCGTCGTCGAGGGCCGACTCGACACAACCGACGGCGTGTCCCAGCCCGAGCGGCTGGTCCTGCACCACAGACTCCACCTCGAGCAGTCCAGGCGCCTTGCGCACCTTCTCGAGCAGGTGATGCTTGCCGCTCGCCTCGAGCTTGCTCTCTAGAACGAGATCCTCGACGAAGTGGGCGACCACCCCGTCCTTACCTGGTGACGTCACGATGATGAGCCGGTTGGCTCCCGAATCCGCGGCCTCTCCGGCAACAAGCTCGATGCCCGGGGTATCCACAACCGGGAGCAACTCTTTCGGCACGGTCTTGGTCGCGGGGAGGAATCGCGTACCCATTCCCGCTGCCGGCACCACAGCCGTGCGAAAGGTGCCAGCGGTGTGCGGGGAGGCGTCTGTCATGCCCACACAATAACCGTGGAATCTACTCGTCAGTCACCAAGATCCTTTCAACTACTTTCGGGAACCTTTCGGCGAACGCACTCCGACCGACTCTAGGGTTGCGACATGCGAGCACGGACCAAGACCGAGTGGCGACAACTGGTGCTTTCAAGCAGACGCGCACTGTCCCGCGAGTTCCGCTCATCCGAGAATCGGTCGATTGTCGAACTTGCCACAATCGGCCTCACTCCCGGATCAACGGTCTGCACCTACATACCCACCGCACTCGAACCGGGCAGCCTCGACTTGGTCGACGCCCTTCGCCGCGTCGCTGGGCGAGTGCTCGTCCCCGTCACCCGCGACCCCGGCCCCCTCTACTGGTCCGAGTACCGAGGGGCCGACCGCCTTGCGGACGCCAACTTCGGCCTGCGCGAGCCGACAGGGCCGGTGTTCGAACCCGAAGAGATCCGGGAGGCCCGGACAGTTTTCGTTCCCGCCCTGGCAGTCGACCGGAGGGGTGTCCGACTCGGTCGCGGAGCCGGCTTCTACGACCGAACCCTCGGCCTCGCCGACCCGGACGCCCGCCTGATCGCCGTGGTCCGCGACGAAGAACTGGTTTCCGAACTGCCCGAGGACCCTCATGACGTCCGGATGGGATGGGCGCTCACCCCGGGTTCCGGACTGGTCCGACTGGGTATTGTTCCGCCGATCGAGGATGCGCGCGGGCCGAAACGAGACCCGGAATAGAACTTTAATTAGCAATGTTGGCACTGTCGACTGTAGAGTGCTAAAAACCTGAGGTTTGACTACACAGTGCGGAGGAACCCCGGTGCCCACTTACTCGTATGCGTGTTCGGAATGCGAGAACCGTTTCGACATCGCTCAGTCGTTCAGTGATGATTCCCTGACCGTCTGCCCCGCGTGCTCGGGCAAGCTCCGTAAGCTGTTCAACTCGGTCGGCATCGTGTTCAAGGGCAGCGGCTTCTACCGCACCGACAGTCGGAACTCCTCGGGTGCCGCGAGCGAGCCTGCCAAGGCCGAGTCGTCCAAGGGCGAGTCGTCCAAGGGCGAGTCGTCCAAGGGCGAGTCCGCCCCCGCTGCGAAGGCAGAAGGCTCGTCGACAGCCTCGTCCAGTTCGTCGGGCACTTCGGCGGCCGCTCCAGCCAAGGCCGCTGCCAGCTAGTTCTCGCTCATCGCACGGCTATCCACAACCTCTTGTCCGTCCACACGCGGCGTCGTCGAGCGTCCTCGAGGGCCTCGTAGTCTTCTAGCGTCGGGGCATGACGTACGAGCCCACCCCTCCAGGGCCCCGCAGGCCTAATTTCACGCACAGAAGCCTGAGCCCGTCCTGGGCCGACCGCCTGTCGGAGTTCACTCATCCCGGCTGGGCCCGCACTGTGGTCGCCAGACGGGTGCTGGCCGGAACACTGGTGTGCCTTGCTATCGCGCTGCTCGTGCGAGGAAATCCGGACTCCGACCGATCCTCAGTCGTGGTGGCCGCACGCAACCTCGAACCCGGACGCGCCCTCACAGACGCGGACGTCGAGTTGGCGGAGTGGGAAGCGGGCAGCCTGCCCGATGGCGCCGTTACCGCCGTCGCGGATGTCGCTGGTCGCACGCTTGCCGGGCCGGCCCGCGCCGGAGAGGCGCTCACCGACGTGCGAGTGCTGGGACCGCGCCTGGCCGCCGTTGCCGCAGGGATCGAGGATGCCCGCATCGTGCCGCTCCGGTTGGCTGATCCCGCTGTCACCGAACTCCTCCGTGAGGGCGACCGCGTCGATGTACTCACCGTCGATCCGCACACACCGGCGAATCCGGATCGTCAGCCCGACGCCACCGTGTTGGCCTCGCGCGCCGTCGTCGTGCTCGTGACGCCATCGGAGAACGGACGTGACCAGCGAGAACGCGTCGTGATGTTGGCTCTGCCCGCACCCGAGGCCACCATTGTCGCCGCGGCCTCCCTAACCAACGCGATCACCGTGACCTTTCATTGACGCCGAACGCTTGCGTCGAACGGTGACCCCGAACGCGCTGTCACAGACGAGACGGCCGACCTCGAACGGACACACACGGCCACCGACGACTCCGGGTCCGCACACCAACTACGTGTGCGGACCCGGAGTCAAATCTGGAAGGGAATATCAGCCCATGCTGAACGGCTGTCCCCAGAGCGTCACGGTGCTGTCGACCCGATCGGTCGAGACCTCGACGGTGGTGTAGGAACGAGCCTGCGCCATTCCGGCACACCCGGAAACACCGAAGGTCTCATCAGAGTAGGTGAAGCCGCCGCTGTTACCTTCGAAGTCGAAGTCGCTCTTGTGCGTCTCCTCGTCGTAGCTGTTCGCGTACTCGATGTCGAGAATCGACACCTTGGTGGCCTGGCCGGGAGCGATGGACATTCCGCCACCAAACACGTCGGTGCCCCCATCTAACGGGGGGGCGATCCCGCCGCCGTCACCCATGTCATCCCAGGTAGCGCCAGCGTTGGCGCCACCGCCGGCGTTGCCACCGAAGTTGATCTGGCAGCCCACGACGTAGCCGGTGTCGATGGAGCCGCCCTGGGCGTTGTCACCCTCGAGTGACACGTCGACGGTGCCCGACGCCCATACGTTGCGGTGCAGCATAGTCGCACCCATCGACGGGCTGATGGTTGCGCTGTTGCCGGTCTGACGCACGGTCACCACCGTGCCGTCGATCAGTGTCTGGGTGATCTCGCCGTCCTGCAGCGGGATGAAGGTGTCGGCATTGGCCGCACCGTTGGAGAAGAGGCCGATCGCAATGGTGGCCGCCGCGACCACGCTGGCAGCCTTTGCGCCGTGGCGCAGGGTTTTGCTGTTCATTGTTCCCCTCTAGGGTGAATGTAGCTTGGCGCGAAAAGAAGTGACGCTGGATCTGCTGACGAGCAATCAGCCCAGGCTGAACGGCTGCCCGTAGAGGGTGCTCTTGACGAAGTGGTTGCCCGGCACCGTGACGGTCGAAACCGCACGAGCCTCCGCGTGACCGCCGCAACCCTGAACTTCGAG
Source organism: Rhodococcus marinonascens NBRC 14363 (assembly GCF_001894885.1). GTDB lineage: Bacteria > Actinomycetota > Actinomycetes > Mycobacteriales > Mycobacteriaceae > Rhodococcus_F > Rhodococcus_F marinonascens. The sequence continues at coordinate 77,445 of NZ_BCXB01000014.1, forward strand.
CTGCTGGTCGCGGTACTGAACCGCCGACACACCCGGCTTCAGATCCGACTTCGAACCCAGTTCCACGAACTTGACCTCACCGGGAGCGATCGGCAACGTCATTGCAGCGCCCAAACTCGGACCGGTCAGCGAGACGCCTCCGGCGATTCCCGCCGACAGACCGGTGATGTCGATCTGGCAGCCCACGAGGTAGCCGGTGATCAACTCTGCGCCTTCCGCCGGCACATTGCCACCGAGATCGGCGAACACATCGCCGGACAGCCAGGCAACGCGGCTGGCACCGTTGGCGGCCAGCGAGGGAGACAGCAGCGCGCTCTCGGCGTTGCGGGCAATCTTCACATTGACGCCTCCGGCGTCGACAACCTTCTCACCACCGGAAAGCGGGACGAAAGTGTCGGCATTCGCAGCTCCGGTGGACATCAGACCCAGTGCAACGGCTGCGGCGGCACCCAGGCCGGCAATGCGGGCCGCGCGACGCGGTCCGGTCTTTCGGTTCTGGCTCATTCGTTCCCCTCACAAAATTCTTGCTGGTTCCCAGTCACGGCCTTCGAGACTGAGGAGTGGTCCGTGTCGGGCCAGCGCGATATCCGGAGTCCCTACGATCACGAAATGATCTCCGTATCATAACAACTTGATTACCGAACTGAAGACGGAATCACCGATGAATTTTCGGGGATCCGACTGGGCAACGGCATATCGTCCCCGCCCTCCATCCGTAGTACTGACTCGCCGAGGACAGTAACCGGCCGATGGTTGCCTAGGCAATTAATTCCGCCGGAAATGCAATAGTGATGTACGACACACCTACGATCAGGTTCGACTTGTGGTGGTTTTTCGAAGATTTGGACCGGTCCCCATACCACTGAGCAGTGGGTTTGCGCGGTGTTCACGTTATGTCCAGTAACCGTTACATGCGGTTCACCGGCTCGAAACTTTCCTGATTTCACGAAACCTCCCCGTTCCTTCCGACCCTGACGCCCTAGGCGTTCGTGAAGTCGGCAGCGCAGCGACGAGCACCCTTGCGTGATCTCCGACACACGACGTCACTCTGACGCAGAGGCCGAATGAAAGATCACGATTCACTGAAGGTCGAGTCCGCGACGGTAACTATCCGTGATGTGGGGGGCGCTGACGGCGCAGCCACTCCTCGTCGGTGTTCGACCCTTCCCCGGGTTCGCGTTCATCCGCGGTGGTATCAGGAAAGACTTCCCCGAAGATGCGCTCGAGCCGGGCCCTGTCGATCGGGGCCCGGCTCGGTGCTTCTTGCTTGTTCGGCTCGTCGTGCGGTTCCGCCTCGTCGGACCGAGTAATCGTCTCAGCCTTCCATACCGGACAATTCGGAAATCACATGTGACGCGAACGGAGTCAGAGTGGCCATGCCATCCCGCACCGCTGAGCGGGAAGATGCCAGGTTGACCACCAGTGTGCTGCCCGATACGCCGGCCAGACCCCTCGAGAGTCCCGCGTCCAGCGAACCGGCGGCGAGACCGGAGGTCCGAAGCGACTCCGAGATGCCCGGAATCTCGCGATCGAGAACCTCTGCGGTGACATCGGGGGTGACGTCACGCGGCGACACGCCGGTCCCGCCCACTGACACGACGAGGTCGACACCGCCGATGACCGCAGTGTTGAGCGCATTGCGGATCTCCACCTCGTCGGCGGCCACCGCGACGATGGCATCGACGATGAACCCTGCTACGCCCAGCAACTCTGTGACCAGCGGACCGATGGAGTCCTTACCGTCACCGTGAGCGGTGCGGTCGTCGACGATTACGACCAGCGCGTGGCCGGCCAGCGAGGCTTCGATGTCCATGGTGCCTACCGTAGTAGCCCCACCCAGAACCAATTCGACCTGCCCGAGAATCCCGGCGTTCATCAGTTTCCTCCCTGCTCGGCGGTACCAAGTGTGACGTCAACGGTTTGAGAGTTGGATCCGTCCCCGTCGGTGTAGGTGATGGACACGTTGTCTCCCGGTGAATGTGAACGAATGGCCGCGATGAGGGCGTCACCACTGTTGATGATTCGGTCGTCGACCTTGGTAATGATCGAGCCCACCGGGATTCCCGCTCCCTCCGCCGGACCGCCCGACGTGACATCGACGACGGTGGCGCCGTTGGCGGCGTCCCGCGACGGGACCTGAATCCCTATGACAGCCTGGGTTGCCGTGCCGGTCTTGACCAGCTCGTCCGCGATGCGCCGCGCCTGATCGACAGGGATGGCGAACCCGAGTCCGATGGACCCGCTCTGCTCATCAACGGCACCACCGATGGTTGCGATGGCCGTGTTGACGCCGATCAGTTGACCGTCCATATTGACGAGGGGGCCGCCGGAGTTGCCGGGGTTGATCGCGGCATCCGTCTGAACGGCATCGATCACGGTGTTCTGGTTTCCGGACTCACCGTTGGTGGACACCGGGCGGTCGATTGCCGAGATGATGCCCTGCGTGACGGTTCCCGCCAGGCCGAGGGGGGAACCGACGGCGACGACCTGCTGCCCCACCTGGATGTTTGCGGACGTTCCCAACTCGATCGGAGTGAGATCGGTCTTCCCGTCGACCTTGATGACCGCGAGATCTGAGACCGGGTCGGCGCCGACCAGTTTGGCGCCGGAGGTGCTGCCGTCCGGGAACGCGACCGTCAGGTCGCCGCCCTGAGTTGCTGCACCCGCGACGTGGTTGTTGGTGAGGATGAGGCCATCCGAGGACAGCACGATGCCGGAACCTTCACCACCGGATCCGCCTGCTGTCGCCACCTCGATCTGGACGACACTCGGAACCACTTTGTTCGCCACTGCCTGCACCGAGCCTGCCGGAGCGTTCGCGGCGGGAGTCGCACTGTTGTCCCTGGGGGCGTCGAGAGAGTTGATCACCGAGGCACCGTTGCCTGCCCTGTCGGTGGCGATGGAGCCCACGACGCCGCCGACGCCGCCGCCCACCAGAGCGAGCGCCAGAGCGCCCAACATGATGGCGATGCGGACGGGCCGCTTGGTCGCGGTCGATCCAACAGCAGGTTGCCCAGGTTCCTGATAGCCAGATTCCTGATAGCCGGGGTAGCCGGCGTACGGGCCCTGAATAGCCTCCTGCCGTGGCTGCGCATGCTGAGGCCGGAAGTCCTGCGGACTGCCGGGCTGGGCGTTTGCGAACTGCTCTGTGGGCTGTTGCGGCCCGCCGTACGGGTTGCCCTGAAGGTAACCGGGAGATCCGTGGACCGGCTGACCGGTCGGGAGGCCCGTCGGGTTGTGCGGAGCGGCCGGGAACTGTTCGGTCGGCTGGTGACCCGGAACGTGCTGAGGGTGGACCGGTTGGCCAGAGCGTGCGTCATGCCCGCCACCGGTGCTGTTGTGACTGCCACTGTTCTGATTGCCACTGTCGTGGTTCTGATTGCCACTGTCGTGACTGTGCCGATCGTCGGTCATCGCATTCACCTCCATTTGCTTGCGACTGGCCCCCCGGGGGCAGTCGCACCGTCTCTGCATATGAGGATGCACGATGGGACTGAGAGCCACCTGAGACGGGCCTATTCGTTTGCCCAGACCCCGAAATCAGAGGCTCTAGAACCCCTGTCCCCTGTTCCGAGCTTCTTACTCAGGCTATTCCACATCGCATTCACCCGGAAGTACGATACTGATCAGAGCACCACCCCGCTCGGAGACGTCCACGGTGATCGTGCCGCCGTGCTTGATCACGACCTGCCGGACGATCGCCAGTCCCAGACCCGAACCGGGCATCGAGCGCGAAGCGGTGGAACGGTAGAAGCGGTCGAAAATCAACTCCCGGTCCTCCTCTGGAATGCCCGGACCAGCGTCGTCGACCGTCAACGCCAGAAGTCCTTCGCCTACCGGTTTCATCGTCACCCACACCTCCGAACCGGCGGGGCTCCATTTCGCTGCGTTGTCGAACACGTTGAGCACCGCTCGCGACAACCCTGCATGGTCGCCATAGACGAACCAGGGAACGGTGACGGCGGTGAAGTCGATCTCGTTGCGCCGGCGGCGCGCCCGCTCGAGGCACCGGTCCACGACCTCGCTGAGATCGACTCTCTCGAACACCGTTTCCGGTGCTTCGTCTCGAGCAAGATCCACAAGGTTGCCTACCAACTGGGAGAGTTCCTCGATCTGGGCTATCACGTCAGTATGCAGTTCCGCCATGTCTTCGTCTGGAATATGGCGCGCCCCAGGACGACTCGACGCAATCAGCAACTCCATGTTGGTACGCAGCGACGTGAGCGGTGTCCGCAGTTCATGACCCGCGTCGGCGACCAGCCTGCTCTGCCGTTCCCGCGATTCCGCCAACGCTCGCAGCATGGTGTTGAAACTCTCGGTGAGCCGCGCGAGTTCGTCGTTGCCCGTCACCGGTATAGGTGTCAGGTCGTCGGTTCGGGCCACTCGTTCCGTGGCGGCTGTGAGCCAGCCGACCGGACGCAGGCCGGTGCGGCCCACGGTCGTTCCAGCGACAGCCGCAAGGACGACGCCGCACCCGCCGACGACCAACAGCACCCAGGCCAACTGCTCGAGCACAGCATCTGTGGGTGCCAATCGCTGCGCAATGACAAGGGTGCTGCCGTCCAGGGTGCGCTCGGCCAGTACTCGTTGCTTTTTGACCGTCCGCATCGACATATGCTGCTCGCCGCGAGCCACCGTCAGTTCGGCTTCGCCGATCGGGACACTGGTCCCCGGCGGAGTGTATGTGTCGAGGTCCGGGAAGATCAGCGCCACACTGATGTCGGTCGTGTAGAGCGTCGCGCCGGCAATGTAGCGGGGATCGAATGTCACGAGGTTGCTGTCGATCAGCGCCGCCGCGCGGGTACGGAGTTGGTTGTCGACATCGGCGTACAACGCCCGCGAGACCATGGCGTACGCGGCAATCGCCATCACGGCCACCGCGATAGCCACCACGGACGCGGCGAGAAGCGTGACCCGCCACCGCAACGACACCGACCGCGTCAGCGGCATCGGCGGTCGCGTCTCCGGTGTCAGTGGAATCGGCCCCGTGGCGTGGCGGGACGGTTGATGCGAGTCGGGCTTCTCCGACCTCGACTTGTCGACGGTCCGATGGAATGGAACCTCCATCACGGAGGAGTCTCCCGCAGCACATAGCCCACTCCTCGAACGGTGTGCAACAGGCGTAACTCGCCATCTGCCTCAGTCTTGCGACGGAGGTATCCGATGTAGACCTCCAGCGCGTTGCCGGACGTCGGGAAGTCGTAACCCCACACCTCTTCGAGGATGCGGCCGCGGGTAAGCACCCGGCGCGGGTTAGCCATCAGCATCTCGAGTAGCGAGAACTCGGTGCGGGTGAGACTGATCGACCGGTCACCGCGCGTCACCTCGCGAGTGACCGGATCGAGGGCGAGGTCCTCGAACGTCATCTTCTCCGTGCCGATACCCGGCTCGGGTATGGCTCGACGCAACAATGCGCGAAGTCGGGCGAGCAACTCCTCCAGGGCGAACGGCTTCGGAAGATAGTCGTCGGCTCCGGCGTCCAGGCCCGACACCCGCTCCGACACGGAGTCGCGTGCCGTGAGGACGAGAATCGGCAGATCGTCGCCGATGCTCCGCAGACGCCGGCAGACCTCGAGACCGTCCAGTCGCGGCATCATCACGTCGAGCACCAGCGCGTCGGGACGCGTGGCGGCCAATTTCTCCAGAGCATCGATGCCGTCGACGGCCAACTCCACGGAGTATCCGTTGAAGCTGAGTGACCGCCGCAAAGACTCCCTCACAGCGCGATCGTCGTCGACCACCAGTATGCGCATACTCGATAGTTTGGCCTGATCGACTGAGATATGTCTAAGAAGGGTGGATTCTGGCGCGGCGAGGGGGTCGGCCCGCGGGCTGCCCCGCAGCGTCTGCCCCGCCACTCGAGTCCGGTACGATTGCGCAATCAAGACGCTGCGGATGGACGTCCGCGTGGCCACCGGAGGAACTTCGGGCTCTCTTGCGTGTGTGTTCGCGAGATTGCGCACCACGGGGAGCTGCCAGGCGTCCACAAGTCGAGCTTGTAAAGGAAGAAGATGGCAGTCAAGAGAGCACCGTCGAAGAAGCCGCGTCCTGTAGAAGGCCGCAAGCCTAAGAAGAACCCGTTGTTCGCGGCCAAGATCGAGCACGTCGATTACAAGGACATCAACCTCCTCCGCACGTTCATCTCGGATCGCGGCAAGATCCGCAGCCGCCGCGTGACGGGTCTGACCCCGCAGCAGCAGCGTCAGGTCGCAGTCGCGGTCAAGAACGCTCGGGAGATGGCTCTGCTGCCTTTCACGAGCCGGTAACTCCCGTAGGCACCGAAAAGGCCGCGTAATCCTCGGATCACGCGGCCTTTGTCGTGCCGATCCGTCGTGTCCGAGAATTGCGCGTGTCCCCAAACTTCATCACAGGACGGCGCTACCGTGGCTTATGCGCGCAATTGTCCTGGTGGTGCTGGCCTGCCTCGCCATCGCCGGGTGCGGGTCCGGTTCGAACACTGACGAACCGACGACGCCCCCGGAGGTCACGTCCGCCGTCGATCCGAGCGAGAGCATTCCGCGATCGAGGATGCCCCGCCCCTCAGAGGTGCCGGGCCAGGAGTTCGGCACCGTGTTTGCGCCGCGTCCCGACATCGTGCGAGCGAATCCGACACCGTTCGAGTCGTGGTCACGCACGGACAGCGATAACATTGCGATCCACTTCGTTACCGGAACCCCGGAGTGCTACGGCGCCTATGCGACCGCAACCGAGACCGACACCAGCGTCACAATCTCACTGCGCACTGGCGCTCTCCCGGAGTCGGCCGACAAGATGTGCATCCTCGTCGCGGTCTTCGCCACCATGGAAATCGAGTTGCAGACACCCCTCGGCAATCGGCAGGTGATCGACGGATGACTGGACATCGTCATGATTGCCAAGCGATGATCGCGAGCAGCAACTCCGCCCGCACCCGCGCCACCTCGAGCCTGCAGTCGATCAACGATTCGATCCTCGCCATCCGACTACGCAGTGTGTGCCGGTGCACACTCATCGCCGCCGCCGCCGACTCCCAGTGCCCGTTGGCCTCGAGAAACGCCCGCAGCGACCGCAGCAATTCGGTTCCGTTGACGCGGTCGTAATCAGCGATCGGCGCAATCATCGTGTCCGCCAAAGAATCCAGAACCTCTCGAGTGGCACTGAACGCCAGCAGTGCACTGCCTGTGAGTGCCGAGAACTCCAACGGTTCCACCCCCAACTCGGTGGCCGACGCCGCGAGTCGCGACTGTTCGATGGCGGCCACTAGACCGGCCACCTCGCGCCTTCCGCTCAATCCGACGCGAACCGCCTTCCGTTCGGGCCTCAGCAACGTGCGCAGCATCTCCCGCGCAAAATTGATGTCATCGGTCCCCCGCAGCACAATGGTGAGCCGGATGCCCTGCCTGCACGAGAAGAGTTGCCGCCCAGCCGTGTTCATCGAGGCTGAGACGGCCGACTCCACCCGCTCCGCGAGCGCCGCGGTCTCGGCGACTACCGTGAGACCACGTACCATCCCGTCAGCATCAGCCGCGTGCCGAATCTGCGCCCATGCCGGCGCGAGGTCGCGGTCCTCGGTGAGCAGCAGCCCGAGCGCGTGCGAGTTGAGCCGATTCTGTGCCGTCCTGAGCCGCTCCGGTTTCTCGAAATCCAACGCGAGCAACGAACTCGCGTGGCCGAGCAAGATCTGGTCGACGTGACTGAGCGCCCCTTGGCCGATTACGGCTAGGTAGCCGCGGGGTGTTGCCCCGACGCCGATCTGCTGAACCGTGATGGAAGCCCCCGAGCGTGCCAGCGCGACCCGGCTCGACGCCCCGCCAGTGCCGCCCCTCATCACCTTCTTCAGCTCTCCGAGCACGTCGTCTTCCAGTTGCGTCGGGTGAGACTCGAGTACCTGGCCGGAGAGGTCGAGGAGCAGCACGGTTGCCGACGTCGCGAGAGCCAGCTCGCGCACCGTGGCTGCGGTCCCGCCCTGGATGACGGCGCGCGTCATCCGCGGTTGCGCCCGCGACGCCCGCAGGACCGACTCGTACTCTTGTTCCGCGAGTCGGTTCATCACCCGTTTCACCACGGCCGCGAACGGTGTCGGCAGTGGCACTTCGAGCAGGGGCAACCCGATCTCGTCGGCGACGACCACAAGGTCGTCAGGAAGCTCAGGGTGCGAGAGACCGGTGCCAAACCCCAGGGCAGCCACGCCGGCCTCACTCAGCCCTCGCATATAGTGCGCGCGGTCGGCGGCCGTCGACGGAAGCCGGATTCCGGTCGTGAGCAGCAGCTCCCCACCCGAAAGCCACCGGGCGGGGTCGACCAGTTCGGTGGTGTGGGCGAATGTGATCTCGTTGCCGAGACCCGCAGCGCCACCCTTCAACTCGAGAGCCAAGTCCTGCTGCGCCAGAATCCAGCGAACGGGAACGGTCATGTCAGCTCCTGCGCGATCGACTCCTGCGCAGCTACCGTCGGAAGTCGTTTCACGGGGATCGGTCGCGGTAGGGACAACGCAGGACAAGTTGTCTAGCTGGACCCCGACGACTACTCCATCATGTCAGACGTCACTCCCGAATAGATGGCGCTGGTCAGGTTTCAGCCTCGCACCACCTCGAAAAGGGCAGGCCCCTCACCGACGCCCCGAAGGGATCGGATCCGGCATCTGCTGGATGAACGGATCCGGCGTGAACGGACCGCACACCGCCTCGGCGTCGGCGCGCTTCTCCTCGGTGATCGCCGGACTGGGCCGGCTCGAGACGAACAACCACCGCGGGGACTCCGGTGTGGATCCGTCCGCCGCAGGCTCGGTGGTCCACCGCACCCATCTGCTCGTCGATGCCGACGCCCGCCGTCTCCCACTCGGCGGCCTGCACGCGCAGTGGCTCCGGGCTCCACCGCCGCGCCTGCGTCTTGGTCGCCGACGCCATCAGAACCGCTCCCCAACTCTCGACAAGCCATCCGCCGTGCCCTGATCGGAAAGCTCGTATTCTGCGGCGTTCGCTACAGCGGACTCGGACACCTGCCGCAGCTTTCTGCCACCGCCCGCGTTGCCGCCGTAGCAGCACGCGCGCCGTCGCCGCAGGCTGCAGCGAACTAGGAACCGGTCAACCCCGTCGTCACACCCTCGACAGCGTCACCGCACTCGACTTCGGACAACGCGTCACCCCCCGCCGCGACCCGGCTCCACATACAACTCGCCGCCCCCCTCGAGCCCAAACACCTTCACAACCCCTCCACCGGCGAACCGTCCGTTTCCGCCGGTACCCTACCAAGACGAACCTACATTGCCGTCCGTCCACTTACCGATGTCCGTACGTCTACAGCAAGGGGAACGAGTGTCGCATCCATCGCCGCCCGCACCATCGGGTATCGATCCGTTGACCGGCGCACTGGATCGGCTCAATCAGGTGCTCACGACCGCACGCGGCAGCGCAGAAAGTGCGACCGGCAGCCTCGTCGTCGAGACCAGCGGAAATGGGACCATCGAGATCGCGCACATCGACGACCAACTCGCCTCCGGCCACGATCGGGAACTGGCAGCGGCCCTCAACGGACTGATCCGCGCCAGCCGAGAGCAAGCTCTCTCCAGCACTCGAAACGCGTTGGACGACTTCAGATCCGACCCCCGGATCGCCGAAGCCGCTTCGGCTATCGAAGATGCCATCGCGAAACCGCCATCCACCGATCCGACTCCCAGGCTGCGGCCTGCGAATACCGAATACCGAATACTACGACCACGAAGCCGCTCAGGACTTCCATACTGGCAACGCCACCGTCGCACACTTTTGCGGCCCGCATGACCCGGCCCGCGTAAGCCCTTGCCGCCACTGGCAGGTGAGCCGTCAACAGCTATCGACACGTACGTTGAGGGGCACTTTCCACGATCAGGCTGGACAATTCGGTGTGGCAATGCGGAAGTTTTTGGCCATTTTGGCAGCTATCCCCGCCTCCGGAAGCAGCGCACACTCATCGGCATCACGCACGTCATCGGCGCTGACGACCGACGTCGTCCCACCCGATCTCACCCCGCCACGACCCGGAGGACCGCACCACGATGAACGCCATCCACTACCGGTTGCCACAGAAGCGCGCCCTGCTCACCAACCTCCCCGGACCGAAGTCGGTGGCGCTGACCGCTCGCCGGAAGGCGACCGTGGCCGCGGGCGTCGGCTCCGTCGTCCCCGTGTACGCGGCGGATGCCGACGGCGGGGTGGTCGTCGACGTCGACGGCAACTCCCTGATCGACCTCGGCTCGGGGATCGCGGTCACCAGCGTCGGCGCCTCCGATCCGGCTGTCGCCGAGGCCGTTCGGGAGCAGGTCGGGCACTTCACCCACACCTGTTTCATGGTCACCCCCTACGAGAGCTACGTTCGGGTCGCCGAGGAACTCGCCGCCCTCACTCCGGGCGACCACGAGAAGCGCACCGTCCTGTTCAACTCGGGCGCGGAGGCGGTCGAGAACGCGATCAAGGTTGCCCGCCTCGCCACCGGCAGGGAGGCCGTCGTCGCGTTCGACCACGCTTACCACGGTCGCACCAGCCTGACGATGGCCCTGACGGCCAAGTCGATGCCCTACAAGGCTCACTTCGGACCGTTCGCGCCCGAGGTCTACCGGCTCCCGATGTCGTACCCGTACCGCGACCAGGACGGACTGACCGGAGTGCAGGCCGCCGAGCGCGCCGTCAACCAGATGGAGAAGCAGATCGGGGCGGATTCCCTCGCGGCGATCATCATCGAGCCGATCCAAGGCGAGGGCGGATTCATCGTCCCCGCCGAGGGGTTCCTCCCCACGTTGGTGGCCTGGGCTCGCGCCAACGGTGTCGTATTCATCGCAGACGAAGTGCAGACGGGCTTCTCCCGCACCGGCGCCTGGTTCGCCTGTGAACACGAGGGCGTCGTCCCGGACATCATCACCATGGCCAAGGGTATGGCCGGCGGCATGCCACTCTCCGCGATCACCGGCCGCGCCGAACTTCTCGATAAGGTGCACCCCGGTGGACTCGGTGGCACCTACGGCGGCAACCCCGTTGCCTGCGCCGCCGCTCTCGCCGCGATCGACAGCATGCGCACCTTCGATCTCCCCGGACGTGCAAGGCACATCGGCGAGATCGCTCTGCCCCGTCTCGATGCCCTGGCCGCCGACGTCGGAATTATCGGCGACGTCCGCGGTCGCGGTGCGATGCTCGCAATGGAGTTCGTCAAACCCGGCACGGACGAACCGGATGCGGAACTGACGAAGACCATCGCCGCACGCGCCCTCGAACAAGGTGTCGTCCTACTGACCTGCGGAACCTACGGCAATGTAATCCGGCTACTTCCTCCGTTGGTGATCGGCGACGACCTGCTCAATGACGCGCTGACCGTCATCGAGAAGATCGTCCGCTCTCTCGCCTGACCACCAGTCTCCCGACAAGGACTCCCATGACTGATTTCGAACGACTCCGTGAAACCCTGCCCACCGGTCTGTGGATCGACGGCGCCCAGACCGACCCGATCGACGGCGGCACTTTCGCCGTCCACGACCCGGCGACTGGAACACTCATCGCTGACGTCGCCGACGCCGGCGGCAAGGACGCAATTCGCGCACTGGACTCGGCCGCCGCGGCCGGGGAGGAGTGGGCGGCGACCGCGCCGCGGCAGCGCTCGATCATTCTGCGCTCCGCGTGGGAGAAGGTCGTCGAGCGCACTGAGGACCTCGCACTGCTGATGACGATGGAAATGGGAAAGGCCCAGCGCGAGAGTAGGGGCGAAGTGAACTATGGAGCCGAGTTTCTCCGCTGGTTCAGCGAGGAAGCTGTCCGAATTCAGGGCCGCTACACCACGTCCCCGTCGGGTAGTGGACGAATCCTGGTCACCAAGGTGCCCGTCGGACCCGTCCTGGCCGTCACCCCCTGGAACTTTCCCCTCGCAATGGGCACCCGCAAGATCGGTCCCGCCCTTGCTGCCGGGTGCACGATCATCGTCAAGCCCGCCGAAGACACCCCGCTCACCATGCTGCTGCTCGCCGAGATCTTCGCCGAGGCCGGCCTGCCCGCCGGTGTGCTGTCGGTGCTGCCCGCATCGAACGCACCCGCCGTCACCGAACCCCTCCTCGCGGACCCCCGACTGCGAAAAGTGACGTTCACCGGGTCGACGCGGGTCGGCAAGATCCTTATCGAACAATCCGCGCAGCAAGTTCTGCGCACGTCGATGGAACTCGGCGGCAACGCCCCGTTCGTGGTCTTCGACGACGCCGACATCGACGCCGCGATCGAGGGTGCGATGGCCGCCAAGATGCGCAACGGTGGCGAGGCCTGCACCGCTGCCAACCGAATCATCGTCGCCAACTCGGTGCGCGCGGAGTTCACCGTCAAACTCACGGACCGGATCGCCGCGCTCACCGTCGGACCGGGTTCCGAGGACGGCACCGACGTCGGTCCCCTCGTGAACGAGAAGCAACGCCGCAACGTCGCCGCACTCGTCGACGACGCTGTCTCCGCGGGTGCGCGGGTCCGCACCGGCGGCAAGTCCGTCGACGGTCCCGGCTACTTCTTCGAGCCCACCGTCCTCGACGAGGTACCTGTGAGTTCGCGGATAGTCCGCGAGGAGATCTTCGGACCCGTCGCCGCGATCACCGGGTTCGACACCGAGGCGGAGGGCATTGCCGCCGCAAACGACACCGAATATGGTCTCGCCGCGTACATCTACACGCAGAACATCGATCGCGCATTTCGCGTCGCCGACAAACTCGAAAGCGGCATGGTAGGAGTCAACCGCGGTGTGGTCTCCGATGTCGCTGCGCCGTTCGGAGGAGTCAAGCAGTCCGGACTCGGCAGTGAGGGCGGCAGCGAAGGGATCGAGGAATACCTTGAGACCAAGTACGTCGCCTTCGAGTAATTCCGACCTCGCATAATTTCGACCCGAGACGGATCGACCGCCGTCATCGACGACGGCGCATGTAGTCGCTGACGACGGCGGCGCCGAGACCGCCCAGTTCCGGCGCCACCACGCGGCCGGCCACTCGCTCGGCCATCCGGTCCATTACCCGCGCGAGGCCGGGGTCGTCACCGAGCCGAAAGAACGTGACGTGGGCGCCGAGTCGTGAGAGCGTGTCGAGCCCACGAACCGTCAACGCGAGTGTCCGCGCGCTCGGCGGGTAGTCGAAGTAGGCGAACCCGTCCGACTCCAGGTGTGCTGTCGGCTCACCATCCGTGACGATCAGGACGACGGGCTGCGCGTTGGGGTGACGGCGCAGGTGCCTAGCCGCCAGTAACAACGCGTGGTGCAGGTTGGTGCCCTGCTCCCGGCCGTGGTCCAATCCGGCCAGTTCCGACGGGTTCAGTACCTGCGCGTGCCGGCCGAACGAGATGAGTTGCAGTTCGTCGCTGCGAAAACGGGTGCTCACCAGATGGTTCAGCGCCAGGGCGGTGCGCTTCATCGGCACCCACCGGCCCTCCATCACCATTGAAAACGAGGTGTCGACGAGCAGCGCGACCACGGCCTGCGACCGCTGCTCGGTCTCCATCACCTCCACGTCCGAGACGGACAACCTGACCGGAACGGTTCCTCGTCCGCTCGTACCGGACGCCGCACGCAGCACGGCGTTGGTGATCGTGCGCGTGACGTCCCAGGGTTCTGTGTCACCGAAAGCCCATTCGCGGGACGCACCCGTCGGCTCTCCCATCGACCCGGCCCGGCGCGTCTCGCGTTGCCCACCACGCGAAGACAACTGATTGGCCACGTCGCGCAGCGCCGTCTGGCCGAGTTGGCGCATCGCCTTGGGCGAGAGCCTCCACTGGCCGTCCGCTCCGCGGTCGAAGAACCCCTGATCTCGCAACGCCCTCTCGAGGTCGGCGAGCGTTCGCGCATCCGCCGCTGCCTCGTCGCCCAACTGCCTCGCCAGCGCCTCCGCGTCGATGTCGTCGAGTTGGGCACCGGCGTACTGCTGCGACAACTGGTGAGCGAGTGACTCGAGTTCCGCGATTTCCTGCAACGCCCCGACACCCTCTCCCAGGCCCATTCCGCGCTCGCCCCGGAATCGTTTCGACCCCTGCCAGTCCTCGCCGGGCCTGGCCGCCTGCAGATGCTGGTCGAGACGGTCCAACTGACCGATGAGCGAAGGATCACCGAAGGCCTGCTGCGCCAGCGCGTCCAGTTCGTCGCGTTGCTCCGGCGAAAGCGAGTTCCGCAGGCGCTGAGCCGCCGCCGCCCGCTGGGCCAGCGAATCGAGCAACTCCTCGACGCTGCGTGGATTCTCGGGGAAGTACTCCCCGTGCTTGTTCATGAACTCGTCGAATTGTTCCTGCGTGTCCTCGCCCCGAGAATGCTTGTCCAGCAGGTCGTTGAGGTCAGCGAGCATCTCGCGGATTTTCTCGCGGTCTTCCTCGGTCGCGCCCTCGAGCGCCTGTTTCATGCCGGCGAACCGCTGATCCAGTAGTTCCCGCCCCAGCAGGTCCCGGATCTTCTCGTAGTCTTCGCGGGCATCGGAACTGCGCCAGTCGTAGTCCGCGAGTTCCTGCACGGCCTGCGCGGTGGACGGCGATAGTTCCTCGAGGCGCATCTCCGAGAAGCGGGCATCGTCGTCGAGCGCGCGGGCCAACGTCTTGCGTTCTTCGAGGACTGCGCGATCGAGCAGTTCGCGGACCTCTTCGAACGTACCGTTCAGGTTGTTACGCTTGAGTAGTTGGCGTCGACGCCGATTGGCCTCGGCCGCAAGTTCGTCCAGTCCCCGTAGCTCCCGGTTGCCGCGCCGGAGCATCTCCCGCAGCGCTCGCTGTGGTGAACTGCCCGCCAACACGTCGTCGCCGATCGCGGCCAGTGCTTCACGCAGATCCACCGGCGGCGCCAGCGGGTCACCGCCCTCGTACGGTCCGTACTGCGTGTTGTGGGGCATTACGAATAGACCGTCTGCCCGTTATTGTCCGGATTCTTCGAGATCCGCCGCGCCAGGTACAGACCCTCGAGCGCGAATTCCGCGGCCGCAGCCTTCTCCCCATCGGATTCGGCACCCAACCGCTCGGCCAGTTCGTCGAGGACGTCGAGTTCGGGAAGTTCGTTCAACAGGGCCTTCGCCGTGATCCGCTCACCGGTCACCACGGGGTCACCCTGTTCGACGGCGGCCACGAGCTCGGCCAAATCGATGCCGCCGAGTCGGGTCCGAACGGTGTCGGCGGTGGCCCGGCGCAGCAGATGCTCGAGAACCTCGATCTCGCGCCCCTCCTCGCCCGACTCGAACTCGACCTTGCCCCGCAACACGTCGACAATGGTCTCGAGATCCACCGGACGTGCCACCGGATCGACCTCACCGAGCACCGCGCCCCGGTGCACTGCCGCGGCACTGACGGTTTCGGCGCCGGCCACCGCGAATCGGGCGGACACCCCCGACCGCTGATCGACCGACGTCGACTCACGGAGCAGTCGGGTGAACCGGGCCAGGATCTCAAGGAGGTACTCGGGCACCTCGGCGGTGAGGTGCGCTTCCTGGATTATCACCGCGACCTCGTCCTCGAGGCGAGTCGGGTAGTGGGTGCGGATCTCGGCACCGAAACGGTCTTTGAGCGGAGTGATGATGCGACCACGGTTCGTGTAGTCCTCGGGGTTCGCACTGGCCACCATCAATACGTCCAGCGGGAGCCGGAGGCTGTACCCGCGCACCTGGATGTCGCGTTCCTCCATCACGTTGAGCAGCGACACCTGGATGCGTTCGGCGAGGTCGGGCAGTTCGTTGATTGCGACGATTCCCCGGTGGGCGCGGGGAACGAGACCGAAGTGGATGGTCTCGGGATCGCCAAGGCTCCGACCCTCCGCGACCTTCACCGGATCGACGTCACCGACGAGGTCCGCTACCGATGTATCGGGTGTGGCGAGTTTCTCCGAGTACCGTTCACTGCGGTGCCGCCACGCGACGGGCAGGTCGGCGCCCAGTTCCTGCGCCCGGCGGATCGAGGCCGGGGTGATCGGCTCATAGGGATGCTCCCCGAGTTCGGAACCGGCGATCACCGGGGTCCACTCGTCGAGGAGCTGAGTGAGAGTGCGGAGAAGTCGGGTCTTGCCCTGACCCCGTTCACCGAGAAGTACCACGTCATGACCGGCGATGAGAGCCCGCTCCAGCTGTGGCGACACTGTCTCTTCGAAACCGACGATGCCGGGCCACGGATCACGGCCGTCACGCAGGGCCGCGAGCAGGTTCGCACAGATCTCTTCCTTGACTGTGCGTTGAACGTGGCCAGACTCGCGGAGTTCACCGATAGTGGAGGGCCTGGATTCCGATGACGTCACCACACCAAGCTACCGGGGGTGCGAGCGAAAGGAGCGCAGCTGTTCAGTGTCGACCGCCCGAGTCGGTCCTCACGGCGGAGAGGGAATAGTTCACGGACCATACGGTCGCTCAGGCGGCGGACACATCTTGCGACGATGATCCATCCAACTCGCACCACACGGCGTCGCAATACTGCCGCGTAGCCTGATCAGACTCCACCAGAAGGGAATCCAGCAGCAGTCGCGGATTCGCCCGCCATGAGCACACCATGTCCGCAACCACGCGGTTGGACAGCATTCCCGAACCGGAAAGTACTGTCACCCACTCGTCGTGCGCTCCGCGATGAATCCGCTCGACGGCTTCGCGCTCACATCCGCCGTCGATGAAGTCGGGGGAGAACATGGCGGCGGCGAAGTCACCGAAGGTCAGTTGTATGACGTTCATGGTGCGGCACCTTCCTGGAGTCGAGGCTCGTCCTGGATGTAATCAGTTGGGACAACCGATGATGTAGACGCTAATCTCCGGATTTGTGAGTTCTGTGATGCTTCTCTGAGATCCCATTCTCAATGGATTTCGTGAACTGGTAGACAGGCCCCATGCCCGATATCGAGATCACCTTCGACAGCGGCGCCGTCACCTACTACGGCAGCCTGCGCACACCCGATCACGCCAACACATCGGCCCCCGCAGCACTGCTGCTTGCAGGCAGCGGACCCACCGATCGCAACGGCGACAGCGCGCTGCTCCCCGGTGACATCGGAACCCTCCGGTTCCTCGCCGACGTGCTCGAACAGCACGGCATCCCGAGCCTGCGCTACGACAAGATCGGCAGCGGCGAGACCGCCCTGGGCCCGTACGAGGTCGAGGAGGTCGGCGGCCTCGGCTTCACCACGTTCGTGGACGCCGCATCCGCGGGCTTGGACTTCCTGGCCGCCCAACCCGGCGTCGACCCGTCCAAACTCGTCGTGATCGGTCACAGCGACGGCGCCCTCGTCGCGCTCGCCCTTGCCACCGCCGACCAGTCGTCACGCGTGCATGCCGTGGGACTCCTCGAACCACTGAGCGTCCGACTTCTCGACCTGCTCACTACCCAGATCCACGGCCAACTCGACACCGTCGTCGGCACGGGGCAGTTGCCGGTGGAATTGGCCGACGAACTCCGACTCGCACTCGCGGACACAGTCGAATCGCTCCGCACGTCCGGGACAATTCCGGACGACTTGCCGGAACCCCTGCAGAACGCCGGCCTGGTCCACGCGAACGCGAAGGCCCTCGCTGAGGAGGACGCGCTCGATCCGCGCGCTCTGGCCGATCGGCTTCCGGCGGGCTTCCCCGTCCTCACGAGTTGCTCCGCCAAGGACATCCAGGTGCAACTCGCGGATGTCGCCCGCCTGAACGACGCGCTCACGCACACCGCATTGACACCCGTACTGATGACGAACGCCAATCACGTCCTCAAGGACGTGGGAGACCGGCTGTCCACAGGACCGGACTACGTTGAACCCCTACCCTATTCGGCAGAGTTCACCGAGCCGTTCAGCAGGTGGATCGCCGCGCTGTAGCGGTCAACGCGGCCTGCTCCGCCGGTAGAGAGACGGAACGAGTGCGCAGTTCTGCAGCCAAACGTCGAGTGGACATCCGCACTTCTGCGGATTCAGACGGGCGCTCCGGCCTGCCGTAGCCGCTCGCGAGCTCGCGCGACGACGATGTGAGGCCTCATGCGCAACTGCTCCGCATTGACCCGCACCACCACCCATCCGAGGTCGGCGAGCCGTTCCAGTCGCTCGATATCCCAGGTGCGCTGACGTTCGTCCGACCAGTGCTGTCGACCGTCGTATTCGACGAGCACCTTCCACCTCTCCCAACCCATGTCCGCGCGCGGGCGAAGACCCGGCCCGACCCGTCGGCAATCGGGTTCTGGGTGGTCGGTGTCGGTAGACCTGCGCGGATCAACAGGAGCCGAGTCCGCGTCTCGGGAGGCGACTCGGAGCCTGGATCGACGAGGCCGGTGACCTTGCGTACTCGAACGAGTCCGCGTTCGCCCGCGTTCCGGCCGGCCACCGCCGATATATCTGCAGGACTCGGTCCGCCGTCGTGACAGAGAGCGTCGAGCACCTCGACGGCGCGGTCGCCGGCCAGCCATCGGCCGAGGTCGAACCCGGTACGGGCCGGAGTCGTGACGAGCATCCCGTCCACCCGGCACACCTCCTCCGGCAACAGTGTGTCCGCGCGCACCACGATGCCGTCGACGGATCGCCTACTACCTTTTCGGATCAGCGTGGCCCCCTCTCCCCTGCCGATCCAGCGGGTTCCGTGCACGGCGGCCGCCGAGTACCCCGCAAGCACAGCACCACCACCCGCCTACGACCACGTGGCGCGTGCGCGCGAGAGCGCTGTGACCTCGAGGCTCCGATGCACGTATACGTCTCGACGCAGGCGCCGGAAAGTACTCAGCCCGTGACGCGTGAGCCGCCCGTCTCGCAGCGCTTCCGATCCACCGAAGGGCTGTTCGAATTCCCCATCCTCGAACCCTGACAGTCAGGAGCCAGACCGCAACCAAGAATTCGGGGCCTGTGGATAGTCCGACCCGTCGTCCACAGCATCACGACTGCGCACATCTGCACACAAATGCCGAGCATAATCCTGCATTTCTGCGCATTCGGAGGACAATAGGGATGCGAACCTTCAACCGGTGGGGTACGGTCATCTACCAAACCAGCAACGACACCCGAAAGGTACGGCCATGACGCAGCTTCACGCGCGCTTCCGGTTCGTACCCGCATGGCGTCGCTGCTCCGCTGACACGCACATCACCGAGCCTGGCGCACCCCGAGAATGTTGAGACTTCTACCAAATCGTTCTCGGGCACCCAGGGCAAACCCCTCGGGTGCCTTTCTTTTACCTAGTCCACTTCAGGAGCACCACATGAAACTTCGAATCAACCAGCTATCCACCGCACCCCCGTATATCGACTTG
Source organism: Rhodococcus marinonascens NBRC 14363 (assembly GCF_001894885.1). Lineage (GTDB taxonomy): Bacteria > Actinomycetota > Actinomycetes > Mycobacteriales > Mycobacteriaceae > Rhodococcus_F > Rhodococcus_F marinonascens. The sequence continues at coordinate 96,616 of NZ_BCXB01000014.1, forward strand.
CCCAACGATCTCACCGGTCACGCCGTGACACTCGACCTCTCGCACTGCGACGACGACCACAAGGCTGCGCTCGGCGAACTGATCAACGAGATACGCGGTCGCGGTGCCGCCCGGATCGTGATTGCCGACTCGCCGCGCGAGCCAGAGGGCCGGTCGGGGCGCAGGGCAGCGGCAGCCTGACGGCGCAGAACGAGCCCCGGAAGTTGCCGGGACCGTTCGCCGCGCCAAACTTTCCAGCTGGCCTTTCTAGTGGGCGAAGTGTCGCGCGCCCGTCAGGTACATGGTGATCCCGGCTTCCTTGGCTGCATGGATCACCTCGTTGTCACGAACGGAACCGCCCGGTTGCACGACGGCCCTGACACCCGCGTTCGCGAGTACCTGCAGTCCGTCGGGGAACGGGAAGAACGCGTCCGAAGCGCCCACCGACCCGACCACTCGGTCGCCCGCACGTTGCACCGCGAGGTGAGCGGAGTCGACTCGGTTGACCTGACCCATTCCGATGCCCACCGAGGCGCCACCGTTCGCGAGAAGGATCGCGTTGGACTTCACTGCGCGGCACGCTCGCCACGCGAACTCGAGATCCTTCAGAGTCTGCTCGTCGGCGATGTCACCGACGGCCAGGGTCCAGTTGGCCGGGTCGTCGCCGTCGGCGTCGAGGACGTCGCGCTCTTGGAGCAGCACCCCACCGGACACAGGACGTAGTTCGATTCCCGACCGCGTGGGTGCCTCAGCGAGGAGTACGCGGATGCTCTTCTTGCGCTGCAGCACACCGAGGGCGCCGTCCGCATAGGACGGCGCGATGATCACCTCGGTGAAGACATCGGCGACCTGCTCCGCCATCTCGACGGTAACCTCGCGGTTCGCGGCAATCACTCCGCCGTATGCACTGACCGGGTCGCACGCGTGCGCTTTGCGATGCGCTTCGGCGATATCGGCGGCGAGCGCGATACCACACGGGTTGGCGTGTTTGATGATCGCCACGGCCGGTTCACTGAAGTCGAACGCCGCACGCCAGGCCGCGTCACCATCTGTGTAGTTGTTGTACGACATTTCCTTGCCGTGTAACTGCTTCGCCTGCGCGAGGCCTGCCGGGGCCGCCGGGTCAACATACAGAGCGGCAGCCTGGTGCGGATTCTCGCCGTAGCGCAGCACCGCCGAACGATCCCAGGTGGCGCCGGCCCACACGGGGAACGTCGCTTCGCTCGCCCCGCCCAAATCCCCCGTCGCTTCGCTCGCCCCGCCCAACTTGGACGTCATCCAACTCGCGACCGCGACATCGTAGGACGCGGTGTGCTGAAACGCCTGAGCGGCGAGGGCGGTGCGCTCAGCCAGGGTGAAGCCGCCATTTGCGACAGCAGTGAGCGCGTCCTCGTATCGATCGGGATCGACCACGACTGCCACCGACGGGTGGTTCTTCGCGGCAGCGCGGACCATGGACGGACCGCCGATATCGATCTGCTCGACGCACTCGTCGGGTGTCGCACCCGACGCGACCGTCTGCGTGAACGGGTAAAGGTTCACGACCACCAGTTGGAACGCCTCGATGCCGAGTTCCTCGAGTTGCGCGAGATGATCGGGTTTACGGGTGTCGGCGAGGACGCCGGCGTGGACCCGAGGATGCAGGGTCTTGACCCTGCCCTCGAGGCACTCGGGGAACCCAGTCAGCGACTCCACGGGGGTGACGGGGATGCCGGCGTCGGCGATCTTTGCTGCAGTCGACCCCGTCGAAACCAGTTCGATTCCTGCCTTGTGCAGGCCCGTGGCCAGTTCGACCAGACCGGTCTTGTCGTAAACGCTGACCAGCGCTCGGCGTACCGCCTTGCGTTCACTCACTGGGGATCACGGCCTTTCGTCCATCGGATACAACTCCACGGGTCGCGACAGCGGCGATGACGTCCGCCAGCATCCGTCGCTCCACAGTCTTGATTCGCTCGTGCAGCGTCGATTCGTCGTCGCCATCAAGCACCAGCACAGCTTCCTGTGCCAGGATCGGGCCCGTGTCCACGCCCGCATCCACTAAGTGAACGGTCGATCCCGACACCTTGACTCCGTACGCCAGCGCATCACGAACCGCGTGCGCGCCAGGGAATGCGGGCAGCAACGCGGGATGCGTATTGATGATTCGTCCGCCGAAACGGGCCAAGAAGACGGGACCGAGGATCTTCATGAATCCAGCCGACACGACCAGCGAAGGCTGGTGCGCCGCGGCGGCCTCGGTAAGTGCGACGTCCCAGGCATCGCGATCGGCATACTCGCGGAGACTGACCCGGAAGTGCTCGATCGCCGCGGCCCCGGCGTGTCGGATGGCGTCGCAGTCGCGGTCGACGCCGACGGCGACGATCTCCGCCGGGTACCCGTCGGCCCGGGATACCTCGATCAGCGACCTCAACAGGGTTCCTGCACCGGATGCAAGTACAACGACCCGCACCGGCGTCAGCGCCACCGACGAGTTCGAAGCCTCCGCCGTAGGCCTCGGGTGGTCACACGAGGAAGTCAGCGCTCTACTCCTGAACAATCGAAATGCCGGGTGAATGGAAGGACGAGTGACGAGATGGCGGTCGAAACGTCGACCGCCCAAGAGCCTAGTCGCTGGGGGATGCGGACTCTCGTGGCAGGTCCACTTCCGGCTTCGTCACCTCGCCTACCTCGATCTCCGCGTCGTCTACCTCGATCTCCGCATCCAAGACCTCGCCCCCGACCTCGGTCTGCGATTCGGGAGCGGTGGGCGCGTCGGTCTCGTCGACCAGTTCGGCTTCTATGGCACCGGCGGGCGCGGCACCCGGGGGGATCGGCGTCTCTTCCCCGACAGGAGCGGCGATAGCAAGCACCTCTTGCGCGCCAGGTAGGTTCGACTCCTCGTCCTCCGCGTCTACTCCGGTCTCGACTTCCTCCGTGGCACCACGACTGCGGTGCCACGCCACGATCACCGCGGTCACTGCCCCCGCCAATCCGAGCCACGCGAACGTCAGCAACCCGAAGACCCACCAACTGAACTGGACCGTCCCGAGCGCCCCGAGCCTGCCACCCGACAGAAGTCCCAGCACGGACATGGCGATGCCCACGCCGGCGGAAGCAGTCAGCACGGTGAACAGGGCGTCCTGCCCGGCGACTCGGCGCCCGCAGTCCCGTCCGAGCATGACTCCGATCAGCAAGGGAATTATCAGCAGGGTCGGCCAGGCACCACCGGCGACTCCGTCGGGAACGGTGCCGAGCAGCGGCAATGGGGGAAGCGAACCGCCGACGTTCCCGAAAACGCTGACCGAGACATCGCCGATCTGCGCAACCCCACCGGTGAGAGCAGCGGCGGCACCGACCATGACGTTCGGCAGGTAGAGCACCGACAGGATCGTCAGCCCGAGCATCCCGCCAACTCCGTCGCCGCGTTCGAGGAGTGAGCCGACCGTAGACCACTCCATCAGCAACGAAATCGTGACCATGACCGCACCGGCACCGAGAATCGCCATCATCGCGCACAGTCCCGGTCGCACCGCATCCCGGACCCACGACGGGACGTGGGCACCGAGCGTCGGCCATGTCGCGGCAGCAACTCCTGTCGACGCCGCGAGCAGATGCACGAAGAACACCCATCCGAACGCGAAGAGCGCATTCGGCGAGGACAGCGGAATCACGGCGGACGCGTCCGCGATCACCGCGAGCCCGATGGCCGTCACGACAAGCGGTCCGGCGACGGCCGCGCCGATCACCCGGAATGCCTGCCTCGGTGAGGATGCGGGAGCCGTCACCGCCGCGCAACCCCGGGCGACGGCCCACACAATGCCCACTGTCGGCAAGATCGGGAGAACACCAAGCGTGGTGTCGTCGATCGTCAACGGCACCTGATGGATCGCCAGCCACGCCGCAGCGATGGCACCGAACGTCCCCGTCAGATCGCTGTTCGCCACCACCAACGTCACCACGATCAATGTCGACAGCAGTACGACGGTGACGCCCGCCGGCCGGAACGCAATAGTCAGCAGCATCCCCGTCTCGTCGGCATCGGAGTCTGGAACCGGACGCTGCCGCCGGCCTCGTCTCTCGGCCTCACCGACTTTTCGCCGTCCGGCACCTCGAGCGGTGCGCTGCGCACGATCAATCAAAGAACTCATCCCCTCGAGAGTGGCACTCCGACGATACGGTGGCAGTCAGGCGCGCCGACGGAAGTGGCCCCCGACCACACTCGGTCGGAGGCCACTTGCCAGGCAGGATCCTACTTGTCGTCCCTGTCGTCCCTGTCGTCCCTGTCGGCACCAGAGTCGAACGCCTGGGTCGGCGCGCCACCCTCCGGTTCGGGCTTCTCCTCCGATTCCGGCTGTTGGGGCTCGGTCGCCGACTGCTCGCCGTATTCCAATGTGCGCTCCACCGGGGAGAACTCGGTCTCCGAGCCGTCCGCCGTCGGCTCTTGCTGAGCCGAACCGTAACCGGCCGGTTCGGTCGGGTATGGCGAGCCGGAAGTTCCGTGGGGCTGCGACGGACCCGAGGACTCGGCGGTGCCTGGGTACTGCGGTTGCTGGTACGCGGCCGTCGGGGGGTCGTACGACGTGGGTGCCGGCCCCCCGGCACCGGGTCCGTAACCCTGTTGCGATTGCGACGGTTGCCCATAGTTTTGGCCGTATCCGCCGGTCTGTTTCTGCGATGGCTGACCCTGCGGGTCGTAACCAGACTGGCTGTAACCCGAATGTCCGTAGGCTGACTGTTCATAACCCGATTGGCCGTAACCGGGCTGATTCTGTTGACCGTAGCCCTGCGGGGCGCCGTAGCCCTGCGGGGCGCCGTAGCCCTGCGGGGCGCCGTAACCCTGCGGTTGCTGACCGTACGGCTGCTGAGGTGCCTGGCCGTAGCCCTGCGGTTGCTGACCGTACGACTGCTGAGGTGCCTGGCCGTAGCCCTGCGGTTGCTGACCGTACGACTGCTGAGGTGCCTGGCCGTAGCCCTGCGGTTGCTGACCGTACGACTGCTGAGGCGCCTGGCCGTGAACCTTCGACGCCTGGCCGAGCTGACCTGGCTGACTCAAGGCCGCGGGAGAAGCCGGGGGTGCGGACTGCTCGAGGATCCCCATCTCGAACAGCACCGCCGCGACGGCTACGGCGGACTGGACGAATCCGACGACGAGGATCAGGATCGCACCCCAACCCGCATTGGCGTCCACGAAGAGGAAAATCAACAACGCGAGAACCCAACCCGCTATCGACGCCGCGGCTGCCGCGCCGACATACGACTGCTTCGGGAGGAGGGAGGTCGCCGCGAGCAGTCCGCCGAGAAACAGGAGTCCGACTCCGGTCGTGCTGATGGTGTCGAACGAGTTCACGGACCCGCCCCCGAGCGTGTCACTGAACGTGGCGTAGGGCGCGAATCCGAGTAGCAAGTTCAGAACGCCGAGACCCGCGACACCGACCAGAAGGAAGAAGCTCAGACCTTTCGATTCGTCCCCTGATGCCGGTTTCGCGGGCGGACCGTAACTCGTTCCTCCGGGCGTAAACGTCATGGCTTCTCCTAGTCGACAGGCGGTCGTCTGCGTGCGCTCTTCCGACGTTAGCCTACGGATAGCCCGTCGGTCATCGGCCTCGGTTGAGGGAACAGCGCAGGAGATAATGGCCCCGTGCCGTACACCCTCGCCCCCCGCGCCACAACTCTCTCCGTCAAGACCGAGGTGAAACATTCGGGCTTCATCGCGGGCGTACGGCGCGTACAGGACGCCGAGTCGGCACAGTCGTTCGTACAAGAACAGCGACGCGCCTATTCAGATGCATCGCATCTTGTTCCGCACACATCATCGACGGGCCCAGCGACCGGGTCGAGCGGGCAAATGACGACGGCGAACCAGGCGACACCGCCGGTGTACCGATGCTGGGTGCTATGGAGACCCATTGGGTCAGCGCCGAGGTGCCGAAGTCGCTGAGTCGAGAACACTTGAACTGCCCCGAAGCCGAATGTGACACCCCGGACCGGGTAGAGGCCGACCTCCGCGGCCGGGAAGTCACCGACCACAACGCCGCGTACGACGCTGTGGCGCCCCCTCCCGACACGAGATCCCTGGCACCTAGTCGCCCTCATAGCCGAAAGCATCACCGGTACCAGCGAACTCGCGTCGGCTGGCATTCAGTGAGTGGGAACGTGACCTGGGTTCTCGTCGTGGCGCTCCCCGGGCTGCGGAGTGGTAGCAGACACTTGCGATTGCGCCGACATGCCGGGAGCAGCCGACTGGCCCGGGGCATGCCCCGGCACGGGATACACGCCGGCCAGCGCCGACTGCGTGAAGTCCGCCGTACCGAGCAGGACGACCGCCACTGCAGCCGCCGCCTGGAGGAATCCGAAGACGAGAACCAGGATCAGCCCGACTCCGGCTTCAAGTCCCGGCGTGAGCCCGATCAGCGTGAACAGCACGGTTACGAATCCGGTGACCGCGGTGGCCGCGGCCAAACCTGCATTGCTTCTCTGGCGCGGGAGCAGACCGACGGCGGTGATCATCCCGGCCAGGAGAAGGAATGCGATGCCCGCGATGCCCGCACCGAGCGCCGCATTATCGAAGAACGCCATACTGTCGCCACCGAAGATGCCATCGGTGGCGGCATCCAAGTCCGCCTTCGCGAACGGAGCGAAGCCGAGCAAGAAGTTGACGACACCCAGACCCGCCACGCAGAGGGCAAGGAAAAAGGGAAGTCCGCCACCGACTCCAGCAATCCGTGCGGCGTACGTGGGCTGCGGAAAACCCTGCTGCCACAACCCCTGCGAACTCTGTTGCGGGTGGGGCTGAGTCGATTGCGCCGGGAACTGCTGCGACACACCGTAGCTCCCCGGTTCGGTCGTGTTGGTCATCGTGCCCGTCTCTCTTCCAGATGAATTCGCGACGACTTCCCGGGGTTCGTTCCCGGCACCGCCGCGAGCGCGGTCGGCGCCTCGGTCAGCATATACGAAACGGCGCCCGAAATCGGGCGAAACACCCTGGCTACGAGCGCCGTTCGAGTGATCTGACTTCGATCAGACGCTTTTCAGAATCTCGCGAGCGACGCCCAAATCCGGGCGAGACACCCTGGCTACGAGCGCCGTTCGAGTGATTTGACTTCGATCAGAGGTTCTTCAGAATCTCGCGAGCGAGCTCGGCAGTCTCGGACGGCGTCTTGCCAACCCTGACGCCGGCCGCCTCGAGAGCGTCCTTCTTGGCCTGTGCGGTTCCCGAAGAACCGGAGACGATGGCGCCTGCGTGGCCCATAGTCTTGCCCTCGGGAGCAGTGAACCCCGCGACGTAGCCGACGACCGGCTTGGTCACGTTTTCCCTGATGTAGTCGGCGGCGCGCTCCTCGGCGTCGCCACCAATTTCACCGATCATCACGATGACCTTGGTCTCGGGATCCTTCTCGAACGCCTCGATGGCGTCGATGTGGGTGGTTCCGATCACCGGGTCACCGCCGATGCCGATGGCGGTCGAGAAGCCGAATTCACGCAATTCGAACATCATCTGGTAGGTGAGCGTGCCCGACTTGGAGACCAGGCCGATCGGGCCGGTGCCGGCGATGTTGGCCGGGGTGATACCGACCAGCGACTCGCCGGGCGTGATGATGCCGGGACAGTTGGGTCCGATGATGCGCGTCTTGTTGCCCTTCGACACGTTGTACGCCCAGGCGTACGCGGAGTCCTGCACGGGAATGCCCTCGGTGATGACCACGAGCAGCGGAATCTCCGCGTCGATGGCCTCGACGATGGCGTCTTTGGCGAAGGCCGGGGGAACGAACGCTATAGAGACGTCCGCGCCGGTCTTCTCGATGGCCTCGACGACGGTGCCGAAGACCGGCAGTTCGACGCCGCCGTCGTGGGTGACGGTGGTGCCGGCCTTGCGGGCGTTGACACCCCCGACGACCTGGGTGCCGGCCTTGAGCATCAGTGCGGTGTGCTTGGTGCCCTCGCCGCCGGTGATGCCTTGGACGATGACCTTGGAGTCCTTGGTCAGGAAGATAGCCATGTTATTGAAGTCCCTTTACTTTGCGGCGAAGGCCAACTCGGCAGCCTTGTCGGCAGCCTCGTCCATGGTTCCGACGACGGTGACCAGCGGGTGGGCGGCCTCGGCGAGGATGCGACGACCCTCTTCGACATTGTTGCCGTCCAAGCGGACGACCAGCGGCTTGTTGGCTTCGTCGCCGAGCGTCTTCAAGGCGCCGACGATGCCGTTGGCGACAGCGTCGCACGCGGTGATGCCGCCGAAAACGTTCACGAACACACTCTTGACCTGAACGTCGTTCAGAATGACGTCGAGGCCGTTGGCCATGACCTCTGCGGAAGCACCGCCTCCGATGTCGAGGAAGTTGGCGGGCTTCACTCCGCCGTGCTTTTCACCTGCGTAGGCGACGACGTCCAGTGTTGACATGACCAGTCCGGCGCCGTTGCCGATGATGCCGACTTGGCCGTCCAGCTTGACGTAGTTGAGGTCGTTCTCCTTGGCCTTCAATTCGAGCGGGTCCGTGGCGTCCTTGTCCTCGAACGCCTCGTGTCCAGGCTGACGGAAGGCAGCGTTCTCGTCCAGCGTGACCTTGCCGTCGAGAGCGAGGATCCGATCGTCCGGGGTGCGGACGAGGGGGTTGACTTCGACGAGGAGAGCGTCTTCGTTGATGAAGACCTCCCACAGTTTCTGAATGGTCACGGCCGCGGCGTCTAGCACCTCGGCGGGCAGCTTTCCTGCTTCGGCGATGCTGCGCGCGAACGCGAGGTCGACACCCTTGACGGCGTCGACGGGGATCTTGGCGAGAGCGTCGGGGTTCTCCTCTGCGGTGACCTCGATCTCGACGCCACCCTCCACCGAGCACATGGCCAGGTAGGTGCGGTTGGTCCGGTCGAGCAGGAAGGAGATGTAGTACTCCTCGGCAATGTCGCTCGCCTCTGCTACCAGCAACTTCTTGACGACATGCCCCTTGATGTCGAGACCCAGGATCGCCTCGGCGTTTGCCTGCGCGGCATCGACGTCGGTGGAGTACTTGACGCCACCCGCCTTACCCCGGCCGCCGACCTTGACCTGCGCCTTGACCATCACGGGCTTGCCAATTTCTTCGGCAATCTCGCGCGCGCCCGCAACCGTGTCGGTAACACGTCCAGCCGAAGTCGGCACCTCATGCTTGGCGAAGAGTTCCTTCGCCTGATATTCGAAGAGATCCATCTGCTCACCGTCTCGTCTGCGTTGACACCCGCTCGAGGGGTAGGAGCGGGTCTGTTTTGGACTTTAACCAGTTGCCGGGCCCCATCCGCGCCCACAGGTATGCCATGTGGGCCACATCACCCGATGCCGGGTACCGAGGCGAGCCTCGCTGGGGCGTACCGAGGCGAGCCTCGCTGGGATCACCGAGGCGAGCCTCGCTGGGATCACGGAGGCGAGCCTCACCGACTTCGGTTGTGATTCGGGAGGACCGCGGCAGCCGCGATCAACACTATGCCCACCGTTGTGGGGATGACACCGACCCCCATTTCGGGGTCGTCCACCCGCGCCTGTGTAAGCGGCCACGACAAGAGGTATATCCCCATCGCAACGGCCGAGCCGAGGAGGAGTGCAACCGCCCGGGGGGACCGGGCGCGTGAAGCGACGACGACTGCCACTACGACCGCGGCACCGAGCAGAACGCGCCCCCAGACGTCGAGACCCCACGGAACTTCCGCGAACGACGTGGCGGCGTATTCGTCGCCACGTGCGTCGGTCCCATGGAACAGAGGCAACCCCAGGCCGACGAGCGCGGCCACCGCACCGAGACCGCCGACCACCAGCACCGAAACGGCGGTGGACGGGTCCTCGGACATGTCGATTTCATCGCGTTCCGCGGAACCGGCGGACCATGTCAGCGCGCCCGTTACGCTAGCCATAAGGGCGGCGCACCAAAGCAGGACCGCGCCGATGCCCGCCCCCACTCCCGGCACGTCGGTGGCGAGGACTACAGACTGCGATACGCCGGTCACCGAGAACGGGATCGTCACCCACAGCACCCCGACAGCGGGCCGGACCGCGGACGCAAATTCCGACAGCAGCAGCCAGACGCATCCGACAGCGAGGACGACCGAGGCGACGAGTACCACTCGGGTCGCTAAGAAGTCCGGGCGGACAGTGCCTGCAGGGAACTCGAGAACCGGGAGCAGAGCACCGACACCAGCAAGCACCGCGGTGGAGATTCCGGCAATGCCCGCGGCGATGTGCCACCGCGCTATGCGAGCACGCGCCGCAGTGGCCTCAGCCCGCAGTGCCGCCTTGGCGACGCCCTTCGCAGACGGCATCACGGCACCCTGCTTTCGGGAAGAGACCTGGGTCGGAGCCTCGAGGGTTCTCGCGATCCTTTCGTCGCGCTTGCGATCGATCATCGGGAGGCAGATTCCGACGAGCACAAGGAGGCCCGCACCGACGGTTCCCCATACCGCCCCCGGGCCGGGGGCGATACGGTCGCCTGCGGTGAGTCCGGCCACCAGACGCGTCCCGACCACTCCCAGTGCGGCCAGGCCTGCTCCGACGAGCGCACCGGACGCGACGGTCGGCGAGAGGGACGCCAACGCCGAGGCCACCACGATCAGGACGGCTACCGCTACGAGGCCTGCACCGGCAGACGAGGCGAGGTATGACTCAACTACGGGCGGCACGAGGATCACAGGATCCTGGGAGACGAACGACGGAGCGAACAGGGCTCCCATGAGTAGAACGGCGGCCACCACCGCCACCGCAGACGGCAGAAAGCCCACACGCGCACCCGTGGCACGCCCGACCTGCTCGGCACTGCGGGCGCCGCCGTAACCGTCTGCGAGTGACGCCTGGTGAATCGCGACCATGCCGAACACTCCGGCGATGGCGATCAGCGCATGGCCGACGAGAACCGCATACGCGCCGGTTCCGGCAGCGAGTTCGGCTGCGGTCTCGGGTCTGAAGAGTTCGAAGCGGTTGGCGTCGATCGCGTCGGTCCATAATTGCGTGTCCAACACGACCGCACCGACGGACACCGCGCCGGCACCTACCAATACTGCCCCTGCCACGGCGGTGCGGCGGGCCAGCACGGCCAGTACGGCCAGTACCGGCGCCGCGACTGCGGACACGGCGGCCCACGCTACGGCCGAACCGACACCGGACAGCGACTCGACCCCACCTGCCGATCGAACGGCATGGAGGAATGGCGCCGACGCCACTCCCAGACCGCCGACAAGTCCCAGGACGACTGCGACCGCACACCCCATGCGGGCACGGACGGGATCAGGCTCCTCGACGCCCGTCTGACCGGCACCGCCGGACGAACCAACACGTTCGGGTACGGCCCTGCGCCCACCTCGAGATCGAGTTGATGACGACACATTTCCGACGTTATCGCTTCCATACGGCCCGCCCAGGATTACGACGCGCGCGTCCGGGTACGAGATTCAATCGATCACATGCGGAGCCGACAGTTTTCCCAGTTCAGCCTGTGATGCGTGTCACATGTAGCCCTCTCCATGGGCTATAGGTTGCGCGCATCGCAACCGTTTCGTTACCGTCGCCCCGGGAATAAGTCACAGGCAGGTCACGATCAGGAGGACGGACGGCACTATGCACCACCGCAGTCAGTTCACGGCCAGCCGTTTCGCGAGTAACCACGATGACGAATTGCTGGATCACAAGGACGACGCCACTCCCCCGTTTCTTTCCGATTCGATCGAGCATTTTTCCGATTCGATCGAGTATCTCCCGAGTTCGGTCGAGCGTTACAACGAGTTCGATATCCCCGGGTTTACTCCCCGCAACGATTCCGAATCCGTGTCCGCCCACTCGGTCGAGGGCGCACCCTCCCACTTCCGTCGCGGCGCACACCGAGTCCCAGCTCCCCCCTCAGCCCTCAAGGGCCGAGCTGCCGTGCTTGCTGTCGCTGCGGGCGCCGTAGTCGCCGGGGGCCAGGCGGCAGTCAGCAGTGCACCATCCAGCTCCTCCGATTACTCCGAGGTTGCCCTCGCCAGTGACCAGTCGAGCGCCATCGGGGCGACGGCCGAACCGCAGGCAGCTCAGTTCTCCACAGATACCGGCATCGCCACGTCTACATCGAACGCGCCGCAGGTCCTCAACGTCGCGAACGCCACCGACCTGTCGCAGTTCAGCAACCTCCTCGCCAAGGGGCAGCGCTTCAGCGAACAGCGAGCAGCACGCGAAGCTGCCGCGCGCCGGCCACTCTTTGTCCTCCCCGCCGCGGGAACGTATACCTCCCACTTCGGCGGCCGCTGGGGTGACATGCACGCAGGCATCGACATCGCGAACGCGATCGGCACACCCATCCTGGCGGTTGCCGACGGTGAGGTCATCGACGCGGGTCCAGCTTCAGGTTTCGGCATGTGGGTCCGACTGTTGCACGCAGACGGAACCGTCACCGTGTACGGACACATCAACACCGCGACCGTCTCGGTCGGCCAGACGGTTATGGCAGGCGACCAGATCGCCACCATGGGGAACCGCGGCTTCTCCACCGGCCCCCACCTGCACTTCGAGGTTCACCTCCCGGGTGACAACAAAATCGATCCTCAGCCCTGGTTGGCCACCCGTGGCATCAGCCTCGGCTTCGAGAGGGACTGACCGCGCCCAGGCGCACCCCGAACCGACGACGACGACGGCGCATGCATTTCCTGCATGCGCCGTCGTTTTCGTCTACCTACAGCTTTATCATCGGCACGCCGCCGATCAGCATCAACCGCACCTTACCCGCGCTGCCGAAATCGACGGTGACTGTTGCAGTCGGCCCGGCGCCTTTGGTCTCGAGAACTGTACCCAGACCGTACTTGTCGTGACTGACGCGGTCGCCGACCGCGAGTATCAGGGTGTTGTTGCGGGACCGGGCGGCACCAAAACTCGGACTCGAGGCCGAACCGCCACCCAAGCCCTGACCGCCGTAACCCGATCCGCGCGCGCGGCCACCGCCGATCGCGCCACCCGAACCGATGCCGGTGCCCGGGTCCTCACGGCGCCAGTGCACCAGGTCCGAGGGGATCTCCTGCAGAAACCGCGACTCGGGGTTCTGGATGGGCTGACCCCACGCCGAGCGCATGACGGCCCGGGTCAGGTACAACCGGTGTCGGGCACGAGTGATGCCCACGTACGCGAGCCTGCGCTCCTCGGACAACTCAGTGGGGTCGCCGAGTGCCCGCATGTGCGGGAACTGACCGTCCTCCCATCCGGTGACGAAGACGACCGGGAACTCGAGGCCCTTCGCGGTGTGCAGCGTCATCAGCGTGACGACACCTTCGTCGCTGTCCGGTAGCTGATCGGAATCCGCGACCAGTGAGACCCTTTCCAGGAAGGCGGCGAGTGAACCCGGGTCGGGTTCGCCGTCCCGCGCTTCGACGTCGCCGTCCTCCGGCGGTTCGACGAGTCCGAGCGCATTCCTGGCGTCGGAGCTGAACTCGCGGGCCACACTGGCGAGTTCGTTGAGGTTGTCTAGCCGGGCCCCGTCCTGGGGATCGCTACTCGCCGCGAGTTCGGCATGGTAGCCCGTCCGTTCGAGGACAGCCTCGACAACGTCACCGATATCGCCAAGTTGATCGGGAACAATGTGGTCTGCGGCGGTCTCTGGTGGGAGAAGAATCCGCAGTCCGTCCATGAGTTCGAGGAAGGACGCGACGGCCTTCTGAGAACGCGAATTCAGCAACGACACCCGACCTTCCCCACCGTCCCGCAATGCCTCGGCGAAGCTGATGCCCCGTTGCTCGGCGTGGACGGCTACACAGGCCTCGGCGCGATCGCCGATGCCGCGACGCGGCGTGTTCAGGATGCGGCGCAGACTGACCGTATCGTCCTCGTTCGCGAGGACGCGGAGATACGCGACTATGTCACGCACCTCTTTGCGCTCGTAGAAACGCACCCCGCCGACGACCTTGTACGGAACGCCAAGCCGGATGAAGATCTCCTCCAGGGCGCGGGAGGAGTTGTTGGTGCGGTAGAACACTGCGACGTCGCCGAACTTGGCGGCACCCGAATCGACCAACTTGTCGATCTCCGAGGCCACGAACGACGCCTCGTCGTGCTCGTTGTCGGCCACGTAGCCCGTGATGAGCTCACCCTCGCCCGAATCGGTCCACAGCCGCTTCTCTCGGCGGCCGGCGTTCTTCGAGATCACGGAGTTTGCCGCCGACAGGATGTTCTGACTCGAGCGGTAGTTCTGCTCCAGCAGAATGGTGCGCGCATCCGGGTAGTCGCGCTCGAACTCCTCGATGTTGCGGATCGTGGCGCCGCGGAACGCGTAGATCGACTGGTCCGCGTCACCCACCACACATAATTCAGCGGGCGCAACCCCGTGTTCTGCGTCTTCGCCGCCCCCGCTCCCGCCGACCAGTTCGCGCACGAGCATGTATTGGGCGTGGTTCGTGTCCTGGTACTCATCGACCAGTACGTGGCGGAACCGGCGTCGGTAGTATTCGGCCACCTGCGGGAATGCATGCAGCATCGCGACCGTCTCGCCGATCAGGTCGTCGAAGTCAAGCGCGTTCGCCGAACGCAACCGCTGCTGATAGTGGCCGTACACCTTGGCGATCAGCCGCGGCAGCTCCGCCGGATCCTTGTCCGCGTCGGCCGCCGCTTGCTCGGGTGCGACGAGTTCATTCTTGAGATTCGAGATGTGGGTTGCGAGTAGCCGCGCCGAATACCGCTTGGTATCGATGTTCAGATCCTTGGCGATCATCGTCAGCAGCCGTCGCGAATCATCCGCGTCGTAGATCGAGAAATTCGAATTGAGGCCGGGCACCAGTGTCGCCTGCGCCCGCAGGATGCGCACGCAGCTTGAATGGAAGGTGGACACCCACATGCTGTTGCCCCGGGGGCCGACGAGGTGGGCGACGCGCTCCCGCATCTCCGCGGCCGCCTTGTTGGTGAAGGTGATGGCCAGGATCTGACCGGGCATCACGCCCCTCTCTGCCAGCAAATATGCGATGCGCCGGGTGAGCACAGCCGTCTTGCCCGAGCCTGCACCCGCGACGATCAACAGTGGCGATCCTGCATGCACGACCGCTTCCCGCTGCGGTGGATTGAGGCCCTGAAGTAGCGCGTCCGATCCCCCGCGTCGAGGTGAAGCGCCACGCGGGGCCGATGCCGCGCTCGTGGAAGAAGCAGTGCCGGAGATAGTGTTCATCGTCTGTCCAACCTACCGGCGTGTACCGACAGGGCCACAGCCGCTTGGCGCGCGCGGTATCGTCATGTCAAACTGGTACATATGTTCAGTCCGTCGTCGCGCCCGCTGTGGCGATTTTTTGTCAGGCACCGGCTTCCGGTGCTTGACAACTGAACAGCTCAGGGGCCCCGAACTCCGTACCGGATCCGGGGCTTTTTCGTCAAAGTGCGCCTGGATCGGTAACGACTCGACCCGAACCACCGATCCAAGTTTTGACAAGAGGAGACGAACCAATGAGCACTCAGACCGTGACATCAGCCGACAACGAACCCACTGTTCCCATCAACGAAGCGGAAATCGAGGTTCTTCGCGAAGAGATCGACAAGCTCGACGCCGAAATACTCGCCGCGATCAAGCGCCGCGCCGAGGTCTCGCAGCTTATCGGTCGCACCCGGATGGCGTCCGGCGGTCCTCGCCTCGTTCACAGCCGTGAGATGAAGGTGCTCGAGCGGTTCAACGAACTCGGCCAGGAAGGCCACACGCTTGCCATGTTGTTGCTGCGCCTCGGGCGAGGTCGTCTCGGTCACTGAGTTCGGGTAGCTCTGAATCCCGAAAGACGGTCGGCGCTCGTCCCACCTGCAGCCGCTACATCTCCAGTGCCACATACTTGGTTGCCAAGTACTCCTCGATACCTTCACTGCCTCCTTCGCGCCCAAAGCCGGACGCTTTCACGCCGCCGAAGGGCGCTGCCGTGTCCGAGATGACTCCGCGGTTAACGCCCACCATGCCCGATTCAATGGCGTCAGCCACGCGCAGTGCGCGGTCGAGGTCTCGGGTGAAGATGTAAGCGGCCAGTCCGAACTCCGTGTCGTTGGCCGCAGCGATCCCCTCTTCCTCGGTGTCGAATCCCGTGATCGCGGCCACCGGACCGAAAACCTCCTCCTTCAGAATCCGCGCCTTCGCGGGCACCTCGTCCAGCACGGTCGCAGGGTAGAAATAGCCGCTGCCCTCCGGTGCGACGCCTCCCAGACGCACCCTGGCGCCCGCCCCGACTGCGTCCTGCACGAGTTCGCCGACCGTCTCGAGTTGATTCGCATTGATCAGCGGACCAAGCGTCGTGTCGGCCTCCTTACCTGCCCCGAGCGTGTACGACGAAAGCTTGTCCACCAACTTCGCGGTGAACTCCTCGCGCACTCCGTTCGCTACGTGGAAACGGTTGGCCGCGGTGCAGGCCTCGCCGCCGTTGCGCATCTTGGCCATTACCGCGCCCGCGACCGCCTTGTCGACGTCTGCGTCGTCGAAGACGACGAAGGGTGCGTTGCCGCCCAGTTCCATTGACGTACGGAGCAGACCCTTCGCCGACTTCTCGACCAGCATCCGTCCCACGCCGGTCGAACCGGTGAAACTGAGCTTCCTCAACCGCGGGTCCTCGAGCAGCGGGCTCGTGACCTCGCCGGATTTCGAGGTCGGCAACACGGACAGGACACCCTTGGGCAATCCCGCGGCGGCCATCACGTCGGCGAGCAGCAGCATGGTCAACGGTGTCTCGGAGGCGGGTTTCACGATCATCGTGCATCCGGCCGCCAGCGCCGGTCCAATCTTGCGGGTGCCCATCGCGAGGGGAAAGTTCCACGGAGTGATCGCCAAACACGGCCCGACAGGCTGCTTGCTCACCAAGATGCGTCCGTTGCCTGCGGGTGCCGGGGTGTAGCGGCCCGCGATACGGACCGCCTCCTCGCTGAACCAACGAAAGAACTCTGCCCCGTACTTCACCTCTGCCCTGCTCTCCTGCAGGGCCTTGCCCATCTCCAGGGTCATCAGCAGCGCGAAGTCGTCGGCACGCTCGGTGATCTTCTCGAACACCGCTCGCAACAGTTCCCCGCGCTCGCGCGCCGGTGTCGCCGCCCACTCCCGCTGCACCGCGACCGCGGCGTCGAGTGCTTTCATCGCGTCGCCGGGACTGGCATCCGCCACCTCGGCCAGGGCGTCACCCGTCGACGGATCGAATACGGTGAAGGTGGCGCCACTCTCGGCGTCGCATCGCTCGCCGCCTAGGAAGAGTGTCGTGGGCACGGTTCGCAAGAGTTCGGCAACATCCATAGTTTCCATAATGCGCCGCATTGAAGAGAGCACGGAAGTTTCGACGCGCTGGCACTAAGCTCAACTCTTGTGAGCCCAGACATCACCGAAACCGCTGCCTGGCAGGAATTGCGTGATCACCACGCTCGAATCCAGTCCGTTCATCTTCGAGAGCTTTTCGCCAGGGACCCGGCGCGCGGTAACGAACTCAACGTCTCCATCGGCGACCTGTATATCGACTACAGCAAGCACCGTGTCGACCGCGAGACTCTCGGGCTACTCCTCGAACTCGCTCGCACCGCCGGGGTGGAGGAGCGACGTGACGCGATGTTCTCAGGCGGACACATCAACACTTCGGAGAACCGTGCGGTCCTGCACACTGCGTTGAGGCTGCCTGCTGACGCGACTCTCACCGTCGACGGGCAGGACGTTGTGGCCGACGTCCACGACGTGCTCAATCGCATGGGCGACTTCACTGACCGCTTGCGGTCCGGGGAATGGCGCGGTTCCACAGGAGAAAAGATCACGACCGTCGTCAACATCGGCATCGGCGGCTCCGACCTGGGCCCGGCAATGGTCTATCGAGCTCTGCGTCACTACGCCGACGCCGGCATCAGTGTCCGGTTCATCTCCAACATCGACCCCTCCGACCTGGTGTGCAGCCTGCACGGCCTCGACCCGGCCACCACGCTGTTCATCGTAGCGTCCAAGACGTTCTCGACCCTCGAGACGCTCACCAACGCGACCGCCGCACGCCGGTGGCTCCTCGAAGGACTCGGCCTCGGAAGCGAAGCCGTTGCAAAGCATTTCGTCGCCGTCTCCACAGATGCACACAGGGTGGCAGAGTTCGGCATCGACACGGTCAACATGTTCGGATTCTGGGACTGGGTGGGCGGCCGGTATTCGGTCGATTCGGCCATCGGGCTGTCGGTGATGGCCGCGATCGGCAAGGAACGTTTCGCGGAGTTCCTCGCCGGTTTCCACGCGGTGGACGAGCACTTCCGTTCGGCACCTCTCGAAGAGAACGGGCCGGTACTGCTCGGTCTCATCGGACTCTGGTATTCAAGCTTCTTCGGCGCCGAATCCCGTGCCGTGCTGCCGTATTCCAACGACCTCGCCCGGTTCGCGGCGTACCTGCAGCAGTTGACTATGGAATCCAACGGCAAGTCGGTACGCGCGGACGGCTCCCCCGTCTCGACACCCACCGGCGAGATCTTTTGGGGTGAGCCGGGAACCAACGGACAACACGCCTTCTACCAGTTGCTACATCAGGGCACTCGTTTGGTTCCCGCCGATTTCATCGGCTTCGGCGAGCCCACGGATGATCTTCCTACCGCGGACGGCACAGGCAGCATGCACGACCTGTTGATGAGCAACTTCTTTGCCCAGACGAAAGTGTTGGCGTTCGGCAAAACTGCCGAGGAGATTGCCGCCGAGGGAACTCCCGAATATCTGGTGCCGCACAAGGTGATGCCCGGCAACCGGCCATCCACGACGATCCTCGCGCCCAAGCTCACACCATCCGTTGTCGGACAACTGATTGCGCTGTACGAGCACCAGTTGTTCGTCGAGGGGATAATCTGGGGAATCGACTCGTTCGACCAGTGGGGCGTCGAGCTAGGCAAGACACAGGCCGTGGAGTTGCAGTCGGTACTTACTTCCACGGATCCTCCTGCCGCACAGAGCGATACGTCGACGGACAGCCTGGTGCGACGGTACCGCCGTCAGCGCAGGCGCGCTTGACTCACCAGTTCTCGGTGGTGTAGACCCGACCCGAACGATCCACCAACCGAGCGCGCAGTTCGTGCTGCTCGATCCATCGGATCGCGCCGATCTCACGGGCGAGTGCCGCCACGCCGACGGCATAGGCCCAGAGTGCATCATCAGCGATCACCGTCACCGCCTCCCACTCGGTGGCGGTACGAGACTCGGTGACAGCGGGCGGTTCCGTGGCTGCGAGCGCGAACGCCGTCGCCATCGCCATCCCATTCACCAACTCGATCTCACCGTCACCCGGCACGGAAATCTGCCAACCGCCGGCGGGACAGTGCCCGGCCGTCGCGATCACGTCACCGATGCGCACGGCCGCCCCGCATTCGAGTTCACGGGCGACTAGTTCAGCCGCTCGATCCACGGTGTCCGCTTTGGCCGTACCGGTGATCTCGAAGGACGCACCCCACGGAGCGAACACCACGTCGTCGTCGATCTGGATGTCGAGGAAACTCGGTGTCGGATGCACAGTCGGAACAAGGTCGTCGTCGGCAGATTCGGAGCTGATTGGGTTCACGGCACCGTCCGTCATCCGGGCCACCCACAGCGCGGAGCGCAGCAATGCGGACATCCGTCGGCTAACTTTGACCGGCGCACCCTGCGAGAGGTTGACGGCGTGGATCTCGGCATCGCCGCGGTGAATATCGCATACCGATTCGGCCTCGTCGATGACACCAGCGATCAGTGCGGCAGCCTCGGAAAGGGCAGCAGCCTCGGTGACGTCGACCTCCACGACGGAACCCCATACCTTCCACTTCTCGACGCTAACCATGGTCTGCTCCGTGTGCCGTTCCGAACAGCGCTGCAGTTCCGGGTACCGTTCCGAACAGCGCTGCAGCTCCAGTATGCGCCCGTTTTCCAGCGACAGACCGGTGCGGCCGTCCCTGAACGTCGTACAATTCGCCGGTGAGCGCCCGCTTGAGCGTTGTCGACGAGATATTCCTGCGTTCCCATCGAGGGTGGGGAACGCCGATCGTGATGCAGGGATTGTGGCGAACCGATGGGCGGGTCGAGGACCCAGCCCTCGAGTCCCTGCGCGCAAACCTCGCGCGGGGACCGCTGGGCGTGCGGGTGGTCCGTCCCCGGATCCCCGGTGCACGTCCCCGCTTCGAGCCGACTACCGCTGCATTCCCCGTCGAGTACTCCGAGATCGATGCGGCCGCGGTTCTCGCGTGGGCGGATGAGCAGGCGTCCCTGCCGGTGAACCCCGAGCACGGTCCCGGTTGGCGGCTCACGTGTGCGCGCCTGGGCGACGGGGGCACCGTCCTGTCGCTGGTGTGCTCCCACGTGGTCGCGGACGCCCAGGGACTGTCTGCGGCCATCGCAGCTGCGCTGCAGGGTGTGACGGCCGCTGCGCTGCAGGGTGTGACGGCCGCTGCGCTGCAGGGCACCGCCGAACCGGACGGTGGACTCACCGGCGGCAGCACTGCCGCCGACATGCGCGATGCCGCCCAACTCGCCGGCCGCGTGACGGCGGGAACGGCATGCGCGGTCGCCGGCCTGGTGGTGAGCGGACGGCGCCGGGCCGAACTCCGTCGCTTTCTGCACGCGGGCGACAAAATGCGTTCCGAAACCACGATTCTTTCGGAAACACCGTGCCACTCTCCCGTGACAGCTGTGCTGGACGTGGACGCCGAGCAGTGGGATACCGCCGCCGAGCGGGCCTGTGGAACCGCGAACAGTCTGTTCCTGTCGGTGGTGGCCGAGTCGGCCAGGCGGGACGGTGAATCCCGGCCACTCACGATCAGCGTGCCGATGGACCTCAGACCTCATGACAACTCGGCGAGCACAGCGAACTCCATCGCCATGGTCGAGGTGAACATCTCCCCACAAGACACCGTCGCGGATGTGCGAGCCGCTAGTCGTGCGGCGTTCTCCTCGCCCTCGATGACGAGTCCTGCCGGATTCCCGGAGGAGATGCTCCAGCTGGTTCCTGACCGGGTGGCGCACGCCCTCACGGGCAACCCCGGCGAACGGGACGTGTTGTGTTCCAACATCGGCCCGCTGCCCGATGTCCTCGCCTCGGTCGGAGATCACCGGACCACCGGGATCACTACCCGCGCGGTACACCCGGGTGTCGTTACCAGCCGGACCCGGCTGTCGGCCTATCTCAGCAAGTTCGGAGGCCGCTACACCCTCGCACTCGAATCGCTCGACAGCCCCGGCCGCGCGGCACTACTGGATCGGGTAGAGGGCGTACTCCTCCGGCACGGGCTCAGCGCGAGGAATTGGTGACCGTCTCCCGACTACCCGGAACGCGGGACGTTGGGCACTCTCGTCAGGATTCGGGCGACAGATCCGAGTAGGGCTGACGTGCCGACTCCGGATCGCCGTAGGTGATCGCCCGCTCGCGACGCGATCCCGTAGCCAGAGTGGCGGCCCAGTTGAGAAGTGCACCGAACCGGTTGCGGTACCCGGCGAGGAACGCAATGTGGATGACGCCCCACGACACCCAGCCGACGAACCCGGAGAGCCGGATAGGACCCGCCTGCAGCAGCGCGTGCCTGCGGGCAATATAGGCCGCGCTTCCGAAGTTGCGGTACTTGAATGGTTTTCGGTCGGGTGCGCCTCCCGGAACCATCCGGGCGATGCAGCCACCAACGTGCTTCCCACTCTGCATCGCAACCTCGGCCACGCCGGGAAGATCCTTCAGCGACATCAGGTCCCCGATCACCCAGACGTCGGGATGACCTGGCACGGTCAGATCGGGTTCGACGGCGATGCGCCCACCGTGAGTCTGATTCACTCCCAAGGCATCCGCGAGAACGGCTGCAAAGGGCACTGCCTCCACTCCTGCGGTCCAGAGGATCGTGCGAGCCTCGTACCGTTTCTTGGTGCGCGTCTCGTCCCCTGACGTGGTTTCGATGCCGGTTTCGCGGACGTCGGTGACTTGCACGCCGAGATGCGTTTCGACGCCGACCTTGTCGAGCGTCCTCTGGGCAGACGCGGACAGTTTCCGATCGAAGGACGGGAGAACCCGATCGCCGCCGTGAAACAGCAGCACCCGCGCCTCGCTCGGATCGATCGACCTGAATTCATGAGCGAGAGCGTGCGTCGCAAGCTCCCGGATCTGGCCTGCGATTTCGACCCCGGTCGGCCCGCCCCCTGCGACGGCGAACGTGAGCCACGGCTGACGCTCCTGCGCGGTTGGCAGTGATTCGGCCATTTCGAAGGCAGAGATCAGCTTTCGCCGAATGGCGAGGGCGTCGTCGAGCGTCTTCATGCCCGGCGCCCACTGGATGTACTCGTCGTGGCCGTGGTATGCCTGGCGCATCCCTGCGGCGACGATCAAGTAGTCGTAGGGCAGATCGAAGGCGGACCCGTCGAATCGGCTCACGGTCAGCACTTTGGCGTCGGGGTCGATCGACTGCGCCTCTCCGAGTGCGACGTGCGCGTTGCGGTGCCCACGCAACAAATGGCGTAGCGGACTACTGATCTCGCCTTCCGAAAGAAGTCCGGTCGCGCATTGATAGAGCAAGGGTTGGAAAACGTGGCTGGTTCCGCGGTCGAGCAGGGTGACGTCCACGTCAACGTCCCGTAGCCGCCGGGCCGCGTAGATCCCACCAAATCCACCACCCAGGATGACCACCCGCGGTCTCGACCGTGTAATCGCAAGCGACGAGGGTTCCCGAGCAGTCGTCATAGGTCAGTCCTACACGAACCGGGATGTCCATGTATGTGGAAGGAACCTCAACGCGAGGTCGATTCCCTGCCACTTGATTCCCGGCAGCGCAGCACGGTTCGCTTCCTTTTCGATGGCCGACACCATCGCACCGACGCCCACGTCGAGGGTCGCCGTCATCTTCGCGCTGTCGCCCGCTGCGCCGGACATGTCGGTGGCGATGAATCCGGGTAGCAGAGTCGTCACCACGATCGGGCTCTTCGCCAACTCCGCCGTCAGCGCCTCGCCTAGGGCCGACACGCCCGCTTTGCTGGCCGAGTACGCCGCCAGCTTGCCGGGTAGACCCCGATCGGCGCTGATCGACGACACCAGCACCAGGTGGCCGGAACTCTGGTCACGGAAGATTTCCAGCGCGGCCTCGCACTGCGACAGCGCACCAACGAAGTTGGTCCGGGCGGTCGCGAGATTTGCATCAGCACGCCCCGTTCCGATCTTCGCGCCCTTGCCGAGTCCCGCATTGACGATGATTCGGTCGAGCCCTCCCAGTTCGTCGCGCAGTTCGCCGAATACCCGGACCACCGCGTCGTGGTCGGTGACGTCGAGTGCGCGGACGGCCACCTTGATCGCGGGGTTCGCAGCCTGTAACTCGTCCTTCAAGGATTCGAGTCGTTCGACGCGCCGCGCACACAGGGCGAGGTCGCGCCCCTGAGCAGCGAATCGCCGCGCCATCTCTTCGCCGAGTCCGGAACTGGCACCGGTGATCAGAATCTTCTTTCGAATCATCCCGCCACATTAGCTACCCGCAAGTAACTTTGCGAGACGGCCGCCGGAAATTCTGCGACACGGTCACCGACCGGAATACCGTTGTTGGTATGACCGACTCGGTGGGCAGCGTGGACGAATTCGACGTGATCGTGATCGGCGGTGGATCCGCGGGCGAGAATGCCGCGAGTTACGCCATCGCGGGCAGCGACCGGACCGTCGCCATGATCGAACACGAACTCGTCGGCGGCGAATGCTCCTACTGGGCGTGCATGCCGAGCAAGGCACTGCTGCGACCGGGAGAGGTTCTCGGAGCGGCCCGCAACATGCCCGGCGTGTCGGCCGGCGCTCTCGACGTAGGCGCCGTCCTCGCTCGCCGGGACTCGTTCACCAGCCATCACAACGACTCGTCGCAGGTGAGGTGGGCGGATTCGCAAGGAATCGAGGTGATCCGCGGATCGGCGCGGATCTGCGGGGAACGGACGGTCACAGTCGGCGGGGCACGAACGCTGCGCGCTCGGCACGCTGTCGTCGTCGCGACCGGGACGACGGCAACGGTGCCCGACATTCCCGGTCTACGGGCGGCGTTGCCGTGGGTCTCCCGTGACGCCACGAATCTGAAGGAGATTCCACGCCGTGTCGCGGTGATCGGCGGCGGGGTGGTGGCGTGTGAGAGCGCAACCTGGCTGCTGGACCTCGGCGTCGAGGAATTGACGATGGTGGTACGCGGCCACGGACTGCTCTCGAAGAACGAGCACTTCGCCGGCGAACTCATGGCCCGCTCGCTGGAGCGGAGGGGGGTCCGGATCCTGTTCGGCGCCGCCCTTCGCGATGTCCAGCGAGCCGATCCTCAGGACACTGGGATCGGCTCGATTCACGGTGGTCCCGCAACCCTCGATGTTGCGGGCCACGACCCGATCGTGGTCGACGAGATCGTCGTCGCGACGGGACGCACACCCGCGACCTCCGAGATGGGTCTCGACCCGGGATTGCTCGACTCCCGCGGCTACCTCGTCACTGACGACCATTTGACCACGGCGAACGGATGGCTGTACGCGGTCGGCGATGTCAACGGTCGCGCCCTGCTCACCCATATGGGCAAGTACCAGGGGCGAGTCTGCGGCGACGTGATTGCGGCGCGCGCCGAGTCCAGGCCCCTGGAACGTTCCCGGTTCCTGGCGTCCGCCGACAACGGGCAGGTTCCCCAAGTGGTGTTCGCCGACCCCGAGGTCGCGGCTGTCGGGATCACCGAGGAACAGGCTCGGGACTCGGGCCGCGACGTCGAGACGGTGGAGCTCGATATCTCCGTTGCCGGGGCGTCTTTGTCGCGGAACGATTTCAGCGGTCACGCCAAACTGGTGGTCGACCGGGCGACCGACACCTTGGTCGGGGCGACCTTCGCGGGTACGGAGGTGGCCGAACTCCTCCATGCCGCAACCATTGCCTTGGTAGGGAAGGTGCCGCTCGAGACCCTGTGGCACGCGGTTCCGTCATATCCGACTGTCAGTGAGGTGTGGTTGCGATTACTGGAGGCACGGCGCTGAAATAGCGCGGACGTCAGCCCGCCTTCGTATAGTCGCCGATATGACGTCCAGTACTTTCACGACCGACACACTGGTAAAGACGACCGAGGGACTGGTGCGCGGCCGGCGCGTCGGCGACCTGGTCGCGTGGCGAGGGATTCCCTACGCGGCACCTCCTGTCGGCCATCTCCGACTCCGAGCACCTCAGCCGGTCATGCCGTGGTCGGGAGAACTTGACGCGGACGAATTCGGCGACGCCGCCGTTCAGAACACGAAATTCACCGCACTGCGACCAGGAAAGTATCAGCCGAGTAGCGAAAACTGTCTGACACTCAACGTGCTGGCCACGCCCGGAACCTCGGGATCGCGACCGGTGATGGTGTTCATTCACGGCGGCGCGTACGCGATGGGTATGTCCGCCACCGGGATTTACGGCGGCCAGTCGCTCGTGCGCCGCGGCGACATCGTGTACGTGTCGATCAACTACCGACTCGGCGCGCTGGGATACCTCGACTTCACCCAATTCTCCACCCCGGAAAGACCGTTCGACTCCAACCTGGGGCTGCGCGACCAGGTGGCCGCCCTCGAATGGGTGCGGCGCAACATCGCCGAATTCGGCGGCGACCCCGACAACGTCACCGTCTTCGGCGAATCCGCAGGCGCCAACGCCGTCACCACACTGATGGCCACACCCACCGCAGAAGGCCTGTTCGCCCGAGCGATCTCGGAGAGTTCCGCCCCTGGTCTGGTCACCACGGCCGACCGGGCCGCGAAGTGGGCGTCCGACTACATATCGCTGCTCGGCGCCGAACCTGCGAACGCCGCCGAAGCATTGAGCACCTTTCCTGCGGGCGCACTGGGTAAGGCGGGCGATCGTTTCGCCATGAAGGTTACGTCCGAGACGCCGGGACTGCACCCGTTCGGCCCCGTCATCGACGGTGACTTCCTGCCGGAGTCACCGCTCGACGCATTCGCAAACGGTTCCGCGCACCGGGTTCCGCTGATCATCGGCACCAACGCCCGCGAGGGCACACTGTTCTCGAAGTTCCTGGGCGGACTGCCGACGGACGCCGGCCGGATCAGTCGGATGTTCGCACTCACCGACCCTGCGGCCGAGGCTCCGGTCACCGGAGCGTATCCGGGTTATCCGGCACCGGACGCGGCCGCGGACCTGGGCGGCGACCTGACATTCTGGAAACCGTCGATCGAACTGGCCCAGGCGCATTCCGCGCATGCCCCGACCTACTTTTACCGCTTCGACTTCGCTCCACGTGCTATGAGGTGGCTCGGGCTCGACGCCACTCACGCGTTCGAACTGTTTGCTGTATTCGACATCGCCGACACCCTCATCGGCCGCGGACTCACCCTTCCGGGCGATCGTCGCGCACTGCGGGATGTCACGGACACCGTCCAGCGCCACTGGTTGCACTTCGCTGCGACGGGAACATCATTGGCGTCGTGGCCGCAGTACGACACGGATAGGCGGGCAACGCTCGTATTCGACACCGTGACCACGGTCCAGGACGACCCGCGACGAGAGCGGAGAGTGGCGTGGGAAGGGTACGGGGGCTACTACGGGCAGGGCCTGTGAGCGCACTCGAGATCGACACCGATACAGGTACCATCTGCGGCCGCCGACTCGACGACCTGATCGCATGGCGGGGCATTCCGTACGATGCCCCACCGGTCGGGGCGTTGAGGTTGCGGGCCCCGCAACCGGCCGAATCGTGGTCGGGGGTCCGGCAAGCCCTCCACTTCGGGTCCCGTCCGCCTCAGCACGGCAGGTCCTCGGACGAGGACTGTCTGACGCTGAACGTGCTCGCGCCTTCACTATCGTCTGATACACCGCGGCCGGTGATGGTCTTCATCCACGGCGGCGCGTACTCGGGCGGATCCTCGTCCTCACCCCTGTATGGCGGCGAGTCGCTCGTGCGCCGCGGCGACATCGTGTACGTGTCGATCAACTACCGACTCGGCGCGCTGGGATACCTCGACTTCACCCAATTCTCCACCCCGGAAAGACCGTTCGACTCCAACCTGGGGCTGCGCGACCAGGTGGCCGCCCTCGAATGGGTGCGGCGCAACATCGCCGAATTCGGCGGCGACCCCGACAACGTCACCGTCTTCGGCGAATCCTCAGGCGCCAACGCCGTCACCACACTGATGGCCACACCCGCCGCGAAAGGCCTGTTCACCCAGGCGATCGCTGAGAGTCCTCCCGCCGCGTCCGCCTACTCCATCGGGAGAGCTGCACGGTGGTCGCGTGAATTCCTCGAAATTGCAGGTGTTTCACCATCCGGCGCAGTGACCTGGCTCGAGACCGCGGATCCCATCGAGTTCGTCAAAGCCGGTACAACGCTGGCGAATCAGGGCGCCGACGAGGAACCGGGAACCAGGGTTTTTGCTCCCGTCGTCGACGGGTTCTTCCTCCCCACTCATCCGCTCGATAGTTTTGCATCCGGGTCCGGGCATCCGGTCGCGCTCATCATCGGCACGAACCGCCACGAGGGCGCGGTTTTTCCCTGGTTCAACGACATCCTGCCCACCAATCCCGACCGAATCGACAAGATGTTCTCGCACGTGGACCGGTCAGTGAAGGACCGGGCCATCGCTGCCTACCCCGGCTACCCCAGTCGAAGGGCGACCAGCGACCTCGGCGGCGACGTGACGTTCTGGGAACCGTCGATCCTGTGTGCCCAGGGCCATACCGCCGTCGCACCGACCTACAGTTACCGGTACGATTTCGCACCCCGCTTGCTCCGCATCCTGGGCTTGGGGGCAACCCATGCGACGGAGTTGTTCGCGGTCTTCGGACCCACCGGTTCGCGGTTACGCGCCCTGACCGGGCTCGGGGGGCGACGTGGGTTGCGGGCCGTCACCGACACAATCCAGTCGCACTGGTTGCACTTCGCCAAGCACGGGGTTCCTGCTCCCGGATGGCCCCGGTATTCCCTGGAGCGCCGGGAGACGCTGATCATCGACGAAATATGCCGGATCGAGAATGACCCACTCGGTGCGCGTCGACGCGCCTGGGTGGGGTACGAGCACCCGCGATAGGACGATAGCTTGAACCCGGACCGGGCGGCATACTGTGATAGGAGTCGCCACCGGTTGGCTCGCGGTAGTGCCCGCCAGGCATCATCTGTTCCGTCGAACCGAGCCGTCGTCCCAGCCCGCAGCCGCATCCGGTCTCCGGCCCCGACCGGGAAGAGACGCGGGAAGGGCTATGACGGACGAGCAGACTCGACACCAGAACTCCGTGAACGCCTCGCCGCCATTGGGCCGATCATTGGGGGCGTTGGACGGGCTGAATTTCTTCCTTGCGGACGTGCAGTCGGGGCTCGGCCCCTTCCTGGGCATCTACCTGCTCACCGTGCCGGGCTGGAGTACCTCCGACATCGGGTTGGCCCTGACGGTCGGCGGGCTCGTCGGCCTGATCGTGCAGACACCGATCGGCGCACTGATCGACAAGACACCACACAAACGCAGCTTGATCATCATTGCGGCACTAGCGACCGGGATCGGCGCCTTCACGATCACCGTCAATCCGAGCTATTCGGTCATCACGGCCGCGCAACTGGTGACCGGAATTGCCGGCACAGTGTTCCCGCCGGCTATCGCCGCGATCGCTCTCGGACTAGTGGGTTCGGCCGCATATACCTACCGCACCGGGCGAATGGCGGCGTTCAACCACGCCGGAAACGTCGTCGGTGCCGTTGTCTTCGGCACCGCGGGCTATCTCATCACGATCAAAGCCGGCTTCTGGTTCGCCGGCATCGTCACCATCCTGGTCGCCGCCGCCACGCTGATGATCGACCCCCGGCTCATCAACAATGATGTCGCACGCGGGCTCACTCCCGGTGAATCAGCGAAGCAAGATGGCCAGAGGAAGCCGTCCGGGTTCGGCGTCCTACTGCATTCGCGTCCGCTCCTGGCGCTGTGCGCGGCAACGATGCTGTGGCAGCTCGCCAACGGTGCAATGCTGCCGCTCACCGGTCAGGAACTCGCCCAGACGGACGCCAGGATGGGCACACTGTTCCAGGCCGCGCTGATCGTCGTCGCTCAGTTGGTGATGATCCCGATGGCGATAATGATCGCCAAGCACGGAAAAGACTGGGGCCGTAAACCCATCTTCCTCGCCGCATTCCTCGTTCTTCCGATTCGCGGCGTGTTGTTCACCCTGTCGGATCATCCGCTGTACGTCATTTCCATCCAGATCCTCGACGGTATCGGCGCCGGCATCTACGGTGCGATGTTCGTCCTCGTGGTCGCCGACCTCACCCGGGGCACCGGCCACTTCAACCTCGCACTCGGGGCCGCCACCACCATCCAGGGAATCGGCGCAGCGCTGAGTCCCGCCCTGGCGGGATTCGTCGCCGACGCGGGCGGCTTCCACCTGGCATTACTCATGCTCTCGGGGATCGCGGTTCTGGCGCTCATCGTCTTCGTCCTCGGCGTACCCGAAACTGCCAATATCCCTGACACCGTGCCGAGTTCATCGAACTCGAAGAAGCCGCAGCCTTCCTGACTCCAAGAATGACGCATCCGGGAGACGGGCAAACGGGTACTGACCGCCCCAATACCAAGCTCGTCCTGCTCGACCACCGCGTTGCCTCGGAGGTCCCTCGCGGGCACCGGTACCTGGTGCACGCCCGTTCCGCGTTCCGGGCACAGCTTCAGCCTGGCGCGTTAACGTCTGTTCGACAGGATTGTCTCGTACCGGAATGAGGAACTCGCGTGTCTGATCCAGCTACAGAGAAGAAGGGCCCGCTCGCGGGCGTTCGCGTGGTCGAATTCGCCGGCCTCGGACCGGGTCCGCATGCTGCCGCGCTCCTGGCCGACCTCGGTGCCGACGTGGTGTGCGTCCAGCGACCCGGCAACATTCCGCTGGAAGGTCCGTACGACCAGATTCAGCGTGGCCGCCGCGTCGTGGAGGCGAACCTGAAAGACCCCGAGCAGATCGAGAAGGTTCTCGGACTGATCGAGTGCGCGGACGTCGTCATCGAAGGCTTCCGCCCCGGCGTCACCGAACGCATGGGTCTGGGCCCCGACGTCTGCCTCGCCCGCAACGAGCGACTGGTGTACGGCCGAATGACCGGATGGGGACAGGAAGGCCCACTGTCCGGCGCCGCGGGCCACGACATCAACTACATCTCGCTGACCGGTGTCCTGAACGCCATCGGCCGCAAGGGTGAACGCCCCGTACCGCCGCTGAACATGGTCGGTGACTTCGGTGGCGGATCGATGTTCCTGATCTTCGGGATCCTGTCGGCGTTGGTGGAACGCCAGACGTCCGGCAAGGGCCAGGTCGTGGACGCAGCGATGGTCGATGGCACCTTGGCGCTGTCGCACATGATGTGGGCATTCCGCGGGCGGGGTATCTGGTCGGACGAGCGCGGCGTCAATCTCCTCGACACCGGCGCCCCGTTCTACGACACCTACGAGACATCCGACGGCAAGTACATGGCCGTCGGTTCGATCGAACCTCAGTTCTACGCCCAACTGCTGCGGGGACTCGCACTCGATCCGGCCGATCTGCCGCAGCAGATGGACAGATCGGCGTGGCCGCAGGTGAAAAAAGTCTTCGCAGAG
This sequence comes from Rhodococcus marinonascens NBRC 14363, assembly GCF_001894885.1. Classification (GTDB taxonomy): domain Bacteria; phylum Actinomycetota; class Actinomycetes; order Mycobacteriales; family Mycobacteriaceae; genus Rhodococcus_F; species Rhodococcus_F marinonascens. Next base: position 127,026 of record NZ_BCXB01000014.1, read on the forward strand.
AAATTCCTGTCGAAGACGCGCGACGAGTGGGCTGCGATCTTCCTCGGCACCGACGCCTGCGTCTCCCCAGTGCTGACTTTCGCCGAGGCGCCCTCGAACGAGCACATCGCGGCCCGGGGTTCGCTGATCGAACTCGACGGAGTCACCCAGCACGCCCCGGCGCCGCGGTTCTCGCGAACCCCCGCCGGCGCACCCACGCCGCCGGCCCGTGAAGCCGTCGACATCGATTCCGTCTGGATCTGAAACCTGAGGTGAGCGGCACAGTACGCCGACGTGCTCCGCCGCTCACCTCAGACGACGAGAGACGGTTCCGCGAGTTCGCGGCCCGAGGACAGCGTCTCGTATGCCGCCGCGACACCCTGGACACCCCGGCACAACTCGTCCGGCGTCCGCGCGTACGGCAGTCGGACGAACCGCTCGAACGCACCATCCACGCCGAACCGGGATCCCGCCGCCAGCAACACTCCGAAACTCGGGGCCGTCGCGGCCAGCGCCGTCGACACCGGTACCGGCATCCGCAACCACAACGACATGCCGCCCGAACCGCTGGTGGGAGTCCATTCCGGCAATTGGTCCGCAAGTGCGTCGAGCATGGCCCGACGGTGCTCCCGCAATTGCGCGCGACGATCCGCGAGGACGAGTTCGCCGTCTGCGAGCAGGTGCGCTGCGGCCAGTTGATCCATGACGGGCGTGCCGAGGTCGATGGCCGTGCGGGCTCCGACGAGTCGGGTGATCAGCGGTGGATCGGCACGAATCCATCCCACGCGCAGCCCGCCCCAGAACGATTTCGCCACCGAACCGATCGTCACGACCTCCGACTTTGCTGCCCCCCTGCTGTGAGCCGCGACCGGTCCCGGTGACGGCTCGTCCAGCCACAGGTCGACCATCGTCTCGTCCACGACCAGCGTCATCCGGGTCTCGCGTGCGATCCGTGCCAGTTCGGCCCTGCCGGGTGCGTCGAGGCACAACCCGGTCGGGTTGTGGAAGTCGGGAATCAGATACGCAATCCGGGCAGCAGTCTGCCGTGCCGCACTCCGGATGGCGTCGAGATCCCACGCGCCTGACGCACCGCCCTCCGGACGGAGGGGAACTGGAACCGGCCTCGCGCCGACCCGTCGGATCGCCTCCAGCGCATTGGGGTACGTGGGGTGATCGACCAGCACCCGCTCCCCCGGCGCCGTCAGCACGTTGAGGAGTAGTCGCAGCGCGTGCTGAGCGCCAGAGGTGACCATGATCTGCTCCGGGGACGTGTCGAGGCCACGCGCCCGATACCGGGTCGCGATCACCTCGCGCAACAAGTCGATACCCACCGGCTCCATTCCGTGTGTCGAAAGAAACTGCGGAAGCGATTGCAACGCGGCCGCATACGACTGCTCAACCGCCTCCGCAGGTGCGGCCATGGCGGCGTAGCTCAGATCGATCACCGAACTTCCGGACCCAGGTTGGTGCGCCCGGAACATCAAACCGTTCTGCCGCGCGCCGAGTGGCAGCGCCACCGTGCTGCGAGAGCCCTGGCGGCTGATCAGATATCCGTCGTCGCGGAGCACCGAATAGCACGACGTGATGGTGGTCCGACTCAACTCCAGTACGGACGCCAGCTCACGCTCGCTCGGCAGGGCGACACCCGGAGGGATCCGTCCGTCATGCACGAGCAGGCGAATACTGGCGGCAAGGGCGCGGTAGGCGGGTCGCGCCGCAGAGCGCCGGCCGCTGTCGTCCTGCCAGTTACCGAGGTCCCTGGCCAGCGAGTGGGCGCCCAAAACGCGAGTCATCATGCAGTCCAGTATCGACCGCTTGGCTATTCAATTCAAAGCCAGTTGCGCCGGCCGTCGCACAGTCACCTCACCGAATGTCGCATCAGTTCACTCCAACCGAACGGCGGTGACATTCGGCGACGCGGCACAGGCCTACCGCACCACGTCGCGGCGGACGATGGTCTCGTCACGGCCGGGTCCGACACCGATGCAGGAGATGTACGCACCCGACAGTTCCTCTAGGCGCAGCACGTAGTTCTGCGCGTTCTTCGGCAACTCGTCGAAGGTGCGGGCGTGCGAAATGTCTTCCCACCAGCCGGGCATCTCCTCGAAGATGGGCTTGGCATGGTGAACGTCGCTCTGCGACATGGGCATTTCGTCGTGCCGGACACCGTCGACGTCGTAGCCCACACAGATCGGGATAGTGTCGAGGCTGCTGAGCACGTCGAGTTTGGTGAGAAAGTAATCGGTGATGCCGTTGACACGCGTTGCGTAGCGGGCGATCACGGCGTCGAACCAGCCGGTGCGCCGGGCACGGCCGGTGGTGACGCCCACCTCGCCGCCGGTCTTGGCGAGGTATTCGCCGCTTTCGTCGAACAACTCGGTCGGGAACGGGCCCGAGCCGACTCGAGTGGTGTAGGCCTTGAGAATGCCCAGCACCGTGGTGATCTTGGTGGGTCCGATACCCGAACCGACCGACGCGCCGCCAGACGTCGGGTTGGACGACGTCACGTATGGGTAGGTGCCGTGGTCGACATCGAGGAGCGTGCCCTGCGAGCCCTCCAGCAGAATCGTCTCCCCGCGTTCGAGCGCCCGGTTCAGTTCCAGCCTCGTATCGGCGATGCGGTGCTTGAAGCCGTCAGCTTGCTCGAGTACCTCGTCAACCACCTGCTGCGGGTCGAGCGCCCTGCGGTTGTAAATCTTGACGAGCACCTGGTTCTTGAATTCGAGCGCCGCCTCCACCTTCTGGGTGAGGATCTTCTCGTCCAGCACGTCCTGGACGCGAACGCCGACGCGGGCAAGTTTGTCCTGGTAGCAGGGCCCGATTCCGCGGCCGGTCGTGCCGATCTTCCTTGCCCCGAGGAATCGCTCAGTGACCTTGTCGATGGCCACGTGGTACGGCATGATCAGGTGCGCATCGGCCGAGAGCAGCAGTCGACTGGTATCCACGCCCCTCTCATCGAGTCCGGCAAGTTCGGTCAGCAGTACTCCCGGATCGACCACCACACCGTTTCCGATGACGTTGGTCACACCCGGGGTGAGGATCCCGGACGGAATCAGATGCAGAGCGAACTTGTCGCCGTTCGGAAGAACGACCGTGTGTCCGGCGTTGTTACCGCCCTGGTAGCGCACCACCCACTGCAGGCGTCCGCCCAGTAGATCGGTAGCTTTGCCCTTACCCTCGTCGCCCCACTGGGCGCCGATGAGGACGATTGCCGGCATGACGTTGTCTCCTACGGTCGACGTACAGTCTTATCCGACTGCGTGGTCCTGCAGTTCCTAGGCAGTGGCCGGAGGAACAGTCTAGCCGAGTGCACGCAGGGTAGGCCTCACCGTACTGCGCGCGTGGCCTCGGAAGGCGGACCTGACATGCCACCACGGCCTCGATCAACCAACGAAACCGACCCTCGACGGTAGGAACTCTGCTGCGCGAGTTCATCTTCGAGCACTGTCGATAACTCGAGACTGCGATCGTGGGCCTCCCACACCCAACCAGGACGTAACCCCGTCCAACGGTTTCGACCCACCGGCCTCCCACCGACTGCGTGGCTTCGATTGTGAACCAACACCATCGGACACCGCCCACCTCACGCCCAGAAGCACCGCTCGGCACAATCCGGACCCGGATCACCCCTCAGCTGCACAAATGTATGTCGAGGCTAGGATGACCGAAAGTAAGGATGGCCGAAAGAATAGGGAAGCTGCGGCAATCGCGGCGGGAATCCGGGCGAGGAGTGGTGTTGACCCCCGTAGTGCTCATATGCGGCGATGTGCCGCTTCCCCTGCCGCTGGGGTCCATCTCGACCTCCAGTGCACCCAGCATCCCCGATAAGGACCACTTCGACGAGGTCTTCTCCAAACTGCAGGTAGTCCCAGATCCGAGACTGATCGTGGTGGGCAGCGACGCCGCCCTGGCCGCCACCCTGACTCGGTTGATGCGCACCGAACGTCTGCATATCGAACTCGCGTACGTCGCCGAATATCATTCGGATGCGACGAACACCTACCGCCTGTCCGCCGGCGCCCGCGGGGCCCGCACCGCCCTCAAGGGAACCGCCGAGCGAGTCCCCCTGATTCGCGACGACGCCGGCATCGCCCTGGTCGGGTGCGCCACCGTCACCGGTCCGAGCGGGGGTCCACTTATTGGCGAGGCCTACGCCGACGACACCCTGTTGTTCTCCGGAACGACAGCGAAAATAGATATCACCCCGACCCCGCAGATGCCGGGTTTGCGGGCCTCGGTCGAACCCCGTAGTCGCTGGCTGCCGCGCCGGTGGGTAGAGGGCCGCGCCGTGCAACTCGGATCTCCGGCTGCCGTACTGACTCGGGACGAAGTTCCCCACCCGCGCGAACTCGTGCGGTCGACGTTCTATCGGCACGACCAAGAGTGGCTGCTGGTCCGATGAATCTGCCCAGAGCGCGGACCGCCGCCGTGCGGCCCAGCCCTGTGTTCCTCCTGGTCGTCGCGGTCGCCGTCGCCGGCGGGGTAGTCGCGTGGCGCGCCCCACTCGACTCCGTACTAGGCCACGTCGGAGTTTTCCTGCTCGTGGTAGCCGGCTGGGTAGTGACCCTGTGCCTGCACGAATTCGCGCACGCCTACTCCGCCTGGCGGAACGGCGACACCGACGTCGAGGTGCGCGGGTACCTCACCCTCAACCCGCTGAAGTACAGCCACCCAATGCTGTCGATCGGTCTGCCCCTCCTGTTCATCGCCCTCGGCGGCATTGGATTGCCCGGTGGCGCGGTCTACGTGCGGTCGGGGCTGTTCTCCCCGAAGGTGCAGGCAAAAGTGTCGCTGGCCGGGCCTGCGGTCAACGCCGTGTCGGCGGTGATTCTCCTCGTCGTTATCCGGTTGTTCGGGCTCGGGAACGACCACCGTGTGTTCTGGGCGGGCCTGAGCTTCCTGGCCTTCCTGCAGGTGATGGCGACGGTACTCAACCTGATCCCGGTTCCCGGCCTCGACGGCTACGGCGCGCTCGAGCCGTTCCTTTCACCGCAAACCCGGAGGGCGATCGAGCCGTTCAAGCCCTACGGACTGCTACTCCTCGTCGCTATGCTCTTCGTGCCGTCGATCAACGTGGTGTTCTTCGACGCCATTTACTGGCTGTTCGAACTGTCCGGGGTGCCGGAGATCTATGCCCAGGTCGGCAACCTTCTAATGCGTTTCTGGCTCTGACCTGCCTCGGGTGATCACCCATGAAGCCCGTTCGGGTTCACCAATGCGCGCATCCGATGATCCCGCTGATGCGATTCGACCTCCCAATCTTGCCAGCTACTACCGTGTGGACCTGCGGTGCATCCGTTCTACGAGGCCGGCGCGAGCCGACGGCCACTCTTCGTCGATCACGGAATAGACGATCGTCGTTCGCCAGGTCCCGTCTCGCCGGCGCGTATGTCGCCGTAAGGCCCCGTCCTCGCTCGCCCCGAGCGCCGTGACGGCCCGGCGCGAGCGGACATTCAGATCGTCGACATTGAACTCGGCGCGGACAGCGTCGAGGGTTCCGAAGACGTGGTCGAGCAGCAGTAGCTTCGACTCCGGGTTTATCGCCGATCCGCGCACACCGGACGAAACCCAGGTGTAGCCGATCGTCACGCGGCGATGCAACTCGCTCAGGTTGTACAAGGAAGTCATACCGACGATCTCGCCCGTTTGGGCGTCGACTTGCGTCAGCGTCTGACGCCCCGAATCCAATGCATGCCGTAGGGTTTCCTGGGTCGGCGGGAGCGATTCGATCCCGAATGGGAAATAGCGAAAGGTGTCGTCGTCGTACGCGCGGGCGAGCCCGGCCACGTCGGACATCTCCGTTGGACGCAACAAAACGAACTCGCCGCTCAATGTAGGTGGTTCTCGCCAGTGATCAGTGTTCATCTGAACTCTCTTCTCGAAGATCTCGTCGATCGGCGGCCACAGTTGAGGATCATCGGCAGTGGACCGTGCCTCGAGTCGATCCGACCGCAAAGAATTTCTGCACCACGTCGGTCACGTTGCCAGCGACGACGCCCTTAATACTGCGCGGCCAATACGCGTCGCGGCTTCAGCATTAGTGAACACCCCTGCCGCGGTCGCGCTACCCCGTCGCCTCACCCCGCACGCGCCGCACGTCCTCCTCGGTGAAATTGGCGGTCAACCGCAGGTCCGAGAGCGGGACCTCCCGCTCCGGACTGCGCACCTCCACGCGCACGGGTTCGCCCGACGTGTCGTCAGACATCCCGATCGGCCCGCCACGTCCGCCCTGCTGGTACTTGTCACCCCATTGCATCAGGGCCAGCACGGCGGGCAGCAGGTCGCGGCCCTTCTCAGTGAGCACGTACTCGTACCGTGTCCGCTGGCCCGGCTCCTTGTACGGCTGCCGCACGAACAGGCCCTCGGCCGTCAATTCCCGCAGTCGGGAGGCCGCGACGGCCTCGGTGATGCCGACTCGGCGCGCGAAGTCGTCGAATCGGGTGGTTCCGTAATAGGCCTCCCGCAGAATCAGCATCGCGGATCGCGTTCCGACGACGTCCATCGCCTTGGCGATCGAGCAGTGTGTAGGGCGCCAGGCGTCCCGGTCCGCGAGGATGCCCTTGAGTCGTGCCGCGTTCATGACGCCAGACTACCTGACTTGCCAAATGCATAGCCAGCTCGTACATTGCTGGCTATGGTAATTAATAGTCAGGTGGGTCTGCCTGTTCGTCTCGTCCCCCTCCTCGCTGTCTTGTGCGGCGCACCGTTCGTTGCGAGCCTCGACCTCTTCATCGTGAACGTCGCCCTCGGCGACATCGCCGCGAGCTACCCCGGATACTCCCTCGGCGACCTGAGCTGGATCCTCAACGGCTACGCGATCGTCTATGCGGCACTACTGGTTCCACTCGGCCGATGGGCCGACCGCATCGGACGCCGGCGCGGGTTCATGTTGGGACTGGCCTTGTTCACAGTCGCGAGCGCCGCCTGCGCGCTCAGCCCGTCACTGTGGCTTCTCGTCGCCTTCCGCGTACTGCAGGCGGTCGGTGCCGCAGCCCTGACTCCCGCGAGCCTCGGACTATTGATCGGAACTCTCCCAGAGGACCGCCGCGCCGGCGCCGTCCGCATCTGGGCGGCAACGGCGGCGGCGGCAGCAGCACTCGGCCCCGTTGTCGGCGGAATCCTCGTGGAGGCCTCCTGGCGTTGGGCGTTCCTCATCAACATTCCGATCGGAATCGCGCTGCTGTTCGCAGCTATCCGAGTCGTGCCCAACGCCCAGCCCAGCCGCACGGACACCGAACTCGACCTTGTCGGCGCAGCTCTACTGATCGCCGGTATCGGCGCGCTGTCGCTCGGGTTGGTCCAGGGCCCGGACTGGGGTTGGGGCGATCTCCGGATCACCCTCGCCTTTGCGGTCGCCACCGTGGCTCTGGCTCTTTTCTGGTTCAGGAACAGCCGGCATCGGGCGCCACTCATCGAACCGGCCCTGTTGAAGGTGCCCACGTTCGCATGGTCGAACGTCACCGCAGTGGTGTTCAGCGCAGCATTCGCCGCCGGGTTACTGGCCAATATTCTTTGGCTCCAAGAGGTATGGGGATACTCGGCGCTCGAAACCGGACTCGCAATCGCTCCCGGACCGATACTGGTGCCGCTCTTCGCGGTCGCCGGACAGCTCCTGGCCCGGCGCTTCTCTGCCGGTACCATCGCTGCCACTGGCAGCCTTTTGTGGTCGGTGGGTACCGTCCTCGTCCTGGCGTCAGTAGGAGCGGAGCCGCACTACGTCACCGCGTTGCTGCCCGGTTGGTTGATCGCCGGCGTGGGAGTGGGCCTCGCACTCCCCACCATCCTCTCGTCGGCCGCGGCGGACATTCCGCAAGCGCGGTCGGCAACCGGCAGTGCGATCGTCAACATGAATCGGCAGATCGGCACGGTGATCGGCGTCAGCGTGCTCGTGGCGGTGGTCGGCACCAGCGTGGGCTACGACGACACCCATTCCGCCTTCGTCCTCGCCTGGTGGGTGATCGCGGCAGTCGCAGTCTGCGCTGCCGTCACGTCCATCGGAATGAATCCCCGCAACCCGCACACTGTGGAGGTGCCGAAATGACTCCGATCACCGCAACCACCTTCCCTGCCGAGTTCGACTCCAGCTGGCTGGGTTTCGGCGGCGTACACGGCGGGCTCGCCGTCGCCTCGATGCTGCACGCAGCCTCGACCGAGACGACGGCGACACCGGTCGCCGTGACGGCGCACTTGACCAGACCCGTCGAACCGGGTCCAGTGAGCGTGCAGGTAGAGGTCGAGCACGGCGGGAGGACTCCGAGCGTCCGGGCGTCGATACCCGAGTCCGCCTGCGCGCTGATCCGCCTCACCCGCGATACCGGCGCGGCCTCCTGGCCCGCCGGTGCATCCGACCTCTGCACCGTGGATCCGGAACATGTTTCACCACTGGAGATTCCCGTCGACTTCGTGCCGTTCTCCCAGTACATCGACATCCGTCCGATCAACGAAGCACGGCCGTTCGCGGGTGGCGCCGACCCCGAATTCGAGGTGTGGATACGCCTTCTCTCGTCGATCGAGTTCAGCCCCGAAGAACGAGCGGCAGTGTTGCTCGACGCCCTACCGCCGGCTTTGTTCGCCACACTCGACACGTTGGTCGCCATCCCCACCGTCGAGTTCAGTGCGTATTTCCCACCTGTGAGCACATCAAGGCCGCCGGCCAATGACGTGCACCCACGGGTGGAGGAGGAGTGGCACCATCTGCGCCACCGCACGGTCTGGGCCACGGATGGCCTGTGCGTCGACGAGTCCGAACTTCGCACCTCGACGGGCCACCTCGCAGGGCAGGCCCGCCAACTCCGCCGAATCCTCACACCCTGACCTCCACCGGCTCAGCTGTTGCGGCGCATCATCGCCGCCCCAGCGGCGCGCAGCGCGACCCGCAGCGACTGCGGCTCGAGCACCTCCACGTCGCTTCCGAGCGAAATGAGCTGATCGAGCGCGACGTCCTGCGCCTCGAGCCGCAGGTCGACGGCGAACCATCCGTCGTCGTCGGGAGGTCCGGGTTCGACGCGGGCCGCCTCGACGCCGATGACGTGCGGGAGTCGCCGCCAGGCCGTGGCCGACAGTCGCACGCGGCAGTCGAACTGCAGCAGCTCGCGGTCGAACTCGGCGACGGACTCCGCCCACCACGTCGGAAGATCGAAGGCGCCGGGCCGCGTTGCAGGCTCGTCCAAGGCAGTCGCCTCCACGATCCTCGACACCCGGTACGACAGCGTGCGGCCGCGATGCTGCGCGACCAGGTACCACACGCCGGCCTTCGCAACCAAGCCGAGAGGGTCGAGAGTTCTTGTCGCCGTGCGACTTCCCTTGCGGTAAGATACCCGCAGCCGCCATCCGTCGAGGACGGCGGCTGCGACACCTGGGAGGTTGCCGACATCCCGGGGCCGGTCGAACCATCCCGGCGCGTCGACGTACAGGCGGTCGCGCCACACCTGAGCGCCCGCACGCAGTGGAAGAGGCAAGGCCCTCAACAACTTCGTCTGCGCGGCAGTAGCGACGTCGCGGAGCCCGAGATCCTCGGATATGGACGGCACTCCGAGCAGCATCAGCGCCGACGTCTCTGTGCCAGTCATTCCGCCGAGCTTCGACTGCCAGCCGTCAAGCAGGCGCACCCCACCGCCGGGTCCACTCTCGGTCCACACAGGCACACCCGCTGCCGACAGCGCCGTGACGTCGCGATACACGGTCCGCACCGAGACCCCGAGTTCGTCCGCGAGACACTGCGCAGTGACGCCCCGACCGCCCTCGAGCCGCAACATGATCTCCAAGAGCCGGCTCGATCGCATGTCCTCAGAGTCTAGTCTGGAATCCCTGACAGGAGATGTCAGGGATTCGGGTGCACACTGATCGGCATGACCAACTGGACCACGTTCGCAACCGAAGCTCCCGACCTGGCTCGCGCCGTCGCGGCGCGCTTCGGGGCCCACAAGCATCACGTCCTGGCGACGTTGCGCAAGGACGGCTCGCCGCGAGTCAGCGGTACGGAGGTGGAGTTCTACGAAGACTCCCTGCTGCTCGGCTCAATGGTGGGAGCGCGCAAAGTGAAGGATCTACGCCGGGACCCTCGATTCTCGCTCCACAGCAACCCCGGCCACCATTCGATGGACGGTGGCGACGCCAAGATCACCGGCCTCGCGCGGGAAATCCTCGGCGACCGCAAGAAGGAGATCGTCAACCACTACCCCGGCGAGACCCACGAGGCCGACGTCTTCGAACTCGACGTCGCGGAGGTCGTCTTGACCACCGTCGACGGAGACCATATGTACGTCGACTTCTGGCAGCCCGGCAAGGACGTCATTCGGTTCACCAAGTGATGGTCACCGGGTGACCTCGGCACCGAAGCGTCGAATCGCTACCAGGTGACGTTCTCCTCGCAGTGCCGCCCGTTCGTGGTCGACTCCACCTGCACTGTCGCATGCGGCAGGCGGTGCGTCTCGAGCACGGCGCGGGCGGCCTCGAGCACCGCGGAGGTGTCAGAATCGGTGGTCAGGTGCACAGTCGCCACATCCATGCCGGTGGTCAGGGTCCACACGTGAAGATCATGGACGCCGGTTACCCCGGGCAACGCGGCGAGGTCGGCCTGCACCGTCTCGACGTCCACATCGACAGGTGAGGCCTGAGTCAGAATCCGCAGCGACGCCGCCGCGAGTTTGATCGCGCGCGGCACCACCCACAGCGAAATGAGGACACCCACGACGATGTCTGCGTAGGTCCAGTTGAAGGCTAGAATCAGGCCACCGGCGATGAGTACGCCGACACTGCCGACGGCGTCGGCGAGCACTTCGAGATACGCGCCCCGCACGGCCAGGCTGTCCTTCGAATCGGCGCGCAGCATCAGCATTACAACGATATTCGCGGCGAGACCGGCGGCGGCGGTGAGGATCAGCGGTAGCCCGGGAACTTCGGGTGCATCACCGATCCGGGAAACCGCCTCGTAGAACACCCAGACCGCAACCGCGAGCAGCAAAGCGGCGTTCGCCATCGCAGTCAGCACTTCGGCACGATGCCAACCGAAGGTCCGAGCAGCGGCGGTGCTTCCCCGGCGTGCCAGCAGGAGTGCGGCGAGTCCCATCGATAGTCCGACGACATCGGTGAGCATATGCCCGGCGTCGGCGATCAACGCGAGCGAGTTGACGATCAGACCCACGCTCGCCTCGAGAACGAGGAATACAAAGACGATGGCCAATGCCACGATCATGCGGCGGATTCGACCCTGGGACGGACCTACCTCATCGCCACTGGCCGTGCCGCCGTGTGAATGACTGTGACCGACTCCCATCGGCATCCCCTTCCTCCTGAACTCCGCCGATCATATGCACATGTACGCATATGTTTCAAGCGTGAGCTGTCGGTCAGGGTTCGGGACGATACGCCGGTTTCTCGACCGTGGGCGGCAGCGTTGCGATGGCCGAGATGCGTTTGAGGCCTGAGACCTGCAGAAAGTCGACGGTCAGGGAGCGAACCTGTGCGAACACCACGGTCGCGGAGAGGCCCGCATTTTCCACCAGTTCCGGTTTCAGCCCGGAGGCCACCGACCGCAGTACCCTCGCCGCCTCGGCCTGATCGGGTTGCTGACCAGGATCGGCGAGCGCCATCAACTTGAGAGTTTCCACCGAGTGGGCGAGTTTCTCCACCTGATCGACCAGTCGGGGATTGAGAATCTCGTCGTCACGCACCAGCGTGAGTGAACGCCTGGCGAGCACCCGCATATTGCGCAACGCGTTGTCGAGCGGGTCAGCGACGGCGGCCAGGCGATCTAGTCGTCCGCGGGTGTTCCAGTACAGGGGCGAGATACGACTGATCTCCCGGCCACCCGCAATCTGCTCGCGCAGGGCGTCGATGGAATCTTGGGTGGTTCGAGCCTTCCGCAACGCGTCCTCGATGGGCTTGTCGTCGTTGGACAACAACCCGTCGGCCACTAACTGCATCACCTCGGCGGCAGTCCCTAGAACGTTCGCGGCCTGCTTGCGCGCACGCCCGACCGGGTGAGTGGGAATCAACGCCACGACAGCGATGCCGACGAGCCCCCCGGTCAACGCGTCGACCATACGGTCGATTCCGGCAATGTCGCCGGGTGGCAGAAGCGTCGCGACGAGGACGGCCGAACTCGCTGCCTGCATCGAGAAAATAGGACCGCTGTTGAGCAGCACCGCCGCAGACATGGCCAGCCCCACCACGAGGGTGATCTGCCAGGTACCCGTTCCAATGACCGCGATCAGAAGATCACCGATGCCGATGCCGATCGTCACACCGGCGACCAGTTCGACCGAACGACGCAACCGCGCGCCGAGCGAAAGCCCCAATGACACGACCGCAGCGATCGGCGCAAAGAACGGGGAGGGGTGTCCGATGATCACTGTCGCGACCCACCAAGCACTGCCGGCGGCCACCGCACACTGCAGGATGGGTAACGCCGACACCCGAAGTCGTTGAACCGAGCTCCGCAGCCCCTTTCGACCACGGACCTTCGCAGTGCTTAGAGCGTTAACCGACGCCAAGTGCTTCCGCAGCCCGGGGGTCGCAGTCCTCGAGTAAGTCGAGGCAGCGCGCATACTCGTCCGACTCGCCGATCACCTTCGCCGACTTCGCCAGGATTGCGACGCAGCGGAGGAACCCGCGGTTGGGTTCGTGACTGTAAGGAACAGGGCCGAAGCCCTTCCAACCGTTACGCCTCAATTGGTCGAGTCCGCGGTGGTACCCGGTGCGCGCGTAGGCGTAGGCCGTGATGGTCTCGCCCGCGTCGAAAGACGCCTCCGCCAGGTAGGCCCAGGCAATCGATGCGGTGGGATGGGCGGCCGCCACGTCCGCCGGGTTCCCATGGTTCAACAGGGCCGACTCAGCCTCGTCGTCCCCGGGAAGCAGCGTGGGCTGTGGTCCGAGAAGGTCACCGAAAGACGTCATGCGCCTATTGTGCCCTCCATGCGGTTTTACAACGGTATCGGCCCGCGTCCGCCACGCGCCCTTTAGTACCTTCGATGACGCACAATGTCGTTAGGCTTCCCCCAACATTCCATTTTCTGCGGACCGAGGGGCAGCGCGTGCAGGACCCGACGAAAGACGAATCGACTCAAAGGCCGGCCGGGGCCGCACAGCAGAAACCGGGAGAGTCCGAGCCGGATTTGCCCCAGCCCCCGGCACCCCAGCCCCCGTCACCGAACCCCGGGGCCGAGGCGGTCACGACCGCGATCCCGAAGCAGAGCGTGCCGCCGTCCGACGCTGAGACCGTTGCGATCCCGGTTCAGCACCCGCAGAACACGAGGCCCACTCCGCCGAGGGCCGCACCTCAGCGGGTGCTGCCACCTCAGCAGAGCACCTCTCAGCGCGTCGCCCCGGCCGAGCCGCCCGTGAAGATGCCGGGGAAGTCCTGGCTGTTCGCCGCGATCACCGCAGGTGTCATCGTTCTCGCCGCCATCGTGGTCGCCGGTGCGGTGGTCTACAACAACAACCGGGCCGCGAACTCACCCCAGGCCCAGGTGCAAGGGGCAATCGACACGTTCGTCGCGGCACTCACTCAGGGCGATCTCGCAACGCTTCGCACCAGCACCTGCGGCAGCCTAGCCGAGTACTACCAGGGCATCCCCGATCAGGAATTCGCCGCAGTCCACCAGGTCGCTGTGACCCAGCTGAACATCCCGGTGGTCGGCGCGGTCGATGCCGTGCAGATCACCGGCGATACCGCCATCGCACAGGTGAAGGCGCACACCACGGCCAACCCGAATGAGCAGTCGTGGCGCACGTTCAACCTCGAAAAGGTCGACGGATCCTGGAAGATCTGTGACCCCATCTGAACAACTGTGCGTCTTTCCGGCAACGGTGGTCGTCGGAAAGGCGCACCAGCGTGACGGACCTATTTCGAGACGGAACGTCCGGTGGACAACAGGTCGTTGCAGGCCTCGACGACCCGGGCCGTCATGCCGGCCTCAGCCTTCTTCAAGTAGCTGCGTGGGTCGTAGACCTTCTTGTTGCCGACCTCGCCGTCGATCTTGAGCACACCGTCGTAGTTGGTGAACATGTGTCCGACCAGTGGACGGGTGAACGCGTACTGGGTGTCGGTGTCGACGTTCATTTTGACGACGCCGTAGCTCAACGCTTCCTCGATCTCGGATTTCAGCGAGCCCGATCCTCCGTGGAACACGAAGTCGAACGGCTTCGCGTCGGAAGCCAGACCCAACTTCGCGACGGCAGCCTTCTGCCCCTCGCTGAGAACCTCCGGCTTGAGCTTGACGTTGCCCGGCTTGTAGACGCCGTGCACGTTGCCGAACGTCGCGGCCAGCAGATACCTGCCGTGCTCGCCTACCCCGAGTGCGTCGACCGTCTTCTCGAAGTCTTCGCGCGACGTGTACAGCTTGTCGTTGATCTCGGCTTCGACGCCGTCCTCTTCACCACCGACGACGCCGATCTCGACCTCGAGGATGATGTTGGCGGCCTTCGACAGCGCTAGGAGTTCCTTCGCGATCACCAGATTTTCGTCGATCGGCACCGCGGAGCCGTCCCACATATGGGACTGGAACAACGGGTTGCGGCCCTCGCTGACCCGCTGCCGAGAGATCTCGAGCAGCGGACGCACAAACCCGTCCAACTTGTCCTTCGGGCAGTGATCTGTGTGCAGCGCGATCGTGACGTCGTATTTGTCGGCGATCACGTGGGCGAACTCGGCGAGCGCGACCGAGCCGGTCACCATGTCCTTGACGCCCAGACCCGAACCGAACTCGGCCCCACCGGTCGAGAACTGGATGATGCCGTCGCTGCCGGCATCCGCGAAGCCCTTGATCGCAGCGTTGATGGTTTCGGAAGAAGTGCAGTTGATGGCCGGGAAAGCAAAGGAGTGCTCCTTGGCTCGACCCAGCATCTCGGCATAGACCTCGGGAGTTGCGATTGGCACGGCGGCAGTCCTCCATAAACGAATCGATTTCGGCGAGCACGATCGGCGCAGCGCGCGATGTGGTCCTAGCAGTATGGCAATACCAACGTCGCACACCTCACAGAGACTGTCGCGGTACCTCGTTTCTGCGGCTTGGCGAGACGACGTGACCTCGATGATCCGCCGTGGTCCGGCAGATGTCGACTACCGGTACGCTGAGACCCGTGATTGTGCAGGCAGCATCGGATTCCGTGACCAACCTCGCGTTGTTGCCGGGGTTCCTCGACCCAGTAAACCTCCTCAACTCTTTCGGCACCTGGGTACTCGTCGGACTCCTCGCGGTCGTCTTCATCGAGTCGGGACTGCTGTTCCCCCTACTTCCCGGCGACTCTCTCCTCTTTACCGCAGGTCTCATCGCGGCGTCGAAGTCGACGGAGATCGAACCGTTCGCCCACATTGGGGTGCTACTGGTCCTGATCCCGATCGCCGCGATCCTCGGCGACCAGGTGGGCTTCTTCATCGGCAGCAGGGGCGGAACTGCACTGTTCAAGAGCAACGACGCACGGTTCTTCAAGAAGAAGTACATTGACGAGTCACACACCTTCTTTGAGAAGTACGGCCCGATCACGATCATCCTGGCCCGGTTCGTTCCGATCGTGCGCACGTTCGCGCCGGTCGTCGCCGGTGCGTCACGGATGAAGTACTCACTGTTCCTCACCTACAACATCGTGGGCGGCATCCTGTGGGGCGCCGGTGTCACCCTGCTCGGCTATCTGCTCGGTCAAATCGAGTTCATCCGCGCCAACGTCGAGGTGATCTTCCTGTTGATCGTCTTCGTATCTGTGGTGCCGATCATCGTCGAGGTGGCAAAGCGC
The DNA here is from genome assembly GCF_001894885.1 of Rhodococcus marinonascens NBRC 14363. Lineage (GTDB taxonomy): Bacteria > Actinomycetota > Actinomycetes > Mycobacteriales > Mycobacteriaceae > Rhodococcus_F > Rhodococcus_F marinonascens. The sequence continues at coordinate 142,737 of NZ_BCXB01000014.1, forward strand.
TTCCTCAAGTCCCGCCGGGGCGCCGAGTCGACAACCGAGTACACGCAACCGGTCACCACACCGACCGAGCCCAATTCCTCATCCTGAACACAACCGGGGGCAACTCGCTGACGATGGTCATCTCGGCACCAGACGGTCTCGGGTTTCTCGCATCGGCGGGCCCCGCGCTGGTCTGGCTGATTGTTCTCTCATTCGTCTTCATCGAGTGCGCGGTGATTCTGGGCCTGTTCCTTCCCGGCGACTCGATGTTGATCACAGCGGGAATCGTCCTCGCCAACCATTCGTCCGGCACCGGTCACGTATGGGCGCTGTCAGCCGGGGCGATGACCGCCGCGATCTGCGGCAACCAGGTGGGCTATGCCATCGGTCACCGAACCGGAAACCACATCCTCGCCCGTAGAGGCGGCAAGTACCTCAATTACACGAACCTCCACCGCGTCAACATGCTGCTCGAGCGACGCGGCTTCTGGGCAGTTCTCATCGCCCGCTGGATACCCTGGGTGCGCACCCTGTGCCCCTTGGTCGCCGGCGCGGCAAAGATGAATCACGCCAAATACACCGTTGCGAGCAGCATTGGCGCGATCCTGTGGGCGCCCGTGCTGTTGCTGATCGGCTTCTACGGCGGCTCACTCCTCGACCGGGTGCCGTGGCTCATGCCGGCGGTGCTCACTTTCATGGTCGTCCTGCTATTGATCGGCACCACCGTTGGAGTCTGGCACTACCGCCAGGAGATGGCACGACCGCCGGAGGAAGTGGCGGTCGAAGAGGTGCGGGACTAGCACGCTCCCCCTTCGGGTTCCGTGCGGCGGAGATAGCCGTAGCTGACAAAAAGATCAGGTCCGCTTGAATCCGCTGGCAGACTGCCGATCTCTCCGGTCTGGTAGCCTTGGCGCGGGCCGAAGTGGTGTTCGATGATAAGGGAAAATTCCCCAAATCGACCCGCCGACATCGGCCTCGGGAGCGCCGCGTGACGCACCAGCGCCCGAAGTGGCCTGACAACCCCGGATCGGCAGAGTGTGACTATTCGTCAGCCGAACCGGGGTGGCCCCTTACCCCTTCGTATGGGGTGTCGGCAATCCTGACGGCATTTGGAGGCGTGTACACGCCTATCGGCTCGAGAGGTCATCATTGGGATCAACACGCTACG
>NZ_BCXB01000015.1 GCF_001894885.1 Rhodococcus marinonascens NBRC 14363
TTAAGGCCTCACGTGCAGTGTCGGCCCGTGGGTGTCGGCCCGTGCATAACTCAGTCCGAGCAACGTGATCCGATCGCAGCGATCGTGCACTCCGGTCGCGGGAGACAGGATCTCGCATGTTCGTACAGGAACTTGTGCACCACGGAGTACTAGGCGGAGTCAACCCGGAACGCCGGGATCCGAATGCTCGATGATACTTCGTGTGTCCTTGTGGCCGTCAGGATTTCGGTGGTTTTGAGTCGGAATCGGCATCCGGTTGTTAGCCTCCGGTGGGCTGGTGTTCGGTTCCGACCGCCGGTTCCCGAAGTGACGAAGGTTGATCCGGTTTGTTCCTCTGAGTCAGGAGACGAATGTGAATCAGCACGATACGATGCGCCGCCACCGAACGGTCCAGGGGCGCGCCCAGCGTCTGTTGCTCGGATTGACGGCCACCGCCGCGATGGTCCTCGGTATTGCCGGGATGGGGACGGCGACCGCGGCAGCGGATACCGTCATCGGCACCATCACCGTCGGGGCCGCCCCGCTGGGGGTGGCGATCACCCCTGACGGGTCCCGCGCCTACGTCACCAACAATGTCGGCAATTCGGTGTCGGTGATCGACACCGCCAACAACACGGTCGTGGGCGCGCCCATCCCGGTAGGGACCAACCCGATCGGGGTGGCGATCACCCCGAACGGAACCCGCGCCTACGTCACCAACTTTGGAGGCGGCACGGTGTCGGTGATCGACACCGGCACCAACATGGTCACCGCGACCGTCCCGGTCGGGACCAACCCGTTCGGGGTGGCGATCACCCCGAACGGAACCCGCGCCTACGTCACCAACGCCACCGACGGCACGGTGTCGGTGATCGACACCGGCACCGACATGGTGGTCGGCGGCCCCATCCTTGTCGGGAACGGTCCGCAAGGGGTGGCGGTCACCCCGGACGGGTCGCGCGCCTACGTCGCCAACCGTGATGGCACCGGCACGGTGTCGGTGATCGACACCGGCACCGACATGGTGGTCGGCGGCCCCATCGTGGTCGGGCCCGACCCGGAAGGGGTGGCGATCACCCCGGACGGGTCCCGCGCCTACGTCACCAACGCCACCGACGGCACGGTGTCGGTGATCGACACCGGCACCGACACCGGCATCGAGACCGTCCCGGTCGGGACCTTCCCGTTCGGGGTGCCGATCGCGCCGGACGGTTCCCGCGCCTACGTCACCAACAATGGCGACAACACGGTGTCGGTGATCGCCATCGGCAAGTGCACCGGATCGTTGTGCTTCGACTTCGGTTCGGGCACAGGCTCAGGCAGCGGCTGGGGCAGCGTTTTCAGCTGACACCCGCACCCTGAAACCGGATGAGGCCGCCACCTCGACAGTTGCGGGTGGCGGCGTCATTTCGGTTCGTTGACGGCTCTCGGCGGCGGGCCCGATGCCCCGAGGTACCAGCCGCACTCGTCGATCGTGATCCGTGGGGTCACTACCGGATCGCCGGGGTCGGTGCGACATCCGTATCCGCTCGCGCCCGTGGACATCGAGGTTCCCGGCTCCTGAGCCAAATCTGCCTCTTCGGCAATAGGCTGAAACCAAGCGGGTGTCGGACTCGGCTGGGAAGGATGCTGATGCGCGACGTGTTGGCAGATCTGTTGCAGGTGTGGACTGCAGGTGGAACGGCGGGGGTCGGAACCGTGGTCCGCACGTTCCACTCGGCACCGCGACCGGCCGGGGCATCGATGGTCGTGGCACCGGACGGGAGCGTCTCCGGGTCGGTGTCGGGTGGGTGCGTCGAGGGAGCCGTCTACGACTTGGCCGCGGAAGTCACGGCTTCGGGAGTGCCGGTATTGCAGCGGTACGGCGTCACTGACGAAAATGCGTTCTCCGTTGGTCTCACCTGCGGTGGAATCATCGACATCTTCGTCGAATCGGTATCGCGTGACAGTTTTCAGGAGCTGGGCGGGGTGGCCGACGACGTCGAGAATCATCGCCCGGTCGCGGTGGCCACGGTGATCTCACATCCCGATGCGGCGCGGATCGGGCTTCGGTTGGTCGTTCATCCCGAGGATGTCAGCGGCTCGGTGGGCTCGGCCCGTGCCGATTCAGCCGTCACCGACGATGCCCGTGGCCTGCTCGCGGCGGGTGTCAACACGGTGCTGACGTACGGCACGGACGGGCAGCGTCGTGGTGAGGGTATGGAGGTGTTCGTTGCCAGCTATGCGCCGAGGCCGCGCATGCTGGTGTTCGGGGCAATCGACTTCGCGGCTGCAGTGGCCCGACAGGGCGCATTCATGGGATATCGGGTGACGGTCTGCGATGCTCGTCCCGTGTTCGCGACGACATCGAGGTTCCCGACGGCGGACGAGGTGGTCGTCGACTGGCCGCACCGCTATCTCGCTGAGCAGGCCGAGGCCGACGCGATCGACGGCCGGACGGTGATCTGCGTGCTCACCCACGATCCGAAGTTCGACGTCCCGTTGCTCGAGACGGCGCTGCGCCTGCCCGACGTCGCGTTCATCGGAGCCATGGGATCACGCCGAACCGACCTGGACCGGCGCGAACGCCTTCGCGAGGTCGGTCTGAGTGACACCGAACTTGCCCGGTTGTCGAGTCCGATCGGACTGGACATCGGTGCCCGGACGCCGGAGGAGACAGCCGTGTCGATCGCGGCCGAGATCATTGCCCACCGGTGGGGAGGCACCGGACGCCGGCTTGCGGAGTCGAGTGGCCGGATTCACCACGAGGAGCCCGTCGGCTCCCACGTAGATCCAGCCTGACTTCGAACGACACGAACCTCCGGAATCCTCATTTTCTTACCAAGACAGGGCATTCCGGCGGAACGACTCACTTCGCCCCTCTGCGGGATCAGCGCGTGCCGGATGTGGAGATTCTCCTGGGCTTGACGGGCAACCGGTTCTTGCGCAGTCTGAAAGGATCCCCCTTTGTGAGGAAGGCCACAATGCAAGTTCCAGGGAATTTCGAGTACGAGCGTGCAACGGGCGTCGAAGACGCCATAGGTCTGCTCGATCGACTGGGCGACGAAGCTCGACTGGTGGCGGGCGGTCACAGTCTGCTTCCCATGATGAAGCTCCGCCTCGCCAACCCTGAGTACCTCATCGACATCAACGACCTCGAGGGCGAACTCGGGTATATCACGACAGAGCCGAAGAAGATGCGAATCGGCGCGATGGCACGGCACCGTCGGCTTCTGGAATCGGACGAACTCGCGGCGGTGTTTCCCGTGTTCCGCGACGCGGAGAAGGTGATCGCCGATCCGGTGGTGCGCAACCGGGGGACCATCGGTGGATCGCTGTGCCAGGCCGATCCAGCCGAAGACCTCACGACGGTGTGTGAGGTACTCGACGCGACGTGTGTGGTGCGAGGCCCCCGCGGGCGCCGCGAGATCCCCGTGTCCGAGTTCGTCGTCGGACCGTATGAGACAGCGCTTGCGCACAACGAGATGCTCATCGAAATCGTGATACCGGTGCGCAGCCACAGTTCGAGCGCGTATGCCAAGGTCGAACGGCGAACCGGGGATTGGGCGGTAACGGCGGCCGGATCCGCTGTCACCGTGGAGAGTGGTGAGATCGCACGTGCGGCAGTCGGTCTGACGGCGGTCTACCCGGAACCGTCCGGGCTCGTGTCCGTCGCTGACTACCTCGTCGGTAGCTCCCCGTCCGAGGAGACCTTCGCGCAGGCCGGACGCCTCGCCGCGCAGGCCTGCGAGCCTGTCGGGGATGCGCGGGGCACGGCCGACTACAAACGTCATCTCGCGTCAGAACTCACGATCCGCACACTCCGTACAGCGGTCGACCGGGTGCTCCGCAGCAACGTCGGGCACGGTCCGACCCAGGAAAACGTCGGGCACGAGCCGACTCAGGAAGAGGCATAGCCATGCAGGTGAAGATGACCGTCAACGGGGAGTCGGTGACCGCCGAGGTGGAACCGCGCATGCTGTTGGTTCACTTCCTCCGCGACCAACTCGGTCTGACCGGGACCCACTGGGGGTGCGACACCAGCAACTGCGGAACCTGCGTCGTCACCGTGGACGGCGATCCGGTGAAGTCGTGCACGATGCTCGCGGCGATGGCCGGCGGACACGACGTCCGCACTGTCGAGGGTCTCGAGCAAGGCGGCGAACTCGATCCGGTCCAACAGGGTTTCATGCAGTGCCACGGACTGCAGTGCGGGTTTTGTACCCCGGGAATGATGATGACGGCACGGGCTTTGCTGGACGAGAACGAGAGTCCGGACGAGGCCACCATCCGGGAAGCGATCTCCGGGCAGATCTGTCGTTGCACCGGTTACACCACGATCGTGCGCTCGATCCAGTGGGCCGCAGAGCACCGTCAGAATGGGGCCGCCGAGTCCGAGCAAGAAGCCGAGACACCGGGCGCGCCGATCACAGCCGATGAACACGCGGGAAGTGCGTCATGACCACAGTCGAATCACGTCCGCCGTTAGACGGCGCCGAACTGGAAGACAACGACAAGAAGCCCTGCGGCCACGGCCGCATGCTCCGCAAGGAGGATCCTCGGTTCATACGGGGACTCGGCAACTACGTCGACGACATCACCCTCCCCGGGATGCTGCACCTGGCGATCCTGAGGTCACCAGTCGCGCACGCGAAAATCGTGAGTATCGATACCAGTGCGGCGCAGGCGCATCCGAAGGTGATCGCGGTGGTGACTGGCGCCGATCTTGCCGCGAAGAACCTCGCATGGATGCCGACGCTATCCAATGATGTGCAGGCCGTCCTCGCTACCGACAAGGTGCGCTTCCAGGGCCAGGAGGTGGCGTTCGCCATCGCCGAGGATCGATATTCTGCCCGGGACGCGCTGGAACTGATCGACGTCGAGTACGACATGCTCGATCCCGTCGTCGATGTCCGCACGGCACTGTCCCCGGACGCCCCCGTCATTCGCACCGACCTCGAGGGCAAGAAGGACAATCACTGTTTCGACTGGGAGACAGGCGACGCCGAGGCTACCGAGGCCGTGTTCGCGAAAGCGGACGTTGTGGTGAAACAGGAGATCGTCTACCCCCGAGTGCATCCGGCGCCGATGGAGACGTGCGGCGCGGTGGCGGACGTCGACCGGGTGTCCGGCAAGCTGACCCTGTACTCCACCTCTCAGGCCCCGCACGCACACCGGACGCTCTACGCCCTGGTCGCGGGTATCCCGGAACACAAGATCCGGGTGGTCTCCCCGGACATCGGCGGAGGATTCGGGAACAAGGTTCCGATCTACCCCGGGTACGTGTGCGCGATCGTCGCGTCGCTCGTGACGGGCAAACCGGTGAAGTGGATGGAGGACCGCAGCGAGAACCTGATGAGCACCGGATTCGCACGCGACTACATCATGGTCGGCGAGATTGCGGCGACGTCCGAAGGGAAGATACTCGCGATCCGTACGAAGGTGCTGGCCGACCACGGGGCGTTCAACGGCGTGGCGGCGCCCGTGAAGTACCCGGCGGGATTCTTCGGCGTCTTCACCGGTAGTTACGACATCGAGGCCGCGCACTGCGCGATGACGGCGGTGTACACGAACAAGGCACCCGGCGGCGTGGCATATGCCTGTTCGTTCCGCATCACCGAGGCCGTCTACCTGGTCGAACGCCTCGTCGACTGCCTCGCGTTCGATCTGAAGATGGATCCCGCGGAACTTCGGCTGAACAACCTGCTGAGGCCGGAGCAGTTCCCCTACACCAGCAAGACAGGGTGGGTGTACGACTCGGGCGACTACGAGACCACCATGCGCAAGGCCATGGACCTGATCGGGTACGAACAGTTGCGGGGGGAGCAGAGGGAGCGCCGGGAGCGCGGTGAACTGATGGGAATCGGCATGTCGTTCTTCACCGAAGCAGTCGGTGCCGGGCCTCGGAAAGACATGGACATTCTCGGACTGGGCATGGCGGACGGATGCGAACTGCGCGTGCACCCGACGGGCAAGGCCGTGGTGCGGTTGTCGGTGCAGACTCAGGGACAGGGCCACGAGACGACGTTCGCGCAGATCGTGGCGGAGGAACTCGGGATTCCGCCGGAAGACATCGACGTCGTGCACGGCGATACCGACAACACGCCGTTCGGACTCGGTACGTATGGCAGTAGGTCGACGCCGGTGTCGGGGGCGGCCGCGGCACTGGTCGCCCGCAAGGTGCGAGACAAGGCGAAGATCATAGCGTCGGGAATGCTCGAGGCCTCGGTCGCGGATCTGGAATGGGAGAAGGGCGAGTTCCATGTGAAGGGCGATCCCTCGGCGAAGGTGACCATTCAGGACATCGCGATGCGGGCGCACGGAGCGGGCGACCTGCCGGAGGGCATCGAGGGCGGGCTCGAGGCACAGATCTGCTACAACCCCGATAATCTGACGTATCCCTACGGCGCCTACTTCTGCGTCGTCGACGTCGATCCCGGCACTGCCGAGGTGAAGGTGCGGCGGTTCCTCGCCGTCGACGACTGCGGCACTCGCATCAACCCGATGATCATCGAGGGGCAGGTGCACGGCGGAATCGTCGACGGTATCGGTATGGCTCTGATGGAGATCATCGAGTTCGACGAGGACGGCAACTGCCTCGGCGGGTCGCTGATGGACTACCTGATCCCCACCGCGCTCGAGGTTCCGACACTCGAGACGGGCTTCACCGTCACGCCGTCGCCATATCACCCGATCGGCGCGAAGGGCGTCGGCGAGTCCGCGACCGTCGGATCGCCTGCAGCCGTGGTGAATGCCGTCGTGGACGCGCTCGCCCCGTTCGGTGTCCGGCATGCCGACATGCCGCTAACCCCGTCGCGAGTATGGGAAGCCATGCAGGGCCGTGCGACTCCACCGATCTGAGTCGTGTACATCGAATCGGCAGGAGGTCTGATGGATCTGAAAGAGCATGTGGCGCAACTGACGCGCGACCGCAGGCCGTTCGTTCACGCCACCGTGGTGCGGGCGCAGCAGCCGACGTCCAGCCACTCCGGCGACGAGGCGATCCTTCTGCAAGACGGGTCGATCGAGGGCTTCGTGGGCGGTCAGTGCGCGCAGAACTCGGTGCGCCAGGCGGCCTTGGCCGCGCTGGAGACCAACGAGAGTGTGCTGCTGCGCGTCCTTCCGGACGGCGCCGTGCATTTCCCTGAGACGCCGGGCGCGTCCGTCGTGGTGAATCCGTGCCTGTCCGGCGGCGCCATGGAGATTTTCCTCGAGCCACAATTGCCGCCGCCGCTGGTGAGGATCTGTGGGTCCACGCCGATCGCGAATCATCTGGTGGGTATGTCCGCGATGTTGGGATTCGACCTCGAGCGAGACGACGCCGACATCGAGAGCCTCTCCGGTACGACGGCGGTGGTACTCGCCGGTCACGGTGGACCCGAACCCGAGATCATCCGCGCGGCGCTCGATGCCGGTGTCGGGTATATCGGCCTCGTCGCCAGTCGGGTCCGAGGCGGGGCAATCCTCGACACTCTAGGTCTGACGGTGGCCGAGCGGGCTCGGGTACACACCCCCGTCGGTCTGGACATCGGCGCCAAGACTGCGGCCGAGATCGCGGTGTCGATCGCGGCGGAGTTGGTGAGAGAATTGCGGATCGGCGGACTCCGCGTTCCGGCGGCCGAATCGGCCCAGCCGGCGGTGGCGACCGAGGCGATCGATCCGGTGTGCGGAATGAGTGTGGTGGTTGGTGCGGACACTCTGCACCTGAGCCGAGGCAACGAGGACTTCTGGTTTTGCTGGCCAGGTTGTCGAGCGTCGTTCGCGCAGGCGGGGGGAGCGCTATGACGGAGGTTTTCGAGGATGTGGCGGATGTGGTGCGCCGCTTCGATCTCGAGGACTATCTTCTCGACCTCGGTACCGCGTCGGCGCTGTATCTCGCGACGGTGCTGCGCCGTCCGCTCCTACTCGAAGGGGAACCCGGGGTCGGGAAGACTACCGCAGCCAAGGCACTCGCCAATGTACTTGGTGCACCCCTGATTCGATTGCAATGTTACGAGGGCCTCACAGCAAACGAGGCACTCTACGACTGGAACTATCAGCGGCAGTTGCTCACCATCCGGTTGGCTGAATCGCGGGGCGACGGACTCACGGAGGATGACCTCTTCACCGAGGATTTTCTGCTGCAACGTGCGATTCTGCAGTGTGTGAGGTATCAGGGCCCGACCCCGCCGGTGCTCCTGATCGACGAAATAGATCGAGCCGATGACGAATTCGAGGCTCTTCTCCTGGAATTCCTGGGCGAGGCATCGGTCACTGTCCCTGAGTTGGGAACGTTCACCGCCGAGCATCACCCCGTCGTCGTGTTGACGTCCAATCGGAGTCGAGACTTGCATGACGCCCTCCGCAGGCGCTGCCTGTACCACTGGATCGACTATCCCGAGCCCGCGCGGGCCGCCGCCATCGTGCGTCGCACTGTTCCAGGGGCCGAGGCGCTCCTCATCGAGCACGCCACTCGATTCGTGGGCCAAGCACGCGAACTCGATCTCGACAAGCCGCCCGGTGTCGCGGAGACGATCGACTGGGTTTCAGCACTCGCCGCGCTCGGTGTCGCCGATCTGGTCAAAGACGACGCGGTCCGGAGCCTGAGTGCGCTTGCCAAGACCCCGGACGATCGCACGACAATCCAGGACTCTTTCGCCGACTACGCGCACGGCCTGGACACACGATGAGAGGCACGTGAGATGAAGATCGCCCACGAATTCACCGTCAACGCACCGATCGACAAGGCATGGGCGGTGCTCAGTGACCTCGACGAGGTCGCCCCGCTGCTACCGGGGGCACAGATGACCGGGCGGGAGGGGGACGACTACCTGGGCAAGGTCAAGGTGAAGGTCGGTCCGGTGACGAGCGAGTTCAAGGGCAAGGCCGCCTTCGTCGTCCGTGACGAGAAAGAGCATCGCGCTGTGATCGACGCGATCGGCCGGGATTCACGGGGCTCGGGCAACGCGTCCGCGACCATCACCGCGCAATTGTACGAGGTGGACAACGGCACCCGGGTCACCGTGGACACCGACATGAAGATCGTCGGCAAGCTCGCGCAATTCGGCAGCGGCATGCTCACGCAGGTGTCGGAGAAACTTCTCGGACAGTTCGCGCAGTCGCTGGAGGCGAGGTTGACAGACGGAGCCGTTGATCGGGCGCAACCGGAGGCAGAAACGGCCGTCGGCACCTCCACGCTCACCGCCGTCCACCCGGTAGCCGAGCCGGAACCGCTGGATCTGCTCGAACTTTCCGGTGCCGGGACGTGGAAACGCTTCGCCCCTATTGTGGTCGCCGTGCTGGCGGGAATCGTGGTCGCCGTGCTGGTCGGCCGCCGAGGGCGATGACCGCTACGGGCATACTGCGAGGAGTCGATCTGGCAGCGTTCGCCGTGGCACTGGTCGCGAGGCTTCGATCCAGCGGAGTTGTCGTCTCTGCAAGTGGCCCAGCTGTTTTCGTGAAGTCTCTACATCTGTCGCCGCCGACCTCCCGGGCACCGCTGTACTGGTCGGCGCGTCTGACTCTCGTCAACCGCGTGGACGATCTCGCCGCCTTCGATGCGGTTTTTTCCGCGGTGTTCGACGACGCACTCGTGTCGCTGGATCCGATTGCGCGCCGCGCGGCGCCGGCACTGGAGACGTCGCTGGCCGGTATCCGCGACGGCCGCCACCGGGCAGACGAGGCCGAGGACGTCGACGGTGTGCCGTGGGTGACCCGGCCGACGATGACGGGCGGCGACGACGGATCCGGCGATAACTTCGACGATGCCCTCACCTCTGTGCCGGACACCCTACCCAGCCGTCTCGTGGCACGTGCGGAGGAACCCTTCGCGCGGTTCGACGCCGACGATCTCCGACTCCTCGGATCATGGCTGGAGCGGGCCACTGCGCAGTGGCCGCGCCGCCGTACCCGCCGCCGCGAAGTGCATCGCCGTGGTCGCCGTATCGACTTGCGCGCCACCATGAACCGGTCGAGGGCCACGGGATGGGAACCGGTGGTTCTCGCGAGGTCCCGTACCCGTACCCGCCCGCGGCGCATCGTGATGCTCTGCGACGTGAGCCGATCGATGCAGCCGTACGCGGCGATCTATCTGCACCTGATGCGGGCGGCCGTGCAGCGGCAGACCGCAGGCAGGCCAGAGGTGTTCGCCTTCTCTACGTCCCTGACGCGACTGACTCCGGTGCTGGCCCATCGCAGTGCCGAGACCGCAGTCCGGAGGGCGAACGAGAAGGTGGCCGACCGGTTCGGGGGCACACACATCGCCGGCAGCCTGGGCGAACTGCTGTCTTCGCCGTACGGTAATGCGTTACGGGGCGCGCTCGTGGTCATCGCCTCAGACGGGTGGGACAGCGACGACCCGGACCGTCTCGCACACGCGCTCGTGCGCGTGAGGCGTCGGGCGCACAGTGTCGTCTGGCTCAACCCTCGCGCTGGCGACCCCGACTTCCGGCCGCTCGCGGGATCCATGGCGGCTGCGCTGCCCTTCTGCGATGCCATCCTGCCGGCGCACTCGCTGTCCGCGCTCCGCGACGTGTTGGAAGTGATCGGCCGGGTGGGATGAAGGCTGTGGATTTTCCGACCGAAGGGCCGGGCGATTCCACGACCGAAGGGCCGGGCGATTCCACGACCGAAGGGTGGGGCGATTCCACGACCGAAGGGTGGGGCGATTCCACGCCCAGGGTGCCTGGCCGCAGTCGCGTCTGTCCTCGAAGCTCAAAGGGACGGCGACACGATTCCGCGACTCACCGGAGGAACTCGCAAGTCGGGCACGAGAACACCATGACCACCACGCCAGCCGCCTCGGTAGGCGCTGTAACAGTCCCTGAATGCGAGATGCAAGCGTCGGCCGTACGGTCGGGGCTTGCGTCGCGTTGACGTCGGGCGCGCCGGCGACCTCGGTCCCGATTGCTAGTTCTCTGCACCACCGGGTTGGGGGTGGCCTTTGGCCTCGTCGCGTTCGGCCCATTCCAGTAGCTGCTCTATCGAGTACACCGCATCGTCGATCCCTGCGTGCAGGTCGCCGAGTTCCGCGAAGCGCGCGGGCACGGTCGCGATGGTGAAATCGTGGGGAGTCACGTCGTCGATTTCATCCCAGGTGACCGGGGTGGACACCGTCGCATCGGGCACACCCCGCACCGAGTACGCGGAGGCCATGGTGTGATCGCGGGCGTTCTGGTTGTAGTCGACGAACAACTTGTGTGGATCGCGGTCCCTGCGCCACCAGGCGGTCGTCACGTCCTGTGGTGCCCGGCGCTCGACCTCGCGTGCGAAGGCCAGCGCAGCCCGCCGGACGTCGCCGAACCCCCAGTCAGGCCGGATCCGGACGTAGATGTGCATGCCGCTTCCGCCCGAGGTCTTCGGCCAGCCCGTCGCACCGAGTTCGTCGAGTAACTCGCGCACCACCCCGGCAACGCGCTGCACCGTGTCGAATCCGCACTCGGGCATCGGATCGAGATCGATCCGCCACTCGTCGGGACGTTCGACATCGTCGCGGCGCGAGTTCCACGGGTGGAACTCGACTGTGGACATCTGTACCGACCAGATCACGTCCGCCAGATGTGTCACGCACAGTTCGTCGGCGTGGCGGTTGTAACGCGGAAAGTTCACCCGCACCGTCTGCACCCAGTCCGGCGCACCGTGCGGCAATCGTTTCTGGTGGACCTTCTCGCCACTCAGCCCGTCCGGGAAACGGTGCATCATGCAGGGCCGCTCGCGCAGCGCGCGCACGATGCCGTCGCCGACGCTGAGATAATAGTTCGCGAGATCGAGCTTCGTGGCGCCGGTGGCGGGGAAGTAGACGCGTTCCGGATGTGAGATCGGCACGATCCGGTCACCGACCTCCAACTCCACCGCGGGAGACTTGCCCGTGCCGGCTGCCATACCGCCAACCTAATCCGCCCCCGATCACCATCGGGCGGTTTCGCGGTGAAGCGAACGGAGGAGCGGATCACTCGAAGAGAGGTGCGCGACCACTGTTCCACAATTGCTCGGTGACGTCGTGAAAGCAGACGAGCGTCACGGGGTCGTCGCTTCGGCGCAGGATGGACTGGCTGACCAGTGCGTGAACGGTGGATCCGTCGGAGTGGACGAGCCCGACCGGTGCGGTGGCGCAATCTTGGAGGTATTCCACCGCAGCCCGACCGGTGGTCGTTTCATCGAGGACGAGGATTTCCGACACCGAGCGTCCACGAAGTGATTCGAGTGAACGTCCCAGCATCTCCTCGAACGCGGTGTTTGCGTGGACGACGGTCCCGTCGTGCTCCACTGCCAAGACAGGGATTGGCAGGCGCTCAAGCAGGACCAGAGCCGGTAGTTGTTCGAGGTAGCCCATCGCGGTGTCCGGGAGAGGCTGCCGCCTCTCCCCGTATTCTCCCGCTGCGCTCACTGACCTATCCTTTCATGCAGTGCGTATACCCGTATGCCGTTCTTCGTTGCTCAGAAAATTCGGTGCAGGGACAATTCCTTGCAGGCACCGTCGCGGACCGGTCTCATGATCGGTCTCATGATCGGTCGTGTCCATTTGCGCAGTGTACGGATCGAGTTCCAGCGGTGAGTGAACTTCGACTAGCCCGCTGACCCGTGGGCTCAGAGCACGACGAGTTCGGGAACGGGGACGACGAACTTTCCACTCCATTCTCGGATATAGGACATGTCCTGCACAACCTCGTCCTGCAGGTTCCACGGGAGGATCAACAGATAGTCGGGGCGAGTCTCCCGAATGTGATCGGGCGCGTAGATAGGTAGATGGGTGCCCGGTAGAAACTTTCCCTGCTTGTGCGGACTCCGATCGACGGTGTAGTCGAGCAAATCGTCTCGGATTCCGCAGTAGTTGAGGAGTGTGTTCCCCTTTGCGGGGGCGCCGTAGGCGGCCGTCGTCAGTCCACGATTGCGTGCGTCGATGAGGAATTCGAGCAATGCTCGTTTGGTGCGCTTCACCCGGTCCGGGAACGCGGTGTATCCGTCCGCAAGATGGAGGCCGGCGGCTTGTTCGACCTCGAGCAACTCGCGCACTCGGCGTGACGTGATGTGACGCGGATAGTCGGAGTGGCAGGCATGGATTCGCAAGGATCCACCATGCGTCGGGAGTTGTTCGACGTCGAACACTCGCAGGCCGTGGGCTGCGAACACACGCGTGACGCTCAACAGCGAGAAGTAGGAGAAGTGCTCGTGGTAGATCGTGTCGAACTGATTGTGTTCGATGAGTTGGAGTAGGTGGGGGAACTCCATGGTGATCACGCCATCTGCCGCGAGCACTATCGACATTCCCGCGACAAAGTCGTTGAGGTCAGGAACGTGCGCTAGGACGTTATTGCCGACCAGGAGATCTGCGCGAACATCCTCCCCGACCAGTTTGCTCGCCATCGATGTACCGAAAAACCCTATTCGGGTGTCGATCCCGCGCGCACGCGCGACAGCCGCCACGTTCTCCGCGGGTTCGATGCCGAGCGACGGGATGCCGGACTCGACGAAGTACTGGAGCAGATATCCGTCGTTGCTCGCGATCTCGATAACCTGCTTCGAACTGTCGAGGCGGAGCCGAGTCGTCATGTCGCGGGCGTAGGTTCGGGCGTGATCGAGCCAACTCTGCGAATACGACGAGAAGTAGAGATAGTCGGTGAAGATGAACTCGGCCGATTCGAACTCGGCGAGTTGGACGAGAAGGCACTCCGAGCACACATACGCATGCAACGGATAGAAAACCTCTCGTCGATCCAGTTGATCGGCAGACAGGTACGAGTTGGCCAGTGGCGACATCCCGAGATCGCAGAAGGACTGCGCCAGAGGCGTATCGCAATGTCTACAGAGGGTACTCATGAGGCGTTGTCTTCGCAGCCGAGTCCGTCGTTCCAGATCTTCCACGGAGCCTTGTCGTTGTCCCAGAGTTCGTTGAGGTAGATCTTGTCCCACAACGTGTCCATGCCACGCCAGAAACCGGGGTGCTGGTAGGCGGAGAGTTCACCATCGGACGAAAGACGCTCCAGCGGCGTCCTTTCGAAGACGGTGTCGTCGCCGTCGATGTAGTCGAGGATCGAAGGTGACGCCACGAAGAACCCGCCGTTGATCCAGCCACTGCTGCCGCGAGGCTTCTCCTCGAACTGCACCTGGTCTTCGTCGAGCCGGAGAGAGCCGTAGCGGCCGGGCGGTTGGACCGCCGTGACCGTCGCAGTCGAACCGGACGCTCGATGGAACTCGGCTACCTTGCGAATGTCGACATCCGTGAGACCGTCGCCGTACGTGAAGGAAAAGACCTCGTCGCCGATGTGTTCCCTGGCCCGCAGCAAACGTCCACCGGTCATGGTCGCGGCGCCCGTATCGAGCAGTGTGACAGACCACGGTTCGGTCTTGGACGAGAGAGTCTTGGTCGTGTCTGTGGACAGATCGATCGTCACGTCGGACATGTGCAGGAAGTAGTTGGCGAAATACTCCTTGATCATGTAGCCCTTGTAACCGAGCAAAATGATGAACTCGGTGACACCGGCCTGGCCGTAAATTTTCATGATGTGCCAGAGAATTGGGCGCCCACCGATCTCGACCATCGGCTTGGGCCGGGTCTGCGACTCTTCGCTGATGCGGGTACCGCGTCCACCGGCGAGAATGACGGCTTTCATTCGCTTTCCTAACTCGAGAGAAGAACGGTGTGGATGAGGTCGCACACCCGGTCCACCTGTGTTTCGGTGAGGACGAGGGCTGACGGCAGATTGATTGAGCGGGCTGCGATGTCGTATGCGGTTGGGTTTCTGTAGGCCGCGTCAGTCGCGGTCTCGTATCCCGCGAAGGCCGGCAGTGAACTCAGGGGCGGCAGGAACGGGCGGGTATCGACCATGTGCAGATCGAAGAACTCCATCAGTCGACGAGCAGTGAGCCCATACGATCGGTCGAAGACGGCGGTGACCATCCAGAAGGTGTTCCTGACGCCGTCCTGCCGATGGTTGAGCCGAACCCCGGGCACATCGGCGAGACGGTATTCGTACCACTCGAAGATCTGCCGCTTCTTGTCCAGCAGTTCGTCGATCCGGGCCAACTGGGCCCGGCCGAATGCGGCCTGCAGACTGCTCATTCGGTATTTGAACCCCACCTCCTCGGTGGTGAAATATCGATGGTCGGCAGGGGTCCGCCCATGGTCGCGCAACCGGAAAATCCGTTCGGCCAGGTCGCTTCGATTCGTCACGACCATTCCGCCCTCACCGGTCGTCAACGTTTTCGTGCCGTGGAAGCTGAATGTGCCGATGTCGCCGAGGGTGCCCGCAAGATGGCCGTGCAGTTTCCCGCCGATGGATTGTGCAGCATCCTCGATGATCGGTATACCTTCCGCGACCGAGGTGAGCGCCGCCATGTCTGGCATACCCCCGTACAGGTCGACGGTGGCGATCGCTTTGGTGCGCGGGCTCAGGCATTTCGTGAGGGATTCGGGTGACATGCACCAGGTGTCCACGTCGATGTCGGCGAAGACCGGTGTCGCCCCCACGTAGGTGATCGGGGCTGCCGTTGCAACCCACGTCGCCTCCGGCACGATCACCTCGTCGCCCGGGCCGATGCCGAGCGCGAGCATCGCGAGATGCAACGCAGAGGTGCAGTGAGGCACGGCCGCGGCGAAGCCGGTCCCGAGGTAGTCGGCGAACTCGGTCTCGAACTGGCCGACGGACCTTCCGGCATTGGAGTACCAGTCGCCCGCCGCCGCCTCGGCGACGTACCGGACTTCGAGATCCGTCACCCAGGGCCCGGCGACTGGAATCCGTTCCGGCGCGGGCTGTCGAGTATCTTCGTCGACACCACGCATCATCGTCGGCTCGATCATGCTGTCACCCAGCGCAAATCGTTGCCAAGAGCACCGCGATCGAGGTGTTGCGTGATGGTGCGCAGCCGAAAGTAGCGTCTTCCTTCGAAGCGTTCCGCCGTCATTCCGCCATCGGAGTACGCGGCCCAGAGTTGTTCGATTCCGCGACGAAGGGTCCACCGGGGTGTGAAGCCGGGTAGTTCCCGGGCGATCTTGGAGAAGTCGACACGGTAGTTGCGAATGTCGGGCATGGCACCCTCGGTGTGGCCGACCACGCAATCGGGAACCACATCGGCTATCAGATTGGCAATGTCACGCACCTGATAGTTTTCGCCGACTCTCCCGACATTGAATGCCTGGTTGTGGATGGCCTGCCTGGGCGCCTCGAGCACCTGAGCGAACGCGTGCGCGATGTCGAGGACGTGGACGAGGGGCCTCCACGGCGTGCCGTCGCTCTGCAGCAGCACCTTACCCGTGGTGACGGCGTGTCCGAGCAAATTGTTGACGACGATGTCCGCGCGTAGCCGACGCGAAAAACCGTACGCGGTGGCATTGCGTAGGTAGATCGGCGAGAAGTCAGCGTCCGCGAGCCGGGACAACTCCTGCTCCACCCGAACCTTCGATTCTCCGTACGGGGTGACGGGATTGAAGGCCGACCTCTCGTCCAATTCGAGATCGCTGCCCGCGCCGTACAGGCTGCACGACGACGAGAAAACGAACCGGACGACGCCCGCCGATTTTGCCGCTTCCGCCAGCCGAACGGATGCGTCCAGGTTGATGTCATACGTCAGAGTGGGGTCGATGTCGGAGAGTGGATCATTCGACAGTGCTGCCAAGTGAACGACAGCATCGAATCCGACGAGATCTGCGGGGGTGACATCCCGCACGTCGATGTCGAGCATCGGCAACGGATCAGGCTGGGCGAGGAAGTCGCATCCGCGGTAGTAGTCGGTATCGAGACCCACAACCTCGTGGCCCAGGCCGGCTAGTACCGGAGTCATCTCGACCCCGAGGTAGCCCAGATGCCCGGTGACCAGAATTCTCTTGGTCGATGTGCTGTCCGTCATTTCACCGCCTCCTCGACAGTGGTCCTTGCTCGAGTGGTTTCTTGCTCGAGCGATCCTCTACTTGACTTCGAGTACGGATGGGTTGAAAACGAGTACACCCTCGGGGCTTCCACCCTGGTCATACAGTGCGACCACGTCGTCGGGAAGTCGTTCGTAGTCGTCGGCGCGAATGTAGTCGCGCAACGACGTTCCGGTCGAGTGGGAATCAACGTTCACAGGACCGGCTTTCGCGATCAGATCGTCGAGACTGATCGTGCGGAAGTCGAAGCTGAATCTGGCGTGACCGGTGGTGTTCGGCACCGTTGCATGCAGTTGAGCACCCGAGAAGGACAAGATCGAGCCGGCTTCCCCGACGATCCGGATCTCACTACCCGGTTCTTGCCCGCTGAGCCGGGGGTGCGGCCGCGGGTCGTCCTTGATGTAGCGCGCGGCATCGCGGCGAGACGAGCGGTTCCACTCGTATGCATCGAAATCCGCGCTGGAGTTGTCAGTAGGCTTCTGCCAGTATTCGGGATAAAACGCCATGCAGCTCTTGTCTGTCTCTCCGAGAATCGGTGTCCACCAATTGTTCTGACACTGGGGTGCGGAATACCAGGTATCGCGGTGCGGGGAGTAGTTGTAGCCGAGGCCGGCGGTGAGATACGAAGTCGGTGGAACGACCCGCAGTTTGGGTACGTCGAAGTACGTCTGGGTGATGTCTGCTCCGAGATCCAGAAGTACATCTCGGAGAAGTGCCTTGGAATGGGGATGATGAGTGAATCCGGTCTTCAGTGGACCGAGAATGCGGACGTACTCTTCGACGGACAGGTCATCGTGCGCGGTCAGTGGATCGTGACCGCCGAACGCGGCATCGATCAGATCCCAGGCGAATTCGCCGAAGGCGCGGATCGAGTCGCGGGAAGGTAGGCAGAACACTTCGCCCGAATAGATGCGTGAACGTCGGTCCTCATCCGTGATGTCGGACTGGGCTGAAATCACAAATGCCATGATTCTGTCCCTACGCTTTGTCGATATTCGTTTGCTGTCTACGAGAGCCTGTCCACGAGAGCCTTTCCACGAGAGCATCATCTCGCTGGTAGACAGTGCTCTCCGCCGCGAATTGCGTAGCGGACCGGTTCGGAGGCGTCACGGCCTCGCCCGTCGCCGCTTGCGCGGCGTCCGATCTGGTCACAGTGTTGATCTCCCGCCCCGGGCCCGTACACGCCGACTCTCTGGAGCATCCGCGGCTCGGGTTCCGATCAAACCAGTCTTCCACATTCATGGCAGTAAACAAACCGCTTCCCCGTTATTGTCCGTCTAATTGTTCGATAGTCATTGTTTCGGTTACCGAGTCGTCAGCGTTGACTGTGACTACGGGCGCAGTGCGATCGAAGTGATAGACCGTCGTGTGGTTGTCTTGCAGTCGGATCGACCAGAGCGGGCTACTGCGAAACTGGTCCTCGAATTCCGCCACCGCTCCCGGAGAGAAGTAGCGGTAGTAGTTGACAGCATCATTCGCCTGCTCGGTGAACACGAAATAAGTTTCTGCACTACTTGATTCAGCAGACAGAGTGATGTCTTCGAACTGATTGGTGTCGGGGAATCCCTTGGCGAACTCCGGCCAGCGGATCACGATCGGCGCATCGAAATCTGGATCGAACATGGCAAGTTCGGCGTAGTCGAACGTGGATCGAGTCGAGAATCCGGCCGAGTCCAGACTCGTAATCATGGCGGGACCCAGGATGTCCGCTGACAGCTCCTCGAAAAGTTGTACTTGCGAACGGTATTCCACGATCAGCGGCCACAAACCGTAATAACCTTGCAACCCTGCGGTTGCCGCAGCGCTCAAGGTAACAGCAGCGAGGACGGCGGTCGCTCGTTCGACCGCGACGGAGCGACCGGTGCCGGTTGCTGCGTCGACGAGCAACGGGGCGATGAGGATCGCGCACCCCGGCAGCGCGTAGAGATAGACCCGGAAGATCGCCTCGCCGCCATAATTCTGCAGAAACAGCAGAGTGAACGAACTGAACGCAATGATCACGGGGATGCCGAATGGCCTTCCCTGCCGCCACCACACGACGATGGCGACGACAGCGACCACCACCACTGCGGCGGACAGTCCGCGGCAGACGGTGGAGGTGAAGATCTTTCCGACGGAACCGGCGTACTCCACGTTGCTGGATCCGTTGTCCATAGGATTCAGCCCAGAGAACAACCCGTGAGGGAGCAAGACATACATGCGTGGGAGCAGATATCCGACGAGCATCGCCAGGTAAGGGATGGGTAGCCACCAGGGCCGGATCTGACGCGTCACGGACAGCGCGATGATGACCCCGAGTAGCCAGTACGGCGTCAGTTGATGCGTCGGGATGAGTGCAGCAAACGCAACGAGGGCAATGTAGCCGGCCTGGTGGCGGTGTCTGGAGGCGACGAGTAGCGCCAGCACGCCGACCGTCATGAGCAGTGCCAGTGCTTGGGGCGCGAAATAGTCTTGGCCCACCCAGTTGACCAATTCGATGATCATCGCCGCGGCGATCGCATGCCGAATCTCCAACCCCACCAACATCGCCAGTGCCCCGACGAGTAGCGCCAGCAGCGCGTGCATCAATGGTGCGAACCATTGAGCGGTGGCCAGCGAATCGAGGCCCGACACGTCGCCGAACCACGCGAAAGCAGTGAAGAATGCCGGCCATTCGCCGTAGACGTCGATGTCGCGCGGCGGAAGGGTCTGAAATTGCTGGATATAGTCTACGACGCCGATGTGCTTGTAGGTCCACGTGTAGATAGGTGCTTCGGTGATCAGACTGGCCGTCGCCCGTTGTACGAGGATAGTGGCACCGACGATGATTGCGGCAGTCGCGAGGTGGTTCTTTCGGAGTGCCCAGAGGAAGTTCCCTACGAGCACAGCCACGACGACGAGTCCCGGGCCGGTGCCCGCGGCTAGGAGGCCGAATTCGGAGTATGGCACGTCGATCAAGCCGGGCAGCAGTGCGAGCCAGACGCCCAAAGCAGCGAGGGTCCAAAGTAGGGGCCCGTTGGCGGTCGGTGTGGTTCCGCGAGGAACCGCCGGTGCGAGAGTGGCGAGACCACCGGTGTGTTGCGCATGTAAGAGTGCTGAGAAAGTCACGCCGACAGCGAGTGCCAGTAGTAGCGGGATGGGAATCCAAAGATCCCACCAACCAAGGATGGCAGTGAATCCTGTCATCATGGTCAGACCCAACACGGGTATTGCGGCGGCGACGGCAGGAGCCTGCAACCGCATCCAGGTGACCACCGCCAACCCGGGGCCGGTGAGGACGAATATGGCGAGGAGAATCGCCCGCAGCGCCGGTGGCAGTGGGGTCAGTGCGAGTACGCCGACCACAGCCGACATGAGCGCAAGGGTGTCGAAACGGGCGCCCGTCGCCGTCGGAGGCGGCTCGCCGGCGACGCTCGCAGCCTGCCTGGGTGTTTCGAGCTGAATCGTGGATCTAGTCACTTGTCACTCGCACCCAGTCGACCACCATCGCTGCAGGGAACTGGGTGGTGCCGTTGGGCTGGCCGGGCCAGTCTCCGCCGACGGCGACGTTGAGAAGCAGGAAGAAGGGCTTGTCGAACACCCACCGCTGGTTCGGTGGGAGGTTGGCGGCGAGGACCTCGCCGGACACGCTGCCATCTACGCCGAACGTGATCCGTCCGGGAGCCTTGTCCACCCAGTATGTGTGGAAGTCGTCGACGAAGGTCGTCGACACGTTGGTGGTGGGGCCAACCTGCCAGTCGCCCCCATTCACCTTCGGTCCATGCACCGTGCTGAAGAGTTGGCCGGCTTCGTTGATCGTCTCGATCACGTCGACCTCACCGCTTTCCGGCCACCCGACGCGGTTGAGGTCCGTACCGAGCAGCCAGAACGCCGGATGAATTCCCGCACCACGCGGGAGTTTGGCTCGCGCCTCCGCGCGACCGTAGACGAAGGACGTCCGCCCCTGCGTCGTCAGGCGGGCCGAGGTGTACTGGCCCCCGTCGTTCCGGGCATTGATCACCAGGTGCCCGGCACCGTCCAATGCGACGTTCGAGGGTGAAGACGTGTAGGTCTGCAGCTCGCCGTTACCCCAGCCGCCACCACCCAAGTCGTAGGACCACAGCTGAGGATTCGGCGCAGTACCGGCGGGGCCGCTGAAGTCGTCGGACATGAGGGCTTGCTGATTCGTCTGTGATTTTGCCGCCGCCGGTGGAGTCTCGGCGGGCGAACCCGCTGCCTGCGTGATCAATACGGCGGTCACTCCGATCAGCGACGCACGCCCCATCCGGACCCATGATCGTCTACTCATCTTGCCCACCTCCCGAATCGATTGCGAGAACCTTGTCGAACCTGCTTCCTTGTGGGGACCGTCTGAGCCACAGGACCACTGGGCCGATCAGCACCAACGCAGAGACTGCCTCGGCCGCGAGGTACGCCCAACCCACACCGACGACGCCGACTACCCGCGCCCCGATCAGGGATCCGCACACAATGACCAGGGTGGACACGCAGCGCACCGCCAGCGCCAAGGTCAGTCGACGGCGAACCCGAGCCAGACCCTCATAGATTGCACCCACCACGGAGAGGGGAACGAACACCCCGGCGAGGTAGAGCAGCCCTACGCTGTTGGCCCGGTACTCGGCTCCGACCACATCGAGCATGAGTGGGCCGACGACCACCAGGCCGATTCCGCCAACGCCCGCCACAACGGCGAGGGTTCGCACCAGTCGCCGGGACAGTGACGCGACCCTGTCGGGATGGGCCGCCACTTCTGCAACGAACGGACTGACCACCAGGTGCACGGTGAGGTAGAGGGCGCTGATCATTGCCCAGGCGATCGCGAAGTACGCGTTCGCTTCGGCGCCTACCTGCGTGATCACGATCAGCGGCACTGCTAGAGGCCCGATCACCCACACGGCGGTGATGCCGAAGGACGAACGGAAGTACGACCAGAGTTCGCGGCGCGGCGGAAGGGTCGGGGTCACCAAGAACCGAGGATGTGAGCGTATCCGGCGAATCAGTGCCACCCAAAGGAATACCGCGGCCGCTGCGGCGATCGCGCCCCAAGCGAAGACGATGGATACCGCGACGTCGGTCCAGGCCAGCGCTACCAGGACGGCGAGCTTGGCCGCAGCATGAAAGGCGTTCTTCGCGGCGGACCACCGCGCCACTCCAAGGCCCGCCGCCGTCTTGTCCAGCAGCGTGAAGACGGCGAGGACCATCACCAGGATCGGGAAGCTGGCCATCGACCAACCTGATCCGAACAGTGGGTCGCGGGGGCCGAACACCACGAGGGCGATTCCTGCCAGCGCCGAAGTGGCTACCACCAGGAGGAACCCGTGCTCGAGCAATTTGCCGGTGCGGGTACCCGCCAAGGGCAGGAATCGTTCGTACATCGTGTCGATGCTGAGTATCGACAATGTCGACAGCATCACGGCTGACGTGATCAGCGCCGACGCCACCCCGACCTCGCGCGCGGGGAACAGTCGGGCGGCCGCTGCCCAGAATATGAGTCCGAGCACCCCGGCCAGCACATTGGCGAGGATCAGTGAGTGAGTGTTGAGGCGCAGATTCCGTTCCGCCGAGTGCTCGACGTCGGCACCCAGCGCCTCGATATTCGGGACACCGGCAGTCACGGCTCGCCGATCGGTTGGTACGGAGGCACGTTCGCACAAAGCGGTTCCGGCGACCGGCCCTCGCGTCGCGCTGCCCGATAGGCCCAAGGGCCCTTCACGATGGATCGCACAGTCGTGGAACCGGTGCCCGACGGCAGAAGTGCCGCAAGATGCGCCGGCGGCGCGGTTTGGTCCGATGCGGCGCGGATGTGACGGACGAGAGCAGGCCCCCGCCGCGCTACCGTGGTTGCTGCAAGCCAGAACATCCGGGGATCACCGGCCATCTTCGCCAGCCACGCGCCCAGTCCGAGTCCGTAGCCGCGGGACTGTACGAGAAGTCCGGCGCTGTCGGCCCGATGCCGGTGCCACACGATCGCCGCCGGATCGTGAACGAGTTGTCTTCCCGAGCGCAGTATCCGGAAGAACATGTCTATGTCTTCGCCGCCGCCCGTCGGAGCCCCCGCGCCGAGCGCCTCGTCGAATCCGCCGAGTCGGCGAACCACTTCGCGGTCCACCGCGAAATTGGCACCGGTGCCGTAGCAGCGCACCGCGAAGGGAAAAAGGGGAACATCGGCCGGAGGATGCGACCAATCGAAGATGCGACTCTGGATCGAGTCGGACCAGCCGACGCGGCGGTCGAAGTACGCCTGTGCGGGAGTGCGGATCTCGCCGGCCGGAACCATTCCGGACACACACGCCACCGAGCGGCCTCGCCTGAATCCGTCGACGAGGGCTCGGAGCCAGTATCGATCGACGACCACGTCGTCGTCGGTGAAGGCAACGATGTCGCCGGCCGCCGCCGACAGTCCAGCGTTCCGTGCACGTGAGAGTCCCGGTCGAGGCTCATCGATCAGACGCACCCGCCGCTCTTGCAGTCCGAGCACGTAGTCACGGGTGTCGGTCGTCTCGGCGGCGTTGTCGACGACGAGTACTTCGAGATATGGATAGTCGACAGAGAGGACGGATTCGAGGGCCGTCCGCAGCATGGACACGCGGTCACGGGTGCACAACACCACACTGACGGAGACATCAAGTTCACTGACGGAGTCACCGGGTTCATCAGCCAAGTGCCCCGAGCCGTCGAACGGGTCGCGGGTCGAGGCGCTGGCACGCACACCAGTGACCCGGTTCCTGAGTTCACCGAAGTTCACCTCGCTGTCGGATATCCCGATCTCGAGGAATCCGAGTGGGCGCCTGTCGGCGCGAACGAGTAGTCGCGCGCGGCTATATTCCTGCGCCCCCGCCAGTCGGCATCGAACCGGCACACCCATGCGGCTCAGCCGGTCGGCGTTCTCGACGGCGTCGACCCGGACCTCGCCGATCCACAGTGCACCGTCCCAGGTCGGCTGATCGGGACTGTGCATGGCAGGACGCAGGGTCAGGCCGGGCGCGGAGGCATCCATCGCTTCCAGACTCTTCGCAGTCGGATTCCGGTCCTGCACTGAACGTATCCGGTGGCGGTGACGGAAAACCCGAGCAGCATGACGGAAGCTCGTTTAAGGCCGCCCGTAGTCATCGACGCACCTTCTCGCAGCACCGCCCGCGGAAGCACATGCATGGTGTACGCGTGCTCGCTGCGCAATGCGTTCGAGGTGCTCGTGAGTTCGGCGACGACGGCCTTCGACTTACCCTCGTGGTGGCATCTGCTGACGAAGTAGCGCAATGTTACGCGGTCGGTCGAAACACTGTGGTGTACAAAAATATCCGGATCAAAGATGATCTGATTAGACGTGGGGAGCCCACCGATGCGGATGCAGAGTTCGGTTTCCTCGCCGCCGACGGGAATCGTACCGACTCGTCCCACCTCGGACCTGAACCCGCCGACGACGTCGAGAACCGAGCGGCGCATCGACGTGTTGCAGCCGATCGGGTTCCGTACCCTGGCCACCTGCGTCGGCTGGCCGACGTAGCTGCAGCCGACCACCCAGTCGAACTCCCGTGGCAGCCACATGGGGCGACCTCCCGGCCAGTTCGGGACCGCGTATCCGCCCACTCCGGCGACATCACGATTCCGGTAGTGCCGCATCAGGGCCGGCGCCCATCCTGGCTCGGCGCGGGCGTCGTCGTCGACAAAGGCAATCACGTCGCCGTCCGCCACACCTATGCCGGTGTTGCGTGCCCCGGACAGTCCGCGAGCTTCGGTGTTCGTCACCACGGTTACCCGCTCGTCGGAACTGAACCGTGTGCAGGCGCGGACGAACAGTTCGTCACAATGATCGATCACCACGATGAGCTCGAGGGTGGGCCACTGCTGACCGAGAACCGACTGCGCGGAGCGGCACAGATCGAACCAGCGCCGGGTGGTGTAGGCGCAAATGACGACTGACAGCGACTCGGCTCGGTCTGCATCGGGTTCCCCGGTCGCCCTCACGAGCGACCGTTCGGTGACAGGAAAATCAGCGGGCAACGAAATCACCGCGATACTGAGAACGCCGAGACAAGGCCGGTCGACGGGGGAGCGAGCGCGCCTGGGCGGATCCGTCGGCCGCCCGCGACCCGTTCCGGTATTCCTTCCGGATGGTCCGGAGCACCCGGAGTCCGTCGCGCACGACGTTGAGATTGCTCTTGCCGCTGATGCGCCGGCGCTCGAAACTCGGGACCTCGACGATGCCGAGACCGGACGCCGCGATCCGGACGTTGATCAGCGTCTCGATCTCGAAGCCGTCACCCCAGTGCTCGACGGGTGTGTCTACCGAGGGCAGGGACATCACGGCGACGTGTCGGCGCCAGAATGCGTTGTAGCCATAGCAGAGGTCGGTGAAGGAGACAGTGAATTCCATGTTCACGATCGCGTTGAGCGCCCAATTTCCGAGTCGGCGGGTGAAGGTGATGTCTTCGCTTCCACCCCCCGCAATGAATCGACTGCCCTTCGCGAAGTCTGCGCCGTGGACCAAGGCTTCTACGAACAGGGGGATCTCTGCAGGGTCGGTTGACCCGTCGGCGTCGATCATCACCACGATATCCGACGTGGCGCGCCTGAATCCGCATGCCAGCGCGTTTCCTTTGCCCTTGCGGGACTGCGTCACAATCTTTGCATCGGGCCACAACTGTTGCGCAACGGCAATCGTGTCGTCGACGGAGTTTCCATCGACGAAGACGACTTCGTCTATGCCCTCAGGCATTCGTGCCGCGACGTACGGGAGATTTTTCGCCTCGTTCAGTGCCGGAATCACCACCGATACGGTGGGGTGCGTTCTCTTCGTAGGGTAGTTTTCGGGGTGTAGCTCAGTCACGTGTGTATCCATGGCACTCACGTCCGTTACGTCTCAGGGGCTTTCAGATGCCCGCATTGGATGTAGAAGTTCTGGTTCGGTCCGAAATCGTGTCTCGAGTTCGCCGGCCAGCGGTGAACTATGTTTTGCGCGTAGTCATCCGGGCCGTTCTTGTCGTTTTGTTGAACGGAGTGCGCGTCGTTTCCGTGAGGCGCGAAGCGAACTCAGGGTGAAGAGCAGGCTTCTGCGCAGTTGCATGTCATATGAATTGATGCGGCCGAGCACGCGATCGGAACGCGGGATGTGCCATTCTGGATTGTCGGTCAGCCCGCGCGTGAACTCGAGTTGTTGGGCGAGTTGCGAACGAGCCGGGGTCAGTGCGGTCGTCGAACCGCTGCTGATACGGAATGAGGCGAGTGTGCGCGGTACACCGACGAAGTCACCCTTTCGTATCATCCGAGACCACAGATCAAGCTCCATGGGGAACAGTAGTTCGCCCCGGAATCCCCCGCACCGATCGAAGGCGTCGCGCCGGAACATTGCGGCCACAGGTGGGCCGATCGGATTGCTGCCACTTCGGACGATTCGCCGAACGACGGGCCGCCCCGAATGCCTCCCCGCGATCCCACCGAGTCCACGCGCGGGTCGCAGCAGCCCGCCTTCGTCGTCGATGAAATCCGTGCGGCCGGAAACCAGTACCACGTCGGAATCTGCCTCGAGCACTGCGGCTTGCGCCCCGACGCAGTCCGGCTCGAGGGTGTCGTCGGCGCAGATCAGTTTGACGAATCGTCCCCTGGTCTGGCGTACCACGAAATTGAAGTTGTCGACCATCGATAGGGTCGTTGCGTTACGGATCACCTGGATGCGGTCGTCGCCCAGGCTCTCCAGTATTTCTCGGGTGCCGTCCGAACTGTTGTTGTCGACGATCACGACCTCGAAGTCCGTGAACGTCTGCGCCAGCACACTGGCGATAGTCGCTTCCAGATGACGCTCCGCCTGGAAGGCGGGAATACACAACGAGACCGGAGGTGGGCGGTTCCGATCCGTATCGGGTCCGCCTGTTGAAGACACCTCGCGCCTATTCAGTTGCGAGACGTCCGATTTCGCCACCATGCTGATCTCCCGCCCCGGCCGTGCCGGCCTGCCTCGGCCACAGCATCACGCAGATTGCGCTCTCATCACCCGACCGCACATAGTGATTCATGCACAGCCGCGAAGATTGCCGTGGGTAGCGTTCCCGGCTTGGGGTCCGATCAGACCAGTGTTCCACATTTGAAGGTAAAAACAAACCCATGCCCCGGTATTGTAAGAGTTAGTTCACTACGAGTGGGTTCTGCTGTAGTTGAACTACCTGCCTCTGGAGCGATCGATCCCGAAAGTTGCTGACCCACAACACCGAATCTGGTGCAAGTGGTCTCGCCGATTCCGGCGGACGTCGGCTTACATGACTCGTCCTAGTCTCAACATCAGGTAAACTTTTGCGCTGAAACTTGATCCAACAAGTGTCCAAGTCTCCAGAAGGTGGACTGCGTAAGAAGAGTGGTTGCAGGAAATCGATGCATTTAGGCTGCGGTAATTACGGACTGTCGAGTGGGAACTGTAGCGGGCGACGGTAGCGACCGGCGGAAGAGTTCCGGTATGCCATGTTGCCGGTGTGCCATGTTGACGGAAATTCGCGGGGTGACGGCAGAGTGGTTCGATGTGCACCGGACAGCGTCAGTTGCGCATGAGCGGGGGCCGCGAGAATTGTTTGGACAAATTCTTGGCTGAGTCCAGAAAAGTGCGCCATAGTGGAGGGGTGCTGTCGATGTCGGAGTACGCGCAGTTGCTGCGTGGGGCTGAGCTTCGCGTGACCCGTCCGCGGGTCGCGGTGCTGGAGGCGGTGCATACGCGTCCGCATGCCGACACGGAGACGATTTTCGGAGAGGTGCGCACGGTTCTGGAGGGTGTGTCCCGGCAGACCGTGTATGACGTGCTTCATGCCGTGACGGCCGCGGGGTTGGTGCGGCGGATCCAGCCGTCCGGCTCCGTTGCTCGTTACGAGTCGCGGGTCGGAGACAATCACCACCACGTCATATGCCGGTCCTGTGGGGTCATTGCGGACGTCGACTGTGCCGTCGGCGAGGCGCCCTGTTTGACCGCGTCCTACGACAGCGGTTTCCTCATAGAGGAGGCCGAAGTCATCTACTGGGGTATGTGCCCCGACTGCGCGAGGTCACCCACGCGGTAGCCACACCAATGAGGCAGTCGCACCAATGATTAGTGCTCGATTCATCCACGCTCGGAAGGAATGCTGTGCCTGAGAACACCCGACCTGTTGAAGAGGCCCAAGCGGCGGGGAATGGTTGCCCAGTTGGGGCCGGTCGCTTCAAGTACCCCACTGAAGGTGGGGGGAACCCCGACTGGTGGCCGAATCAACTCAACCTGAGGATCCTCCAGAAGAACCCCGCCGTGGCCAATCCCATGGGCGAAGAATTCGACTACGCCGCCGAGTTCGCAACCGTTGACCTCGATGCTCTGAAGAGGGACATCGAGGAAGTGATGACGACCTCGCAGGAGTGGTGGCCCGCCGACTACGGCCACTACGGACCACTCTTCATCCGGATGGCGTGGCACGCCGCGGGCACGTACCGCATCAACGACGGTCGCGGAGGTGCGGGGGCAGGCATGCAGCGGTTCGCGCCTCTCAACAGCTGGCCCGACAACGCGAGCCTCGACAAGGCCCGCAGGCTGCTGTGGCCGGTCAAGAAGAAGTACGGCAAGAAGGTCTCGTGGGCCGATCTGATCGTCTTCTCCGGTAACTGTGCACTCGAGTCGATGGGTTTCGACACCTTCGGCTTCGGCGGCGGCCGAGTGGACCAGTGGGAGCCCGATGAGGACGTCTACTGGGGCCCGGAAACCACCTGGCTCGGCGACGAGCGTTACACCGGTGAGCGCGACCTCGAGAATCCGCTGGCCGCGGTACAGATGGGTCTGATCTACGTGAACCCGGAGGGGCCCAACGGCAACCCGGACCCCCTCGCCGCGGCGACGGACATCCGCGAGACGTTCCTTCGCATGGCGATGAACGACGTCGAGACAGCCGCGCTGATCGTGGGCGGCCATACCTTCGGCAAAACCCACGGCGCAGGCCCGGCCGATCTGGTCGGTCCCGAGCCGGAGGCCGCACCGCTGGAGCAGATGGGTCTCGGCTGGAAGAGTTCCTTCGGCAGCGGTGTTGGCAAGGACGCGATCACCAGCGGCATCGAGGTCGTGTGGACGCCGACCCCCACCAAGTGGGACAACACCTTCCTGGAGATCCTGTACGGCTACGAGTGGGAACTGACGAAGAGCCCCGCCGGCGCCCACCAGTGGGTCGCGAAGGACGGCGCCGGCGCGGGCACGATTCCCGACCCCTTCGACCCGTCGGTGAAGCGCGCCCCGACCATGCTGACGACCGACCTCTCCTTGCGGGTGGACCCGGTCTACGAGGGGATCACCCGCCGCTGGTTGGACCACCCGGAGGAGCTCGCCGAGGAGTTCTCCAAGGCGTGGTTCAAGCTGACCCACCGCGACATGGGGCCCGTCGCCCGCTACGTCGGGCCACTGGTTCCGCAGGAGACCCTGCTGTGGCAGGATCCCGTTCCCGCCGTGACGCACGACCTCGTCGGGGCATCCGACATCAAGGCACTGAAGAGCCAGATCTTGTCGTCGGGCCTGACCATCCCGCAACTCGTTTCGACAGCGTGGGCGGCGGCGTCCTCGCACCGCGGCGGCGACAAGCGCGGAGGTGCCAACGGCGGACGTATTCGCCTTCAACCGCAGAGCGGGTGGGAGGTCAACAGCCCCGATCAGCTCGCTCAGGTTGTGCGCACCTTGGAGGGGATCCAGGAATCGTTCAACTCCGCGCAGACCGGGAACACGAGGGTGTCGTTCGCTGATCTAGTGGTGCTTGGCGGGTGTGCAGCCGTGGAGCAGGCCGCCAAGAACGCCGGGCACGATGTGTTGGTGCCCTTCACTCCGGGACGCACCGACGCCACGCAGGAGCAGACCGACGTGGAGTCGTTCTCCGCACTCGAGCCCACTGCGGACGGCTTCCGCAACTACCTCGGGAAGGGCAACCCGCTACCGGCCGAGTACAAACTGATCGACAAGGCTAACCTGCTGACCCTGAGCGCTCCCGAGATGACAGTCCTCGTCGGTGGCCTGCGCGTCCTGGGCGCGAACCACAAGCAGTCGAAGCTGGGCGTCTTCACCTCGGCCGCCGAATCGTTGACGAACGATTTCTTCGTGAACGTGACCGACATGGGCACGAAGTGGGCGCCGACGTCTGCCGACGACGGCACCTACGAGGGTCGGGACCTCGCCACCGGTGAGGTGAAGTGGACCGGAAGTCGCGTCGACCTGGTCTTCGGTTCGAACTCGCAGCTGCGCGCTCTGTCCGAGGTGTATGCCGCTGACGATTCGCAGCAGAAGTTCGTGCAGGACTTCATCTCTGCGTGGGACAAGGTGATGAACCTCGACCGGTTCGACCTCGCCTGACCGTGATCTGACCCCGCACCCGGCGAGTTGATATTTCGCCGGGTGCGGAGGTCACTCGCAACAATGCGTCACCGTTGCACGGTCGCCGGCAGATCGAGTCGCAGCCGTGTACCGCCGAGTGGGCTGTCTGTCAGTTGGGCGGTGCCCCCGTGGAGCGATGCCTGCTGCGCGATGAGCGCGAGGCCGAGCCCGGATCCGTCTGGGTGAGCGGACGATCCTCGCGCGAATCGTTCGAACAGCGTCGCTCTCTCGTGCTCGGGAATGCCGATCCCGTTGTCGTCCACCGTAATCGTGCTGCCTTCGACACCGTTCCCAGCGACTGTGATCACGACCCGATCTGCGCGCCCGTGCCTGACCGCGTTCGTGATCGCGTTCTCGAGCACCAGGCGAAGCCCCGACGGCAGCCCGCGCATCGTCAGCGACTTCGGCGCTGACAATTCGATGGCCACGTCGGGCAGCCGCCGGGTCGCTTCCTGTATGCAGCGGTCGGCGAGTTCCACGAGGTCGAATTCTTCGTGATCGGAGGCTTGGAACAGTTCTCCTACGGCCAGGCTCTCGAGATCGGTGAGGGTCACCTCTATCTGCCGTTCCGTTGCACGGAGTTCGCCTAGTATCTCGGTACGTTGCTCGTCCGTGAGACGCATCGTTGCGAGGACTTCGAGGTCGGTGCGTATCGAGGTGAGGGGCGTGCGCAACTCGTGAGCCGACACTGCGGCGAAGTCGCGAGCCGCACCGAGTGCCTCTTGGGTTCGACT
This sequence comes from Rhodococcus marinonascens NBRC 14363, assembly GCF_001894885.1. Lineage (GTDB taxonomy): Bacteria > Actinomycetota > Actinomycetes > Mycobacteriales > Mycobacteriaceae > Rhodococcus_F > Rhodococcus_F marinonascens. Next base: position 30,860 of record NZ_BCXB01000015.1, read on the forward strand.
CTGGGCCTTACCTATTCGTTGGAGCATGAGTCGTATGGCATCGGCTAGTTCCTCCGCCTCGCGGGCCCCCCGGATATCCGGTAGCGCCGCAAGCGGCGCGTCGCCGACGTTGTGCGTGGCGGTGGCGAGGAGCTCGAGAGGTCGCACTGCCCGGCCGGCGAGTAGCCAGCCCAGACCGGCTGCCACGGCGATGGCCGCAAGCGAGATTCCCGCCACCTGCCACTGCCGTTCGCGAATTGCGCGACTGAGGGTGTCCGTAGGAACCGAGATCTCAACGTAAGTGCCATTGACGCCCGTGATGGGAACTTCTCGCAAGCGCACGTCTCTGCCGTCGACGACCTCCTTCCGCACCGAATCGTATGAGAGCGGTTCGTCCGGCGTGCCTGGTTCCACGAGGGTGAAATGCTGGGTCACCTCGGTGGGGGCGCTCAGCGACACCGAGTCGAGGGTGTTATCGAGTTGCTCGGACCCGTTGACTCGTAGGAAGACAGCGAATACAACACCGATCGCGGCGATGACGATGGTGGCGGCCAGCGCGGAGACCACTGCGACGCGGGCACGTAGCGACAGCGAGCGGCGGCGCGTGCTCACGGCTGCTCCCGCAACACGAACCCGACGCCGCGAACGGTGTGCAGCACCCGGGGCATCCCACCGGCCTCCAGCTTCTTTCGTAGATAGGTCACGAAGACGTCGACGACATTGGTGTCGGCGTCGAAGTCGTAACCCCACACCAGTTCCAGCAGTTGGACCCGGCTGAGCACGATCCGGGCGTTCTCCGCGAGAACCGCCAACAGGTCGAACTCCCGTTTGGTGAGTTCGACGCGTTCGCCGCCGACGTGGACGCGACGTCCCGGAAGGTCGACCTCGAGCGCACCGACCGTGACCGTTCCCGCCGGCGCGGAAACGCGGGGTGCCCGGCGCAACAGCGCACGGAGTCGAGCGGCCAGCTCGCCGAGTTCGAACGGTTTGGTGAGGTAGTCGTCGGCACCGGCCTCGAGTCCCGCGATCCTGTCACCGACGGTGCTGCGTGCGCTGAGCACGCAGACCGGAACGTCGTTGCCCATCGCCCGCAGCGCGGTGACCACACCGACGCCGTCGAGCACCGGCATGTTCACATCCAGCACGATTGCGTCCGGCCGGGACTCGGTGACAGCTCGGAGTGCGGAGGCTCCGTCGTCGGCGGTCTCGAGTTCGAAACCGGACAGTCGGAGCCCCCGCGTCAGAGAAGACAAGACCTTGGGGTCGTCGTCGACGAGCAGGATGCGGGCACTATCAGTCATTCGATCCATCATGCCTGCATCCACGGGCCGCTAGCAGGGGACGAGGGTGTAGGGGATCTCCGAGTCGGAGGAGATGATCGTGTAGGGCGTCCCCGGGTCGGAGGGGAGGGCTGTGTAGGGCAAGACGGTGCCGGCCTCACCGATCTCGGGGTACGTCCCGTAGTGCTCGGTTACGGCCCAGTCTTCGTACTCGGCTACAACCACGTCATCCCGGTCGATCTTCATGACAGTGCCGTCGCCCGGGGAGAGCTCCTTCTCCCAGAACTGGCAGCCTTCGGCGCCGTCGATCACTCTCGCGTGGGCAGGAGGGCCGATCGCCGTGGGGGAGCTGCTACCGATCGGATTCTGGGCCCAGGCGACGCCGGGAACCGCGATCGTGGCCGCACCGAGGCAGGCTGCGGCGATGGCGGTCCGGCGTCGGGCCGTGTTGCTGAAACTGGCAATTCTCATGGGTGAACTCCTCGTTCGTGTGGGCCTCCGTGGCTTCCACACCCAAGAAGTTATGTGCCCAAAACTGCGGTCCCATTGGTGGATTCTTAGAGATCGATGAGAATTGCGGTGACCCGTACAGGCGTGCTGGTGCCTTGATCCGCAACACCTTCCGCTACGCGTCATGCAGGTGCGGGGACGAGATGAGCCGGGATCCGCGGCCTGTCTACTGGTCTCTCAGTTGCAGGATTTTTGACGCTCGGAACGACGTCGACTGTGTCGGGTGGTCGCCTGCGGGATCGACATCGTCGGCGTGGCCGAGAGGTCTGTCGCCGTTGCGAGCCGCGGATCTGCGCCTGGCGAGTGCGGCATGCTAGGGGCCCGATCGGGGGACATCGCGTTGGTCCGTTAGGAGGCACGTTTGGGGGACATACGCGGGCCTGGTTCGCCGCGATGATTGTGTTCAGTTCTGGGGTCGGTACCTCCTGAGGATTGGTGCTACCAGAACTTTCTTGTTGTTTGCGAGTACGGAGTTCTCAGATGTTTCTGCGTTCACGAATCGTTGCCGGGGTAAGCACGATTGCCGTTGGGGTGGTGGCTGCCGTTGGGGTGGTGGCTGCCGGTGGTGGTCTCGCCCCGGTGGCCGGTCTCCGCGGGCACCGTTCGGTGCGCGCGGGTGACGACCAGATCCAGTTGGCGGGGCTGGCGATGGCTGGTGACAATGATTATCTGGTGTTGGCCGAGTTGAACACGAACTACGAGTTCGTGGGTCAGGATAGCAACTTAGCCAGCCTTTACGCCAGTAACCCCGACGCGGCGCAATTGTTTTTGGATTTGGCTGAGATGTCCGGTGCCGACCCGGGCATGGCAGGTGCTGTGCAAATGCAGATCAATGAGGCACCGAGCGACGGGGTGATAAAGACCGAGCCCGGTGGGAAGCAGTCCTTTCCCAGTGGTCCGCGCCCAGCGCACCCAGACGGTGCCCCCTCCATGGAGCAGATGCAAACCGACTATAAAGCCTTTATGGATGCCGGCGGGCAGGCTCGGGTGGCCGTGGAATCCGACACCTTCGCCGGTCCCCCGTTGAAGCTCAATACCCATGTGTATGCCAGTGCGACTCCGCTGGCGACTCTTCAGCCGTACGTGCCCGTGTTGAAGCCCGGTGTTTCCGATGACGTGATAAACAATTTCACCGGGAATACCCCGGGGCAGGAGAGTCCGTATAGCGATGAGGTTCACGGCAACGATCCGCTGGTGGATTCGTATGGGAATTCTCTGGGGAAGCTGGAGGATTCCGATAATGAGGCGCACCCTGAGAGGTTCCGCGATGCCTGGGTCGACGACGAGGGCAAAGACGTCTCCAATTCGTATGGCATCGAGCTGAACAATATCGGCAGGGATCTGTATTCGGCGCTGACCCGGTCGGTAGATGTGGGCAGCTTCGACGACAACCACGCGTTCGCGTTGGGCATGTTGAATGCGGTCACCCGTGCGGCTTTCGGGGTAACCGCCGACGGGACGGCGGAGTCGTCGGCGGTTACCGGGGAACAACACGATCAGGCCTCCACGGCGGGGGTGTTGAACACCGACGAGATAACGCAGGTGTTCGGCACACCGGACAGTAACTGGGCGTCGTTGACTGTGGAGGAGGCCAGGAAGCTAGCCGGTGATGATGCGGTACTGCTGAGTGAACCGCAGACCGTTGTTGCTCGCCAGGCGGTCACCGATTTCAGCAGATCGGCGTTCGGGTATGACACCCTCTATCACCAAACGGTGGTGGACTTGGGTCCCGTGGGAGTCGGGGGGGTGATGCACCCTCCGCAGCTCGGTGCCTTAGCGGCCCGGATGTTGGTGGCCAGCGGTGTGATGACCGCCGAGTACACCTCGATGATGCAGGCACACCAGGGTCAACCGTTCACCGATGCACAGATGACACAGGTGGGCGGGCTTGTCGATGGTCAGGATGCACCGCTGTCCCAAGCACAAGCGGCCCTGACGATCCCCGGCGACGACACCCTCAGCGACGAACAGGCCGGTGCGATCCGAGCCGCGAGGACCCGCAGCGCCTATGTCGCCGCGGTCGAGAACCTCGGCCCTGCTGAACAATCCATACTCATCAGAAACATCACCACTAAAGGAGGCCCGCGACCACAGGTTCCGCTGGCTGCTGCGCTGGCCGACCCCTATGAGGTCACCAACGCGATGAACACCCTCGGTGCCCTGGAAACGGCAGGGGCCGCACCCGAGGGCATCACCGACAAGCTCACCGCCGGGCTGAACGACCCCGACTACGTCATCTCCGGGGTCAACGCGCTACACACACTGGAAGAGGCGATCAGCGACCTAGGCGGTGAGGACCCGATCGGCGCGGCGACCGACAACCCGGAGGCGTTCAATGACGCGATCGCCGAGATCGGGTCCATGCAACCAACGCGTGATCCCGCGTTGGCACCGGATCAGCAAATCACCGCCGACGGGGACGGTCTGGCCGCTACCGCGCGCGAGAGCCTGCGCGCTGCGCAGGAGGGCGGCATCCTGCAGACCGCCCCGGACCGTGTGCTCGATGACTCCGACGGGTTCAACGACGCGATCGGCGCGGTCGCCACGATGGAAAACACCGGCGACAATCCCCCGGGCACCTACGCCTGGCTCGCTTCCAAGCTAGGTGACCCGGACCGTGTCAACGAGGCCCTGAGCGCGGTCGGCGTCCTCGAAGACGCCGGCGCCGGCCCTATTCGGATCCAAAACCTTTCCACCGGCGCGCAGGACGGCTTCACCGCGATCGCCGCGATCGATCCGCTGCCCGGGCCCATCGCCCGATTCCATACATGGCAGGCACTGGTCACCGCCAACGACGCGCAGAACATCATGTTCACCCTCAACGACGGCCAGCTGACCAGCGACGCGGAGATGGACCAGGTTTTCTCCGGGCTCAGCGAGCAGGAGGCCGCCGCGCAACACCCCGATGATGAGGTGTTCACCGACGCGCAGGCCCACGACCTAGGACAACAGGTCACCGACCAGCTGGCCCGCCGCCCGGAAAGCGATTTCGCAACCTCCGAGATCAATTTCTACGCCGCCCGAGAACTCCAGGTGATCTCCCATGCACTCGATGACCAGCCCCTCACCCCCGTGTGGCTGGCCCAGATCGAGGGCACCACCGATAGCGACTGGCTGCCCATGCCAGACGATGACGTCGTCGCCACATTCGGTGTCGAGCGCTCGGAGCTGCTGTCCGAGGACAAGGTCGCCGCCGCCGAGCAGGCTCGCAGTGATTACATCGCGTCCTACTACGCTGTCGGCGGCCCCTTCGCCTACGACAACTTCGACGGAGATCCAGATGCTTTCCACGATGCCCTCGAGCCGATTTTCGATGCCCACGATCTCCTGGCCACCGGAGACACCATCATCAATGACGAACTGATCACCGCATCCGCCCTTCTCGGCCGGTTGACACCGACCGCGCTGGCCCAGATTTTCTGGGGTTTCAGCCCCGAGGAGGCCACGCAACGCTTCGGCGAGGACGGGGTACTCACCGAGGACCAGGTCACCCAAGCCCAAGGTGAAGGCGACGTCGCTGTCGACCCCGACACCATCACCATCGACCCCGACGCCATGCACCTAGTACACAGCGCCTCGGCAGCCCTCGCCGGTGCCGCGTTCGGTCGCATCGGGCTCGCCCAGATCTTCTGGGGTCTTTTCGCCCCAGACGCCGACGTGGCCTTCGGTGAGGACGACGAAGCCGGTGCAGATGCCGAGCATCCCTTCGGTGACAACGCCGAACTCACCGATCCCCAACTCACCCAAACCCAAAACGCAGTCGCCGACGAAGCCCTGAACATGGTCTCTGCCGCCGGAAACGGAGACAGCAGCGGGGATAGCTTCGATACCACGGACATAATAATTGTCTCGGTTGGTGGCGTCTTCGCAATAGTTGGGGGTCTTCTCAGAGCACGGATAGCGGGGTGCTGCAGAACCGAGGAGGGCTCTGAAACCGAGGAGGGCGGAGGTTTTTTGACAGATTCAGAACTTGCACCACTCGAAGACGTACTCGATAGGATTTCCCGTAGCAACGATCCCGCAGGACTCGCGGAGCTGGGCCAGGAGCTCAATGATCTCATCGATCCACTCCAAGCAGCCCAAGGTGACGCGCTTGTAGAACTTATAGGACAATTAGTGGATGCGGACGATGACCTCATCGACGTTGCAAGGTCCGAGATTGCCTTGCGCAGTATGTTTGACGCGGGATTGCGGGATCTTAGATTTGTGTTGGAAGGCGATCCCAGTGCCGGGCAGGCCGCGGCCGCCGCGTTCCAGCAGGATCTTGATCTGGCTCGTCTCAATGTGACCGACCTTCAGCTATCCCAATATTTTCGGGGTATCGCTGGACTCAGAAATCCGGCAGCCCCACCCCCAGGCTTTGGCGAGAACCTTGTGATAGATGTAGCGGAGGGAGGACCCAGTGAACTTCAGGTTGCCCTGGATGCGGTCAGAAAATTAAAGGTTATCACGGACCGCTTTCCTGACGAAGCCCAAGTTTACAAGGATGCTGTGCGGTCTTATGAAGACTTCCTAGAAGACGTGCTAGGTCGTCAGGGTTTTATTTTTGACGGGAATCTAGAAGATTCGACATTTCGCGACGCGTACGCGCAGTTTCAACGCGTGTACCGGAACGATCCGCCCGCTTTGTCGGACGAGGAGAAAAGTGATGTTCCCGAGTTGTCACGCGAGGATGCTTACGAGGAAGCCCTTGACGAAGGCACGGACCGTATGCGGCAGGAACTTGCCGATTCCGATGCGGATCCCGAGCTCAGGGGCGTGGACTTCCTCGAAGATTCCGAATTCTTGCCTCCCGAAGCCCGACCAGCAGTCCGGGCTCTTCGGACCCAGCTCGACGCCGACCCCGATGGTGTAGACGGCGCAGTGGACGCGTTCAGGAATGCATCCACTGACCTTGATTCCGTTGAACCCGGAATTGATGATCTGCCCGTTAGCGCGCCGAACGTCAACGATGCCGCACTTGCGGATGCGGATCTCCTCGACCAAGGTGGCGTCATCGTCGATGAGGCTGCTGTTGAATCCGGGGATGCTGTTGACATTGTGAGCATTGAGGAACAGATTGAACAGGGGATCGCCGCACTTGCGGACGCTCTTACAACCGAAAGCTTTGCGGAAATCATCGCGATTATTGAGGGCCTGCTTGTTGAGTGAGCCGTGAGACTGCGCCGATCGATGTGCTGGGTCGGCTGACTCGACCACCGGTCACCAGCCAAACAGCATAGCCTGCGGATCATGTTGAGCCGATCCCACACGAGCGCGCCCTCGAGTCGAGATCGAGGGCGGTTCGTACGGGCGCGCTGCTGCTCGCGAATCAGGCCGCGCCGAGCAAGGGCTCGACGATCCGCTGGGCGATCGCCTGGCCGGTCTCGGTGGGGATACCGGACTCGTGGGCGCGACGCACTGCCAAGGCAAGCCGGTCAGCGGTCTCGTTCAGCAGGTGCCCGCTGTGTCCGCGAACCCACGACAGGCGGATCTCGCGGCCACGCATCGACTCCTGGATACGGTCCACCGCTGCCTTCACCCCACCCCCTGCACACAACGGTCGCGGTGCTTGCAGCACGCCGAGGTGCTGAAGTGAGGCCCGGCTGTCGGTGAGAATGTGCAGTCGGCGATCAGGGAACCGGGCAATGGCAAGCTCGATCGCGAGCAGTTCGCCCTCGAGAATCGTTGTGACGTTCGGGACCATCCTCTGATAGCGGACGCCGTCCTCGCTGACGCAAGCCACGCCGACTCCCCGGCGGTGCGACTTGGACGCGTCGGTGGCGACCGTCAGTTCCGGCAGCGCCGCGATCAGTTCGCGCTCGAGTTCCTCGCGTGCGGCCTCGCGCTCCTCGCGCGCGGCCTGACGTTCGCGGCTGTCGGCATCGAGGAGCTCAAGTGCCGCGCGCGTGAGATCCAAGACCGCACCGCGCGCGACCCCGACGATCGTCACCGACGGGAATGCGTCCACAACGGCGCTGATCTCCTTGCGGAGGGTGTTCTCGTTGATGTGGAGGAGGATAGGCTCCGACGCCGCGTCCGAGATCTCGAGGAGCAGTGCGAAGGCATTCAGCCCCGCGCCGTAGTGGGACGCATTGCTCGAGTCTTCGTGGACGAACAGTCGTGTCTCAACTGCGCCGTCGGCGTGCCATGCGACGACTGCGCGGGCCAGTTCGACTCGGACACTATGGTTTCGGCGAGTGTGGATCACTGCGAGCAACTGCGTCTCCTTCTGGTCGAGGTTCGAGGCATTGGACACACTGCCTGATATCCACGACAAGAACAATGGATAACGTTGATACCCCCGGTTATCAACAGATCATCGAACCTGGTTCGCCTACCGATTCTTCGATCGGCTAGATTCCTCGGGCGGCCACAGATTGGGGACGTAGACAACGAGAAGGGAGTGCGACACGTGCGGCAGACCGACTCGTCGTCGACGCTCCTACTCACCAAGCGGGATATCGCGGCCCTCGCGCAGGTGCAGCGTCCGGTAGTCACGACGTGGGCGAAGCGGTTCCGCAGCGGCGATCTTCCCTTTCCCTGCCCGGTCACCGTCGACGGTCGGACCGCGAAGTTCGACGCCGACGAGGTCGTCGCGTGGGTCCAGGCGCGCGGGTTGGGCAACAACGACGCGTTCGCCCGTGACATTGCTATGCACGCGGCGTTCGAGCACTCCTCCGGCGTGGATCCGGTCGTGTTCGCCGACGGCATCACGGCCCTGCTCTGTGTCAAGTCACTGCTCGGTGAGCAATTGGGGGAGCTCGATCCGGACGCTCTGCTCGACGAGGTCGATGAACTCGACCCGGACGACGAGTTCCTCTGCTCCGAGGTCGACGCGCTGGGCGATCACCTTGCAATGGTCGCCGCGCACGTCGATCGGATGGCCGACGCCGCGTTCACCCCGGACCGTGCGTTCGAAGCGCTGATGGCCAGGAGATTCCGGGAAGGGTGGTCGGCTCTTGCCGACACCACACTCACAGCCGGTGCCCTGACATTGTGCGCGCGGGTGGGCGCGGCATTGGCAGTGGGCGAACATCCACTGTTCGTCGATCCAGCCCCGGACAGTACGGATCTGCTCGTCACACTTCGGGAGTTGCTGCCCGAGTACAGCGATCTGACTCTCATGACCGGGGCGTCGAATACCGCGGGCGCACGACTGGCGCGGCGGAGGCTGGCCGTGCATCGGGCGGAGCGAATCCCACCGCCGGACAGCGGGTTCGGTGACAGATTGAGCCTCGACCGGCCGGCGATGTTCCTGATGCAGTACCCGTCGCCGTCGACGATCGACTACACCGACGGTCAGATGCTGGGCGAGATCGACAACATCGCCATGCAGATGGGGCCGGGCCACCGGGCGGCGATTATCGGTCCGGCCGGCGGGCTCGTCGACCAACTGCGTGATCGCGAGTGCGAGTCGATCCGCTCGGGGCTGCTCCGATCCGGCCATCTGCGCGCCGCGATCCGGCTGCCGGAAGGGCTGCTGCCCGCGCGCCCCGGCCTGTCGATGGCACTGTGGGTTCTCGGCGCAGTCGACAATTCGGTACCCGCGACCGACCGCCATATCGTGCTGGCCGATCTCGGTGCCGTCGAACTGTCCGACGACGTGATCCACGGCGTGTTGGCCGACGTCACAGCCGCGATGGGGTCGTCGGGAGCGGTGCGGGCGCACGCGTTCCGGTTCGGTTATGCGCGTCGGACGTCGGATCTTCTGGCGGAGGCCGGTAGGCTGACCGCGTTGCCACGCGTCCACCGTCTGCGGCCGAATCCCGCGGAGATCGCCGCGCAGGTTCTCGAACTGGTGGGTGCCGCCGACGTCGCCGCTGCCGGAGTCGAGGCGGGACTGGACCTGCGGGTCGAATATCGGGACCCCGACGGCAGGCGGGTGATGACCGCCGGCGAGCTGGCGGACGCCAAGGAACTGCGCGTGGTGTCGGGGAACCGCCTCGATGCCGACGACATCGAACCGGGTGGCACCGTGCCGGTGATCGGCGTGGACGAGGTGTCGGGGCGCTGTGCGGTCGGTAGCAGGGGGATCGACCGACTGACGTTCACCGCGAAGTACGCCAGCGGCCGCTACACCGCGCCGGGCGACATCGTCTTCTGCACCGGTTCGGCGTTCGGTGCCCTGGTGGATCACGAGGGCGCATCGGTGGTGCAATGGCCCGCACGGATCCTACGCATCGCGGATCCTCAGATGTCGGGGCTGATCCCGGAACTCGCTGCCCGACAAATTCGTTCGCGAGGCCCTGCAGAGAAGCCGTCCGGTGCGATCCGTGGCGGGTCGGCGTGGCGACAGTGGGAGATTCCACGGGTGCGCCCGGACGATGTGGCCGAGGTCACCGCCGCACTGGCCGACCTACGGGCCCGCCGCGCCGCCGCCAGCGCGCTGCTCGACACCCTCGAAGACTTGACCACCACGCTGGCGGACGGAGTGGCGCACGGTGCGCTCACCGTTACGCCGTCACCCGAGACCGTCACAGAGAAAGGCTGACGATGCCCCCGAGGAAGAATGCCATGAAGGACACAGTTTCCGCGCCGTCGACGATGAAGGAACTGAAGGACACGCTGTGGAAGGCCGCGGACAAACTGCGCGGCTCCATGGATGCCTCCCAGTACAAGGACGTGATCCTGGGCTTGGTGTTCCTCAAGTACGTCTCCGACGCGTTCGACGAGCGCCGCGAGCAGATCCGTGCGGAACTGCTCGCGGAGGAGATGAACGAGGAGCAGATCGCGACGTTGATCGACGATGAAGACGAGTATGTAGGCAGCAGCGTGTTCTGGGTGCCGGAGACGGCACGGTGGTCATTCCTCGCGGAGAACGCGAAGGGCATTCAGGAAGATCTGGGCGTCGAGGGACAGACGGTCGGCGAGCTGATCGACACCGCGATGCGCGAGCTGATGAAGACCAATTCGACTCTTGCGGGCACCCTTCCGACGATCTTCAACCGCGACAGTGTCGACCAGCGCCGTCTCGGCGAACTGATCGACCTGCTGGGCGACACCCGGTTCACCGGTCACGGCGCGACGAGGGCCCGGGATCTGCTGGGTGAAGTGTACGAGTACTTCCTCGAGAAGTTCGCGCGCGCCGAGGGCAAGCGGGGCGGCGAGTTCTACACGCCCGCCGGTGTGGTGCGGGTGCTGGTCGAGATACTCGAGCCGTACAGCGGTCGGGTGTATGACCCGTGCTGCGGTTCGGGTGGCATGTTCGTGCAGACGGAGAAGTTCATCGAACGGCACGGCGGCAACCCGACTGAGGTGGCCGTGTACGGGCAGGAGTTGAACGAGCGCACGTGGCGGATGGCGAAGATGAACCTCGCCATCCACGGACTCACCGGCAATCTGGGGGACCGGTGGGAAGACACGTTCGCGCAGGACAAGCACCCGGATCTGTTGGCGGACTATGTCCTTGCCAATCCGCCGTTCAACATCAAGGATTGGACCCGCAAGGAAGACGACAGGCGCTGGAAGTTCGGTGTTCCGCCGGCGGGCAACGCGAACTACGCGTGGATCCAGCACATCATCTCGAAGCTGTCCGAGCGCGGCAGCGCCGGTGTCGTCATGGCGAACGGGTCGATGTCGTCGAACTCCGGTGGTGAGGGCGATATTCGCGCACGGTTGGTCGAGGCCGATCTGGTGTCGTGCATGATCGCGCTGCCGACGCAGTTGTTCCGCAGCACCGGCATTCCGGTGTGCGTGTGGTTCTTCGCGAAAGACAAGGCCGTCGGTCCGAAGGGCAAGATCGACCGCCAGGGGCAGGTGCTGTTCATCGATGCCCGCAACCTGGGCTACATGGTCGATCGCGCCGAACGAGCCCTGAGCGACGACGACATCGCCAAGATCGCGGGCACGTTCCATGCCTGGCGTGGAATGGAATCCGCGAGCGGAGTCGAGTACGCCGACGAACCGGGCTTCTGCTACTCGGCCACACTGGCGGAGATCAAAGAGTCGGACTACGCGCTCACGCCGGGTCGCTACGTCGGCGCCGCACCGATCGAGGACGACGGTGAACCGATCGCGGAAAAGCTGGAGCGGTTGACGAAGGAGCTCTACGAGCAGTTCGACGAGTCTGCGCGGTTGCAGGCTGTCGTACGTGAGCAGTTGAGGAGGGTGCTGTGAAGCATGAGACGGTATCTCTTGAATCCGTCTGCATGGCGATCGTCGACTGCGAGCACAAGACGGCACCGATCGACGAGAGTGGCGACTACTTTGCAGTCGGGACGCCAGCCATGCGTGATGGCGTGATCGACTATTCGCAGGCGAGAAGGATTTCACGCGACACCTTTGATGCCTGGACACGCCGAATGCGTCCGAAGACTGGGGACCTATTGTTCGCGAGGGAGGCCCCGGTTGGACCGATCGTGAGGGTTCCGGATGAGGAGAACGTCGCGCCCGGACAGCGCACCGTCTTGTTGCGGCCCGACGCCGAACGTGTCAATTCCGAGTACCTATTCTATCTACTCGGGTCTCGCGCTATGCAGCGTCAGTTCCATGAACGTGCTGCCGGTTCAACGGTTTTGCACCTGAACGTAGCTGATGTCAGGACATTCAAACTTGCAGCGCTACCGACAATTGCCGAGCAACGAGCCATCGCCGAGATCCTCGGCGCCCTCGACGACAAGATCGCCGCGAACCGAAAGCTCATACGTACTGCGGACGCGTTGGCCCTGACGTTGGTTCGGTCGCGTCTCTCCGATTCGGCGACGGTGGCAGTTTCGGAAGTTGCCCTTGTGACGATGGGGCAGTCTCCGCCCGGCGAGTCCTTCAATGAGGAGGGAAACGGTACTGTCTTCTATCAGGGTAACCGTGACTTTGGATTCCGATCTCCGACGAATCGTCTCTGGACGGTCGACCCGAAACGTATGGCACAGGCCGGCGATACGTTGATGAGTGTTCGAGCGCCAGTTGGCGAATTGAACGTTGCTACTGAACCGACTTGTATTGGTCGTGGCCTTGCCTCACTTCGTTCGGAGGTCGGTCAGCCCTCGATCCTGTTTCACACGTTGAAGGCATCATCGCGTCTGTGGGAGCCATTCGAAAGCGGTGGCACGGTCTTCGGCTCAATTAACGGGAAGGAACTGAATAACCTGCAAATTCCGGTCTGCGAAGGCAACCTCGAGGAGCTCGAAACAGGCCTTTCGGAACTTGATTCGGTCGTCCGCTCGGCGGAGGCCGAGTCGCAAACCCTTGCTGTAACTCGCGACGCCCTCCTCCCACGCCTGATGTCCGGCGAACTCCGAGTCCGCGACGCGGAGCGCCAGGTCGAGGAGATGCTGTGATCGACGAGAGTCGGACGGGCGCAGACCAATTTGCCGACATTGAATCTCCGCTCATCGGCGAGGCCGCCGGATTCTTTCACGACCACAACCTGATCGTCGCCGGTTTCGACTGGGCTGCCTGGGAAGGGGGCCGGGACCTACTGAATCTGCGCGGCATTCGGAACCTTGCCCCGCATCTCGGTTCCGCCGAGGTCCTCGGGATGATCACCAGCAACATCGGTGTCGACCGCACCTCGGCATGGGCCACCGGTCGCGCTCTCGAGGATGGGTCGCTGCCCCCGCTTTTCGAGCGTCTGCTCGACTTCCAACCGAAAGCAGGCCACTGAATGTCCGACGTACTCGGTGACCGCACCGCACGGGTCATTGCAGGTCGGAGCATATGGGACGAACTAACCCCTCTGCTCGCGCCCTATTCAACGTCGATCACCGCTGCCGTCGCTTACGTGGGCAGCGGTGCGTCGACCATCCTGGGTCTTCAACGTGGATCCGCGATTATCGTCGACGCCGACCGGAAAACGGTTCGGTCCGGCTCGACCGACCCGCGTGTCTTGCTCGACTGGGTCAAAGCGGGTGTCAAGGTTTACTCGCTGAAGGGATTGCACGCCAAGATGATCTTGGCTGAAGCGGTCGGCGCCGAACACGACGCGTTCGCAGTCATTGGATCGGCAAACCTGTCGCAGTCGTCGGCTACGCGACTGTTCGAATCGGTAGCCCTCGCCGACGGAGAATGCCTCGAGGAGGTCCGTATTGCGCTGATCAAATTGAACAGAGAGGCAACACCGCTCAAACAGGCCGCGCTCGAGAATCTCATTGCAGATTTCGGTATCGATCGAACCACGCCACCGGACGACGAGGACGTTGACGAAGTCGGGGTTGAATCCGATGGTGAAGACGAGGTCGAGCCCGATTACGACAGCGAGAGACCCACGCGCCCGAGGCTCCTGCACCTATGCACGCTGGCCCGGGACGTCGATGTGACGGAAGAGGCAGTGGACCTGGCCGACAGACTTTCCGAGGAGTACGGGATCGTCGACAACCTCGACTACCGGATCGACATGTTCTGTGGGGTCGGCGCGGACTCGGTGATGTACGGCAAGGACGAGTACATCATCGCCGTCGACGGCACCAAGAACGGTCGTCCCCGCCGAACCGGGGCCGTCAACGAACCTGGCAGGCTCGTCCACACCTATCCCGACGATTTCGCCTCGCCACCCCGTCGGTACTACTACCTCCTCGTACAGAGATCCAAGTTCGAGGTAACCGTGCCTGACATCGAATCGGCGTTCGAGCCCCTGGGGGAGAGGCCGAACTTCCGTGGAAAGTATGTGCGCACGGCCTTCGTCGGTGCGCTACTCGATCTCTGGCCCGACCTCGAGTACAAAGAAATCTGACGAACAGCGTCGCAGATTGCGACCGGCCCGGTCCGCTGGTCACGGAATCAAGGGGCCGGCTTTACGGGCACCTACTCTGTCGGCGAGGTTTGGGCCAATGACGGAGTGGGTTCTCACGAACCGACTCTGCGAAGGAGCGCCCGTCGGAGTCCATCGAAATGTCGGTGGTTTCTGCCGCAATCGCATCCAGTCGGCGGGCATCGCCCCATACCTTGGTACACCAGGAGCAACATGAACATCATCCGCCCCTATCTCCGAGTCGTCGCCGGCTTCTTCGCCGCATTGTTTACCTGGATGGCGATCGACGGCGTCATCCAACTCGACATCGGTTTGGCCGTGATCGGCCTTCTGCTCGCTGGGGGGCTGTGGTACCTGGCAGTCGGCGGGCCGATTCGCGATCATCTTGCTCGCGTCAAGGCCGAGAGCGATGCCCTCGCCGCCAGGGCACAGGCCGGCCACGAGGCGTTCCTGACAGGAGACACGACGGCAGCATTCACACTCCCGCCCAAGCCACCAGCAAGGAAGCCCGTCCGGAAGGGCGTCGTCGCCGCGTCCCTCGTCGCCGTCACACTGCTTCTGATAGCCATCCTGGGCGACACCAGCGGTGGAACCGACGAAGCATCATCCGAGTCGCCGTCCAGCACTGCCGTGACGCCGGAGCCCACAACTCCGCCGGTGGCGATGCCGGTTGCCCCCGCCGTGCAGGACCTGAACACCGAGCAGTCCGTGGCACCGTCGACCGCCTCCACCTCGACGCCCGTGGCGCTCATGCCGAACGTCACGTGCATGAATTTGCAGGCCGCTCAAGACACGATCCAGGAAGCCGGCGTCTTCTACTCCCGCAGCCAGGACGCAACAGGCAAGGGGCGTGTGCAATTATCCGATCGCAACTGGGTGGTCGTCGAGCAGAACCCGGCACCGGGGGCTCTGATCGAGGAGGGTGACGCCATGCTGTCCGTCGTCAAGTCCGGAGAGCCCGGCGACTGCTCCTAACTCGGCATCGAGTGCATCCAACGCTTGGAGACGATCTGAATTGACCACGCCAACAGACAAGCTCGACAGCCTGCTGCAGACGGCTAGGGCGGCAGCGAAAAAGCTGGCAGACGAACTCGAGTACGCGCTCGAACTCGTCCGCGAAGAGGAATCCCTCGAAGTCGACCTCCAGCAACTCGTACTGAACTGGAACCGCGCCCGCACCGAACTGGCGATGGCGGTGTTCGGGGAGTCCACCCTCCCGGCCGGCGGCCTGAATGCCTGTGAGACAGCGATTACGGACAGTCGGCGAGTCGCCGACCTCGAAACCGAGATCGAAGGGGCGCGAGTCGCGCTTCGTTACCTCGAGCAGTCGCCAGACGGTCTCACGGATTCCCTCTCCGGCCTGCTCGCCGGCACGCGCGCTCAGGTGGCAGCGCTCGAGTCCGAACTGGCTCGGATCAATACGGTGTCCGTCGCCAAAGCAACACCCGCGCCGACGCGCGAAAACCCTCCTGCGGCCGCCGCATCGACGACGAAGCCGGAGCCCGCTCCCGAGCCGATGCAGGTGATCGATCGGGGTCCCCGACGATGCGGAGTCTGTCACGAGAACAGCAAGGTTCAGGAGTTCGAGGACGGTTGGCGGTGCGAGACTTGTCTACGTCTCGAGGAGGAGATTGCTTCCGCTCGAAGGTCTTTGGCAGGGTTGAACGCGAAGCCACTCGACTGTGAAGTCCCGCGCGAAGTCGCAGGCGTCGCCACGATCCGTACTGAAGGTCGCGCGGCACTACACGCGCTGGCGTCCCGTAGGCGGCCAGCGTCCGCCACCTCGCAGCAACAGGTGCCGGCGCCTCCCCGCAAGCGGGCCCAGAAGGGTTCCTCCACACGAGTGAAGCGACCACCGACGCCCACCTTCGATGATCTCAGGCAACGGTGGAACCCGCGGTCCTGAGCGATCCCCACCTGCACTCGTTCGCAACATTGCATGCGTGTCGGCGTCATGAAGTTGTCGTGATCCTTCGCGTCCTGTGCCCTACTTGTGTGGCGGCTCCGCTGAGGTCGTCAGGGTGTGCCACAGCCACAGGTACATCCGCTCATGTGTGGGTTGCCTGTTTGGGACCAGCCCAGCGGAATAGGGGGGATTTGGTCTCCGAAGGTCAGCGGCGTAGACAACCCGCGGTCGATGACCGACTGCCATGCGTCTCGATACTTCGTGACGAATTGTTCCGAAGTGAGATTGACGATGCCGAGATCTGCGAACTCCTGGACAGTCATCGCTCCGTTCGAATCATTGGTGTATGACCAGACAATTGCGGCTCGCTGCCACTTCTTCGCGACTGCGAACGTGGCGAGGGCATCCTGCGGATGGGGGATGCGGTCGGTCGTCGGGGAAATAAGCATGGGACCTCGATTCAGTCGTGCGGTACATGATTGTGCGATTGGGTGAGTCAGTGCGGACCCCAGTTGTTGTCGGGGTAGTCGCGAGTAGCCAGCCCCGAGAACACCTCGACAAGTTCGTCTTCGTCGGAGTCATCGAAGAAGCCGCTGAACATCAACTGCGCGAGTGTGTTCATACGCTCGAGCGGCAGGAGTATCTGGAACTTCTCAGCAACGTGGAGAGCCGCAAGGATCGCCTCATACGGTTCACTACACGCGCCGGCGTTGCGGATCAGGTGCGTGTCCTGCTCGGGCGCCGAATTCACGTCGTCGCAGACATCCCACGCTGCGGGAATTACCAGGTTCTGCGGGTAGTCGTCCGGAAACTCGTTGAACACGACGTCGTCTCCGGCGACGGGGTAGGCGGTGACGAGGCGCGACTGCTCGCCCTGACGTCGCCAAACCACACACACCCAGACGCCGTCGAACTCGCCCTCGTCGAACACCGTCCAACCGATGACGCTACGCGTGTGCGGCTCGACCGTGGTCTCCCTGACCCGGACCATCACCGTGTCATTCGACCAGGTTGTCGGGAACTCCGTCTTGCCGGGAAGTCCCACGCCGGAACCGTGCCCGCCTGCAGGAGGCCGATGCATTGCTGTGACGAAATCGCTCGCAAGATCGTGTGCGGACGGAGTCGGCACGGGCGTAGGACGATCCTCAGTCCAATCCTTGGCCCCCTTGCGCCGCAGCCACTCCTGCGGCCCCAGCACGCAGATCTCGTCAGCGAACAGACTTACCACAGGAAGGGGGTGCGCATACGAAGGAACACCGAGACTTTCACACAGCCGTCTGATGTGGTCCTGTGAAACTGTCACGCGCAGTGCAGGTTCGGATATGGCCGGTATGCTCTCCCCCACATATGACAAGAATTCGAAACCGGACTCGCTGGAATGGATGTAGATCTTCTGGCCAGACCCGTCGAGTCCTATCGAGTGGTACGTCGATCCGCGCGCAGTTTCGGACCTCGGAATGAAGCTGCCGAGCGATTCGTACCGATAGCTCCACGGGTACGTTCCGCTCGTCACCCCGGCTTGCCACAGCACGAGATCCAGTAGCAGTTCTCGAATCAGGCGTCGATCGTCCGAACCGAGTCCACTAGCGAGAACCTTGGCAGCGACGGCGTCTGTGCGTGAGCCGGAGAGATCGTCCGCCTGCAGAGCGTCGTGCGCGTCACACCAGTCGTCGGCAGTGCTGCCGGCCAGGTCGACAACGTCCTGGATGACGCGAACCTGCTCGGGACTGCGGAAGTTGTTCCGGCCCAGCGGCTCCACGCGCACCTGTCCTCCGAGAATCAACCTCCACCCAGTGTACGGGCCGATACTTTCCGTCACACGCGAATTGGTGACAGTGAATGGCCCCCAAGAGTATTCGTCCTCTTCGGGCCTGACGAAGAAGTTCCACAGATCGTGGGCTCTCGTCGGTGGATCGGCGAGCAGACCGTGCTGGTTATCGAGCATGTCGAGCAGATGGTCCAGCACCGCGCGTGCCGGCACCTCGCAATACGTCCGCGGGTCCCGCCCATTTCGCCAGATGCAGTCGATCCCCTCGACGTGGTAGATCATCTCCGGATCAAGTGAGGCGACGAGTGCGTCGTCATCGATCGAGGTGATCTTGGTTTTGGCAGGTGCCGGATCCGCCAGATGCCGCCACATCTCGCAGGCATCGGAGTAGTCGAACATGGACGCTGCCGCTGACACCGAGGACGCCTCCCCGGCGGACATCGACGGTGGCGGTATCGAGCCGCCCACCGACAGGGCAGGATTCCGAGTGTGGATGACGCCACGGTGTGGACCAGTTGTGTACTGGAGTGTTGCAACGAGTTCCGCGACGGATTTGGGCATTTGGTTCCTTCCGCAATGGGTGATCGGGCGGGCGCGTGCACCCCCCAGCGCTCGCGCCCGCCCGATCGGTCTTCTATCGCAGGGCAACGCGGGTGCCACCGGAGAACATGGAGTCGTGCAGTTCGATTTCGGCCGGAACGGCGTCGGCGGGCATGTCGTAGGCGGCCTTCATCGTCACCGTGTTGCCGGGGTTGATCTCGTCCCAGATCGACACGTCCGAGTCGAGGGCGATGCCGGCCGACGTGTCCGCGGTGAACTTGCGGCCCTGTGCGTCATACATGTCCTGGCTGCTGGGGCTCAGGCCCTTCGGCTCGTCGGAGGTGTTCTGCACCGTCATCGTCACGACCACGAACTGGCCCTGCGCCTCCGACGTGAGGAACGGGTTGTCGCCGATGGAGCTGAGTCCCGTTTCGACGTCGGTGACGACGAACTCGAACTTGCCGTCCCGGACCGGGGTGCCCAACCCCGGCAGCGTCTGCTCCGGTGCCGGCGCGACCTCCTCGAGCTGATCAGCGGCGGGAGCAACCGCGTCGACAGCTGCGGGTGCCGGTGCGTCCGCCGTCTTCGTGTCGTCCTCGCCGCCGCCGGCGACCGCGCTGATGCCCACGACCGCTGCGATGGCACCGACGATCCACGGCCACTTCTTGGCCTTGTTCTTCGGCGGCTGGGCGGGCGGGATCGGCTGGGGCGGAGCGGGCTGCTGGGGAAACGTCATTGCTGAGTCCTTTCGGATGGAAACGGATCTTGGGGTGTGGTGGTTCAGTCGCCGATAGAGAGTGCGAGACCCTCCTCGGCCTCGGTCTCGGTGTATGAGAGACCGCCGCGGTGGGCGATCTCGACCTCGTAGAACTTGCTGCCGCGGGGAACATCGGTGACGGTGAAGTCGAAGATGCAATACCCGTTGGTGCCGCCGCGGCCACTACTGCCGGTGAAGCTTCCCTTCGCCAAGAGGATCCCGGACTCGTCCGAAACCTTCACTGTCGCAGTGGGAGACAGATCGCTGTAGCCGCCGTGCCCCGGCACACTCGAAGTCGGCCGGCAACCCGCTCGATGTCGTCTTGCCGTCGAGCGAGAACATGCCGGTGATGTCGAACGTCGCCGGCGCACTCGCTACCCGGATTGCTCCGACGACGCCGAACGCGATTCCGGCGACGGCTGCGGTGGACACCACGCCGACTCCCACTCCCAGACAGAACGGACGCCGATGCGGCGTCGGCTGCTCGGGTAGGGGAGGGGGAAGGGGTGGAAAGTTGGGTTCAATCGGAACAGTCACTGAACGACTCCCTAGTTCGGTCGATGCGGTGGACACATCCTGCAAACGAGACGGGAGGTTATTCAAGTCTATCTCTGATAACTGGGGTTATCAGAGATGCGGATGTGACAATCAAATCCGACTGCGGCCAGCCGGTACGCTTTGCCCTGTTGCGATGTTGCGATGTTGTGAGGGAGGACAGGAAAGTGAAGAGGAGCCGCGGATTGACCGAGAACGATTGGGAGCAGATGGCTCTTGATGACCTCGGAGAACTGGGGTGGAAGCACCTCAACGGGACGGAGATCGCACCCGGCACGGGTGAACGTGCTTCGCTGGACGAGTTGCTGATCGTGCCGCGTCTGAAGCAGGCGATCGCGCAATTCAATCCGAACCTCCCCGAGCACGTCCAGGATCAGGCGGTGGCAGCGATCGAGTCGGCCGGGTCGACCGACGCCATCGCCGAGAACGAGGCGATCCACGGGTTCCTCACCGAAGGACTTCGGAAGATCTCCTACGTCGATGAATCAGGTGAGGAGGTCACTCCCACCATTCGGCTGCTCTCGCCAGACCCCGACGAGAACGACTGGCTCGCGGTCAACCAGGTGACCATCGTCAAGGGCGACTACCGGCGGCGATTCGACATCGTCCTGTACATGAACGGAATGCCGGTCAGCATCGTCGAACTCAAGAAGGCCGGCGCCGAGAACGCCGGGCTGGTCCAAGCGCATGCCCAGCTGCGTACGTATCTGAAGGAGTTCCCGCTCGCTTTCCGTTTCACTGTGTTCAACCTGATCTCGGACGGGATCACCGCGCGGTACGGGACGCCGTTCACCCCGTTCAACCACTTCTCGCCGTGGAACGTCGACGACTACGGCAATCCGGTCACCAACGACACCCCCGACGATGCGACGCCGCTCGGCACGGCGCTGTATGGGCTGTTCAATCAGGAACGCTTCCTGCAGCTTCTGCGTAACTTCACCGCGTTCGACCACGACGAGAACGGGCGGCTCAAGCGGATCGCCAAGCCGCACCAGTACTTCGCCGTCACCAAGGCAGTGGGCACCACGGTGCAGGCCGTCGGCAGCAGCGGCAAGGCCGGGGTCGTATGGCACACCCAGGGTTCGGGCAAGTCCATGGAGATGGAGCTGTACGCGAACCAGGTGATCCGGCACCCGCAGCTTGCCAACCCGACGATCGTGGTCATCACCGACCGCAACGAGCTCGACGGCCAGCTCTACGAGACATTCCTGCGGTCCCGGTTACTTCCGGAGCAGCCGAAGCAGATCCGCAGGCGCGAGGAGTTGAGGCAGGAGCTGTCCGGACGCACCACCGGCGGCATCTACTTCACCACACTGCAGAAGTTCGGGCGGACCACGGACGAACGGCACTCAGGTGCCAGCCACCCCTTGCTCACGGAGCGACGGAACGTCATCGTGATGGTCGACGAGGCGCATCGGAGTCACTACGACAACCTCGACGGGTATGCGCGGCACCTGCGCGACGCACTGCCGCACGCCACGCTGATCGCCTTCACGGGCACCCCGATCTCCTTCGAGGACCGCAACACTCGGGACGTCTTCGGTGACTACATCGACATCTACGACCTCACCCGCGCCGTCGACGACGGTGCCACGGTGCCGGTCTACTTCGAGAGTCGGCTTGTGAAGGTGTCTTTCGCCGAAGATGTTTCGGAGAAGGATCTCGATGCGTCCGTGGACGAGGCGACGATCGGGCTGGACGACACCGATCGGGATCGCATCGAGAAGAGCGTCGCGGTCATCAACGCGGTCTATGGTGCGCCGACAAGGTTGAAGAAGCTCGCCGACGATATGGTCGAGCACTGGGAGGCTCGGCGCGCCGCCATGACCCCGTACGTCAACTCGGAGGAGAACCCGTCGGCCACCGGGAAGGCGATGATCGTCGGCGCGACCCGGGAGATCTGCGCCAACCTGTACCGGGAGATCGTGGCGCTGCGTCCGGACTGGCACACCGAAGACCTGTCCACCGGCCGAATCAAGGTCGTCTACTCCGGTAGCCCCAGCGATGAGCCGCCGATCATCGACCATGTGCGCCGCGACTCCGAGAACGCCACGATCAAGAAGCGGCTCAAGGACGTCGACGACGAACTCGAACTCGTCATCGTCAAGGACATGATGCTCACCGGCTTCGACGCCCCGCCGCTGCACACGATGTATCTCGACCGGCCACTCAAGAGCGCACTGCTGATGCAGGCGCTGGCCCGGGTAAACCGGACCTTCCGCGGGAAGGACGACGGACTCCTCGTCGCCTACGCGCCGATCGCCGACAACCTCGCCCAGGCCCTCGCCGAGTACACCGATGCCGACCGCGAGAATAAGCCGATCGGACGGGACATCGACTCTGCGATCGACACTGCGAAGGATCTCATCCGGGTCCTCGAAAACTTGCTGCACGGATTCGACTGGCGCGCACAGCTGCGAAAGCCCGGCAACCGAGCCTACTTCGATGCCGCCAACTCGACTGTCAACTACCTGCGTGATCCCCGAAACCCGGAGAACCAGGTGGAGGAGGGGCAGGAGACGCTCGCGGCCCGCTACCGCAAGTTCGCCTCACAACTCTCGCGGGTGTGGGCGATCTGCGGCAGCCACGAGGCGCTGCGTGAGCAGGCGCCGGTCGTGAAGTTCTTCGAGGAAGTCCGGGTCTACATGGCCAAGTGGGATGCCGAGGAACGCTACGCGCGGGGCCAGGCGGTTCCTGAGGACGTGCAGCGAGCGCTGCGCCAGTTGATGGCGGCGTCCGTCGAATCCGGTGAGGTGCTCGACATCTACGACGCGGCCGGCATGCCGAAGCCGTCCCTGAAGGACATCAACGTCGACTTCATCCGTCGGGCGCAGGAAGCGAAGAACCCGAATCTCGCGATCGAGGCAATGCGTAAGCTGATCACCGAAGAGTCACGCAAGGTGGCGAAGCACAACGTCGTCCGGCAGCGTGCCTTCTCGGAGAGGCTGCAGGCGTTGATGGTGAAATATACCAACAGCCAGCTCACCTCCGCCGAGGTGATCGCGGCGCTGGTCGAGATGGCGAAAGAGGTGGCAGCCGAGTCGGATCGAGGGAGCCGATTCGCGCCGCCGCTGGACGAGAACGAACTCGCGTTCTACGACGCAGTTGCACAGAACGAGTCGGCGGTCGAGGAGCAGGGGGAGGGCAAGCTCGCCGACATTGCCCGAGATCTCGTCGCGGTGATGCGGCGCGACGCCTCGACCGACTGGACCGTTCGCGAGGACGTCAAGGCGCGGCTGCGATCGCAGATCAAACGGTTGCTGACGCGACACGGCTACCCGCCGGATCGGCAGCCGGCGGCCATCAAACTGGTCATCGAGCAGATGGAGGTCATCGCGCCGACCATGGCGGCCTGATGGATGGTACGAGGTAGTTCACCAGCGTGCCGCCCGAGCCGTGATGCTGTGCGCATCACGGCGGGCGCCGTGCCATTCCTGCGGGCGGACCTCGTGAGCCCCGGCCAGCCGTCATGGGTTGTGCAGCGGGCACTGGGTCAGATGCAGATCGGTAGGACCAGCGATCCCAGGGGGATGACGAGGCAAAGCCCCACCGAACCCGATTGCACGGGCGTCCGCGCCTCGGACAATGACGCGGCCGACGCGGCCGGCGCGGCGAACAAGCCCAAAGAGAGGGTGACCGCCAGAGCGGCGAGTGCTGAGGAAATTCTGCGTGTCATGAGAAAAGCCTTCCCTTGCAATACCGTGCGCGATGCGCACTGACTCCATCGTCATCCGATGGGCGTTGTGTCACAAGGCCACCAAGAGAACAGTTGCGTCACGACCGCGACCAACGCGGCGTTCCACAGTTTCAAGACGTCACCTTCTTCGGCGACGACTTCCTCGACGTTGAAGTGGTGCTTGCGGACGACGGTCCCGCACCTGCTGTGCAGACGTCACAACCCGGCGGCTGTCGACGTCCGGATCGAGGATGGCTCTGGGCAACCACTCGAATCGAACGGCCAGTCATGGAGACGGAAGCAATGCATCGGCTTGACCTGCACCAATGCGCTGGTCTTGAACCGATGGGGCTAGGGTCACTCTTGATTGCAGATCAAGCGGTTGCGCCGCGAGTAGACGAAAGACCCGGCCGGAAAGCACTCCGACCAGGTCCTTCAACTGAGCCGATGACGGGAATCGAACCCGTGTGTTCAGCTTGGAAAAGTGTTTCGAACCGTACCTTAGTCGTAAGGTAATCGTATCGTTGTGGTATCACCAGAGCGCATTTGAGCTGGTAATCGGATATGAGTCGCGGCCGAGTTGCCGGGCTGCGGCCACCAGTTGCCTACCGCTCGAGCACCGGCTGCGGAGGTACAGCGGTGGTGCTGGCGTGAGGTCGGATGTGGGCCGTAAAGTGGCCGCAGCACGGCACCGCCGGGGCGGTGCCCGCAGCCGATACACGATCCCGATCCGTGATCGGGGTTCCCGATTCTTCTCTGCGCGATGGTTCCGCCTCTAGCGTTTCAAGTGCGGTCCGAGGAGCAACGAATGATGGCCACTCACCTAGCCGACAATCGTTCCTGGAACGCCCGCCCGGTCCCCTCCTGCCCTGGCCGCGACATCTATCGCGGTGTTCGCGCGGGGTGGTGATTCCGGCTATGTCACCGAAGGCGACGTGCTGGTGAACCAGGCCGCCGACGGTGTGGACCTGAACTCGATCCGGAGTGAAGCCGCGAATGCGATGGCGTACTACAACCGGGAGCGTTCCGCCTTGGCTGCGCTGAGACAATCGGCCGGTGACTGGGACGTTGCTGCGGCGGCTGTTCGACTCGGAGCAGCGATTTGGCATTGAGGTCACCGACGACTCGGTGCGATCCGATGTCGATTTCCTGACCGGTAAGACACAACCTAGCACCGCCGTGGTTGGCACATGTTGGTCCAACGAACTGAACTGAACTGATTGATCAGTCGCGTTCGGTCCTGTGCGGCCGCATACTGACCACGAATTCGCAAGCCCCAGTACATGTTCCGTCCGCGTCTGTCAACGAGATGTCAACGTCGATGTCACGACCCTCCCCGGCTTGAAGAGCTCGTTGTATGTCTGCAGCCACCGCCAGATCGACCTCGCTGCTGGCGGTGATGCCTCCATTCGCCAGTCGCTGGTACTCAATTGTCGAGCTACGAATGACGGTGTACGCACCGGTTCCCGCCGCACCGGCAGCCATTACCGCCGCGCCGGCTCCCGCGACTTCGGCCACTCTGTAAATGACCGGAGCATTGACGTGCCCGTTGTGGTTGATGTGCTCGGGTTTGGGTGGGCGGAGTATGGACCGCACCGATCCGTCCTCACCGAATTCGGTGTCCAAGTCCAGCCATACAATCCACGGCATTGTTTACATCGAATCCGTCGCGGTCACCGATCCTCTTACATCCGGTTGTCACTGAGTAATGATGCGTACCCGCTGCGGATCAGCGTTGGAGTACTGATAAGCGCTGACCACAAGTTTGTGTGGGTGGCGTTGGTCTCACCGCCGGTCCGCAGGCTACATCGGCCAGGGTGACGCTTCAACTGCTTGTAAAGAAGTGGCCTGAGTAGGTTCCCCTGGCCTGCGTTGGTGATCTTATGTGATGGCAGTGGAATCGGTTGGTGGGATACCGGATTCGATGAGATCGGTTGGCGGTATTCTGCGGAGCGTTGCATCGTGGACACTTGACAGGCCGCCGCGCCGAGTACGCGAACCTGCTCAGCCCCAAGGTGAAGGCAGATCCCACGCTCTCCATCTCAGAGGTGTTCGGTGGGTACCCGCTCAAAGCGATCCGCCGCGAGCGCAGCACCCACGGCGGAGCGCTGGTCGTTGTGGACGACCCGGGCCACTTCTTCACGGGAGAGCAAGTGCAAGCTCTCGCCACAGTGATCGCGAGCCACCTGCCGATTGCATAGGAGTCCCGGGGTACGGGGGAGGTACCGGACACGATGACAATGCGAAACCGGATCGAACGATCATTCGCCCTGCTCAAGTAATGGCGCGGGCTGGCCACACGCTACGACAAACTCGCCATCACCTATCGCGCCGCGATCGTCATGTCCGCCTGGATCACCTAGGCATGCATACAGGAGACATGGACTAGCTGTTACTTTGCCCCGGAACTCCTACAGGCGTGGGGGCACATTTTCGTTTCGGATGGGCTACTCGATGTAGCCCATCTCAATTCCTGCGATAACTCCGTCGCCAACGATGGCGCTGCAATTGAACCTGCTGCGGACAGTTGCGCCGAATGAGTTGCTGGCGTCCACTTTGCCAGTGACTACCCAGCGGCTCAGTTTGCCGTAGCTGCTATATCGATCGAACTGTGAGTAGTCCTCATCGATGGTTTTGAGGCTGTCTGTGTCGAATGCGTCCACGTCAATGAACTTGGCAGTGCTCGGTGACTTCATCCGATCAGCCACGGCGCTCGTGCAACGGTCGATGGCTTGATCCTCGGTGCTGTTGCCGGACACTGTGAATCCGATGACAACAATGATGATTGCGCCTGCCGCAAAGAGGGTGCTCTTGTGGCTGCGCTTGGGGGGTTTTGCTGGCGCGTCTCCGCCCATGTCTGGCCATTCCAGTACTGGAATGAGTTGGGTTCTCCCGATGGGTTGGGATACCAGCCGGGGGGCGATGAGCTAGCCATGTGTGGTCCGTTCGTGGTCGCGCGGTGAGCAGTCAGGGGATAGTAAACCAAACGGACCATTAGGTACTTAGGGAGCTGTCGCGCATCTTTCGCCTGTGTGCTGGGACGGGGCCTTCGCGGCGTCCCCGAGAATGAAGAAGGGTATTCCCGCGAGTGGGAATACCCTTGTAGCTGCTGCGACGGTGGAGCCGATGACGGGAATCGAACCCGCGTGTTCAGCTTGGGAAGCTGATGTTCTGCCATTGAACTACATCGGCGCGCACGATATTGGGCGCCCGTAGGCAAGGCCCAACACCTTGCGTCCGAAACATTATCAGAGCGTGATCTGGGATCGTCGGCGCCACACCAGGAGGACGCGAAACCTCGCCAAACGGGATACCGGTTGCGCGGGCTGACGGCCGCCGATGGTGTCTCGGGCCTGGTCGGAGGGACAAGCGGAAACCTGCGTCGACTGCTGCTCGCGATGCTCACGCCTACCCGATAGCGTCTACGTATCTCTGACACTTGGACGGGACCGGGGCACTTCCGGACGCCTGGCAGGCCTTTTGCAACTTCGTCGCGAGCACCCCTGATCTGCCGATCGGCCGTCTGATTGCCGGCGGGTGCACGCAGCCGCTGACCGCTGAGGTAATCGCCGCGTACGAGGCCCCGTTCCCCGGTCCCTCCTACAAGGCCGACGCCCGAGCGTTCCCTGACCTCATTCCGCAGGACGAGGACAATGTCGCCACCCCTGACAATCGGGCGGCATGGGCCGAACTGGCGAAGTTCGACAAGCCGTTCCTGTGCCTGTTCTCCGGCAAGGATCCCATCACCGCCGGGGGCGATCGAGCCCTCATCCACAAGATCGACGGTGCCGCAGGACAACTACACCAGACCATCGAGGGCGGTGGTCATTTCGTGCAGGAGGACCGCGGGGGCGTCCTCACTGAAGCGCTTATCGCCTGGATGCGGTAGCCCACCTATGCGTCACCTCGCGACGAGGCAATGTTCGAATAGCCCGTGCAGGCGCTTCGGGTCCAGCGAGGACGTGCCTATCGCCACGATCTCGCTATGCCTCTCGGTTGCTCTCGTCCCTGCGGGGATGAGCTCCGAGCGTCGCCCAACGGATTGCAGCAGCATGCGTTTCGGGGTGTCACCGGCAACGCACACAAAGCCCTTGCAACGGTAGACCTCGCCGGGCAAGTCGCGGCGGATCATCTCTTGGAGCGATCGCGGGTCGAACAAGCGACTGGTCCGAAAGGTCCACGTGTGGAACCGTTCCCTATGGCTGAGTCCCTCGTGGGGCTGTACAAGGCTTGGCCCCGATTCCTCGCGTCGCATCCCGAGCAGGATCTCCGGCGGAACATCGGCATGGACAGCCTCCACGACGCGAACGCGATCCATCATCGTGTCGATCCACCGCCGCACCCAGGCCACGGTTGCGGGCCCGGCTAGGTCGACCTTGTTGAGCACAACCAGGTCTGCGAAACCGATCTGGCGCGTTTTGAGCATCAACAAGTAGGGGGCCTCGTCGAGATGTTCGAAAATTTGCTCTGTGTCCACCACACAGGTGACGCCGTCCAGCCGAACCCAGCCAGGTCGCTGCGAGCCGGCGAACGTCGCCCAGATACTGGCCGGGTCGGCCACGCCGCTGGCTTCCAGGATGATGTGCTCCGGCGGTGCCGCAGAGCTGACGAGACGCTCGACCGCGCCGAGGAGGTCATCGCGGATCTCACAACAGACGCAGCCGTTGGCCAGGCTGATCATGTCGTCTGCGACGCCGACGACGAGGTCGGCGTCGATGTTGATCGATCCGAAGTCGTTGACCAAGACCGCGACGCGTAGACCGTGACCGCCGCCCAGAATCCGGTTCAACAGCGTGGTCTTTCCCGCACCCAGAAATCCGGTGATTATCGTCAGCGGGGTCGCGCCGGAATCGACGCTTTCGACTGCACCCCGTTCCGGAGCCGACGACGCGTCAAGACTCATCGGGATCGATTCCCCGAGCCCGTAGCATCTCGCGCGGGTCGATCTTGAAGCCTTCGTCCGGCCAGCTCTGCACGGGTTCGCGGTCGGCGTCAGGCGGATAGTACTTGTGTGGATCGATCTCCATTTCCCGCAGGAACGGTTCTTGTTGCTGCTCGCGTGGCAGTTCCGGACGTGGCAGTTCCAGCTCGTCCGGCAACGGTGAGGGCAGCAGCCACCGTGGGTCGAGCGGTGCGATCGCGGCACCTTCCGGGATCGCGGCCTCCCGAGACCAGATCCGGTCCTTGGTGACGTTGACGACCTGGACGTCGGGGCCGCCGAACTGGAACAGTCCCTTGTAGTTCGCCCGGACCTCGGCAACGGACTCAGCGTCCAGTGCCGCTCCGCCGGCCTCGTAATGGACGATCATTCCCATCCGCGGCTGGACCTTGTTCATCAGATAACCCGCCGCGTAGTACATCGTGTGCCACGAATCGATCGTGTACTTGGCGAGCTGCTCGGGGACGCCGAACTTCAACGACATCAGCGACGGGGTGTCTATCTGTCCCTCGGTGATGAACACGTCGCAGCCGGCGGAATACTTCTCGGTCTTCTCGTCGGGACGACCGTCGCCGGTCCACACCACCGAGAGCCCGGCGTCTTCCCAGTCGAGGCGGTAGGCGGAGGCCCCGTCCTTGACGTGGGAACGCGGCCAGTGCCGTACCACGATGCCGTCCTGGTCGTAGCAGATACCGTACTCGTCCTTCCAATCGAACTCCGTGACGTCCATTTCGTAGCCGGCCGAGATGGTCGCGTGCAGGAAGTTCTCCTCATGCCAGCGCAGCATCTCGCGCATGTGCTTGGCCATGTGCTTGATCCCCAACTCGGGCGTCGCCCCCGACGGGCCGTAGAGGCGCAACGGCTGCCACCGTCCTGCCCAGGCCGTGAACGGGTACATGTACGGCAGATCGGCGTAGTGGTCGCCGTGCAGGTGACTGATGAAGATGTCGTTGATGAACATCGGTGGCACCTGCATGGCCAATGCGTTCTTCACGCTTCCGTTTCCCAAATCGAAGAAGAACCGCCGTGGTTGGGGCTTGCCGTTGCCACACTCGACGAGGATGCAGGTTCCTGCCTGAGAGCGGGTTGGCGGCCACGGCGTGCTGCCCAAGATGCTGATGCGCATCTCACCCTCGGGCAGGATCTCGGTCCCCGGTGAGTAGAAGTTCCGGTTGTTGATCGACGTCATCGGCCGGTAGTAGTCGGGCAAACTGATTCCGCCACCGGGCCGCGCACCGTACGGATTATCTGGCTGGGTCATCGCTCCTCCAGGTGAGCGTCGCAAGCCATGGATGAGGTCATTATCGCCAACGTCGAGGCGGCCCGGGCAGCTCCGGAAGATCCGACGTTGTTCCTCACAATTGTCGACCTGGGCCGAGTCCCTTATGGATATCAGGAGGGTTCTAACTCTTCCCGAAGGGTGTCTAACCTGTCAACGGCATCTGAATTTTGACCCCCTTTGCATGGTTGTGGGCTAGTTCTCGGCGTTCCAACCGGCCGCTGTGGTGGGCGTCGGACAGGCGTGAGACCCCTTGCGGCGGTGGCGAACAAGACCCGGTGCCCGCCCTGGCAGGCGCGGATCGCGAGCCCGATCGCCAGGCGTGTCTTGCCGGTACCGGGCGGTCCGAGGAAGACCACGTTGTCCTTCGCGGTGACGAAGTCGAGGGTGCACAGGTGGGCGATGGTGTCCCGATGAGGCCGCGGGCGTGGTCGAAGTCGAACTCTTCCAAGGACTTGCGGGCGGGCAGGCGTGCGGAACGGATCCGGGATTCGCCGCCGTGACTTTCCCGGGCCGAGACCTTCCGCTGCAGGCAGGTGACGAGGAATTCTTCGTGGGCCCAGTTCTCGATGCGGGCCCGCGCGAGCAACCGTCTCGCGGTTTCGCGCAGGAACGTGCGCCCCGGCAGAACCGGGGTCTCCAGATAGTGGTGGTTGCGTCAGTTCGGGCTTGCGGTGCCGCCACCGCCCGATCGCGCCCTCGCCGTCCCGGACCAACACCCGAGTCGCCCCGCCGAGCCCCTCGATGACCTGCCACCACCCCGCGAACAGATCCTCGGCTCTGCGGGTGGGGATCAGAAACCCGGGCGATCGCCATGATCGGCAACCGCTCAGTGCGATGCAAGCGACGAATCTCAGTCCCATCCTCCACGGACAACATTTCCTTCATCCCTCCGGCCTTAACTTCAGTTAGGATCAGTGGGCAAGGGGTCAAAATTGGGATGCCATACCGTGTTCAGTTTTCACGTGCCGTCGACACGGTGCGCTGCGGTGAAACGCCACACGACCATCCGAAGCGGCTCCACGAACCTCCGAGATCGACAAACCCAAGTACCCCCGGAGACTTCACCGATACGCATGAGGCAGATAGCAGAGAGCCGACGAGAGTGTTGGACTAATCCTTAACAGCGAATAGCCTCTATCTGTGCTTCTCTCCGATCGTGATCTCCGTGCCGAAATTTCCGCCGGGCGTCTGGGCATCGACCCGTTCGATGATTCGATGGTCCAGCCGTCGAGCGTGGATGTGCGCCTCGACGGCCTGTTCCGCGTGTTCAACAACACTCGGTACACGCATATCGACCCTGCTCAGCGCCAGGATGAGCTGACCACGCTGGTCGAGCCGGACGAGGGGGAGCCGTTCGTCCTGCACCCCGGCGAGTTCGTGCTCGGCTCGACTCTGGAGGTGTGTTCGCTGCCCGACGACCTGGCAGGGCGGCTCGAGGGGAAGTCATCGCTCGGACGCCTCGGGTTGCTGACGCACTCGACGGCCGGCTTCATCGACCCCGGCTTCAACGGCCACATCACGCTGGAGCTCTCCAACGTCGCGAATCTGCCCATCACGCTCTGGCCCGGCATGAAGATCGGCCAGCTGTGTTTGCTCCGGCTGTCGAGCGCGGCGGAGCACCCCTACGGGAGTTCGGCCGTCGGTTCCAAGTATCAGGGGCAGCGGGGGCCGACGCCGTCGAAGGCGTACCTCAACTTCGCGAAGAGGTGAGGTCGAGGTAGCCCTCCTTCGACCGGCTGGTGTCAGCTGCGTCCCCAGTTTCTGCGGGCGGCAGGGAGCAGAATTGCAGCGGCGGCCAAGCCGAACAGGACGTGCTCTGCGATGAAGGTCGGGTATCCGACCATCGAAGCCATGTTCGAGATCGGGTCTCCGGCGGAGAAGATCGCGGCAGCCAGCGGCAGTCCGATCCAGGTGCTCACAGCGAAGACGATCAGTCCGTAGGCCGCTCCTGCGGCAATGAGTCCGGCTCCATGCAGCTTGGCAGCGCGCGCGATCAGGGCCAGGATTGCTCCGTACGCGGCGCCGACCATCATGTGAATCACCGCCCCTACTACCGCAGGCCCCAGTGTGAAGTAGAAGTTGCTTCCGGACATTGCTCGTTCCATCGACGTCATCATCGCGTCCGGAGCAATCAATACGGACGCGATGTGATAGAGCGGGGTGAAGAATCCGGAGTTCTGATACGTCGCGGCCGCGATCATGGCGTACATCGCCATCACCAACGACGCCCCGACCCCGGCTACAGCCCCGATCGCAGCGGTTCTCGTGGATTGCGCAAGAATTGAAACACTATGTCCTGGAACATTGTTTGCTGCGTATGTCGCCATGATATTGCTCCTTTGCGTTCGGATGCCCGCGCCGCGCGGTGCTGCCCAGGAAACCCCTCAGGTGCCGCGCATACTTCCCGACTCCCCGACGACACTCTCTGGCGGAAGGATGACGGCCCCTGCCGCGTTCGCGAAATCGGGCCTCCACCTGTGATTCCTCCCAATCCGGCGCGCTCGTAGGGGATAATCAGTTGGGCGCACACCCGAGCGGACCTGAGGAGGAGCCGTGAACATTGCCCTGTGGGTCGTCGCCGTGGTGCTGGCCGTCGTGTATCTCGGCGCCGGCCTGATGAAGGTGGCGGTGCCGTACAAGAAGCTCACTGAGAACCCAAATATGGCCTGGGCCGGGGATTTCTCCGCCAATTCGATCCGCGCGATCGGGGTGGCCGAACTTCTCGGCGCAATCGGTCTGATACTTCCCCAGGCCACTGGTATCGCAGAGATATTCACGCCGCTGGCCGCGACCGGACTGGCGATCGTTCAGGTGGGGGCAATAATCTTCCACATCCGACGCAAGGAACTTCAGGTACTTCCGGTGAACGTCGTGCTGCTGTTGCTAGCCGTCTTCGTCGCGGTCGGCCGATTCGCGAGCTGGGGTTGAGCAGACCGTTCGGGATCGCGGGTTCCGAATGATTGGACGCAGGAGGTGCGATGAATATCGACTTCACACCGGATCCCGGGTTGTATCCGTTTACCTCGCGTTGGTTCGACAGCCCACACGGACGGATGCATTACATCGACGAAGGCACCGGCCCGCCGATCCTGTTCTGCCACGGTAACCCGACATGGAGTTTCCTCTACCGCGACATCATCGCCAACCTGCGGGATCGATTCCGGTGCATTGCGGTTGACTATCTCGGGTTCGGATTGTCGGATCATCCTGAGGCTTTCGGGTACACCAGCGAGGAGCATGCATTTGTCGTCGGCGCCCTCGTCGACCACCTCGACCTGGACGGGTTTGTGTCGTTCGGCCAGGACTGGGGAGGTCCGATCAGCATGGCGGTTGATACCGCCCGACCGGATCGGGTACGCGGCGTCGTACTGGGTAACACATGGTTCTGGCCCCTGGACAGCCCGACCATGAAGTTGTTCAGCAGGGTGATGTCGAGTGGTCCTATGCAGCGCGCAATCCTGAACAACAATTTCTTCGTCGAGCGTCTGGTTCCGATGGGAACGTCGCGGGCGCTGAAGCCCGAGGAGATGGCGCACTACCGCGGCGTGCAACCCTCGCGGGATGCGCGCAGGGGTGTAGCGGAAATGCCCAAGCAACTTCTGGCGGCCCGCCCGATGCTCGAGCGGCTCTCCAGGGACGTGCCGACCCTACTTGGCACGAAGCCGGCTCTGATCGTGTGGGGCATGAAGGATTTCGCGTTCAAACCCAAGCACATGATTCCCCGCGTGCAGGCTGCCTTCCCCGATCACGTCCTGGTCGAGTTGCCCGACGCCAAGCACTTCAGCCAGGAGGATGCCCCCGACCGAATCGCGGACGCGATTGTCCAGCGCTTCGGCTGAGCGGCCCGACTTGGGGCCGCGTTGGTGGCTCGATCACCGAAGGCCCTTCGAGTGCCGCGGGGCAATTCAGCATCGACCACATCGTCGCCGGTAGAGTGCTTCGAGGTCATTGACAAGGGTTCTGCCCATGGCATCTTCTTGTGAACAGCATTCGTGCCGGTGCCTCCGCTTGCATCGATAAGTAACCGCCTTCAGTCGGTGTGCTGTGGGTGGGGGACTTGGGCACCGAGGGTGTTCATTTCCTCTCGGGTGATCGGACTTCGACTGGTCACCGTAATGCCCGAGTATGTCCGGTGCGTCTGGTCTGCTCGCGGTGGTCCCCCGATCGGGGGACACCTCGGTTAGTCCGGTGTGGGGTCTGTTTGGGGGACAGCCGCGGCCCGCATTCGCGGCAATACTTGCTCCGGGTCGCACTTGCCGCGATTCGCGGGTGTTTGTCGGCTTATCGGAGATCGCGGAAGTCGTCCGGGAGGACGGCAGGGAGAGCAGAAAGTAGCTGTCGATGAGTCGGGTACGACCCTGAGGACCGACTGCATCCACCCACATCAACTTTAGGTCGAGAGGTACGACTATGAATCGATCTCGTTGGTCGAGGATTGCGACGGTAGCAATCCTGTCTGCGGGAATCCTGCCCTTCACGCACGCTGCCGCGTCGGCTGACGACGATCTTGCTCCCGGACCCGATGGTACCGTGCGGTCAACGACGAACTTCAAGGTCTCTTGTGGCGCGTTTGCCAACGGCGGTGGAGATACTAATGGCATTGACGAACCTGTCGGTAATCTTTTCATCAACTCCGCAACTGGCAACACGAACGAAATGGGTATTCGAGCCAGGTGTGGCAGGTTGCCGACGAGGTCACCGACGGCAACCCGCCCGGTGGCGCAATCGTCAACGCTGCGAGCGGGAAATGCCTGGATGTGACGGACAGTGAGTCTGCCAACGGCACCCGGTTGCAACTGTGGGACTGCACCGGCGGGACCAACCAGCAGTGGAACTTCCCCCCCGGCGCCCACCGATGAGCTCGGCATGACGCCTTGATCGTGGTATCAGGTGTGTCTGTTTGACCTGGAGACCATCCGATCGGGGCTGTGGTGTGTTGAATCCCCACACCCTGATCGGAGGGTCTCGCTCCCGCACCAGACCCGCAGGCGACCCGACAGTCGGATCCGGGCGGTGGGCACACTTGTGTGGATCGCGGTGCCAATAGGTCGCAGGTCTCCAAACTTGAATCATCTTGGCGGATAACAAAACAACAGGTTTGTTCGGACTTCCGTGTGTTGACCAACCCACAGAGTGGGCATACGTTCTGTGGCGAACGTGTTCAACCCCCTGGGGGTTGGACGGGGGTTGGATGGGCACAACCCCCATCCACTGCGCATCAAGGGTGTAGCCATGGGTTTGACATATTGGTCACGATTTTCGACAGCACTCATCATGTGTGTAGGAGTCCTGCCTTTCACTCATGTCGTCGCATCGGCAGATGACGATATTCTCACCGGAGAATTCGAGCCTTCGCAGACAGTGACAAATTTCAAGGTGAGTTGTGGCGGCTATGCAAACGGGGGTGGTGGTTTCGTCCAGTTTCACGAACCGGTCGATGTCTTCACCAACAATAGAACAGGCAAAACAAGTGAAATGGGGGTTCACGCGACATACCCAAAAATTGTGCATGCGGGGGAGGAGTTCACCTACTCCCTTCAATTTGATTCCATTGATCTCGTAAAGGAATTGTTCAGTAACGATACTGATGCGGCAGGTGATTTGTTGGAGGCCGAGCGAATAAAAATCGATCTAGACATTCCAAGAGGTGCTGAACTTATCTCCGCTGGAGTTCGAGAAAATACCCTGGGGGACACTCCGTCTTCTGATGCAGTGCAACCAGAGGAAATTATCGGCATCACTGGTCGAGGATTCGAGCCGGAACCAACTGGGCCTCAAGCACAGTACCTGCGAATTGCAGTCAATAACGCTACAGAGCAGAGAAACATAGATGGCGTGATCTCAGATAATGGGACCAATGCCTCCGGGCACGACGACGGAGGGTTTCGCTCCTCGACCAGGTCTGTCGTTTTTCCCGTCGTCGACGTGACAATGAAGGCACCCGATTCTGTGGGAACCACGATCTCTCCCGGAATCAGAGTTACCAATTCGGCTGACGTCTACGATGATCCGGCAAATTTCTTTACCTTTTTGACAAAGAATTCAGGCCCTAATCCCGCCTTTTTCCCGCACTCTGGATTTCACAGCATCCGTTGCTCGCCTCGGGATGCACCGACGTCCGGGTTGAACAAGGGCGCCGAACCGCTAGCGGAGATCACGGTGGCCGATACCCCCGTTTTCGGACTGGATGACCGCGTCCTGGGAATCGCTGATATCCCAGGCTCGAGCACGCCGCACATTCAAATGAAGGACTTCGTAAGCGGTACAGACTCCCAGCAATGGGTCTACACGTCCGCTCACGAGATCCGAAACCCCTTCAACAACGAGTGCATCGACGTTGTGGAGGACGGGTTCGATTCGGGTGGGCAGAGAAACGGATCGCAGGTGGTGTTGAGTCCCTGCGGTGGAAATCCAGGTCAGAAGTGGACGCTGGACTCAGCGGTAACCGAACCCGGCAACCCGGGGGGTGCGATCATCAACCAGGCCGATGGCAAATGCATGGACGTGACCGACAACCAATCCGCAGACGGTGTGCAAGTGCAGATCTGGGACTGCACCGGCGCATTCAATCAGCAGTGGAATTTCCCTCCATTGCAGGCCTCCTAGGTCAGCTTCTTCTCCCCTGCCTTTCGGCCACGGTCCCGCCCACCCCTTCGGTGGGCGCGTGGGTTCGCTCGAGGATGGAGCAGGTCGTCCAATCGGGAATCTCTCAACGGTGCTTCTCGACGGGTGTGCGGTGATTTGGCTCAGTGTGACGCCGGTGTCGGGTGGGAGCGAACAGATCCTCCGATGGGGGTACGGCCCGGCTGGCCGCACCCCATCGGAGATTGTTGTGCAGTGGGAGCTATCTCGGCGGCGCTCAGATTCCGAGAATCCGCTCGAGGGTGCGTAGTTCGTGTCCGAGCCGGTTCGGGATCGACTTCAGGTCCGGTACCGCGTCGCGGCATCCGATGACGCCGAACGAGATCTCGTCGTCATTGCTGGTGCAGGTGATGTTGAGACCTTGCCCGTCGACGGGCGCCGACAGGGAGTGGAGGGCCTCGAGGCGCGCGCCGTTCCAATACAGCTGCGAACTGGGGCCGGGCACGTTGGAGATGATGAGGTTGAACGGCGGTCGCAGCCACGAGTTGTGCCCGAGAACAATGTTCGCGGCGAGGCCGGCCGTGCCGAGAGCGCTCATGGCGAGGATCTGCGTGGTGGTTTTCGCGTCGTACGCTTCCTTGCCCTCGCGCATGGAGGTCCGGATGGTGTCGAGTCGGTCCGCGGGTTGGGCGAGGTGGGTGCCGAGGTTGCACATGAGCACTCCGACGTTGTTGCCGCCAGATCTTTCGCCTTGAGCAGCCAGCGCCACCGGGACCATCGCGATCAGCGGGTCGGTGGGCAATGCGCCCTGATCCTGGAGGTATCCGCGGAGTGCTCCCGAGGACATCGCGAGTACGACGTCATTGATGGTGCAGTCGGAAAGCTTGGCGACGAGGCGGAGGCGCTCGAGCGACCATGACTTCGCGGCGAACTGGCGGGCGCCGGTGATCGGAACGTTGAAGGGAGTCTTCGGGGCGGACAGAGTGAGCGGTCCACCTTGATTGCGGAACGCGCGGGATACGGTGCCAGCGAGTGCGGGGACGAGTCCGGCGACCTCGCCGACGGCGTCGCTTGCGGCGCGGAGCGCAGAGTCGGACGTGATCGACACACTCGTGTCCGTGGAGGGCGCCGATCGCGGTCTCGGGCCGCGCTGCTGCCACATGGCGGGCATGTTCCGTTCTTCGGCGTCGTCGCTGAGCGCGCGCCGAATCATCTTCATGGAATTGACGCCATCGGTGACGGCGTGGTGAATCTTGGCGTAGATGGCGAAGCGTCCGCCGCTCAGTCCCTCGATCAGATGCATTTCCCACAGGGGGCGATTGCGGTCGAGTAGCGACCCGTGCAACCGCGAGCACAACGCCATCAATTCGTCCTCGCCGCCGGGGGTGGGCAGGGCGTCGCGTCGGATGTGGTGGCCGAGGTCGACGTCCACAGTCTCCCAACCCCACTGGCCCAATGAGGTCAGAGACCGGCGTGCCCGCTTGGCGAGTTGAGGCTGGAGGAGTCCGTCGCCTTCGGTCAGTGCGCGGTCGAGCATGGCGAACATGTCGTGCGTATCGACGCCCTCGGGCGGCTGGAATATCTCCAGGCTGCCGACATGCATCGGGTGTTCGCGGGACTCGGCCACAAGGAACATCGAGTCGACCGGGGACATGGGAAGCAGCATCTTTGAAGCCCTTTCTCTCCCGAAGACGTCATCCCGCATGCGGGGAAGCTCGTCCGGGGTGTGGAGGTAACTGGACGCGGCGATACTCCGATTTGTCGGAAACCACCTGGGGATAACCACATACACATAGGACAAATGAGGAAAATGCGACGCAAGTGTTTTTACAGGTTCCAGGAAGGTCTCGCCACTGGACGGTTGCCCACTTCGTTGTATCGGGAGTGCGCTTTGCAACTTGGCCCAAGGCCGATAGGGTCGCAGCCTGGTAAGAACGGTGGAGTGAACAAGCCGTGGGCAGTCGTCAAACACGTGCGGGTCGCAGGGCCTGCCCTGGTCGGCGCACTCTTGGAAGAGCGGAGTATCCGCTACATCGAGTACCCGATGTATGAGTCTCCGGATCTTCCGTCGATCACTGATATTGGCGGCCTGGCAGTCATGGGCGGACCGCTGCATGACACGGATGATTTCCCGTATGCGCATCTTCCGCGTGAGCGAACCCTTATCCGGGAGACCGTGACAGCGGGACTTCCGATGGTCGGGATCTGTCTCGGTGCGCAACTCCTCGCAACCGCATTCGGTAGTGAAGTCTTTCGGGGTCGCCCGGAGACTGGGCCGGGACGCGTGACAGTGACAGAAGACGGGGCGCGAGATCCGGTATTCGGCCCGGTCGGGTCCGATCTGCCGGTCGTCCACTGGCACCAAGACACGTTCGACCTCCCGGTTGGTGCCGTCAGACTGGCATCGAGCCCGATGTATGAAAATCAGGCATTCACGATCGGCCGTCTGGCATACGGGTTCCAGTTCCATGCGGAGATGAGCCGCGACCAACTGCCGATGATGCAGGCCGAGATGCCTGAGGGGACTGCACCTTCGGGAGAGCACATGGACGAGGTGGAAGCAGTCGGGCGGAAAATGGTCGGCTCGTTTCTCGACCTCGCCGAGGGCTGAGAAGAGACGGCTCAGGCGGCAAATACCCATCCGCGGAGTGCGAGGAACCTCAGGCCACCGACGACGGCGCTGACGGCGATGACGAGTGTGGCCTGCATCAGCCCATCGGCACCGGGCAGGAGCATCTGAAGTAAGGCGAGCGCGAACGAACTGATACCGAGGCCGATCATGGCGAGCGTGCCACCTTCCCATTGGGCGACGAACCACTGGACGCGGTCGGCGGCGTGGAAGGTGTGGCGCCGGTGAAGTTCGTTGGCCAACATAGAACTGATCACCACTCCGACCAGGTTGGCCACGAAGAACCCGTACACGTCGAGGATGAAGAACGCGAGGGCATAGAGCACATTGCTCGCGCCGCCGACGAGTATGAACCGGGTCAGTTGACCGAACAGGCCGCCGGCCGACTCGCGTACACGGGGGTGCGTGGGTGGGCCGGCGGCGTCGTGAAGCTGGACGATCATCTCAATCA
This sequence comes from Rhodococcus marinonascens NBRC 14363, assembly GCF_001894885.1. Classification (GTDB taxonomy): domain Bacteria; phylum Actinomycetota; class Actinomycetes; order Mycobacteriales; family Mycobacteriaceae; genus Rhodococcus_F; species Rhodococcus_F marinonascens. The sequence continues at coordinate 70,381 of NZ_BCXB01000015.1, forward strand.
GTGGATGAGCACACCGTTTCCGGTGCCCATCGTGCGAGGGCCGAGCATGTCGGCGACCTGTTCTTCGCTCAGTCCCAATTCGCGGAGCTGATCCCAAACCGCGTCGAATTCGACCAGCTTGGTATCGAGATCGTTGCGCAGGCGATTGGCCTCGTCGAGGATCATCTGCGCCTCGTCGATTGCCTCCATTGTCTGCCCAGACCGAGGCGGAAGCATCGTGAGGAGTCGGGCACGGGCGTCGGCGCTCAGCCCGGCGAAGGCCTCATGCTGATCTGCGGGGGCGTGGTGCCTGCCCACGCGGATCTCCGACCACCGGATCGCCGCAGTATCGGGTTCGAGCGCGTAATCGGAGACGGACGCGTAGTCGGGTTCTCGGGCGGGCTCCTGCTCGCTCGACATGTCGATCGTGCGACGCAACGGGCGGTTGGGCAGCAGGACGACTGCGATCAGGGTGACGACCGCGGCAGCGGCCGCGATCAGGAAGATCCGGCCGGTCGCGTCACCGTAGGCGGCGCGGATCACGTCCTGCACCGGCGTGGGCAAGGATGCCAGATTCAGGCTGCCGCCCCCACTAGTCGAATCCGTGGGAAGGCCGAGCTTGGCGAAACCCTCCGCCGACTGGTCGGAAACGCGGGTGGCCAACACCGAACCGAGAACCGAGACGCCGATCGCGCCACCGAACGTCCGGAAGAAGGCGACCGAACTCGACGCCGCACCGATGTCCTGGACGCTGACGGTGTTCTGCACCGCGAGCACCAGGTTCTGCATCAGCATGCCGATGCCCAGACCGACCGCGGTGATGTAGATGCTGACCAGAACGAGGCTGGTTGCGTGATCGACGGTGCCGAGGAAGCTGAATCCGATGATCAGGAGTACGGCTCCGCTGACCACGAACGGCTTCCAGTTGCCGAAGCGAGTGATCAGCTGTCCTGATCCGACGGAGGAGATGAGCATGCCGGTGACCATGGGAATAGTGAGCATACCGGCCACGGTGGGGCTGAATCCACGGGACGTCTGGAAGTACTGGCCCAGGAATGTGGTAGCCCCGAACATTCCGACGCCGACGGCGATCGACGCGAGGATTGCCAGCCCGGTGGTCTTTTCGGTGACGATCTTCAGCGGGATTATGGGCGAGGACACCCTGGACTCGACGAGCACGGTGGCCAGCAGCAACACGATGCCGGCGCCCACGTAGATGGCCGTCTCGCGGGAGAGCCACTCGTAGTAGCCGGCCTTACCTGCGAACGAGACCCAGATCAGCAGGATCGACACACCGGCGGTCAGCAGTGTCGCGCCGAGCCAGTCGATCGAGATGTCGTCCTTCTTCTCGGTCGTGATGTGCAAGGTGCGCTGCAGGAGGATGAGCGCGATCACGGCGAGGGGCACACAAACGAAGAAGCACCAACGCCATCCGAGGGGGCTGTCGACGATGACACCGCCCAGGATAGGACCGCCCGACATCGATACCGCCATGACAGCGCCCATGTAGCCGGAATAGCGGCCGCGTTCACGTGGCGAGACGATACTTCCGATAATGGCGACGACGAGGGCGGTCAGACCGCCCATGCCGATGCCCTGAACGACACGTGCGGCAAGCAGAACCGGAACGTTGTGGGCGAATCCCGCGATGATCGAGCCGATGACGAAGACGACGATCGCACTCTGGACGAGGGCCTTCTTGTCGAACAGGTCGGCGAGTTTGCCCCAGATGGGAGTGGAGGCGGCATTGGCGAGTAGTGCCGACGTGATGACCCAGGCGAACGCGGTCTGGTTGCCCTCGAGGTCGGCGATGATGGTGGGTAGAGCAGTGGAGACGATGGTGGTACTCAGCAGCGCGGTGAACAGCGCAGCAAGCAGGCCGACCAGAGCTTCGAGGATCTGACGGTGCGTCATGCTTTGTGGTTCGGCGGTCGCCGGCCTCGTCTACGTTTCAGTCAATGTCTTGTATTCCAATCGGGTTCGGGTTTCGCCGAGGTCCGGATGGCTGGGAGAACGCCCGCTTGTCCGGTATCGCTACTTCGCCGATTTCCGCAACGTCAGGGCGTCGCGAAACACTCGGAAAACCCGAGGTGCGGCTTCTTGATCACCAGTCACTATATGCATCGTTAGCGCAAGCAAGTAACTTTCGGGCCTGTCGAATATGTCACAAGGGCCACCGAGGATAGACGTCGATCTACGGCAGGACAGTCGATGGGCCGACGGCCACCGGGAGGTTCGGATCGGACGACCACTGCGACCACGACCCTGGATACAGGGCTGCGTCGACACCTGCCAAGGCGAGCGCGGCGACCTGATGCGCCGCCGTGACCCCAGACCCGCAGTACACGCCCACGGCTGTGTCCGGCCCGACCCCGAGAGCGGTGAAGCGTCGACGAAGTGCCTCGGCGGGGAGGAATCGCCCGTCGTGCTCGAGGTTCTCAGAGGTGGGGGCGCTGCGGGCGCCGGGAATGTGTCCGGCCCGCGGATCGATGGGCTCGATGTCTCCCGAATAGCGTTCGGCGGCACGGGCATCGAGGAGCACTCCGCGGTCGGCGAGCCCCGCGGCATCATCGGCCGTCAACGTGGGAAGGTGGCCGGCGCTGAGCACGACGTCACCGGGGGAGCGTGGTTGCTCGTCACCGGCCCGGGTGGCGTAGCCCGCCGAGGTCCATGCGTCGAGACCGCCGTCGAGCAGAGCCACCTCGGCAACGCCGGCCCAACGCAGCAGCCACCATGCTCGGGCCGCGGCGAGGTTGGCTGAGGCGTCGTATGCCACGACCTGGGTGTCGGATCGGATGCCCCAGTGCCGGGCGGCATTCTGGAGGTCTGCGACCGTCGGAAGCGGATGCCGTCCGAGCGCCGGTTCTCCGTGCGCGGCCAGCTCGGTCTCCAGATCGACGAACACCGCACCGGGAATGTGCTTGTCGAGATAGTGCTTCCGTCCCTCGGTGTCGCCGAGCGCCCAGCGGACATCGAGAAGTATCGGTGGAGCATCGCGGTCGAGCATGTCCGCCAATGCATCGACGGTTACCAGCAGACCTGCCACGCCGGGCTTCCTTTCCACCGACTACCGAGCCGGAACCACCGAGTTTAGATGGGTTCGACGTCTAGCTTTGCGAAGCGGCGGTATGGGTCAGGCTGCTGAGCTGGCGTGGCTCTGCTTCCGCATCGTCGTCACGGCGATCAGGCCGATGAGGCACGTCACCGCCACGAAGTAGTACGGCGAGCGCAGGTCATTCGTCTGCCGGACGAGCCAGGTGGCGACGTATGGTGCGGTACCGCCGGCGACCACGACCGAGAGGTTGGTGGCCAGCGCGGTGCCGGTGTAGCGGACCTCCTGGGGAAAGAGCTGCGGTGTGACGGTGAACGACGCGACCTGCAGAAATGCCATGTTCACCATGATCAGGACATAGCCGAGGGCGGCGAGCGCGAGGCTACCAACGCCCATGAGCAGAAACGCTGGGTAGGTGAGGGCCGCATATCCTACGAGGCCGATGGCGGCCACCTCGAGCGAGCCGATGCGGTCAGCGAGGCGCCCGGTGAATGGCATGAGGCCCACAGCAACGAGCGTGACACCGGCGGTGATCCAGTACACCGGCGACTTCGCGTAGTGCAGGTTGGTGACCAGGTAGATGCTGACGAACGTGGACCCGATGTAGGCCGCACCCTGAACGCCGATGCCGAGTGCGGTGGCCTGTAGCAGCGCCTTGGGATGGGACCGCAGCGTAGACAGCAGCGGGAACCCGTGCTTGCCGGGTGAGACGTTCTTGTCGATGTCCGGTAGCGTGCGGCGCGCCATGTAGCAGACAATGGTCAGCGGCAGCCCCAAGAGAAACGGGATACGCCAGCCCCATGTGTCCAGCTGGTCGGTGGCGAGCACACCGGACACGATCCCGACGGCCGCCGCCGCGATCGCGAAGCCTCCGTTGGTACCCATTGGGGTAAATGCTCCGTACCGTGCCCGCATGCCCGGTGGGGCAGCCTCCGCGATGACGGTCGCGGCGCCGCCTACTTCGCCGCCGGCGAAGAAACCCTGCACGATACGGATGGCCAGCAGCAGGATCGGTGCCAGCACTCCGGCCACCGCATAGGTCGGTAGGAGACCGATAGCCGTGTTCGCAAAACCGATTCCGATTACCGTGACCACCAGAGCTTTTCGGCGCCCGTGCTGGTCGCCGACCCAGCCGAAGAAGATCCCGCCGATCGGACGGACCACATAGGACACAGCGAACACGGCCAGCACCGCTAGTAGTGACGTGATCGGATCATTGGAGGGAAAGAACAACGGCGCGATGATCGTGGACACATAGCCGTAGAGTGCGAAATCGTAATACTCGATGAGGGTGCCGATGCCGCCGGCGAAAGCGACCCGACGGGCTTCGGCGGGGGTGCGGGCCGATATCCGATTCGGGTCGGAAAGGTAGCGGTCGTCCGCGCCACTCGAGACGGTGGCTCCGTCGCCGACACTCATGATCGTGCCCCGGGGTTGTCGGCGAGGTAGTCCGTGTCGAACCCTGCCTCGGCCGCCGGACCCACGAATTCCTCGGTGACCAGGTGTAGAAAGCTGCACTGGCTGAGAACGGTTGCAGGCATCGCTCTCTTTCCCTTCTCCGAAGAATTCATCACACTGGAACAGCCTTCAAAAGTGGAACACCATTCCGAATTGAGGTCAACCATCACGTCGATATATGTCAACCATCACGTCGATATATGCCGAAGGGTGGGATACCGCACTCGGCTAAGCTCACCGGACCTTGGTGTGGCAGAGAGTGGGAGTTATGGCAGTAGGAGCGTTATCGCGCGGTCTCGGGGTTTTGCAGTGCCTCGTCGGCTCGCCGGACGGACTACCGCTCGCCCGCATCGCCGAGGTCGTCGACCTGCCGAAGAGCGCCGTTCACCGTATCCTGGTCACTCTGGTCGACGAGGGCTTCGTACGCCGAGTGGACTCCTCTGGACAATACGTACTCACGCTGCGGATCGTTAGCCTCGGCCTGCGTCATCTGGCCGGCAGCACTATCTTCGAACTAGCCATCCCTGTGCTGTCCGCGCTCGCGAACGAGTCCGGCCAACTGGTTCGACTGGGCCTGGTCGATGGTGAGCAGTTGCTGTGGGTTGCCAAATCGCAAGGTGCCAAGTCCGGTCTGCGCTACGACCCGGACCCCGGTTCGGAGATTCCCTACGCGTCGACCGCGAGCGGTGTCGCTTGGCTGTCCCGGCTCAGTGACGACGAGGCACTGAGCCGTGTCGCCCGCCAGAAGCCAGTTGAGCGACACCTGTTGGGGCACAACGCCCCAACGACACTGGCAGAGGTGCAGTCCCGGATCCAGGAAGCGCGGGCGAAGGGCTGGGCCCAGGTTCACGACAGCTTCGAGGAAGGGATCTCCGCGATGGCCGCGCCTCTGTTCGATCCGGGCAGCGGCAAGCCGCTAGGTGTGGTGAGCATCGCAGGCCCGAGCCTTCAGCTCTCCGGCACGCGCATGGAAGAGCTCGCTCCCAGCCTCTTGAATACGGCGGCAGAATTGTCCGGACTCGCCGGCCTGGCGTGGCAGGCTGGACGAGATCAACTCACCCCACGCCGCACGGGCGCACGTCCGTAGGGCTGGCGCACAGGCGGAATGCTCGGCAGTTCCGGAATCGGCTTCGTCACCGGGGAGGAGTCGAGAGTGAATTCACTCCCGTAGTGGGCGAGCCGGACCGGTTCGCCGGACCTCAGCCGGTAGGTGGCGAAGTTCGATCGAATATCCACATGGATCTGGCTTCCCCGCACTGTCATTCGAAAGTTCAGGTTGGACAGTTGTGGAGGTATCCGAGGCGCGAACGTGATGTCGCCGCCGTGGTCGCGCATTCCACCGAAGCCGGCGACGCAAGCCATCCACGTCCCCGCCAGCGAGGCGATGTGTAGTCCGTTTTCGACGTTCGAGTGTAGGTCGTGGAGATCGGTCAGCGCCGCCTCGGCGAGGTAGTCGTAGGCGAGTTGAAGCTGGCCGACCTCTGCGGCCATGACCGACTGCGCACACGCCGACAGTGACGAATCGCGCACGGTGAGGGCCTCGTAATAGGCGAAGTTGCCCAATTTCTGCTCATCGGTGAAGGCATCGCCGCGAAGGTACATCGCCAGCACCAGGTCGGCCTGTTTCACCACCTGCTTGCGGTACAGATCGAAATACGGGTAGTTGAGCAGCAGTGGGTAGTGCTCGGGTGGTGTGCCTTCGAAATCCCACTCGGCGTGATGCGTGAAGCCATCGGATTGCGGATGCACCCCGAGTGCCGCGTCGTACGGAATCCGCATGTGCTCGGCGGCGTCTCGCCACAGCGCCAATTCTTCGTCGTCCACGCCGTGTTCACGGGCGAGATCCGTCCTGCGCTCGCAGACGCTTGCTGCATCGCGCAAATTCTTCTGCGCCATCAAATTCGTGTAAACGTTGTTGTCGGCCACGGCCGTGTACTCGTCGGGTCCGGTGACGCCGTCGATACGGAATTCCCCCTGCGAATTGTGGTGGCCGAGAGAAGTCCACAGACGCGCGGTCTCTACGAGTAATGTTGCACCGCATTCGGATTCGAACTCCTCGTCCCCGGTCGCCGCCAGGTACCGGGATGTAGCGGCAGCGACGGCGGCTCCGACGTGAAAAGCGGCCGTTCCCGCGGGCCAGTAACCGGAGCATTCTTCGCCGTTGATCGACCGCCACGGGAACACCGCGCCTGCCTGACCCAACTGCGCGGCACGTTTCTTCGCCTTGTCCAGAGTTGAGTGCCGCCACCGCAACGCATCCCTTGCCGAGTCTGGCACGGTATAGGTGAGCAGGGGAAGGACGAACGCCTCGGTGTCCCAGAACGCGTGTCCGTCGTAGCCGGGCCCGGTCAGGCCCTTCGCGGGAATCGCCCGGGACTCCCCTCGCGCACCGGCCTGGAGCACGTGGAACAGCGCGAACCGAACCGCCTGCTGCAGTTCCGCATCACCTTCGATCTCTACGTCCGCAGTCTCCCAGAAGAGATCGAGGTACTCGCGCTGACGGCGTAGCAGTGCGGCCCAGCCGGTTTCGAGCGCTCCGGCGAGTGCCCCTTCGACCTGCCCCCGCAACGCGGGTGTCGACCGCCGCGCCGACCAGCCGTAGGCCAGGTATTTCGTCACCTTCAGGCGTTCACCTTTCGGCACGTCGACCGCGACGGTGAGCCGCGCGAGATCCTCTTCGGTCTCGATGCCGCACCGTCCGCTGGCGGGAAAGTCGATCTCGTGGTCCATCCCCGTCGCCATTCGCAGTCCCGAGGCCCGTGTGTGGTGGGCGAGGACAGCCCTGAAGTCGTGGGCTGCGGCGAAGTCGGAGACCAGTGGATTGTCCAGGGCAGCGGCGACCCGGGGGTCGTCCGTGCGAACGGGTAGACGCTCGTTGGCGAGCAGATCGGATTGCAAGACGAGCTCGATGTCGCCGTCGAGTGGCTCGACCTCGTAGCGGATGGCCGCGATGGCACGCGAGGTGAACGAGACCAGACGCTCCGAGTGGATCCGCACCTTCCTGCCGGTCGGGGAGGTCCAGTCGGTGGTGCGGCGCAGGGTGCCGGAGCGGAAGTCGAGGACCCTCTCGTGAGCGGGCGCGCTCCCGTACCGCATGTCCAGGGGTTCGTCCTGTACCAGCAATCGGATAATGCTGCCGTCGGTCACGTTCACGACCGTCTGGCCGTCCTCGGGGTAGCCGTAGCCTGCCTCGGCGTAGGGCAGGGGGCGTTGTTCGTAGTACCCGTTGAGATAGGTACCCGGAAGCCCCCGCGGTTCACCCTCCTCGAATGTGCCGCGAATCCCTATGTGGCCGTTCGAGAGTGCGAAGGTGGACTCGGTGGATCGCAGTCCTTCCAGATCCAGCCCGCGCCAGCGTAGTTGCCACGGTGAGATTTCGTAACCCTTGTCGTCCATGCTCACCTTTCCAGGAGGTCGGACAGGTCGTTCACTACGACGTCGGCGCCGTGGGCGCGCAGAGCGTCGGCTTGATCATTGCGATTGACGCCCACGACGAAGCCGAACTCACCGGCTCGTCCGGCTTCGACCCCGGAGAGTGCGTCCTCGAACACCGCCGCCTGACCGGGACGCACATCGAGTGCGCGTGCACCCGCGAGAAACGAGTCCGGCGCGGGTTTGCCTCGCAGGCCCTGCTCGGTGATCACCACACCGTCGATGCGGACGTGCACATACCGGCTGAGGTCGGCGGCGTCTAATACTGCCCTGCCGTTCGCCGAGGACGTGACCACGGCGATTTTCAGGCCGGCCTCGGACGCGGCGCTGATGTATCGGACGGAACCGGGGTACGGGCTGACCCCTTCGTCGTCGATCACTTTCAGCAACAGTGTGTTCTTGCTGTTCCCGATCCCATTGATCGTCGCCGCGCCGACTAGATCGTCGGGCGATCCGTCCGGCAATGTGATCCCGCGGGACCTGAGGAAGGTCCGGACCCCGTCGGCGCGGGGGCGTCCGTCGACGTAATTCAGATAGTCCTCGTCCGAGAACTGCCGAAAGTTCGAGCCCTCCCGTTGCTTCAGGAAGCCGTCGAATGTGCGTTTCCACGCCTTCCTGTGTAGCACCGCCGTCTCGGTGAGAACGCCGTCGAGATCGAACAAGCAGGCCGAGATTTCGTCGGGCAGTCCCATCATCTTCCCGACGGTACCGCCGTTTGCTGCCGCATCCGTCGAGGCTCGCGTAAACCCCGATCTCAAGGGATGTGAGGACTATCCGCTCGCCGCGGCGAGCGAGGAAATTTCCTTTGCGGAGGCAGCAACCGTACTAAACGGACTGTATGTTTCCTTCGATCGTTAGAGATACCTGAACGAAGGAGATTTTCTGTGAGACGAGTGCTCGTGACCGCGACAAGTTGCGCACTTCTGGCCTTGCCGGCCTGTGGGGCGGACGGTGACGTGGCGCAGACCGAAACGTCGGGTTCGACCACTGCGGTGGCGACCAAAACCTTTCCCCCAATCGCACCGAGTGCGTCGGAGGGGGCGGCGCCAGTGATCGAACCCGAGGCCGGTAACCGAGGGGCGCCGGTGGCCGGCCAGGGCAGGTCTGCAGCGGGTGGACACGCGGTGGTCCCAGTTCAGGCGCCCGCGATTCCGCCGCCGGTCGTCGAGAGTCCTGCCGAGGTGGAACAGCCTCCCGTGGAGGATCCGCCGGCGGGTGAGAACCCCGATGGTGAGAACCCCGATGGTGAGAACCCCGATGGTGAGAACCCCGACGGTGACAGCCCCGACGGTGACAACCCAGAGGGTGAAGACCCGGAAGGCGATAGTGCTGACGGTGGGAGCGCTGACGGTGAGGGCGCTGATGGTGAGGGCGCTGATGGTGAGGGCGCTGACGGTGACAGCCCGGAGGGCGAGGGTGCCGGTGGTGACACCTCAGAGGGTGGCAGCGCTGGTGGCGGGAGCGCTGATGGTGAGACTCCGGCGAGCGACGTTTCGGAAGGTGAAGGCGATGGCGGTGGGAATGCCGAGGGCGGTACACCCTAGACGAATGGGACTGGTTGCAGGGCGCTGCACCCCGGCGGTTCCCCTGCTCGCACGGGTGGCATTGCCCATGCAAGCAGGCTATTGACGCGATTGGTGCGCCCACCATCCGCCATCACCCGCGCGGTCTTGTCCCCCGATTGGGGGACAGGAAATTCACCCGATACAGGGATTGATCGGTTGATGAATACCGGTACTGTGCCAAGAGAGAGTTATGACCGGTCAGACCAGTCGCTACAATGGGGCCGAGCGGTCGCTAATATGGACAGGAATTTTCGTAATGTCAAACATTTCCAGTATCGAGGTCGCTCGAGCACGCCGGTCGCACAGAGTGTTGTTCATCGGAAATCCCACCCGGTACAACGACGTGTCACGATGGGCGATGGTAAGGCAATGGGCGGTGATCCACGGACTGGAGCCGATCAGCGAGTTCGAGGGCGACGTACTCTGCGTCATCGTGACCGAAGACGTCCTCGACGGTGTCTGCTCTCCGACGGATTTGATCGCCATCCGGCAGGCGGAGGCACTCGGAGTGCCTTGCATCAGCGTCATTGACACGACCCAGATCTGGCAGGTCACGGCGCGGGTCCGTGCCCGGATCAGCCAATCACGGACTGCGGAAACCCAGATGACGCGATCGGGGACGACGCGATCCGGGACGGCACGAGCCGGGATGACAGAGTCGGCGGTCGACGCTCCTGCGGTGGTTCTCTACTACGGGGTGTGAGGATTTCCTGCCGATTTTCCGAGAGTCGCCAGGCGTGTTGCCGTCGGCTGAAGTCGAATTCGCACAGCCGTGTTATCAAACAGCCGTGCTAGGAAAGTGGCGTACTCGCATCAGTCTCCTACCGGTTCAGGAACGCGTCGTGGTCGGAGTGAGCGCGCTTGATTAGTTCCATGAGCGCACTCTCCTCGCGCACCATCTTCCGGTACTTCGGGTCGAGCCTTTTCACCTGCCGTTCTTCGGCGATCAGCTTGTCGTAGATCCTTTCGCGCTCAGCCAGATCTGCGGTGTAGTCGAGATCCACGTAGTTCGTTGCGTGCCGTCGAGCGCCGGCGATCGCCGACTGGGCTTTGCCGCGATGGCTGGCTAGCGACGCGATGATGGTGACGAACAGAACGCCGATGATCACGATCAGCGACAATCCCGTGCTCACCTCGATGACGTCAATGGGGTCGCCGTCGTTGACGAACGGCAGGTTGTTCTCGTGCAGGGCGTGCAGGATCAGTTTGACGCCGATGAACGCGAGGATTGCGGCCAGCCCGTAGGAGAGATAAATGAGGCGGTCCAATAGGCCGTCGAGCAGGAAGTACAGCTGGCGGAGGCCCATCAGCGAAAATGCGGTAGCTGTGAAGACCACGAACACGTTCTGGGTGAGTCCGAAGATTGCTGGGATGGAATCGAGGGCGAATAGCAGGTCTGTGCCGCCGATCGCGACCATCACCAGCAGCATCGGCGTCATCGCGCGTTTGCCGTTCTCGATGGTAAACAGTTTGTCGCCGTCGTAGTGCTTACTGGTGTGCAGGAATTTCTTGGCGATGCGAATGATGAAGTTGTCTGCCGAATGCGAGTCTTCAGTTTCCGGCCGTAGCATGTTTCCGGCGGTGACCAGCAAGATCAAACCGAAGATGTAGAAGACCCAGGCGAATGTGTTGATCAGGGTGGCGCCCAGGAAGATGAATGCAGTCCTGGCGAAGAGCGAGAAGACGATGCCGAACAGCAGTACCTTCTGCTGATCTTCGCGTGGCACCCGGAAGCTGGCGATGATGATGAGAAAGACGAACAGGTTGTCCACCGACAACGCTTTCTCCGTCACGTAGCCCGCGAAGTATTCCGACCCCATTTCGATGCCGCCGAAGATCAACACCACGACGCCGAACAGGATCGCGAGACCCACATACAAAGACGACCAGATTGCCGATTCCTTCAGTGTGGGAATGTGCGCCTTGCGGACATGGGCGAAGTAATCGAACAGCAGCAGGGCGACGATCACGGCGATCGTCAGGCCCCAGGCAGCGGGAGTTACCTGCATCGTCTCTGCTTTCGGCCGAAGCAAACTCGTGTGCCGTCAGCCTAGCTTTCGTATCAAGAGTGAACGACGCCCGCCGGGCGAGTCGCGGCACCGGTCCGTTGTGTGACGGAAAGTCATGTGCACTGCTTCGTTTCGACGTGCCACGCGGGGTTCGATCGGGGAACTTCCGGTTCACCCGAAAAAGGGACTGTTCGGGGGGAGTCACACGGCCCCTCATTCCAGACAGTATTGGTCGAGCCAGTGCTCATCCAGGTACCACAACAGAGACAGGGACAAGTAGATGTCGACGATCGCGGGTACCAATTTGGCGGAGCTGGCTTACGAGTGGTGCACCGAGTTCGAGTGGTGTATCGATACGGAAGTTCCGGTGGCGCCACCTGATGTCGCCGGCACCGAGGATGACACGCAGAGCGTGTTGTTCACCGGAAGTGCCCCCACGAAGCCGCTCTGCCGGACATAGCTCTGAGCTGGCACCGCCCTGCGTCGACCTTATGCGGGCACCTTGGGGCGGGTGCGTACCGGCGCAAGGCCCGAGACTATGACGACGGCGGTAATCGATCCGGCTGCCATGATCGCGGCGAGCACCACGATTTGGAAACGCCCGGCCTCGAGGGGTGATACACCGCCGAAGATCGCCCCGACGAAGGCGCCGGGCAGGGTGACCAGTCCTGTGGTCTTGGTCTGGTCTGTCGACGGAATCAAGGCCGAGTGCACTGCGAGCCTGGTGAGCCCGAGCGTCGCCTGTCGAGGAGTGGCGCCTAGCGCGAGCCAGCCTTCCACCGATTCCCATCGCTCGTCGGTGACCTCCATGAAGCGCCGGCCCGCGAGGGTTGCGGTGGTCATCGCATTGCCGACGACGATGCCACCGATGGCCAAGGCATACCGTGGAGAGAATTCGATGGCACCGGTAAGGAAGGTGACGGCGAGTGTCACGGCGATCCCGAGCGCCATTGCCGCGAAGACCAACTCGACGTGCTGGAGGCTCCATCCGATCCGGCTCGATGCCGTCAGTGCCGCCACCGTGAACATGACGAGAAGGGCGAGAGCGACCCACAGCGGGTTCGTGATCACTCCGGAGAGGAGGACGCTGATCAGAGCGAGTTGGAGTGCACCCCGGAGTACCGCGAGAGCCGGAGCGAAATGGTGTGGTGCCCGGAATCCCCAGAGCACGGCGGTCGTGATGGCGACGAGCACCGTCACACCGATGATGCTTGGTAGAAACTCAATGGACCAGGTCACAGACAAAGCGTACTCAGTTGTGTCAGTGGGGGCGTCCCCAGATTCGGGGAACGTCGGTGACGAACAGGTGAGTATCAGGCTGTAATCACCTGATCATTCTGCGCCCCGATCATTGGGTGCATCGGCGTAAAGCCGCTCAGGCTCGGACGCCCCGCGCGATTACTCCCAGGAGGTCGGCGATCTCCGATCCGACGTTCAGAAAGGTCTCCTCGTCCTGCCCGATCGGGTCCGGAATGTCCTCCGGGGATCCACTCGACTTGTACTGGGGGCGGGCCGACGCCAGATCCGCCACCGTATTGGCGTCCGCCGCTTCGGCGAGTCGGGCAGCCTCCTTGAGGGTGAATGTCTTCTTCAGCTGATCGGGGGCCAAGGCCAAGACCTGGTCGCGGTGGCCCTCCGTCATTGTCAGCACCAGATCGGCTTCCACCGCGAGATCTGAGGTGAGCGGACGGGCTGCAAACTCGCTGGGGTCGCCGCCGAGGCCCTCCAGAACCTGCGCGGCGGTGGGCTCCATCGTTTCCCCCGCTAGGGCGCCCGTACCTGCACTTTCAGCTGTCAGGTCCGTGAGTCCGAGCTCCTCGGCGTATGCCACTGCGAGGCGCTCGGCCGTTGGAGAGCCGCAGACGTTTCCGGTGCAGACGAAGAGAACATGCATGGGCGAAGCATAGGGTCTCGGTCCGGGTCATCTGCACACGCACTGTTGGGCTCGAACTTCAATCGGGCAGAATCCGCGTTCGCCGTGCTCGTCGTCAAGGTGCATGCGCTGCACCGTCTGTGGAACCTGCTACCTGCGAGGTACGGATGTGGCAAGGCGGAATTGGGCCATGATCAGCGCGGAGTCGACATCGACCCTGGAAGTGGCGAAGCTCTCGGCCGGCGGGCGAGCGGAAGCAGTGTTCGGATGAGCAGTATGTCCGTCCGTGCGGACTGTACCGGCGGGTCGGTATCATCAACATTTACCACTCGCAGCGGGTAGCGTCGCTATTGTCGCTGCCGATGCGGGGTATAACCACAAGCGGAGGTACAACCATGGCGAACTTCCGTCGCTTGTCTCAATTGTTTTTCCTGGTTGGGGTCGCGCTGTCCTTCGCCGTACCCGCCCACGCCATGGAGATCCCCACCAAGCCGGGACCCGAGCAGTCGCAGGCGGGTGACGCGATCAAGTTCGCCGAGCAACACCCGCACTCTGCACCCCCCGGCGTCAACGACTTCACATGCCGCCCTGATGCCGCGCATCCCCGCCCGGTGGTGCTGGTTCACGGCAGCGACGGGAGTACCTACGCGAGCTGGGCGGGGCTCAGTCCGAAACTGAAGGCCGCCGGTTACTGCGTGTTCGCTCTGAACTACGGGCAGAAACCAGGCACCGAGCGCTACGGGATGGAAACAATGACCGAGGGGGCAACAGAACTCGCCGACTTTGTCACGCAGGTGTTGTCCACGACGGGGGCGGACAAGGCCGACGTGATCGGGCATTCACAGGGTGCGACGGTGTCTCGGTACTACATCAACAAGCTCGGCGGAGCGGCTGAGGTGGACCAGTGGATCGGGCTGGCGTCCCCCACGTATGGCGGGACGTTCTACGGGCTGGGCACGGCTCTCGAGTCGTTCCCCGGGGGCACCGGGCTGATTGACCGTTTCGGTTCGGAGGCCCTAGCCGAGCAGGTCCAGGGTTCATCATTCCTCGCAGCCCTCAATGCCGGCGGCGACACCGTACCCGGTGTCGAATACACCACGATCGGCACCAGGTACGACGAGGTGATCCAGCCGTACACCAACGTCGCGCTGCGCGGCCCCGGCGCGACAAACATCCTCGTCCAGGATTTGTGCCCGGAGAATGAGACAGGCCATTTCAACCTTCCCTACGACCCGTTCTCCCAACAATTGGTGCTCAACATTCTGGATCCCGCACACGCAGTCAGTCCGACCTGCACCCCCGTGCCGTTGGGCACGGGTATTGCCGGAGTGATCATCGCGAGTAATTCCTGACAGGAAGCGGGCTGGGCGGTCACTTCGTAGGTACGCTTCGCCAAACTGCGCGGCGTGAAGTGGGGGGACTCCAGATCGGACCCGTGCAGAGTCAAGGTAGGCGGCCCATGAGTTCGGTTCTAGGTGTGACGGTTGGTGCGAGTGCTGTGCGCTTGATTCGACCCGATCTCTTTGACCCTGAAGGCATTACGAAAGGACGTCTTCCGGATTTCCAAGCCCGGGTGATTGCAGTCGGCGCCGAACGGCCCGAGGATGTTGCCGCCGAGTCGATCAGTGCCGTCCTTGTCGGCTCGGCAGGTGCCGGGCAGGGCTACGCCACCGGAGTTGCCTACCGTGATGAAGCGCAGGCGAGCGTCGTGCAAGCCGCGATGGCCCGTCAGGAAATCGGCAATTATCAGCTCGTGCCCGAAACATTGGCCGCGCTTACCTTTCTCGACGCCTCGGGAATTTTGGGTGCGCACGGATACCGTGAGTGAGATGCATTCGATTCGCTGATCGGCGTCACCCTTGAATCATCTGCGCGGCTCGCGTATGACGTAATCGCGAGATCCGGTCGTGTCCCGGATGCCGTAGTCGTCATCGGGGGCGGTGCACGCATTCCTCTGGTTCGGTCTGTGCTCGAGTCGTGGCTCGGTCTGCCCGTCATCGTTCCCGATAATCCGGAACTGGTGGTGGCTCGGGGTCCCGCCCTGCTTGCCCAGCAGATGCAGCAACCGCCTCTGGCGGTGGCCGCGGTTCCACCCCGCCCGCTGAGCAGTATCAACCGTACGGCGCGTGCTTCCCTCGCTTCCCGGCCTATAAAGCCGCCGCAGATATCGGACGGTCAAATTCCCAGTGGCCGCATCCGAGTCGACGAGCCTACGATGGGGATGGTTCGGGGGCGCAAGAAAGGACGTGCGCAGTGATTGCGAATTCAACGGAGTCGTACAGCACACCTGGTGTTCCCAGGGTTGGAGCGGTTGCCGCGCAGAATGGAGATAGCCGCGTCGTCGCGTATACGAAGCCCATTCTGAAGATGTTTCCGCCCACCAGCGAGTGGACCGCCAAGGTGACGATGATGACGGTCTACGGACTGATGGCGATCACCATTGTCTTCATCGTCCTGCGAGAGGCAGGCCTTTACAGCTAGGAACGTGGGTCGGAGACACTTGGGCGGAATGTTCGTGTACGCGAGGGAACCGTTCTGTTGCGCCGCTAGTGGTAAACGGTCTTCGGCCAGGTGAGCACCCTTCAGGCACCGAACACCACTGTTGTGCGCTGACGACGATGGCGTGGCTGGTGGACGAACTCACGCCGCCGTCGATGTTTACACTTTCGACGTGCCGGAGTCTCCGCCGGAGGGATTGTCTCTGTACGGGCGAGAGTGTTCGGAACATCACAAGTGAGGCTGTGACAGAAGCGATGAAAGTGGTGCCAAGCTGTCAGCTGCGCATTGCTTTTGTGTCGCTTATGCGCCGCTGGTGTGATTAGATGTCAATGGATGGCGCGCAGCTAATGTGCAGCGAACGCAGGTCCATGTGAGGGTGGGCCGGAACTCCGAACGAGGGGTGTGTTCCGCCGTCCGCCGAGCCGCCGAGTGGGCAGATGTGCCGAGCTGGGTGGCGGGGTACGGGGGGGTGTTCCCCGCCACCAACCTGGTACCCACAGGGGGGGAGGGGCGCCAGGTGCTCGCGGCACTCGAGGTGCCGGTAGACAATCTACCTACACGATGGGGGCATTCGTCAACCGGTCTGGGTTGAATCGCCAAAAGAGTTTGAACTACCACGATGTCTTGTTCTGCCGAACCGGCGGCCTGAGGATTTTTTGTGCTGTGTCCAGGGGGATCACTCAAGGGCGGTGGCAGCTCGGAGATACCGCGGGTCTTCTGCCCGCTTGCGGGTCGAGACAGGTAGCGATCCGTGACCACGTTCGTGGGCATACCGTTCATGCGTTCACCTCGGACCCGCCATTGCGTTCAGGAGCCTCGGCCCTAACGAATTTCACCGCCTCCTCCCACCGTCGCCAGAAGCGCTCTCGCGTGGCCGCGTCCAGCTCTTCCTCTTTGCCGTAGAGAAAGCGCCGGTAGTGCACTTCTTCACGTTCGCTTGGGTCGGCGACGGTCGACGGGGCTTCGAGAAGGTGGGCGAACGCGAATTCCACCAGTGGCTGACGCGGCCCAGACGGCCCTCCGTTGACCTCGAGCAGCCGGGTCACGTACGCCCCGGTGATCTTGGACACCACTCGGCTGAGGCTGTCTGCGGCATCGGCAAGTCCAGGCACTTCCGGGTGCGCCGCGCTTAATTTCGCGATCCGGCTGTGAGGGTCGAGAATCTCGACGATGGTGTCCAGATCCAGCGGAATCTCCGACGGCCCGAGCGTCGGCGGATGCGACCGCGGCAGTGGTTCCTCTCGCGCGAGCGTTTCGAGCGGCGTCGGATCACCGCCGTCCAGCGTCCGCGCAGCGCTGCCCGGAACCCACCGAAGGGCGGTATCCAGTTTGCGGAGCGTCTCGATGCTCGGATCCGCGCCGGTGCCGTTCTCGGCCCGCGTCTGCGCTGCGTCGGACGGGCCGCCGGCAGCAGTGACCTGATCCTGTGTGAGGTTCAGCAAACGGCGTCGCTTGTGGACCAATTGTCCGAAACGCACGCGAGTGCTGGTAGCCACGACTCCCCCAGAAGACACGCAGGCGACGCGTGTGTCGCCTGCAGTATCTCCGATACTACTGCTTGTAGCTGGTCAGAAAGTTACCGAATCGCTCGATGGCGACAGCGAGATCCCTGGCCCACGGCAGGGTCACGATGCGGAGGTGGTCGTGGTCGGGCCAGTTGAAACCGGTGCCCTGGACCATCAGGATCTTCTCCTGCAGCAGAAGGTCCTGGACCAGTTTTTCGTCGTCGTAAATTTCGTACACGTTGGGGTCGAGCCGAGGAAACGCGTACAGAGCGCCGCGCGGCTTCACGCATGTGACACCCGGAATCATGTTGAGACGTTGCCAGGCTACGTCGCGCTGCTCGAGCAGCCGTCCGCCCGGCAGAATCAGGTCGTCGATGCTCTGGTACCCGCCGAGTGCCACCTGGATGGCGTGTTGGCCCGGCACGTTCGGGCACAGCCGCGTCGACGCCAGTAGATCGAGACCCTCGAGGAAACCGCCGGCGTGCTCCTTCGGTCCGGTGATCGCCACCCAGCCGGATCGGTAGCCCGCGACGCGGTAGGCCTTCGACAGGCCGTTGAACGTCAGGCACAGCAGATCCGGAGCCAATGACGCGAGCGAGATGTGCTTGGCGTCGTCGTAGAGGATCTTGTCGTAAATTTCGTCTGCGAGAAGCAGTAGCTCATGTTTGCGGGCCAGGTCGACGAGTTGCTGCAGCACTTCCATCGAGTAGACCGCACCCGTCGGATTGTTCGGGTTGATGACAAGCAGCGCCTTGGTCTTGTCGGTGATCTTTGACTCGATGTCCGCGATGTCGGGGTTCCAGTCGTTGCCCTCGTCGCAAAGGTAGTGCACCGGGGTGCCGCCCGAGAGGCTCGTCATGGCTGTCCACAGCGGGTAGTCCGGGGCCGGGATCAGTACTTCGTCCCCGTTGTTGAGCAGCGCCTGCATCGTCATCGTGATGAGTTCGGACACGCCGTTGCCCAGGTAGATGTCGTCGACGTCGAGTTCGGGGAACCCGGCAACCAATTCGTACCGGGTCGCGATCGCGCGCCGGGCGGACAGGATTCCCTTGGAGTCGGAGTAACCCTGCGCGTAGGGGAGCGCGGCGATCATGTCGCGCATGATCACGTCTGGCGCGTCGAAACCGAACGGCGCAGGGTTGCCGATGTTGAGCTTGAGGATCCGGTGGCCTTCCGCCTCCAGTCGGGTGGCGTGGGCGTGTACCGGTCCGCGGATCTCGTACAGCACGTTCTGCAGCTTGGTGGACTGCTCGAGCTTGCGATGCGGCGTGCGTTGGTTGCCGTGGTCTGGGTTGCTCACGAGCGCCATTGTCCCACTTCCAGGAAACCGGATTTCTACTGGTCGGTTTCGGCCCGTGCAGGCGCAGATATGGACGCACATGCCGATGCGGGCTCGGGGCCGTTAGGGAAGGTCAGCTATCGATTCGGGTTTCGGCGGGACTTCGAGGCGCGTGACGACCTGCCTAATCTGCGTAATAGGACGTGGCGGATTATCCTCGTCAGATGACCCCTGCGCCTTACGGATCGTGGCCTTCTCCGATCGCGGCGATGGACATTGCCTCCAGCGGCCACCCCGTCGAGGGCGGCAGGTACGTGGGCGAGGATGTGTGGTGGTCGGAACTGCGCCCGAGTGAAGGTGGTCGAGTCGCCGTGCGGCGCATCGGACCGGACGGCGAACCCGAGGACGTCCTGCCCGTCCCGTGGAACGCGCGTACGCGCGTTCACGAGTACGGCGGCGGTGCCTGGACCGTCACCGACGGCGGTCGGCTCGTCTTCGCCGAGTTCAACGATCAGCGCCTGTATCTGTTGGAAGGCGAAACCCCGGTGCCGCTAACTCAGGAGCCCCCGCGCACGTGCTCCCTGCGGTACGGCGACCTGTCCGTGATCGACGACGCAGTATGGGCGGTGCGCGAGACGCACGACGCAGACGGTGGCGTCACGCGCGACATCTGTGTGATCCCACTGGACGGATCAGCAGCGGATGACGAACACCGGGCGCGGTCCGTCGTGGCTGGTTCGGACTTTCTAGCCAACCCACGGCTGTCCCCGGATCGCCGCCATCTCGCGTGGATCGCCTGGGATCACCCCCAGATGCCTTGGGATGGAACTGAACTCAGAGTGGCAGAGGTCGTAGAAGGCCGCGTGATCGGCGAAGTGAAGACCTTGCTCGGTGGCCCGGAAGAATCGGTGCTGCAACCCGAGTGGGTCGGGCCCGCGGAGCTGTACACGATCAGCGACCGCAGCGGCTGGTGGAACCTCTACCGAGTCGGTATCGACGCTTCTGACGTGGTCGCGCTGTGCCCGATGGAGGCCGACTTCGGTGGCCCATTGTGGATGCTCGGAGCGCGGTGGCACACACGTCGCGCCGACGGCACACTGCTGACCGTCAGAACAGTCGGAACCGACACCCTCGCGGTGCTCGATCCCGGCACCGGTTCCCTCGTGGACATCACGCTGGACGGGCTCACCAGCGTGAGTCTTGGGGACCGCCGGGACAATCGGATCCTGCTGCTCACCGGTGGCGCGCAGACACCGTCGGGCCTGCGCGAACTGGACCTCGACACCGGCGCGCTCCGCACCATCCGGCTCTCGGTCACCGACCTTCCCGAGTCGGTGTATCTACCGGAGGCCCGGCAGTTGACGTTCCAAGGCGCCGACCGCGAAGTGCACGTCATCGCGTATCCACCGCGTCACCCCCGGTATGAGGGGGAGGCAGGTGAACTGCCGCCGTACGTGGCGTTCGTGCACGGCGGGCCTACATCACGGGTCGCGCCATCTCTGAATCCGGTGTTCGCATTCTTCACCAGTCGTGGCATCGGTGTCGTCGACGTCAACTATGGCGGATCGACCGGATATGGCCGCGAATACCGCAACCGACTCCGTGGACAATGGGGTGTCGTCGATGTCGAGGACGTGGTGACGGCGGTGACCGGGCTGGCCGAGTCGGGTATGGCTGACCCCCGCAGACTAGCGATCGAAGGCGGATCCGCCGGCGGGTGGACCGTCCTCGCGGCTTTGACTACCTCGGACGTGTTCGCTTGCGGCGCATCTTACTTCGGCGTTGCTGAACTGGAAGGGTTCGTCGAGGAGACGCACGACTTCGAGTCCAGGTACATCGATGGCCTCATCGGCCCGCTGCCCGAGTCTGCCGACCTCTACGCGCAGCGCGCGCCGCTGAACAATGTCGCCGGGCTCAACTGTCCGGTGCTGCTGCTGCAAGGCCTCGACGATCCGATCGTGCCGCCGTCGCAGGCGGAGCGGTTCAGGGATGCGCTGGTGGCGAAGGGCATCCCGCACGCATATCTCGAATATGAGGGGGAGTCACACGGATTCCGTAAGCTGGCTACGTTGATCAGTTCGCGCAACGCCGAACTCTCCTTCTACGGTCAGGTGCTGGGATTCGAGCCACCGGGCATTCCGGAGCTCAAACTCTGGCGCCCGAGTGTGGGTTGACGTCTCCGAGTGTGCAGCTCGCTACTTTCATAACAGGGCGACTCCTGTGCGTCTCTGCTACGGAGCCAAAGACTGAAACGGATTCGAGGTCGAATAGAGCAGTGCTGGGGGTATCAGGGGTATCGAGCGGAGAAACAGTGTCGAGCGGTGGCGTGTCGAGCAGTGGCGGGAACCCGAAACGGTATCTATGGCTGTGTGGGGTCGTCGCGCCCCTCAGTCCTTTCCTGGCATGGCTGGCCGTGCAACTGTTGGGGGTGGGCATCCTGTGGGCGCTGGGCGTCGTGCTGATGATCGTCATCATCCCCCTCGTCGACCTGTTGACGGGTCCGGACAAGCGCAACCCGACTGACGAGCAGTCCAAAGCACTCGAAAACGATCCCTTCTACCGCTGGTGCACGTACCTCTACCTCCCTGTTCAGTACGCCGGGCTGGTCTTCGCGTGCTACCTGTGGGTGACCGCCTCGATGGGGTGGCCGGAACGGATGGCGCTCGCATCGACAGTCGGAGTCGTTGCGGGCATCGGCATCAACGCCGCGCACGAACTGGGCCACAAGCGCACCGACCATGAGCGGTGGTTCGCCAAGATCGCTCTCGCTCAGTCCTTCTATGGTCACTTCTACGTTGAGCACAACCACGGCCATCACCTGAAGGTCGCCACTCCCGAGGATCCGGCGTCGGCCCGGTTCGGTGAGTCGTTCTGGCAGTTCCTGCCGAGATCGGTGTATGGCGGCATTCGGTCGGGTTGGGTTCACGAAAGCGCCCGAGTGCGGCGTCGAG
The DNA here is from genome assembly GCF_001894885.1 of Rhodococcus marinonascens NBRC 14363. GTDB lineage: Bacteria > Actinomycetota > Actinomycetes > Mycobacteriales > Mycobacteriaceae > Rhodococcus_F > Rhodococcus_F marinonascens. The sequence goes on from NZ_BCXB01000015.1 coordinate 91,983, forward strand.
GCAAGCCGGTGTGGAGCCCCGGCAACAACATCCTCAACGCCTGGGCGATGAGCGTCGTGTTGTTCGCCGCGCTCATCGCAGTCTTCGGCTGGGCCGTCGCCCCGTGGCTGATCTTCCAGGCGGTCATCGCGGTCGTTCTGCTCGAATCCGCCAACTATCTGGAGCATTACGGACTGCTGCGCAGCACGCTGGACGACGGCCGCTACGAGAAATGTTCGTACCAGCACAGCTGGAACAGCGATCACCTATGCAGCAACATCTTCCTGTACCACTTGCAGCGGCACAGTGATCACCACGCCAATCCCCTCCGTCGTTATCAGACGCTCCGCACCCTTCCTGAGGCTCCTCAACTGCCCGCCGGTTACGCCGTGATGATTTGGCTGTCCATGGTTCCACCGTTGTGGCGCAGAGTCATGGACCCGAGGTTGCTCGCGCACTACGACGGAGACCTCTCGAAAGTCAATGTCTCACCACGACGCCCCGCGAGCAGGGCGTCGTAGGAGCGCACCGCGCTCAGCTCCGGCCGGACACGCGAGTGGGGGTGCTCGTCGTGGCAGGCCAAGACGATCTGGGCAGCCACAGCGAGCGGCGCCCCCACCGATTGCGGTGGGGGCGCCGCTCCGTTGATACGTTCGGCTAGTTCTTCCGGCCTGGTGCCTTGGCGCCGGATTTGAATCCGAGGCCGCCGGGCTTGGCCGCCGGGGGCGCCGATGCGGTCTCCGGTGCTTTGTCGTTGGCTCCGTCGCCGTTCGACTCCTCAATCTCCACGGCCTCGGCTGCTTCGACCCCCGGTGCTTCGACCCCCGGTGCCTTTGCGCCGTCGGCCAGCCCGAGTCCCTTGGGCTTCGGTGCTTCGGTAGCCGACGCCTTCGTGCCGGTCTCGGCATCCTCGGCGGGCGCGGGCGCGGATTTCTTGGCGCCGGGAGCTTTCGCGCCACCTGCCATGCCGAGACCCTTGCCGGGAGTTTTCGCGCCGGGAGCCTTGGCCAACCCCTTCATCGCGAGTCCCTTGCTCGCCGGAGCATCCTTGGCGATCGGTGTACCCGCGGCCCCCTCGACTTCTTCAACACGCTCCTTCTCGATCACCACCGTGGCCTCGACCTCTGGCACGACTGCCTCGACGGGCTTTGCCCGCGGGACCACTTTGATGTTGTCGGTCAGCTGCTCGGGTTCGAGGCGCGTGATGGACGAGAGCATCAGTTGCGCAACGTCCACGACCTCGACGCCTGCACCTTGCCCGGATTCCTGGCGTGCGGTGACACCGTCGGTGAGCATGACGCGGCAGAACGGACAGCCCGTCGCGATCTTCTTCGGATCCGTGGCCAGCGCCTCGTCGACTCGGTCGACGTTGATGCGCTTACCGATGTTCTCTTCCATCCACATGCGGGCACCACCGGCACCACAGCACATCGAGCGTTCGCCGTGCCGCGGCATTTCCTTCAGTTTCGCGCCGGAGGCTTCCATCAGCTCACGCGGAGCGTCGTAGACCTTGTTGTGGCGGCCGAGGAAGCACGGGTCGTGGTAGGTGACGTCCTCGCCGACGGATGCGACCGGAATCAGCTGCTTCTGGCGGACGAGCCGGTTGAGTAGTTGGGTGTGGTGAACCACCTCGTACTCGCCGCCGACCTCCGGATATTCGTTGCCCAGGGCGTTGAAACAGTGGGCGCATGTGACGACGATCTTGCGCTTGCGCTGTTCGACACCGTCGAAGACCGAGTTCAGCAACTCGATATTCTGCATCGCGAGTTGCTGGAACAGGAACTCGTTGCCGGCACGGCGAGCGGAGTCACCGGTACAGGTTTCTTCGGCGCCGAGGACCATGAACTTCACGCCGGCGGTGGCGAGTAGCTCCGCAACAGCCTTGGTCGTCTTCTTGGCGCGGTCCTCGTAGGCGCCAGCGCAGCCAACCCAGAACAGGTACTCGTAGTCTTCGAAGCTGTCCGCGTCCTGGCCGAACACCGGGATGTCGAAGTCCATCTCGCCTATCCAGTTGAGACGGTCCTTGGAGTTCTGGCCCCAGGGGTTGCCCTTGTTCTCGAGGTTCTTGAACAGGCCGGCCAACTCGGAGGGGAATTCCGACTCGATCAGCACCTGGTAGCGGCGCATGTCGATGATGTGGTCGACGTGCTCGATGTCGACGGGGCACTGCTCGACGCAGGCGCCACAGCTGGTGCAACTCCACAGCGTTTCGGTGTCGATGACGGGTGCGAGTTCGCCTTCGACGGTATCGCCGACGAGCTTGCGTTCGGCCTCGGTGCGGGCGGCCTCGGGAATTGCGGCGAGCTTGTCCTCGAGGACCTTGCCGTCGCCGTCGACGAGGCCGATCTCGTCTCCGCCCATATCCTTGCGACCACCGGCGAGCAGGTACGGCGCCTTCGCGTAGCCGTGATCGCGCAGGGACATAATCAGTAGCTTCGGAGACAGCGGCTTGCCGGTGTTCCACGCGGGGCACTGTGACTGGCAGCGACCGCACTCGGTGCAGGTGGTGAAGTCCAGCCAGCCCTTCCAGGAGAAGTCCTCGATGTTTCCGGCGCCGAATGTGTCGGTGTCCGGATCTGCTTCCTCCATGTTGATCGGCTTGCCGGCCGACATCATGGGCTTGGCCGCACCGAGAGCGACGTCGCCGTCGTCCTCACGTTTGAAGTAGATGTTGAAGAACGCAGAGAAGCGGTGCCAGGCGACACCCCAGGTGATGTTGCGTCCGACCACGTAGAGCCAGATCATGCCCGACATGAGCTTGATGAAGGCGAACAACGCGACCATGTTGGGGCTGGCGGGCAGCAGTTTCGCGACGTTCATCGTGAAGAAGTCGGTCCACGGGTTCGAGTGACCGTAGGTGGCAATCTTGCCGGCCTTCACGAAGATCATGCCCAGGCCCTCGATGAGGACGACGGCTTCGACGAAGTAGGCGGCTTTGAAATCGGATCCGCTGAAACGCGACAGTCGTGCCGGAACACGTGGATGGTTGAGCTGGCGGATGACGATCAGCGTGGTGACGCCGATGACAGTGCCGAGGCCCAGGATCTCGTCGATGAAGTGGTATACGGCGGTATTGCCGACGAGCGGCCAGTGGAACTCAGGATCGAATGTCTGCCCATATGCCTCGAACCACACGGCCGCGCCGAGCATGAAGCCGACCATGACGAGCCAGTGAGCCCAGCCGACGGTGCGGAATTTGCTCATACGGGTGTGAGCAATGAATTCGACGCACATCTGCTTGAATCGCGGGAAGAACGGACGCCATCGGTCCGGTGCCGACTGGCCGATTCGAACTACGTTGACCATCTTCGATGCGCCCATGATGAAGGACAACCAACATACGAGGCTCAATAGCACGCCGATGGTGCCCAACGTGATCGTCAGGGCATTCATGTCGCGGCCTTTCGGTTCAGGGCGGCGCGGCGGCCACCTCGGGACTGCTGGTAATCCTAGCGCTCACCACATTGAGTTACCAGTCGGTAACTTGCGACGTCTACCAGTGGGTAATTTGCCGCCGGTCAGCTGGATCTCTGCAGTTTGGGCATCGCGGTGGCGTGCGGTGCGCGCCACGCACGGGGATGTCGGTTGCTCACGCTAATTGGTGTGGGAGGGCGGGGTGCGCCCAAGGTGGCCCTAACTCGTCGCGCCGGCTCGCACGTGCCGATTTGATGCGGAATGAGACCGCGCGGCTCACCGCCCGGGCGATTACAAAAGTAGGTGCTTCCGGCAGCCCCTTTGGAAGTGAGCTTTGTCATACCTTCCAGGCAAAATTACCCAAGACACCATTGCTTAGTTAACCTTCGTTCGTCTTGGCGCTCCTCTCTGAACGGATCTCGATGAACCTCCGAAGGTTTACTGCTACCTCACTCCTCGTTGTCGCGGCGATGGGTGTTGGATCGGCTACTTCTTACGCCGAGCCGTCCATCGGACAACAGCCCGGTGCGGAACAGGGAATTCCGGACATCAACTACCAGACCACCCTCGACGGTGGTGCCGCTGTGACCACCATCGACGCGGGCTCCTTCTCGATCAACGCCGGGAACGACACCATCGATGTCGTCGATGACGCAGGCACCGTCCTCGCTTCGATTCCGAGCTTCTTCCGAGTGGACGAGCTTCAGCATCCCTTCGAGGTTGCCGTAGACGACACCGCCCGCGTGCTGCGCCTCGTCCCGAACATGGACCCGTCGGCGGCCACGCCCGTTCCGGCGGCGGAACGACTGACCCTCACTGATGTCGCCGCTCCGCTGGACCAGGAGGAGCGTGACGCACGCGCACTCGACGACTTCCAGCAGCGGTTCGGGATCACCACCGCGATCGCCGAAGTCGTCGCCACCGTGATCGGCGGAGTGGTCGGTTGCGTGGCCGGAGCCGTGGTGACATTGCCCTTCGCCTTGCTGGGAGGGCCGGCAGGGGGATGTATCGCGGGCGCGCTTCTCGTCGCACCCATCGTCTCGATCGTGGGAACCGTTCTCGCCGGTGGTGGCGGTCTGGCGGTGCATGGGATGCAGTTCTTCGACACGATCAACAACCCCTTCGTCGCGCCGGGCGAGACGGCTCCCGTCGCATGATGGGCCGTGCTGCACAGCACCTCAGAGCGATCACGGGGGCAGCGACACTTGTTGTCGCGGCCCTCGGAATCTCGGCAGGAACCGCACACGCGGTTCCGGTGACACAGCCGGATTCGCCGGACTTCCGCTACGAGGCACACCTCGACGGTGACTCCGTGGTCACCTCGATCGACGCGGGTGCCTTCCGGATCACCGACACCGGGGATGCCGTCGAGGTCGTGGACGAGGGCGGCAACGTCGTCGCGGCGCTGCCCCTGACGATTCGGGTAGGCGATGGCGTCTACCCGATCGACGTCGACCTCGATGCTCGGACGTTGACGCTCACCCCGAAGATCCCCGATGACGTCCAATCCGAGCTGAAGTCGTCGATGGAAGAGGAACTCGACGCGCAGGAGGGACTGGATGCGCCGGAGGATCCTGACGTGCCGGAGGTATTCGACACGCAGGAGGAACGTGACGCCGCTGCGCTTGCCAGCTTCGGCGGCAACCTCGACTTGGCCGTGATGATCGGCTCGTATCTCTTCGGCGCGATCGTCGGTGTCGCGGGTCTCGCCATCGGCGGTCTCGGCGGTCTGATGCCAGGTTTCGCAGCCGGCACCCTGATCGGAACCATGCTTGCGGGAGGTGTGGCCATGGCGGTCCTGGGAACCCAGTACCTCGTTACCGTCAACACGCCGTTCGAGCCGCCCGCTCCCGAACCGGCGCTCGTGTCCGAACCCGCAACCTGATCATCTGCGTTGTGCCTCAGACTCGTCTCGTATGACGAAGGCCCGTTTCCTCGAGAGGAAGCGGGCCTTCGTAGTTTCTACGGAGTTATGTCCTACGCACCCGAAGGCCCGGGTTCTCGGCCAGCACGGTGTTGATCGGAGTGGCGAACAGTTCGGGGCTCTCGCCGAGGATAAAGGTGACGACGTCGGCGATTTGGCAGAACGAGTATTCCCCGACGTTCGAGGCGCTCGAGATGCCGAGTGCCTGCGTTCCGGTGACGATGGTGCCGCCACTATCGCCCTGCAGCGCGCACATACTCGTCGAGAAACTGTTCGCGAGTATTCGCCCACCGACATCGACGGTCTGGCCGACCGAAGTTACGATACCGCAGGTGAAACCAGTGGTCAGGCCCGACTTGCACACCGGGGCGCCGACAATCGGATCAGCCGTTCCGGTGATGCCGAGCGGCGCCGAACCGGGAATGCGGACCCCGTTGTTCTCGAACCGGTGTGCGGCGTTCTCGTCGGCGAGGAGGATCGCATAGTCGCTCATGTCGAGGCTGGTCTTCGCGAAGGTCCCCAGACGCGGGCCGGTACCACCCGGGAACAGCGAGAAAGCCTCGGACGCCCCGGCGGTGCCGGCAGCGGCAAGGTTCGGATCGCAGTGTCCTGCGGTGATGTTCACCGCCCGACCCGAGCTGTCGGTGCCGTTGAAACCGAGCGAGCAGCGCAGGCCGACGCCGCCGCCGAATGAGCCGTATGCATCGCCGCCCAGTAGGGCGTCTTCCGGCAATGCCTGTCCAACGGGCGCCAGTTCGGCAGGCGCCTGCGGAATTTCGGTGGCGGGTGACTGCACGACCCGCGCGCCCTTCATGAAATCCGGAAGCTGCAACCCGCCTATATTGTCGGCACGGAGAACGAGTCCGTTGTTCACGATGTCGATGGCCACACCGCGAACCAGATCCGCAACGGCGGAAGGCTGTGTATCCAACCAGCCGCCGAGAGTTTCGATCTGGGCGTGCAGGCTCTTCTCGCTCCGGTCCGCATCCTTGACCCGGAAGCCCGCCTCTTCGGCGGCGGTGCGGGCAGCATCCTTGCCGGCGCCGTCGGTCAGCCCGACTATCGGGGTGCCGGAGTCGTCGAGCCAGGCTCCCGCGAAGACGTGAGGAAACTGGATTCGTGCGACTTTCGCAAACTCGGCCAGCTCTTGGCCAAGCTCGGATTGTTCCAGGTACTGGTCCGGGCTCAGCTTCAAATCGCGCCGAAGGGCGTCGACGAGTTCCGTCGGCAGTTTGCCGGATTGGTCGGAAACTCCGGGCTCGACCGGGTCGGCGGAGGCGTTGACCGGACCGAGGAGCAGCAGCGCGGCAGAACTGAACACGACGGCACGACGTGCGATGGAGCTTCGCATGGGGGCCTTTCTCTCGATCGTTCGCATTCGCTTCAGGGTGAATACGATTACCCCACGCGACGTGTGGGGCTGAAGGCGTTCGGAGTAACTATATGAGTCGCGCCGTCTATTCCCCGTTTCCAACACGGCCTCGTCTCCCCAGCAGCGTGGCCGATGTTCGAAGAACGGACACCGGCCACACTGCCTGCGAGCAGGGAAGATACTAGTCGGAGATGGTGCGAACGCGAAGTCCGGATCCGACGGTGGAGACGATGTCCGCGACAGGGATTCCCAGGCTGGCCGTGCCCCCCTCGGATGCCAGCACCAGATTCGCCTCCGTGCAGTTGGGGGCGTCGCTGGCGTTGGAACCACTCGTAATGCCCAGTGCGAGGGTTCCGGTGACGATGGCGCCGCCGCTGTCGCCCGCCAGGGTGCACGCCGTGCCGGCGAACCCGTTGATCACCCGGCTGGTGCCGTCGGCGACGAACAGTTGCGTCTCGACGTGGTCGGCTGCGACAACGCCACAGGTGAACGACGATGTCTGACCCGACTTGCAGATCGGTGCGCCGACTACAGGCTGGGCGATGCCGGTGATCTCCAAGGTGGTGCCGTTCGCGCCGCGGATCGCGGGACGATCCAGTCCGGCCCGGACCCCTGCCTCATTGAGTGCGATGACCGAGTAGTCGAGCCCGTCGGTCGGGTCGCCTACCGAAGATCGCGAAAACGTGCCGATCTGCTCGCTGTCGTCGACGTTTTGCTGGTTGGGGAGGAATACGGGTGACGGCTGACCCTCGGCCGGGTTGCAATGGCCGGCGCTGATGTTGACGGCCTGGCCGCTGCCATCCACGGCGTTGAAGCCCAGTGAGCAGACGCCGATCTCCGAGAACGGAGTTTCCGGTAGATCGCCCGCAGTGGTGATGTATGTGTCGCCACCGAGGGGACCGCCTTCGACCGGACCGCCGCTGCCGGGACTCAGCATGACCTTGACGTTGGCAAGGAGGGTCGGCAGGTTCAGCGCCCGACCGATGGGGCTGTTGACGATGTCGATGACAATGCGGTTGTCCAGGACGTCGATGGATGCGGAGTTGACCTGTGAAGCCAAATCCCTGGGCAGACGTGCGATCCAGCCGTTCACATCGGAGAGTGTCTGCTCCAGTCCGTTGGCGGAGATGGGTGCCATACGGGTGGCGTAGCCGGCCTCAGAGGCTGCGTCGGCAGCCTCGGTAGTGGTGACCGCAACGACGGGCTGACCATCGATGCCGATCCAGGCGCCGGCGAAGTCGTCGGGATGCTGTGCCCGGAAGTCGTCGGCGTAATTGCCGAGTTCCTGTGCTCTCGCAGCGCGGTCGAGGTATTCCTGCGGGCTGATCTTCAGATCGCGGATGATCGCGTCGACGAGGTCAGCCGGCAGTTTGTCGGCGCTGAGCTGAGTTGTGTGGGTCTGCGTAACAGGGTCGGCCTGGGCGGGAGCGGAAAATGGAACTAGAAGAAGCATTGCCGTGGCGCCTACTAGAGCGGCGCGGTGCGCCAACACGTTACGCATGAAATCCCTTCTGCACGGATCCCTTCACAAGGGACTCCTTGTGGGGTGGGTATCAGCGACCACTTTAAGCTACGGAGGGACAAGCGAGGCGCCGAGGTGTGACGGAAGACTCGGCCACGCTCTGTCTCGGGAGCGCACCGTGGTTCGACCGCGGGATTGATGTGGGAGCGACGCTCGCGCCCTCGTCCGTCTGCTCCAGCCTGGCGAGTGTGGCAACTCTGACAGAGTTGTAGGCTGGGACGAATTTCCTCAGCGTGACCAGCGACAACTGGTGGGTCGCAGGCGGTGGGCCGAGCGCGACGGCTCGGCAGACAGGAACTGGGGAGTGGGAAGGGACGCGCGTGCTGCGCTGCGCAGTACGCGCTCGACCACGGCCTCAACGCGGTCGGCAGGGACAAGTGCCAGCGCGGACCCACCGAATCCGCCACCGGTCATTCGGGCCCCCCACGCGCCCGCCTCGAGGGCGGCGTCGACGGCGCTGTCGAGTTCGACGGAGCTGACCTCGTAGTCGTCGCGTAGTGAAAGGTGAGATGAGGTCAGCAGGTTCCCGACATCGGCGATGCGCGCCTGCGTCAGGAGTTCGACGACTTCGCTCACTCGCCTGATTTCAGTGAGTACGTGACGGACCCGCTTTACCGATTCCGGTGCAGTCAGTGATCCGAGTGCCGCGTCCGCATCATCGATGTCCCGCAGGGTTTCGACGCCCAGTTCGGCGCAGGCCTTCTCGAGGGCCGCACGCCGGTTGCCGTACTGACCGTCGACGAGTCGGTGCGGTGCGTTGGTGTCGATCACCAGGAGTCGCCCGTTCGCGGACGCGAAGTCGATGGGTACGAGTCGGGTGGCTCCGCTGGAACAGTCCAGCAACAGCGCGTGACCTGGATGTGCGAGCATCGCCACCGTCTGGTCCATTCCACCCGTGGAGGCACCCGCGATCTGGTTCTCGGCGCGGATGCATGCGGCGATCAGGCCGAAGCGTCCGTCCGCATCGGTCGGGAGCCCGAGGAGATCGGCGACAGCCAGCGCGAAGGCGCACTCGAGGGCGGCCGAACTCGACAGTCCGGACCCGACAGGGACGGAAGAGTGCACCGCCACATCGAATCCTGTCCCTGCGGAGACGGTTCCTGAGTCGCGCAACGCCCACACCACACCGGCGACGTATGCGGCCCATCCCGGCGGGTGGCCCGGCGCCACTTCGGAGAGGTCGCCGTGCCAGCGTTCTTCGGTGTGGGTGGAGACGCAGTGCAGTTGGTCGTCGTCTCGAGCGCGTACCGCTACGGTCGTGACATAGGGGAGCGCGAACGGCAGCACGAGGCCTCCGGCATAATCGACGTGCTCACCGATGAGATTGACCCGCCCCGGCGCCACCCACACACCATCGGCGGTTCCACCGAATACGCTGCGGAACAACGCTTCCACACGATCTGCCACGGCATGAACGTCGACGGGATCCACCCATGTCCGTACCGTCACGAGGCCACCTCGCGAAGGCGGTCGGCAATGCGTTCGGGTGTCGTGTCGTTGACCCAGGCGCCCATGCCGGACTCCGAGCTCGCGAGGTACTTCATCCGCCCAGGCGAGCGCATCATCGAGAACAGTTGGAGGTGTAGACGGCCGTACTGGCGGTCATCCCCGACGGGCGCCTGGTGCCACGCGGCGATGTATGGAACTGCGTCGACTCCATCGAAGAAGCGATCGACGCGACGCAGCAGTTCGAGGTAGACGCGGGCGAGTTCGTCCCGTTCCGATTCCTCGAGTTCGGACAGGTCACCCACGTCGCGGTGGGGTGCGAGGTGTATCTCGAGTGGCCACCGCGCGGCGGCGGGAACGTAGGCCGTCCAGTGCTCGGCGGAAAGCACGATTCGCCGTCCTGAACGGCGCTCGGCGTCGAGTATGTCCGACAGCAGTAGTCGGCCGGTCTGCTCGGCATGCTCGCGCGAGCGTCGGATCAGAACATCCGTGCGAGGGGGCAGAAATGGGTACGCATAGATCTGTCCGTGCGGATGTGTGAGGGTCACCCCGATTTCTTTGCCGCGGTTCTCGAAGCAGAACACCTGGCGGATGCCGGGCAGGGCCGACAGTTCGGCCGTGCGATCGGCCCACACGTCGACGACGGTGCGGACCCGGTCTACGTCGAGTGTGGCGAAAGTGGCATCTGGGTCGCTGGTGAAGCACACAACCTCGCACCGGCCGGATCCGGCTGCCAACGGCCACAAAGGTTCTCTGTCTACGAAGTCGGGTAGGTGCTGGTCGCCGGCGATTGCCGAGAGCGAGGGAAATCGGTTCTCGAACACCACGACGTCGTAGTCATCGGCGGGAATTTCGGTGGGCGCCTTGCCCCGCCGACTCGGTGCGAGTGGCGACTCGTCCACTGGCGGGAGGAAAGTGCGGTCCATCCGTTGCGCGGCGATGACCACCCACTCGCCAGTCAGCACGTCGAAACGAATCTGCGACTGCGACACCGCGGGCGGGAGTGGCCGAGAGTCGATCAATTCCCGGGTGGCGGCACCAGATGCGTACGGTTCCGAGTCGTCGAAGTAGATCAGCTCGCGTCCGTCGGCGAGTGTCGTGGTGGTCTTGCGTACCTTGCTCCGCGCAGACGCGTGGAGGGCTCCGGGTTCGTCACCCATCGTCGTCGAGGCCTCGTTCTCGGTCTTCGTGAGCTACCACCAGGTCACCGACATGGTCGGCGAGCGCTTCCTGTGCCGCTCGGTCTAGCCGGTCGTCGGTGACGAGGATGTCCACGTCGGACAAGGGAACGGTGTTCGCCAGCGCGGTCACACCCCACTTCGTGTGGTCGGCGAGCACGACGACGCGCCGTGAAGATGCGACGAGCGCCTGATTGGCCTGCGCCTCCATCAGATTGGGGCAGGTCAGGCCGGTGTCGATGCCTAGTCCGTGCGTCCCGAGGAACAGCATGTCCATGTGGATGCCGCGCAGTGCGGCGACCGTGAGCGGTCCGACGAGTGCGAACGACGGGGTCCGCTGGCCGCCGGTGAGCAGTACGGTCTGGTCGTCACGACCGTCCTCGTGGAATGCATCGGCGACGGGAAGGGAATTGGTGACGATGGTGATGTCCGGGATGTCGAGCAACTCGTGTGCCAGGGCGTGCGTCGTCGTCCCGCCGGAGATCCCAACCGAAGTGCCGGGCCGGACCAACAGGGCTGCGGCGCGGGCGATGGCTCGCTTGGCTCCGAGGTTGAGTCCCGACTTCGCCGAGAACCCCGGCTCATGCACACTCGCCGATCGCGGCAAGGTAACCCCGCCGTGCACGCGGTCGACTAAACCCTGCTCTACGAGTTCGGTGATGTCTCGTCGGATCGTCATACCGGAGACGCCGAGGGTGGCGCCGAGTTCGGCCACCTTGACGGCGCCGTGCTTGGTGACTTCGTCGAGGATCACCTGCTGGCGTTGACGAGCGAGCATCATGCGAATGCCTCACTTCTTCGGGCCACGTTTTCGGCTTGCGGTGGCCATCGGTGGGCATGCTCAGCGGGTCTCGTCACAGGCTCCTTTGTCGAGCCCCGCCCACTGTCCATGCTCATGATCTGGACTTGAACGTTGGAGAGTCAACAAGAACGAATATTTCCGCACTACACGTTAGGTTGCCTGCTCAGTGCAACTGACAATACAGAATGTAGCAAAATATTGTCATCTGAGTTACTCCTGAGGCGAGCCTCCTTCTGGAAATGTGATCGAAGTTGTTCGAATTCGAGTGAGGAGGCGTTCGGCTGTCGGGAGGCCCGACTTCGCCGTTGGGAGGGCCGCTGAGGAGCAGGACTGCGAGTGGTTGACGCAGATCCTCCTCAAGCTGTCGCGTACTGCGGAGCGGCGCTGCCGCGAACGGTGATCAGTAGGGTGGGGCTCGTTGCGCCTGCAGAATCTGTGGGATGTCTGCGGGGCGAAGTTTCGACCGTCGGGAACAAATCCCGACGCTCCCCCGTTGACTCCTACGACAACGTTGAGCGTCCTGGACTCAAGTTGGAATTGACTCCCGATGGTGCCGGGATGCAAACTTGAGCGGAGGGCGCTCACTAAGCGCCAAGATTGCAGTCCAGTACTGAATCAACTGCCCACGGACTGCAAAAATCGAAAGTGAGGAACACTATGGCTCGTGCCGTCGGTATCGATCTCGGTACAACGAACTCGGTCGTGTCCGTGCTGGAGGGCGGCGAGCCCGTAGTGGTCGCCAACGCCGAAGGCTCGCGGACCACCCCATCGGTCGTCGCCTTCGCCAAGAACGGTGAGGTGCTGGTCGGCCAGCCCGCCAAGAACCAGGCCGTCACCAACGTCGACCGCACCATTCGATCCGTCAAACGCCACATCGGCACCGACTGGAACGTGGAGATCGACGGCAAGAAGTACACGTCCCAGGAGATCAGTGCGCGCACGCTCATGAAGCTCAAGCGTGATGCCGAGGCGTACCTGGGTGAGGACATCACGGACGCCGTGATCACCGTCCCCGCCTACTTCGAGGATGCCCAGCGTCAGGCCACCAAGGAAGCCGGCCAGATCGCCGGCCTCAACGTTCTGCGCATCGTCAACGAGCCCACCGCGGCTGCGCTGGCGTACGGCTTGGACAAGGGCGACAAAGAGCAGACCATCCTGGTCTTCGACCTCGGTGGCGGTACCTTCGACGTCTCGCTGCTCGAAATCGGCGACGGTGTCGTCGAGGTCCGCGCGACGTCTGGTGACAATCATCTCGGTGGCGACGACTGGGACGAGCGCATCGTGACCTGGCTCGTCGACAAATTCAAGGCTCAGAACGGTATAGATCTGACCAAGGACAAAATGGCTCTGCAGCGTCTGCGTGAGGCTGCTGAGAAGGCCAAGATCGAATTGAGTTCCTCGCAGAGCACGTCGATCAACCTGCCTTACATCACCGTGGACGCCGACAAGAACCCACTGTTCCTCGACGAGCAGCTCTCACGCAGTGAGTTCCAGAAGATCACCTCCGACCTCCTCGAACGCACTCGCGCGCCGTTCCAGGCGGTCATCAAGGACAGCGGTATCGCCGTCAAGGACATCGATCACGTCGTGCTCGTCGGTGGCTCGACCCGCATGCCCGCCGTCTCCGACCTGGTGCGTGAGCTGACCGGAGGCCGTGAGCCCAACAAGGGTGTCAACCCGGACGAGGTCGTCGCAGTCGGCGCCGCCCTGCAGGCCGGCGTTCTCAAGGGCGAGGTCAAGGATGTGCTGCTCCTCGACGTCACCCCGCTGTCCCTCGGCATCGAGACCAAGGGCGGAGTGATGACCAGGCTCATCGAGCGCAACACCACCATCCCGACCAAGCGTTCCGAGACCTTCACCACGGCTGACGACAACCAACCTTCGGTGCAGATCCAGGTGTTCCAGGGTGAGCGAGAGATCGCCTCGCACAACAAACTGCTCGGCTCGTTCGAGCTCACCGACCTTCCGCCCGCGCCGCGGGGCGTGCCGCAGATCGAGGTCACCTTCGACATCGACGCCAACGGCATCGTGCACGTGACCGCCAAGGACAAGGGCACGGGCAAGGAGAACACGATCAAGATCCAGGACGGCTCCGGTCTGTCCAAGGAAGAGATCGACCGCATGGTCAAGGACGCCGAGGCACACGCCGAGGACGACAAGGCCCGCCGCGAGGAGGCCGAGGTCCGCAACCAGGCCGAGTCGCTGGTGCATCAGACCGAGAAGTTCATCAAGGACAGCGAGGACAAGGTGCCCGCCGACGTCAGGGAGAAGGTCGAGGCTGCCATTAAGGAAGCCAACGACGCCCTCGCCGGCACCGACATCGCAGTCGTCAAGACCGCGGTGGAGAAGTTGGCCACCGAGTCGCAGGCTCTCGGCCAGGCGATCTACGAGGCCAGCGCCGCTGACGAAGCGGCCAACACCGACGGCTCCGGCGCGAGCGGGGACGATGACGTCGTCGACGCCGAAGTGGTGGACGAGCCGTCCGACGCGGAGAAGAAGTGACGTCCGACAACACCGAGCAGGAACCGGTCACTTTCGTGGACAAGCGGAAGATCGACCCTGAGACCGGTTCGGTGCGGGACGCGGAACCGGTAGTGGAGCCCCTCGCGGGCGACGCTACTGCTCCGCAGCCCGGCTCGGTGGATGGCGGGGCACTGGCTGACGAGGTGGTTTCGGAGACGGACGAGTTGGCCGAGCGCACGGCGGATCTGCAGCGCCTGCAGGCCGAGTATGCCAATTACCGTCGCCGCGTCCAGCGGGACAAGCAGTCCGACATTGCCAACGCCAAGGCGTCCGTCGCCGGTGAGCTCATCGGTGTGCTGGACGACCTCGACCGCGCGCGTAGCCACGGCGACCTCGACTCGGGGCCGCTGAAGGGTGTGGCGGACAAGCTTATCGGCGCCCTCACCTCGCTCGGTCTGAGCGAGTTCGGTGCCGAGGGCGAGGCATTCGATCCGTCGCTGCACGAGGCTGTGCAGCACGATGGCGAAGGTCATGACCCCGTCGTCGGCACGGTGATGCGGAAGGGCTACAAATTCGGTGATCGCGTCCTGCGGCATGCGATGGTAGCTGTGACCGACCGCGTCGGCGCCACCGACGCGAATACCTCCGACCAGGCTGCGAAGCCTGCCGGGTCGGAACGGGAATAAGTGTGAGAGGAGGAGACGCCCAGTGAGTCAGCGGGAGTGGATCGAAAAGGACTTCTACAAGGAGCTGGGCGTCTCGTCCAAGGCATCCGCGGACGAGATCAAGAAGGCGTACCGCAAGCTTGCACGAGACCTGCATCCCGATGCGAACCCCGGCGACGTCAAGACCGAGGAGCGCTTCAAGTCCGTCAGCGAGGCGTATGCGGTGCTCTCGGATTCGACGAAGCGCAAAGAGTACGACGAAGCTCGGCGGCTGTTCGCCAGCGGAGGGTTCGGCCGGGGCGGCGGATTCAACCCCGGCTCCGGCGGCTTCAGCCAGGGTGGCTTCGATGTAGGCGATCTGTTCGGTGGTGGTGGCGCGGCGGCCGGCGACGGCGGCCTCGGGGACCTCTTCGGTGGGTTGTTCAACCGCGGTGCCGGCGGTGGCGGGGCGACCCGTACGGCCAGCCGTCCCCGTCGCGGAAGCGATGTGGAGACGGAGACCACGCTCGAATTCCGTGAGGCCACCCTCGGGGTCACGGTTCCGCTGCGGCTCACCAGCCCGTCGGCATGCACCACCTGCCACGGCAGCGGTGCCGAGCCGGGGACCAGCCCACGAGTGTGTCCGCGTTGTAACGGTACTGGAATCGTCAGCCGAAACCAGGGTGCGTTCGGGTTCAGTGAGCCGTGCGACGACTGCCGAGGCACCGGCTCCATCATCGATTCTCCGTGCAAGGTGTGCCACGGCAACGGCATCACCAACCGGACCCGCACCATCACTGTGCGCGTTCCGGCAGGTGTCAGCGACGGACAGAAGATCCGGCTGGCAGGCCAGGGAGAGGCCGGACTACGCGGCGCACCGTCCGGAGATCTCTTCGTCACGGTCCGGGTGCGTCCCGACGATGTGTTCGGCCGCACCGGTGACGACCTCACCGTCGTCGCTCCCGTCAGCTACGGCGAACTCGTGCTCGGAACCACAGTCTCCGTTCCGACGTTGGAGGGGCGCGTTGGACTGAAGATTCCGGCGGGAACGGCCGACGGCCGGATCCTGCGCGTGCGCGGCCGAGGCGTTCCGAAGCGCGGCGGTGGTGCCGGCGACCTACTGGTCACGGTCAAGGTTGCGGTTCCTCAGAAGCTCGACGACCCGGCCACAGAAGCACTGAAGGCGTATCTGGACGCGGAGAAGGCCAGCGGATTCGATCCCAGGGCCGGGTGGGCAGGTGCCTGATGGCCGACAGGAAAGAGGGTCCACGCGAAACCTCCGTTGACCCGGACGCCCAGATCTTCGTGATCTCGGTGGCTGCGGAACTGGCGGGCATGCATGCTCAGACGTTGCGCAACTACGACCGACTCGGTCTGGTCACGCCGCACCGTACCTCGGGTGGGGGGCGACGGTATTCGCCGCGGGACGTCGCGTTGCTCCGCGAGGTGCAACGGCTCTCCCAGGACGAGGGTGTCAACCTCGAGGGGATCAAGCGCATCATCGAACTCACCAACCAGGTAGAGGCTCTTCAGTACCGCGTGCGGGAATTGGCAGAGGAGATCGCTCGGATTCATGCCGGCTACCGTCGCGACCTCGTGCCCATCCCGCGCAGCAACGCACTGGTGGTGTGGAAACCAAGACACCAGCGCTGAGCGTCCCGCATTTCTCATCGGGATCTGTTCGCGGGGCAGCAATGTCGCTGCTCGCCCACGGTCAGCCGTCGCTGTCCCTGTTTGCTGTTCCGGAATGCGCCTCTTCCTCCCCTAGTATATGTTTTCGGTTTACACGCACATGTGATTTTTGTGACCAAATACCGCGGTCAAGTGTTCGTCGGCGAACATCTGACCGCAACGGGGGCCGATCATGTGCGGGATGTGTGCGCCGACTTCGGCGCAGATCTGACCGAGTTCAACGGGGAAGACGAGCACGTGCATCTGCTGGTCGAGTACCCACCTACTGTGTAACTCTCGAAGCCGGTGAACTCCCTCGAAGGGGTGTCCCCCGGAGACTGCGTCCACAGTACCGGCTCCGCACGCACCGGAACCCTCTGCGGTCGCCGTCGAACTTTGCCGCCGCCTCCGGTGGTCCACCCCTCTCGATCATCCGGCAGTACGTGGAACAGCAGCGGAGACCGGATCAGAGCAGGATCGGCTATCGGAGGACCTGAAGGACCGGGCATGCGCAGAAGAATCGTTGGGTCAGTATTGGTCGTACTGGAATTGGGGTGACGGAAAGTATCGATGTGAGAGATCAGCCTCAGTATCCCTCGTGCCCGTATCTCTCTTGCCCGTATCTCTCGTGTCCGTATCCCTCGTGCTTTGGGGCTTTGTGCGGAGGTTTCGGGTGTGCAGCAGCGGCAACAAACTCGCTGGCAGATGGCGCGATGTACTCTGCAGGCCCTGCGGCCCACTGCCCTGTTGGGTCGGACAGCCTGGCGATTACCCCTGCCATGTCGATATCACTGGAGATCGGCATTGTGACGGTTGGATTCGTCACCCGGATCGGGGTGCCCGAGTCGGCGTTGGCCACTCCGGTGGCCCCTAACGTCAGGCCGCCGATAGCCAGAGCCATGACGGGCAGTGTGATGCGGAGTGAAAGGCGATGGCGCTTGGTACGCACGATGGGTTTCTCCTGGTTCGGACAGTTCGTGATTGCGGGAAGGGTCTCTGTCGATGGGCGATCCGGTTGTCGATCGCCCTGGCATCAGTGCCACCTCAGTATGTCGTGAACCCATGACCCAGCCCGTCCGTCAAATGGTTAGAAAATGGGTTGAATCCATTGTCCCCCAATTGGAGTACAGTCGGCGGGGTCTCGTAAGAGGCAAGTAGTGAATGTTGTCGGAGTCGAGCCGGATCGGAGTCTCCGTGGCGAGGGTGCGTGTGTTGGTGGGCGATGACCACCCGATCTTCCGTGATGGAGTCGTCCGAGCACTTCTTGCGACCGGGGATGTCGATGTGGTCGCCGAGGCGGACGACGGCGCCGCCGCACTGAAGTTCATCCGAGAACTCGTCCCCGACGTGGCCCTTCTCGACTACCGGATGCCGGAGTTGGATGGGTCCCAGGTGGCCGAAGCGGTGAAAAGGGAAGAACTCGCCACGCGAGTGCTCCTTCTGTCGGCCCATGACGAGTCCGCGATCGTCTACCACGCGTTGCAGGTTGGGGCCGCGGGATTTCTGCCGAAGGAGTCGACCCGGGCGGAGATCGTGAAAGCGGTCCGGGACTGTGCTGAGGGCGAGGTCGTTCTCCCCGCATCCCTTGCGGTTGGCTTGGCCGGCGAGGTGCGCCGCCGCAGTGAACCGACCGGCCCGGTCCTGAGCGGGCGGGAGGAGGAGGTGCTTGCGCTGATCGCAAGCGGCCTGAGTATTCCTATGATGGCCAGCGAACTGTATCTCGCGCCGTCGACGGTCAAAACGCACGTGCAGCGGCTGTATGAGAAGCTCGGGGTGAGTGACCGCGCCGCCGCCGTCGCCGAGGCGATGCGACGCGGGTTGCTGGAGTGATATGCATAATCAGCCGCACAGTATGCACAATCAGCCGCACAGTCTGGTAGTCCGGCGCTATACCACCGAGGCGGTCCGGGTGACTGCCATTCTCCGGTTGCCGCTGATCGGTCTGATGTCTCTCCTCGGTCCGGTGGTCCGCGTGCCACACTGGAGACCCGACGTTTTCGCCGCCCTGCTGACCATGTACGCGGCCGTCGCGCTGGGCTGGATATTCCTCGTACTCGTGAGGGAGGTCGGGCCATGGGCGGGCTGGATGTCGACCGCCGTGGATGTATTGGCGGTGATGTCGCTGTCCATCGCCTCGGGTGGCGCGACGTCGGTCTTGTTGCCGGTGTTCTACCTGTTGCCGATCTCGGTGGCGTTCCAGTATCGACCACGCCTGACCGCGATTGTCGGTGTCTGTACCGCTTTCGGATATCAGTTGGCGTGGATCGTCTACTCGAAGCGCGACGACACGATGGGATTCCCTTCGGAGGTGTACCTGTATTTCGGATTCCTGCTGTGGCTGGCGGCGGCGACCACGGCGCTTTCGTACGTCCTGGCCCGTCGCTCAGCGACGGTGATCGAGTTGTTGGACGTTCGCAGGCAGTTGATTGCAGAGTCGATGGGCGCCGAGGAGCGTGAGCGGAGACAACTGGCCGAGCACCTCCACGACGGTCCGCTCCAGAATGTCCTGGCCGCCAGGTTGGACGTCGAGGAAGCGATGGAGCGGCACCCGGACGCGATGCTCGACGCCGCCGAGTCCGCCCTCCGTGAGACAGCGACGCAATTGCGATTCACTGTCACAATGCTGCATCCGCAGGTTCTCGCTCAGCTCGGCCTCAGTTCGGCGCTCCGTGAACTCGCGGATGCGCACGCGAGGCGCTCCGAAATCGAGACGTCAGTCGAAATCGACGAAGTCGGCCGCCCAGACTGCCAGGAACTGGTGTACCGCGTCGCGCGCGAATTGCTTGCGAACGTGACCAGACACTCCCACGCCGCCAAGGTGACCCTCAGGCTGACCGGCTCGAGTGGGAAGATCACGCTCGTCATCGTCGACGACGGTTGGGGGTTCGATCCCGCAGTCGTGCCGAAACGGGTGGCGCAGGGGCATATCGGGTTGGCGTCCCACATCGAGCGGGTAGAGAACGCGGGCGGCACGTTCGACCTCGACTCGTCGCCCGGAACAGGAACGCGCGTGGTGGTGACGGTCCCGGAATCCATCGGTACCAAGCCGCACTCGTCGATCGATTGATTGATCCCCGAGGGTCTCTTGGCAGGGTGGTGGGGTCGCGCGCCCAGGGCGCGCCCCCACCTCGTCGGCGTTCCTTGCCATAGCCCGGCAGCCGGAGGAGACCGCAGGCTAGGTGGAATAGGTTTCAGTTCTTCAGGTTTCCGGCTATCGTGTCGGTGACTCAGGACACAGAATTCACGCCATTAGACTGCGCGCCCCTATGTCGCGGGAGAAGTGAGGACAACAGATGACCGACGAACTCGCCGATCTGCATCGGCCCGCCTTCGCAGCGGACCTGCTCATCACCGCGTTGGACCGCAACAGCGACAAGCCGGCGCTGTACATCGGCGACGTCGTACTTACTGGTGGTGAGATGAGCGATCAGATCAGCCGTTTTGCCCAGGCACTCGCCTCGCTCGGCGTCGGCAAGGGCACCAGCACCGCGATGCTGTCGAAGAACAGGCCCGAAGTCCTTATCAGCATGGGTGCCACCATGGTGTCCGGATGCCGCGGGAGCGCGCTCAATCCTATGGGTTCGCTCGACGATCATCTGTACATCGTCAGCGATGGCGAAATCGAGACGCTGATCTTTGATCCCGACGCCTTCGAGGGTCGAGCGGCGGAACTGAAAGCGGCTTCGCCATCGATCAAGAACATGTTGTCGTTGGGGCCTTCGGAGGTTGGAGTCGACATCCTCGCTCTGGCAGCCACCTTCACACCGCAGCGCCTCGTTGCCGCCCAGGTGGATGCCGACGACAACAGCAGCATGGTCTACACCGGCGGCACCACCGGAAAACCCAAGGGCGTGATCGGTACTTACGGTTCGGGTGCCGCACTCAATCAGATCCAGATGGCCGAATGGCAATGGCCCGAGGAGCCGCGTTTCCTGATCTGCACGCCGCTCTCGCACGCGGGCGCGGCCTTCTTCATTCCGACCCTGCTCCGGGGCGGCGCCCTGATCGTGTTGCCCGCATTCGAGCCCGGGGCGGTGCTCGAGGCGATCGAAAAGCACAAGATTTCCGCCACGATGCTCGTCCCGACCATGATCTACCTGCTCATGGATCATCCCGACCTGCCGAAGCGGAACGTCTCGAGCCTGCAGACGCTGTTCTACGGGGCTTCGAGTATCTCTCCGGCGAGGCTGAAGGAGGGCATCGAGAAGTTCGGTCAGATCTTCTTCCAGTTTTACGGTCAAACCGAATGTGGCATGACCATTGCTGTTCTGCGCAGAGAAGAACACATTGCGACCGATCCGAGTCGCCTCGCGACCTGCGGGCGGCCGGTTCCCTGGCTGAACGTCGCTCTCCTCGACGACGATCTGAACGAGGTTCCGCAGGGCGAACTCGGCGAAATCTGCGTTCGTGGCCCACTCGTCATGAAGGGGTACTGGAAGAAGCCCGAGGAGACTGCCGAGGCTTTCAAGGGTGGATGGCTGCACACCGGCGACATCGCGCGCAAGGACGAAGCCGGATTCCTCACGATCGTCGACCGTAAGAAGGACATGATCGTCACCGGCGGATTCAATGTGTTCCCCCGAGAGATCGAGGACGTCATCTCCGCGCACCCTGCTGTGGGCTCCGTCGCGGTGGTCGGCGTTCCGGACGAGAAGTGGGGCGAGGCCGTCAAGGCATGCGTGGTGCTTCGCGCCGGGCAGTCGGTGGACGCTGCCGAGTTGGTCGAGAGGGTCCGGGTGGCGAAAGGGTCTGTCCACGCACCCAAATCGGTCGACTTCGTGGACGGACTGCCGGTGACCCCACTCGGCAAACTAGATAAGAAGGCGCTGCGCGCTCGTTTTTGGGAAAGCGCAGACCGGGCGGTAGGGTAGCGCAAAAGGGCGATGATCCGGGGACCGAGTCTACGACATGGTGACCGCGACTATGGTCTGCTCGAGTATCTCGCGGCCGAGCCGCGTTCAGTCAGTGACGAGGATGCGCGGTGGATTCACAGGCAATATCCCTGGTCCGGTCGAATTTCAAGGCTATAGCCGCAGTACAAGGCGGGCCCCAGACGCTGGCGCGGAACTTCTACGCCCTGTTGTTCGCGTGGCACCCGGAGGTTCGGGAGTTCTTTCCGGCAGCGATGGACGTGCAACGCGATCGGCTGATCTCCGCCATCCAGTACGCCATCGAACGTCTCGAGGATTCCGGGCAGATCCTGCTCTACCTCGAACAACTCGGGCGAGACCACCGTAAGTACGGTGTCAAGGACGCGCACTACGTGGGCGTCAGCCAGGCTCTGATCTCCGCAGTCGAGCAGTTTCCGTCCGCCGAGCCGTGGACCGACGAACTCGAGCAAGCGTGGCGCGACGTCCTCGCCCTTCTGTCAGCCACCATGATGGACGCCGCCAATGCCGAGAGTGGTCCACCGGCGTGGGGGGCGACGGTGATCGAGCACCTTCAGGTCCGTGAGGACGTTTCGGTTACCCGACTGCAACTCGACGAGCCGATGAGTTACGCGGCCGGGCAATATGTGAGCGTGCAGGTGCCGTCCCGGCCCAGGATGTGGCGCTACCTGTCGCCGGCGAACCCGGCCAACGACCAGGGCATCATCGAATTCCATGTCCGCAGGGTGTCGGGCGGCTGGGTCAGTCCCGCAGTCGTCAACCAGACACTCGTGGATGAGCGGTGGTTGATCGGTTCTCCACTCGGCGATCTCGGGGTCCGTAACGACAACAGCCGCGACATTCTCATGATCGGTTCGGGCACCGGTATCGCCCCGTTGCGGGCACAGATCCTCCAGATGTCGCAGCGTAGCCAAAGCCGTCGGGTCCACGTGTTTTTCGCCGGCCGGTATCCATGCGACCTCTACGATCTCGGTACCCTTTGGGCGCTCGCGGAGCAGAATCCGTGGTTGACCGTCGTCCCAGTCACCGAGCAGGACGAGGATCCATGGTGGTACCGAGGCCCGAACAGTGCCTCGCTGCCCGGCATGCACCGCCGGTTGACCGGCAAGGTGGGGGAGGTTGTCGCCGACTTCGGGACGTGGGCCGAGCGCGATATCCAACTGATCGGCTCCGAATCGATGATGAAGACCACTAAGTTCCGACTCCATGCCGCCGGAACTCCGCCGGAAAACATCCGGCACGATCCGTCGTACTGATCCGCGGGCTCAGTACGGGTCGAATTGAATGTTCTCCGTGGGCGTTCCGGTGTCCCGTAAGCGGTCGAGGGTGGCGCGCGTCATCGCCGCAGAACCGCATACGAACACTTGGTGGTCGGTGAAAGCGCCGTAAGACGTAACGATCTCGGGCAGCGTGCCCTCGACCAGATCGTTCTCGTTGAATCCTACGTCCACTCTGGTGCGCTCGTACCATTCATCGGGCCAGTCGGGGTTCGCGACGCTCTCCACTACGGGTATAACCGTGAGCCACGGCAAATCCTGCACCAGCAGGTACAGCATGTCCGAAGCGTAGAGGTCACGTGGGGTGCGGTCGCCGATGAACAGGAACACCCTCTGCGGATTCGGTCGGTGCGCCAGGTCGAGCAGGATCGACCGAAATGGTGCCAGACCCGTCCCGCCGGCGATCATGATCACGTCCGGCCCGTTCCCGTCGACGGACATGGTGCCGCGCGGCCCGAGGATCTGCCATTGGTCGCCGGGCGAGGTATCGGACACGATGCCGCGACTCACCCAACCACCGGGCACCGATCGGACATGGAACTCGAGTTTGCCGTCCAGGGACGGCGGCAGTGCCGGGGAGAGTCGGCGTAGCAGGCGCGGATTTTGCGGCACACTCACGTCCACGTACTGGCCGGGCGCGAACGGGACGTTGTCGCCCACGAGGCGGATCACCGCGAGATCGTGTCGCAGACGGTGATGTTCAACGACTGTGCTGGTCCAAGTGGTCTGCGTGGCTTGCATGGTGTGGTGCTCTCCCGAGGGTCGTACCGGATTGCGGGGGGCAGGACTGAGGGCAGAACTAGATCAAGGGGTCGTGTCTGATCAAGTGTGGCGGTGTCCCGCCACGCTGCAACGCATAGAGGGTGGTCTTGATCATCGCCGGCGAGCCGGAGATCTGGATCTGTCGATCCGCCCACGAACCGAACTGTGCGACGACACGACCGGGTTGCCCCAGGAGCCGTTGATGCAGCCCCGGCGGCGCTTCAGGGGCGGGTGCGGTGTGCCACCACGGATTCTCGTCCTCCTCGGATACGGGGACTACGGTGAGCCACGGGTTGCTGAGCGAGAGATGCCACAGGGTTTCGATGTCGTACAGGTCGCACGGGTACTTGCCTCCGACGAACAAGTGGACCCGCGGATTGTGAGACCGCATTGCCATTTCCATCACCTGCGCGCGCAACGGTGCGATTCCGGTGCCGGAACCGATCATCAGAACATCGAGGCCACAGTCCCGGTCGACCTCGAGTCCGCCGAGAGGCGAGCCGAGCAGCCATCGATCACCCACTCGGGTCTCGTTGACGATTGCGGGGCTGACCCATCCGCCCGACACCCGACGCACATGGAACTCGAGTTGTCCGGCTGGGTTGGCCGGGATCGCCGCCGAGAGATAACGCCACATCCGGGGACGCTGCGGCACCTGCACACTCAGATACTGCCCGGCGCCGTACGGGATGGGGGAGTCCGTCTCGAGTCGGACGATCGCAAGGTCGTCGAGGCATCGCTCGTGATCGACGACAGTGGCGCCCCACGTGGCAGGAAGGTCGTCGGCGGCGGCGGCGTCGGCCATCGTGTGGAGTATGAGGTCGATCAGTTCCGTCCATGCGGTGGTCAGGGACGGCGTCCAGATCGCCTGGGTGAAGGCGCCCTGCACCGCCCCCAGGAGTGAATTGACTGCGGCGAAGTAGTGTCTGTCCTCCACACCGTACTTGCGGTGGTCGCGGCCTAGTTGGGCCAGGAAGCCCAGGACGCGCTCCTCGTCGTCGAGGTTGTCGATGACGAACTGGAGTGCCCGGAACATTCGATGGCCGAGTTGATCCAGTGCGGGCGGGAAGAGCCCGCGGAAGTCGGGGTGCTCAGCGAACAGGGAGGAATAGAACAGGGTGGAAAGCCGAGCGTGACCTCGCTCGGCGGCAACGATCGACGAAAAGCTGGCACGCAGACGTGAAATCACGAGTGGATCCAGGCAATCTCGTGTCAAGCGGGCCCCTGTTTTTGAGTGCGTGTCGATTCGAACACGAGAAGTCTAACTGTCTTGGACGCGGACTGCCGTTAGCCGCAAGGGGACGGTTTCGGGTGCCGCGGGAAATATCAGCGGGAAGTATCAGTGGGGGATGATGAGGTAGCACCGAAACTATTCAAAGTTGAGCGGAACAGACTCAACATTTCGTGCGTTGAGAAGATGACAGCGTCGCCGGGGATCTCTCGGCCCAGGCGACGGACCGCTCTCCTTCGCCAGAAGAGGTGACCTAGTGGACTCGTTCAATCCGACCACCAAGACTCAGGCCGCGCTGACCGCTGCACTCCAGTCGGCGTCGGCGGCCGGCAACCCGGACATTAGGCCGGAACACCTGCTCGTGGCCCTGCTCGACCAGACCGACGGAATCGCCACCCCTCTTCTCGAGGCGGTCGGCGTGGACCCCTCAACCGTCCATCGTGAGGCACAGACCCTTGTCGACCGGCTACCCAAGACTACCGGTGCCACGACGACGCCACAGCTCGGGCGCGAGGCACTGGCCGCGCTCACGACTGCTCAGCACCTGGCTACGGAACTCGACGACGAATACGTGTCGACGGAACATCTGATGGTGGGGCTCGCGTCAGACGATTCAGACGTCGCCGGCCTGCTCAGGCGGCATAGCGCCACCCCGGAGGCACTGCGCGATTCGTTTACCACCGTTCGCGGCAGCGCGCGCGTCACGAGCCCCGACCCGGAAGGCACGTACCAGGCGCTCGAAAAATACTCCACCGACCTGACCGTGGCAGCCCGGAACGGCAAGCTCGACCCGGTGATTGGCCGCGACAACGAGATCCGGCGTGTCGTGCAGGTGCTCAGTCGTCGCACGAAGAACAACCCGGTGCTGATCGGCGAGCCTGGTGTCGGTAAGACCGCGATCGTCGAAGGCCTTGCTCAGCGCATCATCGCGGGCGATGTCCCCGAATCACTCCGAGGGAAGTCCGTGATCTCCCTCGACCTGGGTTCGATGGTTGCGGGGGCGAAGTACCGCGGGGAATTCGAGGAGCGCCTCAAGGCCGTTCTGGACGACATCAAGAGCTCGGCCGGCCAGGTCATCACGTTCATCGACGAACTCCACACCATCGTCGGTGCGGGTGCCACCGGCGAGTCCGCGATGGACGCCGGAAACATGATCAAGCCGATGCTCGCCCGCGGCGAGTTGCGGCTAGTCGGCGCGACCACGCTCGACGAGTACCGTAAGTACGTCGAGAAGGATGCGGCTCTCGAGCGCCGATTCCAGCAGGTTTTGGTGGGCGAGCCCTCAGTCGAAGACACCGTGGGCATTCTCCGCGGGCTCAAGGAGCGGTACGAGGTGCACCACGGTGTCCGCATCACCGACTCTGCGTTGGTCGCGGCGGCGACGCTCAGCGATCGCTACATCACGTCCCGGTTTCTCCCGGACAAGGCGATCGACCTCGTGGACGAGGCGGCGTCCCGGCTGCGGATGGAGATCGACTCGCGCCCTGAAGAGATCGACTCGGTCGAACGCATCGTTCGCCGCCTCGAGATCGAGGAGATGGCGCTGCAGAAGGAATCCGACGCCGCGTCGAAGGACCGGCTCGCGAAGTTGCGCCACGAACTGGCTGACGAGCGAGAGAAACTCAGTCAGCTCACTACCCGCTGGCAGAACGAGAAGCAAGCCATCGACTCGGTCAGGGGAGTCAAGGAACAGCTCGAGACGCTGCGCGGCGAGGAGGAACGCGCTGAACGCGACGGCGACCTCGGCCGGGCCGCAGAACTGCGGTACGGGCGGATCCCGCAGCTCGAGAAGGAACTCGAAGAGGCGGCCCGAGTGTCGGGTGCTGCCGCCGACGGTGACAGCGATGTCATGCTCAAGGAAGAAGTGGGTCCCGACGACGTCGCGGATGTGGTGGCGGCGTGGACCGGAATTCCCGCCGGCCGCATGATGGAGGGCGAGACCGCAAAGCTGCTGCGTATGGAGTCAGAACTGGGCAGGCGGGTGGTCGGCCAGGAAGAGGCCGTCATTGCCGTGTCCGACGCGGTGCGTCGCGCCCGGGCCGGAGTCGCAGACCCCAACCGGCCCACCGGTTCGTTCCTGTTCCTCGGACCTACTGGCGTCGGCAAGACGGAACTCGCAAAGTCTCTTGCCGATTTCCTGTTCGACGACGAACGCGCGATGGTCCGCATCGACATGTCGGAATACAGCGAGAAGCATTCGGTGGCCCGACTGGTCGGCGCCCCCCCCGGATACGTCGGCTACGAGTCGGGCGGCCAGCTCACCGAAGCCGTGCGTCGGCGTCCGTACTCCGTGGTGCTGTTCGACGAGGTGGAGAAGGCGCACCCCGATGTGTTCGACATCTTGCTGGCCGTCCTCGACGAGGGCCGGTTGACGGACGGCCAGGGCCGCACGGTCGACTTCCGGAACGCCATACTGATCCTCACGTCCAACCTCGGTTCGGGCGGGTCGCGGGAGCAGGTGATGGATGCGGTGCGCCACGCGTTCAAGCCCGAGTTCATCAACAGGCTCGACGACGTCGTGATCTTCGACCCGCTCACGGAAGAGCAACTGGAATCTATCGTGGACATCCAACTCGATCAGCTCTCGCGCCGCCTCGCAGCGCGGCGGCTGACGCTCGACGTCTCCGACTCGGCGCGCTTCTGGCTGGCTGTCCGGGGCTATGACCCTATGTACGGTGCCCGGCCGCTGCGTCGGCTCATCCAGCAGGCCATTGGCGACCAGCTCGCGAAGCTGCTGCTCGCCGGTGATGTTCAGGACGGCGACACCGTTCCCGTGAAAGTGTCCGATACCGGCGACGCCCTCGTCCTCGGCTGACCCTCACATGGGTGGCAACGTACGTTCCGATGTACTTTGCCGCCCATGTGAATTTCCACAGGGACGCCTTAATTTGCGCCGTTAGGCTCGACGGTCCAAGCCCGCACGAACAGGGAATTGACGCCTCAGGGAGGGGCCCCGAACATGACGAATCCCGACGATCCGCGCACCCCGCAGGAACGAGCGTACGACGGTACCGAGCCGTCGGCGTCTGGGGACTCTGAGCCGTCGGCGACTGGGGACTCTGAGCCGTCGGCGACTGGGGACTCTGAGCCGTCGGCGACTGGGGCCGCTGAGCCGTCGGCGGTGGGGAACGACACGACGTCGGCATGGTCAGAGCAGGACCAGCCGACCGAACGTATCGCCTCGCCGGAACAGCGCACCGAATATATTGGCGCGCCAGAAGAGCGTACTGGGCAGTTCTCAACGTCCGACCCGACCGTGGCGTACGGGCAGAACCAACCCAACCCGACTGAGGTGTTCCCCGCCTACGACCCGCGATTCGACCAGCAGGCTCCATCACCGAACGCCACTCAGGCGTACCCGGTGCATGAGACCCAGCAGTATCAGGGCAGCTATCCGACCGGGCAGTATCCGAACGCGTCCTATCCGAACGCGTCCTATCCGAACGCCCAATATCAGGGGGCCCAATATCCGCCGGGGCAGTACCCCGACGGGCAGTATCAGGTGCCCCGGGAGGAGAGTTCCGAAGAGAAGAAGCCCCGGCGAATCGGAACGTGGATCGCCGCCACGACGGCAGCCCTGTTACTGCTCGCGGTCATTGGGTTCAGCGTCGCCCTCGTCACGACCACGCCGAACAATTCCTCGAGCACGACGGTGGCAGGCCCGACAACGTCAGGTCCGCCCGCAACCTTGCCGAACACAGCGACGCCGACTCCTGGGCCGACGACCCAATCGCCGCTCGACCAACCCCCGGGAGGCACCGGCGGGGTGATCGGCGTCGGGAGCGCTGCGTTCGGGAGGATCAGCGCCAACGACGGCTCCACGCTCACCCTCGATACGATCGGCGGAGGCCAGCTGACGGTGCAGACCAACGCGGAGACGAAGGTGTTCGCGCTCGACGGCTCCACGGTCGCCGGGCTGAAGCCTGGATTCACCGTCATAGTCCGTGGAACGGAGATCGAGGGCGGCAAGATGACAGCCCTGACGATCATCAGCACCGAACTGCCGAGGTTCGGAGGCAACTGAGGCGTGACTCGACACGGGGTGTCCGGCACCGCATCGCGTCGTTACAGCGATGACTCGCTAGGCTGAACAGCGATGACCGTGATGTGGTTCGTACTGGCGTTGATCGCACTCGCAGGCGCGTGCGCGCTGCTCTATTTCGATCGCTCGCGTCGTGATCAGTCGGGTCGCGTGAGGCAGATCTGGGCCAAGGCTCAGGGCTTCACCTACACGAACGTCGAAGAACGGCTGCCCGCCCAGTTTCACCGCGCCGCTCTGGCCAAGCAGGAGTACCTCAGCGCGATCGACGTCGTGAGGGGCGAACGCCGAGGCGAGGCGTTCATTCTGTTCGACTTGGAGGAGACCGCGACCATCGTCGCCGTCCGCCGCCGGATGGGTTCAGACGTCGACATCGACCTCCGTCTGAAGTCGACCCCGCCGCCGAAGGATTCGGACCTCGAACTTCTCGGTGCCATCGGCCCGCGGGTCGTCTTCGCCACCGATCTTGAGATCGCCCGCAGGATCTGTGATCAGCGGATGGTGGCCTTCACCGAATCGATCCCACCGCATGTGAACATGCTGTGGAGCGAAGGCGAGTGGACACTCGGTTCGCTGCCCATCAACAGCAACGGGCGCGATTGGGATTCGGCCATCGCGGCTGTCTTTCGGCTGTCGGGCATCCTGCATGTACTGCCTCCGGTCGCAGGTTCGAACCCGCCCGACCGCGGATCTTACGATCAGGGCCGGCCACGCCTGCGCGAGGACGCTGTCGACTCTTCGCGCCCCGCGCCTGGTTCGCGCCCCGCGCCTGGTTCGCGCCCCGCGCCTGGTTCGCGCCCCGCGCCTGGTTCGCGCCCCGCGCCTGGTTCGCGCCCCGCGCCTGGTTCGCGCCCCGCACCAGGTCCGCGCCCCGCGCCTGGACCTCAGTAGATTGGCGCCTTGCTACCGTCGCTGTTATGTCGATGCCATCCGAGGACACGTCCGCACGACCCGTTGCTCTCGTCACCGGTCCGACATCGGGGCTCGGTGCCGGTTTCGCGAAGAAGTTCGCCTCGCACGGCTACGACCTCGTGCTGGTCGCCCGCGACGAAGAGAGGATGCGCGTACTCGCCGAAGAGATGAAGGCGTTGTACGACACCGAATGCGAGATCTTGCAATCTGACCTGGCGACGACGTCCGGCCGTGAGAAGGTGGCGTTGCGCCTCGGCGAGGGCGTCGAGGTATTGGTCAACAACGCCGGGTTCGACACCTCGGGCGAATTCTGGACTGAGGAACCGAAACTCCTGCAGGCGCAGCTCGATGTGAATGTCACCGCCGTCATGCAACTGACCCGTGCGGCGCTGCCGGCCATGATCGCATCTGTCAACGGCACGATTATCAACGTAGCGAGTGTCGGGGGTCTGTTGTCCGGGCGGGGATCCACCTATTCGGGGAGCAAGGCATACGTGATCTCGTTCTCCGAGGGACTGTCCGGAGGATTGCGCGGTATGGGTGTGCGAATCCAAGCGCTGTGCCCGGGATTCATCCGCACCGAACTTCATCAGCGCGCGGGAATCGATATGAGTTCGATTCCGAAGGCGATGTGGCTGAGTGTCGACGAGGTTGTTGCGGCCTCGCTCGCCGACCTCGAGAACGGGAAGGTCATCAGTATCCCTGGGATCCAGTACAAGGTGCTCACGACCGTCGGGCGTCTCGTCCCCAGGAGTCTGGTCAGGCGGGTCAACAAACAGCGTTCGGCCGAGGGCGGGCGCGCACACAACGGTCGGTAAGGTTTGGGCATGAGTGATCGCGAGGATCTCGCCGCGTTGGTGCGCGAGTTGGCTGTTGTGCACGGCAAGGTGACGCTTTCTTCGGGTAAGGAAGCCGACTACTATGTGGATCTGCGCCGCGCCACCCTGCATCACGAGGCCGCCCCGCTGATCGGCAAACTGCTGCGTGAGCTTGTGTCGGATTGGGAGTTCGACGCGGTCGGTGGACTGACGATGGGCGCCGATCCGGTGGCGATGGCGGTAATGCACGCAGAGGGTCGCCCGATCGACTCGTTCGTGGTGCGCAAGGCAGCCAAGGCGCACGGCATGCAGCGCCAGGTCGAGGGCCCGAACGTCGTCGGCAAGCCAGTCCTCGTAGTAGAGGACACCACCACGACGGGTAATTCACCGCTCACCGCGGTGAAGGTGCTGCGTGACGTCGGAGCGATCGTCGTCGGTGTCGCAACCGTCGTGGACCGGGAAACCGGGGCCGACGAGGTGATCGCGGCCGAAGGGCTCGAATACCGCTCTCTCCTGGGCCTTTCCGACCTGAACCTCTGACCACACGCACGCGATGTTCCTGTGAACTTCAACCAGACGTATGCGGGGTCGAGGAGTGCGCACATCACGTGCGGTTGTCCAGGCTCCAGTGACCGTGACGCCCCAGATGCTACCGGTCCAATTGCTGCCGGTCATTGGGATGCCTGCGCTCGGGTGCAGCGCGAACAATCATCGGACGGTGCGAGCCCGATCCAGGTGATGTCGGGTCTCGGTGGAAGTGGATCTGGATCTGGATCTCGACTGGCCTCAGTTCGTCATCTGGCGTCGGACGATGCCGACGTTTTCGGTTTCTGGCCGTCCCCGTGTTCGTTTACGAAGTAGAGGACGACTGCGCCGAGGAGAGGGCCCACGGCGAGGGCCGCGAATGCGGCGAGAAACGAGTCGGTTGCGGCGAATACGGCACCGATGGCAAGTGGAACCAATGCGCTTGCGATCTGCCAGAAAGCGTTCGAAGCGCCAGCCGCGGTGCCGGTGACCTCACTCGGAACGAGTCGGGGAATCATGGCGACGAGCAGTGGGAGATAGCCGTAGCCGACAACGCCCAAAATTGGTGCCGCGATCAGCAGTGTGGGGACGCTGTCAAGGGACCCGAAGACGAGGAGCATCCCGGCGAATAACACGAGGATTACGATGGCGGGCTTGCGAGCGCTACCAACCTTGTCTCCGAGAATGCCGATGAGGGGTTTACTGAAGACCGCGACGCCGGCGAACATCGCGACGATGAAGCCTGCGGTGGTGCCGGATACACCGTGACTCTTGATCAGGAGGGCATTAGACCAGGTCACGAATCCGTAGGTGCCCCAGAATCCACCGAATCCGGCAAGGGAGAGCAGGAGGAGGTCGCGGTTGGAGGCGAGAGTCTTCCACGCAGACGGTCGTTTGTCGGAGGACGGTGTCGTGAGGCCGACGTTTGTCACAGGACCGGGACGTAGGACGGCGAAGCAGGCAATCGCGGTGGCGATAGAGATGGCGCCGAACAGGTGGTACGACGCGTTCCAGCTGTAGTGGTTGATCATCCAGGGCACGAGGGTATTGGCGATCACGGTGCCTAGCGAGGTCGCCGATGTGAAGAGGCCCATGACCTTGCCCAGTTCGTGAGGTTTGAACCAACTGGCGAGTAGTTTAATGCCCGCCGCATAGTCGGCGCCCGCGAAGAATCCGACAATGGCCTGTACGCCGATCCCAACGGCGGCGGACGTTGTCGATCCAAAGACCATCATGAAGAGACCGGCGCCGACCAAAGAAACTGTAATCACCTCGCGCCCGCCGAAACGATCGGAGAGCACGCCGGTCAATGCGTTGGAGGCGACATACCCTATGTAGTACGCAGTGGCGAAGACGCCGAGGCTCGCCAGCGGAACTCCGAGCGATTCACCCACAAAGATGGAAGCGGGGCCCCACGTCGATCGATCGACGGAGGTCATGGTGAAGGCAAGCCAACAAAAAAAGAGCACCATCCAGCGGTAGCGCTTGCGCGAATCCGGAACGATCGCGCTCGAGGTTGCGGTGTCCACTTCGTTGTTCCTGTCTTGGATTCGGCCACATCAGTGTCCTGGGCGGCAGGCGAACTCGGTCAGGTTTGGGGGGCATGGAACCCCGAAGGTCGGGTGAAACCGGGGGAGTCGCGGCCAGAATCGGCGGGTGAAGAAAGGGACCCCTTCGCATCGACACCGTGCCATCGGTGACTCACTTCACACAAGTGAGCATTCCATTTGCAACCGAATTGCGCGCTATGCGGACGGAACTGAGCTCATGGACGCCTCAACCGCCCGCTCCGCTGCGGAGCTCGAGCGATAGACTCCCGGCGGATTCGAGGAGCCGGGGCAGTAGCTGCGCGACCAGTCCCTTGTCGGCGATCTGAGATTCGTACACGTACGCACTCAGCGCTGCGACGATCTCACCGTCGCGATTGCGCAGTGGAACGGCAATGTCGCGGAGTCCTGCGTCGAGCAGTTGATCGGCGAACGCCCACCCCTGTCTTCGTATCGTGACGAGTTCGCGGTGGAGTTGTTCCCGCTGCGTCCCGGTCAGGGCGCCGGAACCGGCATTCCGGGATGATTCGGCGAGGTACTCGGCCAGGGCCTTCTGATCGAGGGTCGAGAGGAGGACGCGTCCTGCAGCGGTCAGGTGCGCAGGTATGCGCGTGCCGGGCCGTAGCAGTACCGTCATCGATCCCGGAAGGGTTGCGCGACTGACATAGCGAACGTCGGTTCCATCGAGAAGGCTCACGTAAACGGACCTGCCGAGGGAGTGCGCAAGTTGCTCGATGTGGGGTTGGCACACGTCAGCGAGAGTGAACGTCGACTGGTGCGAATAGCCGAGTTCGAGCACTTGTGGAGTCAGTCGGAAAGCGCGCCCGGTGGTTGTGACATACCCCAGTTCGGCCAGCGTGTGGAGAAATCGCCGTGCAGCAGAGCGGGGTAGTTGGCATCGGCGCGCAACCTCGGTCAGCGTCATCGTGCGATGGTCGGCGTCGAACGCGGTGAGTACGGCAATCCCCCGTTCGAGGGATTGCACGATGTCGTTCGGTCGTTTTGTCTGAACCCCCCAGACGTGGTGCAGGGCGGATGGAGTGGTGTGACGGGGCATGCGGTGCTTCCTGTCGTCCGTGGTCACTTCGGGGTTCGAGGCGCGTGGCCTGCCGATCCTATCGATCCGACTGTTCTCGCGACGCCGACGAGGGCTGATTGCCACTTGACTCATGGGGTGCCCCATGTCACGCTCTCAATATGCGCGCATCCGCGCGCTATGCGGACGACATGTTGTGACCGAAAGCCTCTCGACCGCTTCTCTGCTGAAGGGATCGTCATGCTGACCCAAGACCAGAACACATTGCTGGTGAGGACCGGACCCGATACGCCGATGGGCCGACTCTTTCGGCGGTACTGGATTCCCGCTCTCCTCGCCGAGGAATTGCCTGGTCCCGATTGCCCGCCGGTCCGCGTCAAGTTGCTCGGCGAGTCCCTCATCGCCTTCAAGGACACAACCGGCCGCATAGGATTGCTGGACGAATTCTGCTCTCACCGGACGGCTTCCTTGTACTTCGGCAGGAACGAGGACTGCGGTCTGCGCTGCGCCTATCACGGCTGGAAGTACGACGTCGACGGCAATTGTGTTGACATGCCGTCGGAGCCCGAGGACTCGAAGTTCAAGTCCCGGATTAAGCAGAAGGCTTATCCCTGCATCGAGCGCGGCGGCGTGATCTGGACCTACATGGGGCCTGCGGGACTTGAACCGGATGCTCCTGAACTCGAATGGGCGACGCTGGGCGATGATCAGCGGTTCGTCTCCAAGCGTCTCCAGGAGTCGAACTACTTGCAGGCAATGGAGGGGGGCATCGATTCGAGCCACGTGTCCTTTGCGCACCGATTCAATCTCGACGACGACCCGATGCATTCGGGCGCCGAAGGAAACAAATACCTCAAGGCTGACACCCGACCCAAGTTCGAGGTTGCAGAGAGTGATGGTGGCTTGATCATTGGAGCCCGCCGCAATGCAAACGACGAGGAGTACTACTGGCGAATCACCCAGTGGATCATGCCGTGGTACACCATCATTCCGCCGTTCGGCACTCACAACCCGCTCGGTGGACATGCATGGGTTCCGATCGACGACCAGAATTGCTGGGCGTGGAACATCAACTACCACCCCACGCGGGAATTACGTCAGGACGAGATCGACTCGATGCATCACGGGGACGGTATCCATGCCAGGTGCATCCCAGGCACCTACCGGCCACTGGCCAACAAGAGCAACGACTACCTGATGGATCGCGAAGCGCAGCGACAGAAAAAGACCTTCTCGGGGGTTGAAGGCATTGCTGCCCAGGACTTCTCGTTGCAGGAGTCGATGGGTCCGATCTGTGACCGAACGCAGGAGCGACTCGGCACTTCGGACGCCGGCATCATCCTGGCCCGCCGTCGGTTGCTGGGGGCGTTGGAGTTGCTGGAGAACGAGAACTCTCTTCCCGGCGCGGCTGTCGAGCATCAGCGTGTGCGCTCGACGTCGGTTCTGCTGCCCAAATCCACCCCCTTCACGGAAGGCACTGAAGAGGCATTGCGCATGGTCGAGGGCACCGACTTCGTCTCCATCTGACTAGAATTTCTGCCGCCGGGGAGTTGGGTGTGAGCGAAGAGCTGAGTTCGACTGTTGTTGCAACTGATGATTCACCCTCATTGTCCACGGGACGCCCCGCGTACGTGCGGGCTGCTGTGTCGATGCCGAACGGCACGACGGTTGTTCGCACGCTCGATGCTGGACAATCGGTCGGAGCGGTGGGGTGGCTCGAGATCGAATCCTCGGCGGTATGTGGCACTGATATCACAATGTACCGTGCGGGTTTGGCCTCACCTACCGTGCTCGGGCACCACGTGGTCGGGACGATCACCTCGCTCGACCCGGGCCACGCTGAGGCCTGGGGGGTGATTGTAGGCGATCGTGTGGCGCTCGAAGAGTATCTGCCGTGTCTGCGCCCCGAGTGCTGCGCCTGCCGGACCGGGTGCTATCGAATGTGCCCTGAGACGGACCTCTGGTCCGGCAGGCGGCGCGTCGGATTGATCTCGGCTGCACAGGGATCCGGTCTCTACGGCGGCAACGCAGAATTTATGCAGTTGACTGCCAACAGCATCCTCCACAAGCTGCCTGATGAGCTCGATTCGAACCTGGCTGCGTGGACACAGCCGTTTGCGAATGCGATCGACTGGACTATCGATGCGGGCGGCGCGCGGTCGGGCTCCACGGTCGTCGTCATCGGCCCTGGCTACCACGGAATCGCCGCAGTTGCGGCGGCGCGGGCGGCGGATGCGGAAAGAATTGTGGTGATCGGGTTGCCGGAAGATTCCGGACGTCTGGAGATCGCTGAGGCGATGGGGGCGACACCGGTGGTCAGCAAGGATGGGAACCTCACCGAACTCATTCTCCGCTCGACTGGCGGGCTGGGTGCGGACGTCATCCTCGACACGGTCGGCCTCGGAGCTGTTGCAGTATCGGCGGCGGCCGGCAGCCTGCGCAAGTTCGGACGGCTCGTCGTCGGCGGACTCGGTTCCGCGCCGTTGTGCGACTTGGACCTTGCGTCGCTCGTTCGAGGTGCGAATGCCATTGTCGGAGTGCGAGGTCGTTCGCCACAGGCTGTGGCACGAAGCGTCGACATCCTAGCGTCGGGGCGGTCGGGACTGGACATCGTCTCGACGGTCGGTATCGCGCTGGAGGAGATCGATGCGGTATTTGCCGCCGTGGCAGAGGGGCGCGGCCCGACGAGTCCTCATCTCGTCGTGCGGCCACGACTGGGTGTCGGGGCACATCAGCTGCAAAGAAGGGATATCTGAGTCATGACTGGAACATCGCCACATCGGTTGTCATACCAGGCGCGAATTCTGTTGGTTCCACTAGGTCCGTCGGGTGACAGGCTTGTCGCAGAAATGGCCAGTGCGGGCCTGACGGACGTGCGGGTGGTCGCCGCCGCCGGTGAGGGTTCGGTGCGCGTCCGTGGTATCGATGCCCACGGTTCCACTACGCAGACTATCGATGATCTTGTCGTCGATTCGGACATGATCATCCTCGTCGGATCGGATCTGCCAGAGGTGCCGCTTGCGTTCGTTTCGGTGATCGCCGACGCCGCCCGGAAGTCGGGAAATCTGCTGGCAGGTGTGCTTGTCGACCAAAAGGGGTGGGAGTCCCCGCAGGGCGCGAAGGCGCTGGCCCTGCTCCGGACGGAACTGGACATGCTGGTGTCCGTCAACCAAGTTGCGCCGGCTACGGGGTTCGTCGACGTCCTCAAGGGTGGTCGACGAGAAGAAGGGCACTGCGCACCTGTGGCCAGTGCAGGAAGGGACTGACATGGTTCACGAGACGGAACGACTTCTGGTGAGGAGGAAAGACACTGAGTCGGAGGGGGTGGTGTCCCTGCTGCTCGAGCACCCTCAGGGTCGCAGTCTCGCGTCGTGGGCGCCGGGTGCACACATCGATGTGGTGCTCCCTTCCGGTAAGGTCCGCCAGTACAGCCTGTGTGGTGATCCCGAAGACACGACTGCGTATCGGATCGCGGTGCTCGACGAGGCTGACGGGCGCGGAGGTTCTCGGGAGATTCACGACGTGATCCGTGAAGGCGACCCTCTGTCGATTCAAGGTCCACGCAACCACTTCGCTCTCGACGCCGCATCTCACTATGTCCTGATCGCGGGTGGCATCGGTATCACCCCAATACTGGCGATGGCGCGGCAACTCGCTACGGAAGGGGCCTCGTGGCGCCTCTACTATGGCGGCCGGAGCAAGCCCACCATGGCCTTCTTGGACGAATTGTCACAGCTGGGCGGTGCCGTGACGATCGTTCCGCAGGACGAATGTGGGCACATCGATCTCGAAGTCGCGATGACGGATGTTCCGACCGGAGCGGCGGTCTATTGCTGCGGCCCAGAGTCCTTGATTACCGCTGTTCGAGACACTTGTGTGCGGCTAATCGGTTCCGAGGCTATGCATTTCGAGCGGTTTGCTGCATCCTCGGCCGTCGACGCCGCTCCCGTCGGCGACACAGGCGTTGATCATCCCTCCGAATTCGAAGTCGAGCTTCGTCAGACGGGATGTACGCTGACCGTGCCCGCAGACCGGTCGCTTCTCGAGGTCGTGCTCGAGGCGAATCCGGATATCCTCTACTCCTGCGAAGACGGGTTCTGTGGCTCGTGCGAGACCCGAGTACTCGACGGCGTGCCCGAACATCAAGACTCGATCCTCTCCGCAGCCGAAAAGGAGAAGGGCGAGACCATGCTGATCTGTGTCGGCCGATCCCGAACCGAGCGGTTGGTCCTGGACGCCTGAATTCAGGTGCTCCGACCAGATCGTGTGGCGGCGAGATCCTTCTGAATCTGCGCCGCCGCCTCCTGTAGGGCCGCGACAATCGAGCCGCGCATCGACTCCTTCGATATCCGAGCGGCCTGGGCGGAGACGTTCAGGGCAGCGACTGTGGATCCGTCGGGGGAACGCACTGGCACTGCGATCGACCGTATGCCCGCGGTGAGTTCCTGATCCGCAAGGCACCAACCGCGTTCACGTGCGGCGGAGATCTTCTCGCGCAGTTGTTTTGTGTCGACCGTTGGCTCCTGCTCTTCGACTGATCGCAGGTAGGCCTCGATCCCGTCGTCGGGTAGATCGGCGAGTAGGACGCGTCCGGTAGCCGTGATATACGCCGGTAGGCTTGTGCCTACGACGATATTGACCGTGAGAACCCGATCGGCCTGCACCCGGTCGACGTAGATCACGTGGTCCCGATGCAACACGGTCAACGACACGGTTTCGTGCGTCTGCTCCGTTAGCTTCTCGAGGTACGGATGTGCCAATTCGAGTAACGCGTTACTTTGAATGTATGCGTCACCGACTTCGAGTGCAGTCGGGCGAACGGCATAGGCGTTGCCGTCGAACGACAGGTAGCCCATATACTCAAGAGTCAGGATGAATCGTCTTGCGGCGGTCCGAGTTATGCCAGCCAGTTCGGCAATATCGGTGACCGACAAGGGGCGTCTTTCCGTGCCGAAGATCTTCAGTACCTCCAGGCCACGGCCGAGGGCTTGGATATGGTCCCGGCTCTGCGTTGGCGCCGGCATGGCTTCGCGGTTCTTCGTCACAGGCTCAACCTATCGCGTTCGATTGGTGTTGCGGTCCTAGATCGCGGGCGTGAGATGCGGATACCCGCAACGCTGACCACGCCACAAAGGACGTAGACGCCAGCGGTCGCCTGCCAGCCGGATATGAAGCTTCCGGTCCGCTCCACCAGTGCCCCCGCGGCCAGTGGTCCGGCAGCGAAGCCGAAGTACATCCCGACGGCGATCACGCTCGAAGCCCGTCCCACCAGAGAGGGCGCGACAGTCCGGACGGCTCCGGCCATTACCAGAACATTGGATGCCAGTGCCGAGGCCCCGTGGAGGATGACGCCAACCCACAACAGTGTCGGCCATACCCATAGCTGGGCTCCAAGTAGTGCGAGGGCTCCGAAGGTGGAGCCGGTAGCGACGATGAGGAGTAATGTGAACGGGTTGGTATCCGTGGAAAGAGTACGGCCCCAGAAGATTCGCGACGTGACACCTACCGCCCCGGCGGCGGCGGCGGTTAACCCGGCCACTGTCAACGGCAGGCCCAGTGCGTCGTGCGCGAAAAGGGGGAGATACACGTTCGTAGCCTGCAATCCCGCCCCGGACAGCAACGCGTAGGCCGTGAATAGCCAGACCGTCCGGGGGACTGGGGCCTTCTCCGATCGACGTCTGCCGTCGGGTTCCAGTTCTGGCTCAGAAGTGGGCAGGCGGGCGGCTGTGGCATCGGCCCCGCCGCCATACCTACGCCATGCGACGGCGGTAAGAAGTGTCGCGACGATTGCGCCGACCCAGAGTGTGCTTCGCCAACCTGTTGCGAGGGCGAGTATCGGAAACCCGAGGCCGGCAACGAGTTGGCTGACCTGGACGCCGGACTGTTTCACGCCGATCCATGTCCCCTGCCGCGACGATGCGACATTCTTGCTGATAATTCGGTTGGTGACCGGATTCGAGAGCGCCTGCGCAACTCCGGACACCGCCATCGCCACCAGTAGCCACCAGTAGTTCTGTGACACCGCGGCAAGGACGTACGACGCCGCGGCGGCGCTGAAGATGCCGAGCATCTGCGCCCGAGGCGAGAAGTGGTCGGCGAATCTACCGAACACGAAGGAAGAAGCCGATGCCGCGATGAAGGTGAGTGCGGCTAGGAAGCCGAATTGCGAGACGGTGATGTTCAATGAGTCGATGACCAGCGTGCTCGTTGCACTCAACCCGTAGATCAGAAGTGGTCCGATTCCCATCGCAGCCGTGAGGAGCGCGAGCACTCCCAGATCGTTGCGTTTGGTCATGTGCGAAAACCTCCGCCATCATTCTCCGAATGCGGCCCGCGTTCTCGCGATCACCTGTGCAGGCCTGAGTGCGCTCGGACATTCGCGTCCGAGTAGCGCGCATTTTGCATGCTATCGGATGTATTGGCAAATGAAGGTGGGGAGATGCGTTGTTCCGGCAGATCACACTCGGACGTTCGACGTGAGGATCTGCTTCAGCCCAGATAAGTTTGGGGTCACACAGGCTACCGGCGGATCGCTGGGGCTCTCAGTGCGCAGCTTCATCCATAAATGGTTAGTGTGCGCGCTGTACGGCCATTCTGGCGCGGGGTCACGGGCGGAGCATGATGTGGTCCCGGTCCTTCGGGTCAACCAGGATGGAGATGGTTTCCCCGGGAACGAAGCGGGTGATGTTTTCTCGTCGCACCTCGTAGACGACGCGGCCGTTGTAGCTATCCGACCCTGGCACGGTCAGTCGGAGGTCCAACTCGGTCAGTTCCCCGTTGTCGACGGTGCGCCGAAGCGGGGTGACGTGCTCGATGCGGGCCCAGCCCTCGAGTCCGTGCCGTTCGAGTTTACGGTCCTTGCGGCTGGGGCGTCCGGCGGCCATCATCCCCAACCCGAGCGCCGAGCCGAAGGCGGCGAGCAATCCCATGATTTGATAAGGGATGGTGGCCGGGGGGGTGTGATCAACCAACCATCCCAGCCAGACGGCGAGGACCATGACGTAGCCGACCGTGATGAAGCAGACGGTCCGCACGATGCGCTGATGATTCATCGTTTCCCTCCAGCTTCAGGTTAGCCGCCGTGGGATCCAGGACGTAGCCCAGCCGCCCGCTCCCCGTTAGAGTCAAGTGCCGGGAGCAGGAAAGTGTGTGTGGAGGTAACCGTATGGCGTGGAGTCGGGTGTCGTTGGTGTGTCTGAGCATGTGCAACAACGGTATGTACAACAGCGACGAGACCTCGCACGGATTCACCTCCGCAGCCGATTCCAACGAGAGGTTCTGACGTGGCCGGAGAGTCGGAGGCGGTGCACGCGCAGGGGGGCCTGGGCCCCACCGAGTGGGGGGAGAACCCGAACGGTGTCGGACCGTGGAGCGACGAACACGACACACCTGTTCCGTCGGATCCCCGCTACGATCCCGAACTGCTGGCCGGCGGTGACCGCCGCAACGTCGTCGACTCGTATCGCTACTGGAAGCGTGAAGCGATTGTCGCGGACATCGATGGGCGGCGTCACCCACTGCATGTCGCTATCGAGAACTTCGGCCACGATGCCAATATCGGGACCGTAGTGCGCACGGCCAATGCGTTCGCCGCCGCAGCGGTCCACATCGTGGGGCGTCGGCGCTGGAACCGGCGAGGTGCGATGGTCACTGATCGCTACCAGCACGTCGTCCACCACTCGGATGTCGACGGGTTGGTGGAGTTCGCACATGAGCGGGGTCTCACCATTGTGGCCGTGGACAACACACCAGGTTCGATCCCGCTCGAGACGGCAAGTCTGCCGCGAGACTGTGTGCTGCTGTTCGGCCAGGAAGGACCCGGGGTCACCGA
Source organism: Rhodococcus marinonascens NBRC 14363 (assembly GCF_001894885.1). GTDB lineage: Bacteria > Actinomycetota > Actinomycetes > Mycobacteriales > Mycobacteriaceae > Rhodococcus_F > Rhodococcus_F marinonascens. Next base: position 133,265 of record NZ_BCXB01000015.1, read on the forward strand.
AGAGGCGAAAGAGGTTGCGGCGATGACGGTCTCGATTGCACAGTTCGGATCCACCCGCAGTATCAACGCGGGTGTCGCCGCCGGAATCGCCATGCATGCCTGGATTCGTCAACATGCCGACCTCGGCCGCGCCTGGTAGCGGAACCCACGGCGAATAGGCATGATCAACTCCTATGCAGGGGATGTGGTCGGCGCGCGCGGACGCGGCGGAAGAAGCGGTGGTGAGCAGGCACCTTCGTCGGCTGTGGGCTCTCCCGGGCACCGCACTGGGTGTGGTGGCGTGGCCCGCGGCGAGGCGCGAGCGACTCTTCTTCAGCTGGCACTACTGGTGGCAGGCGCACCTGCTCGATTGCGCTGTCGACGCACTCGAACGGGACCCGACCCCGCGGCGTCGATGTCGCATCGTGAAACTGGCCCGCAGCCACCGGCTACGCAATCTGTCGGGCTGGACCAACGACTACTACGACGACATGGCCTGGCTTGGGATAGCGCTCGAGCGTGCCCAGCGGATGCACCTCATAGACAACAGAAGTGCCGTGCAGGTCCTCGAATCCCAGTTGTTCGATGCGTGGGCGCCAGAACAAGGCGGCGGCATCCCATGGAGGAAGGGTTCGGACTTCTACAACGCTCCAGCCAATGGACCTGCCGGGATCATGTTGGCGCGCACCGGCAAGCTGTGGCGCGCCCAGGCCACAGCCGACTGGATCGACGAGACACTTCGGGACGGCGACACCAACCTGATCCTCGACGGCATCCGTTCGGGAGGCAAGATCGAGCGGAGCGTGTACTCGTACTGTCAGGGCGTCGCGCTCGGACTCGACACCGAACTCGCCGTGCGCCTCGGTTCACCGCGACATCGCAACAGGATCCACCGCCTTGTGGACGCCATCGACGAGCACCTCGCTCCTAACGGAGCGATAGAGGGCAGCGGCGGGGGAGACGGCGGACTGTTCAACGGAATCCTCGCACGGTATCTGGCACTGACGGCGGTGATGTTGCCCTGGGAGACACCCGCCGATATCCGGGCCCGGGAGACGGCCGCCCGGCTCGTCCTCACCTCGGCCACCGCGGCCTGGGACAACAGGTTGCAGATCGAGGGTCAGCCGCTCTTCGGCCACGACTGGACCATGCAGGCGCAGTTACCGGGAACGAGTTCCGGCATCGCCACGTTCACCGACGGAACCGTGCGGTCGTCCGTTATTCCGGAACGAGACCTGTCCGTCCAACTCGGTGGCTGGATGCTAGTGGAGGCGGCCTACACGGTCTCGGCTGCGGGATATCCGCGGCGGTAGCCGGGATGGGAATTGCGTTTGGCCACCACGGAGGCGGTCAAGGGCTGGGAGGTGTTGTGTCAGCATGCGGGGTCCCGCGGCAATCCGCAATA
>NZ_BCXB01000016.1 GCF_001894885.1 Rhodococcus marinonascens NBRC 14363
ACTGCGCACCCGCGAGACACAACTCGCCCGCCACCCCCACCGGCACCGGCCGCAACCGCCCGTCGAGCACGAACGCCCCGGTGTTCCACACCGGTGCCCCGATCGGCACCGTCGCCGTGTCCGCGTCGGTGACCTCGTAATAGGTCACGTCCACCGACGCCTCGGTCGGACCGTAAAGGTTGTGCACCTCGACACCAGGCACCAGTGCCCGCATCCTCGACGCCGTCTGCGCCGGCAACGCCTCTCCCGACGCGAACACCCTCCGCAGGCTCGTGCACTGCGCCGCCGCCTGCTCAGCGAGGAAAACCGCCAACATCGACGGCACGAAATGCACGGTAGTGACCGACTGCTCACCGATCACCCGCCCGAGGTAGACCGGATCGCGGTGCCCACTGGGCTCGGCGATCACCAACCTCGCTCCGGTCTGCAACGGCCAGAACAACTCCCACACCGACACGTCGAACGTAACCGGTGTCTTCTGCAGCACCACATCGTCGCACCCGAGCTGGTACTGCCCCTGCATCCACGCCAGACGATTGACGATCGCCGCGTGTGTCACCCCCACGCCTTTCGGTCGACCCGTCGACCCGGACGTGAAAATTACATACGCCGTGTTCTCCGGGCGCAGCGGCGCCAACCGGTCACCATCGCGCACCGGACCGGCCGCAAGCCCGGACACATCCAGGGTGTCCACATCGACGAGCGGAACGCCCGCGGGCATCACCACCCGATCCGTGGTGGTGGTCAACACCAGCACCGGATCAACCGTGCCCACCACGTATCCGATGCGTTCGGCGGGCAGGTCCGGGTCGATCGGCACATACGCCCCGCCCGCCTTGATCACCGCATAAATCCCCACCAGCAGATCCACACTGCGTTGTAACACCACCCCCACCAACGATTCCGGGCCCACACCCGCCGAGATCAAATACCGGGCCAACCGGTTGGCGCGGGCATCGAACTCCGTGTACGACAGTGTCGTCCCGTCGAAGGTGATCGCCGGTGCATCCGGTGTCCGGGCGACCTGCGCGTCGAACAACCCCGCCAACGTCGCCGCCGGCACCTCATGGTCGGTCGCGTTCCACGTGGTAACCACCCATTCTCGCTCCCCCGGCGCGAGAATCTCAACATCACCGACCACAGCCTCGGCGTCCCGGGCCACGGCCTCGAGAATCCGGACGAACCGCCCGGCGAACCGGGTCACCGTCCCACGATCGAACACCCCCGGCTGATATCGCAGACTCAGCCGCAGTCGTGGTTCGAGAATCGACAGCAGCGTGATCGGATAGTGCGTGGCGTCGCGGGCATCGAGTGCGGTCACCCGCATGCCCCCGATGTCGGTGGTCTCGTCCAACCCGGAAGTGTCGATCGGGTACGACTCGAACACCGAGAGGGTGTCGAACAGAGTGCCCAGACCCGCCCGCGACTGGATCTCACCGAGACCGAGGTGGTGATGGTCGAGCAGAGTGGCCTGCTCCTCCTGCAGGCGGGCGAGCAGTCCGGCGAACGTCTCGTCCGAGTCCACCCGCACTCGCACCGGCACGGTGTTGATAAACAGTCCCAGCATGTTCTCCACGCCGGACAGTTGCGGCGGACGACCCGAGACGGTGGCGCCGAAGACCACGTCGTCGCGGGAGAGTAACCGGGACAACAGCACCCCCCACGCCGCCTGCACCACCGTGTTCATCGTGACCCCGACCCGCTCCACTACCGTGGTCATCCCGTCTAGCACCGCGGCAGGCAATTCAACATCGATTTCATGGGGCACACCGTAATGAGCCGTCGACGCCCGCGGTGCCAGCAGCGTCGGCTCCTCGAACCCGTCCAGCGCCAGTTCCCATGCCTGGGCCGACACGTCCGAGTCGCGGTTCGCCACCCAGTCCAGATACGTGCGGTACGAGGATGGCTCCGGCAGACCGGCCGTAGCGCCGTCATCCGCGTAGCGCACCAGCAACTCACGCACCAACAGAGGCATCGACCAGCCGTCGAGGATGATGTGATGATTCGTGATCACGAGCACGTATCGCTCCGGCGCGGTGCAGACCAGCGTCAGTCGCAGCAGCGGCGGGGTGTCGAGGCCGAACCGGGCGCTGCGGTCCTCGTCGAGAAGCCGCGTCAATTCCGCGTCGACGGCCGACCCGTGGCCGGTCAGATCCACCTCCTGGCACGGCACCTCCACTCCATCGACCACCAGCTGCGCCGGCACCCCGTCGTCGTCATAGACGAACGCGGACCGCAGATTCGGATGACCGGCCAGCAGTCCGGCCGCGGCGGAACGCAGACGGCCGGCGTCGACCGCACCCTCGAGGTTTATCCGCAGTTGCGCCGTATACACATCCACCGACGCCGCCAGAGACGCGTGGAACAGCAACCCCGATTGCAACGGCGACAACGACCACACGTCCTGCAGCGCCGGGAACCGCTCCTCCCAGCGCTCGATCTGCCGCTGGCTCGCCGATACCAGCGGAACGTCGGACGGTGTCAGCCCGCCGGTACCCGGCCGTGACGTGTGCGCGGCGAGTCCTTCGAGGGCGCGGCGCCACAGATCCGCCAACGCCGCAACCTGGGCCTCGTCGAGCACCCCAGCCGGAAATGCGAACGTCGCCCTGAGACGCGGTCCTTCGGCGTTGTCGTCGACGACTGCGTTGATATCGATCACGGACGCAACCGGCATGTCGGGGTTCTGGGTTCCACCGAGCTCACCGCTGCCCTCCACCGGCAGCCAGTCCGTCGTTCCTCCCGTGGTGGCCACTCGGCCCAGATAGTTGAAACTCACCTGCGGAGAGGGGAATCGGCGCAGGGCCGCCGATGTGTCCCCGTCCAGGTACCGCAGCATTCCGAACCCGATCCCGTGGTCCGGGATCGCGAGCAACTGCTCTTTGACGGTCTTGATTGCCTCCCCGGCCGCGCGGCCTCCCGCCACGGCGGCGTCGACATCGATTCCGGTGAGATCCAACCGTGTCGGATACAGGGTGGTGAACCAACCGACAGTGCGGGACAGATCCGCTCCGGCGACGACGTGCTCCTCGCGGCCGTGCCCCTCGAGGTTGATCAGCGCGTCCGAAATGTCGGCGCCCTGTTCCCGCCGCCAGGCGATCAGTGCGAGTGTCAGTGCGGTCAGCAACCCGTCTCCGACACTTCCGTGGAAGGCTTTCGGAAGCGTGGTGAGCAGTGCGCCGGTCACGCTCGGCGACACTTCGACGGTGACGGTACCGACGGTCGCGTCGACGTCGGTTGCGGGATCGAGTGGGCGCGAACCGATCAGCGGGTCCGAGCCGTCGAGGGTCTTCTCCCACAGTTCGAGTTCGTGCGTACGGTGCCGCACGACGTCGCACAAGCCGTGCGACCACCGCCGCATCGACGTTCCGACTTCCGGCAGAGCAGGAATCGAACCGGACTGGAGTTGGCTGCACGCCGACGCGAGATCTGAGATGAGAATGCGCCACGAGACAGCATCGACCGCGAGGTGATGCACCACCACGAGCAGCCGCCCGACGTCGTTCGGGACGTCGAACCAGACCATCCGCACCATGTCGGCAGTAGCCGGATCCAGGTGGTCGGCAGCAGCATCGAGTTCTGCGGTCGCCAGCGCGGTGAAGTCGTCTCCGTCCACCGTATCGATCGGCACCCGGCGGACCAGTGCTGGCGCCAGCACCGATCCGGGCGGCAGCACTTCCATGCCCTGCTGCCTGTCGTCTGCAGTGGACAGTCGCGCGCGCAACATGTCGTGCCGGTCGAGTACTGCCTCGACGGCTCGACCGAGGACCTCGTGGGTCAGTCCGGCGGGAGCTACCAGTAACAGCGCCTGGGAAAACCTATCGAGCCGTCCGCCGCTACGCTCGAGCATCCATCGCGTGACGGGCGTCAGCGGTGAGGGGCCGACACCACCGCCCGGCAACTCTTCGAGCGCGACCGCGTCGATATCGTCGAATCGCGCCGACTCGGCGAGACCAGCGACAGTTCTGCATTCGAATACGTTGCGGGGCGACAGGATTACGCCGGCGGCTTTCGCCCGGGCCACCAACTGTATCGACATGATGCTGTCGCCGCCGAGGGCGAAGAACGAGTCGTCCGCGCCCACCGAGTCCAGTCCGAGCACCTCCTCGAACAGTCCGGCGAGAAGCACCTCGGTCTCGGTTCGCGGCGGCCGACTTCCGGGCACTGCAGCCGCGAAGTCGGGCGCTGGAAGCGCCGTGCGGTCGACCTTCCCGTGGACCGTCAGTGGGAGCGCCTCGAGTATCACCAGCGCCGACGGCACCATGTATGACGCCAACCGTCCACCGATGAAGCCGAGGACGGCGCTCGTATCGAGCGTCACACCGGATTCGGGCACCAGGTAACCGATCAGCCGATCGGCGCCGCCGTCCTCGTTCCACACACTCGTCACGGCTTGAGCCACGTTGTCGTGGGCGAGCAGAGCCGACTCGACCTCACCGAGTTCGATACGGAAGCCCCTGATCTTCACCTGGGAATCGGTGCGCCCGAGATATTCCAACTGACCGTCGATTGTCCAGCGCACCCGATCGCCGGTGCGATACATCCGACTTCCCGCCGGGCCGAAGGGATCGGGAACGAAGCGTTCCGCTGTCAGCGGGAAGCGCCGCTGGTAGCCGCGCGCGAGGGCAGGACCTGCGAGATACAACTCCCCTGCAACACCCGCCGGCACCGGCTGCAGTCGCGAGTCCAGCACGACTTCCGCGAAACCGAGAGTGGGCGTGCCGATTGTGACCGGACTCCCCGGCACCAACGAGGCACTGATGCTCGACACGACCGTCACTTCGGTCGGCCCGTATGCGTTGAACATTCGTCGGCCCGGCGCCCACCGTGCGACCAGTTCGGGGGGACACGCCTCCCCTCCAGTCACCACACACTCGAGGCCGGTGAGACCGACAGGATCAATCGACGCGAGCGCTACCGGAGTGGCGAAGCAATGGGTGACCCGTTCGGCTTCCAGTAGCTGCGCCAACTCGACCCCGCCGTACACGGACGGCGGGGCGATCACCATCGTGGCCGACGAGCCGACCGCCAGCAGCAGTTCGAGAATGGAGGCGTCGAAGCTCGGCGACGCGAAGTGCAGTGTTCTGGACTCCGCCGTGGTCGCGAACGTGTCCTTTTCCTGCGCTACGAAGTTCGACAGCCCACGATGGGTGACCGCCACACCCTTGGGCCGGCCCGTCGACCCTGAGGTGTAGATCAGGTAGGCCGGGTTGTCGACGCGCACCATCGATATCCGCTCGTCATCGGTGACCGCCGTCGCCGGGTAGTTCGACAGCCTGTCGTCGAAGTCCGGTTCGTCGAGCACCAGGCACTGTGCCGCGGCGGGGAGTGCGGAACGATGCGCCGAGGTTGTCACACTCCACACGGCACCGGAGTCGGTGAGCATGTATTCGATCCGCGCAGCCGGATGACCCGGATCGACAGGAAGGAAGGCTGCACCCGACTTGGCGACCGCCCAAACGGCCAGAACGGATTCCAAGGATCGCGGCACGCACAGTGCGACGACAGATTCCGGGCCGACACCGTCCGCGATCAACATGCGGGCCAGTTGGTTCGAGCGCCTGTCGAGGTCGCCGTACCGGACCTCACGCCCTTCGAAGACCAACGCGACGGCATCCGGATCGCTCGCGGCCGCCTCCGCCAATAGATCCGGCAGCGTGCGGGTCGCCATTGCGGCACCGCCCGGCACCGGAATCAGTTCGGCACGCTCGCGGGCGTCGAGGATGTCGATGTCTCCCACCCGGGCGCCGGGGTCGGCGGTGACCGCCGCGAGGATGGTTGAGAACCGTTTCGCGAACCCGGTCGCCGTACTCTCGTCGAAGAGATCGGTCGCGTAGCCAAGCCCCGCGGTGATACCTGTCGGGTTGCCTTCGATGTCCACGTTCCTGGCCAAAGAGAACTGCAGGTCGAAGTTGGTGGTGTCGATCGCGAGATCGACACTCCGAATCTGCAGGTCGGGCAGTTCCAGCGTGGGGCGCTCGATGTCCTGGAACTCCAACATCACCTGGAAAAGCGGCGAGTACGCCGTCGACCGGGAAGGACTCAGCACCTCCACCACCCGTTCGAACGGGACTTCCGCATGGGTGAAGGCGCCCAGATCGGCTTCCCGAACGCCGTCCAGCAACTCGGCAAACGTGGCGCCCCCGTCAACGTGGGTGCGCAAGACCAGCGTGTTGACGAACATGCCCACCACGTCGTCGAGTGCGCGCTCACCACGACCGGCGACCGGCGTCCCGATGGGGATATCATCCGAACCGCTCAGTCGTGCCAGCAGGATCGCCAACGCGGCATGCAAAATCATGAACACCGTCGTATTGTGTTGTCGCGCAATGGACAGCACCCCGGCATGAACCTCGGGACCGATCACGAACTCGACGCGACCCCCATGTAGTGAACGGACCGCGGGGCGGGGACGGTCAGCAGGAAACTCCAGCACTTCGGGCAGGTCCGACAGCGTCGCGGTCCAGTAGGCCAGCTGTCGCGAAATCAAGGACGACTCATCGGATTCCGAGCCCAACCACTCACGCTGCCACAGCGTGTAGTCGGCGTACTGCACTTCCAGCGGCGCCCAATCCGGTGCCGAACCGTGCACTCGCGACACGTACGCGTCCATGACGTCGCGGGCCAGAGGCGCCATCGAGAAACCGTCGGCTGCGATATGGTGCACCACCACCGCGAGCACGTGCACGTCCTCGTCGAGGCTGAACAGGTGCGCACGCAAAGGGACCTGCTCCGTCACGTCGAACCCTGCGGACAGTACTCGCAGACATTGTTCGCGGAGTTCGGCATCACCCGACACGCCGATCGGAGCGAGATCAGGCGCTACGCTCGTCGCAGGCAAGATCACCTGGCGCGGTCCGTCGGCGGTAAGTGGAAAGACAGTGCGCACGGCCTCGTGCCGATCGATGACGTCGGCAACTGCCGCACGGAGTGCATTCACGTCGAGTCGGCCCTCGAGCCTCAACGCGAACGCGACGTTGTACGCGCTCGAAGAAGTGTCGAACTGGTTGATGAACCACATGCGCTGCTGAGGCAGCGACACCGGCACTTCCGCAGTACCTTCCCTCGGCTTCAGCGGCGGCCGGGATTCCAACCCTTCCTCCGACTCCGCCAGCGCCGCCAGGCCCGCCACGGTGGGCGCGTCGAACACGCCGCGAAGATCTATCCGGTCTCCGACAGCCGCATTGATCCGCGCCACCAACCGGGTGGCGATCAGCGAGTTGCCACCGAGGGTGAAGAAGTTGTCTTCCACACCCACCCTCGCGATTCCGAGCAGGTCGGCGACAACAGCGGCCACGATCTCTTCGATCGGACTCCGTGGTGCTATGAATCCCACCGCGGCGGACCCGAAATCGGGTGCAGGTAGTGCTTTCCGATCGAGTTTGCCGCTCGCGTTCACCGGGAGTTCGGCGAGCACGACCACCACCGAGGGCACCAAGTACCCGGGCAGCACCGGCGCGGCGTCCCCGAGGACGACCCGCCCGTCCACCACCGCCCCATCGGCCGGCACCACATACGCGGCGATGTAGTCGTCGCCGGTCGGCCCGTCACTGCGGACTACGACCACCGCCTGGGCTATGTTCTCATTCCGCAACAAGGCGGCCTCGATATCCCCCGGCTCGATCCGTTGACCACGCAACTTGACCTGGAAGTCGGTGCGGCCGAGGTACTCGAGCTCGCCGGCGGCATTCCACGACACCAGATCACCGGTTCGATACATTCGGTCACCCGTTGCACCGAACGGATTCGCCACGAAACGTTCGGCCGTCAAATCCGGCCGCGACACGTACTCCCGCGCCAGCTGCACACCCGCGAGGTACAACTCAGCCGCCACACCCACCGGCACAGGCCGCAGCCGTGCGTCGAGCACAAGTAGTCGCGTATTCCACACCGGCGCACCGATCGGCACTCGGACCGTGTCCGCGTCCGTAAACTCATGGAACGTCACGTCCACAGCGGCCTCGGTCGGACCGTAGAGGTTGTGCATCCCGACACCGGGCACCAGCGCCCGCATACTCGACGCCGTCTGCGCGGGCAACACCTCACCGGAGGCGAACACCCATCGCAGGCTCGTGCACCCCGCCGCCGCCCGCTCGGCAGTGAACACCGCCAACATGGACGGCACGAAATGCACTGCCGTCACCGAATGCTCGGTGATCGCTCCCGCCAGATACTGCGGATCACGGTGACCTTCCGGCGGCGCAACCACCACCCGGGCGCCCACCTGCATCGGCCAGAACAATTCCCACACCGACACGTCGAACGTAACCGGTGTCTTCTGCAGCACCACATCGTCGCACCCGAGCTGGTACTGCCCCTGCATCCACGCCAGACGATTGACGATCGCCGCGTGTGTCACCCCCACGCCTTTCGGTCGACCCGTCGACCCGGACGTGAAAATTACATACGCCGTGTTCTCCGGGCGCAGCGGCGCCAACCGGTCACCGTCCCGCACCGGACCAGCGGACAGCGCGGACACATCCAGGGTGTCGAGGTCGAGAACCGGGATCTCGCCCGGCACGTCGAACCCCTGTGGTCCGCCGGTCAGCACACACGCCGGTGAGGACATCTCGAGGACGTGTGCGATGCGCTCGGCGGGCTGGTTCGGGTCGATCGGCACGTACCCGCCCCCCGCCTTGATCACCGCATAGATCGCCACCAGCAGATCCGTGCTACGGCGAATCTGCACCCCCACCAGCGACTCCGGAGCCACGCCCGTCGAGATCAGATATCGGGCCAGCCGATTCGCACGGGCATCGAACTCGGCGTACGTCAGCACCGTCCCGTCGAAGGTGACCGCCGGTGCGTCGGGTGTGCAGGCGACCTGAACGTCGAACAACGCTGCCAGGGTGGTGCTCGGCACCTCGTGCACCGTCGAGTTCCAGGTATCGACCACCAACTCCCGCTCACCCGGCCCGAGAACCGTGACGTCACCGACCGGCACACCCGGCTCGGCGACCACACTCTCCAGGATCCGGACGAACCGCTCCCCGAACCCCACCACCGTCGCCCGGTCGAACACGTCCGACGCAAACGTGAACGATGCCGAGATTCCCGCGGCGGCACCCGCCTCGTCATACCGCTCCGCGAGCGTCAATTGCAGATCGAACTTGGACACAGCGGATTCGACCTCGACGATCTCCACCGACAGTCCTGGAAACTCCACATGGGCGGGCGCCGTGTTCTGGAACTCCAGCAAGACTTGGAACAGCGGTGAATACGCGGTCGAGCGACTCGGCGCGAGTGCATCTACTACGCTCTCGAAGGGCACCTCCGTATGATCGAACGCCGCCAGATCCACCTCGCGGGCGTGGGAAAGCACCTGGGCGAACGTCGCGTCAGGCTCCACCGCCGTCCTCAATACCAGCGTGTTGACGAGCATCCCCACGAGGTCATCGAGTGCTTCCTCACCACGCCCCCCGATCGGCGTCCCGATCGCAATGTCCCCGGACCCGCTCAACCGCGCCGATAACACCGCCAGCGCCGCGTGCATCACCATGAACACCGTGGAATCGTGTTGCCGCGCGAGCAGGAGAAGTTCCCGATGCAATTCCGCAGACACCGAGAACGATGTGGTCCCACCCTGCAACGATCTCTCCGCCGGCCTGGGTCGATCCAGCGGAAGGTCTATCGTATCGGGGAGACCGGACAGCGCCTGCTTCCAGTACTTCAACTGCGCCGACATCAGGCTGTCGGGATCCCGGTCACCGCCGAGGACGGCCCTCTGCCACAGGCTGTAGTCGGCGTACTGCACTGGAAGCGGGAGCCAATCCGGCGCCTGCTGCCGCACCCGCGCCGCATACGCGACCGTCAGATCACGGGCCAGTGGCGCCAGCGACCCCCCGTCCGCTGAAATATGGTGAACCACCAACATCAGAACGTGCTCGCCCCTGCCGGTCCGGAACACCGCACCACGTACGGGCACCCCTACGCTCACATCGAAGCCCTGAGCGCACAGTTCCACGATCCGGTCGCGCAACGCCTCCTCGCCCCCGACGGCCCTCGATGCCAGATCCGGAACCACCTGCGCGGGCGGAACGATCACTTGATACGGTCCGTCCACCGACGCCGGATACACGGTGCGAAGCGATTCGTGTCGTTCGATGACATCCCCCATCGCCGCCCGGAGCGCCTCCACATCGAGACTTCCTGACAAGCGAATCGTCATCGGAATGTTGTATGCCGGCGACGTGGTGTCGAACTGGTTGACGAACCACATACGCTGCTGTGCAAGCGAAAGCGGAATTCGATCCGGACGCATCTGTGCCACCAGGTTCGGGCGGTAGGTGCGATTGGTGTCAGCGCGCTCGATCCGCTCCGCCAACGATTCCACGGTCGGCGCCTCGAACAGGGTCCGCACACCGATATCGACGCCCAGTGCGGCATTGACACGCGAGATCACCCTGGTCGCAACCAGCGAATTTCCTCCGAGATCGAAGAAACTGCTATCGAGACTGATTCGTTCCACACCCAGGACATCCGCAAACACCCGCGCAACTGCCTGCTCCACCGGATTGACGGGAGCACGAAATTCGGTTCCCGTCGAGAGGAACTCTGGTGCCGGCAACGCTTGACGATTGATCTTCCCCGCCGGGGTCATCGGTATCTCGTCCAGTACCACGATCGCAGCCGGCACCATGTACGTCGGCAATCGTTCTCCGGCGTAGTCCTTCAGTTCGGCAGTCGCGAGCCGCTGCCCCGCTGTCGGCAGAACGTACGACACGAGCACCGCATCGCCGGAGGGCGCCGTTCGCGCCACCGTCAATGCAGTCCTCACGCGCGGATGAGCGTGCAGGACCGTGTCGATCTCACCTAGCTCGATGCGGAAGCCGCGTACCTTCACCTGAAAATCGCTGCGGCCCAGGTACTCGAGTGTGCGATCGGTTCGCCACCGCACCACATCACCCGTTCGGTACATCCGATCGCCAGGCGCCCCGAGGGGGTCGGCCACGAACCGTTCCGCAGTCAACGCGGTCTTGCCGTGATACCCCCGCGCCAGGGCGTTGCCCGAGAGATACAGCTCCCCGGCCACGCCCACCGGTACCGGTTTCAATCGCGCATCGAGTACGACCTCGTGGAATCCGCTGAGCGGACCGCCCAATGTGATGGCTCCGGCCGGTGCGATCGGTTCACTGATGTTCGACATGACGGTTGCCTCGGTCGGCCCGTACGCCTGGAAAAGCCTACGGCCGGGCGCCCACCGTTTCACCAGTTCCGGCGGGCACGCCTCGCCGCCGGTCACCACGTCCTGAAAGTCGGAGAGCCCGTCCGGCTCGATCGATCCGAGCGCAGCAGTAGCGATGAATCCGTGGGTGACTCGCTCAGTTTTCAGGAGCCGGGACAACTCGGCGCCGCCGTAGATCGTCGGCGGAACAATCACCATGGTTGCTCCGGCACCGAACGCATGCAGATACTCGGAGACAGAAGCGTCGAAGCTCGGCGTGGAGAAGTGCAGAGTCCGTGATGACTGCGTCGCTCCGAATCGTGAGCGCTGCTCGACCGCCAAGCTGTCCAGACCACTGTGTGTGACCGAAACCCCTTTGGGCCGGCCCGTGGAACCGGACGTATAGATTACGTAGGCCGTATTCCCCAGACGAAGAGGCCGCACCCGCTCGGCGTCGGTGACGACCGACACCGGCTCAGTCGCACAGAGAGCACGGAATCCGTCGTCGTCGAGCACCAGCCACGGAATCGAGTCCGGCAGCCGGGAGCGCTCGGCGGACACGGTCACGCCCACAGCGGCGCCGGAATCATCGAGCATGTGCTCGATGCGCTCGGCCGGATAGTTCGGATCCGCCGGCACGAATGCCGCGCCCGACTTGGCAACCGCCAGCATCGACAGGACCGACTCGATCGACCGCGTCATGCACAGTGCCACGCAGTTCTCCGACCCGATGCCGCGAGCGACCAAGACGCGTGCCAACTGGTTTGAGCGCTCGTCCAGCTCTCGATACGTCACGGCGACACCACGATAAGAAAGCGCGACACCGGCGGGAAATTCTCTTGCTGCCGAATCGAACAATTCAGGGAGTGTGCGTTCCGAACCGCTCGGTACACCATGGACCGGAACGAGGGCGGCTCGTTCGGTATCGGAGAGGATATCGATTTCGCCGACGTCGATCCCCGGGTCCGTGGTGACCGCATCCAGGATTCGGCGGAACCGCTCGCCGAGCCTGAGTACAGTTTCGGGATCGAACAGATCTGTGGCGAACCCGAGGGTCGCCGTGATTCCGGACGGGGTGCCGCCGGCGTCGAAAATCTCCGCCACGGTCACCCGGAGGTCGAATCTGCCGATCCCGGAGTGGGGAGGCACGGCGTCTCCGGAAGACACGGTGTTTCCGGAAGACACGGCGTCTCCGGCGGACACGGCCTTTCCGGAAACAGCTGTCCCGTCGCGGTGCTCGAACAGCACCTGGACGATCGGTGAATACGCGGGGGAATCGCCGACCTCGAGCGTCCGCACCAACCGCTCGAAAGGAACGTCGCGGTGTTCGAACGAATCCTCGTCGACCTCACGAACGTGGCTGAGCAGATTCGTGAAGGACATGTTCGATTGAACACGACTGCGCAGCACCACAATGTTCTGGCCCGCGTCCACCGTGGTCGGCGTTCCGATCGCCACATCAGAGGCGCCGGAAAGCCTGCTCAGCAAAACGGTCATTGCGGCATGTAGAACCGGGAAAAGGGCCATGCCGTTTTCGCGTGCCAGTGCGACCACTCGGCGATGAGTATCTGCACCGATGAGGAGTTCGACACGATCTGTGTTCTGGGACTGTGTGGCAGGTCGTGCCCTGTCGGAAGGCAGGTTGAGCAACTCGGGAAGACCCGCGAGCCGATCTCTCCAGTACTCGAGCTGCCCCGCTTCGGAGCGTAGTCGCTCGCCTTCGCGGGCAGTGGTCGCGTGAATCGTGGCGAGCCGGGCTTGCGGGTCTGCCTCGATGAACTCTTCCAGCAGTTCGACGAAGTGCCGGTGATGCGCCCGTAGCGCCGGATCCTCGTACCGGTTCGGATTCGCCCGGAAATCGACGAAGAGCCCAGCTGGAGTGCCACTTTGATACACGTTGACCAGAAGATCTTCTACCGGACCCGAGGTGATGATATGGAATTCGCCCACCAAGGAGCCCAGCTGAACCTCCTGAAGGAAGAGCATTACGTTGACCATGGGTCCGTACAGCGCGGGGCCACTGCCGGCACTCACATCGCGGCGGATGTCGTCGATACTGCACCGCTGATGCCGCAACGCACCCACCAACTCGCTCTGAACCCGCGACTCGAGTTCGGCGACCGTGTCCCCTTCGTCGACCGAGATCATCAGCGGCGCGACATTGACCATCATGCCGCCGGAATTGCGCAGCAATGACGTTGTCCGGCCGGACAACGGAACATTCACGAGTACGGTGTCCTTCGCCGTAGCGCGCGAAAGGTAGCAGGCAAAGGCGGCGATGATCGAGGCTGCGGCACTCGCGGTCGCCTGCCTGTCGGAACCCTGGAGGCCGGCAAGGGCCACCTCGGACAACGCGGCACTCTCGACTCTGCTCTCGGTGACTGCGGGAGCGGACTCGACGGCCAAGCTCGATCCCTCCACACCCTCGACCCGCCCCGCCCAGTACTCGCGATCCGCCAGGAATCGTTCGGAGGATCGGTTGCGGACGTCGATGTCATGCAGCTCGCGCAGGGGCACAGCTCGACTCGGATCCGGTTCGCGGCCGGCCACCGCGGCCGAGTACCGGTGCGCGATGCGGTTGACCATCGTCATGGCACCGTATCCGTCGAGCGCGACGTGGTGGATGCGGCTGTACCACAGGTAGTGCGACTCGCGCACGCACAGGATCGAGGTCTCGACGAGGCGATCCGAACTGAGGTCGAGTGGGGTCTGGTAGTCCTGGCGCATCCATTGGTGCGCGGCATCGACCGGATGGTCCGCACCACGAAAGTCGATGAAGTTGACCGGAATGTCGGTCGCATCGTCCACATATTGCATCGGCTGGCCGTCGACCTCGACGACCTTGAGGAAGGGCGACTGGAACTCGCGACCGGCCGCGACTGTTTCTCGTCGCAGCAGATCAACGTCGAGGTCGCCGTGTAACTCCACGTATTGCGCTATCGAGATCGGCACCGCGGGGTCGAGTTGCTGTGCAAACCAGGTCGCACGCTGCGCCGCGGACAGCGGGAAATGCAGTGCGCCCGAAATTTGTGTAGCCGGATTTCGCGAATCTTCAGGCGTCACGGTGATACCTCCGCGTAAGGTTTCCCCGACCGGCATATGTGTGGCCGTGTCCGGATCCGGGCTCGCAAATGCGAGAGGCGGAGACTTCTCCTCGCCCCCCGAATCGTTCGTTCCCGATCAACAGGGCACACAAGATCTCATGGTTGCACAGCTTGCGCGGCTCTGGTTGCCCATTCGTTCGTGGCGATACCGAGTCCAGGTCGAATGGGCTGCTTAGAGACCCATTCGAGACGGTCCTGATGCCGCGACCGGCGACGTCGTTCGGTGGGAGCTGAGCGCAAAGGTGACCAGACAAGCCCTGGACGATTTGTCACCGCCGACGATGTCGGCCCAGGTTAATTAGCCACTTTGTTCGACCAGATGGCGGGGTACGCTTGAGCTGGTGACCAACTACACACAACGCGCTCGGGACATAGCAGAGCGGGTGCTGCTACCAGCGGCCAACCCCGTCGACGGAGAGGGGAAGATCCCGCCCAGCCACTTCGAGGCGCTGGCCGCCGCAGGCTTCTACGGCATCAGCGCTCCCCCCGAGCTTGGCGGACCCGACTTGAGCATCGACGACCGGGCAGATCTCTTGGAAACCCTGAACGGAGGCTGCCTGGCCACCGCGTTCACCTGGGCGCAGCATGGCGGCCTCGTCACTCACCTGGCAACGTCGCCGAACACCGCACTGCGCGAGATCTACTGGGACGGCCTCGTGAACGGGTCCATCAAAGGCGGAATCACCGGTGCGGGCGCAGCCCCACAACCACCATTGCTATACGCGCGGCGCACCGACGACGGCTACGTTCTCAACGGTGTGGCGCCGTTCGTCACAGGTTGGGACATCATCGACGTCATCCTGATCTTTGCCCGCGACGAGATCGACGACTCGATCGTGGAGGTGCTCATCGACGCACGCTCAAGTAAAGGGGCATCCGTGCAGGCGCTGCCACTCATCGCTGCACGCGCGAGCAACACAGTCCGGATCCGATTCGACAACTTCCACGTCGCCAACGATCGGGTGTGCAACGTGATCACCCGCGACGAGTTCATGGCGGGAGAGATTATCCTTTCCAGGTTCAACGCATCGATGCCCCTGGGCATCGCTCGTCGGTGCCTGACAGAACTCGAGAAGCGGGAAGTCGACACGACCGAATTCGCGGCGCAGCTGTCGACCGTCCGCGACCATCTCAACGCCACATTATCCGGAGGATTTGACTGCCACCTAGCCCGAGCCGAGGCCATGGCGCTGGCAGTCCGGGCCGCCACAGCCCTCATGGCGGCCACGGGCAGCTCCTCGTCCGTGGAAGGCAACACCGCAGAACGACTCGTCCGTGAGGCGATGTTGGCCATGGTCGTGGGGTCGCGGCCTGAGATTCGCACCGCACTGCTCGGTCAGCTCACGGCGGCATCTTAAGTCAAGTGACAATGTGGCCGAAACTTGCCAACGGCCCCAGCTGCTGATCCCCTTGAACGGCTCACCAGTTCGCCGGCTCCGCTTGCGGCACAACATCACTGACCGTCCCTGACATGAAGGGCGGCCAATCCTACAGCGATGCCTGTGTATTCGATGATGGAACTGTGCACCCGATAGTGAAATTGCACTGAATGGCTACCGGCGCTACATGCAGCGAGATCAGTCGCCCTCGAGTTCACCTTCGGTTTCCAGGTACACCTGCCGCAGGCCGTCGAGCGTCTGCTGCTCGGGATGCTCCCACATGTCCCGCTCTGCGGCCTCGAGGAGGCGTTCGGCGATCCCGTGCAGGGCCCACGGGTTGGACTGTTCCATGAACTTGCGGTTCTGCTCGTCCAGGACGTAGGACTCGGCGAGCTTCTCGTACATCCAGTCGGCGACCACGTTGGTGGTGGCGTCGTACCCGAACAGGTAGTCGACGGTTGCGGCCATTTCGAATGCACCCTTGTAGCCGTGGCGGCGCATCGCGCCGAGCCACCGCGGGTTCACGACGCGGGCACGGAACACCCGGGACGTCTCCTCCGACAGGGTTCGGGTGCGCACCGACTCGGGTCGGGTGCTGTCGCCGATGTATGCCTCTGGCGATTTCCCGGTGAGCGCGCGCACCGTCGCGACCATGCCGCCGTGGTACTGGAAGTAGTCGTCGGCGTCGGCGATGTCGTGTTCACGGGTGTCAGTGTTCTTGGCTGCGACGGTGATCCGGCGGTAGGCAGTGCGCATGTCGTCGGCTGCGGGGGCACCATCGAGTCCACGCCCGTACGCGAAACCGCCCCATGTGGTGTAGACGTCGGCGAGATCCGCGTCCCCGCGCCAACTCTTCGAGTCGATCAACTGCAGCAACCCGGCTCCGTAGGTACCCGGCTTGGAACCGAATATGCGGGTGGTCGCTCGTCGCTCGTCGCCGTGTTCGGCCAGATCGGCCTGCGCATGTGCTCGAACGAAGTTGACCTCCGCCGGTTCTTCCAGTGCCGCCACCAACCGGACGGCGTCGTCGAGCAGGGCTAGCACGTGCGGGAACGCGTCGCGGAAGAAGCCGCTGATCCGGACCGTGACGTCGATGCGCGGGCGGGCCAGTTCGTTGAGGTCGATCACCTCGAGATTCACCACTCGCCGGCTGGCCTCGTCCCATACCGGACGCACGCCGAGGAGCGCGAATATCTCGGCGATGTCGTCACCTGACGTGCGCATCGCCGAGGTGCCCCACACGGACAGGCCGACCGACCGCGGCCACTCACCGTGATCCGACTTGTATCGGTCCAGCAATGATTCAGCCATCGCCTGGCCGGTCTCCCAGGCCAAACGAGACGGCACCGCCTTGGGGTCGACGGAGTAGAAGTTGCGGCCCGTCGGAAGCACGTTGATCAGCCCGCGCAGCGGTGACCCGCTCGGCCCGGCGGCGATGAACCCGCCGTCGAGCGCGTGCAGCACCTGGCCGATCTCGTTGTCGGTTTCCCGAAGCCTCGGTACCACTTCGGTGGCGGCGAAGCGGAGTATCTGCGCGACCGTGGCGTCGTCGGTGAGGGTGTCGACGGCGGCGGGCTCCCAATCCGCGTCGTGCATGCCCTGTACCAGTGCGTGCGCCTGCTCCTCGATATCGTCTACCCGGGTGCGGGATTCGTCACCGTCCTCGCTGAGGCCGAGCGCCTCGCGCAGACCCGGAACGTTCTGTTCGCCGCCCCACATCTGCCGGGCCCGCAGCATGGCGAGAACGAGTTCGACCTCGGCGGCGTCGCGGGGCGCCTCGCCGAGGATGTGTAGTCCGTCGCGGATCTGGACGTCCTTGATCTCGCACAGCCAACCGTCGACATGCAACAGCATGTCGTCGAACACGTCCTCGTCGGGCCGTTCCTCGAGACCGAGGTCGTGATCCATCTTGGCTGCCCGCATCAAAGTCCAGATCTGCTGGCGAATGGCCGGCAACTTCGACGGATCGAGTGCGGAGATGTTCGCGTGCTCATCGAGGAGTTGCTCGAGTCGGGCGATGTCGCCGTAACTCTCGGCTCGGGCCATCGGGGGGATCAGATGATCGACCAGGGTCGCGTGCGCGCGCCGCTTGGCCTGGGTGCCCTCGCCGGGATCGTTGACGAGGAACGGGTAGATGAGCGGCAGGTCACCGAGTGCGGCATCGGTTCCGCACGACGCGGACATGCCGAGCGTCTTGCCGGGCAGCCATTCGAGGTTCCCGTGCTTACCGAGATGGACCACGGCGTCGGCCCCGAAACCACCGACCGCCGTGTTCGCGGCGATCCACCGGTATGCCGCCAGGTAGTGGTGGCTCGGCGGCAGGTCCGGGTCGTGGTAGATCGCGACCGGCTTCTCACCGAACCCGCGGGGCGGCTGCACCATGAGCACCAAGTTGCCGAACTGCAATGCCGCGATGACGATCTCACCGGATGGATCCTGTGTGCGGTCGACATACAGTTCGCCGGGTGCCGGACCCCAGTGCTCCTCGACGCGCTCGCACAGCTCCACCGGCAGCGACGTGAACCACTCGCGGTAGCGGTCGGCGGAGATGCGGATCGGGTTGCCCTCGAGTTGCTCCGCGGTCAACCAGTCCGGGTCCTGACCACCGGCTGCGATCAGGGCGTGGATCAGGGCGTCACCGTCCTGCGCGGCGAGTCCGGGCACGGCGTCAGGCCCGTCTTCGGGCCCCAGGTCGTAGCCGGCCGCACGCATCTCGGTGAGCAACCGAATCGCGCTGGCAGGGGTGTCGAGGCCGACGGCGTTGCCGATGCGGGCGTGCTTGGTGGGGTACGCCGACAGCATCAGCGCAATCCGGCGCTCGGGCGGGGGAATGCGACGGAGGCGGGCATGCCGGACGGCGATGCCCGCCACCCTGGACGCGCGTTCGGCGTCGGGAACGTAGGTGGACAATCCGTCGGCGTCGATCTCCTTGAACGAAAACGGGACCGTGATGAGCCGACCGTCGAATTCGGGCACCGCGACCTGGGTGGCGACGTCGAGGGGAGAGAGTCCATCGTCGTTGGACTCCCACGATTCGCGGCTGCTGGTCAGGCACAATCCCTGCAGGATCGGCACGTCCAATGCGGCGAGGGCGGCTACGTCCCACGCTTCGTCGTCACCACCGGCCGAGACCCCGGCAGGTTTCGTGCCGCCGGCCGCGAGGACGGTGACCACCATGGCGTCAGCGCGGCGCAGGGTTTGCAGCAACTCCGGTTCGGCGGTGCGCAGCGACGCGCAATAGATCGGCAACGGGTTGGCACCGGCGGCGTCGACTGCCTCGCACAGCGCCTCGATGTAGCGAGTGTTCCCGGCCAGGTGCTGGGCGCGGTAGTAGAGCACGGCGATCGTCGGCCGGCCCACAACCGACTCGGGGGTGACCGACTCGGGGGCAAACGATGCGACTCCCCAACTGGGCAGGTGCACCGGGGCCTCGAAGCCGTGACCGGTGAGCAGCACCGTGTCCGACAGGAAGTAATACAACTGCGCGAGGTTGTCGGCACCGCCCTCAGCCAGATAATTGTGGGCCTCGGCGGCAACACCGGCGGTGACCGTCGAGCATTCCATCAGCTCGGCGTCGGGGGCGTGCTCGCCTCCGAGGACGACGACGGGCAACCCGCCAGCCAGGACCGCGGCAAGCCCCTCCTCCCACGCCCGCCGACCGCCGAGGATGCGCACGACGACCAGATCGGCGCCGGCGAGTAGCCCCGGCAAATCCTCCTCGACGAGCAGTCGTGCCGGGTTCGCCCAGCGGTAATCCGCGCCGCTGGCGCGGGCACTGAGCAGATCGGTGTCGGAGGTGGAGAGCAGCAGGATCACAGGTGGAGCCTTCCTGGGGGTGTCGCGCCCCATGGCGGTGGTTCTACGGAACCGTGGGTCCGGTGGTTCTGCGGAACCGTGGGTCCGGAGCGGCAGCAGGCGAGGGTCTGGCTTGCCCACCGAGACGGGTGAGCTCACAGTGGCGCGACCGCACCGGATTTCCGCCGGTTTCCTCTACTGGTGCCGCAAGTGCTGGTGATGCTACCGGGCGCCGCCCGTAGCCTGGGACCATGGTCGACTCCCGTTCCCGCCCCGATTCCTGCCCAGGCGCGGTCGGGGTCCACCAGGCCGCCGACGGCGCGCTCGCCCGCGTGCGGCTTCCCGGCGGAACCTTGACTCCCGCGCAGGTCCGGACCCTCGCGGAATCCGCCCGCGACCTGGGTAGCGGTGAGATCGAACTGACCTCCCGAGGCAACGTGCAACTGCGGGCGATCGACGATCCGCAAGAGTTCGCCCACCGCCTGAGCCGTGCCGGACTGCTGCCGTCGCAAACACACGAACGCGTCCGCAACATCCTCGCCTCACCGCTGACTGGGCGTATCGGGGGTCTCACGGACCTGCGTGGCGTGGTCGACGAACTCGACCGGAGGCTGTGCGCTGACTCCGCGTTGGCCGAATTGCCCGGCCGCACCCTCTTCACCCTCGACGACGGTCGCGGTGACATTTCCCCGCTCGGCGGCGACTACGGCGTCCACGCGGTCAGCGAGACCGAGGTCGCCGTGGTTCTCGCCGGTCGCGACAGCGGCGCCCGAATCGCGGTGACGGATTCGGTGACCGTCCTCCTGGACGCCGCTCGCGTTTTCCTGGAACTTCGCGATGAGCACTGGCGGCTGTCCGAGATCCCCGAGGGGATGGAACGTACCCTCGCGGCGCTCACCCTCGTACCGACCGCCGACCCGGTGACCGCGTTCGCCGAGGCACGTCCCCCGATCGGCTGGCTCGACCAAGCAGACGGCGACGTGACCCTCGGCGGCGGTCTTCCGTTCGGAATCCTCGACGCCCGGATGGCGGAGTTCCTCGCCGCGATCGAAAAGCCCGTGATCGTCACCCCGTGGAAATCCTTGCTGCTGTGCGACCTCGACGAATGGTCCGCCGAGCAGGTTGTGCGTGTCCTCGCCCCGATGGGCCTGATCTTCGACGAGAACTCGCCCTGGTTGAACGTCAGCGCCTGCACCGGGCAACCCGGATGTGAGAAGGCACTCGCCGACGTTCGGGCCGACGCGCGGGAGGCCGTCGAGAGCGGCGAACTCCCAGAGGTGGGCCGCCGGCACTGGTCAGGATGCGAGAGGCGTTGCGGGCGCCCCCGGGGTGGGGTCACCGACTTCGTCGCGACCGCGACCGGGACCGGTTACCGGGTGGAGGGGCCATGAGCACCAAGCCTCTATCGTGAGCGGATGATCGAGTACATCCGAGACGGCGCGGAGATCTACCGCCGGTCCTTCGCCACGATCCGCGCCGAGGCGGATCTGCACGCCTTTCCCGAGGATGTCTCGCAGGCCGTGGTCCGGATGATCCATGCCAGTGGCCAGGTCGATCTGGCGGGCGATGTCGCGTTCACCCCCGGTGTCGTGAAGGCCGCCCGCACGGCACTCGCCGACGGCGCACCTATCCTGTGCGACGCGCAGATGGTGGCCGCCGGGGTGACGCGGACGCGGCTACCGGCGGGCAACGAGGTGTTGTGCACGCTGCGCGACCCCCGGGTTTCCGCGCTGGCCGAGCAGATCGGGAACACCCGATCGGCCGCCGCCCTCGAGTTGTGGGGCAGCAAACTCGAGGGCGCCGTGGTCGCTATCGGCAATGCCCCTACCGCGTTGTTCTATCTGCTGGACATGATCGACTCGGGTGCGCCTCGACCCGCCGCGATCGTGGGCGGGCCGGTCGGTTTCATCGGTGCCGCGGAGTCGAAGGAAGCGTTGATCGGGCATCCTAGCGGACTCGACTACCTGGTGGTTCGCGGTCGGCGCGGTGGCAGCGCCATCACGGCGGCGGCCCTGAATGCGATTGCGAGCGAGGTCGAATGAGCTCCGATGTGCGTGCGGCAGGGAAGCTGTGGGGGGTCGGCATCGGACCAGGCGACCCGGAACTGGTGACGGTCAAGGCCGCACGGATCATCGGCACGGCCGACGTGGTCGCATTCCACAGCGCCCGGCACGGCAAGAGCATCTCGCGGGCCGTCGCCGCGCCCTACATGCGTGAGGGCCAGATCGAGGAGCATCTTGTCTACCCCGTCACCACCGGGACCGTCGACCATCCCGGTGGATATCAGGTGGCCATGGACGAGTTCTACGAGGAGTCCGCGCAGCGACTCGCCGTCCACCTCGACGCCGGACGTACGGTGGCACTCCTCGCCGCCGGAGACCCGCTCTTCTACAGCTCCTACATGCACATGCACAAACGTCTGTCGCAGCGATTCGACATCGAGGTGATTCCTGGTGTCACGTCGATCAGTGCCGCCTCCGCCGCGCTGGCGATGCCGCTCGTCGAGGGCGAGGAGATCCTCACCGTCCTGCCCGGCACACTGCCGCAGGGCGAGCTGACGCGGCGCCTGCGTGAGACGGACGCGGCCGCCATCCTCAAGCTCGGGCGGACGTATCCGGCCGTCCGGCAGGCGTTGAAGGACTCCGGGCGGATAGACGAAACCTGGTACGTCGAACGAGCCAGCACCGCCGGCCAGCGAATCGACCCGGCCGACGACGTCTCGGACAGCGACGTTCCCTATTTCTCGATCGCTCTCGTTCCCAGCCCGTCGAACACCCGCCGCGGCAGCCTGGCATCCGCCGGTGAACTGGTCGTCGTCGGGCTCGGCCCCGGGGATCAGGCGTGGACGACACCCGAGGTGCAGCACGAACTGTCACTGGCCACCGACCTCGTCGGTTATGGCCCCTACATCGACCGGGTGCCGGAACGCCCCGGCCAGCGCCGTCACTGCAGCGACAACAGGGTCGAGGCCGAGCGTGCTGCGATGGCGCTCGACTTGGCGAAGAACGGGGCCCGCGTCGCCGTCGTGTCGTCCGGCGATCCGGGTGTGTTCGCGATGGCAGCCGCGGTCCTCGAAGTTGCGGACGAGGATCAGTGGCGCGACGTTCCGGTGCGCGTCCTGCCCGGGATGACCGCCGCGAACGCGGTAGCGAGCCGGGTGGGCGCCCCCCTCGGACACGACTACGCCGTCCTGTCCTTGTCCGACCGGCTCAAGCCCTGGGACGTCGTGGCTCGGCGCATCTCCGCTATCGCCGGCGCCGACATGGCCTTCGCCGTCTACAACCCCGCATCGAAATCGCGCACCTGGCAGGTCGGCGCGATGCGCGACCTCGTTCTCGAGCACCGCTCCCCCGACACACCCGTGATCATCGGCCGGGACGTGGCCGGCGCACAGGAGTCGGTGCGCGTCGTGCGACTCGCCGACCTCGACCCCGCCGAGATCGACATGCGCTGCTTGCTCATCATCGGCTCGTCCATGACGACCGTCGTCGAGAACCGCCATGGGACCATGGTTTTCACGCCTCGTCGTTACCCGGGCTGAGTACCACCCCGTCCTGCAGTCGCTCAGGGTTCAGCGGTCCTGGAGGCGCGACCGCGGCAGGCCGTTCGAGCACGAACGGCGGGCACGAACCTGAAAGGGCCCTGACCTGGCTTCGGTTGGTGGCGAATTCCACAGCTCGACAGCCATCTGTAGGTCGAAGTTGTTTTGATGAGGCGAGCTCACCACCAGATATGGGACTCTGCGACCTGTCTACCACCCCCACGCGGGCACCTGGCACTCCGGAACGTTTTCTGGGTCGGCAATCACACCGCGGCCGCTTCTGCCGTATTCTGGCCGGCCCCCAGGGACAATCCATCCATGAGCCAGCTCCATTATGTCCTCGAGGACAGGAAACTCGTCTACCTCGATGAACACGCACTGCCGGAGGAGACACGGAACAAACGTTCCCGCATGGCAGCAGCAGGCCGCAGTGTGCCAGAACCCGATCACGGGTATCACCTGCCGAAAGCAAAAACTGCAAAAGAACAGTACGAGCGGATCGGCGGCGCAATCGTGGGGTTGAGCATCTTCGCGGTTTTTCTCGCGTTGATCCCCGGGGTACTCGTCGGTGCGGTCTTCAACTCCACGGCAGGCGCCATGGTGGGAGGGATCGTATCCCCAGTCTTCCTATGGGGGATATACATCCCGGGGGTCCGCCTCGCGCTAAATCACCTCGCATACGATCGAACAGACGCGGCGGCACACCGGAAGGAGTCCGTCGTCGTGGATCTTTCCGATGTAGAGCCGCTGGACCGGATCGCGCGAGAGCCGTTCGGAGAGAAGCGAGTGCGCATGCTTATCGCCGCCATCCTCGATTTGGAAATGGTTATCCCCCAGACCAAGTCATGGAACAGCCGCCACCTCGAGGCGCACCGAGTGCAGCTCGATCCCAGCGAAGAGGCACGCCAGGTGGTGCAGCACGCTCTCGCGTTGATGAGGACCATCGAGAAGCTGGGGGCGCAACCCGCTGGAACGTCGTCTGCGGCGAACGTCGCGATCCGCGCTTTCGATGTCGCCCGCGAACGGTTGGACATCCGTCTGGGATCGGCTGCTCCATCGAGTGCGTGTCCTGGACGACTACTTCAACCACCTGCTGGCGCTCGATATCGAACTCGAACATGCCGAAACAGCGAAACATGCTCTCGCCGTCGACGACGAGAGCGCCGAACTCCTCACCAACGCCGTGGGTGACGAACTCGCCACGGAGCATCTCGCACACCTGTCGGGCGAGGCGCACGCACTCACGGGCGCAATCACTGAGCTGGTCGAGGCACTCAACGGCGACTTGCAGACCCTGATGGCACTGCCCCAGTCCCCACCTGACGTCAGTCGCGGTCGCCCTTCCGGGACTCACGGTCCGGGCTGCACCGACGAGCCGGCAATCAGTGGTCGCCCGGCCACCCTCCTGAACCGGCCCGGCGTGTCCGGCAGACTCGATCCTCCGGGAAGAATGGAGTCATGCCGGGTTCGAAGAAGTACCGGGTCGAGTCGCGTGGGCGGGCTGTTCGGTCAGTCGACGTGGCAGCGGTACCGTTCGACGTTCCGTTCTCTAATGGGAGGTCCTCAGGACCGGCACCACACCAGACCATCATCCCTGGACCGCGATGACCACGCCTGATCTCTCCAGGACCCAACGTCGGACAATTGATGTGCCAATCCTGCCAAAAGAAGGTAGTTCGCGGAGCCGCTGCGCCGTTTCGCTAGGGGTTCCGTCGTTACTGCGGGATGGCTTGGTCCGGCATCACTGTTCGCAACCTCTACCTGGACGTATTTGCGTCCGTGACCGGCCAACTCCACGAAGGGAGCTGGGCGGGCAGCAGTTCACGGTGTATTGAGGTACTCGTCGATCGCCTGCTGCGCGTTGGGGTTACCCTGTCCGATACCGACGACGGCACCGGTGACTGCTCCGAGGGGCGAACCGATGATGCAGCCCGCGAGGCTGCCGGGGAACATCGACACACACCCGACGCCGAGGCCTATGAGCGCGCCGATCGCCGTTCCAGCCGCTCCACCGTTGGCCCAGCCGAATCCGATTTCGTTGAGCATGTTCTCGAGCGCAGCCTGCTTCTCGAGCGATGGAGGAGGACCGAAAATGTCGGGCATGGGCATGCCGGGGGCCGGTGCAACGGGTGCCGGTGCGCCGGGGTCGGGCATCGCAGGTTGGGCGTGAGCAGTCCCCGCTCCGAGAGTCACGGCCACCGCCACGAGGGCTGACGCTGCTGATTTCTTCATCAAATTCATTGCGGTCCACCTTGCTGGCTGAAGTCAAACTCATTTCGACTGTAGCCGAAAGTCGCACGGGCGGTCCCGAACCCGCAGCACGAGCAGGGGTCCGCCAGTGGTCACAGGCCGTTTTCGGACTGCGGCGCGGTGGTACCTGCGTCACGGATCCGGTAGCCGGCAGTTCGGCGCTGCGCGACGCGACCCGTGTCGAAGACCCGCCAGATCAGTCTGCTCCTGCCGAGTGGGTATGTGCTCTGGAAACGGAAAGATTCTTCCTCGGGGCTTCCGCTGGCGCGGAGCCAGCGCACCGGAAGGTCATCCCCTTGATCGTCAAGTCGATGGTGCTCTTGTCTGCCTGTACCTCAATTGGGGTCCTGCTTGCCTCTCCTGCCGCTGCCACACATCAGTCATCGGGCATGAGTGCACAGACGGTTGCTCGAGACCACGGTTCCCGCCGTCGCCGGCACTTCGGGGGACATGGCGCTCACCTTCCGGCGTATCGAGATCGCGCCGGGCGGCACGACGGGATGGCATTACCACGACGGTCCCGTGTACGTATACGTCGAATCCGGGAACTCACCAGGACACTGCACGACTGCACGCATGAGGTGACAACGCAGGGGCAGACCCTCACCGAGGGCCACGGAAATGACCACGTCCATACTGGCGCCAACCTAGGCACGGACCCCCTCGTGCTTCTACACTTACACCCAGCCGGAGGGACGTCCGTTGTCCGAGGACGCCCCCGCAACGGCGTGCTGACGGTCACTTGGTCCGCGAAACGATCCATGCCAGTGCATCTGCGACATCGTCCACTGCCCCGACGCCAGGAGGCAACTGCGGACGGCGAACCATGATTACCGGAATTCCCAGTGCGCGCGCAGCCTCGAGTTTCGCGTAGGTCTGGTCTCCGCCGCTGTTCTTGGTGACCAGAACGTCGATGCGGTGCTCGTGCATCAGCGCCGCTTCCGCCGCCGCCGTAAACGGTCCCCGAGCGAGCAGGAGCGTCGAACGCTGCGGCATCTCGACGTCGGGGGGGTCGATGGCACGGACCAGGAACCACAGAGCGCCCAACCGTGCGAACGAATCGACGCCCTGCCTGCCGACGGTGAGAAACACCCGGGACCCCAGTTCGGGCAACAGTTGCGCCGCCTCGCCGAGATCGGCCACCTCACGCCAGTCGTCGCCGGTCCGACGCACCCATGCCGGTCGGCGCAGGACCAGAATCGGAATGTCACACCGCCCGGCGACCTCGACCGCGTTCGCGGTGATCTGCGCGGCGAACGGATGGGTCGCGTCCACGATCGCGTCGACCGGATGCGTTCGCAGCCAGTCCGCGAGTCCGTCCGCTCCCCCGAATCCGCCGATGCGCACGTCGCCGACCGGCACTCTTGGATCCCGGATCCGGCCAGCCAGCGAGGACACGGCGTCGATGTCGGAATCTTCGTGCAGTGCCGCCGCGAGCGACCGAGCCTCCCCGGTGCCACCGAGGATCAGTATCCGCACCACAATCAGTGGGTAGTGCGGACGCGGACGGAGGAATACAGGTAGCTATCCGGAAACCCCTCGGCAGCAAGCACTTTCCCGACGATCACTACGGCGGTCTTGGTGACGCCGGCGGCCTTCACCTGCTCGGCGATCGTGCCGAGTGTCCCACGCAGCACGATCTCGTCCGGGCGTGAAGCGAACGCGACGACGGCGGCGGGACACGTCGGCCCGTAGTTCTCGGTGAGCTCCTCGACGATCTGGTCGATGCGATGCGCACCCAGGTGCACCACCATGGTGGCACCGCTACGGCCCAACGAGCGTAAGTCCTCACCCTCCGGCATTGCCGTGGACAGGGTCGACACCCTGGTCAGCACGATGGTCTGGGAGACACCGGGAACTGTCAGTTCCCGCCCCAGCGATGCGGCCGCCGCAGCGAAGGCGGCGACCCCGGGAACGATGGTGTACGCGATGTCGACGGCATCGAGTCGCCGGGCTTGTTCGGCGACCGCGCTGAATACCGATGGGTCGCCCGAGTGCAGGCGTGCAACGTCGTGACCGGCCGCGTCGGCCTCGATCAGGTGGGCGACGATCTCGTCGAGGCTCAACCGTGCCGTGTCGATGACCCGTGCGCCTTCCGGGCATTGCGCCAATAGTTCCTCCGGGACGAGGCTTCCCGCGTACAGGCACACCGGGCTCGCCGCGATGATCCGCTGCGCGCGCACCGTGACGAGGTCTGCAGCACCCGGACCAGCCCCGATGAAGTACACCGTCATGCCGAACAACCTTTCGACTGCTTAGTCACCGACCACTGCACCACCGGCAGTTGCGGTCGCCACGCGGTGAACCCACCGAGCGGCGCGCCACGGTACACCTGGAACTTGCGGATCTTCCCGCCGACCTTCGAGAACCACTGCAGCAGAATTCCTTCCGATTCTACGGTCACGGCGTTCGCCACCAGCCGGCCCCCAGGTCCGAGCATGTTCCAGCACGCCTCGAGCAGGCCGTCCTGGGTGAGCCCACCCCCGACGAAGATCGCGTCCGGCAGGGACAGCGCCGGCGAGACATCGTCGAACGCGCAGGGGGCATCACCGAGCACCGTGAGTGACGGCACCCCCAGCGCGGAGCTGTTTGCCTCGATCTGCGTGACCCGGTCGACATCCCGCTCGAAAGCGACTGCCCGGCATTGCGGATGGGTGCGCATCCATTCGATCGCGACGGTGCCCGAACCGCCGCCCACGTCCCACAGCAACTCGCCCGGCGCGGGCGCCAGTGCGCACAGGGTGACCGCGCGGATCTCCTGTTTGGTCATCTGCCCATCGCCGGAGTACACGTAGTCGGGTAGCCCGGGGATCCGGGTGAGCCGCAACTTCCCGGGGTCGGCTCGGCACTCGATCGCGATGACATTGAGTCGCTCACCGGGTTCGAGCGACCACGCCGACGCCGTGCCGTCGATCCGCGACTCGTTCGGCCCACCGAGTTCGCCGAGCACACTGAGGTGCGACTCCCCGAATCCGTGGTGAGCCAGCAGCCCCGCGACAGCTGCGGGTGTGTGCTCGTCGCGGCTGAGCACCAGCAGGCGCGCGCTTTCACCGAGCGCGGGCAGCAGGGTCTCGACGGGACCGTTCACTAGGCTGACCACGGGCGTGGTGTGGGTCGGCCACCCCATCCGGGCGCAGGCGAGAGCCGCCGACGATGGATGCGTGATTACCCGGACTCGGTCTGCGCCCAGCAGATCGACCAGCGTCACGCCGATACCGTGGAACATCGGGTCGCCGCTGGCCAGAACACATATCCGCCGACCGGCGTGCTTCTCGAGCAGTCCAGGCAGCGCAGGTGTCAACGGCGACGGCCAAGACACACGCGGTGTGCGCGATTCGGGGACGAGGTCGAGTTGGCGCCGGGCGCCAATCAGTATCTCGGCGCGTTCGACCTCGCGATGCGCGCGCGGCGACAGACCGTCCCATCCGTCGGCGCCGATGCCGACGATCACCAGGACATCGCTCATCGTGGCATCCGGCGCCAGATCGCCTGCGGCAGCATCCTCATGACGAAGAACACCGGCCGAAGTCGTCCCGGCACCCACACCCGACTCGAACCTCGGCGCAGGCCGCGCACAACCGCCTCGGCGACCTGCGCGGGTGTGCTCGACATGGGCGCAGGCGACATTCCTTCGGTCATCCGCCCGATCACGAAACCGGGCCGGACCAGCATGAGCGACACACCGGTGCCGTGCAGGGCGTCACCGAGGCCGCTGGCGAACCCGTCCAATCCTGCCTTCGCCGAGCCGTAGACATAGTTGGCCTGTCGCACGCGCACACCCGCCACGGACGAGAACACGACTATCCGCCCCGACCCCTGTTCGCGAAGCAGGTTGGCCAGATGGGTCAGCACACTGATCTGCGCGACGTAGTCGGTGTGGACCACGCGGACCGCGTGCCGTGCGTCCTGCTCGGCACGCGCCTGGTCGCCGAGCACGCCGAACGCGAGCACCGCCGCGGACAGCGGGCCGTACTCGGCCACGACGGACCTGAGTAATTGTTCGTGGCTGTCGAGGTCGTCGGCGTCGAACTCCACGCACTTCACCACCGCCGCGCCGGCCTCGAGTAGCGAGTCCCGTTCCGCGTCGAGTTCTGTGCTCCGGCGGGCCGCGAGGACGATCGTGCGTCCGGGCGCGAGGCGGGAGACGATCTCGAGACCGATCTCGCTGCGGCCACCGAGGAGGAGTACGGCCCCGTGATCGTCGATCCGGCTCGAATGCTTCCCGCTGTCGTTCTTCGATCCCAAGCTCACCCCTCCAGTGTCCTGGACTGACTGTCCTGGATTAACGTCGGGGCATGGACCGCACCCCCGCCGCCCCGCTCCACCTGACCGACGAGGCGCTCACCTTCCTCGGTGAACATCACCTGGGCACACTCACGACACTCCGCAAGAACGGCACCCCGCACGTGGTGGCTGTCGGCTTCAGCTGGGATCACGAGCAAGGGGTGGCGCGGGTGATCACCAACGGTTCCTCGCAGAAGGCGCTCAACGCCGACCGCGGGGGGTACGCGGCGGTGACTCAGGTCGACGGGCGCCGCTGGATCACCCTCGAGGGACCGTCCCGCGTCCTGACCGACCCCGGCTTGGTCGCCGACGCGGTGGCCCGTTACGCGGCCCGGTACACCCGGTACAGCACTCCCCGAGAGAATCCGGCACGGGTGGTCGTCGAGATCGCGGTCAGCCGCGTACTCGGCTCGGCCGCGGTGCGGCACCACTGAACCGCAGCTTCCACGGGACCATCGCGGACTCGAGTTGGATGGCGAAACTCATCTTGGACACCCCGTCGGTGCGCTCCTCGAACCGGATCGGGACCTCGGCGATCGTCATGCCACGCTGCACCGTGCGGTAGTTCATCTCCACCTGAAACGCGTACCCGTTGCTCCGCACGCCGTCGACGTCGATCGCGCGCAAGGTGTCGGCGTGCCACGCCTTGAACCCGGCGGTCGCGTCCTTCACCCGCAACCGGAGGATCGCATTGACGTAGAAGTTCGCCCACGCCGACAGCGCCTTGCGATGCCACGGCCAGGCGTCGGCGACCGCGCCGCCGGTCACGTACCGGGATCCGAGCACGACGGCCGCGTCTGTCGTCGCCAGAGTTTCCAGCATCCCCGGGATGGCCTCACAAGGGTGCGACAGGTCGGCGTCCATCTGGATCACGATGTCCGCGCCCTCGGACAGCGCCCGACTCATCCCGGCCACATAGGCGCGCCCCAACCCGTCCTTCACCGTCCGGTGCAGGACACCGACCGGGATCGGACCGTCGACGCCGAGTTTGTCCGCGACCTCACCGGTGCCGTCCGGCGAATCGTCGTCGACAACCAGCACGTGCATATTCGCAATGCCCAGCGCCGCGAGGAATTCGACGATCTTGGGCAGGTTGTCGCGTTCGTTGTAGGTCGGTACAACGACGGTTACCTTCGGGGGAACGCTCTCCATGACACCTTCGCGTGATCTGTGATTCCACACTCGCCGCAACGCACAACGACGGATGTGGGCGTGAACAAATGGCAAATGTTACCCGGGGAGTACCCCCAGCCCGTGCGGGCGGGTATTCACCGGTTCGCATCCGTCGGCAGTCACGATGACGATGTCCTCGATCCTCGCACCCCACTCGCCGCGGAAGTAGATCCCCGGCTCCACGCTGAACGCCATGCCCTCCGCCAATTCCATCGAGTTCCCCGTCACGATGTAGGGCTCTTCGTGTACCGAGAGCCCGATCCCGTGGCCGGTCCGGTGCACGAAGGCGTCCGCCAGCCCCCGGGCCGCGAGCAGATCACGGGCTGCGGCGTCGACTGCTTCCGCCGTCACACCGGGGCGTACCAGATCGACCGCCGCCGCGTGTGCCTGCTCCAGCACAGCGAACCGCTCCGCGACAGCGGGGTCGGGTTCACCCATGCTGTACGTGCGCGTGGAGTCCGAGTTGTAGCCGGGTTCGACGGGACCGCCGATGTCGATGACCACGACATCACCCGACTCGATGCCGCGCTCGGACACCTCGTGGTGCGGATCGGCCCCGTGCGGCCCCGAGCCCACGATGACGAACGCGGCCTCAGTATGCCCCTCCTCGAGGATGGCGGCTGCGATGTCGGCCGCAACCTGAGCTTCGGTGCGACCGACCCGCAGGAACTCGCCCATCCGGGCATGGACCCGATCGATGGCCTGCCCAGCCCGGCGTAGAGCGTCGATCTCCGCCTCGTCCTTGACCATTCGCAGTTCGCGCAGAACCCCGGTCGCAAGGACGGGCAGTTCACCGAGCGTCTCGGACAGCGGGATCAAATGCAGCGCAGGCATCGCATCCGTCACGGCTGTCCGGGCGGGGGCGGGGAGTAGCGCCGCCACCACGCGGTACGGGTCGACGCCGTCGACCCAATCCTGAATCGTCAGACCGAGTTCGTACGCCGCAGATTCGGTGAGAGAGGCCAGTTCGAGCCGCGGTACCACAACGGACGCTGTATCGCCGTTTGCCGGAATCACCAGGCAGGTGAGGCGTTCGAACGACTCCGCCCGTGAACCCAGTAAATATCGAAGGTCGGGGCCGGGTGTGATCAGGAGGCCGTCGAGTCCGGCGGCACGGGCGAGGCCGCCGGCCCGAGCGATTCGGTCGGCATAGACAGCGGTTGGGAAGCGTGAAGGCGATGCGCCGAGGGAACTCATGACTTCAGGCTAAACCGGTTTGGCAAGATGAGGACATGACAGGGCCTCTGCTTCTCCTCGACGGTGCCAGCCTGTGGTTTCGCGCGTACTACGCATTACCGGACTCGATCACATCTCCCGACGGACGATCCGTCAACGCGGTGCGCGGCTTCACCGACATGGTCGCCGCGCTGATCACCAAATTCGAACCCTCACGGGTCGCGGTGTGCCTCGACCTCGATTGGCGGCCGGCGTTCCGGGTGCAGGCGGTGCCCACCTACAAAGCACACCGGGTTGCCGAGGACACCGGCGGGGCCGAGGAGGAGGTGCCGGACACCCTGTCGCCACAGATCCCGATGATCCTGAATGTCCTCGCCGCCACCGGAATAGCCACCGCAGGCGCGGAAGGGCTCGAAGCAGACGATGTTCTCGGCACCCTCGCCGCCACCGAAACCCGCGACACCACCATCGTGGTCACCGGCGATCGCGACCTCCTCCAGGTGGTCACCGACGATCCGGTGCCTGTGCGGGTGCTGTATGTGGTGCGTGGACTCGCGAAGGCCGAACTGCTCGGACCGGAAGAAGTGGCAGCCAAATACGGCGTGCCCGTTGAACGGGCGGGCGAAGCGTACGCGGAACTCGCTCTCCTGCGCGGTGACTCGTCCGATGGCCTGCCCGGAGTGAAAGGGGTCGGCGAGAAGACCGCCTCCAGCATGTTGATGCAGTACGGGTCGTTGGAAAACCTGCGGGCCGCCGCGCTCGATCCCGGCTCCGAAATGGCGAAGGGCGTGCGGGCGAAGTTCGCGGCCGCAGCCGACTACCTGGACGCCGCACTGCCGGTCGTGCAGGTGGTGCGGGACGCCGACGTCTCGTTCTCACGGGGCGACGCGCTGCCCGCCGCGCCGGTCGACCCGTCCCTGCTCGGCGAACTTGCGGAGGAACTGGGAATTGCAAACTCCGTCGGACGCCTCGAGAAGGCGCTGAAGTCGGCGGCCACTGCCCAGGCGTCCTGAGATCGCACCCTAACTCTGTACCGACAGTTTGTGAATGATGACAGGGTTCGGCCGAACCTGCCCACCTCCCGAAAAATCAAGAGATAAGCGCAATAGACTCCGGCGCCCAGTATGGATGGCATCGAGGTTTCGCTGTCATCCCCTCCCAACACACCGTCGGACAAAGAGGTTCACTTGAGCATCGCCAGTAAGATCACCGCTGTTGCCGCCGCCGCTCTCACCGTTGCAAGCATCGGAATCGGGGTGGCATCCGCTGCCCCCACGGAGGAAAGGGCGGCGTCAGGGGCTACTCCCGTTGCGTGATCACTGTTGAGAAACCCGATGGTTCCTGGTCGGGGTGCACCGTCGCGTTCGTCGGGACGACCCCGTCGAACCAGCCGGTGGCGTTGACAGCCGGGCATTGCGCATTTCCCGGAATGCGTGTGTATGCCGGCGGAAAGCTGATCGGCGAGACCGGTAAGTCGTCGTTCGAGGAGAAGTGGGACCCCATCTCATCGGATTGGGCGACTATCGCGCTGAACGGGAACGCTCAGCCGGTTGCAGCTTCGAATAAGGTGTCACCGGAGTCGCTAGGGAAGGCTCGGGTGGGCGATGAGGTGTGTAGCGAGGGGATGACCTCGGGATGGCAGTGCGGCAAGGTCACCGCTACCACTGGTGACTGGATCTGACACAATCTCGTGATGGCGCCCGGCGACAGCGGCGCGCCCTTGATCCGCACCAGCGACAACGCTGCTCTGGGAATTCACTCGGCACGCGGCGACCTGTTCCCCACGGACTACGGCAGGTCCTACTCGGTGTCCGCTGCTCTCACGAAGGCCGGAGGATACATGCTGACTACCGTCGACGGGCTCGCCGAACACCGGTCAAACGTCGAGGCATGATCCCTACGTCGTCAACGGCCGATGTGTCGGTATCGCTAACTCGGGCGGCTCACCTCATACGTACCCTTGTCATCGGTGAAGGTGAGAGTGACCTGCTTGTCGTCCCCGTCGACGGTGAGATCGCAGGTGAAGCTATTGCCCGTCTTCACTTCCTGATCCGCCGGGCAAGTGACACCCGAGACGTTAGCCGCGCCGTACGACTCGGTGACGATGCGCTCGACACCCTCCTCGGCCGCCCGCTGATCTAGGGTGTCCGTGCGGAACACGGTAAACGCAAGCGTCAGCACTGCACCCACGACGACGAGCAGAGCTGCGGCACCAGCGATGATCCACGGCTGCTTCGTCTTCCTTGGCGGCGGCGGACCCCACTGCTGCTGACCGGGAGTAGGTCCCCATTGTTGGGGCTGACCCCACTGGGTTGGCGGTCCGGGTTGCTGACCCCATTGGGGTTGCGGCGGACCCCATTGGGGTTGCCCGGGATACGGCGGTTGCCCGGGATACGGCGGCTGACTCGGGGCGGGTTGACCCCACTGCTGAGCGGGCGGCTGCTGACCGTATTGCGGCCCCCAGTACTGACCTCCGGTTTGGTCAGGGTCGCCCCCACCCGACTGTTGTCCCTGAGCCCATTGCCCATTCGGGTCGTTCGGTCCGTAAGGGCCGCTCATCATCGCCTCCCGCTCGCGTGTCCAGTCTCGTATTACCGTAACGCCCAACCACCAGTTTCGGGCCTTCGCGCAGCTTTGTAGATCCAACCAGACCGGTCAGCTCACGCA
Organism: Rhodococcus marinonascens NBRC 14363; assembly: GCF_001894885.1. GTDB lineage: Bacteria > Actinomycetota > Actinomycetes > Mycobacteriales > Mycobacteriaceae > Rhodococcus_F > Rhodococcus_F marinonascens. The sequence continues at coordinate 34,531 of NZ_BCXB01000016.1, forward strand.
GCATCCACCGCGACGACACCGCGACGGATGGCCGCCACGGCGCGACCCGCGGCCTTGCCCACCTCCGGGTCCGACGTGGTCGAGCGGACCTGCTCGAGCAGATCGATCACCTGCCGGCACCAGCGGACAAAGTCGCCTGCCGACAGAGCACGTCCCTGATCCCCTGCCGCGATCAATGCTTCGACCAGTGAATTGTCACTCGCCCAATGGAAAACGGCGGAAGCGAAACCGAAGTCCGGTTCCCGCGTCGGCGGCAACTTGTGCCGGATCTCGTCAGCTCGCAACTCCCGCCACACCCGCACGGTCTCGTCCAGTGCATGCCGCAGCAGTCCAGTGCCGCCATGCTCGACGGTCTCCCCTTCACGGCGAGACTCGAAGATCACCGAGGAGACGGCGGCGGCAAGCTCCGCAGGCCCGAGTCCCTTCCACACACCCTGCCGGAGACACTCGGCAACCAAGAGGTCACTCTCGCAATAGATTCGACTCAACCGCGTTCCGTGTTCCGTCGCTTCGGGGTGCCCGCCCGCCGAGATGTAGTCGCGCTCGGCCAGTAGCGACAGGATGCGATCGAAGGTGCGCGCCAACGAGTTCGTGGTGGCGGCCACCTTCTGCCGCATCGTCTCGGTCTCGCGGGCAAGCCTGCTATGGCGCTCACCGATTCGGCTCAACTGCTCGCGGTCGGGCCAACTGTGGCAGGGGTGCTGCCGGATAGCGCGGCGCAACCGAGCGATCTCGGCGTCGTCGCCGACGGCACCCGACTTCTTCCGTTTCCGTCGGCCCGGCGCGACGATTCCGGTGCTGCGCAACGCCGAGGCCAGATCTCGCCGGATCCGCGCGGTGTGGTGGTCGAAGCGCCGAGGCATCTGCATCGACCCCAAAGACCGTGCCGGCTCCGGGAAGTCGCCCGCCGACACCCGGCCCGCCCACTTCGCCTCGGTCAGGATCAGCGGCTTCGGATCCGTCTCATCACGGTCGGGCTCGAGTACCACGGCGAGTCCGGAGTGCCGGCCTACGGGGATCGCGATGACGTCGCCGCGGCGGAGCGCCACGAGCGACGCGATGGCGGTGTCTCGGCGTTCGGTCCGGCCCTGCCGCTCGAGTGACCGTTCCCGGCTGCTCAGTTCCTCCCGCAGCCGCTCGTATTCGAAGTACTCACCGTCCACGCCGCCCAGCCGTTCCCGGAGAGTGACGAGCGCGGCCTCGTTTCGTTCGATACCCCTGGTCAGACCCACCACGGAACGATCAGCCTGGAACTGGGCGAACGACCGCTCGAGCAGCGCACGCGATTCTGTGGCACCCATACGGTCGACGAGATTGATGGTCATGTTGTAGCCGGGACGGAACGAACTGCGCAACGGAAACGTCCGGGTCGAGGCGAGACCGGCCACATCCACCGGTTCCACACCGGGTTGCCAGAGGACCACCGCGTGACCCTCGATGTCGATTCCGCGCCGCCCAGCTCTCCCCGTGAGCTGGGTGTATTCCCCGGGTGTGAGTTCGGCGTGGGCCTCACCGTTGTACTTCACGAGCCGCTCGAGGACGACGGTACGAGCAGGCATGTTGATGCCGAGTGCCAACGTCTCGGTGGCGAACACTGCCCGCACCAGACCCTTGACGAACAATTCCTCGACAGTTTGCCGGAAGGCAGGCAGCATCCCCGCGTGGTGCGCGGCGAGACCCCGTTCGAGGGCCTTGCGCCACTCCCAGTAGCCCAAGACCACAAGATCAGCCTTCGGGAGCTCCGCTGTATGGGCATCGATGATCGTCCGGATCTCTTCAACCTGCTCCGGCGTAATCAGGTGGAGCGATGAACGCAGGCACTGCGCCAGCGCTGCATCACACCCTGCCCGGCTGAAGATGAACGTGATGGCCGGGAGCAGTCCCTCGTCGTCGAGACGGGAGATCACCTCCGGTCGCGGCAGCGGGCGGAAGTCGCTGGAGAACCCGCGGCCCCCGCGGCGTCCTCGACCCCTCGACTCCCAGGAGTCGGCTCGGTCCAGAGCCTGCCGCTGCTTGACGTGACGCACCAGATCCTGGTCCACCACCAGATCCTTGCGCGCGTCCCCACTCCCCGCGCGCACGTCGAAAAGGTCGAACAGCCGACGTCCGACCATGATGTGCTGCCACAGCGGAATCGGACGGTTCTCGTCGACCACAACGCTGGTATCGCCGCGAACGGTTTCCATCCATGCACCGAACTCCTCGGCGTTGCTGACGGTCGCCGACAGACTGACGAGGCGGACGTCGTCGGACAGGTGAAGGATCACCTCTTCCCACACGGCGCCCCGGAATCGGTCCGCCAAGAAGTGCACTTCGTCCATGACGACGTGGGACAACCCGTGTAGCGTCTGCGAATCCGCGTACAGCATGTTCCGCAGCACCTCGGTGGTCATGACGACCACCGGCGCGTCCGAGTTGATGCTCGAGTCGCCGGTCAGCAGACCGACGCTGTCCTTGCCGTAGCGCCGCACCAAGTCGGCATACTTCTGGTTGCTCAGTGCCTTGATGGGTGTCGTGTAGAAGCACTTGCGTCCGGCCGCAAGTGCCAAGTGCACCGCAAATTCGCCGACCACAGTCTTTCCCGCACCGGTCGGGGCGCAAACGAGGACACCGTGCCCACCCTCGAGCGCGCGGCAGGCATTGATCTGGAAGGGGTCGAGCGCGAAGCCAAGCTGAGCCGAGAACACATCGAGTTCGGTGCCGCCGGTCTTCTCACCTGTTGTCACTGCCACCCCGTCAGATTGTCACAGCGTGTCGGAGAAGTCCTGACCCGGTGTGTTGCCGCCGTTCGTGTCCGTGTCAGCACTGTCGGTCGCCGCACCGGACTTCCCGGATCTACGCCAACGCCGAGACCGGCCGGCTGGTTCGGGTACCGGGGCCGCGCTGACATCGAACGCTTCGCTCAAGTCGGACGGTGCGCCGATCGTAGACGATTCGTCGTCGCTGAGGGCGCCCCACTCCTGCTCCGTGCGGCGAGCCTTGCGTCGGTCGTTGAGGCGGGCGACCTGCACGGCGAGCTCGAACAGCAGCGTCAACGCAAGCGCCAGCGCGAGCATCGAGAACGGGTCCTGGCCGGGAGTGGCGATCGCGGCAAACACGAACAGTCCGAAGATCAGGCCCCTACGCCACGCCTTCAGCCTCGCGTAGGGAAGGATGCCGACGACATTCAGGGCGACGATCAACAGTGGAATCTCGAAGCTCACACCGAAGATGATCAGCAGGTTGACGATGAACCCGAAGTATTCCGTACCGCTGAGCGCTGTGATCTGGACATTGTCACCGATCGTCAGCAAAAAGTGCAGGGCCTTCGCAACCACCACGTACGCCAGTACGGAACCGGTGACGAACAGCGCCGCGCCGGAAGCGACGAAACCCACCGCGTAGCGGCGTTCCTTAGCGTGCAGGCCAGGAGTGATGAATGACCACAGCTGATACAGCCAGATGGGACAGGCCAGGACGATGCCAGCCGTCAACGCAACCTTGAATCGGAGCATGAACTGGTCGAACGGTCCCGTCGCGAGCAGTCGGCACGCGCCGTCGCTACTGAGGTCGGCCCGACTCGAATCGGGGAGCGAACAGTACGGCCCACGCAACAACTCACCGAGACTTTCGATCCCCAGAAATTGATGGGAGTACCAGAAGAACCCCACTACGGTGGTGATCAGGACGGCCAGCACCGACAGCAGCAATCGCGTACGCAGTTCGTAGAGGTGATCGACCAACGTCATCGTGCCGTCGGGGTTGGTCCTCCGCTTAGTGTTTCGCGGATCGAAGGGAATTCGCACCACTGTTCGCCCTAGTCTTGGTCAGCATCAAACCGGGGTGAAGATTCACCCCGGTTGTCAGGCGGCTCGGACTAAGCCGACTTGGGTTCGTTGTGCTGCGACTGTACCGGCTCCGGAGGGGTGACCGGTGTCGTCGTGGTGTCCGCGACCGGCAGTTCGGCAGGTGCACTCTGCTGTGGGGCAGACCCACTCGGCGGCGCGGAGGGCGCCGGCGTGCTGTCGTCGTTCTGCATCTCGCGGACCTCACTCTTGAAGATGCGGAGCGAGCGTCCGAGTCCGCGAGCCGCGTCGGGCAGCTTCTTGGATCCGAAGAGGATGACGACGACCAGCGCAACGATGGCCCAGTGCCAGGGACTCAAAGCTCCCATTTGAAACCTCCAAAAAGATCAGGTAACCAGATGGTACCGGACATACCCGGCACCAGTCCCATGGAAGGCTACTCCGGCTGCCGTTTGGCGGACGGTTTGCCCGCCGCCTGCTGTGAGCGGAGATCGGCGACCAGGGCGTTGCCGGTCCACCGTCGTTCGCCGCCGCCGGCCTCAGCCTCACGGATCAGCGTGACAAGTCTCGCGTTCACCGGAGCATCTGTGCCCGCCGCCGCGGCCAGTCGCACGACCTCCCCGCTGATCCAGTCCACCTCGGTGCGCCGGCCCGCTTCGAGGTCGTCCCACATGGACGACCGGGCGTGCGGGTCGATGGCCAGCATTCGACTCCCCGCCCTCCGGAACAACCAGTCCGGGACACTCAGCAACCAGGGAATCCGGTGCGGCGGCACCGGCGTGAGTTTGGCGACTGCGATTCCGCGGGCAGTCAGAAGATCGAGCGCTTCCCGCTGAGCCAGGGCGAGAGCGCGCCGGAACGATCGCTGCGACAACTCCTCACGGAGCGGTAGATCGGACAAGGCATTGACCGCATTGTTCAGATTGAGCAACAGCTTCGCCCACTGCACCGCCCGGAAATCGTCATGCTGGTGCAACGGCAATCCCGCCGCTTCGAACTCCGATGCAAATCCACTCACGGCGCGATGACGTTCGATCTCCAGGCCACCTCCGGACCCTTGATGGAAATGTCCGGGTCCGCGGCGGACCACGTTGAACGGCACCATCGCCGCAAGAACAACATGGCCCGGCAGCGACTCGCGCAGCGCGTCCGCGTTGCCCAGTCCGTTCTGCGCACTCATTACAACGGCACCGGAGTCGAGCGCCCACGCCAGAACGGTGCCGACCCCTGCGGTGTCCGCCGACTTCACGGACACGATGACGAGATCTGTGGTGCCCGCCGCGGCGAAGTCGGTGGCGAAGGTGACCGCGGCGGCATCGACCTGAACATCCGCACCGTGCAGATCCGTCAGCTGCAGCCCGTGTTCACGAATCTCGGCCCCGATCCGCTCGCGGCCGATCAGGGTCACCTCAGCACCCGCCGCGGCGAGTCGACCACCGATGTAACATCCGACACTGCCCGCGCCGAAGACGGTGATCCGCACCGGACGCGTACCCCTGCTCATGCGTCGACGCTGTCGTAGGCCGACAGCGCCTCGACGGCTCGGCGGCGCACCTCGCCGACCAGCTCCGGAGGTTCGTACACTGTGATTCCCGCACCGAAACCCAGCACCAGACGTGCCATCCAGTCGAGCGCCCCGTAACTCATACTCGCCTCCACCGAGCCGTCCGCAGCGACCTCGACGTCATCCATCGGGTAGTAGTCGAGCACCCACACGCAGTCGGCAGCGATACGCAACCGCGCCTGCGGCAGGGAGGCGTCGCCGCTGAACAGTTCGAGGTTGGATTCAGGCACGAGTGCCTGGGCTGGCGGGATAGACGGTTCGTCCAGTCCTGTGGCGGCGTCGATTCGGTCGAGGCGGAACAGCCGCACCCCTTCGGCCTGACGGCACCAGGCCTGCAGATAGCTATGATTGTCGACCAGCACGATCCGTACCGGATCCACGGTACGTTCGGTGACCCGGTCCCGAGATGCCGAGTAGTACGTCAACTGCAGCGCGCGCCGGTGATGCAGCGCGGACCTTACCGCGGCGGCGATCGGATACTCCGCGGCGTCCTCGTCCGAATCCTGCACCGGGGGCCGCACCACCCCCCCGCGCGCCGCGGTGCCGGCGGCGTCCTCGATCTTCGCGATCGCGCTGTACGCCGCAGACGGGTCGACCATGCCCGGCATCTCCACCAGCGAACGCAGGGCAATCAGCAGCACGGTCGCTTCCGTGGACGTCAACCGCAGGGGGCGATCGATGCCCGCCGAGAACGTCACCTCGATGCTCTCTTCGGAAAACGAGAGGTCGATGAGGTCACCGGGACCGTAACCGGGCAAACCGCACACCCACAGCTGATTGAGATCGGACATCAACTGGGTGGTGGTGACTCCCAGTTCCGCGGCGGCCTCAGCCGCGCTCATCCCTGGGTTCGCGATGAAGTACGGCACCAGATTGAGGAGCCTGGACAATATCGACGACAACCTGCTGCTCATGACGTTCCCTCCCCTGCTGCGCCTCGCAGCTTCGTCAACACGTCGTGGCGTAGTTCCGGCGGGGCAAGCACCAGAGCGTCCGCCCCGTGCCCTGCGACGAGTCGCGCGATCCAGTCCCACGAGCGGACAGGAATCTCCAGCACACTGCCGAGCCGCTCGTTCACATCTCTCTCCGCTCTCGTCGAGCCGAGGCGGCGCAGGTCCTGGGCGCGGCCCTCGGCCACCCACACGGTGGCGGTGCCGGTGATATCACCCGAACCGGTGGCTCGATCGACGATCTCACGAAGGTCGACATCTGCGGGTTTGTGGACGACCCCCGACGGACCGAACTCGGTCACCTCCTCGCCGATCCTGGACAACCGGAACGTCCGGACCGCGCCACGGTCGACGTCGTGACCGACGAGATACCAGCGGCCTTGCGCAGTAACGACGCCCCAGGGTTCGACGGTGCGCTCGGTAAACGGCTCGTTGAGGGCGCCGCGATGCGGAAAGTGGACTGCACGACCCGCATCGACCGCCGCCAGGAGCTTGCCCATCGCAGGCTCGGACCCCCGGGTGCGGGCCGGAACGGCCGTGACAGGCGTCGCCTCCGTGTGCGGGTCGACCTGAACACCCGCTGCCCGCAACTTGAGGAGCGCACGTTGAGCCGTCGCCGCCAGCTCCGGCGACTTCCACAACTGGACGGCGACGGCCACCGCAGTGGACTCTTCCCGGCTGAGATCGACGTCGGGGAGCCCATAGGCTTCTGGATTGATCCGATAGCCCTCGACGGTCGAGAACCGTGACGCCTGACCGGTCTCGAGCGGCACGCCGAGATCCCGAAGTTCGTTCTTGTCGCGTTCGAACATGCGACTGAACGCCTCATCGCTGGCGGAGCTGTCATACCCTGCAACGCTTTCGCGAATCTTCTCGGCGGTGAGGAACTGTGTGGTGGACAGCAAACAGATCACCAGGTTCATCAAGCGCTCGATCTTTGATGTCGACACGCCCGGAAGCCTAACGGGTGAGCGTGTTTCTGACTCGGCAAGCGCCGCTACATCGAGGCGATCAGCCGCTCCACCCGCTCGTCAACCGACCGGAACGGATCCTTGCACAGCACCGTCCGCTGGGCCTGGTCGTTGAGTTTGAGGTGCACCCAGTCGACAGTGAAGTCGCGTCCAGTCTCCTGAGCTGCGATGATGAACTCGCCGCGTAGCTTTGCCCTCGTCGTCTGCGGCGGAGTGTCGACCGCCGCCTCGATCGTCTCATCCTCGACGATCCGCTTTACGAGACCCTTGCGTTGCAGGACGTCGAACACGCCTCGGCCCCGTTTGATGTCGTGGTAGGCCAGATCCAGCTGTGCGATCTTCGGGTCGGCAAGCTCGAAGCCGTGGCGGTCTTGGTAACGCTGGAAGAGCTTGCGCTTGATCACCCAGTCGATCTCTGTATCGACCTTCGCGAAGTCCTGTGATTCGACAGCGTCCAGCATCCGGCCCCACAGGTCCACCACCTGCGTCACCTGCGGATCGGGGTCACGGTTCTGCAGATGCTCCACTGCCCGTGCGTAGTACTCACGCTGAATGTCCAGCGCGCTGGCCTGTCGGCCGCCGGCCAGTCGCACCGGCCGGCGACCGGTGACGTCGTGGCTGACCTCACGGATCGCGCGGATCGGATTGTCGAGGGCGAAGTCGCGGAACGACACCCCGGCCTCGATCATCTCGAGCACAAGTGCAGCGGTGCCCACCTTCAGCATGGTGGTGGATTCCGACATGTTCGAATCGCCGACGATCACGTGCAGGCGGCGGTACTTCTCCGCATCGGCATGCGGTTCGTCTCGGGTGTTGATGATGGGCCGCGATCGGGTGGTGGCAGACGAGACACCCTCCCAGATGTGCTCGGCGCGCTGCGACAGGCAAAAGGTGGCCGCCTTCGGTGTCTGCAGGACCTTACCTGCGCCACAGATCAGCTGTCGCGTGACAAGGAACGGCAACAGCACGTCCGAGATCCGGGAGAACTCGCCCGCCCGGGCCACGAGGAAGTTCTCGTGGCAGCCGTAGGAGTTGCCCGCCGAATCGGTGTTGTTCTTGAACAGGTAGATGTCACCGCCGATGCCTTCCTCGGCAAGCCGCTGTTCTGCGTCGATCAGCAACTCCTCCAGCACCCGTTCGCCCGCTCGGTCGTGGTTGACCAGCTGAATGAGGTTGTCGCACTCGGCCGTCGCGTATTCGGGGTGCGATCCCACGTCCAGATACAGGCGGGCACCGTTCCGGAGGAATACGTTGGAACTACGGCCCCACGACACCACCCGACGGAACAAGTAGCGCGCAACCTCGTCCGGGCTCAACCGCCTGTGACCATGGAAGGTGCAGGTCACGCCGAACTCTGTCTCAATTCCCATGATTCGCCGCTGCACACTTCGACAGTACAACGCCGAGCACCAACCGGAGAGGCAAACCCGTTCGGCAACACCACACACATACGCCGAGTTGGTGAACACACAGCTAGGCAGGATCCACCGCGTAGATCAGATAATGTTTGACCGCCGTCGGTGGGCGGTGTTTTCGGACAACTCACCGTCGGGGCATACCCGACCTCAGTCCTGAGTGTCGGTCGGCTTCGCCTCGGTGTCTGGCTTCGATTCCGCAGCAGGCTCCGGAACGTCCTCCGGCGCCTCCGGGAGCAGCTGTTCGAGTGCCGATCCAGCGATCCGGCGGAACGCCCGGCGAGGCCGCGACTGATCGAGCACGGCCACCTCGAGGCTGGTAACGTCGACATCCCGCTTCTCGCCCTCACCCGAACCACCCTGGCGGAGGGCCGTGACCGCGACTCCTACGGCTTCCTCGAGATCCAGGTCGGCCCGATACGACTCACGCATGGCAGTCGCGATCGGCTCGGTCGTGCCACCCATCACCACAAAATGCTGTTCGTCGACGATGGATCCGTCGTACGTGATGCGGTACAGCTGAGGTGGCTTCGGGCTACCCACACGCCCGACCTCCGCGACACAGATCTCCACCTCGTATGGCTTGGGCTGTTCTGTGAAGATCGTGCCAAGTGTCTGTGCGTACGCGTTGGCCAGCGATCGGCCCGTCACGTCACGACGGTCGTAGGAGTAGCCGCGCATGTCGGCGTGCACAATCCCCGCCCGCCGAAGGTTCTCGAACTCGTTGTACTTCCCGACGGCCGCGAAACCGAGACGGTCGTACAGTTCGCTGACCTTGTGCAGGGCGGTGGACGGGTTCTCCGCCACGAACAGCACACCGTCATGGAACGTGAGCACGACGACGCTGCGTCCCCGGGCAATCCCCTTGCGTGCCAACTCCGAGCGGTCCCGCATGATCTGCTCAGCCGAGGCGTAGTACGGCATGGTCATCGCGCAGAACCCCCTTCTTCGCTGCGCTGTGAGACGATTCCCTCGCTACGCTCGCCGACGATGCGGCGAGCCAACTCGGACGTCGTCTCCACTGGCACGTGAACCGCACCGGCCTGCGTGATCGTGACCGCGGTCGGATAGATGCCCCGCGACAGATCGGGGCCACCGGTTGCCGAGTCGTCGTCGGCGGCGTCGTACAACGATTCGACGGCCGCCCGTAGTGCGGTCTCCTCGTCGCTGTCGGGGGCGTAAAGCTTCTTCAGCGCCGACTTCGCAAACAACGATCCCGAACCGACCGCATGGTATCCGGCACGCTCCTCGTACCGCCCACCGACGACGTCGTACGACACGATGCGGCCTGCACGTGCGTCGTCCTCGGCGTCGAGGTCGTATCCGACGAGGAGTGGTACCACCGCAAGACCCTGCATCGCGGCCCCGAGGTTGCCACGGACCATCGACGCCAGGCGATTAGCCTTACCGTCGAAGGTCAGCGGAACACCCTCGATCTTTTCGTAGTGCTCGAGTTCAACGGCGAACAGCTTCACCAATTCGATGGCGATACCCGCGGTACCCGCGATTCCGGATGCGGAGTAATCGTCGGTGACGTAGACCTTTTCCACGTCCCGACTGGCGATCAGGTTGCCCTGCGTCGCACGCCGGTCACCGGCGAGGAGGACGCCGCCCTTGTAAGTCAGCGCCACGATCGTCGTTCCGTGCGGAGCGAGATCACCGCTCCCCATCCCATCACCACCCCGTGTCGTCGTCGAGTGCGAATGATGGCCACACCTATTCTCCGGCAGCATTTCTGGCGCATGACCACGTAGGTATTCGGTGAACGAGGACAGATTCGAACCGAAACTGAGCCTTGTGCCACCGTCGCCGGTCTGTAGTGCCGGCCGATCCGCCGTCACTGGCCGCCCTTCTGGACATAGGCCCGGACGAAGTCCTCGGCATTCTCCTCGAGCACGTCGTCGATCTCATCGAGAAGGTCGTCGGTGTCATCTGCCAGCTTTTCGCGACGTTCCTGACCAGCGGATCCATCACCGCCGGGGGTGTCGTCCTCGTCGCCACCGCCAGTTCGCTTGGTCTGCTCTTGTGCCATAGCCACCGACCTCCTTATCTTGAGGGAGCTCATTCTTCCGAGCGTCCTGTCCTGCCAAGCAGTCTGACTCGCTCATCCGCTCGGACCTTCACCCTACCGAGCGGCGACACCATGCGGGCGGCGATGCGACGGCGAGTTCGGATGCGGATCCGCCGGATCCGGTCGACCGTTCAGTTCGTGAGCTTGTCGACTAGCTCTTTCGCCGTTGCCACAGACTCCAGCAACTCTCCGACGTGCGCCTTACTACCACGCAGCGGTTCGAGGGTGGGGATTCGCACCAGCGAGTCGCCGCCCAGGTCGAAGATCACCGAATCCCAGCTTGCCGCCGCGATGTCGGCGCCGAACTTACGCAGGCACTCTCCGCGGAAGTAGGCCCGCGTGTCGGCCGGTGGCGCGTCTACGGCATCGAGGACCTGTTGTTCCGTGACGAGCCGTTCCATCGAGCCCCGTGATACCAAGAGATTGAACAGGCCTTTGTCGAGACGAACATCGGAGTACTGCAGGTCTATCAGGCCGAGCTTCGGTGCCGCCCAGCCCAGGCCTTCCCGAGTGCGCACGCCCTCCAAGAGGCGAAGCTTTGCCGGCCAGTCCAGGAGATGAGCGCAGTCCATCGGATCCCGCTCCAGGATGTCGAGCACCATCGCCCACTTCTCGAGGAGATCCGCGACCCGGGGGTCGTCGTTACCTTCGGCCGAGGTGAACTTCGCGACACGTTCGTGGTAAATCCTCTGCAGGGCAAGCCCTGTCAACTCGCGACCGTCCATCAGCGCAACCGTTGCGCGGAGCGTGGGATCGTGACTGATGTGATGCACCGCCGTGACCGGACGTGCCAGTTGCAGGTCCGTGAGGTCGACGCCGGCCTCGATGAGATCGAGCACCAGCGCGGTTGTGCCCACTTTGAGGTACGTCGACATCTCGGCGAGGTTCGCGTCGCCGATGATGACGTGAAGCCGCCGGTACTTGTCCGCATCCGCGTGGGGTTCGTCGCGGGTATTGATGATCCCACGCTTGAGCGTCGTCTCGAGTCCGACCTCGACCTCGATGTAGTCCGCGCGCTGGGACAGCTGGAAACCAGCCTCGTCACCGGACTGGCCGATCCCCACCCTGCCCGATCCGCAGATCACCTGGCGGGACGCGAAGAAGGGCGTGAGTCCGTTGATCACCGCAGAAAACGGTGTGGCCCTCGACATCAGGTAGTTCTCGTGAGTGCCGTAGGACGCACCCTTGCCGTCCACGTTGTTCTTGTACAGCTGGAGTCGCGGCGCACCGGGGACGCTCGAGGCGTGCCGTGCCGCCGCCTCCATCACACGCTCACCGGCCTTGTCCCAGATGACGGCATCGAGGGGGTCGGTGACCTCTGGAGCCGAGTACTCGGGGTGTGCGTGATCGACGTACAACCGTGCGCCGTTGGTGAGGATCATGTTGGCCGCGCCGACCTCGTCTGCGTCAATGACCGGCGCTGGGCCGCTCAGCCTACCCAAGTCGAATCCGCGGGCATCGCGCAACGGGGACTCCACCTCGTAGTCCCACCTCGTGCGCTTGGCGCGCGGCACACCGGCCGCCGCCGCATACGCCAACACCGCCTGGGTGGACGTCAAGATCGGATTGGCCGAAGGCTCGCTGGGTGACGAGATTCCATACTCGACCTCGATGCCGATGATCCGCTGCATGCTGCAGAGCCTATGCGATCACCCGCCGCTCCCACGGCACACTCCCGACCCACGCCACGCCCGCCCGCCGACTACACCTGCGCGCAGTCCAGGTATCGGTCCGCGAAAATCGCCCCGAGCACGGTCCGCACACCCGGCGGCGCCCAGTCGTGGGAGCTGTCTTCGACAATCGTCGGGTCTGTCAACGCGACGGTCCGACGGCGCGTCTCGATGGTGCATCCACCAGCCGCCACTACATTTCGCACCCAGTCGCTGTTCGCGCCATACGTCAGCGCAAACCGATAGTGACCCTCGACAACGAACACGTTGACGGGCGTGCGGTAGACGGTGCCCGAACGTCGCCCACGGTGCTCCACTACGGCGAAACCGGGCAAATACTTGGCGGCGCGGCGCGTCACCTGATTGGTCGCCACACGGTTGAATCGGGCCATCGAACGCGGCAACACCATGATCTCTCCCCCTCGGCACCCGAACGGGTCACCTGAACTCAACGATACCGATCCCGGACCCGTGTGCTCACGCCGTGATCACACGCGTTCTCCCTCGATGTCGGACGGTGCTTTCACGAGAAGAGAAGCCACAAGCGCGACGGCGGCGAGCGCAACGGATATCCACAGTGCGGTCTGGTATCCCGAGAGGGTGCCGGCGGCGGCGGTCGGCGCCACCAGGGCGATCCCCAACCGCAGCACCAGTGCTGAAACAGGCGCCGTTGAACGCGGGAAGCGCACCAGGGCTCTCCTTCGGAGAAAGGATGACGCCCAAAGCGTTGACAGTGGTCAAGGTCAAGCCGTTGTAGAACAACCCCAGCAAAGCGAACGCCGCGAACACAACCCACTGCCGGCTCGGAAATATCGCAGCGACTCCCAGCACCGCCATGCTCGCGGCAAGACCTATCCGCAGCACCAAACGCCAGCCCACTCAAGGTGCCCACCACCCGGTGAAAGGTCCGGAGAACAATCCGATCACCGACAGCGGCACGAGGAACAACAAACCGGACATCGTGGCGTTCATGCCGTAACCGTTGAGATCGTCCTGGCTCAGGAGAACCACCGTGATGTTGATCGCCACGAAGAACCCGGAAAGCGTAAATAGCGTCGTCACCATGATCGGCCAGACCTGACGCGAGCGCAGGTGCTTCACGGCGATCAGAGGGTCGCGCCGCAGCTTTTCGACGTGCCAGAACGCCACTGCCAACAGAATCGTTCCGGAAAGGAGAATCATCGCCCAGGTGCTGGTCCAGCCGTTCGCCGAACCCTGCGTGAGTCCGACGCTCAAGCAGGTGAGCGCAGCGGAAAGAACAGTCGCACCCGGCCAATCCATTTTCCCTGTGGAGCGACGCGTAGTCGCGGGCACGTGTCTGATCGCAAGTACGATCGCCATCAGGCTCAACGCCGCGATGACAACGAAGATCGCTCGGAAACCCAGGGTGTCGGAGAGAACCCCACCGACGAGTCCGTCAACGCCGGCGGCACCGCCATTGGCCGCAATGATCGTCCCGAGCGCAATTCCGAACTGGGTGGGTGTCATCGTTTCGCGCAGCACCAGGTAGGCGATCTAAAACGTTGCCCCGGATGCGCCCTGAATCAGACGGCCGACGATCAACACCCAGACGTTGGGGGCGAATACGGCAATCAGGGTGCCGATACACAGGGCAGCAAGCACCCAGATGAGGACGATACGCCGGCCGGCGTAGTCGCTGAGCCGGGACAGCACAACACCGGCGATTCCTCCGACGAGGAAGAACAGAGCCTGGGACAGCGCGACACGGTCCACGGTAGTCCCCAACGACCGGGCCATCTCTGGGACGGCCGGCGAGATCATCGTCGAGTTGAGCTGAAAGGCAAGCACACTGAGCAGGAGGGCCGCGAACATGGGGACACTTCCCACAAGTTCGCGGCGGGGCTCGTATCCCGCCTGACTGCGAATGCTGATGATGAGCAACGCGATTCCTTTCCTGCCCAAACGCCCCGTTAGCTGTGTGGGGCAGGAAGAGGGAGTTTTCGGTTAAGGAGGGCGCGTGTCGACTCCTCGGCGAAAGCTGCCGCCACGCTGGTGCGATCGAGTTCGAGTAGATCGGCGCCGGTGAATCCCAGCTCAGCACTGAGGGCGGTGCGTTCCGCGGACTTTGGTGAAAGGGTTTGGCGCGGATTGTCGTCGCCGAGCACCACGGCCACTCCACTGTCGCGGAAGGTGCGGAACATCAGCTTGCCGAGGCTTGGCGGGCAGTCGAACAGCACTGCGTCGTACATCGACAGATCAACATCCTCGAAGGTCGGGTGCGCGGCTAATCGGGGAATGCCGCCGGTGAACCAATTCGACGTCGGGCAGCATTCGACGTCGGGCAGCATTCGATGACGATTCCCCGGTCACCGAGCCAGCTCATGATTTCGGGGTCTTGCGCAATGTGTACGCCGTGTCCGATGCGGGTGATGCCGAACACCTCGGCCGCCTCGCGAGCGGCGGCAGCGGGGGCGGCTTCGGCCGCATGGCAGGTCAACCCCAGGCCGGCCGCCCTCGCGATCGCGAACGCGTCGCGGTGCGGTGCGGTGCGAGTGCGGGATGGAGCAACTCGTCACCCGCAAGATCGAACCCCACGATCCCCGCTCCGGCGAAACGGGGCCGCCGCGCGCGCAGCCTGGTTGTTGGTTTCAGCGTCGTCGTGGCGAAGGGCACATACCACCGCACCCGCGGGCATGCGGGTGCGGACGGTTCCTTCCGTAATGCCTTCACATACCGCCCCGACGACTCGGTGGAGGGGCATACTTGCGCGCATGTATCGACGGACCGAAACGCAGCTCCAGATAATCGGCACCGTCGGCAGCGGCATCTTCGACCGCCTCGCAGGCGAGACGAGCGATGTGCTCGGGCGTGTCGAAGAACCTGTAGGTAGTTGCCACCTTGCCCAGGTAGGTGGTCAGGTCGGCGGGGCCCGGAAGTTGCAGAGCTCGTGCCCCCCCCCGGCGGGGTCGGGTAAACCCGATTCAGCGCCGAGCTCGCGCGCCGTCGAGGGACGAACTGCGCCCTCGAGATGCGAATGAAGGTTGATGAGCACCACAGATCCACAGTTACCACAAAATCGAGGGCGCCCTGCATGCGGCGAATCCAGCCGTTCCCGAATTCTGCGTTCAAAAGGCCATACAGGACCGCCCTTCACCGGGGCACCCTCGAGTTCCCGCGGTGCGGATGAGACGAGCTACAGGTACTGACCAGTGTTGGACTCGGTGTCGATGGCGCGGCTGGCACTCGCGTTCTTGCCAGTCACCAACGTGCGGATGTAGACGATCCGCTCGCCCTTCTTGCCCGAGATCCGTGCCCAGTCATCGGGGTTGGTGGTGTTCGGCAGGTCTTCGTTCTCCGAGAACTCGTCGCCGATCGAATCGAACAGGTGCTGGACCCGCAGGCCCGGGGCGCCGGTATCGAGTACTGACTTGATCGCGTACTTCTTGGCACGGTCGACGATGTTCTGGATCATCGCGCCCGAATTGAAGTCCTTGAAGTACAAGACCTCCTTGTCGCCGTTGGCGTAGGTGACCTCGAGAAAGCGGTTCTCCTCGCTCTCTGCGTACATGCGGTCGACGACCCGTTCGATCATCACTCGGATGCAGGCGGTGCGGTCGCCACCGAACTCCGCCAAATCGTCGGTATGCACCGGCAGCGTCTCGACCAGGTACTTGGAGAAGATGTCCTGAGCCGATTCCGCGTCGGGGCGTTCGATCTTGATCTTCACGTCGAGACGGCCTGGACGCAGGATCGCCGGGTCGATCATGTCCTCGCGGTTGGAGGCGCCGATCACGATGACGTTCTCGAGTCCCTCGACGCCGTCGATCTCGCTGAGCAACTGCGGCACGACGGTCGTCTCGACGTCGGAGGAGATACCAGATCCGCGGGTGCGGAAGATCGAGTCCATCTCGTCGAAGAATACGATCACGGGCGTGCCCTCGGATGCCTTCTCCCTGGCCCGCTGGAAGATCAGCCGGATGTGCCGCTCGGTCTCACCGACGAACTTGTTCAGCAGTTCGGGGCCCTTGATGTTGAGGAAGTAGGACTTGGCTTCCTTGCTGTTTTGCCCCCTGACTTCCGCGATCTTCTTCGCCAACGAGTTGGCGACAGCCTTGGCGATGAGCGTCTTGCCGCAGCCGGGCGGACCGTACAGCAGCACACCTTTGGGTGGCCGAAGCTCATATTCGTGGAACAGATCTTTGTGTAGGAACGGCAGCTCCACGGCGTCGCGAATCTGTTCGATCTGTCGGCCGAGGCCACCGATGTCGTCGTAGTGCACGTCCGGGACCTCTTCGAGGACCAAATCCTCGACCTCGGCCTTCGGGATTCGCTCGAATGCGTACCCAGCCTTGGAGTCGACCAGGAGGGAGTCGCCCGGACGCAGTTTGCGGGTGGGCGAGTCCGCGTCGTACGCAATGGACTCCTTCTCGCTGTCGGCGAAGACCGTCGCGAGGGGTTCGGCCAGCCAGACGATCCGCTCTTCGTCCGCATGACCGACCACGAGTGCCCGCTGGCCGTCGTCGAGAACCTCGCGCAGCGTGCAAATCTCACCTACGCGTTCGAATCTACCGGCCTCCACGATGGCGAGCGCTTCGTTGAGGCGCACTGTCTGGCCGAGGCTGAGAGTCTCGGCGTCGACGTTCGGCGAGCAGGTCAGGCGCATCTTGCGACCGGATGTGAACACATCCACCGTCTGGTCGTCGTGCACGCCGAGTAGAACGCCGTAGCCGCTCGGCGGCTGACCGAGACGATCGACTTCCTCCCGGAGGGCGATGAGCTGTTGGCGGGCTTCTTTGAGGGTGTCCATCAATTTGGTGTTCCGGATGGACAGCGAGTCCACCCGAGATTCCATCTCACGAAGCTGGTCCGGCGACTCCGCGAGCTGCCTGCGCAGTGCCGACGCCTCCGCGCGTAACGCTTCGAGCTCTCGTGCAGCCGCAACCGGATCTGGGTTCTCTGTCGAGCTCATGTGCGTCTCCTCCCAATGAGATCTATCAACGCTACCGGGGCCGTCCGTGTTCTGCTCCGTGACACGGATTCTGCCGATTGCGAATTGGCATACACGGCGAAAACCAAGCCACCGAATCCAACATGTTTGCCTTAGTACCTATTGCGTGAGTTCCTCTGTTCTGCACAACGAGCGGGTGCGTCGTGATAATCCGCCGCCCGGGCGTTGCTCAGCCCTTACCGGACCGGCGCTGCGGCTTCGGGGTGACGGTTCCCTCGGCCAGGCGCCGCGCACTCACCAGAAAGGCGGTGTGCCCCTGCATCCGGTGTTCCGGACGCACTGCGAGACCCACAACGTGCCATTCGCGGACGATGGACTCCCACGACCGCGGTTCGGTCCAGCACTCCTGTTCACGCATGGTCTCGACGACTTTCGAGAGCTGCGTCACGGTCGCCACGTAGACGACGAGGACGCCGCCGGGAACCAGCGCCTTCGAGACGGCGGGCAGCGCATCCCAGGGGGCCAGCATATCGAGGACGACCCGGTCGACCTGACCACCCGCCGCCTCGGCCTCGAACTCGGCGACGTCGGCGATCGTCAGATCCCAGTTATCCGGTCGTTCCCCGAAAAACGTCTCGACGTTCCGGACCGCATGTTCGGCGTGGTCTTCACGTAACTCGTACGAAATGACCCGACCTTCCGGTCCGACGGCCCGCAGAAGCGAGCAGGTCAGCGCACCCGACCCCGCCCCTGCCTCGAGCACGCGGGCACCCGGGAAGACGTCGCCCTCGTGGACGATCTGGGCGGCGTCCTTGGGGTAGATGACCTGCGCACCTCTAGGCATGGACAGGACGTAGTCGACGAGCAGCGGTCGCAGTGCGAGATACGGGGTGGAGTTGGTCGACTTGACCACGCTGCCCTCGTCGACACCGATCAGGTCGTCGTGCAGGATGCCGCCGCGGTGCGTGTGGAATTCCTTACCCGCCTCCAGATTGACGGTGTAATGCCTGCCTTTGGCATCCGTCAGCTGGACACGGTCGCCCACCCGAAACGGTCCGCTCGGGCGCGTTTCGCGTCCCACCATCGTCACCGACTCCTCAGCCTGTTCGTCCTGGCGCCGCTGCGGCGCCCACACCTGCGCCACGACTTGACTGTCGGACCCGCGGCCTACCCTGCCAGGTGTGAGCATCTCAGAGTCGCCAACCCCTGTCACAGAGGGTTCCCCACCACAGTTCGGCGACATTCCGGCTGCCCGCGGGCGGCCGGCTCTGTCGCCGTCGCGCGCCGGAGACTTCAAGCAGTGCCCGCTCCTCTACCGCTTCCGCGCCGTCGACCGACTCCCCGAGGTGGCGACGAGGGCACAGGCGAAGGGCACTCTCGTCCACGCGGCGCTGGAGACGCTGTTCGGGCTGCCTGCCACCGAGCGGGTACCGCAGATGGCGGTCGGTCTGGTGCGCCCATCGTGGGAGCAGATGCTCGCCGGGTCGCCCGACCTCGCTGATCTGGTACCGGATGACGAGCGCGAAGCGTTCCTCGACGAAGCGTGCTCACTGGTCACCGCCTATTACGGGCTGGAAGACCCCACACGATTCGAGGCGGAATCACGCGAACTCCGTGTCGAGACCGAACTCGAAGACGGGGTGCTGCTCCGCGGATTCGTCGACCGAATCGACGTGGCCCCCACCGGAGAGGTCCGGGTGGTCGACTACAAGACCGGACGCGCCCCGCAGGAAATGTCCGAGTCCAAGGCGCTGTTCCAGATGAAGTTTTACGCGCTGGTCCTACTGCGCACACGAGGCATCGTTCCCGCGCAACTCCGCCTGCTGTATCTCGGGTCCGGCACGGTCCTGACCTACGCACCCGACGAGGACGAGTTGCGCCGGTTCGAACGGACGCTGTCGGCGATCTGGAAGGCAATCCTGACGGCAGGCACAACCGGCGATTTCCGCCCCAAGCCGAGTCGCCTCTGTGACTGGTGTGATCATAAGTCCCGGTGCCCCTCGTTCGGCGGAACGCCGCCTCCCTACCCTGGCTGGCCTGGGGGCCCGCCGCATTCGCAGCCCGGTGTCGAGGAGATTGTCGAGTGAGTTCCGAGTCTTACTACCTACCGCTCTGCTCGAAAGAGCAGAGCGGTTCGAACGAACCGAGCGCACCGCGAATGGACTCGGAGCAGGCGGTGAGTGTCGAGCAATTCAGCAGCACGGATCTGACGATCAGTGTGTGGTCCGACACGATGCAACACGGCGCTCCCCCCTCCGCACTGCTCGTACGGGCGCTCGAGCAGTGCGCGCACCGGGAGGACGTGCGCCTCACGCGGGTCGTGGTGGAGATCCTCGGTCCCATTCCGATCGCCGACCTCGAGGTCCGCTCCTGGGTGCAGAGACCGGGCCGAAAAGTCGAACTGGTCGTCGCCGAACTGTGGACCATCGGCGACCGGTCCCGAGCCGTGGCGCGGGGTACCGCGTGGCGCATGGAGACCGTCGACACCAGCACTGCCGTGCACGTTGTCGAGCCGCCTCTCGAACCGCCGTCTGCCGGCCGGGACGGCCCGTTTGGCGGCATCTGGAACGCCGGCTACCTGAACACCCTCGACTTGCGGTGGCTCGCCGTGCCGATGCGCGACAGCCCAGGCAAACTGTGGGCGAAACCGAAGCCTGCTCTGGTCCTCGGAGAGAGCATGACTCCACTCGAGCGACTGTTCACGGTCGCTGATCTTGCCAACGGCGTGGGAGCCAAACTCGACCCGACACACTGGACCTACCTCAACACCGACCTCACCGTGCACATCCTCCGGGTTCCCGAGAGCCAGTGGGTCGGAATCTGCGCCGAGACCTCCATCGGCCCGGACGGGGTCGGAATGTGCGCGGGAGTGCTGTACGACGAGACCGGCGCAGTCGGCCGCATTACTCAGACACTACAGGTCCGCGCTCGCACCTGAGTGGGACGAGCGCGGATCGGCTTGCAGCAGAACGAGATCAGAGGGCTCGACAGGACCGGATGTTCGAGGCGAGGATGGCCTTGGCACCGAGGTTCGCGAGTTCGTCCATGAGATCGTTGTGGCCCTTGATCGGCACCATCGCCCTGACTGCGACCCAGTTCTCGTCGGCGAGTGGTGACAGTGTCGGCGACTCCAGACCGGGAGTGATCTTCAATGCCGCATCGAGGATCGTCTTGGGGCAGTCGTAGTCGAGCATCAAGTTCTGCTGCGCGAACACGATTCCGCGCACACGCTCGACCAGTCGGTTGCGCGCGGAATCGTCCGTCGCCGCTCCGGCGCGTTCGATGAGTACACCCTCGGAGTCGCACAGGGTGTCTCCGAACGCGACCAGGTCGTGCTGACGGAGCGTACGGCCGGAACCGACGACGTCGGCGATGGCGTCGGCGACACCGAGCTGGATCGAGATCTCCACAGCACCGTCGAGGCGGATGACCGAGGCTTCGATGCCGCGGGCCGAGAGGTCGTCGCGTACCAGGTTGGGGTAGGACGTGGCGATGCGAAGTCCGGCGAGATCCTCGACGATCCAGTCCTTGCCCGCGGGTGCCGCGTACCGGAACAAGGAGTGACCGAAGCCGAGTGACAGGCGTTCTGTGACTGCGGCGCCGGAGTCGCGGGCGAGGTCGCGGCCGGTGATCCCGAGATCGAGTTCTCCGGAACCGACATAGATCGCGATGTCCTTGGGACGCAGGAAGAAGAACTCGACCTCATTGGACCGGTCGAGAACGGTCAGGTCACGCGAATCCGTGCGACGACGGTAGCCGGCCTCGCTCAGAATTTCGGCGGCCGACTCGGATAGCGAGCCCTTGTTCGGAACTGCGACGCGCAGCATGACGGGGGTTCCTTTCGGGAGCGGTTGGGGGTCTCAATCACCGATCACAGATGCCGGTAGACATCGGCGAGCGTCAGTCCCTTGCCCACCATCAGTACCTGCGTCCAGTACAGCAGTTGGGAGATCTCCTCGGCGAGTGCCTCGTCGCTCTCGTGTTCGGCGGCGATCCAGACCTCACCCGCCTCTTCGAGGATCTTCTTTCCCTGCGAATGGACACCGGCGTCCAGTGCGGCAACGGTGCCGGACCCCTCGGGTCGCGTGGCGGCGCGCTCGGTCAGCTCGGTGAACAGGGATTCGAAGGTCTTCACGAGTAGCCATTGTTTCACGCCGCACTAGTCCCCGCCTCTGCGGCTCCGTCGAATCCGGTCACCACCGAAGTGTGCGGCGGCTGTCGAACCGGCGAACCTCGCCGGAGTGCGGATCGGTGAACTCGACGGCCCTCGCAAGCAATTGCAGTGGGGCGGAAAAATCATCTGGCTCGGAGCGGCGGAAGTCGGGATAGTAGTTGTCGCCCACGATCGGCAGGCCCAGCGAGGACATGTGCAATCGCAGTTGATGCGTTCGGCCGGTCCTCGGCCGGAGTCGGTAACGGGCGTACACGCCCCGAGTCTCGATCAGTTCGATGACGGTCTCGCTGTTCGGCTCCCCCGGTTCCTCGGTGGCCGTCATGACACCGTGTTCCTTGACGATGCGGCTGCGGACAGTACGTGGAAACTCGATTGCGGGGTCGTGCACGGCGATCGCCTCATATTCCTTGGTGACCTGCTGCGAGACGAACAATTCCTGATACGCCCGACGATCGTCCCGGCGGATGAGGAACATGAGAATGCCGGCCGTCATCCGGTCGAGTCGGTGCGCCGGGGTGAGCTCCGGCAGGTCGAGCGCCCGCCGCAGTCGTACCACCGCAGTTTCGGTGATGTGAGCGCCTCGCGGAATGGTGGCGAGGAAGTGCGGCTTGTCGATCACCACCAGACGATCGTCGCGATGGAGAATCTCGATGTCGAACGGAACCCGAATCTCGGGCGGGGGGTCGCGGTAGAAATAGACGAACCGGGTCGGGGCGTACCGCGTCTCGCGGTCCACCACCCGCCCGTGTTCGTCGACGACTCCTCCGCCGTCGATGAGTGAGAGCCAGTGCGCCTTGTCGTCCGGGTGGGCCTGCACCAAGAACTCGGCGACGGTTCTCACTTCGACCCCCGCCGGCATCCGGATCCGGTCTGGGCCGAGGCCGTCACGGACCGGCAGGGGTGCCCCGGCCACTTCAGTCGGTCCGATTCGTGGCCGTGCAGCCGACGCAGACCAGTGCCAGTCTTCGGCGCTGACTCTTTGACAGGTTCTCGTACCGGGATGTCGGACCATCGCACTGAATGCATCGACCTAAAGTCTTTGCCTGATCCGTGAATTCGATGTTCATCCGCCTGTCGAAGACGTAGAGCGACCCCTCCCAGAGACCGGCATCGCCGAACGTCTCGCCGTACCGGACGATTCCGCCGTCGAGTTGATAGACCTCACCGAACCCACGCGAACGCATCAACGACGACAGAACTTCACAACGCACTCCCCCGGTGCAGTACGTCACCACCGCCTTCTCCTTGAGATGGTCGTATTTACCGCTGTCGAGTTCGTGGACGAATTCACGGGTGGTCGATACGTCGGGCACGACCGCGTCCCGGAACCGCCCGATCTGCGCCTCGAATGCGTTGCGGCCGTCGAAGAAAACGACGTCTTCACCCCGCCCTTCGACCAACCTGTGCACGTCTTCGGGTGCCAGATGCGTCCCGCCGCCCACTACGCCGTCCGCATCCACCTTCAATTCGCCCGGTGCGCCGAACGCCACGATTTCCGGTCGAACCTTGACACTCAGCCGCGGAAAGTCGTCCCCTCGGCCGTCGGACCATTTGATGTCGGCAGTCTTGAACGGCGCATAGCTGCGCGTTCCCTTGACGTAGCGCTTGACGTCCCGGATGTCGCCTCCCACCGTGGCGTTGATGCCGTGGTGGGAGACGAGGATGCGTCCGGTCAGGTTGTGTGCCTCGGCGAGCGTGTACTGCCACAGCCGTATCGCCTCCGGATCGGCGAGCGGAGTGAACACGTAGAACAGCACGATTTTCGGGACAGTCACGGGAATCGAGGATACTTAGCGCCGTACAACACTCGGTTGCGCCCAAAGCTTCGACAACTCGATCCCGGACAGGCCCTCAAGGCTGTCACGAAATACCCGGCCCGGCGCGGCCGGGACCACGATCTCGCAGGGAACCACCAGAACGATGCATCCTGCGGCTTGCGCGGACGCCACGCCGGTGGGTGAATCCTCGATCGCGAGGCACTGGGAAGGATCCAGTCCCAGCAGTTCGGCACCTCGTAGATACGGGTCGGGGTGCGGTTTACCCGCCGGAACCTCGTCGCCGCACACCGAATGGTCGAAGTGCTCACGACCGAGCGTGTCGAGTGCCCGATCGGTGAGCCGGCGCTCGGTGTTGGTCACCAGCGCGGACTTGAGACCGCCCGACCGGACCGTCCGCAGCGCCTCGCGGGCACCGGGCCGCCACGGAATTCCGTCGCTGAAGAGTTCCTCGACCCGGCCGAACATCCACTCCTTGGCCTCGGCCAGGGCGTGTGGATCCCGGTCGAGCCCGAGGGAGTCGAAAATGCTGCCGAGAGCGTTGACGCTGGACGCGCCGATCGTCGTCAGTCGCGTCTCCTCGGTCATCGGCCCGCCGAGTTGCAGCGATAGCTCCCGCACCGCCACGTCCCACATCTTCTCCGAATCGAGCAGCGTTCCATCCATATCCCACAAGACGCCCCTTGGGCCCATCACTGCATCAGACATTGAAGTAATTCGCCTCCGGGTGGTGCAGCACGAACGCGTCCGTGGACTGCTCGGGGTGCAACTGCAGTTCTTCGGACAGTTTCACCCCGATTCGTTCGGGTTCGAGCAGGGCCACCATCTTCGCGCGGTCGTCGAGATTCGGGCAGGCACCGTAACCGAACGAGAGGCGGGCACCACGGTACTCGAGATCGAAGAAGCCCGATACATCGGACGGATCCTGTTCTGCCACGTTGTGACCACCGGGCAGCACGAGTTCTTCGCGGACCCGTCGATGCCAGTACTCGGCCAGCGACTCCGTCAACTGCACTCCGATACCGTGCACCTCGAGGTAGTCGCGGTAGGAATTGGCGGCGAACAACTCGTTCGCGAAGTCGGCGATCGGCTGCCCCATGGTGACCAACTGCAACGGGAACACATCGACCCGGCCAGTCTCCTTCGCCTGGGTACGCGAGCGGACGAAGTCCGCGACACACAGGAAGCGGTCACGCCGCTGACGCGGAAAGGTGAACCGGAAGCGTTCCTTCGCCTCCGGAGTCGGGTCGGTGAGGACAACGACATCGTCACCCTCGGACACCGCCGGAAAGTACCCGTACACCACGGCGGCATGGGCGAGGATTCCCTCGGTACTCAAACGATCGAGCCAGTATCGCAGACGCGGACGGCCCTCGGTGTCCACCAGTTCCTCGTACGTCGGACCGTCGCCGGCCCGCTGGCCGCGCAGGCCCCACTGGCCGAGGAACAGGGCGCGTTCGTCGAGCAGACCGGAGTAGTCCGACAGCGAGACTCCCTTGACGATCCGGTTGCCCCAGAATGGCGGCGTCGGAACCTCGATGTCGGCGGCAACGTTGGAGCGCTCCGGCATCTCGACTGGGGCCTCGGACGACTTGCGCGTCGCCGCGATCCGCTTGGATCGTTCGTGGCGAGCTTTGCGTTCGGCCGCCTTCTCGCGCTTGGCGATCGCTTCGGGGCTGTCCGGACTTGGGCCGTCTCCGCGTTTGACGGCCATGATCTCGTCCATCCGGTTCAGGCCCTCGAAAGCGTCGCGCGCGTAGCTGACCTCACCCTCGTATACCTCGGCCAGATCGTTCTCCACATAGGACCGCGTCAGGGCCGCACCGCCGAGGAGCACGGGGAACTTCTCGGCCACACCCTTGGAGTTGAGTTCCTCCAGGTTGTCCTTCATCACTACGGTCGACTTCACGAGCAGCCCGGACATGCCGATGACGTCAGCCTTCTGCTCGATCGCTGCGTCGAGGATTTTCGCGATCGACTGCTTGATGCCCAGGTTCACCACGTCGTAGCCGTTGTTGCTCAGAATGATGTCGACGAGGTTCTTGCCAATGTCGTGGACGTCGCCCTTCACCGTCGCAATGACGATGCGGCCCTTGCCATCCTCATCCGTCGCCTCCATGTGCGGCTCCAGGTACGCCACCGCCGCCTTCATCACCTCGGCCGACTGCAGCACGAACGGCAGCTGCATCTGGCCGGACCCGAACAACTCACCGACGGTCTTCATGCCTGAAAGCAGGGTTCCGTTGACGATCTCGAGCGGAGGCTTCTGCTCCATCGCTGCCGTGAGATCCTCGTGGAGCCCGTTCCGCTCGCCATCGACAATGCGACGTTCCAGTCGCTCGAACAACGGAAGTGCGGCCAGTTCCTGGGCGCGGGATTCACGTGCAGAGGCCGCCGACACCCCCTCGAACAATTCCATCAGCTTCTGCAGCGGGTCGTACCCCTCGCGTCGGCGGTCATAGACCAGGTCGAGAGCCGTCTCCCGCTGTTCGTCCGGAATGCGTGCCATCGGAAGGATCTTCGACGCGTGCACGATGGCTGTGTCCAGGCCGGCCTCGGTGCACTCGTGTAGGAACACCGAGTTCAGGACCTGCCGGGCGGCCGGGTTGAGCCCGAACGAGATGTTGGACACGCCGAGTGTGAAGTGCACCCGCGGGTGCCGCTCGTGAAGTTGGCGGATCGCCTCGATGGTCTCGATTCCATCCCGTCGCACCTCCTCCTGACCGGTGGAAATCGGAAACGTCAACGCGTCGATGATGACGTCGGACTCGTCGAGGCCCCAGTTGGCGGTGATGTCCTCGAGGAGGCGCTCGGCAATGCGGACCTTGTGCTCGGCGGTACGGGCCTGCCCTTCCTCGTCGATGGTCAGCGCGACGACGGCCGCGCCGTGTTCCTTCACGAGTCGCATGATCTTCTGGAACCGCGAGTCCGGTCCGTCACCGTCCTCGTAGTTGACGGAGTTCACGGCACACCGGCCGCCGAGGTGCTCGAGACCTGCCTGCAGAACCGCGGGTTCGGTGGAGTCGAGCATGATCGGCAGCGTCGATGCGGTCGCGAAACGACTCGCGAGAGCGGCCATGTCGACGGCACCGTTCCGCCCGACGTAGTCGACATTGAGGTCGAGCATGTGGGCCCCGTCGCGAGTCTGGTCCTTCGCGATGTCGAGGCACTTCTGGTAATCCTCGGCGAGCATTGCTTCGCGAAACGCCTTGGAGCCGTTGGAGTTCGTACGCTCACCGATCATCAGGATGCTGGCGTCCTGTTGGAACGGCACCGCAGTGTAGAGCGAGGACGTCCCCGACTCGTGCACCGGTGTACGCCGCGCCTTCTCGACGAGGCGGACCGCCGCGGCCACCTGCCGGATGTGCTCCGGGGTGGTACCGCAGCATCCACCGACCAAACCGAGACCGAACTCGGAGACGAAGCCGCTGAGCGCTTGGGCGAGTTCCTCCGCGGTCAGCGGGTACTCGGCACCGTTCGCTCCGAGTTGCGGCAGTCCGGCGTTGGGCATGACCGATACCGGGAGCGAAGTGTACTTGGACAGGTGGCGAAGATGCTCGCTCATCTCGGCAGGACCGGTCGCGCAGTTCAGGCCGATCATGTCGATTCCGAGCGGCTCGAGCGCGGTTAGGGCGGCACCGATCTCACTGCCCAGAAGCATTGTGCCGGTGGTCTCGACCGTGACGTGAGTAATGATCGGCAGCCTCGACCCCATCGACTCCATCGCCCGCTGACTACCCAGGATGGCGGCCTTCACCTGCAGCAGGTCCTGGCAGGTCTCGACGAGGATAGCGTCGGCCCCACCGTCGATCATGCCCATGGCGGCCTCGGCGTACGCGTCGCGAAGGCTCGCGAACGGCGCGTGGCCGAGTGTCGGCAACTTTGTGCCCGGTCCCATCGAACCGAGGACGAAGCGAGCCATTCCGTCGCGGCCCGGGCCCATCTCATCGGCCACCTCACGCGCCAGCCGGGTGCCCTTCTCGGCCAACTCGCGAATACGGTCCGAGATGTCGTAGTCAGCGAGGTTGGGAAGGTTGCAGCCGAACGTGTTGGTCTCGACGGCATCGGCCCCGGCCTCGAAGTACGCACGGTGGATGTCTTTCAGCACATCAGGGCGCGTGTCGTTGAGGATCTCGTTGCAGCCTTCGAGCCCTAGGAAATCGTCGAGCGTGAGATCCGCGGCCTGCAACATGGTGCCCATGGCTCCGTCGCCGATTACAACGCGCTGATTCAACGCATCGAGCAAGCCAGAGTGAAATGGTGCAGACATGCCGTCCAGACTAGTGCGCGCGGGAACCGACCCTGGCCGTAGGCTGGGTAGGTGAGTTCCAGTGAGTTCCCTGTCACGCCCGCACCCCGCCACGACAATATCCCCGACCCCACAGAAACGGGTTCCATGGACGGTGGCCTGCCCGCACTTCGTGACCCTGTCCTCGTCGCCGCGTTCGAGGGCTGGAACGACGCCGCAGATGCCAGTAGCGGAGCCGTCGAGCATCTCGAACTGATCTGGGACGCCCAGCCGCTGGCCGAACTCGATTCCGAGGACTACTACGACTACCAGGTCAATCGCCCCTCCGTCCGGCAGGTGGACGGCGTCACCCGCGAGATCGTGTGGCCGGCTACCCGACTGTCCGTGTGCACCCCTCCTGGCAGCGACCGCGACGTCGTTCTACTCCGCGGAATCGAACCGAACATGCGCTGGCGCAGCTTCTGCGACGACCTGCTCGAGTTAGTCGATCGACTCCAGGTCAAAACGGTGGTGATTCTCGGGGCGCTGCTCGCGGACACCCCGCACACACGTCCTGTTCCGGTCACCGGCAGCGCGTACAGCAGCGAAGCCGCCGAGAGGTTCAAACTCGAGCAGACCAGATACGAGGGGCCGACCGGGATCACCGGTGTACTGCAGGACGCGTGCGTCCGGGCAGGCATTCCGGCCGTGTCGTTCTGGGCGGCCGTGCCCCACTACGTCTCCCAGCCACCGAACCCCAAGGCCACGATGGCGTTGCTGCAACGCGTCGAGGACGTCCTCGACATCGAAGTTCCGCTCGGCGAATTGTCGGCCCAGGCCGACGACTGGCAGGAATCCGTCACGGAGATGACAGCGGATGATGAGGAAATCGGCGACTACGTTCGTTCCCTCGAGGAACGCGGCGACGCCGAAACCGATATCTCCGAAGCCATCTCGAAAATCGATGGTGACGCACTGGCGGCCGAGTTCGAGCGGTACCTCCGCAGGCGTGGCGGCCCCGGCACCTTCGGGCTGTGACGGAGAGCTCATCCGGGTTACTTCGTTCCTTTCTCCAGCGCACGGCGCTCTACGCCGGCGGATTCCTGGGGCCGTTCGGGGGTGGCGTCGTCGCTGGTTTGTTTCTTGGCTACGCCGCTGCCGCTGTTTCTCGGCGCCCGCGTGCTCCAGGGCTGCTCCAACTCGTTCACGAGACCGTTACTGCTGTCCGCGCTCGGGATCTTCGGGGCGTTCCAGGCGGCGGGACAATCCGGTGTGCCGAGGTGGACTGGCGGCTGCGATTTCTCGTCATAGCGATGGTCGCAGCCCCACTCGGACTGATCGGTGTTCCCGACGTCGGAAGCGGGGAGATCGGCGGGGCATGGCCACGTCTGCGGGACGCACTCACTCCGACTGTGCTGCGGATCAGTCTGGTGGCGCTCCTGGGCTGGTGTGCGCTGGCTGGGCTTCCTCGTCGCACGCCTGATCGGCGGCGCCGTCGACAGGATCAGGGCTCGATCTGCGGTCCTGATCGGCGCTCTCGGCGGAGCGGCACTCGTCGCCGCGACCGGAACCGTGTCGCTGCTCGCCGTCGCGGCTGTGTAAGCCCAGTCTCTACTTCACCGCCGTCATATATGTCCATCGCGCCGACAGGTCGGCGAGCTCCTCGGGAAGCTCCGGAATCGGCCTGCCGTATCTCGCCGCCAGCTCGAAGGGTTGCGCACCCTGCACAGACCATCCATGCTCGGTCATCCACAACGACGGATCGGCCCGATCATCCTCGTACAACAACTCGGACACATCCAGGTCACCGAACGGGTTCTTGTCGAAGTACTTCTCCCGGATGGCTGCGGAGCGCTCTATGTCACCGCCCTCCGAGATATTTTCTACGGCGAGTTGACTACCCGGAGCGGAGAGCTCGTCGATCCGGGCGAACAACGCATCGTGTGCCGCGCCGGGGAGGTAGGGCAGGAGCCCTTCCGCCGACCATGCGACTGGCTTGTTGCGGTCGAAACCCGCAGCCTCGAGGGCGGCTGGCCAGTCCTCGCGTAGATCGACGGCCACCGAGCGGCGATCCGCCTTCGGCCGCGCACCGTGCTCGGCGAGGACCTCCGCTTTGAATTCGAGCACCTTCGGTTGGTCCACCTCGAATACCGTCGTGCTCGGCGGCCAATCGAGGCGATACGCACGTGCATCCAACCCTGCCGCGAGAATGACCGTCTGCGCCACCCCCGACGCGGCTGCAGACAGGAAGAACTCGTCGAAGAACTTCGTCCGCAGACCCATGAAACCGGCGAACGGAATGTCCCCCACCGACGCAGGGTCGGCCAGCAACGCGACGAAGTGCGGTTCACCCGCCGCTTCGACGAACCACGGCGCGAAGTCGTCCCGGATCAGCGCATCCGGTCCGATCGACTCCAACGCCCGGAACGCGGCGACCCCCAACGCGGTCAACCCCACGCTGTCAACAATGCCCCATGTATCTCCGTCAGACCGCATCCCTGACCAACCTTTCAACCTTGTCGCAGACTTGGACGCAACGACAGACCGGTCAGAACAAACACCGCAGCCTGACCAGGCGGGACTACACAGCAATCCAGGGGGGTTCGGAAAGGCCATCACCGGACTGCTCGGCCAGCCAGTCGAGACGATCCACTGCTTGGAAGTCTACGCTCGCCTGTCCTTGTCCCCTGGTCGCCGCGTGTGTCCTCGGCCAAACCGACGAGCCGGTGCCCCCGGCCGATCACCACCGTCTCGCAGGTCAAACGGACGCCCTGAGCGGTTGCTCTCGACGCTCCCCCGACGCTCTTTCCGTCTACGCAGATCCGGGTCGACATGCCTAGAGCAGCTGGGGGACCGGCGACGTCGAAAGTGGTGTGATGCTGGGAGTGATCGACCGAGGGCAGCGCTTGAAGCACCGAGCTAATTCGGCTATTACCTGTGTTCCGTCGGTGCCCGAGTTCGTGGTGAAGTAGCGTGCCGAATCAGTGGAGGCCAGAGTCTGCTGGTCACGAGGCAAAGGTGCCGTTTCCCAAGCCGGAACGCGACATCGACCTGTACCGCCGGGCGATTTCTACGCTTCAGGCCGCACTCCCCCACGGCTGGACGTTGACATCCGGCAAATCCCGCTCCCTCGCCGATGCGCCGGAACGGCTACTGGTCGGCGCCCCCGGCGGCGAGCCGGATTGGAAGCGACCCCAGCTCCCACCAGGGTCTGCGCACTCAGTCGATGTCGTAGGACAGAACAAGCTCGTAGCCGCTGTCGCTGTGTCCGGCGATGGACACGTCCGCGTTCCCGCGCAAGTCGACCAGACCGCCGGTGCCCATGCCCGGCACTACCTCCATCCGTAGAGACACGGACCCCTGGTCTTGACTACCGATGTGCTGGAACACGCACATCCCTTCGCGTCCGCCGATCGAGCCCTCGAAGTGTTCGAGGCCGAACACCGGCGCAGCATCGGCCTTGTATGCGATCAGGTAGACAAGCGTGCTGGTTCCCTGGACATCCCCGGCGTATGAGTAGTTCACTGTCGCTCGCGTGGCACCACGTGTTGGGTAATAGGCGTCCCCGACGGTCGTACCTTCGCGGTCTATGTCCACGACCAACGATTCCGACCACGATGCGATGGAGAACTTGCAGATTGCAGTTTGTGAATGGCTCATGCTGACAGACTCTAGATACGTGACAGCTTGGTGTTCTTGAATAAACGCGACAGTAGGATCAGGCAATGCCGAGTGCACCCGGACATCCCGAGGCGGTTGTCTACCCGACGGCCGGCGCGAAGGTATTCGAGGTCGAACGGATCGCTCCACGAGAAGCATTGGCTGAATTCGTCGACTACCACTGGCTGGTCAGATGGTCAGTAGAGAAGCCGTATCAACAGCAAGTCGTGCCCCAGCCACGCATTCACATAGCAGCCGAGGGCGGACAGCTGTTGGTACACGGGATCTCCCGGAAGCCGTTCTACCGCACGCTGACAGCAAGCGGCCATGTGCTGGGAGCCGCATTCCACGCAGGAGGATTCCGGCCCCTACTGGGAGGCAGTGTCGGTGCGATTTCGGGAACTGTTCAACCCGCACGGCATCTGCTAGCCGACGACGATCGCCTGATCGCGAGCCAGATCCTTGCCGGCACCGACAGCGCAGGGATGCTCGAAGCGTTCGAGCACTACCTCCTGCGCACCCATCCCGTCCCGGATCCCACAGGACGGGAAGTCACGGCCTTGGTCGACCAGTCCCGGCGTCGCCGGGATATCGTCCGGGCCGATCAGCTTGCCGCACATGCCGGCTGCAGTTCGCGCACCCTGCAACGGCTTTTCGCCGAGTACGTCGGCGTCGGCCCGAAGTGGGTGATCCAGAGGTTCCGCATCCTCGACGCGGCCGCCGCCGCCCACTCGGGCGACCCGATCGATTGGTCGGCGCTTGCCTACGAACTGGGATTCAGCGACCAAGCCCACCTGACGCGTGTCTTCACTCAGGTGGTCGGGACGCCACCGGCCACCTATCAGCGTACGAACGACATACTGTGACCTCAGTCCAGCCGAACCCGCGAAGCCGAACCCACTCCACAGGCTCCTTCTCGCAGATTCAGACCGACTTCGCTCCGCAGCCCGAGCCATAGGTCGTTGCTGCGTGGAACCGGTGACTGACAAGGATGAGTCGAGTTGGAACTGGTCCACTCGGCGGCCGCGGATACGAATGTGATCAATTCTCGTTATTATGCGATTCCGTCGCGGCCCGATTATGTAGACTACCGGCGTGCCGAATCAGGAGAATGCCGAGTTTTCCGGTCACGAGGCAAAGGTGCCGTTTCCCAAGCCGGAACGCGACATCGACCTGTACCGCCGGGCGATTTCTACGCTTCAGGCCGCACTCCCCCACGGCTGGACGTTGACATCCGGCAAATCCCGCTCCCTCGCCGATGCGCCGGAACGGCTACTGGTCGGCGCCCCCGGCGGCGAGGTGGCGTCTTTCGCCGTAATCCCCGCACGTGGTGTGCTCGCGGGGGACGCCGCCCGGTTCGCGGACGGGCTCTCGGCCTCCGATCACGGATTCGTCTGTGCCCGATACCTTTCCGAACCCGTTCGCCGTCAACTCGACGCCAGAGGCGTCTCCTACGCCGATGCGACGGGGAACACTTCGCTGTCCGCTGACCGGCCGGCGATCTGGGTGCGTGACCGTGGTGCGGATGCAGACCCTTGGCGGGGCCCCGGCCGGCCGGCCGCCCAGTTGACCGGCGATCCGGCCGCGCGCGTCGTGCGTGCGCTCGCTGATCATTCCGGTCAACTGACGGTCCCCGAACTCATCCGACTGTCCGGGGCGTCCACCGGCGCGACATATCGGGTCGTCGAAACCCTGGAAGAACGCGATCTCATCGAACGACTCCCCCGCGGCCCCATCATCAGCGTGCGGTGGCAACAGATGTTGCGCGCCTGGAGCAGCGACGCAAACTTCAGGGCCAGCCCCACGGTCGGCTACTTTGCGCCAGAGGGAGTGCAGTCGTTCCTGACAAGACTGGGGAAGCACTCCGACCACCTCTATGCCGTGACGAGCTCACTCGCAGCCGCCGCTTTCGTCGAGTATGCGCCTGTGCATCAGGTACAGATCTACGCCGATCACGGTGAGGCCCTCGCCGGTGCGCTCGAACTACGCCCCGTCGACGAAGGCGCCAACGTCCTCGTCGCCACTCCCCGATCAGCGTCGGTGTTCGAGCGCACCCTCTTTCGCGACAATGTCCGGTTGGTCGCCCCAACTCAGGCCTTCGCTGATCTTCTCGCCGGAACCGGTCGTCACTCTCAGGAAGCGGAGCACCTCCTCGAATGGCTGACCGAGAACGTGAGCGAGTGGAGGACCCCGCTCAGTGCCCCGACATCTCCGTGACCGCTCACGCCCACACACTTTCCGCCCGAATTCGTGCGTCGACACCCACACCACGCCGTGAGAGGGTCGCGCACGAGCACACTCGCGCCGCAGGATGTACATTTCGTAGCCTCACCGAGTGAGTCGGATAGAGCCCGACAGGCGTGGGAGTCCGTTCGCACACGAATAGGAGTATTTGGTTGTCCATCGGAGTTGGGCTCAGGGTCGGCGCTGTCGTATCCAACGCGGTCGTGGCGTCGAACGATCCGGGATCACCGGATCCGATTGTCATCGTCAGAGACACTGTCTTGCATATGTGCCCGGACGGCACTGCGATTCTCGGCGGATCCGCGCCGCGCACGATCGGTGAGACCCACAGCGTTTCAGCATTCCTTCCCAGCGTGGGTGAACCCGCGGGTGTCGAGGTGGGTGACGGGTCGCGTTTCCGTGCCGAGGACCTGGTTGCCGGCGCGATGCGCTGCCTACTCAGGGAATGCGAACCAATTCCCGACCACGGCGGGCGCACCGGCGGCGCTCCCGACATCATTGCTGCATACCCCACCCGGTGGGACTCGACAGCGGTCTCGGCACTGCGCGACGCGCTGGACTACGCCGATATGTCCTATCTGTCCCTCGTCTCGGATGCTGAGGCGGCCGCGGCTTGGTTCGAATCGGAGATCGCCGAGCGTCCCGGTCAGCTTGTCGGCATTTACCACGTCGACGACACCGGTGCCACTGTCGCACTGATCCGCTCGGGCGTCGAGGCGGGCAAAGCGTTCCGATTCTCCTCGGGCGGCTCCCCCACGGCCCAACTCGCTACCGCACTCGGAGCGTTCGGATGGCTACCGAGCAACCTCGATGCCGTAGTCGTCACCGGCGACGGGCTGATAGCGAGAGACCCCGCAGCTGTGCAGGCATTCGCGGACACGGTCAGCGAGAAATTTGACGTACGCTGCGTCGTCGGCCCTGGGCCAGAGCAGACCGCCGCCCTCGGGGCCGCGATCCGCGCCGCCGGATTCAACCCGACCACACACAAGATCACTCCCATCGGACTTCCGCCCTCCTACGACGTCACCGAGGTGATCGAAGCCGTTGTCGATGCCGTTGTCGACGTCGACAACGCGCCCGAGGTCAAACTCGGAGAGGTACCTCACGCACCAGCAACCCCAGTCGGGGCAGCCACACCCGCACGGACTTCCGCCCTCCCGCAGTCCCCCGTATCCACCGTCACGCAGGTCGAGGACGAACCCGTCCTCGACTCGAGCACGCGGGATTCCTGGCTCATCGCCGCCGCGGTCGGGGTGGCACTCGTGCTGGTCGCGATCGTCTTCGTCTGGCTCCTCCTCTGAGCCTCGATCATCGGTGCTGCGCCATCGGTGTTTCAGTGCCCTTGGAAGTTCGAGTCGGGACGGTTCGAAGTGGAGGCGACTCCCGTTGATGGGGTTGTGAGTAGATGCACCGAACTTCGGCTAATTACCCTTTTCCGTCGCGTACTGATGTAGGCGCGAACTGATAGCAGAGGTCTATGCGACCTGCGTCCAGGGGGTAGGGTGCGACACCGCCTAGTCTTTGACTTCCTCCTGGTCGTGGAGGACCGGGATTCCTGCGCGGGAACACATGATGTGTTCCCGCGTTCGGTAGGTTCCTGCTTCATCGCTGACTGCCCCGGCAAGCCGGGGTCTGACATCTGCTCCACATGCATTTAGCGACTGTGCCAGCCCGGCAGCGTCGATGATATTCACCGCGGCGTTGTAATCGCGGTCCAGGAGCGATCAATCTTCACCACCGTCCGCCCATGCATGGCGGCCTTCTCCTGAAGTAGCCGCACCAGGGTGGACCACCCGGCCTCATGCACCGACTTCGCCAACCCGGTGCGGACCAGACCGGCCACCGCAAGATCCTCGACGGCCACCACTTGGTTCTCGTGGATCAGCCGCCTCGCGAGCTTGTGGTGATGATCGAGCCGGGTCTCGCGCACCTTCCGATGCACTACCGCGACCCGGATGCGCGCCTTGGCACGGTTGTGTGAGCCTTTCTCCTTCCGGGCCAGCGCCTTCTGTGCCCGTGCCACACGTTTCTCCGCAGCCCGCAGGTGCCGGGGTGCGGGCACCTTCTCCCTGGTGCCGTCCGAGCGGGCGATGACCGCCAGATCCGTCAACCCCAAATCGATTCCGGCCACGGTCGGTGCCTGCGGTAGCGGCTGTTCGTCTCGTTCCACCACGAACGAGACGAAATAGCGGCCGTCCGCCTCCCGAATCACCGACACCGACGAGGGCTCCGACGGCAATTGTCGGGACCACACCAGTTCGACGTCGCCGATCTTCGCCAACCGCACACACCGAGAGGTGACCGTGAACCCGTTACGGGTCAACCGGAGTGCCTGCCGGTTGCCCTTGCGGGACCGACACCGGGGTGCCCCCACCTTGCGGCCCTTCCGTTTCCCGGGCACCGAGTCGAAAAAGTTGCGGTACGCCCGCCTCGCATCCTGACGCGCCTGCACCAGTGCCACCGAGCCACCTCGGCCAACCATTCCCGCTGCGGGGTGTCTTTGGCGAGGGTCGCGACCCGGCGCTGCACGTCGGTGTCGGAGATCTTCTCCCCCGCGACGCGGGCATCCTGTCGAACCCGGAGTGCATCGTTGAATACCACCCGCACACACCCGAACGAGCGGGCCAGCATTCTTTGCTGGTCCCCCGTCGGATATGCGCGGTACCGGTAGCCGGCGATCACCCACCCAACATGCCCATGACCTACGACACACAATGATGAGTTACCAAGGCGCAGTACAACATGTGTTTTCGGTGTACACGCACACTCACCGGAACCATCTGTGGTCGCCGTCGTACTTCGCCACGTCCTGCGGTGGGGCACCTCTGTCGGTCATTCGGCAGTACGTTGAGCAACAAAGTTGACCCGATTGAGAGATCGGATATCGGTGATCCTGAAGGGCGGAGGCCCTAAATGGCTGGGCTTGCGCCGAAGGCCCTCGGGTCAGCGCAGAGATACGCCGAGGAGCGCATCCACCGCGGCGGCGAACTCGCTAGGCGCGTTCGTGTCGGAACCACCATGGTCGAGAGCACGACGGGCCCAGCCGTCGAGGGCGTCGAGCGCCTTCGGGGTATCGAGGTCGTCCGCCAGGTGCTGGCGCAATCGCGCGATCGTGTCGGTGGCGGACTGCGCCGACCCCAGTGCGGCAGCGTTCCTCCACAGCACCAGTCGGGTTTGCGCATCAGCGAGCACCTGATCGGTCCAGGGGCGGTCCTGGCGGTAGTGCCCCGACAACAGCCCCAACCGGATAGCGACCGGGTCGACACCCTCGCCGCGCAACTTGGACACGAACACGAGGTTGCCACGACTCTTCGACATCTTCTCGCCGCCGAGTCCGATCATTCCGGTGTGCACGTAGTGGCGTGCGAAGCGGCGGGCGCCCGTCGCCGACTCTGCGTGCGCCGCGGAGAACTCGTGGTGCGGGAAGATCAGATCGCTGCCGCCGCCCTGTACGTCGAAACCCGAGCCGATACGGTTGAGCGCGATCGCCGAACACTCGATGTGCCAGCCGGGACGACCCGGTCCGAACGGAGACGGCCAGGACGGCTCCCCCTCGCGGGCTGCCCGCCACACCAGGGCGTCGAGAGGGTTCTGCTTGCCCGCGCGGTCGGGATCGCCGCCGCGCTCGGCGAAGAACTTCTCCATCGTCTCGCGGTCGTAACCGGACTCGTAGCCGAACTGCTCGGTCGCGTTCGCCCGGAAGTACACGTCGGGGAACTCTGGGTCGTCGACGATGTACGCGGCACCGGACGCGACGAACTTCTCGACCATCTCGATCACTTCGCCGATCGACTCGACGGCGCCGATGTAGTCACGCGGTGGCAGGACCCGGAGCGCTTCCATGTCTTCGCGGAACAGCGCCGTCTCACGCATTCCGAGAACGACCCAGTCC
Source organism: Rhodococcus marinonascens NBRC 14363 (assembly GCF_001894885.1). GTDB lineage: Bacteria > Actinomycetota > Actinomycetes > Mycobacteriales > Mycobacteriaceae > Rhodococcus_F > Rhodococcus_F marinonascens. The sequence continues at coordinate 71,839 of NZ_BCXB01000016.1, forward strand.
TCGCCGTCGCGGTTGGCACGCTCGAAGAGCGGATCGTCGACGTCGGTGACGTTTTGCACATAGTGCACGTCATGCCCGGCGTCACGCCAGATCCGATTGACCAGATCGAACGTGAGGTACGTCGCCGCGTGACCGAGGTGGGTGGCGTCGTAGGGGGTGATACCGCACACGTACATGCTGGCCGTGCGCCCCGGCGTGACCGGACGAACCTGCCGGTCAGCGGTGTCGAACAACCGCAGCGGAGGCCCCTGGCCTACGACGAACGGGACAGGGGTTTCGGACCAAGACTGCATGACAGTGAGCCTAGTGGAACCACGTTCCCGGCCCGACGGGTGTCGCCCCGCTCAGAATGCAGGCCACGGTATGGGCCGGCGGCCGTTCGGGCGGGGCATGACGGGGGCGTCGAGCAGGTCGACGGCGCGCTCGTATAGTGCGACCACTTCGTCCGACGTGATGTACTCACCCAGCTGGGCACCGAAGTCGCCCTCGAGCGACGAGATCAGTCCTGCGATATCGCCGATGAGAACTCCCGGCACCTCCGTCCCGGCCCACCCCCACAGCACGGTCCGCAGCTTGTTCTCGGTGTGCAGGCAGATGCCGTGGTCGACGCCGTAAACGGAGCCGTCCAGACCCTCGAGTGCGTGGCCACCCTTGCGGTCGGCATTGTTGATCAGTATGTCGAGAACTGCCATCCGTTGCAGTCGAGGGTCGTCGGCGTGGATGAGCACGATGGGTTCGCCATCCATATCGATTGCTTGCAGGATCTCGAACCACCCCTCCGGCACAGCGTCGGGCGCGCAGATGTCGACCAGATCGGGGCCGACGGTGCCATCACCACGCCGATCTGCCGTGTCGACCCATCGCTGCACCATTCCCCGACCGAACGGACCCTCACGCAGAACGGTGTGAGGAATCACACTCCAGCCGAGTTGCTCGGACACCAGGTACGACGCGTACTCGCGTCCGGCGAGTGTGCCGTCCGGGAAATCCCACAACGCACGCTCCCCACGGATCGGTTTGTAGACGCAGCGAACGATGCTCTCACCCCAGACCGCGTCGCAGACCAGGGTGGCATTGCTGGCGTCGGTGATCCGGCCGACGAGAGTCAACTCGCCGGACAAGAGGGGATCGGGCTCCTCGGCAGACAACTCTCAATCCTCCACTTCCTCTTCCGGGGTGAGTCCGAAGCTCTGGCCTCGGCGATACCCGTTGGTTCGAATGCAGATGTGCCCCTCCGGCGCGAGCGGTTCGGTGCACAGCGGGCACGGCGCCCGCCCGGCGGCAATGACCCGTTCAGACCGCAGCGAGAAGTCCCGGGCCTGGAGGGGGGAGAGGAAAACGCGAACAGCGTCCGGTCCGTCCTCGGAGTCGTCGAGGACGACTGATTCGTCGAACTCGGTTTCGCTGACGGCGAGCAGTTCGACCACTACGGACTCGGCATCCGCATCCCAGCCCAACCCCATCGTGCCAACCCGGAACTCGACGTCTATCGGGGTCACGAGCGGGCTGACATCGTCGAGTTGGGCTCCCTCCGGCGGTACCTCCGTGCCGAACCGGCGGTGTACTTCCTCGAGGAGGAGCCCCATCCGATCGGCCAGCACCTGAACCTGCTGCTTCTCCATCAAGACGCTGATCACGCGCGCCTCGTGCACAGCCTGGAGATAGAAGGACCTGTCGCCCGGCTCGCCCACCGTCCCTGCAATGAATCGGTCAGGAGTGCGGAATACGTGAATTGCGCGTGACATTGCACCTCCTTCAACTGGAGCCGGGCACTGTTGCGGCACCGCCCACTAATTGTTCCGTCTCAGACTGTTCCTCACAGCGTGCTGCATCCATTATCCGTCAATCGTCATAGCCGGACCTCCCCGCCGGGCACCGATCCGGATACTTCGGCGCCCCCCGACACCCGGGGAGTGTTCACTCCCGCCAGATCCGTGCCCGTGTCGTTCATCTTCAACACATACGGTCGGGTAGAGGTGTATCGGACAACGCAGATCGAGGCCGGCTCGGCAACAATCCTCTGGAATCCGTCGAGATGCGCACCGAGCGCGTCGACGACAATCGACTTGATGACGTCGCCATGCGAGCATGCCACCCACACCACGTCCCGGCCGTGCAGTTCCGCGAGCCTCGCGTCGTGCTCCCGAACCGCGGCCACTGCCCGGGCCTGGACTTGTGCCAGTCCTTCTCCACCAGGAAATACCGCCGCGGACGCATGCTGCTGCACGACCTTCCACAAAGGCTCCTCGAGTAGACCCTTCAGCTCACGCCCGGTCCACTCGCCGTAGTCGACCTCGACGAGCCGTTGTTCCACGACGGGAGTCAACCCACGCGCCTGGGCGAGGGGTTCGACCGTCTGCTCACACCGGACGAGCGGTGAATGCACTATCTCCTCGATTGCCACGTCCGAGAGACGGGACACGACAGCCTGCGCCTGTTCGCGGCCGTGGTCGTCGAGTTCAACTCCAGGTAACCGGCCGGCAAGCGTGTGTACGGTGTTGGACGTCGACCGCCCGTGGCGCAGAAGGACAACTGTCATTGACCCAGCCTAGTGTCGTTCACTCCCCTACCGCCTGATGTCAGGTGGCCGACACGACGCCGGTAGCGAGAAGTGACAGCACGACGACGCCGAGGACGATGCGGTATCCGACAAACCAGTACATGGAATGGTTGACGACGAATCGGAGCAGCCAAGAGATCGATGCGTAACCGATGGCGAACGCGATCACGGTGGCGACGAGCAACTGTGGGCCGCTCGCATCGAGGCCCTCACCAGTCGGCTGAAATGCGTCGGGAAGGCTGAACAGGCCGGACGCTACGACGGCGGGTATCGCGAGGAGGAAGGAATAGCGGGCCGCTGCCTCGCGGGTGAGTCCGAGGAAGAGGCCTGCGCTGATCGTGCCGCCCGACCGCGAGACGCCGGGGATCAGGGCCAGCGCCTGAGCCGAGCCCATGATGATGCCATCCCTGGCGCGCAGGTCCTCGATGGGACGCACCTTCCGCCCGTAGTACTCGGCCGCCGCGATGACCAATGCGAAGACGATCAGCATTGTCGCGATCAACCACAAATTGCGGGCACCGGTGCGGATCTGATCCTTGAACAGGAAGCCGAGTACACCAACCGGAATCGTGCCTATGATCACATACCAGCCCATCCGGTAGTCAAGGTCACCACGGCGCTCGGGGTGCAGCAGTCCCCGAAACCACGCGGCGACGATCCGTCCGATGTCGCGGGCGAAGTAGATGAGCACGGCCGCTTCGGTGCCGAGTTGGGTCACGGCAGTGAAGGACGCGCCCGCGTCGGTTCCGAAGAAGATCTCCGACACAATCCGAAGGTGGCCGGAGGAGGAGATCGGCAGGAACTCGGTCAACCCCTGCAGCGCTCCAAGGAAAATCGCCTGGAGCCAGGTCATCGCCTCCCCCGTCATTCGACGATCCCGTCGAATGTGCCGTGCTGACGCCAATCTCCCGTGTCGCGTTCGTAATTCACCGGCGCCACCGTACCGGGAAAGGAGACCTCCGGCAGAATCCGGCGTGGCAAGGCCGGTGCCACGCGATACCCCACTAGTCTGCTCCTGTGGTAGGCAGTCCCGGGAGCCAACCGTTGCCTCCCGGTCAGTACGAGACGCAGGTGGTTATGGAACAAAGATCGGTCGGAGCAAGTGGTTTACGAGTGTCACGGCTTGGTCTGGGCACGCTCAATTGGGGTCGGGACACCGACGGCGACGAAGCCGCTGCGCAGATCGCGGCTTTCGTGGACGCGGGCGGAACACTCGTCGACACCTCGCCCGCGTACGGCGACGGTGTGGCGCAGCGGATTCTGGCGGAACTCCTCGACGACGTGGTGCCACGAACGGACCTCGTCCTGAGTTCGAGTGCCGGAATCAGCCCCGCCGGCCCCTCGCGAATCGACTGCTCGCGGCGGGGCCTCATCGCTCAACTCGACGCCACCCTGCGCGAACTCGGCACCGACTACCTCGACATGTGGCAGGTAGCCACGTGGGATCGGTTCACCCCCGTCGACGAGGTCGCCGCCACACTCGACTACGCGGTATCGAGTGGCCGGGTGCGCTACGTCGGAGTCCGGGGCTACCTCGGGTGGCAATTGGCCACCGCGGCAGGTGCCTATCGGTCCGCGACACTCGTTGCCACCCAGGTCGAATACTCACTCCTCGCGCGTGGGGTCGAAGAAGAACTCGTCCCGGCTGCCACACATCACGGAATCGGTGTGTTCGCTGCGGTGCCCCTCGCACGCGGGGTCCTGACCGGCAAGTACCGGAGCGGAATTCCCGTCGACTCCCGCGGCGCCGACGACGCGCACGCGCAGGACATCCAGAGTTACCTCACCGATTCGTCGGTCCGCGTCGTGGATGCGGTCGTGACCGCGGCCGACGGTCTCGGTACTTCTCCACTGGCCGTCGCGCTCGCTTGGGCTCGCGACCGTCCCGGCGTCGCGAGCGCCGTGGTCGGGGCCAGGGACATCGCACAGTTGACCGGTGTACTGGTCGCCGAAGAACTCAGGCTGCCGCGCGCGATCGCATCGGCGCTCGACGACGTCAGCGCCTAGGGCTGATCAGGACCGTCGGACTGCAGTTCTCCAGTTTCGTTCGTCGCGTCCGCCTTTCGGGTCTCCCCCCTCTGGGTGTCCGCAGAACGTCCCTCGATCATCGTTCCGAGACGGCTGAGAACCGCACGGACCGTCGTTCCATCCTCTTGCCGGGCAACCGACGAATCGGGATCGGAAACAGCATCTCGCACGACGGCGATGACGCTGCGCTCGTCCGTCAGGTCGATCTCGCGGACCGAACGCCGCGCCGACGCCACGATGTCACCCGTCGTCGGGACTTCGGTCTCGGCGTCCACCCGGTATATCTCGACGTGCATGGTGCTCTTGCGCACGCGGAATGCGTAGGAGTTGCCATCTGCCGTAGTGCCGAAGCCGTGTGCGTACGCTCCGACCGAGATGTCTTCGACGGTGAACGCCGGTTTTTCGGGTATCTCCATGGACTTCTCCTCGATTTCCTCACCCGGCATTCGAGAAGTAGCCGGACGAGGGCGATATTGCTCACGGTATGGCCTCGGGACCCGCTCGGCGCCGACCGAATGGGTGAGCGTTTCGCGGATCAGTAATGCTAGTGGACAGTTGTGCAGGTACAGGTCGACGAGAGAACCTCAAGGAGTAGAACATGGCCGGACTGGGAGCGCGCGCCGTCGCCACCTCTATCGGATTGGCATTCCTCCTGGTAGCGGGCTGTACTTCGAATTCCGACGAGGACGCGGCGGTGACGATCGAACCCGCCAGTGCCGCGCAGTCTCCGACCCAGAACACCGCGCCCGCCGGTATCGTCCACCCTGTCGACCAGCCGATCGTTTCCATCACATTCGACCCCGACACGCGGACAGCCGTGGCCGTGACGGACGTCGGTAACCAAATTCTGCTGTTCCCGGGCGACGACCTCGCCGCGCCCCCGCGCGTGATCCCACTGGCCGAGGGCGTGACCCAGGTCTCGCTCGCACCAGGCGGGGTCGCACTTCTCGCCATGGACAAGCAGATAGGACGCCTGGACCTGCACACTGGGGATCTGACGTTCGTGCCTGCCCAAGGCGATGTGCGGTCGGTAGCCCAATTCCCCGACGGCCGAATCGCAATGGGACTCGGCAATGGTGAGATTCACATCGAAAACCTCGAGACGAACGAGTCACAAGTAATCGACGGCTTGACCTCGGTCGACGCGCTGGCCGTCGTCGGCGACACACTTACCGCACTCGACCGCGGCCAGACATCCGTCACGGCGATCGACGTTCCCGACTCCTCGCTCGGCCTCGCCTTGCGAGCCGGCGAAGGGGCGACACAGCTCACAACCGACCACTTCGGGCGGATCCTCGTCACCGACACCAGAGGCGACGAACTGCTCGCCTACACAACGGATGCCCTGATGCTCCGTCAGCGATTCCCCGCCGGACCCGCCCCGTACGCCGTCGCGTACGACGACCAATCCGACCGAGCCTGGGTCACCCTGACCGAAACCAACGAAGTGGTCGGATTCGACCTTTCGAGCGGTGCCGGGGTCGAGACTGCCCGTTATCCCACCGTCCGGCAGCCGAACTCCGTCGCGGTCGATACGGTGAACGGTGACCTCCTGATCGGTTCCGCGACGGGAGACGGCCTGCAGCAGATCCCGACGAGGAGTCCGTAGATGTCATCACATTCGCGTCACGTCCCCTCCGGATGGGAAGTCGAATCCGAAGAATTCGAGTACGTGCCGCTTCGGCTGCCACCCGACGTCACGCGTATCAGCGCGTCGATGAGATTGGCGATCCAGGCGGAGTTCGGGGGCTGGGAACTCTCGCGGGTCCGCCTGTACTCCGACGGAAGCCGCCGAGTATTGCTCAAACGAAGGAAGACCGCCCACCATGTCCCCGACCCCGCAATCTAGGAAGGCCTCCTTGTACCACCTGCTCCTGCGGCTGATGTTCCTCGTTCCCCCGGAAACGATTCATCACCTGGCCTTCGCTGCGATGCGTCTCGTCACCCGGTTCGCACCCCTGCGTCAACTGGTCCGCAAGGTTCTCGTCGTAGACGATCCGGTACTGCGGAACACGGTGTTAGGGCTCGACTTCCGGGGCCCGCTCGGACTCGCCGCCGGATTCGACAAGGATGCGACGGGCGTCGACGCGTGGGAATCCCTCGGTTTCGGCTTCGCGGAAGTGGGCACCGTCACCGCCGAAGCACAGCCCGGCAATGCGGCGCCCCGCCTGTTCCGGCTACCCGCCGACCGCGCCCTGATCAACCGGATGGGTTTCAACAACCACGGCGCGGGCAGTGCCGCCAACCATCTTCGCCGGCGCCGAGTCGGTGTTCCGATCGGCGCGAATATCGGCAAGACCAAACTCGTCGACGCCGCAGATGCACCCGCCGACTACACGGCGAGCGCGCAACTCCTCGGCCCGTTGGCAGACTTCATGGTGGTCAATGTCAGCTCACCCAACACGCCCGGCCTGCGAGACCTCCAGGCCGTTGAGTCACTACGACCTCTGCTGCGTGCGGTCCTCGACTCCGTGAAGATCCCGGTTCTAGTCAAGATCGCTCCTGACCTGTCGGACGAGGATGTCGACGCAGTCGCCGACCTCGTCGTGGACCTCGGTCTCGCCGGAATCGTGGCCACCAACACCACAATTCGCAGGGACGGACTGAAGACCCTCGAAACGGAGGTCAGGGCCATCGGTGCGGGTGGATTGTCTGGCGCTCCGGTCGCCGAGCGGTCTCTCGAGGTGCTCCGCCGCCTGCACGAGCGAGTCGGCGGGCGCATGGTGCTGATCTCCGTCGGCGGTATCGAGACCGCCGACCAGGCGTGGGAACGCATCCTGGCGGGCGCCTCCCTCGTGCAGGGATACACCGGCTTCATCTACGGGGGCCCATTCTGGGCACGTCGTATCCACAAGGGACTGGCCCGCAAGGTGCGCGCGGCCGGCTACCGAAGCATCGCCGACGCGATCGGCGCGGGCGCCGTCCGCTGACCGATTCCGACCGCAACAAGGCCCGGCAGATCCTCGCGGTTCGCCGGGCCCCGTTGGAGTCGGGCTATTGCTCGTGCGTCCCTGTGATCGTGGCCCGTGCAAGTGCATGCCCGAAGAGATTGAATCCCAGGAAAGCGGGAGTCGAATCTTCCGTCACGCCCTCGAGGGTGTCCACGTCGACCGCATGAACCGCGACGATGTATCGGTGCGGTCCGTGACCCGGTGGCGGCGCCGCGCCGAGGAAGCGGCGCAGACTGCCGTCGTTCTTCAGTGTGATCGCGCCGTGTGGGAGCCCTGTTCCGGCGTCGTCACCCGCGCCGGTCACCAGGGTGGTCGTCTCGGCCGGGATGTTGGCCACGGCCCAGTGCCAGAAGCCGGAGGCAGTCGGCGCGTCGGGATCGTACACCGTCACCACGAAACTCTTGGTCTCGGCCGGAAAACCCGACCACGACAACTGCGGTGAACTGTCCTGGCCGCCTGCACCGAAGATTCCGCTGACCTGGCCGTTATTCAGCGGCCGCCCGTCGGTGACATCGGTGGAAGTCAGCTTGAAGCCGGGCAGGTCGGGGAGTGCCTCGTACGGGTTCGACATGCGGTTCCTCTCTTCTCGCGTATGGGTGTTCGGATCAGCTGTGGAGCAGGAACCGTTCCAGCACACGGGTGCCGAACAGTAGTGCGTCGACGGGAACTCGCTCGTCGACGCCGTGGAACAGCGCGGTGAAATCGAGGTCGGGCGGCAACTGCAACGGAGAGAATCCGAAGCATCGAATACCGAGCTTCGCAAACGCCTTTGCGTCGGTTCCTCCCGACAACATGTACGGCACGGTCCGGGCTCCCGGATCGTGCGCGAGGATCGCCTCGTTCATGGCGTCCACAAGGTGTCCGTCGAACGTTGTCTCGTAGGAGTCGAGATCCGTGATCCATTCGCGCTGAACATCCGGTCCGATGAGATCGTCGACGGTCGCCTCGAACTCTGTCAGCCGGCCTGGCAGGATTCGGCAGTCGACTACTGCCTCCGCAGTCTGTGGAATGACATTGGCCTTGTATCCGGCCGACAGCATCGTCGGATTGGCGGTGTCACGCAGGGTAGCCCCGATAAGATTGGCAATCGTCCCGAGTTTCGCGAGCGTGCCATCGAGGTCCGGTGACGTCGGGTCCAAGTCCAGTCCCGTCTCCTCGCCCGCCGCGTCCAGGAATTCGGCCACCGAATCGGAGACGACCAACGGGAACGTGTGCGCCCCCAGCCGGGCGACCGCCTGCGCGAGGGTGGTGACGGCGTTGTCGGTGTGCAGGAACGAGCCGTGCCCGGCCCTGCCCTTGGCTGTCAGGCGCATCCATTTGAGACTCTTCTCGGCGGTCTGCACGAGGTAGAGCCGTCGGTCGGTGCCGTCCGGACGTGGGACGGTCAGGGAGAAACCCCCGACCTCGCCAATAGCTTCCGTGACCCCCTCGAACAGGTCGTGTCGATTCGCGACCAGCCACTGGCACCCGTATGCACCGCCGGCCTCCTCATCGGCGACGAACGCGAACACGAGATCGCGGGGCGGCACGATTCCCTCAGCCTTGAACTTGCGGGCGACCGCCAAGATCATGCCGACCATGTCCTTCATGTCGACAGCTCCGCGGCCCCACACGTAGCCGTTCTCGACGGCACCCGAGAAGGGGTGGACACGCCAGTCTGCCGGCTCTGCGGGCACCACGTCGAGGTGGCCGTGCAGCATCAGGGCGCCACGGTTGGGGTCCGAGCCCTTCAGCCGCGCGAATACGTTGCCGCGGCCCGGCGCCCCGGACTCCACGTACTCGGTCTCGTAGCCCACTTCCTTGAGCTGGGTCGCCACCCACTGCGCACACTCGCGCTCGCCCTTCGTTGTGGCGAGCTCTCCGGTATTGGACGTGTCGAAACGGATCAAGGCGCTGACAAGCTCTACGACCTCGGCTTCGGCGCGACCCTGGCCTGGGGTTTTCTGTTTGGTTGGCACCCCACTTTCCTACCACCCGAACAGCAGAAATGCTGCGGTGTGAGGAGCGATTTGGGCCGCGGCGCTTCATCAGTTAATCTTTTGCAGCACCCAGGAAATGGGAGCAGGCAGGTCCGAGTGGCGGAATGGCAGACGCGCTAGCTTGAGGTGCTAGTGTCCTATTAACGGACGTGGGGGTTCAAGTCCCCCCTCGGACACTCTGAGTTGAGACAGACGAGAAGACCCCGGTTCATCGAACCGGGGTCTTCTTCGTGAGAGGGCGAAGTTCGATGGGTGAAGCAACAACGACGATCGATCCAGCGGATCTCGAGGTCTGTCTGAGGGTTCTCGATCAGGCGGCGGAACTCGACGATTCGGATCCCGACTCCGTCACCGTCCAACGCGCCGTGGGCCACCTCTTCAAGAAGTTGAAGAAACGTCGGCGGATCACGGCCCGCAACACCGTCTCAGAGGCCGACCGCTCGGTGGTGGCCACGACCGCGACCGGATCACCCGATCGTATCGACGACGAGACCGCTGGCATCCCACTGACGTCGAATACCGATGGTGCCACCGCCGGCACGTTGATCCGGCCCCGCCCCTGCTACATCTGCAAGCAGCGCTACACCCGCGTCGACGCCTTCTACCACCAACTCTGCCCCGACTGCGCGGCCAAGGGTCGCGCCAAGAGGGACGCGCGGACGGACCTCACCGGACGCCGCGCGCTGCTGACTGGTGGTCGCGCCAAGATCGGCATGTACATCGCGCTGCGCCTACTCCGCGACGGCGCGCACACGACGATCACCACCCGTTTCCCCAACGACGCTATCCGGCGGTTCAGGGCTATGGCGGACAGCAGCGAGTGGATTCATCGGTTGCGGGTCGTGGGCATCGACCTGCGCGACCCGGCGCAGGTCGTAGCGCTTGCCGATTCCGTTGCGGCGCAGGGTCCGCTGGACATTCTGATCAACAACGCGGCGCAGACGGTGCGCCGCTCCCCCGGCGCCTACAGTGCGCTGGCGGACGCCGAGTCCGGCGCCCTTCCCGCCGGTGATCTTCCCGATGTCCTGACGTTCGGCAAGACGAGTGACGCTCACCCGGCCGCTCTGGCCGGTTCTTTGTCCGACGTGTCCGCGACGGCGGGCGCCGCGCTGTCTCCCGATGCGATCAGCTCACTCGCACTCGTCGCCAAGTCGGCGTCTCCGGATCGGATAGATCGGGGCCTCGCGATCGACGCCGGCGGACTGCTCCCCGACCTGGCACACACGAACAGTTGGGTCCAAACGGTGGAGGCGGTCGACCCGATCGAACTCCTCGAGGTGCAGCTGTGCAACTCGGTGGCCCCGTTCATCCTGGTTTCCCGGCTTCGTCCCGCTATGGCGGCGGCCGGTGCTCGCCGCAAGTACGTGGTGAACGTGTCCGCGATGGAGGGACAATTCAACCGTGCCTACAAGGGGCCCGGACATCCGCACACCAATATGGCGAAGGCTGCGCTCAACATGCTGACCCGTACCAGCGCCAAGGAGATGTTGGAAGACGGCGTCCTCATGACGGCGGTGGACACTGGCTGGATCACGGACGAGCGGCCGCACTACACCAAGATGCGCCTGGCCGAGGAGGGCTTCCACGCCCCGCTCGACCTGGTCGACGGCGCCGCCCGCGTGTACGACCCGATCGTCCAGGGCGAGCAGGGCGTCGATCTGCACGGCTGCTTCCTGAAGGATTACCAACCGTCCCCATGGTGATCGTGCACGGCCTCGAGTATCCGGCGAGTATGTCCGGCGAGAGCATCGACACAGCCGGCTCATTCGCCACACGGTGATAATGGGGGCGTACATCCTCGAAACGGAGGCACCTCATGGCGATAGCCGTTGTCCACCGAGACAGCCCCGAAGGCCGGGCGGCCATCGTCTACGCTGCCCGTGTAGCCGTTCGGCGACGCGAACAGCTACACGTCCTGCACGTGCTCGACGAGGCACTCGGCCGCGATGCCGAGTCCGACCGCTCCGCTCTACGCGCCGAGGTTCAGGCCACTCTCGAAAACGGCGAGGTCGGTGAGTCGCCTTGGGAACTGCGCATCAACGGGCACGCCGGCGATCAGTTGAGCGCGCTGCGGGCACTCGTTGACAGCAGCGGCGCCGATCTACTGGTCGTGGGCATGCGGCGCCAGTCCCCAATCGGCAAGTTCCTCCTCGAACGCTGGCTGCAACGCCTCCTCCTCGAGGTCGAAGTTCCGATCTTGGTGGTCAAAGAAGGAGCGCACGGCACCGCGTGAACTGAAGCCCCGCGAACTGCGCCTACGATGGGGGGACGCTTCGACACCAGGGGGTGCATCGATGGGCAGCGCAGCATTTTACGGGGCACTCGCCGATGCGACGGCCGTTTCGCACCTGGCCTTCGTCCTGTATGTCGCGCTCGGCGGGTTCCTCGCGTGGCACTGGCCGCGCACCATCGCACTGCACCTTACGGCCGTCGTGTGGGGATTCACTGGTCTCCTCGTCGGCATCGACTGTCCGCTGACGCACCTGGAAAGTTGGGCCCGGGTCCACGCCGGGCAGAGCCCACTCCCCTCCTCCGGTTTCATCGCCCACTACCTCACCGGGGTCGTCTACCCGGAATCTGCTGCGGGAACAGTCCAGACCCTGGTCGCCCTCGGTGTACTCGCCTCCTGGGTCGGGTACGTAACCCTCCGGGTCCGTGGGTCACTCGTCCCCTCGCGTCCGCGCGGCGCAGGCCCCTGACCTCACACCGCCGGCTACCCGTCGGAGGTGCCCAACGAAGCGTTGACGGCAGCTTCGACATGCAGACGTGTGGTGGGGAAAACCGGGACCGCGCAATCCGTCGCGGAAACGAGGAGTTCGATCTCGGTACAGCCGAGCACCACGCCCTCGGAACCAGCGTCTACGAGACGGGTGATGACGTCGCGATAAATCTGCCGAGACTCTTCGCGTACTACACCCAGACACAGCTCGTCATAGATGATCCGATGCACCTCAGCCCGGTCCTACGCGGGTGGAATGAGCACGTCCAGACCATGACCGGCGAGCGGATCGCGGTAGAAGTCCTGCTCCATGGTGAAGGCGGTGCTGAGAAGCCCAACCATGTTCAGCCCCTCGCGGGTCACGGCCTGCGCGGTGGCATCGGCTAGGTGTAGCACAGGAATGTCGATTGCAGCCTTAACTTCTTCGGCGACCTTGTGCATCGTGTTGGTGCAGATCAGAAGGAGGTCGGCGCCGGCAACCTGAAGGGCCTTGGCGCCCTCGGCGAGCATTTCGCCCGCAGCGTCCCATCGTCCGGCAACCTGTAGTTCCTCGATGTCCGCAAAGTCCAACGACGCCAGCAACACACGCGCCGAGTGCAACCCGCCGAGCCGCTCCCGTACCAACTCAGCGGCCAGCCGGTAGTACTGCGCTGGACTCCCAGCTCATTCCACCGAGCATGCCGATCACCCGCGGGACATTCGTCGTCATGCCCCCAGTGTGTCAGCACCGCGTGTGGAGTCACTACCCTCATGAACGACAACAGCTGTCGCCGACATCCACGATGACGACCTTCCTGCTTTGGGTCAGCTGCCGGTTGAACATTCGAGGTCGGCGACCATCCTGGTCGACGACGACGATGCCGATGCGCTCATCAGCTTGACCTGCGCAGCGCCGCACAGACCTTCCCTGGTTGCTGCACACCGCCCGGACGAGGCATGTCGACCTCGGGCGCGGCACCGATTTCCTGTATCAGTATGGTCGTGCCATGACAGACAGAGAACGCGAACTGGATCTCGTCGTGTACGGGGCAACCGGCTTCGTCGGCAAACTTCTCGCCGACTATCTCGCAAGACATGCCCCGGACGGCGTCCGCATCGGACTCGCCGGGCGATCGGCTGCCAAACTCGAGTCGGTACGGTCGTCACTGGGTCCAAGGGCGGCCGAGTGGCCCGTGGTGGTCGCGAATTCCGATGACGCCGAGTCGCTTTCCGCCCTTGCAGGACTCACCCGCGTCGTCGCTACGACTGTGGGCCCGTACGCGAAGTACGGGCACGGTCTTGCCGCGGCGTGCGCGGAGAAGGGCACCGACTACGTGGACTTGACCGGTGAGGTGCTGTTCGTCCGCGATAGCATCGACGCCAACCATGAACGGGCTCGCGAGACCGGCGCCCGGATCGTGCACTCCTGCGGTTTCGACTCCATACCTTCCGACCTCGGCGTGCATGTGCTGCACGAAGCCGTGCAGGCCGACGGCGCAGGCGAACTCACCGACACGACGCTCGTCGTCACGTCCATGCGCGGTGGACTGAGCGGCGGGACGATCGATTCGATGCGCACGCAGGTCGACGTGTCCAAGAAGTATCCGGCGTTGCGGCGTCTCGCGGCCTCTCCGTACTCGCTGAGCCCCGACCGCTCGCAGGAACCGGACCTCGGCAAGCAGTCCGACATGAGCCTGGTCAACGGCAAGGACATCGCACCCGAGGTGAAGGGATGGAAGGCTCCCTTCGTCATGGCGTCCTACAACACCCGGATCGTGCGGCGCAGCAACGCGCTCCGGGATTGGGCCTACGGCCGTAAGTTCAAGTACCGCGAGGTCATGAGCGTCGGAACTTCGCCCGTCACACCGGTGGTTGCGGGTGCGGTCGCGGCCGGACTCGGGGGAATGCTCCTCGGCATGGCCATTGCGCCCACCCGATATGTTCTCGATCGTGTCCTACCCTCGCCAGGTGAAGGTCCCAGCGAAGAGAGTCAACGCAAGGGCCACTTCACCATGGATCTGTACACGACCACCACGACCGGCGCCCGCTACACCTCACGGGTGAAGGCGAAGGGCGACCCCGGATACAGCGCCACCGCGGTGATGCTCGGGGAATCCGCACTGAGCCTCGTCCTCGGCGGTGACTCATTGCCAGACGCTGCCGGGGTTCTCACTCCCGCATCGGCATTGGGGGACGTACTGGTGAACCGTCTGCGCGACTCAGATTTCGAGATCTCTGCACGAAAGCTGTGAGCAGGGGGCGCGTGTCGATAGACACGCGCCCAACCCCCTCTCGTCTCCCGCTCCTCCCGCCCACTCCGAGACGAGCCGATACCGCCGACCCAGGAGCGAAAAGCACTGATTTGCGTTTCCCTCACATCATCACCTGCCCTTTACCCTGCGATGACACTGAACTGACGAATCTCGGCATCCACCGAGCACCTCACTACACTGCAAGGGTCAACGTCGAACTCGAACAGGAGCAGGAGAAAAGCAGGTGGGGCAGCATCGCGGCGAATCGGGCGCCAGAGGTATCAGCAAGGGGCCTTTGATCGCGCTCGGTCTGGTCGCCGTGATCGTCCTGGGTGTAGTTTTCTGGTTCCAACTGCGAGACCGGATTGCCGACCAGGGAATGGCTGCCGCCGGCGCATGTGTCGAAGGTGATTCCGTGCTCGCGATCGCCGCTGATCCCGACATTGCACCCCAGATCCAGACGCTTGCCGACCGCTACACCGCTACGGAGCCGGTGATCCGCGACCAATGTGTGACGGTGATGGTCACGTCCGTCGCCTCCGACACGGTCCGCGACGCCCTGTCTGCAGGCGCGGACAGCCCCTGGGACACAGAGTTGCTGGGTCCTGCCCCGGCACTGTGGATTCCGTCAAGTTCGCATTCGGTGAGTCAGATTCCGGTAGACGGGTTGGTCAACGGCGAGGCACGCCCCCTGGCGACAAGCCCGGTGGTTCTCGCGGTGGGGCCGGACTTCGAAGGTGCTCTCACGGACGCGGCCGTCGACTGGGGGGATCTGCCGTCGCTGCAGATGGGCCGCGATTCCGTCCCGCCCCTCGGCATGGCACTCCCCGAAGGACCGGGCGCGGAGAGCACGGAGATGGCGGTCGAGTCGATTGCCGCCACGGTCACGGGCAGCGCGTCCGGCCCGGTGACGGAGGAGCAGGCGCGCTCCACACCGGTCATGTCTGCACTGAGCGGACTGGTGCTCGGCTACGAGGCCGTTCCTGGCACGAAGCCGGCGACAACACGGGACGCGCTCGCCGCACTGGCCGCGCAGGGCGACCCGACCACCGCGGGAATCCACGCGGTCGCGGCCACCGAGCAGCAGGTCTACCAGACGCTGCGCGAGACGCCCGGGACCGACCTCACCGCGTACGTGCCGAAGGGTCCGACACCCGTGGCAGATCACCCGGCGGCCATCCTGGCCGGTCAAGCCGTCGACGAGACGCAGAGTCGCGCCGCGGCACAATTCGCGGAGTTCGTCCGTCAACCCGAGCAGGCGCGGGTTCTGGCCGACGCCGGATTTAGGGTCGATGGACTGGACCATCCCGGCGACACCGCGCTGACCTTCCCTGGTTTCGAATCCGCCCTGGTTCCGGCGGATGCCGCTGCCGCGACCGAATTGATGCAGGTGGTTCAGAATCCGATCACCGAACGCTCCTCGACGGTCTTGCTCGATGTGTCCAGTTCAATGGGTGACGTCGATGGATCGGCGACGCGTCTGGAGAACACCACCGCGGCTCTGGCCGCCCGGCTCGATCAATCCCCCGACACGTTGAACCTCGGGCTGTGGGAGTACAGCACGAACCTCAACGAGTCCCGGCCCTACAATATCCTCGTTGCCACCGGACCTGTTTCCGCAGGCGGATACATCGAGGGCACCCGAAGAGAAGCCCTCAACAACCGATTGGCGAGAGTGGAATCCGCCACCGGTTCCGCGACTTACGTTTCGCTCGAAGCCGTCTACAAGAGCGCGGTCGACCGGTACACGCCGGACCGCATCAATTCGGTCCTGCTCATCACCGACAGCGGCAATGACGACAATTCCGTCACCAGTGCGGATCTGCTCGCGTCGATTGCCGAGACCTTCACACCGTCTGCGCCCGTACGCGTCGACGTCGTGTCGATCGGCCAGAACCCAGACCTCGACACACTGCAGGCGGTGGCCGATCGCACCGGTGGCTCACTCGAGCAGGTCGCGTCCTCGGACGGCCCTGAGTTGCCGACCGCACTCGACAAGCTCATGTCGTGACGACACTGCTGGCTTTCGCTGTCTTCCTGGCGCTCATGACGTGGTGGCTGCATCGCCGACTCGTCCGGGCCACTCGGCTGCCCCGCCCGTGGTCGGTCATCGTCGACGTCATTCTCGTAGTTCTGTGGGCTCTCGCCGCCATCGGCGTCGGGAGCGGCGACGCCTTCGACCCGGCATGGGCGCGCGCCCCGGGCTACCTGGGTTGGGTGTGGCTCGGCGTAGGGTTCTACCTGGCACTAGGGCTTCTTCTGGTGGCACTGGTGTCGCCGGGCGCGCGGCTCGTGAGGCGCCTGCGCCACGCCGACAGTGACGAACGAGTCGATCTGTCCCGTCGTCGAACTCTGCGCCTCGCCACCGCTTTCGTAGTGGTAGGTGCCGTCGGCGCCACTGGTTACGGGGTGTCGGAGGCCGCCCGCCCACGGATCGTGCGGGTACGGGTGCCGCTGCGACGCCTCCCAGTCGAGTTCGACGGTGTGCGCGTGGCCCTTGTTTCGGACCTCCACGTCGGGCCGACGCGCGGAGTCGAGTTCACCCGCCGGGTCGTCGACCTGGTGAACTCTGAGAACCCGGATGTCGTCGCCATCGTGGGTGATCTGGTGGATGGGACAGTCGCCAAGGTCTCGCCCGACCTGGCGCCACTCGCAAACCTCGAGGCCCCGCTGGGGGTGTTCGGTGTCAGCGGCAATCACGAGTTCTACGCCGACGACGGTGGCCGGTGGCTGGATGTGTGGGACAGTCTCGGAATCCGCACCCTACGCAACGAGCACACGACCCTCACCCGTGTAGGCGCGATCATCGACATCGCGGGAGTCCACGACTACTCGACCCCGGCCCCCTACGAACCCGATCTTCCCGCCGCTCTTGCCGGACACGATCCATCGACGTTCGTCATGCTGCTCGCCCACGAACCGCGCCAGGCAGTGGAAGCCTCCGACCTCGGCGTCGACCTGCAATTGTCTGGCCACACGCACGGTGGTCAGATGTGGCCCGTGGGCTATCTGGTTCCGTTGCAGCAGCCCTCGGTGTCGGGTCTCGACCGGATCGGCGACACCGTCCTGTACACCACGCGCGGCGTCGGCGCGTGGGGTCCGCCTGTACGGGTGGGGGCCCCACCGGAGATTACGATCCTCGAATTGGTCCGCGAGGCCTGACCTTCGGCGGGGCCCATCGCTGTCAGGCTCCTTCGAACGCCGAGATCGGCGGGCAGGAGCACACCAGATTGCGGTCGCCGTGTGCGCCGTCAATACGCCGCACCGCCGGCCACACCTTCGGCCTGGACTTGCCGCGGGGGAACACCGCCGTCTCGCGGGTGTACGGGTGGTTCCACTCGGCTGCGAGGCAACCGGCTGTATGCGGGGCGCCGCGCAGCGGGTTGTCTTCCACCGGCCACTCCCCCGAGCCCACGCGGTCGATCTCTGCGCGGATCGCGATCATCGCTTCGCAGAACGCGTCGATCTCTTCGAGGTTCTCGCTTTCGGTGGGTTCCACCATCAGTGTGCCCGCCACCGGGAAGCTCATCGTCGGTGCGTGGAACCCGTAATCGGCGAGGCGTTTCGCGACATCGTCGACGGTCACACCAGTGTCCTTGGTGATCTGACGGAGGTCGAGAATGCACTCGTGCGCCACCATTCCGCCATCGCCGGTGTAGAGGACGGGAAAATACTCGTCCAGGCGCCGTGCGATGTAGTTGGCGGAGGCGATGGCAGTCAGGCTGGCCCGGCGCAGGCCCACGGCACCCATCATGCGGATATACGCCCAGGTGATGGGCAGGATCGACGCGCTTCCGTAGGGGGCTGCGGAAATGGGTCCCGCGGTGCCTAGTTCGGGGGCGAAGGGGTGGCCGGGCAGGAACGGTGTGAGGTGCGACCGAACACCGATCGGACCGACACCGGGGCCGCCACCGCCGTGCGGGATGCAGAAGGTCTTGTGCAGGTTGAGATGGCTCACGTCTCCGCCGAACCGGCCGGGACGGGCGAGTCCGACGAGAGCGTTGAGGTTGGCACCGTCGACGTAGACCTGCCCGCCTGCATCGTGGACGGCGGCGCAGATGTCCGCGATCTCGTGCTCGTACACCCCGTGCGTCGACGGGTAGGTGATCATGATCGCCGCCAGGCGCTCGGCATGGTCTGCGATCTTCGCCCGCAGATCCGCGACGTCCACATCCCCGTTGGGGCGGCACGCGACGACCTCGACGCGCATGCCGGCCATCACCGCGGATGCGGCGTTGGTGCCGTGAGCACTCGACGGGATGAGGCAGGTGTCGCGATGGTCGTCGTCGCGGCTCAGGTGGTAGTTGCGGATTGCGAGCAGGCCGGCGTATTCCCCCTGGCTCCCGGCGTTCGGTTGCAGACTGACGGCGTCGTAGCCGGTGACTGCCACAAGCCAGTGTTCGAGGTCCTTGATGATACGGAGGATTCCTGGGGTGTCCGCGGTGGGCGCAAACGGGTGCAATCCGGCGAACGCCGGCCAAGTGATCGCCTCCATTTCCGCGGTGGCGTTGAGTTTCATCGTGCACGAGCCGAGTGGAATCATGCTGCGGTCGAGCGCGATGTCCTTGTCGGACAGTGCCCGCAGATAACGCAGCATCGCGGTCTCGGTCCGATAGCGGGTGAACGCTTCGTGCTGAAGGTAGTTGGAGCCGCGGAGTTGCGCGTCGGGAACCGAGGTGCCGGACTCCGAGATACCAGACTCCGAGGTGCCAGACTGCGAGAGCACGGCACCTTCGCCACCGAACGCAGCCAGCACATTCTCGGTGTCGACCTCAGTGGTGGCCTCGTCGCACGAGATCCCAACGTGATCGGCGTCGACGTACCGCAGGTTGATGCCGGACTCCTTCGCCCGGGCCACAACGTCTGCTGCGTGGCCTTGGACAAGCACGAGAACTGTGTCGAAGAACTGCTCATGAACCACGGTGGCACCCGCGTTCCGCAGGGCGGCCGCGAGAGAATGTGCCGTGTTTGCAACGCGCACAGCGATGGCCTTCAGCCCCTCGGCACCGTGGTAACTGGCGTACATAGCCGCGAGGATCGCGAGCAGTACCTGCGCAGTGCAGATGTTGGAAGTCGCCTTCTCACGGCGAATGTGCTGCTCACGGGTCTGGAGGGCCAGGCGGTAGGCCCTGTCACCGTCCGCGTCGACCGAGACTCCCACCAACCGTCCCGGCAACTGACGGGCGTGTTTGGCATGGACCGCCAGGTAGCCGGCATGCGGGCCGCCGAAGCCCATCGGAACACCGAAGCGCTGAGTGGTGCCGAAGCAGACGTCCGCACCGATCTCGCCGGGGGGCGTGACGAGTGTCAGGGCCAGCAGGTCGGCTCCGACAGCGACGAGGGCGCCGCGCTCGTGGGCCGCAGCGATCGTGCCGGTGTAGTCGACGATGCGACCGGATGCACCCGGTAGTTGTCCGAGTACACCGAAAAAGTCACCCTCGGGCAGTCCGTCGGACAGGTCGGCCACCACGACCTCGATGCCGAGCGGCTCCGCTCGCGTCTCGATCACCGCGAGGGTCTGTGGGAAGACGTCTGCGTCCACCACGAACCGCGGGGACTTGCTCCTGCTTGCGCGTCGCAGCAACGTCATCGCCTCGGCGGCGGCGGTCGCCTCGTCGAGCATGGAGGAGTTTGCGACCTCCATGCCGGTGAGGTCGCCGACCATCGTCTGGAAGTTGAGCAGGGCCTCGAGGCGGCCCTGACTGATCTCGGGCTGGTACGGCGTATAGGCCGTGTACCAGGCCGGGTTCTCGATGATGTTCCGGATCAAGACCGGCGGGGTCAGGGTGTCGTAGTAACCGAGTCCGATCATTGACGTTGCCACCGTGTTCTGTGCGGCGAGCGCAGACAGTTCGGCCAGCGCCTCGTGTTCGGACACCGGCGTTGGCAATGCGTCGAGACCGTCGGCGATACCATCCGAGACCCCGTCCAGAATGATGGCGGGAACGGCCTTCGACGCAAGATCGTCGAGCGAATCGGCTCCGATCAGTTCGAGAATATGCCCGAGTTCCGCAGCGTTCGGGCCCACATGACGATCTGCGAATGTACGACTTCCAGCGTCGATCACGACAACTCCCAGGCTGTTCAGAGGATCAGGACACGCACCGCCTAGCGATACGTTCCTCCCCCTCTGTCGCATGCTCGGGTCGAGCGCCTGAGAGATTCGGTGCCGTCGTTCGTGGTGAAGACGGCCCTTTCCCCGTCGGCGGGTGGGTACTCCCACCGCTTTCCAGAGGCGTCGGAGCCCGCACGGTCCTGTCTGCCTGAGAGATTGACGGGGAGGTGTTGCTCCTTCGGCGCCCGGACTCCCCCACACACTGTTCGCTGTGTATGCGGTGCCCGGAACTCTCCCGCACGGCGTCGACGCAGCGTCAGTCTATGCCACGACCGCTGATGCCGGTTGCGCGCGGCTCATGCTGCTGGGGATGTGTCGTCTAGCCCGTCTTGCGACTCGCGCGGTTCTTCCGCCGCGACGCCAACTCGTCCTCGGGACTCTGCTCGTTCTCGCCGCCGTCAGCGCGCTCTGCCGGAAAATCGGCGATGGTACCGGTCAGTTCGCGCATCGCACCGCTCACTGCGATACCGAACACGCCCTGTCCTCCTTGAAGAAGGTCGACAACCTCTTCCGGGGAGGTGCACTCGTAGACGGTGGTCCCATCCGAGAAGAGCGTGATCTTGGCGAGGTCCCGCACGCCACGCTTGCGAAGATGATCGACTGCCACACGAATGTTCTGTAAGGAAATTCCGGTGTTGAGCAGTCGCTTGACGATCTTGAGGACGAGGATGTCCTTGAACGAATACAGCCGTTGGCTGCCGGAACCCGCCGCGCCACGAATGGACGGCACCACCAGCGACGTGCGAGCCCAGTAATCAAGTTGGCGATAGGTGATTCCCGCGATCTGGCAGGCGATGGGGACGCGATATCCGACGAGGTCGTCAGGTACGGAATCGTCCGGAAAGAGACCCGGCTGGATCTCTTCGGAGCTGAATTGCGGCTCGGCAACAATGTCGCCGGGCGCAAGATTCAGCGCATTCTCCTGCGGCCGATCTCCCACTGACTACTCCCTCTCGCACATTGCACTGAACCCGACGATCAGCGCATCTCTGACGCGTATCGCCAGTGTCCGTGGCGCATACGCCACAGTCACCAGGCGCGAGCGCCACCAGTGACATCGAGCAAGTCCGTACCCTGAACCTACTCAGCGTACGCCCGACACAATCTGCACGGCAGAAAATCACTACACAGAACGCTATGACTCCGGCTAGCCGGGGTCAACGCAACGCGCCGAGGGAACCTCAACCGTTACTCCTCGCCCGAGATTCTCCCTCAAGGTCGGCCTAGCCGTCCGTGGCCTTGAAGTCGTCCGGCGACACTGACTCGAGGAATTCTTTGAACTTCTCGACCTCGTCCTCGCGCTCGTCCGGCATGACCAGACCAGCCTCAGTGAGCACTGCTTCGTCGGCGAAGATCGGAACTCCGATCCGGAGTGCGATGGCGATGGAATCCGAGGGCCGAGCCGAGACACGGATGTTCTCGTCGAACACGAGGTCGGCGTAGAACGTGCCCTCGCGGAGGTCGACGATGCGGACTTCCTTGAGGGTACGTCCGAAGGCTTCGATCAGGTTCTTGATCAGGTCGTGGGTGAGCGGACGTGCCGGCTCGACTCCCTGCCGTTCGAGGGCGATCGCCGTGGCCTCGGTTTGGCCGATCCAAATGGGCAGATACCGTTCGCCATCGGATTCGCGCAACAACAGGACGGGTTGATTTTGGGGCTGCTCGACACGAACGCCGATCACGTGCATTTCGCTCATCGCGTCTGCCTCCACCCTGCAATCATCCGTACGCGGCACACCATGCCATATCAGGATTCTATTCGATTCCAGCCCACGCTTCGACCGTACAGCCGCTCGAGCACAGCACTGTTCGGAAATACCGATATGGGATGGTCTCCGAACTCACGTCAGCGGTCGAGCGCACCCCGAACTGCGGACTTCACCAGACAGGTGTGCAATGTCAGAGACAGCGCGGCCAACTCACGCACCATCTCCTCGGCCCGGTCGCGTGCTCCCTCGTCACGGCCTTTCGCCACGGGGCCAGCGATCTGCGCAACCAATCCGGCCTCGCGGTCGGCTGCGAGCTTGAACGCCCTCAGGTGCCGCACCTCCAGCCCGAACTCGGACATCGCCCTCG
Source organism: Rhodococcus marinonascens NBRC 14363 (assembly GCF_001894885.1). Lineage (GTDB taxonomy): Bacteria > Actinomycetota > Actinomycetes > Mycobacteriales > Mycobacteriaceae > Rhodococcus_F > Rhodococcus_F marinonascens. Next base: position 94,498 of record NZ_BCXB01000016.1, read on the forward strand.
CCGTCCGCACGAGCGTCACGGCGTCCTCGTCGAAGAAGCCCGCAGGCCCCGGCACGACCAGGCCCCCACGCGTCAATTCGCCGAGGAACTTCTCGTCGATCCCGGCGCGCGAGATGAGGTCGGCTCGAGTGATCCGAACCTCACGGTCGGTGAGGAACTCCTCGGGCGATACCTCCCCCGGGGCCACGGCGAGGGATCGCGGACGGCGCGGCGAAGAATCGCCGGCGCCGACCGTGGCCGCACCAATGTCGATGGCTTCGAGCTGTTCCTTGATGACCTTCAGCGGCAGATATTGATCTCGCTGCGCCGTGAGCACATAGCGCAGCCGTTCGCAGTCCGCGATCGAGAAACGCCGATACCCCGAGGGGGTGCGTTGCGGACTGACGAGACCCTCGGCTTCGAGGAATCGGATCTTCGAGATCGTTACATCAGGAAACTCGGAACGCAGCCGATCCAGCACGGAGCCGATCGACATTCCCGATTGCGCCTGCTGCCGCGCCGCTGTCACTGGCTACCCGCACCAGCTGACGTCTCACCGATCTGCGAACCACCGGCGGTAGCCCGAGGCCCGGTCAGGAAGACCAGTCGGAACTTTCCGATTTGAACCTCGTCACCGTTGGCCAGCACGGCCGAATCGACCGGCTCTCGGTTGACGTACGTGCCGTTGAGGCTTCCGACGTCGACCACCTGAAACTCGTCGTCCTCCTGACGGAACTCCGCATGACGACGGCTGACCGTCACGTCGTCGAGGAAGATGTCGCTGTCTGGATGCCGTCCGGCCGACGTCGTCGGCTGGTCGAGCAAAAAACGCGACCCCGCATTCGGTCCGCGCTTGACAACGAGCAGAGCAGAGCCTGCCGGCAGTCCCTCCACACCCGACACCGGAGCCTCCGGAGCCTGGCTCGTCGAGGAGTTGTCGAGCTCATTGAGAAAGTCCGCGCGGAAGACCGACGTCGTTTCCGCCGGCGTCTCCCCAAATACCGCGTCGTTGCCGTTCTCGCTCACCGTTTCTCCTCCTAGTTCGATCATCCAGCAAGATTCGCCGGACTACGCAATGCCACTGGGTACTTCATAATTCGATTCTTGTGCACAGCCACTTCTGTGCACACTGCCACGACCACACTCAAACTAAGGACCTGCGCCCCGACCCGGCACATGCGTTCACTTCGACCGTACCCTGCACACGCCCGTGCGTGTAGCGGGACGGGCCGCCCGAACGCTACCAACCGGTATTCCGACAGCACCTTCTCCGGCAGTCGAGTTTGCGGGCTGTCGATGCCTTCCGAATCTGTCCGAAAACCGATCCGCCCATCCGCCGTAGACTATCCGGCCGCGATATCTGCGTAGCTGACGGCGTCCAGCATCTCCGCCAGGGCCGAGTCGAGGGTTGCCTCGTCTTCGACTTCGAGGTCGACCAGCCATCCTTGCGCATAGGGCGAGGAGTTCACGAATTCCGGATTGTCATCCAGATCAACATTGGCCGCAACAACTTTCGCGGTCAGTGGTGAGAAAATGTCAGACACGCTCTTGGTGGATTCCACCTCGCCCAAAGCATCGCCTGCCGTCACCTCCTCGGCGATCGCCGGAAGCTGCACGAACACGACGTCGCCGAGTTGGGACTGTGCGAAATCGGTGATGCCGACTCGCACCGTATTCGGGCCCGTCCGCTCGACCCACTCATGTTCGGGGGTGTAACGACGATCACCGGGAATTTCGAGCTCACTCACTGAGGCTTCCTTTCGATGGCAATCCGCGAGCGGATGCGCAGATCAATTTTCTGACCGAGCGTATTGGTGTGGTTTCGCCTCCCGCAAGGCGGAGATCATGACCTGCTGTGATTGTTCGATCTTCAGCTGTCCACTGCGACGCGCGACGGTGTCGACCACGCCGCCCGGAATGTTGAGGGCCGCCGCCAGAGTCGGCGGGTCGCCAATGGCGACCACTCCGTAGGGGGCGTTCACCTTCCGGCCGTCGATCGAGATGTCACCGGCCGATCCCGACACCCACGAGTCCACGCCGATGCGGATCGGTGGGCTCCCCGCGCCTTGAATCTGGATGGCCTCGACTCCTGCCGCACGCAGTTCCTGCACAAGGTCGAGGAGCACCTCGGAGCCGACCCCCTTGTGGGGGTCGGTAATACTCATCGTCACGCCGGGCCCGGTGGCCGACGCGCTGCCGACTTGAATCGACAGTGCCGTCAACCTCGCCTCCGCCTCATCGAGCGCGGCCTCCGAATCCCCACTGTGTTGCAACGTTGTCAAGGTTTGCTCGAGCGAGGCAATCTCCTGTCGCAGAACCGCCTCGCGCTGATTCAGCGTGTCCAAAACGACCAGAAGATCCGCGGGACTCGCCGTATCGAGGCTGTCTCCAGACTCGGTGCTTTTTACCTGCGTCACGATTGCGACTCCCAACGCGACGATCAGGATCGCAGCAAGCAACGCAAAGACGACGTGCGAGCGGTTCGACGATGTGTGTTGGTTTCCGTGAAGTTCGTGTCTGCCCTCATGTCCGCTCACTGTCCGATCACGCCCCGAACAGGCGACGCCGCAGCGCCGCCGCGTTGCCGAAGATACGGATGCCGAGAACCACCACGATCGCAGTCGACAGTTGGGTTCCGACGCCTAGTTGATCGCCGAGCCACACAATGAGCGCCGCCACCAGTACGTTGAACGCGAAAGAGACGACGAATACTTTCGAGTCGAAGATCTCGTCCAGATATGCTCGTAACCCACCGAACACGGCGTCAAGCGCGGCAACCACGGCGATCGGCAGGTAAGGCTGCACCGCGTCCGGCACCTGTGGGCTGAAGACCACCCCCAGCGCGATTCCCACCACTAACGCGACCGCCCCATAGATCGCGGGACCGGCCTTCACCAAAGTCTTCATTCGTGCATTCCCTCCATCCAACCGCACCGTGTCATGGTGTTTCCGCGGGCTGGGCTGCCCTCAATTCGCGCACGGGCGCGCCGGGCAGATGGAGATCGTCGGCCTCTTTCACAGAGAAACCGATACCGTACAACTGCGCCACGCCTGACATCCGCAGATACGCATCGCTGACCACGAAACCGGTCTGTAGGGGGCCCGGCGGACCTATCGCCGACACCATGTAGGGCGAAAACACCGGCTGATTGTCCACCAACATCGCACCACCCGCCTGCCTGATCGTCACCGCGGGTCCGATCCGCACGTCCCCGACCGCGATGGCCTCGGCGCCGCTCGCCCAAAGCGAATTGACCACGGCCTGGAGGTCGCGATCGAGTACTACAGCCTTCCCACCGACGCTCCGCTGAGACGAATCGGAGAGGTTGGGTCGAGCTGGAGGATCTGCAAGCGTCACGGTCAACCCCGGACCGTGGACGGCCTCGACGGCGGCATCACCCTCGAGTCCGCGAAGCCGGTCGAGCAGCGCCGCTCCTCGGGTGTCGCCTTCCAGCGCCGCGTCGCGAGAATCGTCGACCCGCAACGTCAACCCGTCGCGAGTACCCGCGAGGGCGCCGGCACTGTCCTCGACCTGGTGTACCTTCCGCAGAATCTCCGTCTGCACCTGCTCTGTCGCGGGAAGTCGTTCGACGGCCTGCCGATACGCCACCGACAGCACCAGGCCGACCAGCAACGCGCCAATTCCGATCCACAACTGTCGACCGACCCGCGACGGACGAGAATGGCCTTGCTCCCTGTCCTTTGCGGCCGCCTCGTACCCAGGGTCCAGATGATCATTCATCAGAGATTTGAGCAGGGACGGCACAGGATTTCTACGGACGCCGGAGTCCGTCGGTTTCATCAGCGGGCCTCTCGTTCATTGCCCGCTGAGCCGCGCGCCGGAACCGTTCGCACCACACTGACGGCGTTCATCGCGTAGAGCAAGCCGGTCCAGACATACAACACCGTGCCCCAGATGAGGAGTGCCGAGCCGAGCGGCCACGCCACGGTCGCGATGCTCCAGTCGCCGTGCGCGGCGAGGATCATCGGCAGGGCGAACATGAGAAGGAACGTCGCACCCTTGCCGAGGTACATCACCTCAGGGGGTGGTAGACCGCGTCGGCGGTATACGACGAGGGTGAGAGCCAGAACGGCGTCGCGGCCGATCAGGATCGCTGCCACCCACCACGGAATGAATCCACGCACGACGAAGGCCACAAGCGTCGTGACGACGTAGAGGCGATCGACGAAGGGGTCGAGCAGAGCACCCAATTTCGACGACTGGTCGAGTACCCGCGCCAACTTGCCGTCCAGCCAGTCGGTGAATCCACTGATGATCAGGATCGCGAGCGCCCAGCCATCGGAGTGGGTCACCAGCAGCAGGTAGACAAACAGCGGGACGCCGAGCAGTCGAACCACGCTCAGGAAGTTCGGAACGGTCATGATCCGACCCGACAGCGCAGTGCCCCCGTCCACCGAACTCACCAAAACCTCCCCAGCTTCGATTGCCGAATCCGTCCGCGGACGATCGTCGCACCGCTGTCGCCACTCTTCCACAGCGGATAGTGCGCCAGTCGATCACGCAGGCCCGCTCACTCCGCATCGCCGGGCGGGGTCGATGACTCTCAGCGCGGGATCGGGACGCGCGCGATGGAATCCGCGGTCAAACTTCCCAGGTAAAGCCACCCGTCGTGCTCACGGACGCCGGTGACCGGCGAATAGCTGCCCTTGCCACCCCGGAGGCTATGCACGATCTCGCCGTTCGCGTCGAGCGCAATCACCCAGCCGGCGTGTTCGGGCTCGGGTTGAACGGCGTCCGGCAGGTTCGCGGCCACGATCCGCAACGTCGGGTAGGGCGCGATCATGTCCAGCAACCTCATCCGCGGGCTGTAGAGCGCGACCCAGAACAGCCCGTCCGGTGTCTGGGACGTCATGTTGTCGGGGATACCGGGGAGATTCCCGGCCCACACCGAACGATGACCTTGGGACGGCCCGGTGAGGTCGACGCGGGAAATCTGGTATGAGCCGGTCTCCGCGACGAGGACGAAGGACTCGTCCGAGGCCAGTCCGACACCGTTGGCGAATTGGAGCCCCTCGGCAAGGAGATCGGTCTCTCCCGTGCGCGGGTCGAGGCGGAGCAGGCGGCCGGTCCCCTGGTGTTCGAGGAGGTCGTAGCGGTGGTCGGCAATCGTGAAGCGGGCCGAGGAGTCGGTGAAGTACACGACGCCGTCTCGGCCCACAGCCGAGTTGTTACACGCCACGACAGGATGTCCCGCAGCTGATTCCGCCAGCACGTCGACGCGACCGGTCTCGTCGACCCTCAGCACCCCGCGCTCGGCGTCGCAAACCAGAAACCTTCCGTCGTCGAGCACCTCCACGCCGAGGGGCCTCCCGCCGGTATCGGCGAGTTTGGTCGCCCTGCCCTGATGGTCGAACCGCCAAATCCGTCCGTCGTTGCCGCCTGTGATCACCCGGCCGTCGTGGTCAACGGCGACATCTTCGGGGCCCTCGCCGGACGGGAGCGCCCACCGATGCGCCTCGTCGAGTGCCCCGTTTGGCGCGAGTACCCCGGTGAGCGGTGGCGCCGTGGGTGCATGCCAGGCAGCGGGATCGACGCCGGTGCGGTCGAGCTTGCGGGCCAGAGACCCGAAGATGTTCATGAGCTGTGAGTTTAGTCGCACAGCTCAGCCGAATGTGACTTTGCCAGTGCCACGGCTAACGCCACGCGAAGACCGGTTGATCGAAACGGTCGATCCGCGTGTGCCTACCGTGCATCGCGACCTCCCGGAACTGATAGACAACCGCACCGGTCGGCGCATGCACGAGATGCCGACGAAAAGGCCACTGGATCACCGGTTTCGACGACTCGGGGATCTCCACGAAACGCGGCTCCACGTCGATCTCGGACACCGTCACGGCGAAGACCTCCGTGACCTCGTCACGGTTGGGCACCAACGCGGTGATCGGCGCGTCCGCCCACACGACGTAGGGCGTGATGACATAACCCGACCGGGTGACGTAGTCGTCGAGCCGGCCCAGCACCGCCGAGGGCGGCACGTCGAGTCCGAGCTCCTCATGCAACTCTCGACGGGCCGCGTCTTCTCCGGTCTCGCCCGGATCGACGGCGCCGCCCGGCAGCGCGAACTGTCCTGGATGGGCGCGCATCCGGCTCGACCGCATCGTCAGGGGCACGGCCTGCCCACCCGACCCGTCGGGCATCACCGCGATTACAACCGAGGCGGAACGCCGGTTCGATGCGTCCGCGATGTGCGGATCGAGCCGCGCGAGGGAGTCGGTGAGGTGGTCTCTGTCGAGTTCGTGCCCAGTCACCATCACCCGACAGTAACGCCCGATCGGCGCGAACCCCCACACTTCGACGCCTGGGTTTGCCGCGGACGTCGACCGGACAGACCGACCGGTCCGCTCGCACTTCCGCAGACCGAGGGCGCCGTGCTTAACTGAATGGAAGCTCACCGCGTCATCTGAAGGGCTGGACGGCCATGACGAAAGCGCAGCAGGTCAGACATCTCTTTCTCGTGTCGATTCTCGCCGCGCTGGCCGTGTGCCTAGTGAGCACGACGGCATCGGCTGCGACCCCGAACACCACCGCGAAGATCCTCGCGCCGTCCTTCCTCCCCGCCAACGGCCAGGTCGTCGGCATCGCCCATCCGGTCGTCATCCGATTTCCCGCGCCGGTCCGTGATCGCGCACTCGCCGAACGCGGGGTCGCAATCAGGCCTTCGCAACCCACGACCGGGCAATTTTCCTGGATCGACGACCGGTCGGTACATTGGGCTCCCGATCATTTCTGGCCCGCAAACACACGCGTGACCGTCGCGGCGGTGGGTGTCCGATCGCAATTCCAGGTGGGTGATGCGCGGGTCGCCGTGGCCAATAGGACGACGCACCAGTTCACGGTCAGCATCAACGACCAAGTCGTGAGGACAATGCCGGCATCGATGGGCAAACCCGGGTACGAGACATCTGTCGGCACGTTCCCAGTCATCGAGCAATTCCGCGACATGATCATGGACTCGTCAACGTATGGCGTCCCCATCGACTCGGCAGAGGGCTACCGGCTATACGTCGAGTACGCGACCCGCATCACTTGGGGCGGGATCTTCGTGCATGCCGCGCCGTGGTCGGTCGACTCGCAGGGCTTTGAGAACGTCAGCCACGGCTGTATCAACCTCAGCACCGAGAACGCGCGGTGGTTCTACGAGAATTTCAAGATCGGCGACCCAGTCATCGTCAGGGGATGATCTGGCCGCGAACACAAACCGTTGTTGCAGTACTAGACCCAGACGGGATGTCAGATGGTGAAGGCCATGTTCGACAAGACCCGTCGGCCAAGCTCATCGTCACCGCGGATGGTGATCTGATCCCGGTGATCGACGGCTCGGGTACGACCGCCGCACAACCGGGTGAAGACAGTGGAGGGTAGCCGCCGACCACGTGTCCCAACCCGCCGTCCTCGCAAATGCCAGGCCCCGAGGGCTCGAGAAGTTCCGCGAGGGCGTATTCGGCCGCCGGGCCGGTCTCATTGCCGGCGATTCCGACGGCATCCCGAATGTCTTGTTCATGGAACCAGCAGTCGAAGAGGCGCACGCGCATGAACCGACCGTAGGAGACTGGCCCGCTCAAGGTCTCGGTGGGCGTGTCGAATTCCAACTGCGTCATCGCCTTGAGAACGCTTGCTCGATGCGCCGTAATCTCCCGATACATCTCGAGGATCTGTGGCGAGGTAGACCCGCGATATGCCTCGACCCAACGCTCGACGTACAACCCAACCGGGTTACGCACGTGCTCGAGCTGTGTTAAACCGTCCACGGAGACTGGAGGGACGATCCCGCTGAGCATCTGCTCGATGCCCGCGAGATGGGAGACAATGTCATGTACTCGCCATCCCGGTAGCGGGGTCGCTGACGCCCACTGGGTGTCCGTGAGCTCTGTCAGCAAGGTACCGATAGCCTGCCATTGTTCGACTAGCGCCGCGGTCAGCGGTTCTTTCGCTATCACCTTCGATGCTCCTGCGCCGTTCACCCCAGCCAGCGTACATCTCGACCGTCCTCATGGATCTGCGAGCGGGAACCGTCCACTCAACACCGTGTTGTCGGCCGAGAAACGGGGTTCTACGCTACCTGAAGCGCCCCTAGATTCTCTGCGGCTCCTATTCGGGATGCACCCTCGGGTGTGAGGCAGCAATAGTGGGCGGTCTCGTACTCACCCGCACCACCAGTCGAGGCCCAGATCGCGACCAACGCAGGGTGTTCGGCGAGTCTGAGCGACGCCCATTGCGATTCGGTAAATGTAACCCTTTCTGCTAATCCATGTTTCGGCGTTGCCGGGTATTCGGTGGGATGGCCTGTCTTCCGAAGTTGAGGAGGTACCAGCCTCACGTACGGTATCGCTGCACGCATCCGATGTCGGTTCGGGCTTGACATCAGGCATTGGAATCTGCGAGGCGACGAACGAGCGGATGGGTCGAGCAGCGTATCGATCCACCGTCCTCGGTGTGGTTCCCAAACGGGATTGCATGCACCGTGATTCCCCGGGCTTCGAGTTCACCTCTCACCATCGAACCTTCCTCGTCGTCGTTACATCCGAGGATGTAGTGGTCAGGGTCGGAGGATGTAGTTGTCCGGGTCGATTGGCAATCCGTTGCACGCCAGCAGCTGCGACTGCCGGGTTGTCACCTCGATCAAGTCCCACCCGGTCAGCGTCGGCGGGAGACCGTCGATTCGTCGGTCAACGGTATCTCGGGTCACCGCCCCCGATCTGCGGAAACGCAGGATTCAGACAAGGGCGGTGAGCGGCCTGTCATTCCTCGTGGGCGTCCAAGTCGCGCTCGAATGCCGCACCTCGAGTGCGGAATACAGACATCACAAACCGATCGCCTCAGCGAGCGCAATGTGTGGGCTCCATAGATCGTCGAAACACAGGGGTCGTCGAAACACTGACAATGTTCGACGCACTATAGTGCAATGCCGAAACCGTTCTTGGTGGCGGCGCAGCGTCCTGGGTTCGACAGGGCAGAATCGACCGTATGAAGGTAGAGATTTTGTATTTCGACGGGTGCCCGAACTGGCAGCAGGCGGGTGACCGCGTCCGTGCAGCGTCGGTTGCAGCGGGATTGCCCGATGTCGAGATCGGGTACCGGCGGATCGGAACCGACGCCGAGGCCGCAGCCTCGCCGTTCGCTGGATCGCCCACGATTCTCCTCGACGGCACCGATGCCTTCGACGACGCGATGCCTGTGTCCGACTTCGCGTGCCGCGTATACCCGACCGAGGCCGGCCTAGCGGGGCTGCCGACCATCGAGCAACTGGCCGAGGCGCTCCGGGGCAGAAGCTAGGCGGCGCGAGAGTGGAACGCTGGCCCGGCGCTCGGCAGGGCGACCCGTCCGAGCGCCTTGCGGGACTTCGCGGAACCACGCAGTTCAGTAAGTGCCCGTCACCATCCGTCAAGAACTAGGTCAATTGATCCGTCCGGACCTTCACGCGGGCCTCGCGGGCCTCTTCCCGCTTGCTCATGAACTGAGCGACAAATCAACGAGAACGTGCCGCCCCACACAGTCGCAACAACCAAACCTGCCGTGGACCGACATGCGACCACGGAGTCTGCGCGAGGCGATGGCGGCGGACGCGAGTTAAACCGCATGTGGCCGTGAGGGTCCGGCGGATTCTGCGTCGAGATCAGAATCCGGTTGTTAACCTCCGATGGGCTGATGGTCGGATCCGACCACCGGTTGTGCAACTGCACGGTTGATCCGTTTTGTTTCTCTGAGACAGGAGAAAAATGTGAATCACCCCACTGGTTTTCACGGTCATCCCACGGTCAGGGGACGCGCCCGACGTCTAGTGCTCGGGTTGACAACCATTTTCGTGATGGTGCTGGGTGCGGCCGGTATGGGGGCGGCGACCGCGGCAGCGGATACCGTCACCGTCGGGAACGCCCCGTTCGGGGTGGCGGTCACCCCGGACGGGTCCTTCGCCTACGTCACCAACAATGTCGGCAATTCGGTGTCGGTGATCGATACCGACACGGTCGTGGGCGCGCCCATCCCGGTCGGGACCAACCCGCTCGGGGTGGCGATCACCCCGGACGGAACCCGCACCTACGTCACCAACACTGGCGACAACACGGTGTCGGTGATCGACACCGGCACCAACACCGTGATCGAGACCGTCCCGGTCGGAATCGGCCCGTCCGGGGTGGCGATCACCCCGGACGGAACCCGCACCTACGTCACCAACACTGGCGACGGTACGGTGTCGGTGATCGGCATCGACCAGTGCACCGGATCGCTGTGCATCGACTTCGGCTCGTTGACCGGCAGCGGCTCGGGCGCGGGCAGCACCGGCAGCTGACACCCGCACCGTAGAGACGAAGGATGCCGCCACCCAGACCGTGTGGGTGGCGGCATCATCCGGTTTGTCGACGGGAGTCGGCGGTAGAACAAGGCGCCATGAACGCCGAGACCGGGTGGCATCGCGAGTTCGAGCTATCGGTGCCTATGGCCGCGAATGGTATCGGCCCAAGCCGTGGTTGATGGAGCACATCGAGAAGTTCGCCCAGAGCGGTAGCCACCCCCGGTGGGATGAGCGGGGATGGCGGCGGAAAGAGACGCGGCCGAAAGCGAAACCTGAACCGCGATACTGACAGTGAGATCTGCTGGAGTCGGTTCTGCGCCACACGTGTCCCTCGGACCGTGTGGCTCAGTCGTCTCACCGGCAACCCTGTTCGGTGCCGCCGGTGAGACCCCCCATCCAGGGGCGCGCCTGGATTCCCGATGCAACCCCGCCAGCTTGCCGCCGACGCACCCTCAGGGGAGCGTCCGCCGCGAGCGCGACACATCGGTAACAACGCGCATTGACTTCCACCGCGCCCAACCCGGAGGAGACGCCGATGCCCGCACCAACTCATACCCAGGCAGGCGGCTACACCCTCACCCCCGAAGCACTCCGCGATGCCGGACTCCTCGGCGTCAGCATCGAAGACGTCAGGCACGCTCTGCTCACACCCACCAAATCTGTGTGCCAACCGCGGGCCGACGGGCGATGCCTCACACGCGGCACCGACACCCAAGGCCACGGACTAGCGGGAGGGGCCCGCGCGGGGTGACGATCACCCCGGACGGCGCCCGCGCCTACATCACCAACTATTCCGCCAACTCCGTGTCGGTGATCGACACCGCCACCAACACGGTCACCGCCACGATCCCGGCCGGCGACCTACCGGTCGGGGTGGCCATCACCCCGGACGGGTCCCGCGCCTACATCACCAACTTGGGGTACGACTCGGTGTCGGTGATCGGGATCGACACCAACACCGTCATCGAGACCGTCCCGGTTGGCGACGCACCGGTCAGGGTGGCGATCACCCCGGACGGCGCCCGCGCCTACATCACCAACTTGGCGGACGACTCGGTGTCGGTGATCGGGATCGACACGCCGCCCGCCCCTTGGGGAAGCTTCGCCGGAAGCTGACGAGATCCCGTTCACGCTGGGCGGCTGATCCAAAGCTAGTTACCACGATGCTGTGGCGCACCAAACCATGAGTCCCGCTCTGACGCACGACAACGCCCCCATTCCTCTTCCGTGGGAAATGGGGGCGTTTCGTCGTCCGGTGGTGCGTCAGCCCGCGACGGCCCGGGTGCGGAGTCGACGCACCGTCGCCTCAGATTTCCCGATGCGCTCGCCGATGACGTAGTTGGACAGGCCCTCGCCAGCCAGCTCGGTGACGCGACGTCGCAGTGCTTCACGATCCTTCGGCGCAGGCTTTGCTGGTGTCGTGGTGCGCTTCGGTGTCGCGTCACCGAGTGATGCGACGGCGTGCAGACGGGGGTGCGTCACCTCTCCTGCCTCGGGTGACGCATGCGTCGTGTCGCGCGGCGCGTCATCCCTCGCACGCGCTTCGTTGCGTTGGGTGCTTACCGGCTGGCGCGTCACGTCACCCTTCACGGGCGTTGCGTCGCGTCGGGCAGGTGTCGTGGCCGACGTGTCATCCTCGACTGCGACACCCTTCGGTGACGCGCCCGGTGCGACAGTCTTGGGTGACGCGACGGTCTTAGGTGACGCGACGGGGGCCGGCGCGACGCTCTCGACCGACGCGTCATCGTCCACGCCCTGCGAAGCCTCGGCTGCGAGTTCGCGTTGCAGCTTCACCGCGAGGTGAGGGATGGCGAGTAGAAACAGCGGCGGCACCACCGACACCGCGGCGGAAGCGAGAGGCGGCAACGCCCCCACAGGCGGCTGCTCACCCGGAAGCAAGGCAGTCGCAACAGCCGCAATGACCGAGACCCCGGTGCCGGCCAGGAGGAGACACCAGGCATACCCACGTGAGCGCATCCGCATCACACCAACCGTGGCCGCGACCGCGAGACCGTCCACGATCAGCGGCCAAAGCAACGCCATGACTGGGCTGTAGCCGCCACGGCCGCAAGCTCGGTCAACTTCGAGTAGGAGAGCACGAACGCCAAAGCGGCGAGCGCGTAGGTCAGGCCGACCATCACGACAGCATCGAAACCGAGGCGGGACACCGGGGCGCTCATGCTGCGACCCACTGCCGGGCGACGTTCGGGCGGCAGGTGGGGCAGGGGGTTTCGTCGGCGAGCCAGCCGTTATCGCACTGGTGCGCGGTCGGTGAGCCTTCCTCGGCCTCACGCTCGGCGGCCCGGGCGGCAGTGGCATCGGCCAGGGCGACCTCGGCGAGATGCTGCGAGAAGCCGGACGCGAGCCACCAGCCGAACGCTTTGTCCCAGTCGCTGCGCTTCGACCGGATGTGCTTGGCCCGGAATGCCTCGATAGCGGCCCCGAGGTCGATGCCGCGCTGATCCGCGACGACCCTGTTCTGCGGGCTAGGCTCCCACGACCGCGCCAGCGGTTCGGGGGTGGCCGTTGCCTCGACTGTGGATGAATCGACGAGAAGAGATCTTTCTCGTGGTGCAAATTTTGCACCGGGTTCAGATGACTGCTCACACCCGGATTCGACGTTATCCACAGGTTGCGCCAGATGTTCCGGGATCGTCACCGAATACACGTTCTGCTGTTGGTACGCACCGAACCGGCCGATCCACCCAGTCGCCTCGAGGGCCTTGAGAGCGTCAACGAGTGCGCGTCTGCTGACCCACGCGGCCTTGCATAGCTCGTCGTAGCTCATCGGCTCGGTCATCGAGGTCTCGGGATCGGCGAGGCCGAAGAGGGTCCAGGCGACGTGTGCGGCACCGTGGGTGAGCGTGTCTCGGTCCTGGTGCCCGTGGGCGGTGAAGACCGCACGCCACTGCGCGCTCATCGGGTCACCGCCGCGCTGCCAAAGGTGTCCCACTCGTGGGCATCGAAGAACAGGTTCGCTTCGAGTTGCTGCCGGATCAAGCCGCAGACAGCGACGATCGGATCGGCATCGAAAGTGATGGTGTCGAGGTATTCAATAGCGTCCTCGAAACGCTGGCCCATCGGGTGTGGGCGGGTGGGCATACACGTATGCTGATGCACGTTCGACTCCTTGTTAAGTCGGACCACGCCCCGGGCCTGTTAGTAGCAGGTGCCGGGGTCTCTTTGTTTAGTTGACGAATGTCACCGTACACCGTCAGTCGAGTGATGCGGCGCTCCACGCCGAAATCCTGCTGTCCCTGTACTGCCTGATAGCTGTCCCTCAGTCACGATTACCTGCGGTTATCCTCGGCTATCTGAGACGACCACAAACGCAAGAAAGCCCTGGTAGAAAGTATCTCTACCAGGGCTTTCCTTGGTCGGGCTGACAGGATTTGAACCTGCGACCACTTGACCCCCAGTCAAGTGCGCTACCAAGCTGCGCCACAGCCCGTCCACACCCTCGTTCAGGTGCTCGATGAGATTACATCAGCGGCACTCGGTAACGCTAATCGACTGGTCAGAGCAAAATCCGTCGCTTCAGCGACTTCGTCGCTCGCGCTTTTCCCTCACACGCACCGAGATGCGAACGGGGCTTCCGTCGAAGTTGAACTCCTCACGCAGGCGCCGCTCGAGGAATCGGCGGTAACCGGCCTCGAGGAACCCCGTGGTGAACAGCACGAACGTCGGCGGACGCGTGCCGGCCTGCGTGGCGAACATCACGCGGGGAAGTCGTCCACCACGCATCGGCGGCGGAGTTGCAGCTACGACTTCCTTGAGCCAGGTGTTGAGCCTGCCCGTGGGGATTCGCTTGTCCCAGGATTCCAGCGCGGTGTCGAGTGCCGGCACCAACTTCTGCACCGCACGCCCCGTCTGCGCCGAGATGTTGACGCGTTGCGCCCACGGCACCCGCACAAGATCACGGTCCACTTCACGATCGAGTTGCAGCCGACGGTCCTCGTCGACGAGATCCCACTTGTTGAACGCGATCACGAGGGACCGTCCGGTGTCAGCCACCATGCTGAGCACGCGGAGGTCCTGCTCGGAGATCGGGTCTGACGCGTCGATCAAGAGAATCGCGACCTCAGCCGCCTCGATGGCGCTCTTCGTCCGCAGTGACGCATAGAACTCGGCGCCGCTGGCGTGGCTGACTCGCTTCCGCAGACCTGCGGTGTCGACGAAACGCCACGGCCTACCACCGAGTTCCACGATGGAGTCGACGGGGTCGACCGTGGTGCCCGCGATGTCGTGCACCACCGAACGCTCATCGCCCGACAACTTGTTCAGCAGGCTTGACTTGCCGACGTTCGGCTTTCCAACCAGGGCCACTCGTCGCGGTCCCCCACCGGGAATGCCTTCGCGCGGCGTCTCTGGGAGCGCTGCGAGGACCTCATCGAGGAGATCGCCGGTGCCGCGACCGTGCGTCGCACTCACCGAGTGCGGCTGCCCCAGACCCAGCGACCACAGCGCGGCCACCTCAGATTCGGTGCGGCCGTCGTCGACCTTGTTGGCCACCAACAGAACCGGGGTCTTGGACCGGCGCAGCACCTTGGCAACAGCCTCGTCCGTGGCCGTGGCACCAACCACTGCATCGACGACCAGGAGAATCGCATCCGCAGTCTGCATCGCGAGTTCCGCCTGACGGGCCACCGACTGCTGCAAGCCCTTGGCATCTGGTTCCCAACCGCCGGTGTCCTGTACGAGGAATCGGCGCCCACTCCAGTTCGCCTCGTAGGAGACACGGTCTCGGGTGACCCCGGGAATGTCCTCGACCACGGCTTCGCGGCGGCCGATGATCCGATTGACGAGAGTGGACTTACCGACATTCGGGCGGCCGACCACGGCGAGCGTGGGAACGGCGACATGCGAATCTCCGTCACCACCGTCCTCGAGGTCCAAGACCTCCCAATCAGATTCCTCACTCCAGGTTCCGTCGCCTACGAATTCGGTTGTGAATTGTTCGGTCACTGCCCTGCTCCAGTTCTCTCACTTACCACCAGCAGCAACCTGCCGATCACGTCGTCGATTCCGAGTTCGCTGGTGTCGACCAGCGTGGAGTCGTCGGCCGGCCGCAGCGGCGACACGGCTCGCGTGGAATCCAGGTGGTCCCGACGTCGCACGTCGGCCAGTACGGCTGGATAGTCGTCGCCGCGTCCCTCCGCGCGATTCTGCATATTCCTGCGCTGAGCCCGAGCCTCCGCCGATGCGGTCAGGTAGATCTTCACGTCGGCATCCGGCAGCACGACGGTGCCGATGTCCCGACCCTCGACCACGATCCGCTCGGCCTCCCCCACGAGACGACGTTGCGCCTCGACGAGCAGTTCACGCACAGCCGAAACGGCGGAGACAGCCGAAACGGCGCCGGTCACCGCCTCACCACGGATCTCTTGCCCCACGTCCTCACCATCGAGCAACACCTGCTCACCCGCCGGATCCGTGGCGATCGACCACGGAAGACCGGCAGTCGCGTCGGCGATCGCGGCAGGATCGGCGAGATCCACGCCCTTGCGGAGCACGTGCAATGTCGCGACCCGGTACATCGCTCCGGTGTCCAGATAGCGAGCATCGAGTCGCTTCGCCAGTTGACGCGACACGCTCGACTTTCCGGTTCCGGACGGACCGTCCATCGCCACGACCAACGAAGGCGAACTCACAGCCCCACCGCCCCATACAGCCCGCCGACCTCGCCTCGACCGAGTACTCGGAGGGTGCCGGGACGCTGATCGCCGAGGGCGACCGCGCCGATGTCCGTCCGGACGAGCCGGATCACCGGATGTCCCACTGCGTCGAACAGACGCCTCACGATGTGCTTGCGCCCCTCGTGGAGCGTCACACGAACGAGCGATTTGCCTTCGTTGATGTCGAGCAGCGTGAAGGTGTCGACCTTCGCTGGACCGTCGTCGAGATCCACACCCTCTTTGAGTTTCTTGCCGACCCCACGTTCGAGGGCGCCCGACACGGTGGCCAGGTACGTCTTCGACACCTCGAATGACGGGTGCATAAGCCGGTGCGCCAGATCACCGTCGTTGGTGAGTAGCAAAAGCCCTTCGGTGTCGGCGTCCAGACGACCGACATGGAACAAGCGCTGCCCTGCAGAGACCCGCTCGGAGACGATGTCACCGACGCACGGACGACCCAGATCGTCCGACATCGTCGACTGCCAGCCCCTGGGCTTGTTCAGTGCCAGGTGCACCAGATCCTTCTGGACGACGACCCGAACGCCGTCCACACGGACCACCGCGTTCTCGGGATCGATGCGCAACCCCTGCTCGAGGACGATGCGCCCGTCGACCTCGACCCGGCCCTGGGAAATCAGCTCCTCGCCGGCACGACGCGAAGCGACTCCGGCCTGGGCCAGAACCTTCTGCAACCGCATTCCGTCGCCTTGAGGGGGACCTGAGGGCCGATCCGCGTCGGCATACTGATGGCGGGCCGGTTTGGCGTTGCTGATCTTCGGCGCCTGGGCCTGGGCGCGCTGCGGCTTGGCCGACTTGGGCTTGCCACGCTTGTTCTTGGCGGCCGCCGCGTCGGGCCTGCCGGGCTTGTTCTTGGTGGCCGCCGCGTCGGGCTTGCTCCGCGCGATGTCCGACCGGGTCGACCGCTCAGCGGGTTCCGACCGGTCGGTACGCCTAGCGGGTTCCGACCGATCCGTGCGATTGGCGGTCTTCGACTTGATCGGGCGCTGCTTCATGTTTTTGCGATCCGGTGTGCCATCTCGGCGAGCGGGTTTCTTCACTTTTTTTACAATCCCTGTCAGTCTTCGATGTCCAGCCCGGTGTCCAACTCTGCTGTGGATGCCGTAGCTCTATTCATTCTCGCAAATCGTGGATCAGATTCCACACTGTCGCTGATGTCATCTATCAAATCCACGTCCGGCAACAACGGAGCCAGGGCCGGCAGATCGGCGTGAGACGCCAAACCAAGCCGTTCCAGGAAGAGTTCCGTCGTCGAATACTGCGTGGCGTTGGTATCGGGGTCGATGCCTGCTTCGGCGATCAATCCGCGAGCGAGAAGTGTGCGCACCACACCATCCACGTTGACGCCGCGCACCGCACTGATCCGTGCACGGGTCAATGGTTGACGGTATGCCACCACCGCCAGAGTCTCCAAAGCAGCTCTCGTCAGTTTCGAGCGCGCGCCGTCGAGCAGGAGTCGCTCGACATAGGGCGCGTAAGCGGTCCGTGTGTAGAGACGCCAACCGTCACCGGCATATCGGAGATCGATCCCACTCCCGCGGGCGGTGAGACCCGAGGACATGCGGTTCAGTGATTCGGTGATGCGCTTCACAGGGGCGCCGGTCGCGGAGGCGAGTTGCTCGACCCCTGCCGGGGAGTCGACGATCAACAGCAGCGACTCGAGAATTGCTTCGAGTTCGGTGTCCGAGAGTTCGGCTTCGAAATCACAGCCATCCTCCTCCGACTCATCGAACGCGGCCGAACTCATCCGTAATCCTCCTCGGTCACCGGAGCGTTCGCACCCTCTCCGGTCCAGCTCACCAACAACTCTCCCAGAGGCTCGGGCTGCTCGAACAGCACGAACTGATCTCGATACAGCTCGAGCAATGCCAGGAATCTTGCCACGATTTCGACGGTCACCTCGCATTCCGAGACGAGGTCACCGAAGCTGGCCCAGTCGCCCACGCCACGCTCTCGCAGTAGTTCCATCATCCGCGCCGCCTGCTCAGGGACCGACACGGCCTGCACGTGCAGGTGATCCAAACTCACAGACGGCTTCGACCGGGGTGTGAACACCGTTGCGGCGATCTCGGAGAACCGCTGCGGGTCGACCCCGAGTAGCACTTCCGGCAGTAGCTGCGTGAACTCGTCCTCCAAGGCCACCGAACGCGGATACCGGCGCAACGCGGCAGCCTCGAGTTCGCCGAACAGTTGTGCTACCTGTTTGTATGCGCGGTACTGGAGCAGCCGGGCGAACAGCAGGTCGCGTGCCTCGAGCAGGGCGAGATCCTCCGCGTCCTCCACTTGCCCTGACGGGAGCAGACGAGCGGCCTTCAGGTCTAGCAGTGTCGCTGCAACCACCAGGAACTCAGTGGTCTGGTCCAGCCCCATTTCGGTGCCGAGCGTCCGGGTGTAGGAGATGAAATCGTCCGTCACCTGGTGCAGCGCGATCTCCGTGACGTCCAGCTTCCGCTGGTTGATCAGTGTGAGGAGCAGGTCGAACGGTCCCTCGAAGTTCAGCAGGGCGACTCGGAACCCGCGCTTGGCAGGAGACTCCTGCTGATCGGGCGGGTCCACAATATCAACGGGCATGAGCGGGTCGTCGGTCTGCGGTGGTGCCGGAATGTCCTGCGTGTACACCACTTACCGGCCGGACCGATGGATGACCTCGCGAGCCAGCGCACGATACGCCTCGGCACCGGTCGATTTCGGTGCCCAAGTGGTGATCGGTTCTCCTGCGACGGAAGTCTCCGGGAACCGGACCGTTCGGTTGATCACCGTGTCGTAGACGGTATCGCCGAACACCTCTACCACGCGCTCCATCACCTCGCGGGCGTGCAGGGTCCGTGAGTCGAACATCGTCACGACGATGCCGGCGAGTTCGAGTCGGGGGTTCAATCGGTCGTGGACCTTCTCGACCGTGTCGTTGAGCAACGCGAGGCCTCGCAAGCTGAAGTACTCGCATTCCATCGGGATGATCACCGAGTCCGCGCAGGCCAGCGCATTGACCGTGAGCAAACCGAGGGACGGCTGACAATCGATCAGGACGTAATCGTATCGATCGAGTACGGAGTGCAGCACCCGCCCGAGTGTCTGCTCCCGACCGACCTCGGTAACCAGTTGGATCTCTGCCGCCGACAGGTCGATGTTGCTGGGCAGAAGGTCCAGTCCTTCGACCCTCGTCCTCATCAGCACATCGTCGATCGACACGCGCGGTTCGACGAGGAGGTTGTGGACGGTCAACTCGAGGTCGTGGTGTGCCACCCCGAGACCTGCGGACAGTGCGCCCTGCGGATCGAGGTCGACCAGCAACACTCGACGACCGCATTCGGCGAGTGCGGCACCTAGGTTGATGGTCGACGTCGTCTTCCCCACGCCACCCTTCTGGTTGCACATTGCGATAATCTTGGCCGGTCCGTGAGAAAGCAACGGGGTCGGTTCCGGCACCTCACGCGTTGGTCGACCCGTAGGCCCCAGGGCAGTGGGTTCTACCGCCACGCGTTCTACCGTCACGTCTTCATCGAGCAAGGCAGCGGTGCCGACTTGCTGCACGCCGAACATGTCGCACCCCGATTGCGGATGCCCGGACTCCGCCGCTGGCGGCTGCGGTGTCACCACGGTCCGATAGTCTCCTGTTCTTTCGATGTTCGCTGCCGATCTCACATCGTTATACGAACGCTACCGCCTCGTGCCGTGAATCTCCCCCCGACACGCCCCCTCTCACCGCGCGCGAGGATGCGCCTGTGCCCAGACTTCGCGGAGCGCACCGACCGTCACCAGCGTATATATCTGGGTGGTCGTAACAGAGGCATGTCCCAACAACTCCTGGACGACCCGCACGTCAGCTCCCCCGTCCAGCAGGTGAGTCGCAAACGAGTGTCGGAGCGTGTGCGGCGACACTGCGGCGGTGATCCCCGCCGCAACGGCAGCGTCCTGCAGCACCTTCCATCCACTCTGCCTGGACAGTCGTCCACCACGGACGTTGAGGAACAGTGCCGGCGTTCCTCGTGACATCAAGGCGGGACGGCCCCGGATCAGGTAGGCGTCCAGAGATTCGATGGCGGGCCGCCCCACAGGCACTACTCGTTGTTTGCCGCCCTTCCCGCGCAGCAGCACCGACCGAGCCTCGGTGTCGACATCGTCGACGTCGAGTCCGACGGCCTCGGAGATGCGAGCGCCCGTCGAGTACAGCAACTCCAAGAGGGCGCGATCGCGGACGGCGCGGGGGCCGTCCGCCGGCCCCCCACCACCGACTGCCTGCAGCAGCGACAGCACCTCGCCCACAGGCAGTGATGAGGGAAGCCGCTTGGCCGGCGCGGGCGGCCGGACCCCGCGTGCCACGTCGACGGCGACCAATCCGTCGGCAGCGGCGAACCGGTGAAAGCCCCGCACAGCGATCAAGGCGCGGGCGGCTGAACTCGCGGCCAGCGCAGGATGGTCGTGGGCGGGGTCGCCGGTCCGCAACATGATCACGAAATCACTGACGTCCTCTTCACGAATCCGGCCCATATCGGCGATTCCACGATCCGCGAGGAACTGCTGGTACCGGTCGAGGTCGCGCCGGTACGAACCGAGGGTGTTGCGGGCCGCTCCGCGCTCGACGGCCATGTGATCGAGGTACGAATTCACCTGCCGCGCAATCACGACGTCACACCTACTCAGCTCCATCCCCGGCAGCGCGCGAGCGACTCCTCTCGCTGAACCTCTTGGGTCGATCGATCCAGGGCGCATTCTCGTCACGGAACTCGAGTGCGGTGCCGGCGTAGGAGCGGACGGCCGCCAGGGCCATCACGCCCGACACCGCGGTGGCGTTGACGATCTCCCCGCTCAGCGCCATCGACACCACCTCGTCGAGCGGTATCCGCTTGATATCGAGGTCGGCCTCCTCGTCCTCCGGGTCCGGTCGATCCACGTCGTAGAGATCTTGGGCGAGAAACACCCGCACCGACTCGTCCGTAAACCCGGGTGAGAGAACGACGTCCACGACAACCGACCAGCGATGGGCACCGAGTCCGACCTCCTCCGCAAGTTCCCGCCGGGCCGCCTCGACCGGGTCCTCCCCTGGCTCGTCGAGTAGCCCCGCCGGAATCTCCCACAACCGGTGCCCCACCGGGTGCCGGTACTGGTGAATGAGGACGAGCCGGTCTTCCTCATCGAGCGCCAGGACAGCGACGGCACCCAGATGCTCGACGACTTCACGTTCGGCCGTTCGGCCGTTCGGCATCGCTACGTGATCCACCCGAAGTGCGAGGATCGCCCCGCTGTAGACGGTGCGCGAGTCGAGCGTGGCGAATTGGTGCCGGCCGCGGTCGGGCATATTCTCGCCCTACCCACCGCTGTCGACTGACGCGACCTCGTCACGATCAGCGGCAACCGACGCGACCTCGTCACGATCAGCGGTCTTGGTCGACTGGCTCAGCGAGACCATCGCCACGCGTTCCTGACCATGCACGTCGACGGGAAGGCGTTCTTCGAGCTTGTACTTCAGCGCAGCGTCGACGAATGCGACAAACAGTGGGTGCGGGCGCGTCGGACGGCTCTTCAACTCGGGATGTGCCTGGGTCGCGACGAAGAACGGGTGCTGATCCGCCGGATACTCCACGAACTCGACGAGATGACCGTCGGGGGACGTACCGCTGAAACGGAGTCCACTCTCGGCGACCCGGTCCCGGTAGGCGTTGTTGACCTCGTAGCGGTGGCGGTGACGCTCCGACACCTGCTCACTTTGGTATGCCCGCGCGACGACCGAGCCTTTGGCCAGGGTCGCGGGGTATGCACCGAGTCGCATCGTGCCCCCGAGATCAGCCTCACCCGCAACGGCGTCTTCCTGGTCGGCCATCGTCGAAATGACCGGGTGCTCGGTCTCGGGCTCGAACTCCGCAGAGTTGGCGTCGGTCAGGCCCACGCTACGCGCGGCCTCGATCACGACGCACTGCAGCCCGAGGCATAGCCCGAGCAGCGGAATCTTCCGGTGCCGGGCATACCCGATGGCACCGAGCTTGCCCTCGATACCGCGGATCCCGAAGCCGCCGGGGATGAGCACGCCGTCGACGTCACCGAGTGCGGCCTGCGCACCGGCTTCCGTCTCACATGCATCCGACGGAACCCACGAGATTTCGACCTTGGATCGGTTTGCGAACCCGCCGGCACGCAGCGCCTCGGTCACCGAGAGATACGCGTCGGGAAGATCGACATACTTGCCGACGAGTGCCACCCGCACCGTCTCCTGTGGCTCGTGGACTCGCTCGAGCAGGTCACCCCAGACAGTCCAGTCGACGTCACGGAACGGCAGACCCAACTGGCGCACCACGTAGGCGTCGAGGCCCTCACCGTGGAGCACCTTCGGGATGTCATAAATCGAGGGGGCGTCAGGCGTGGAGATACAGCCGTCGACGTCGACGTCGCACATGAGTGCGATCTTGTTCTTCAGCGCAGAGGGAACCTCTCGGTCGCAGCGCAGGATCAGTGCGTCGGGCTGGATACCGATGCTCCGCAACGCCGCAACCGAGTGCTGCGTGGGCTTGGTCTTCAGCTCACCTGACGGCGCAAGGTACGGGACCAGAGACACGTGGAGGAAGAAGACATTGTCACGGCCGACGTCGTGACGCACCTGGCGAGCAGCCTCGAGGAACGGCTGCGACTCGATATCGCCGACGGTGCCGCCGATCTCCGTTATCACGACATCCGGTTTGTGCCCTTGAAGGTCCGGTCCACTCATCGCCAGAATGCGACTCTTGATCTCATCCGTGATGTGCGGGATGACCTGGACGGTGTCGCCGAGATATTCGCCACGACGTTCCTTGGCGATGACTGTCGAATACACCTGGCCGGTGGTCACATTGGCCTGACCGGATAGGTCCCGGTCGAGAAAGCGCTCGTAATGGCCGACATCGAGGTCGGTTTCGGCGCCGTCCTCGGTCACGAACACCTCGCCGTGCTGGAAAGGGTTCATCGTGCCCGGATCGACGTTCAGGTACGGATCCAGCTTCTGCATGGTCACGCGCATACCCCGCGCGGTCAGCAATTGCCCGAGACTCGAGGCTGTGAGGCCCTTTCCGAGCGAGGAGGCAACGCCGCCGCTCACGAAGATGTGCTTGGTAGCGGTACGCGACTGAGTGCGTGACTGTGACAATGGGGCTCCCGTGACGACTGTGCAGGGCTTGGTCTGTTCGAGGAATGCTGGGGCCTGCCGACCCACGGGACTTCACGGTAACACCTCTGCGGATGTCCGGAAACAACGCGCTGAGATTGACCGACCCGTGTGACGAGCGCTACGACGGCGCTGCCGCCACTGTGATACCACCGGCACCTGGTCCCGTTCCATACCGGCCGGCACCGCCGGCGAGTTGTTCCTGCAGCGCGAGTGGAATGGTGATCTTCCCCGCTTCACGGTCGATGTTGTCGATCGTCGTCAGTGCTGCCGACAGCGCGGCGTCCGCTCGGGCCACGGCGACCGCCCCGTTACCCTGCGCCGAGCCGGAACGTCCGGCAAGTACGGCGCCGCCGCCGCGAGCATCGAATGCACCCGCGAACCGGGCCACCACCGCGCCACGGTTGCCACCGACGCCCTCGTTCGCGCCGTGATTTCCGGTCAGCACCACCGCAAGCTCTGCCGGCTGGACTGCGCCATCCTCGTAGCTGATGAATCCCGCTCCGCGCAGTGTCTGGAGGGCCAGCGCCATCTCTTCGGCCGAACTCTGCGGCGTACCGGTTCCCTTGTCGAGTAAGAGCACCGATCCGAGCAGGTCACCCGCTAGGCTGCCCTGGTCGATGGCACCTGTTCTCAGCGTGACACCGGCCGGGATCACGTTGTTGACCACCGTCCGCAAACGGTCACCGCCTGTGGCGTCCACAAACGCATCCGTCAGCGACACCCGACCGGTCACCGACCCGCCCGCTGCCGCAACAATTCGATTGATTCCGTCGAGGTCCGCGGGGTCGGCGTCCGGAGTCGTCACGACCATGACGGTTCGCTGCGCGAGCGAATCGACCACAACTCGGCCACCCACCGCTGAATCGAACCCGTCCGCCGAATTCAACTGCTCGGTCAGTTGATTGTTGCGTTCGTTCGCCTTCTCAATGTCGGTCTGCAATCCCGCCTTGTCGTCACGCAGTCCCGACACTAGGCCGCTCGACAACAGACCGGATCCCATCACCACGCCGATCGCCAGGGCCAGAAAGATCGCCGCAATGGACACGGCATGTTGACGCCGAGAAATCACTTGAAGAGTCCCTGAACCCACAATGCGAAGCTGTTCCAGGTTGCGCCAGCCCAGTCCAGAGCCTCGCCGCCTACGTTCGATACCACCAGAGCGACGATCACCGCCACCAACGCCGCCAGGACCAGCAGCGCGATGGCGCCACCCGAAACCCGACTCCGGTACAGGGTCGCCATTGCCTTGGCATCCACCAATTTCGGCCCGACTTTCAGTCGGGTCATGAAGGCCGAAGGGTTGATGTCGCGGCGACCACGGTCGAAGAACTCGTCGAGCGACACGGTGCTGCCGACAGTGACTATCAACGATGCCCCGTGGTGATCGGCCAGCAGCAACGCCAGGTCGGACGGGGATCCGGACGCGGGGAAGGTCATCGCCCCGATGCCTAGGTCCTGGATGCGGGACAAGCCAGGCGCGTGCCCGTCCTGATCGGCGGGCAGGACCACCTCAGCGCCCGACTTCAAAGTGTCGCTGGAAATGCCCTCGGGATCACCCACAATGAGATCGGGGCGATATCCGGCAGATTTCAGGACATCAGCGCCGGCCCCGACGCCGATGAGGATCGGTGAGTACTCCTTGATGAACGGCTTGAGGTTCTTGAGATCGGACGCGTGGTCCGGTCCGTCCGACACGATCACAACATGCCGTTCCTTCATGTCGACGTCGACGTCCGGGACCCCTACCCCATCGATCAACAACGGGCTTTCGGTGCGGATGAACTCGATGGTGTTACCCGAGAACGCCTCGAGGTGGTCGACCAAGCCGGTCTTCGCCTCGATCATCCGATCGGAAATCTCCGCCTCGGTCTGTTCGTCACCCTTTGCGATGCGCCGCTCCCCGGAGTAGACACCTCCCTCGTGGACGCGGACCTTGCTGCCGTCCTTGATGCTCTTGAAGACCTCGGTGCCCGCCGAATCCACCAACAGGATCCCGTTGGAGACGATCACCTCCGGCCCCAGATTGGGATAGCGCCCCGAGATCGAGGGCGATGCATTGATGACAGCGAGAACGCCGGCCTTCACCAAGGCGTCCGCAGTACCTCGATCAAGATCCAACTCGTCGACGACGACGACGTCACCCGGCCCTACACGGCGCAGCAACTTGGCCGTGTTGCGATCCACCCTGGCGATGCCGCTGACCCCCGGCAAAGTTTGGGTGTTACGTGAGCGCAGTGCGGGCAGCTTCATGGCTTCGATGATGGACCGGATTCCGCTCCTACCTGTGGAGGCGCGCCGAACCGTCGAGCACATCAATCACTGCCTTACCGCCGCAGGCGACCGTTGATCCGGCGACCCGGTCACGCCGAACGCTCCGAGTTGGCGGTTGCCAACAGTTCCTCCGCGTGTGCGCGACCGGTCTCGGTGTCGTCCAACCCCGCAAGCATGCGGGCCAATTCCACCACCCGTTCGTCGTCGGTCAAGGTACGGACTCCGCTACTGACGACCCCGCCGGAACTGTCGACTTTGTCGACCACCAAATGGGTGTCCGCGAACGCCGCGACCTGCGCCAAGTGGGTAACCACGATGACCTGGTGAGTTCGCGCCAGTCGCGCCAACCGTCGGCCGATCTCCACCGCGGCCCGACCACCCACACCGGCGTCGACCTCGTCGAACACCATCGTCGCACCCGAATCCGACCCGGCGAGAACCACCTCGAGGGCGAGCATCACCCGCGAGAGTTCACCGCCAGACGCACTCTTGCTGATGGGCAGTGACTGCGCTCCGCTGTGGGCCGAGAGCCGGAACTCCACTTCGTCGACACCCGACGGTCCAGCGTGCAGTTCGGCACCGGCAACGGTGAGCGGGGCCGTGTCCATTGGCCCGGCGATCCGCGGTCGGACCGACACCTCGAGGGCAGCCCGACCCATCGCCAGACCAGAGAGTTCGGAACTGACGGACTTGGCCAGCTTGGCGGCGGCCTTGACGCGGGCAGCGCTCAGTTTCGAGGCCGCTTCCGCAGTGGACGCAGCCGAGTCCTCGACCTGCTTGGCCAGCGTCGCCAGCGCGTCCGAGGACACGTCGATCCTCTCGAGTCTCGCCCGCGCGTTGTCCGCCCATTCGAGAACGCCGTCCACGTCCGCCGCGTATTTGCGGGTCAGGTTCTTCAGTTCCGCCTGCCGCGACAGCAGCGTATCGAGGGCCCCTGGGTCGGCCGGAAGCCCCGCCAGGTACATGGTCAAGTCTGCAGACACGTCGGTCACCACCGCGATCACGTCGGCGAGGCGGGGCCCGAGCCCATCGAGTTCCGGATCGGTGACCGACTCGATCCGCGCCCTCGCCTCCGACAACAGGTCGAGCGCCGAGGTCGAGACGCCGACGTCGTCCATCTCGTCTCCCCCGGCGAGCGCCTTCTGCGCTTCCTGCGCCGCCGACCGCAGGGAGTCGAGGTCGCTGAGCCTGCGCACCTCCGACACAATCGATGCGTCCTCACCGGGAGTGAGCGCCACGCCGTCGATCTCGTTGAGCGCGAACGTCAGTTGGTCGGCCTCCTGCGCGAGTTCACGGGTACGTCCGGTCCGTTCGATCAACTCCGATCGTGCGGTCAACCATTCGTCGCGATACTTGCGGTACCGGCCAAGCAACGGCCCGACGGTCTTGTCGGCGAATCGGTCCAGGGCGGCGCACTGCTGGTCCGCCCGGAGTAGCCGCAGTTGATCGTTCTGACCGTGCACCGTCAGCAGCGGATCGGTGAACTCGGACAGGACCCCGGCCGGAACACTGCGCCCACCCAGGTGGGCACGGGATCGGCCGTCACTGCCGACAGTCCGCACGGCGATGATGGTGCCGTCCTCGTCCCGCTGGGCGCCTGTGGACTCGAGTACCCGGGTAATGGCCTGCTCGACATGGTCCGAGCCCTCGTCCGTCACGAATCGGCCCTCCACCACCGCCCGCGCCGCGCCGAGACGGACACGCCCTGGATCGGCGCGGGCACCACTGAGTAGGTGCAGACTGGTCACCACCATCGTCTTGCCCGCTCCGGTCTCACCGGTGAGGACCGTCAAACCTTCGTGAAACTGGGCCGACGCCTCGGAGATCACGCCGAGGTTATCGATCCTGATCTCTGCCAACACGTCTAGGGTTTCCTTCCCCGCCACCCGGTGACGGGGAGCTCGAACTTGCGCACCATCCGGTCTGCGAACGGAGCCGAATCCAGACGTACCCAACGAATGGGTTCCCGGCCGCGTACCACTTCGACGCGACCCCCCGCGGGGAGCTTGAGAGTGCGCCTGCCATCGCAGAACACCAAGCCGTCGTGGCTGCCTGCCATTGTTTCCACCGCGATCAGTGAATCAGGGCTCGTCACCAGTGGCCGCGCGAACAGGGCGTGCGCGTTGCTCGGAACCACCAATAGAGCTTCCAGCTCCGGCCAGACCACCGGACCACCGGCTGAGAACGCGTACGCCGTCGAGCCCGTAGGTGTCGAGACCAGGACACCGTCGCAGCCGAATGCAGACACTGGACGGCCGTCCACCTCGAGAGCCACCTCCAGAACACCAAGCCGGGATCGGTTCTCGATACTGGCCTCGTTGAGTGCCCAGCCACGCTCGATGATCTCGTCGTCCACGCGTACGAGAACGTCCAACGTCATCCGATGCTCGACGCGATACTCACGACGCACCACCTGGGCGAGCGCTTCGTCGAGATGCTCGGCCTCGGTCTCGGCAAGGAATCCGATCCGGCCCAGATTGATCCCGAGAACCGGGACCGACGCAGCCTGGGCGAGTTCCGCTGCTCGCAGGAACGTCCCATCGCCACCGAGCACCAGCACCATCTCACATCCGCGGGCAGCGTCCGGGCCCGCCTGCACGATGGTCACTTCCAGCCCTGGCACCAGAAATTCGTCGGCCGCCATGGCATTCATCGGTTCGATACGGGTGCCGTCGACCTCGTCGACGAGAACACGCAACCCGATGCCGGCGCGCTCGAAGATCTTGCCCACACAACGCGCGGTCTCCGTAATCTCGGCGCGCCCCGGATGCGCCACGAGCAGTATCTCCCGCTCGCATTTCTGGGCACCGCTACTTCGCCCGCTCACTGTGGTCCCTCCCGCACCGCGGCGCGAATCAAATCCTCTGCCGACTCGCCCGGGTCACTGTCCGTCCGGGAGCTGACATCCGCCCGGAGCCAAAGGAAATACTCTACGTTCCCCGACGGCCCCGGCAACGGACTCGCCACGGCCCCGAGAGTGCGCAGTCCCAGCGAGGCGGCAGTATTCGCGACCTTGAGCACTGCAGCGACACGCAATTCCGGATCACGCACCACTCCGCCCGAGCCCACATGATCCTTGCCGACCTCGAACTGCGGCTTCACCATCGGAATCAGATCTGCGCCCTCGGCGATACAGGCGACGAAGGCCGGGAAAACCAACTTCAGGGAGATGAACGACAGGTCCGCGACCACCAGATCGACGCGTCCACCGATCTGGGCAGCATCGATGGACCGCACGTTCGTCCGATCCACCACATGCACTCTCTCGTCGGACTGGAGCCGCCACACCAGCTGTCCGTAGCCGACATCCACCGCCACCACTTCCCGCGCGCCTCGATGAAGGAGAACGTCGGTGAAACCTCCGGTCGAGGCTCCGGCGTCGAGGCACCGCTTCGCCTCGACCTCGAGTCCGTGAAGCCCGAAGGCCTCGAGCGCACCGAGAAGTTTATGCGCACCGCGCGAGGCCCAGGACACCTCGTTGTCAACTTCGATGACCCGCAGGGGCGTTCCCACCTCCACAGCAGTGGCAGGCTTGGTCGCCGCCACACCCGAGATCAGTATTCGGCCGGAGGCGATAAGTTCCTGCGCATGCTCGCGGGACCGGGCAAGTCCCCGCCGGACAAGTTCGGCGTCCACCCGTGCTCGACGGGCCACCTCAGATCTTGTCCACGGCGGCGAGAGCCTCCACCAGCACGTCGTGCGCCTTCTCGAGGATGTGAGCTTTGCGCGGAATGACTCCGATACCGTGCTCGTCCCCCGGGTCCGGTTCGACAGTTGCGAGACGCGACAACAATCCATCGACCTCCGAATGGATCTTCTCGGGGTCTACACTCTGCAGAGGCCCGGGCAGGTGAGCTCCCGGGCGCGGAATTGGCGTGCTCATCGGGCACAACGCTAGTCCATCGCGTTCCGATACGCATGCAGCGAATCGCGTGACGAACGCCGCGAGTTCAGGAATTCAGTTGCTCCACCCCGACACAACCGCGCTCACAGCCGGCGACGTCGAGATGATCCAATCGAAGTCGGGGAACTTCCAGGCTCCGACGGCCGCTGCCCGCAACAGCGCGATCGAGTCTATCGATTCGGCCGAGACGGCAGCCGATTCGATCACCAGATCCCTGCCGTCGAACTCGACAGACCATCGCGAGTCCTCGCAGATGCGCGAATTCTCTGCGGACGCGTTCAATGCGTCCAAGCCTGCCGCCAGATAGGTTGGATGCTGCTGTTCGGCGGCACGCAACACGTCCAGCGGCGTGCTCACCCCGGTGAGCACCAGCAAGGAGTCGACACCCAACGTGCAGGCACCTTCGATGTCAGTGTCGAGCCTGTCCCCTACCACCAGCGGACGAACGCTCCCGCTTTGGCGCATCGCGTCCTCCAACAGTGGCGCAGCAGGCTTGCCTGCCACCAGGGGCACACGGGACGTGGCGGTCCGCAGTGCCGCCACCATCGAGCCGTTTCCGAGGACCAGACCGCGCGCAGTCGGGTAGGTCGAATCCAGGTTCGCAGCCACCCACACTGCACCCGACCGGATCGCGAGGGTCGCCTCGGCGAGGATCGCCCAATCCGTGGTCGGCGAATGCCCTTGAACCACGGCCACAGGAGAATCCGCAAATGAGCGCACCGGACGCAACCCGACGTGCCGGACTTCGTCAGCCAGCGCCTCGGTGCCGACGACAAGTACCGCCGATCCGGGGCCGACGTTCTCCGTAAGGAGTCGGGCCGCGGACTGCGCACTCGTTACTACTCGCGACTCGTCGGCGTCGAATCCGAGTTCGGTCAGGTGTTCGGCAACCTCAGTCGGCCGGCGACTGGCGTTGTTGGTCACGTAGTACAACGATTGAGTTCCGGACGACAAGGCCTCACTAGCACCCCGAACTTCCAGATCCCCCTGGTACAGGGTGCCGTCAAGGTCAAGCAGCAGGGCGTCGTATCCGTCCCGAAGGACCGTCACTGCGAGTCTCCGGTCAGCTCCGCGACACGCTCCTCGGCGTCGGTCTCACCCTCGAGATCCGCCGCTGCCGAATTGAGAAACCACTGGAGACCGTCCTCGACGCGACCGGCCGCTACCAACGCGTCCGCGTACGCGTAGAAGAGCCGGGCAGCACCGGAACCGGTACGCGACGCTTCGAGATCCGGTGTCTGCAGGGTGACCACAGCCTGATCGAACTGTCCGAGATCCATGCGCGCTCCGGCCACAACCATCCGCAACTCGGCAGCCGCGTCACCGGACAGTGCGGCAGCTTCGTCGCTTCGCCCGAGTTCGATCGCACGCTCGGAGCGGCCAAGTCCACGTTCACAGTCAGCCATCACGGCGAGCAGACCAGGACCACCGGCCATACGACGGGCAGCCCGCAACTCCGACAGGGCCTCGGCCCATTCGCCGGCGTGATAGGCGGTGATACCTGCAGCCTCACGCACCACCGCGATACGACCAGCACGTTGACGTGCAGCACGCGCATGCGCCAAGGCAAGGCGTGGATCTTCGTCTACGAGCTTCCCTGCCATCACCAGGTGTTGCGCAACCGTGTCCGCGTTCGTCTTGTCCAAGCTCAGCAAGTCGCGACGAACAGTGGGATCGAGTTCATTGGCCTCGACATCGTCGGGCAGATCCGGCTCGTCCGGACGGGCCTGCTGCCTCTGCGGACGGTCACCTTCACGTCCGCGGGGCGCGAACCCACCCTCGCCACCACGACGAGGTCCTCCGCCGCGACTGTCGCCGCCGGTTCCACCCCGGTTGTCGCGGGACCCGCGACTCGGACCGCCCGACCAGCCGCCACGATCACCACTGGAGGCACCGCCACGATCACCATTGGAGGCACCGCCTCCGCGAGAGGGGAAGGATCGACGTCCGTCGTCACTCTCCGACACAAGTCATTCCTTTCACACAAACCACGAAAGGGGACCCAGTATGTTGGGTCCCCTTTC
>NZ_BCXB01000017.1 GCF_001894885.1 Rhodococcus marinonascens NBRC 14363
GGAAGTCGGTGTCCGTGTCGCTCTGACCTGAAATAAGTTACGCCACCCCCACCACAAAACCAAATCGCCAGGTCACGGCCATCAGAGCATTACGTCAAGGCACCCAGTACTTGACGGCCAACTCCTCGATCACCACATCTCCCTCGGAGGCCTGCTCCAATGTCGCCAGGTCGGAGTCGATGGAGACCAATCGAGGATCGTCTCCCTCTGCCTGCTGGACTGGGTGCCCCCCGTCCTCTGTCAACTGACGCAGCAGCTTCTCTCGCACCCGGTCCTTCAACGAATCGCCCATATCGAAATCATGGCGGTGCGGAGGTGGGTTGTCGAGCGTCCGACCCGCTCACTCCTCAGTCTTGTCTTTATCCGTCACTCTGCCCTTTTTGCCGAAGACTCGAAGCGCGGTCGGAATGAGAACGATCAACGCGCCCAGCATCGCGATCAAGGAGAAAACCTGCATTGCCATCTGTGAACCGACTTTCTGTTTCGCACGTACGAACCCGGCTGATGAGGATCGTGGCAGAGACGACGGCACCTGCTGCAACAGCGCACCGCGCGTGAACCCCGCACCGTCGGGAGCGATCCATCTCGCGTGCCCGTATGTCCAGTGTTCACGATTCGATCGCCGTTCGTAGGGCTGCTGCCGAACTTGTCAAGATGATTGTCGCGGTCATGGTGGATGGAGCCGCCCCCTTCTGGGAACAGCGGCCACACTTCAGTGTGAACCGTCGTCGACCATTCCGTGATCCGCATGCATCACGTTGCGGACCAGACAAACCGGACGGACGTGTTGCACCTCATACCGACGGGGCGACTCGAGCCGCTCGGCCACCCAGATCTGGT
Source organism: Rhodococcus marinonascens NBRC 14363 (assembly GCF_001894885.1). Taxonomy (GTDB): domain Bacteria; phylum Actinomycetota; class Actinomycetes; order Mycobacteriales; family Mycobacteriaceae; genus Rhodococcus_F; species Rhodococcus_F marinonascens. The sequence continues at coordinate 841 of NZ_BCXB01000017.1, forward strand.
GTCGAAGGGGTTTCGAAACGCAAAAGCCCACCATGGTTTTCGTATCGTCGCACGACCCTGGGAACGAGAAAGCCACAGGTGAAATGTTCACCTGTGGCTTTCCCCTGAGCTGCCTGAGAGAATCGAACTCTCGACCTTTTCATTACGAGTGAAATGCTCTACCGACTGAGCTAAGGCAGCGGTGCCTTTCGGCGGTGGCGAGTCTAGCGCCTCAACCCCGTGTATGCGAAAACGGCTCCCTGAACGCGTCCCCAAGACTGGCCACCATGGCATCGACAGCCCACTGCGGCTTGACGTTGACGCTGATCGCCTCGCGGCACCCGAGGACCGCTTCGATGCAGTTCAGAAGACCTTCAGGGGTTGTCCGTGAGGCGAGGTCGGCAGCTCGATCGGCCATGTCGGGGTGATTCGCGGCGGCGCTCGACCCCCACGCGACAGCCAACGCATCACGGTAGAGGCCCGCCAGATCGACGAGCGCACGATCAAGTGCGTCGCGCCCCGTGCGAGTGTTTCGGGACTTCTGTCGCTTCTCGAGGTCCTTCAGAACCCCGGCCGAGCCACGGAGGGCTCCGGCCGCACCCTTGCCGGTGCCGCCTGCACCCAGTGCTGTCCGCAACTCCTCGGTCTCCTGCTCGTCCCGTGCGGCGCTCATCTCCTTCGCTTCCGCTTCGGCCGACCGCACCAGTTCTTCGGCGGCAGCAAACGCGGTCACGGGGCGCAATGCTGCTACAGCGACGTCTAGAGCATCCTTGCGCCGCACCCTGGCGTTCAGATCCGTTGCGAACCGCCGCGCACGTCCCACGTGGCCGCCACTGATCGACGCCGCCAACTGCGCCTCGCCTGGATCCACTCGATCTCGCTCGCACAAAACCTTTGCGATCGATTCTGCCGACGGCGTGACCAGGCGAATGTGCCGGCAGCGCGAGCGCAAGGTCACCGAAATATCCTGGGGGTCCACCGAAGGCGCGCACAGCAGGAACACCGTGCGGTCCGGCGGTTCCTCGACCACTTTCAGGAGTGCGTTGGCCGCACCCTCGGTGAGTCGGTCGGCGTCCTCGACCACAACGATCTGCCAGCGCCCCGTACTCGGTCTCCGAGACGCCATCTGCACGATGGCACGCATCTCCTTGACGCTGATGCTCAAACCCTCCGGGACAACTTGCCGAACGTCGCCGTGAGTGCCAACCATCGCTGTGGTGCAGGCGTGGCATTCGCCGCACCCAGGGACGTCTTCGCTGGTGCATTGGAGTGCAGCGGCGAAACACTGCGCGGCCACCGACCGACCCGATCCGGGTGGTCCGGTGAACAGCCACGAATGCGTCATCGCGGAGCCCATCGAACCAACTCCACTGCGGGCCGCGGTAGCCGCGGCCGTCAGTTCGGCCTCGACGTGCTCTTGGCCCACCAACCGGTCGAATACGGTCATTGGCAGAGCCTATCCGCCACCTGCGACATCTCGATCGGTCCGAGGTAGCGGCTCACGCCTTCTTTTCCGCAGCCTTCTTTGCGGGCGCCTTCTTAGCCGCGGTCTTCTTCGCAGCCTTCTTTGCGGGCGCCTTCTTCGCGGCCGGCTTTTTCTTGACGGGACCACGGGCGCGGCGGTCTGCCAGCAGTTCCGATGCACGAGCGTCGGTGACGGACTCCACCTCGTCGCCCTTTCGGAGGCTGGCGTTGGTTTCGCCGTCCGTCACGTACGGCCCGAACCGACCGTCCTTGATCACCATCGGCTTCTCGCTGATCGAGTCGACCCCCAGTTCGCGCAGCGGCGGAGTCGCAGCGGCCTGACGCCCACGGCGCTTCGGCTCCGCGTAAATCTTCAGAGCTTCGTCCAAGGTGACCGTGAAGATTTGGTCCTCGGTGGCTAGGGACCGCGAATCCGTACCCTTCTTGAGGTATGGGCCGTACCTGCCGTTCTGTGCGGTGATCTCGTCTTTCGATTCGGGGTCGACACCCACCACACGCGGTAGCGCCAGAAGTTTGAGGGCGTCATCAAGAGTCACTGAGGCCAAGTCCATCGACTTGAGCAGTGACCCCGTCCGCGGCTTCGGTCCGGCGGCCTTCTTCGCAGCGGCCTTCTTTGCCGCGGTCTTCGTCTTGGTGGTCCCATCCGCCGCCTCGTCGGAAACCGGCACCACCGCCGGCTCGGGCTCCGGTTCCGGCTCGGGCAGGATCTCCGTGACATACGGGCCGAAGCGTCCTTCCTTCGCGACGATCTCGTGCCCGGAGATCGGGTCGACGCCCAGCTTGCGACCTTCCTGCGGCGTCGAGAACAGCTTCTCTGCGTACTCAGGGGTCAGCTCATCCGGCGGAAGGTCGTCGGGCAGGTTAGCTCGTTGCGAGATGAGATCGCCTTCGGGATCATCCGGATTTTGAACCACCCGCTCGAGATATGGACCGAAACGTCCGACCCGGACGTGCACTTCCCGCCCGTCGGCGTCGTCGAACAGCCTTATCGAGTTGACCTCGCGGGCATCGATTTCCTCAAGGTTGACGCCGACCATCTTCTTCAGTCCGCCCTCACGGGCAACCGAACCCTCGGCTCCGTGATCGCCCCCGAAGTAGAAGCTGTTCAGCCAGTTGCCTCGCTGCTCCCGACCGCCGGCGATCGCGTCGAGATCGTCTTCCATCCCAGCGGTGAAATCGAAGTCCACCAACCGTCCGAAGTGCATCTCGAGGAGGCCGATGACGGCGAACGCCACCCAAGAAGGGACCAGCGCACTACCTCGCTTGTAGACGTAACCCCGATCGAGAATGGTCTTGATGATCGACGAATACGTGGAGGGGCGGCCGATGCCCAGTTCCTCGAGGGTCTTGATGAGGCTCGCCTCGGTGTAGCGGGCAGGCGGATTGGTGGTGTGACCGTCGGGATCGAGCGTGGTGGCGGTAACCGCCTGGCCCTCGACGAGGACCGGCAGCCGCGACTCGGCGTCGTCGGACTGGCCGCCCGCCTCCTCGTCGACACTCTCCACGTACGCCTTCAGGAAACCCGCGAACGTGATCGTCCGGCCCGAGGCGGAGAACGTGCATTCCTCGCCGGTCCCCGCGGTGCCGGAGATGCGAAGCGTCAACGTGGTGCCGCGGGCATCTGCCATCTGCGACGCGACCGTGCGCTGCCAGATCAGCTCGTACAGCCGGAACTCGTCGGTATCGAGGCGCGAATGGAGTTGACCAGGGGTCTGGAAGATATCACCGGAGGGACGGATGGCCTCGTGAGCCTCCTGCGCGTTCTTGACCTTGCGGGTGTACTGCCGCGGCGACGGGTGGACATACTCAGCGCCGTAGAGCTCGGTAGCCTGCGCTCGGGCTGCGGCGATCGCAGACGGCGACAGCGTCGTCGAGTCTGTACGCATGTAGGTGATGTAGCCGTTTTCGTACAGTCGCTGAGCAATCCGCATCGTCCGCTCCGACGTGAAGCGAAGTTTGCGGCCCGCTTCCTGCTGCAACGTCGAGGTCATGAACGGGGGATAAGGCTTACGGGTATACGGCTTGCTCTCCGCGGACGAGACCGTGAGGTCGACGCCGGCAAGGGATTCGGCCAGTCGGCGCGCGCTAGCCTCGTCGAGAACAGTGACCGTGCTCGTCTTCAACTGGCCGTCGGGTCCGAAGTCACGGCCGGACGCCACACGGGAACCATCGACGCTCACCAAACGCGCCCCGAAACTGCGAGGGCTCGCCTCGGACCCGGCATCGAGGGTGGCGGAGATGTCCCAGTAGGAAGCCGAACGGAACGCCATTCGTTCACGCTCCCGCTGGACGATGACGCGGGTCGCAACGGACTGCACTCGGCCTGCCGACAACCTCGGCATGACCTTCTTCCACAGCACCGGGCTGACCTCGTACCCGTACAGACGATCGAGGATCCGGCGGGTCTCCTGTGCGTCGACCAGGTCCGTGTCGAGCTCGCGGGTGTCTTCGGCCGCCGCGCGGATGGCCGGCTCGGTGATCTCGTGGAAGACCATCCGGCGAACCGGGATCTTCGGCTTGAGGGTCTCGAGGAGGTGCCAGGCGATCGCCTCGCCCTCTCGGTCGGGGTCGGTGGCGAGGAAGAGTTCGTCGGCATCCTTCAGGAGGCTCTTCAGCTCCGCGACCTTGGACTTTTTCTCCGGACTGACGACGTAGAGAGGTTCGAAATCGTGGTCGACGTTGACGCCGAGCCGCGCCCACGACTCCCCCTTGTACTTGGCCGGGACGTCCGCAGCTCCGCGGGGAAGATCGCGGATATGGCCGACCGACGCCTCCACCACATAGTTCTTTCCGAGATACGGAGCGATCTTGCGGGCCTTGGTCGGCGACTCGACGATTACCAGGCGGCGAGGCAGTCCGGACGCTCCCGCCGCACCCTGTGCACTGCCGTTGTCCCCTTTAGCCACCAGTAGCCCGAGCCTTCCTGAAGTTGATCGCTGCCATTCGACAATTGTGCAGACAAACCCTTTTATACCCGGTTCGCCTATTACTAGGGTGACATACCCGGAACCCATCCTCGCAGATCAATACCGCCTACACGGCCCCGCGGTTCTGGCCGGATACGCGATTCATCGACATTTCGTGGCGCCTCACCAATGCTCTCGATGAGTCTGCCGAGCCTACGCCGACCAGAGATCCGTAGCCCCGGACCGGACCCGCGCGTACCGATCAGGGTCGGCGCGATACCCGCTCGCATCAGGGCCTGGGCCAACGGTGCGTGGGTATCCGGGGCGTGCGGATCGAGCCCGAGGACAATCCGCTGACCCGCAACTTCACCCCGACCCGAGGCCAACGCCCACATCCTCAACTGGCGCCCCGATGGAACCCAGCCCGCAGGCACTGCCTTGACCGCCCCCCTGGTCCATTGTTCAGCGAGTGGACCCAACTCGAGGACGGATCCAGTACGGACCAGCAGACTGCCCTCGTCGCTATGCGTGATTTCGACCTCGAGGCCGGCCTGGGCGATCAACTCTGCGATCCCCTCAGCCCGCCACAGGGCATCCACCATGATCGAGATCCTCGCTCGCCCACCTGACGCAACCACCTGACCCGGCGCGGCGAGGAGCCCACTCAGGTCGGTGATCGCCGGCGGCATTGCCTCGGCGGAGAAGAAAGAGAGTTGGCTCACTGAAGTATTCCTTTTGCCACGGCACCATTGTCGTAGAACGCGTCGTCCCCCACCGCCTCAGGCGATGGGGGACGACAGGGACGCGGCCACGAGGACCCCGTCCGCCTGAACTACATGTTCACAATGGTGAACGGCAGAATCAGACTGCGTGAACGCCGGTGGCCTGGGGACCCTTGGTTCCCTGACCTACCTCGAACTCCACGCGTTGGTTCTCCTCGAGGGTGCGGAAACCGCTGCCCTGAATCTCGGAGTAATGGACGAAAACGTCAGCGGAGCCGTCCTCCGGCGCAATGAAGCCGAAGCCTTTTTCCGCGTTGAACCACTTCACGGTGCCCTGTGCCATGCTTTTCCTTCTCTTTCTAACCACCGGATGCGACGGACAGCCCATACAGTCCGCCGGGCCGGTTCCGAGCGCTGTACTACTAGATTTCCCCCTCAGGAAAAGCGAGAGCACCGCGTTCGCAACATCGATCCTGCGAACGCTCACTCTTTCAAGTCCACGAACACAGAAGCTGCGACCAGTTGTAGTCAACCATGAACACCGCACACACAACAGTAGAAATCCGCACAATTCGTACAAAAAAAGTCGATCTGATAGCGGAAGGCCGTCAAACGCCGCATTCGCCAAGTGCCCGCCGCCCCCGGACAACAACTCCAAGAAACGTTCGTTAGCATTAATGCGCAGGTCGTGGCGGCATGGAAGCTACTCGCCCGTCCCCTACGACAGCCCGGAGACAATAGTGAGCGCACCGTTTTCACCACGTGACAGCAGTGGAGATACGGCCGGAACATACGGTCGCGCACTGCTCGACCGGATTCTCGAGGGTCTTCCCCACAACGAATCCCCCCTCACATTCGCCGCGGAGATTCCGGCACGGACTTCCTCATTTTCCGAATGGCCCGCCTGGGCACATCCGAGCGTCGTTCGGACCATGCAGGAGAACGGGATCGCCCTCCCTTGGAGTCATCAGGCCGCCGCCGCCAACCTGGCCCACCAGAGGACGAACGTCGTCGTCTCCACCGGCACTGCGTCGGGCAAGTCGCTGGCCTATCAGCTTCCGGTACTCACCACTCTGGCAACGGATCCGCGGGCGACTGCCCTCTACCTCTCACCCACCAAAGCACTCGGCGCCGACCAACTGCGGGCCGTAACCTCACTCATCGACTCGGAGGACGAACTCCGCAGCGCATGTCCGTGCGTATTCGACGGCGACACGGCACTCGAGGTACGGCACTGGGCCCGAGAGAATTCACGGTGGCTGTTCACCAACCCCGACATGCTGCACATTTCCTTGCTCCGCACTCATCAACGTTGGGCGCACTTCTTCCGCGGTCTCGCCTTCGTGGTGATCGACGAATGCCACTCCTACCGTGGCGTCTTCGGCTCCAATGTGGCACTGGTGCTGCGTCGTCTGCGCCGTATCGCCGCACGGTACGGCGCCGATCCCGTCTTCGTGCTCGCCTCTGCCACCACCGCTGACCCCGGCGCGGCGGCGGCGCGCCTGATTGGCGCACCCTGTGCCGAGGTAGTGGAAGACGGTTCACCGCGAGGGCCCAAAACGGTGGCGCTCTGGGAGCCACCACTCGTGCGTGAGTCGACCGGGGAGAACGGCAGTCCGGTGCGCAGATCTGCAGTCGCGGAGGCAGCGCGGATCATGGCTGACCTGATCGTCGAGGGGGCTCGTACTCTCACCTTCGTCCGCTCGCGGCGCGGTGCAGAATTGGCGGCGATGACGACCAAACGTCTACTCGGCGGAGTTGATTCCGAACTCGCGTCGCGGGTTGCATCGTATCGCGCGGGCTATCTGGCCGAGGACCGCCGCGAACTCGAGGCCGCACTCGCCAACGGCACCCTACTTGGCGCAGCCACGACAAACGCACTGGAACTCGGAGTCGACATCGTCGGCCTCGACGCCGTCGTGGTGGCTGGATTCCCCGGAACGGTGGCATCATTCTGGCAGCAGGGGGGCCGTTCCGGACGTCGCGGGCAAGGCGCGCTGGTAGTTCTCGTTGCCCGTGACGACCCCCTCGACACCTATTTGGTGCACCACCCGTCTGCGTTGCTGGACAAGCCCGTCGAGGCGACTGTCACCGACCCTAGCAACCGGTACGTTCTTGGTCCACAGCTGCTTTGCGCGGCAATGGAATTACCATTGTCTGACGCAGAGGCCGAAGAATTCGGTGCAGTCGGGCTCCTCGGAGAACTCGCAGAGCAGGGGTTGATTCGACGCCGGGTGCATGGCTGGTTCGTGACCGCCGGCACAAATCCTCATGGTGCACTGAATATTCGGGGCGGAATTGGCACCCAGGTTGCAATTGTCGTCACCGAATCGGGACGAATGCTCGGAACCGTCGATGCGGGGCGCGCGCCCGCGACAGTGCACCCCGGTGCCGTTCACTTCCATCAGGGAGAGTCGTATGTCGTCGACGAACTCGACCTGGAACAGGGACTCGCCTTGGTGCACGCGGAGGAGCCTGACTGGACGACGTCCGCCCGCGAGACCACCGAAATCACCGTCACGGCGGTGCTCGAGCAAAAACTGTTCGGCGAACTCGAAGTTGTACTGGCCGAAGTGGAGGTCACCCATCAGGTGACCGGGTATCTGCGCCGGCTATCTTCGGGTGTGGTCCTCGACGCGGTCGAGTTGGACATGCCGGCGCAAACCCTGCCCACCCGCGCAGTCATGTACACGATCACCCCGGAACTTCTCATGCGGGCAGGTGTTCCGGCGGAATGTGTGCCCGGTGCACTACACGCCGCCGAGCATGCCGCCATCGGCCTGCTGCCACTGGTCGCGGTGTGCGATCGAGGCGACATCGGCGGCGTCTCCACTGCCCTGCACGCCGACACCGGGCTACCGACGGTGTTCGTCTACGACGGCTACGCCGGCGGCGCCGGATTCGCCGACCGGGGCCACGCCGAGATGACCCACTGGCTCGATGCGACCAGAGAAGCGATCGAGTCATGCGAATGCACGACAGGCTGCCCGTCATGCGTGTACTCACCGAAGTGCGGAAACGGAAACGACCCCCTGGACAAGGCGGGGGCGATACGGGTCCTCACCGCGGTCTTGGAGGCACTGGTCTGACGCGAACAGCCGACCTACCGACGGCGAAGAGGTGGGCAGGCCGACCGTTCTATGGAAGCGCGCGAACTCCAACGCGCACTTGATCAATGCATCGACGTTTGTCCAGGCCTCACTCCGCCGGGCCCGCCCTCGCCACAGCCTTCGCGGCGCGGAGGCCGAACGAGGACCGAGGCACCGGCACCGTAACGGTCACCTCCACGTCCCAGCCCTCTACCTCGGCAAAGCGTTACACCTCCGGTCTCCGACCGACAAAGCCCCCCAACGGAGGTCATCACACCGCGGTGTTCAGCGCTTTGTCGATGATGTTCGTCAACGCCGTGACGATGCTATCGGCGGTCACGACCGAATAGAGGACGCGCCGAATGCGGCGGCCGCGATCGTGCCGATTGCGTAGCCGACTATTGATGATTACACTGAACAGCCGGAGTGGCGCTCGTCGTGCACGACGAGCGCCGACCACGCGCAACGGGAAGCCGTGTGATCGCAGCCTGTATTGCCACGCGTCCGCCTACGATCCTGATTCGTGATCGAGTTGGACAAAGCGCAGCTGACCGAGGCGGAAATCCGTACTCGGTACGTGGCACCTGGGCTCAGTGCGTCGGGCTCACCGCTCAGCTCCATGCGCGAGGAGTTCTACTACTTCTCTGCGGGCCGGATCCAGTCGAGAACACGCTCAACGAGGCGAACACCGAGCCGATCGCCGACCGGTCGCGCCCAAGCGGTGCTGCCCAATCCCTAGATGGCCGATCAGTTGCTCGTCGGCGCTGTCCACGCCCCCTCCGATAACGCTGGCCAGCGTGCCCAATGCCACGGTCCGACAGTAGGGAACAACGATGTCCGTCTCAACGCTCAAAATCGGCTGGATCGGTGTCGGCCGGATGGGATCTGAGCTCGTCACCCGGCTGCTCGATGCCGGTCACGACGTCACCGTTTGCAACCCCACTGCGTCGAAGGGGCAGGCCTTGGCTGACCATGGTGCCGCGATTGCGCGAAGACCCGTCGATCTGGCCGACCACGACCGAGTGTTCAGCATGGTGTCCTCCCGGAGGGACCTCGAGGAGGTGGTGACCTCGGCCACCGAGCGGGCCGCATCGCCGATCGCCTTGCCGATCTGGTGCGCATGCTCAGCAACGCGATCGCCGAGGCCGTGTAACGGCTGCAGCCCAACAACTTGAACCGCAAGGTCGCAGGCAGCTTGGGGAATATACCTATGGGGGTATGACGTCTGTATTAGAAACCACAACAGAAAGGAAGGACTGACATGAGGGTTTTAGTGCTTGGTGCGGGGTTCGGTGGCTTGGAACTGACGACGGAGTTGTCCGATGCGCTCGGTGAGGAGGCCGAGGTCATCCTGATCGACAAGACGGAAGGCTTCGTCTTCGGGTTCTCGAAGCTGGACGTGATGTTCGGCCGGGCCACGCCCGAAAGCGTCTTTCACCCGTATCGGGACTGCATAAAACCCGGAGTTGAGTTTGTCCAGGCGACCATCTTGTCGATCGACCCCATGCGACGTCGAGTGCAGACCGACGCTGGCCCCTATGAGGGCGACGTGCTCGTGGTGGCTCTGGGCGCGGACCTTGACCCGGCGGCCACACCAGGCCTACTCGAGGGTGGTCAAGAGTTCTACACGGAGGCCGGAGCGTTCGCTGCCGCTGATGTATTGGCCGACTTCTCAGGCGGGCGGGTGATCGTCGGCGTGACGTCGACGCCGTTTAAGTGCCCCCCGGCGCCCAGCGAGGCGGCGCTGTTGCTCCACGACTTCCTCACCGAGCGTGGACTGCGCGAAGGGTCAGACATTTCCCTGGTGCTGCCATTGCCTAGCCCGTTCCCGCCCGCACCCGACGCTTCGAGGGCCGTGCTGGCGGCGTTCAAGGAGCGGGGCATCGGCTTTTATCCTAATGACATGGTGCGGGAGATCGATCCGGTCCGAAACATCGCCAGGCTCGCCGGCGGTGACGAGATGGAGTACGACCTTTTTCTGGGCGTGCCAGTTCATCGCGTACCTGCTGTGGTCGAGGAAGCCGGGATGTGTGTGGACGGATGGGTGCCCGTGGACCCGTACACATTGCAGACACGGTTCACCGACGTCTTTGCGCTGGGCGACGTCGCCAGTGTCGGCACGCCCAAGACGGGCGTGTTCGCGGCGGGCCAGGCCGTGGTGGTCGCCCAAGCGCTCATCGCCAGATGCCGAGGTGGTCAGTCACAGCCCTACGGGGGCAGAGGCATCTGCCACCTGGAGTTCGGCAACCAGCAGGTCGCCACGATCGACGTCACGTTTCCCCCCGGTAAAACACCGCACGGAGCCATGGTCGTGGGCCCGTCGGCGGCGATCGCTGCGGACAAGTCCGAGTTCGCCGCGACCAAAATCCGGCGGTGGTTCGGACGCGACTAGCAGAACCCGCTTCGCTCGGGGTTGCGTCCCGGGGCGTGGTGTATCTAACGTCTGCCCGGCCTGAACCCGCCGTGTTCGAGCGTCCCGGTGAGTCCGCGCTCTGCGCGCATCGATGCGATCAGCGGTAGGTCGAGTGCCTCCGCTACATCGGGCCCGCGCAGTCCGCCGGGCGCCGGTCCGCGAACCACCAAGCCCTGATTAGGGTTCCGCTCGGCGATCCACTTCGACACTTTCCCGGCGGCGATGCATGCGCGCACGGTGGCGGGCACGACGAGAAGCACCAGATCCGCCACTTCCAGGACAGTCTCCGTGACCTGGCTGGGAAAGCGGGACGCATCGCAGACGACCAGATCGCCCGCATGACGGCCGGCGTCGATCACCGCGCGGACTGCGGCCGCCGTCGGCCCCGCACCACCGTGACTGCTCCGGCCGCAGGCGAGCACCCGAAGCCGCTCGCCCAGGGGTGGGAGTGCGTCGCCGAGATCACCCGCTGGCTCGCTGCGACCAAAGAAGCGATCGAGTCATGCGAATGCACGACAGGCTGCCCGTCATGCGTGTACTCACCGAAGTGCGGAAACGGAAACGACCCCCTGGACAAGGCGGGGGCGATACGGGTCCTCACTGCGGTCTTGGAGTCGCTGGGCTGACGCGAACGGCCGACCTTACCGACCCAGAATCGGTTCGGCAGACCGACCGTTCGACGCCATTGCGCGCGAACTCATACGCACACTTGATCGTTGGTGAAGCGAGTCATGCAGTCGGAGATCGCGCCTGCACAGACCTCACTCGGCCGGACCCGCCCTCGCCACAGCCCTCGCGTCACGGACGCCCAACGAGGACAGAGGCACCGGCACCGTAACGGCCACCTCCACGTCCCAGCCCTCCACCTCGCAGGACATCACCGCGGTGCGCATCCGTTCCGCGACCTCATGTGCAGCGGCGCACGCCGCGTCGGTGCCATGGTCCAACCCGATCGCCGCGGCAAGAGCAGCCAGATCCGCGGCCGACTGCGCCCGGTGCCGTACCGACACCACCGTCCCGACCTGCATCAACATCGCCGTGATCGCGACCAATGCTGCGAGCGCACAGCACGCCAGCACCGTCGCGGAACCTCGGTCATCGGCGATCACCGAACTCACCGTCCTCCCCCGCTCCACCCCGGAACCGTGGGCTCGAGTGCCGCGACGGCTTCTGCCGAGATGTTCACGAGTGGAAGGAGTGGACTGCTGACCCGCACAGTCGCGACGACGAACTCTCCCTCTGCCCGGACTCTTACTTCGGCACCGTCGGGGGCAACCCTGGCTGCGGTCGAGATCGCTGACTCGCGATCACCACGAGCGGCGAGCCTGGCAGCCTCACGTGCCGAATCGACGCAGCGGACCTGCAACGTCGCCGCAGTGATCGCGCCGACACACAGCACGACCACCGCCATGATCGAGGCGATCGCGATCGCCGCCTCCACCGTTACACCTCCGGTCTCCGACCGGATAAGCCCCCCAACGGAAGTCATCACACCGCGGTGTTCAGCGCTTTGTCGATGATATTTGTCAACGCCGTAACGATGCTGTCGCCGGTCACGACCGAATAGAGAACGGCGCCGAACGCTGCGGCCGCGATCGTGCCGATTGCATACTCTGCCGTCGACATTCCATCCTCCTCCACTGCGAGCAGCGTCAGTCTGGCCGTCAATGCGGCGATCCCACGTTCCATGGTGTTCCCCCTTTGGAGTATCCGGCGCAGCGGTTCTGCGCCGGAAGTATCTAGTTGTCACAGCAGTCCGCCATCGAGCACCTGTGAGGCCAGACCGACCACAATGGGAATGATCCCGAGGCAGATGAACGCCGGCAGGAAACACAGCCCCAACGGCCCGCTGATGAGCACTCCAGCGCGTTCGGCAGACGCCGCCGCCAAGTGTTCAGCGTCCGTACGACTGTCGGTGGCGAGTTCTGTCATGGAACCCGCCAGCGACGAACCTGATCTGGCCGACCGTCGCGCCATCCGGGCGAGCGATTCGGTGGCCGCGTCCGACGCCGCCGTCTCCCATGCGGTCGCGGGGTCTGCTCCCAACGCCAGCAGATCCGCGGCACGACGCAGCGATTTCGACAGTGGTTGTGGTGCCGATCGGGACACTGCCTCGGCTGCGGTCGCGACCGGAAGTCCCGCACGCAAGCATGCCGCCAGCAGATCGAAAGTCGCCGCAGCCGCGAGAGGATCCTCTCGTGGTAGCACATCGTTCGCTGAGTTGGCCACACCAGCCGAGTCTCCATGGTGTTGCTGCAATCGCTGCATCGGCGGCCTCCGTCCAGGGAGGACGAGCAGAGCGCACGCAGCGAGGAGCACTGCACACCAGATCATCCGGTCACGCGTCCGGTGATCCGATCTGTCCACAACAGGCCCGCGCACACGAGTCCCACTCCGAGCATCAAGAGGATTCCGCCCACTCCACCACCGAACAACACCGTCAGCGGAGCCGCGCCCATCATCTGACCGAGGCCCACACCCAGCAGCGGTAGCCCTGCGAGCACACTTGCGGTCGCCCTCGCCCCCGCCAGTCCGGCCTCGGTTCGCTGACAGAAGCGACTGCGTCCCAAGAGATCCGTGCGCGCCGCCTCGAGAAGCTCCGCCAACGCCAATCCGTGCACTTCGGCAACGGCCCAGATGTCGGCGATTCGCCCTAACTCGATGCCGACCCGAGAGTTGGTGATCCGGAATCCGTCAGCGGCAGATCCACCGAGTCGCGAGCGCGCCGAAGCCGCCCGGAAGGCTGCTGATACGATGCCTGCGCACTCGTCGGCGGCGGTCTCGCAGGCCGCGGCGGGATGCGCGCCCACGCGGAGTTCTGCCGTCACCACCTCGAGGCTCGATACGATTACCCGCAGCTCCGCGCTCTTCGCTCGCGCCGAACGGCGACGTCCTAGCCTGAACCAGATTGTCGCGCAGACGATCACCGCCGCAGCCACCGCGTAGGGCCCGCCCAGCTCGTATACGACCGGAACACCGACGAGCGCGACAGGAACGGTCCAAGGCAATGGCGCCCGTCGACGGCTCGGTCCCCTGCCCGTGACCGCGATCAATCGGGGTCGTGACCCTGAAGACGGCACCGCCAGCATCGCGATAGCGAGCGTCACCAGACCTGCGATCATGACACCCCCTCACTTGGCGGATCCAATGATCCGCGGCGAGAGCACAAGTGCTGGAGCCGCTGCGCTCCCGGCCCCTCTCCGACGCCCTCGCTCCAAGCGGGCGCAATCGTGACAAGCCCGTCCACTTCGCGCGTGACGACACCGATCTCGGTCAACCGCCGCGCTCCACTCGAAGACCGGTGGACGTGCAGGATCACCTGGACGGCGGCAGCAAGTTGACTGTGCAGGGCTGCCCGATCCATTCCGCCCAGTGCCGCCAGCGCTTCGAGCCGTGCAGGCACCTCCTCTGGCGAGTTCGCATGTACCGTTCCCGCACCACCGTCATGCCCCGTATTGAGTGCAGTCAGCAGATCGACCACCTCGCCGCCCCGCACCTCACCTACGACAATCCGGTCCGGGCGCATCCGTAGTGACTGTCGGACGAGGTCCCGGACGGTGACCTCGCCGACACCTTCGACGTTGGGAGCCCGGGCCACCAACCGGACCACGTGCGGGTGCGTCGGCGCCAGTTCCGCAGCGTCCTCCACGCAGACGATCCGCTCGGCCGGATCGACCGCTCCGAGCAGCGCGGCCAGCAGCGTAGTCTTGCCCGCCCCGGTACCGCCGGTGACCAAAAAGGCGAGCCGTGCGTGCACGATCTGCAACAGCAGTTCGTGGGACGCTTCCGTCACCGCACCGCGCTCGACCAGTGCGTCGAGACCCTGGGTGGCTGGGCGAAGGACCCGCAGCGACAGGCAGGTACCGCCCTGTGCGACGGGAGCAAGTACGGCATGGAGGCGGACTCCGAACGAACCATTCCCGACCTCCCGGAGGGAGCCGTCCACCCACGGTTGCGCGTCGTCAAGTCGGCGGCCGGCGGAGAGGGCAAGGCGTTGAGCTAATCGGCGCACCGAAGCCTCGTCGGCGAAGCGGACCGCTGTGCGTTCGAGCCCTCGGCCGCAATCGACCCACACCTGATCGGGTGCGGTGACGAGCACGTCGGCGACACCAGGCTCGGTCAGCAATGATTCGAGCGGACCCGCCCCGGTGAGTTCGGTCATCAGTACGCGCAACGCTCCGAGCAGGTCGGTGTCGCCGAGCACCCCGCCGGACTCTGTGCGGATGGCCGAGGCGACCATCGCGGGCGTCGGTTCGCAGGACGAGCGTGCGAGACGCTCGCGCACCCGGTCGAGAAGGTCGGGGGTGACGAGGGAACTCACGCCGCCCACTCTCGCGACCTCGGTCTACTGCCGACTGTGTCGAGGACTGCCCCGGCCGCGACGCTGAGCGACGAACGTCTGCCCGGCCTGAGCCCGCCGTGTTCGAGCATCCCGGTGAGTCCGCGCTCTGCGCGCATCGATGCGATCAGCGGCAGATCGAGTACCTCCGCCACATCCGGCCCGCGCAGCCCCCCAGGCGCCGGTCCGCGAACCACCAAGCCCTGATTAGGGTTCCGCTCGGCGATCCACTTCGACACTTTCCCTGCGGCGATGCACGCGCGCACGGTGGCGGGCACGACGAGAAGCACCAGATCCGCCACCTCGAGGACAGTCTCCGTGACCTGGTTGGGGAAGCGGGACGCGTCGCACACGACCAGATCACCCGCATGACGGCCGGCGTCGATCACCGCGCGGACTGCTGCCGCCGTCGGCCCCGCACCACCGTGACTCCTCCCTCCGCAGGCGAGCACTCGAAGCCGCTCGCCCAGAGGTGGAAGTGCGTCACTGAGGGCGTCCGAGGAGATGCGGCCTCCCTCGATCGACAGCCCGGACCATCGCAACCCCGGCACGTCCTCAATTCCCAGCAGC
Source organism: Rhodococcus marinonascens NBRC 14363 (assembly GCF_001894885.1). Classification (GTDB taxonomy): domain Bacteria; phylum Actinomycetota; class Actinomycetes; order Mycobacteriales; family Mycobacteriaceae; genus Rhodococcus_F; species Rhodococcus_F marinonascens. Next base: position 16,344 of record NZ_BCXB01000017.1, read on the forward strand.
ACGTCGAGACCGGATCCCCAGGCGTCGGCGTCGAGCAGAAGGGTCGACTGTGACCGTGTCGCCGCGGTGAGAGCGATCGCCGCCGCCAGAGTGGAGGCGCCGGCACCACCGCAGCCACCGACGATGGCAAGGACGGTGCCGTCCCCTTCTAGCCGTTCTGGTTGCTCACCGAGCACAGCAACGAGTGCCGCTTCGTCGTCCGGCACTCCGAGCACGTGTTCCGCGCCGACGGCAGTCGCAATCCGCCACTCGTCGATAGCCGGTGTGCCGTCGCACAGCAGAACCACCCGGCGTCGACGGGGGAATAGGTTGCGGCACGCGGCGGCCGTAGGGCTGTCCAGGATCACGATCGGCGCGGTCCCCCAGACCTGCCGCGCATCCGTGACGTCGGCTTCGTTCAACCCCCGGTCAGCCGCCGCTGCGACCCGCCTGATGCTGTGCAGCAGCGCCGGGTCCTCGACCAGCACCAGTACGTCACCGCCACCTTTTGCGTCCATGCAGTGAGCGTGACCGGTACATCGGATCCCCGACAGGGGGTCTGCTCGAACTGTGGACAACCTCGGCCCTGTGGACAAATACTGGTACTGTCGCACCAATTCAATGGCGCGAACTCACCCCACCTTGCCTCAGACAGAGGACGACCCTCGCCAGGGGGGGAGGAGGCGAGGGTCGTCTGTGTTCAGCCCCGGGGGGTCGGGCTGAACACCGTCCGGATCAAGTCCGGAACATTTGCAATACTACACCTTCCCCGATCGGTATCCGCAAGTGCGATTGCGGAGCCTGTTTGCCAGGCGGAAACACCACGGGTGTTCGGTATCCGAACAAGAATACCGACCGGAATTCCGGTTATCTTCCGGAGCTGTGTCCGGGGCACCGTGCCCAGCACAACCGCTCCCAGCACAACCGCTCCCACGAAGCCGCTGACGAGTACCGGCCCGGGTCCGCGGACCTTGCGACGGCATCGTCATGCTCGCGACATCCGGCTTGGACGTGAAGCCTCCCACCGGGGGCCGGGTCCGCACACAGCATCATCCGGGCGCCGGCGGCAAAAGACAGCACCCTGAACCAGCGGGGTGAAGCTTCGTTGCTGTAGCAAAGGAAACGAGGACCGAGCTTGAAGAGGGCCCCAGCTGAAAATTGCTGGCCCATATCGACTTTCTCGAATCCGGCATTCCCCCGGACCCACTTTCAGGCGTTCTTCGCTGCCACTTCCGAGGCGGCTGCGGCCATGAATCGAAGCCGCTGCGGCCATGAACGCAAGTGCAGTCGCCGCGGGCGCGTTCACCCAACGAGCATTGCGCCACAAGCACTGAACGCCGCACTCCGCGACGCGGTCACAAACCAAATTTGCCCCTTGCAGCAAGGGTTGCCGCGGGGTACAAAGGAGTTACGGAAGAACGGAAGGCCAAAATCGACCCGGAAGAGAAGGATCGATTTCCCGACCAGGATTCCTAGCACGGGCACTAGGCACCCACGCGGAGCACAAGCCACTATAAGGGCGAAAGCGTTGTGGGCCTGCGAGACTCGGGTTCGATCGGCAAGGACCCTGCACCGGTTGCAGGACGACCCGACGATATTTGAACTCTCGCCGAGGCCAGCCACACAACCCACCGAGCACGCTTGGTAACCGGTTGTTCGTGTTGATGGGCGGCGAAGTCGACGACAGTCGGCGGAGCCGCCCTCTTTACTTGTGACCGGTCTTCACATGCAGCGCAAAAGATTTCGGACACATCTTCTAGCTCGATGCCGCGTCCGCGATAGAGGTCGCCTCTCGGGCACCGGCCTCGAATGCGCCACAACACAGGACGACCCAGTTCCCCACACTCTGCGCCTCGCCGGAAGCAAATGCGGCAGCACCGCTGCGGTACGCCTGCTGTCGGCGCAACCAACTGACCTCCGGCACGCCGAGGTTGTGGGGATCGAGTCCGCTCGACACGGCGACGAGACGGGACGCGGCACGGGCGACGATACCGTCGCCGAATCCGAACGGCTTCAGAGTCAACAACTCCCCGTGCACCACGGATGCCAGAACAGGGGCGGGTGCATCCGTTCCCCCGGTGACAAGTTGCGCGAGCCCGTCCAGGCGCTCGGCCACACCGGGGTCGGCGCGCGGCCTCCCCAACAGTTCTTGATTCTCTACGAGGTCCGCCGCGGCCAGCAAATGCAGTCTCGCAAGCGCTTGGAGAGGTGCCCGCCTCCAGGTGGACTGAAGGAGCGCGAGCGCGTCGCCGTCGAGTGCCTGCCCGACGCGAAGCGCACCCGACAGAATCGGGTCACCCGCCTCTCCCGGGGTGGGAAGTTCAGTGCTGCCCCCATCGAGCGATGCCGAGGCGCGGGCTGCCCGGACCGCTGCCTCGGCCGCAGTGGTGGGCCATCCGCGCCGGTTGACATTGTGGCGGTGAACCGCACCGAGCGCTTCGCGTGCACGGTCCGCTGCCTCGCGGACGCCGGGGAGGTCGACGAGGGGCTGCAATGGATCGCTCACGCCTCGGAACGCTACCCGGCGCCTCTCTACGTCAGGCGTTGCCCTGCGTCAGACGCCGAGCGAGATCGATCCACCAGGAATCGCCTCGAGCAACTTCCGCGTGTAATCCTCCTTCGGGGAGTTGAACACTTCGTCAGTGGTCGCTTTCTCGACGATGGCACCGGCCGACATGACCAGCACGTTGTCGGCGATCTGCCGAACCACCGCCAGATCGTGGGTGATGAACAGATACGTCAGCCCCAACTCCGCCTGCAGGTCGTTGAGCAAGGTCAGGATCTGGTCCTGGACCAGTACATCCAGTGCCGATACCGCCTCGTCGCACACCACCATCTCGGGTTGCAGAGCCAGCGCCCGGGCAATAGCCACGCGCTGTCGCTGGCCCCCGGACAGTTCGTTCGGGAACCTCCGCATCACTGAAGGCGGCAGCGCAACCTTGTCCAGCAGGTCACGTACCCGCGCTTCCCGCTCCGCCTTCGTCCCCACCCTGTGGGTGCGGAGGGGTTCCTCGATGGTGCGGAAGATCGAGTACATCGGGTCGAGGGTGCCGTACGGATTCTGGAAGATCGGCTGCACCCGACGACGGAAAGCGAGCGTCTCCCGGCGGTCGAGGGTCGCGACGTCCTTGCCGTCGAATACGACATTGCCCGATGTGGAGGCGAGAAGCCCCAGAATCATTTGTGCCACCGTCGATTTTCCCGACCCCGACTCGCCCACGATGGCGGTGGTCGTTCCCCGTCGAACCGCGAACGAGACGTCGTCGACGGCTTTGAAGTCGGAGGTCTTGCGTAGCCCGTGACGGATCTTGAAAGCCTTGTTCAGACCGGTAACCACGAGGACGTCGTCGGTGGCCCTGCCGAAGTCGACACCGATCTCGCTGTGCTGCTCGGCCTCGTCGACCGCTTCGAGGGAATGCTCCCGGATGTCGGCTCTGGCCAGGGACGAACTTCGACGCTGTGACGCCAGCGACGGTGCTGCGGCCACCAATTTCTGCGTGTACGGATGGCGCGGTCGCTGCAGGATTTCCAGGGCAGGACCCGATTCGACGACCTGCCCCTTACTCATCACGATGAGGTGCTCGGCCCGCTCTGCGGCAAGGCCTAGATCGTGTGTGATGAGGAGTACCGCCGTGCCGAGTTCGTTGGTGAGACCGTCGAGATGGTCGAGAATCTGCCGCTGGACCGTGACGTCGAGAGCCGAAGTCGGCTCGTCCGCGATCAGCAACTGCGGGCGAGCTGCCAATCCGATCGCGATGAGCGCACGCTGGCGCATGCCACCGGAGAATTCGTGTGGATACTGCCCCAGACGGTTCTCGGCGTCGGCGAGACCCGCCTCCTCGAGCAACTCGGCGGCCCGAACCTTCGCCGCCTTGCCCTTCGCAACTCCATTGGCCTTCAACGCCTCCTCGATTTGGAACCCGACCTTCCAGACCGGGTTGAGGTTGGACATCGGGTCCTGGGGCACCAGTCCGATATTCTGCCCGCGCAACGAGACAAACTCCCGATCGGAGATCCCCGCCAGATCTCTTCCCTCGAAGAGAATCTGGCCGCCGGTGACCTTGCCCGTTCCGGGGAGCAGGTTGATGATCGCATGAGCGGTGGTGGACTTGCCCGAGCCGGACTCGCCGACAATCGCCACCGTCTGCCCCGGGTAGACCGTGAGGCTGACACCGCGCACTGCGGGCACGCTGCCGGAATGTGACTCGAACGACACCTCCAGATCTCGAATCTCGAGCAGGGGCACCTCTTCTCCCACATGCTGCTGTTCGGCTTGCTCATTCGTGGACATCGCGGTCACCTCTTCCTGGCCTTGGGATCGAGCGCGTCCCGCAGTGCGTCGCCCATCATGATGAAACCGAGCACCGTGATCGCCAGTGCGGTGGCCGGATAGAACAGAATCGGCGAACCCTGGCGCAAGGTGACCTGGGCGGTGCTGATGTCTCCGCCCCACGAGACCTCGGTAGACGGCAACCCGATGCCGAGGAAGGACAGCGTTGCCTCGGCAACAATGTAGATGCCGAGCGAGATGGTCGCGATCACGATGATCGGGGCCAGTGAATTCGGCAGAACATGCCGGACGAGCGTGCGCCAATTCGACACACCCAGCGCCCTCGACGCCATCACGTAGTCGTTGTTCTTCGCCGAGATCACCGCGCCACGAGCGATTCTTGCCATCTGGGGCCAGCCGAACAGTGCGAGGACGAGGATCACGGTCGAAATGGTGCGGTCGGTGAAAAGCTGCATCAGGACGATCGCGGCCAGGATGAAGGGGATGCCGAAGAAGATGTCGGTCACTCTTGACAACACGGAGTCCACCGCGCCGCCGTAGAACCCGGCCACTGCGCCGAGGACCACTCCCACGATCAGCACCACTGAAGTGACCCCGACGCCCACCAGCACCGACGCTCGTGCCCCGTAGATGGTGCGGGAATATATGTCGCAACCCTGCCTGTCGAAGCCGAACCAGTGACCGGACGACGGACCCTGCATGCTGAACGTGAGGTCGCAGAACCGTGGGTCGGCGCTGGTGAACAGGCCCGGGAAGGCCGCGACCGCAACCACGACGACTATGATCACCGACGCCACCGCGAACAGCGGGCGTCGACGCAGATCCCGCCAGGCGTCCGACCACATGCTCGTCGGAGGCTGGTCGATGTGCACAGCGTCGATCTCCGCGGACGCTGTTACTTGTTCGGGCGCAACGAAATGCGCTTGACGAGTCTTCCGGCCGCCCGTGGTGGCGGGCACGTCACTCTCCTGTTTCTCAGACATAGCGGATCCTCGGGTCGAGCGCGGCGTAGAGGAGGTCGACTATCAGGTTGGCCAGCAGAAATACGACGATCAGCACCGTAACGAAAGACACCACCGTGGGCGCCTCGCCGCGGGTGACTGCCTGATAGATCGTGCCACCGACACCGTTGATGTTGAATATGCCCTCGGTGACGATTGCGCCGCCCATCAGGGCGGCGAGATCGGCCCCGAGGAACGTGACGACCGGGATCAGGGAGTTTCGCAGGACGTGTACCTGCACCACCCGCCGACGCGAAAGCCCCTTCGCTGTAGCCGTTCTCACGTAGTCGGCGGTCAGGTTCTCGGCCACCGAGGTCCGGGTCAGTCGCAACACATACGCGAACGACACCGCGCCGAGCACGAAGGCTGGCAACAACAGATTCTTGAAGCTGGGGTCCCCGCCAACGGTCGGCGGCACCAACCCCCATTTGACGCCGATGAAGAACTGGGCCAGGAAGCCGATCACGAAGATCGGGATCGCGATGATCACCAGACTCACGACCAGGACCGAGCTGTCGAAGATGCCGCCCTTGCGCAGTCCGGCAAGAAGTCCGAACCCGATTCCAAAGATTCCTTCAATGGCAAGTGCCATCAACGAAAGCTTGATGGTGATCGGGAATGCCTGCGCCAGAACCTCGCTGACCGGCCGACCGGAGAACGACATTCCGAAGTCGAGGGTGAAAATCCCCTTCAGATACAAGAGGTACTGCATCAGGAAGGGCTGATCGAGATTGTAGCGGGCGCGGAGTTCGGCAGCAACCCCCGGACTGAGTGCCCGGTCGCCCGCGAGAGCCGCGATCGGATCTCCAGGCAGGAAGAACACCATGGCGTAGATGAGGAATGTGGCCCCGATGAATACGGGGATCATTTGAAGCAAGCGGCGGCCGACGTACCAGAGCATCGGATCACCTCCTATTCGTAAGGCTGTGACATCGGGGTGGGCAATGCGTTCGGCTTGCATCCCCCGAAAAGTGGGGCCGCGAACGGTCTGCTCGCGGCCCCACCGAAGTCGTCGAAGAGTCCGGGGCGTCAGTTCTTCACGATGTCGGAATACATCGGGATTCCCTTCCAGTCGATCGTCACGTTCGATACGTTCTCCGACCAGCCGGCGGCGGCGTTGCGGTACCACGTCGGCACTGCGGGCAGATCGTGCAGCAGAACTTCCTGCGCCTGATCGAGGAGGTCCTGAGACTTCTGCGGGTCGGTCTCGCCCGCGGACGCGACCAGCAGCCGGTCGAACTCCGGGTTGGAGTAGTCGCCGTCGTTCGAGCTTCCGCCCGTCTGGTAATTCTGCGCGAGGAAGCCGTACTGCTGCGGGTAGTCGCCCTGCCAGCCCGAGCGGAATGCGCTGTCGATCGTGCGGTTCGTGGCCTCGGTGCGGAACTGCGCGAACGTGGGGTACTCCCTGCCCATCGCATCGATGCCGAGGGTGTTGCGAATGCTGTTGCTGACGGCGTCCACCCAATCCTTGTGGCCGCCGTCGGCGTTGTAGGCGATCTCGAAACTGCCCGACCACGGGGCGATGGCGTCGGCCTCAGCCCACAAGCTCCTGGCTTCTTCCGGGTTGTACTTCAGGTTGCCGTTCCCGGTAAGGGAGTCCGACCATCCCGCTAAGGCGGAGCTGGTGAAATCGAGTGCGGGGGTGCGGGTGTTGTTGAAGATCTGCTGGGTGATCTGGTCGCGATTGACGGCCATCGAAATCGCCTGACGTCGCAGGGTGCCCTCCTCCCCGCTGAAGTGCGGCAGGCGCCCCGGGATCGTGAATGTCTCGATGGTCGCGGACGGCTGGTTGACCGTCCGGCCGGGAAGATCGCTCTCGAAGGTGGTGACGGCACTCGGGGGTACCACGTCGAGGACGTCGACGTTGTTGGCCAGCAGGTCTGTGTAGGCCGTGTCGAGGTTGTTGTACATGATGAAGTCGACGCCGGTGTTCTCCGCCTTGCGGTTGCCGTCGTAGTCGGGGTTCACCACCGTGTCGATGCGCACGTTGTGCTGCCATGCTCCGGGTCCGGACAGCATGTACGGACCGTTGCCGATCGGATTCTCACCGAACGCGGCCATGTCCTCGAACGCCACGGCAGGTAGTGGGTAGTACGCGGTGAACCCGAGCCGGTCCGGGAAATCGACCTCGGGCTGCTTCAACTCGATGGTGAACGTGGAATCGTCCACCACGTTCAGTCCCGACATGGTCGTCGCGGTCGGAGTCTCGGCCGCCACTTCGTCATAGCCTTGGATAGGCTCGAAGAACGAAGCCTGGATTTGCCCATTCGTAGACAATGCACCGTAGTTCCATGCGTCCACGAATGAGGCGGCCGTCACGGGCGTACCGTCCGTGAAAGCCCACCCGTCCTTCAATTCGACGGTGAAGAGCTTGCCGTCAGTCGTGTCGATGGAGGCGGCGACCTCGTTGCTGATCCTGCCGTCGGCGTCATACGAGACCAGACCGGCGAACAGCGAATCCACGACGCGCCCACCCATGTTCTCGCTCGTATCGGTGGGAATCAGCGGATTCTGCGGCTCTCCGGCCCAGGCGTTGACGACCCCGCTGCCGCCTCCGCTCGTAGAATTGTCGGTCGAGCAGGCAGCCAACATCGCTGCCGCCAAGCCGGCGGCCAGAACGGCGGTTGCCACGCGTGTGATGGGCAAGACGATCCTCCCAGATCTGTGTGAGTAGGGGGCCGCGATCCGGGCACAACCCGAACCACCACCTCAGTCGAACTGCGACCGGGACGGATGAAGCGACCGTCGGAACGGATGCTCGACCACCCGCACCCGGACGGACAATGGGATGACGATAAGTCAAGATTTGAATCTGCGTAACCCAGCGCTGGAAACTCGTCAAAATCGGCCCCTGACGAAACAACGTCAGTCAAGCGGTGTCCGCTCGTCGCCGACAGCTTCCGTCCGCCGCGCCAATTCGACCGATCGCCGCACGGTTCTCGCATCCAACCGTGTGATTAGCTGCACTCGGAAACACGTGGGGATACGTTCACATGTGCCAGAACTGCCGATTCGAGACTGGAAAGAAGGCCGGGCCACATATGACCAACGCAGCCGAAACCGAAGCCGCCCCACAGGTGTATCCGCCGAGCCCCGAGTTCACGGAGGGCGCCAACGCAGGACCCGGGCTCCAGGCTGCCGCAGACGAAGACCGTCTCGCGTTCTGGGCGAAGCAGGCCGAACGCCTGCACTGGCACGTGCCCTTCAGTGAAGTCCTCGACTGGTCGGATGCCCCCGTGGCGAAGTGGTTCGTAGGCGGTCAACTCAACGTCGCATTCAACTGCGTCGACCGCCATGTCCTCGAGGGCAACGGCGACCGCGTCGCCATCCACTTCGAAGGCGAACCGGGCGACACTCGCGACCTGACCTACCGCGATCTGCTCGCCGAAGTCAGCCGGGCTGCCAATACCTTCATCGACCTCGGCCTCGTAGCCGGTGACCGGGTCGCAATCTATATGCAGATGATCCCCGAGGCCATCGTCACCATGCTCGCCTGCGCCCGCCTCGGACTGACTCACTCGGTGGTGTTCGCCGGGTTCTCTGCCAACGCCCTGCGTTCACGCATCGAAGACACCGAGGCCAAACTCGTCGTCACCGTCGACGGGCAGTGGCGCCGCGGCCAGGCCGCACCCCTCAAGCCGGCCGTCGACGAAGCCGTCGAAAGCACGAAGTCCGTGAAGAACGTGCTCGTCGTCAAGCGCACCGGCACCGATGTCGAAATCACCGAGGGCCGGGACCTGTGGTGGCACGAAACGGTCGACAAGGCCCCCGACCGGCACGAGGCGCAGCCGTTCGACTCCGAGCACCCGCTGTTCATCCTCTACACCTCCGGCACCACCGGAAAACCCAAGGGAATCATCCACACCTCCGGTGGCTACCTCACCCAGGCGTCCTATACCCACCACAACGTCTTCGACCACAAGGTCGGACAGGACGTGTACTGGTGCACCGCCGATATCGGCTGGGTAACCGGACACAGCTACATCGTGTACGGGCCACTGTCGAACGGCGCCACCCAGGTGGTCTACGAGGGCACCCCGAATTCCCCCGACGAGCACCGCCACTTCCAGATCATCGAGAAGTACGGCGTCACGATCTACTACACCGCGCCCACCCTGGTACGCACATTCATGAAGTGGGGCCGCGAGATTCCCGACGCTCACGACCTGTCCTCGATCCGCCTCCTCGGATCGGTGGGCGAGCCGATCAACCCCGAAGCCTGGAAGTGGTTCCGTGAGGTGATCGGCGGAAACCAGGCCCCCATCGTCGACACCTGGTGGCAGACCGAGACCGGGGCGATCATGATCTCTCCGCTGCCGGGCATCACCGCCACCAAACCCGGATCCGCGATGGCACCGCTTCCCGGCATTTCGGCCAAGATCGTCGACGACGATGCCAATGAACTCGGAAACGGCGGCAATGGCTACCTCGTGCTCGACAAGCCGTGGCCGGCGATGCTCCGCGGCATCTGGGGCGACATGGACCGCTACCGCAACACCTATTGGTCCCGCTACGCCGAGCAGGGCTGGTACTTCGCCGGCGACGGCGCCAAGTACGACGAGGACGGCGCACTCTGGATCCTCGGTCGCGTCGACGACGTCATGAATGTCTCCGGGCACCGCATCTCCACCGCCGAGGTCGAATCCGCCCTCGTCGGCCACCGCGGTGTCGCCGAAGCCGCCGTCGTCGGAACCGCAGACGAGACCACCGGGCAGGGCATCGTTGCGTTCGTCATCCTCCGTCAAGGGGTTGAGAACACCGGCGAAGACCTCATCGCCGAACTCAAAGCCGAAGTGTCTCGGGAGATCAGCCCCATCGCCAAGCCGCAGCAGATCACCATCGTCCCCGAACTTCCCAAGACGAGATCAGGCAAGATCATGCGCCGACTGCTCCGTGACATCGCCGAAGGTCGCGACCTCGGCGACACCTCCACCCTCCTCGACCCCAAGGTCTTCGACGCCATCCGAGGTAAGTAGGCGCACCGCGCCGAGGTAAGTAGGCGCACCGCGCCCGAAGAGCGCATTCGTTCCCGGTGAGTGGTTGACGAGTCCCGGCACTCGTCAACCACTCGCCTATTCACGTTCGCAATCGGTTCCAACCAGGAGTACGGCTGAGCTGCCGGGCGAGAGTGGAGTTGGCCCGCTTCCGTGAAGATGGTGGCTGACAGAACAAACATCCCACCAGAATATGAACGGCGACGGTGGCGCTATCGCACCCACCGTCGCTGTCAGGAAGGGCTTAGGCCCCCACGTCGTCGAGCGACTCGTTCTTCGTTTCCTTCATCACCAGCAGGGCAACGAAACTGATCGCCGCCGCGACCAACAGGTAGACGCCCACCCAGCCGACGCCGTACGCAGTGGCCAACCAGGCGGCGACGAACGGGGCGACGGCCGCACCCAGGATGCTGGCGGTGTTGTAGGCGATCCCGGAACCCGTGTAGCGCACGTTGGTCGGGAACAGTTCGGGCAGAACAGCACTCATCGGTCCGAAGGTCAAGCCTGTCAACACCATTCCCATTGCGAGGAATGTCAGCATGCGAGCGGTACTGATTGTCTCCTGATTCAGCATCACGTTGAAGGACAGCCCGAACGCCATAATGAGGCCGCTGACGACCAGCAGCGTGATGCGGCGACCGTAGCGGTCGGCCAGCCATCCCGCAACCGGGACGGTGGCCGCGAAGAACAGAACCGCGATCAACTGGAGGACAAGGAAGTCGGTGTATTGGAAGCTAGGGCCGACGCCGCCCGGGGTGGTGATTTTGCCGGTGGCATAGCTGAACACCCAGGTGGTCATGATGTAGAACAGCGTGTACGTGGCGAGCATGACGAACGTGCCGATGATCAGCTGACGCCAACTGCTCTTGAATACCTCCGCCAGCGGAGTCTTCACCTTCTCGCCCCTCGCCACAGCTCGCGCGAACACCGGGGTCTCCTCGAGCTTCAGCCGCACATACAGGCCGATCATCACCATGATCGCGCTGAGCAGGAAGGGAATACGCCAGCCCCACGTGAGGAAGGCGCCGTTCAGGTCGGCGCTGTTCTTGTCGTGGTTCATGAGCAACGCGATGATCAGGAACAGGCCGTTGGCGAGCAAGAACCCGATCGGCGCTCCCAGTTGCGGCCACATCGCCGCCCAGGCACGCTTGCCCTTCTTCGCGGTCTCGGTCGCGAGAAGTGCTGCGCCGCTCCACTCACCGCCCAGTCCCAGTCCCTGACAAAACCGCATCAGCGCCAGCAGTGCGGGCGCTGCGATGCCGATTTGACTGTACGTCGGCAGCAGCCCGATCACGAACGTAGCGATACCCATCGTGAGGAGCGAGCCGACAAGCGTTGCCTTGCGTCCGACGCGATCACCGAAGTGCCCGAACAAGATGGACCCGAGCGGCCGGGCGACAAAGGCCAGACCGAACGTGGCGAGCGACGCCAGCAGCGCCGTCGAGCCATTTCCCGCGGGGAAGAACAGGTATGGGAACACCGACACGGCCGCGGTGGCATAGATGTAAAAGTCGTAGAACTCGATGGACGTTCCCACCATGCTCGCGACGACGATCCGGCTACGCGGGACGTCGACGGTTGCCCCCTCGTCCACTTCCAGCCTTGACGTATCGACTGCACCACTCATTCAATCCCCCTCCTAGATTCAATTTCAGATGATGAGACTAGAGCCCATCTACTAGGAAGGTGACACCGCGTGCCACTCGCTCGGCACGTTGGCTCAGCTCTCGAAAGTGCGCCGGACATCTGGGGACGATCGGGGCGTAGGCACAGGACGGGCTTCTCGCGGTCTTCTTCTTCGCCGCCGGCATGGATCGCGGTTCGGCCATCCCCGTCGCCACCGAACATCGCGTTCGCTCTCGGCATCCTTTCGCGAAGAAGCCAGGTGCACTGGAGTTCCGCGACATGTTTGCCCCGTCAGTGCTCGGCGCGATCGGGTTCACCGTTAGCCTTCTAGTTGCGGATCTCGCGCTTGCGGGAATCGGCAACGGCAGCGCGGCTGAAATCGCTAAAGTCGCGGTACTCGTGACATCGTAGGCAGCGTCATTGATCGGATCAGCGTTACTGTGGCGGCGCGGTCGGGCGCATGCGGCAGGAAGGAAGACTTGGACGTGCTAGAGCAACTTGGAGGGGTCGACAAGTGAGCAACACTCACGACAAGGGAGACAGCCCGCGATACACGGGAGACGGAGTGCCGAACACGGTGTCGTCGATTCCGCTCACCGACGTAGACGCTCAGACGCCAGGCGGGGCGAGCCTCGGCACGCTGGTCAAGCACGCGACCGCCCAGGTATCCACCCTGGTCCGCGCCGAGGTCGAACTCGCGAAGGCCGAGGTGACCAGTCAGGTCAAGAGGGGCCTGCAAGGCAGCCTGTTCTTCATACTCGCGTTCACTGTTCTGCTGTTCAGTTCGTTCTTCTTCTTCTTTTTCCTCGCCGAACTCCTCGACGTGTGGATCGCCCGTTGGCTGGCGTTCCTGATCGTCTTCCTGATCATGGTCGTGACGACGGCGGTCCTTGCCCTACTCGGCTACCTGCGGGTGCGGAAGCTACGCGCGCCCGAGAAGACCATCGATTCGCTGAAGCAGGCAAAGACCATCCTCCCGACCTCGTACTCGGATGCGGAAGCGAATCTTGCATCTCCCAGCGGGCGTCACGCGCGGTAACTCACACCTGTGGCACCACCTGATCCGTCTACGGTCCGTTTCGACGGCCCCTGGATTCATCGTGACATTCATGCCAACGGAATCCGATTCCACACCGTCGAGGTCGGCGCATCCGCACCGGATGCGCCGCTCGTCGTCCTGCTGCACGGTTTCGCGGACTTCTGGTGGTCGTGGCGTCATCAACTGACAGCGTTGTCTGCGGAGGGGTACCGCGCCGTCGCCGTCGACCTCCGCGGATACGGCGACTCTGACAAGCCGCCGCGTGGATACGACGGCTGGACGCTGGCCGGTGACATCGCCGGACTGATCCGTGCGATGGGTTACGGCGAGGCGACACTCGTCGGGCACGCCGACGGAGGTCTGGTCTGCTGGGCAACCGCCGTACTCCACACCCGTCTCGTTCGATCCATCGGACTGGTCAGCTCACCCCATCCGCTAGCGCTCAAGCAGGCCGTTCTCCACGACCGGCACCAGCGCAGGGCTGTGTTGCCGCCCTTCGTCTCGTACCAGTTGCCGTGGCGTCCCGAACGTCGCCTCACCCGCGACGACGGCGCAGAGGTCGAGCGATTGATCCGCGAACGATCGGGTCCCGGGTGGGCGGACAACCCGGAGTTCGCATCCGTGCTCGCACGGATGCGATCGGCGATCCAGATTCCCGGCACCGCGCATTGCACTCTGGAGTATCAGCGATGGGCCTTCCGCAGCCAATTCAGGGCGGAGGGTAATCGGTTCATGGCGTCGATGGACCAGAAGTTACGAATACCAGTGCTGCACATCCACGGCGACCTCGACCCGTACGTACTCGCGGACACCGTGAAGCGAAGTCATCAGTTCGCACCCTTCCAGCAGCTGTATACGGTCACCGGGGTAGGTCACTACGCGCACTGGGAGGCCCCGGAACGAGTGAATGCGGCCCTACTCGACCTTGTGCCGCGCCGCAGCGACTAGCGCTCACTTCAGAGGATGCACTCCCCGGTGCCCACCGCGACCGTCGAACCCGGCGCCTCCTGTACTTGCCGCGACACTTCTTCGGCAGTGAGGACGAACCCTGTGTCGCTGTCGTCGACGGCCGCGCCGAAGACCACCCCGAGTACCTGTCCGCCGGAATCGACAAGTGGTCCGCCCGAGTTCCCTTGGCGGATCGAACCCCGGACGGTGAACACCTCACGCTCTACGGTGGCGGTCCGGTAGATATCCGGGCCGTTGAGGTCCAGGACCTCCCGGACACGCACGGCGCTGGCGGTATATGGACCGCCACCCGGGTATCCGAGCACGAGGGCGTTTTCTCCGGTCGTCGCCGGTTCGGGCGCGAACGTCAGGACGGGGGAGTCGAGTCCGGGGACCGCCAGGATCGCGATGTCGGCCGACGGGTCGAACAGCACGACCTCGGCGTCCAACGGCCCATTCGGGGTGTCGACGAGGATACCCGCCGTTCCCGCGACGACGTGAGCATTGGTCATCACCCGCTCGGGCGCGACGACGAAGCCGGATCCCTCCAGCGCTCGCTGGCAACTCGGGGCCACCCCGCGGATCCTCAACACGCTCGACTGCAACGACGACGCGACAGGGCTCGCCAGGACACTGGCGTCGGGCGGGTCGACGTTGGTGATGGGTGTGCGCCCGAAGGGCCCGATGACATCAGGGAGTCCCGACGTGTCGAGGAGGGCGGTGAACTCGCTGGGCAGTTGCCGCATCCATCCCGGCGCTATGTTGTCGACCGCTTCGAGCACACTCGACCCCCGCACGGCGGCCGACACCTGAGGCTGAGAGGACGAGGTGATGGGAATCGCCAGCAGCCACGCAGCGATGAACACCGCAACGGCCTGCACACCGGCCCCGACGGCACTGTCGACCGAGCGGGCGGCCGGGCTGTGCATGCTCCCGCGCGCGGCCCGGCCCAGCACCATGCCCGCAACTTCTCCGATGATCACCAACACGACGATCAGTGCGATCCCGACCAGCAGGCGACCGACTCCCTCCTCCACGTGTTCCAGCACGAGCGGTGCGATCAAGATGCCCGCCACCGCACCGAGCACCACACCGACGAAGGCGAGCACGGACGCAACGGCGCCCTGCCGCCAACCCGATGTGGCGGCGACGAAGGCGATCAGCACGATCGCGACGTCGATCCAGCGTGAGCCCGTCATCGCTCTGCCGCCCGATCACCGTGGACGTGGGTCAGGTGTACCTCGTCGAGGTTGTTGTCGAGTTCGGCCTGAACCGTGTCGAGGTCGCGAATGTCGCGGATGTCCCAGTCCTGTTCCCACCCGGAGATCGCGATCAGCGCGGCCAGTATCCCGGCTGTGAACCCCCACACGAGCATCCCGTCCACCGCAAACGCCGGCCCCTGAAAACCGGCCGGGTGACGCACCTGGAATCGGTTCCTCGGGTCGATCAGCGTGTGTACTGGAACCCGGGCGACCCTGTCTGCCTCAGCGGGATCGACCACGCCGACCGCACTGGGCTTTTCCCAGTACGCGATGACCGGGGTGACGTCGAAGCCGGACGGCGGAATGAAGATTTCCTCCAGCACTGCAAGGGGGCGAACCCCGGACGGGTCGAGTCCGGTCTCCTCCCGCGCCTCGCGCAGTGCAGTGGCGATGGGCCCTTCGTCACCCGGATCGCTGGCGCCACCGGGGAATGCCACCTGACCGCTGTGCTGACGCATCGTGGACGCACGCTGGGTAAGGAGGACGTCCGCGGAGGCCGGTAATCCTCCCGACATCAGCGGATCCGACTCCACCGGGCCGCCGAACAATACGAGGACCGCGGCCTCGCGGGTGATCGCACCTCTCGGTGCGCGCCGGTCGGGGACCGAGTTGAACCGGTGCGGGTCGGTAAGGGTGCGGTGCGCAACCCTGTGCAGCCAGGACGGAACCGTGCCGCCCACAGAGTTCGTCATGCCGCCACCCCCAGATTCTGTTCGACAGCAGCAGCGATCTCGTCGACGCTGTCGAATGGCTGCGGCAGGATCTTCGCCACCGTGCCGTCGGGTCGAATCAGCACAGACACGGGCAGGACGGCGGGCGCTCCAACCGCCGCGCGGACCCGTCCATCGCCGTCTTGTACACCGGGCAGCGTCACGGCGTAGTCGACCAGCCGGGACAGCGCGCTGGCCTCGTTGGGATCTGAGTGCACCGTAAGCACGGTAACTGCGTCACCAGCGCGATCGGAAAACTGCTGTAGATGTGGCAACTCCTCGGCGCAGGGACCGCACCAGTACGCCCACAGGTTGAGCAGGGCGGGTTTGCCTGCGAGCGCGGTGGCCAGATCCACCTGGCTGCCGTCTCCCACGCATTCGAGCATGATGCCGGACAGCGCCGAGTCGAACGAGGGCTCGGAGGTGCCGGCCGGAGCGGGACAGGGCGCCAGACGCGCCTGCGAGCGCAATGTTGCGAGCACATCGGGATCGGCATTCTCCGAATTTGTACTAATACGGCCTGATCCGAAACGACCGTCGTACGTTGCCACCCCCGCATCGCCGCCCCGGGGCCAAATCGCCACGACGAGCGCCGCCACGACAACGAGAGCGGCCAGACTCCACCGTGCTGAACCAGACACGCCTTTCACCCTTACCGGCCGGCCAGACGCAGCAAATGCTCCGTCTCCGGTCCGCGAACAAGTTCGGAGGCGATGTCGGGATCGATCGGGCCCAAGCCGTACGACGGACAGTCCTTGGCGAGCACGCAGACACCACAGGCAGGTTTGCGGGCATGACATACGCGTCTGCCGTGGAAAATCACCCGGTGCGAGAGCAGCGTCCAATCCTTGCGTTCGATCAGTGCACCGATCGCGTGCTCGACCTTCACCGGGTCTTCCTCCTCGGTCCACCTCCAGCGCCGAACGAGCCTACCGAAATGGGTGTCGACCGTGATCCCGGGGACGTCGAACGCGTTACCGAGGATCACGTTAGCCGTCTTTCGGCCGATCCCGGGGAGGGTCACAAGATCCTTCAGATTGTTCGGGATCTCACCGTCGAAGCGTTCGAGCAGAGCCTGCCCCAGCCCGATCAGCGCGGTCGTCTTGTTCCGGTAGAAGCCCGTCGATCGGATGTATTCCTCGAGTTCAGTGCGTTCGGCCTCCGCATACGCCTTGGCGTCGGGGTATCGGGCAAACAACGCCGGCGTCACCATGTTCACTCGGACGTCGGTGCACTGCGCGGAGAGAATGGTCGCAACGGCAAGATCCAAGGGTGTGACGAAGTCGAGTTCACAGTGGACGTCCGGAAATGCCTCCGCGAGTCGACGGTTCATTCTGCGGGCGCGCCGGACCAGTCCGAGCCTGGTTTCGCCCTGCTCAACGGCCCGCGAACGACTGCGTCCACGCGCTTCGGGGCCGTCACTGGAGGTCTCATGCACGAGGTCGACTCTACGTATACCCCGTCAATCCGACTCACTGCTGTGTCGCTTCTGAGACATTCGCAGTGTTTACTTTCCAATATGCAAGGTCTCGCTGTGGTCCTCTTCCCAGTGTTACTGATGCTATTTGCGCTGGCCATGGAGCGGGTCGAGTTACGACTCCGCCAGCTCACGGTTCGCCAGCAAGAGGTCGAGGAATTTCTCGACCAGGCGAGTAGCGATGAGGTGGCCACCCTGGCCAAAGAAGGTTTCCCTGACGCAATGGCGCGCTTCCGCCGACGCCGCAAGAGCCGTTCGGGGTTCGAAACCGACGACGATGACGTGGATTCTCGGCGCGCAGGCTGATCCGAGAACGCTCGAAGCGACTCGCCGAAGACGAGCTTTCCGGTCAATGTGTTCGGCCTCCGTGGTATCGGTCACTCCGACCAACTCGCCTCCACGTAGACTTCTACAGACATACCTGTTGCATGAAGACGCGCCGCCGAAAACGGGGCATCGTCGACATGCAGCAAATCACGCACAATATTGCATCCAGACGAACGAATATTCTCGAGGAGCGTACGTGGACGACGTCCTGGCAAGAGCCGGCATCTTCCAAGGGGTCGAGCCCTCGGCGGTAGCAGCGCTGACCAAGCAGCTGCAGCCCGTCGACTTCCCCCGCGGTCATGTCATCTTCAACGAAGGTGAGCCCGGCGACCGCCTGTTCATCATCGTGTCGGGCAAGATCAAAATCGGCCGCCGCTCGCCGGACGGCCGCGAGAACCTGCTCACGATCATGGGCCCGTCCGACATGTTCGGTGAGCTGTCCATCTTCGACCCCGGCCCGCGTACATCCACGGCCACCACGGTCACCGAGGTCCGCGCGGTCAGCATGGACCGCGCAGCACTCAAGGCGTGGATCGACCACCGCCCAGAGATCGCCGAACAGCTCCTGCGGGTGCTCGCACGCCGTCTGCGTCGCACCAACAACAATCTGGCCGACCTCATTTTCACGGACGTTCCCGGCCGTGTCGCCAAGGCGCTGCTGCAACTCGCTCAGCGCTTCGGCACCCAGGAGGCAGGCTCGCTGCGTGTCACGCACGACCTCACGCAAGAAGAGATCGCCCAGCTCGTCGGCGCGTCCCGCGAGACCGTCAACAAGGCTCTCGCCGACTTCGCGCACCGCGGATGGCTACGCCTCGAGGGCAAGAGCGTGCTGATATCCGACTCCGAGCGCCTGGCGCGTCGCGCACGGTAGTTCTCACACCGCTTCGACCAGCCCTGCCTTTCGGCCACCCGCGTCTTTCGGCCACCCTGTCTGCAGGGGTGGCCGAAGTCGTTTCACGGTCGGTCGGGTCTGCGTAGATACGCCAATTGCACGTTGACAGACTGCTCCGCCGCCGGCCACAACTCGCGGGCGACGTCGGAATAGACGTGCTCGACGACCTCACGCGCGGTAGGGCTTCCACCGAGCGCCACGAGCGCGGCCCGCACCTGGTCAAGCCGCTCCTCGCGGTGGGCGAGGTACTGCTCCGCCACGGAAGCCAGGTCGGGAAGCTCGGGTCCGTGTCCGGGCATGACCCTGTGCCCGGCTCCGAGGTCGCGCAGTCGGCGCAGTGACGACAGATAGTCGCCAAGATTGCCGTCTGTGTCGTCGAGCACCGTGGTGCCACGGCCGAGGATCGTATCGCCAGTGAGGACAGCGCA
>NZ_BCXB01000018.1 GCF_001894885.1 Rhodococcus marinonascens NBRC 14363
GGCGCCCACTCCCTCGGCGCCCACTCCCTCTGCGCCCACGCTCTCGAGGCCCTGAGCCTCGACGACGAAGGACACCGAATCCCGCGTGTGCCCGGGTGTTGCGATCACAGTGAGGCTGAGTCCGGCGACGTCGATTGCCTCACCGTCCACGAGGGGCTCGCCCCCACCGTGGAGAAACTCCGGATCCACCGAACGCACAGGCGCGCCGGTGAGTTCGAAGAACTGACGCACTCCACCGGTGTGATCGGCATGACGATGAGTGATGAGCGTCAAGGCCACCGGACCGACGGCGGCAACGCGAGCAAGATGCTCCTCCTCGTCGTCACCAGGGTCGACCACCACACACTCGGCACGGCCCGGCGCACGCAGAATCCAGGTGTTGGTGCCGTCGAGCGTCATCATGCCGGGATTGTTCTCGAGCATCACCGAGACGATCGGGGTGACCGCTCGCAGCTGGGCGTAGGCGGGATGGGCGAGGGTCATGACCCTACGACTCCGGCTGGACTTCTGCGATCAACTCCACCTCGACGGGCACGCCGAGGGGTAGTTCCGCCACACCCACAGCCGAGCGAGCGTGAGCACCAGCCGCACCGAACACCTCACCGAGGAACTCGGACGCGCCGTTCACGACACCGGGTTGACCGGTGAACCCCTCGGCGGACGCGACGAAACCGACGACCTTTACGATCCGCACCACGGAGTCGATGCCGACGAGGGCATCGACGGCCGCCAACGCGTTCAGCGCACAGGTCCGGGCCGCGACCTTGGCATCCTCGGCCGACACGTCGGCACCGACCTTGCCCACAGCTGCCAACTTGCCCGCAACCATCGGTAGCTGCCCCGACGTGTAGACGTAGTTCCCTGTGCGCACCGCCGGCACATACGCGGCCACCGGTGGGACGACGGACGGCAAGGTGATGCCGAGTTCGGTCAGGCGGGTCGACCAACTCTGTGTCTGCGCCATCTGCCTTCAGCCCTTCGGGCGCTTCAGGTAGGCGACGTGTTGCTCACCTGTCGGTCCGGGGAGAACCGCTACCAGTTCCCAGCCGTCGTTGCCCCACTGGTCCAGGATCTGTTTGGTCGCATGCGTGAGCAGTGGAACGGTGGCGTACTCCCAGGAAATCAATTCACTCATGCCGGTGAGCCTATCCCCCGCACGTCCCGACTCCCAGACTTATAGGCTCGACCCCGTGGTTGCATCCTCAGACCAGCTCACCCCCACGTGGCCGCACATGGCTGCCAGGGCTCGGCTGCACTTCGTTTCCGGAAAGGGCGGCACCGGAAAGTCCACGGTGGCGGCCGCGTTGGCTCTCGCACTGGCGGAGGGCGGTCGTCGGGTACTGCTGGTCGAAGTCGAGGGCAGGCAAGGCATAGCCCAACTCTTTGACGTGCCCCCGCTGCCACCGAAAGACACGAAGGTGGCAGCCGCAGAAGGGGGCGGCGAGGTGATGGCGCTGGCCATCGACATCGAGACCGCTTTCCTCGAGTACCTCGACATGTTCTACAACCTCGGTTTCGCTGGTCGCGCAATGCGCAGGTTCGGCGCGATCGAGTTCGCGACCACCATCGCTCCCGGTCTCCGTGACGTGCTGCTCACCGGCAAGATCAAGGAATGCGTCGTGCGGACCGACAAGTCCGGCAAACGGGTCTATGACGCCGTCGTCGTCGATGCCCCACCTACAGGTCGCATCGGCAACTTCCTCGACGTGACGAAGGCGATGGCTGACCTCGCGAAGGGCGGACCAGTGCGCGCGCAGAGCGAGGGCGTGGTGCGACTGCTGCACTCGGACGAGACCGTCGTCCACCTGGTGACACTGCTCGAAGCTCTTCCGGTACAGGAGACCGCCGACGCCGCGGAGGATCTGGTCCGGTCCGATCTCCGGTTGGGAACCGTCGTCGTCAATCGCACCAGCCCGCAGTTCCTGCCGCCCGAAGCGCTGGCCGACGCCGCCAAGGGCCGTGTCGATGCCGAGAGGATTCGCGCCGGATTGCAGAAGGGTGGGATCACACTGACCGAAGAAGATTTCGCCGGACTGCTCACCGAGACGATCGAGCACGCGTCCATCCTCGAAGCCGAGGAAGCGAGCGCAGGGCAACTCGGGGACGTGGATGGGGCACGGCTGCATCTACCGTCCCTTGCCGACGGCGTTGATCTGGGCGGACTGTACGAAATCGCGGAATATCTGATGGAACAGGGCGTCCGATGACCCAGGCAGCTGACCACGAGCGTCGCCACATCGCCTCGGCCCTTGATGTGGCGGGCATGCTCGAAAACAGGGCGACCCGGATCATCGTGTGCTGCGGCTCCGGCGGCGTAGGAAAGACCACCACGGCGGCGTCACTGGCCCTTCGTGCAGCAGAGCAGGGCCGCAAGGTGGTCGTGCTGACCATCGACCCAGCCCGCCGACTCGCGCAGGCTCTCGGCGTCGCGGAACTCGACAACTCTCCGCAACCTGTGGAGCTCGGAGCCGGCGCCACCGGTGAACTGCACGCCATGATGCTCAACATGCGGCGCACGTTCGACGAGATGGTGATCGAGCACTCCACGCCGGAGAAGGCCGAGCAGATACTCGCGAACCCCTTTTATCAGACCGTCGCCACCTCGTTCTCCGGGACACAGGAATACATGGCGATGGAGAAATTGGGACAACTCGCTGCAAGTTCCGACTGGGATCTGGTCGTCGTCGACACGCCGCCATCCCGTAACGCCCTGGACTTCCTCGACGCACCGCAGCGCCTCGGCGCGTTCCTCGACGGTCGCATGATCCGGCTGCTCACGGCGCCCGGACGTGGCCTCACCCGGTTCGTCACGGGGGCAATGGGCCTCGCGCTACGCGGAGTGTCGACCATCGTAGGCAGCCGAATGCTCTCGGACGCCTCGAATTTCGTTCAATCACTAGATTCGATGTTCGGTGGCTTCCGCGAACGAGCCAGGACCACCTATGAATTGCTTCGGCAGCCGGGGACAAACTTCTTGGTGATCGCGACGGCCGAACCGGACGCACTGCGCGAGGCGGCGTTCTTCGTGGATCGGCTAGTCGCCGACGACATGCCACTCGCCGGCCTCGTCCTTAATCGGACGCATCCCACCCTCGCTTCCCTGTCGGCCGATCACGCGGTCACCGCCGCTGACCAACTGGAAGACCAGGACCCCCTCACTGCCGCCGTGCTGCGTATTCACGCCCACCGCGCAGTGATCGCCAAGCGTGAGGTCCAGCTACTGAGCCGATTTACAGCGGCCCACCCGCGGGTTCCTATCGTCGGCGTTCCCTCGCTACCGTTCGAGGTGTCCGACCTCGAAGCTTTGAGGGCGGTAGGTGACCAGCTCACCCGCAAGAGCCGATGAGCTCGCCACCGTTGAACCCGTCACCTGAACCGGTCACCCGGCCCGGGTGTTCCCCCGACTGCTGCGAATCAGACTTCGGAAGTCAGACAGCGGCCTGATGCTGCCTTTGAGTGTCGAAGAAGTCGGACCATGATTCGACCTCGGGGTGCTGCTTGAGTAGTGCTCGGCGCTGACGCTCCGTCATGCCGCCCCACACGCCGAATTCGACACGATTGTCGAGGGCATCGGCTCCACACTGCATCAAGACCGGGCAATGCCGGCAAATCGTGGCAGCCTTGCGCTGCGCTGCGCCACGGACAAAAAGTTGATCGGGATCGACTTCCCGGCAACGAGCCTTGGTGACCCAGGAAATTCGGGCTTCTGCTTGCTCGACGTCCAAACGGCTGATTGCGGTGGTCATGTGCATTCGGTTCCCCTCTTCGAGTCTGCACAGCCCCCCGCGTATCACGTTGAGACTGCACCACATAAGCGATGGGGTGTTATCTCCATCACACTGTTCCCATAATTTAGGTAAAGAATCCCCAATGCGCAAGACGTAATCCATGCTTTTTTGGTACGTCCGTCCATACTCCGTGCTCAGGGCAATTTTCTGGCCGATAATCCGCACCCGACCAGGGCACCCTCAGACCCCACGTACTCTGTAGAGCGTGTCGATTGCAAAAACAGTGGGGAAGCTCGCCGGATCCTCCGCCTTGGCGGGCGTACTCCTCGCCGGCGTCATGTTTCCACTCGCCGGAGGATTCGGTTACGCCTCCAACAGGGCGGCAGACACGGTGGACAACGTCTCCGCGGAACTGGTCGACGGAGCGGTCCCTGCCGTCTCGACGATGGTCGATTCCGAGGGCAACCCCATAGCCTGGCTCTACGATCAGCGACGGTTCGAAGTCCCTAGCGACAAGATCTCGAACGAGATGAAACTCGCGATCGTCTCCGTCGAGGACCGTCGGTTCCCCGAACACAGGGGCGTCGACTGGCAGGGCACGATACGAGCATTCCTGACCAACACCACGAGCGGCGAGGTCCAGCAGGGCGCGTCGACTATCGACCAGCAGTATGTGAAGAACTACCAACTGCTCGTCGTCGCCAGGACCGACGCCGAACGTCGGGCCGCCATCGAGACGACGCCAGCCCGCAAGATCCGCGAGATCCGGATGGCGATGACTCTCGACAAGGAACTCACCAAGGACGAGATCCTTACCCGGTATCTGAACCTGGTGCCGTTCGGCAACGGCTCGTTCGGCATCCAGGACGCCGCACAGACCTACTTCGGCATCGACGCATCCGAGCTCAACGCGCAGCAGTCCGCGATGCTCGCGGGCATGGTGCAGTCGAGTTCGGCACTGAACCCATACACGAACCCCGAGGGTGTCCTCGCGCGCCGCAACGTCGTTCTGGACACGATGATCTCGAGCATCCCCGCCCGCGCCGACGAATTCCGACAGCTCAAGGAAACTCCTCTCGATGTGCTGCCCCAGCCCAACCGACTGCCCCGCGGGTGCATTGCGGCCGGTGATCGCGGCTTCTTCTGCGACTACGCCCTGGAGTACCTTGCCGCCTCCGGCATCAGCCGTGAGCAGATCGACAAAGGCGGCTACCTGATCAGGACGACGCTCGACCCTGAGATCCAGTCGTCCACCAAGGCGGCGCTCGACGCCAAGGCGAGCCCCACCCTCAACGGCATCGCCAATGTCATGAACGTGGTCCAGCCCGGACAGGATTCACACCGAATCCTCGCGATGGGCAGCAGCCGCACCTATGGCCTCGACGCGAACGCGCGTGAAACCGTCCAGGAGCAGCCATACTCCTTGGCCGGCCACGGCGCCGGATCGATCTTCAAGATCTTCACGACAGCGGCCGCCATGGAGAAAGGCCTCGGCACCAGCGCCATCTTGGACGTGCCCACGCGGTTCGAGGCAAGAGGCATGGGTAGCGGTGGTGCGGCAGGCTGTCCCGCAAACACGTATTGCGTCGAGAACGCAGGCAGGTACCCCCCGTCGCTCTCGGTGACGGACGCGCTTGCAACCTCGCCCAACACTGCATTCGTCAAGCTGATCCAGGCCACCGGGGTCACACCGACCGTGGATATGGCCGTACGTCTCGGCCTTCGTTCGTACGCCGACCCCAACACTTCGGGCTTCGACGACCGCAGCATGGCGGACTTCCAGAAGGAACAGAACCTGGGCTCGTTCACGCTCGGCCCCACCTGGATCAATCCGCTCGAGTTGTCGAACGTCGCGGCGACGCTCGCGTCACACGGCAAGTGGTGCCCGCCGACACCGATCGACTCGGTACTCGACCGTGACGGCAATCCTGTCACCATCACGGAGCAAGCGTGCGAGCAGGTCGTCGAGCCCGGTCTGGCCGATACGCTGGCCAATGCCATGAGCGAGGACGACAAGCCCGGTGGCACGTCCGCCGCAGCAGCAGGCAGTGCCGGTTGGACGCTCCCGATGTCAGGTAAGACGGGCACCACCGAGTCCAACATGTCGTCGGGCTTCCTTGGATTCACCAACAACTTCGCCGCAGCCGTCTACGTGTTCGGCGACTCGCCGACGCCGGGTCAGATCTGCTCGAGTCCGCTGCGCCCCTGCGGCAGCGGAAATCTCTACGGCGGCAACGAGCCCGCGCAAACATGGTTCGCAGCGCTGAAACCGGTCGCCGACAAGTTCGGGCCGACGATGCTACCGCCGCTCGACCAGAAGTATGTTCGAGGTTCGCAGAACGGCCAGGTCCCGAACGTCAGTGGCCTGAGCCAGTCAGCCGCAACCTCGCTCCTGCAAGGTGCGGGCTTCACCGTGAACTCCGTCACCACCGAGTCTGAGGCGGCAGAGGGAACGGTCACGGGGTCGTCTCCCTCTGGTTCTGCCATCCCGGGTTCGACCATCACGATCTACGTCAGCGACGGATTGGCGCAGCCCGAACCGCAACAACTACCGGAACAGGGAATCCCCGTTCCGCCGATCCAACTGCCGCCTATCCAACTGCCCGGTCTGCCGCCGATACAGCTGCCGCCCTTACCTCGGTGACCGAATGCGGGTGGGGACGGTCCATAACGTCCCCACCCGCATGGTCAGAGCCGAGACTTGACTGCGTGTGAGAGTCGCTTGCCGTCTGCCTTGCTACCGGCAATTGCCGAAGCAGCCTTCATGACCTGACCCATCTGACGCACACTGGGACGCTCCCCGAGATCCTCGGCCACCTGAGCGATTGCCGTGTCGACGACATCGACGAGCTCGCCGTCGGTCAGCGGCGTCGGGAGGTACTCGTCGATGATCTGAGCCTCGGCGCGCTCCTTCGCCGCCAATTCGCCGCGCCCGTTCTCGGTGTAGATCTCCGCAGCCTCACCGCGCTTCTTCGATTCCTTCGCGAGGACCTCGAGAACCTCATCGTCGGTGAGTTCGCGGGCTTGCTTGCCGGAGACCTCTTCGGTCTGCACGGAAGCCATCAGCATGCGGATAGTGGAAGTGCGCAGCACATCTCTCGCCTTCATGGCGGCCGTCATGTCGGAGCGCAGTCGTGCTTTCAGTGTTTCTGACATGAGCAAAACGCTACGCGCCCGGAATCTGACACGAGCGAAACGCTACGCACCCGGAATCTGACACGAACGAAACGTTAGCGCCCACGAACAGCGAAACCCCCGGAATTCTCCGCACCAGCTTGGGCACTGCATCTCGATTGCGCTCATCGGTATCCTAGGAAGGTGCCTGACGAGTTCCGTAACAACTTGACCCGCGCCGCCCTGGGTACTGTGGGCGCCGCCGCCCTCGGCATCGGCTACGCCTCGCTCATCGAACGCAACGCGTTCGCGCTGCGTGAGGTCACAATGCCGGTCCTCGAACCCGAGTCGTCGACGCTGCGAGTACTCCACATAAGCGACCTGCATATGATGCCCGGACAGCGACTCAAACAGAACTGGCTGCGGGAACTGGACAATCTCGACCCCGACCTCGTCGTCAACACCGGCGACAACCTCTCACATCAGCGGGCGGTGCCCGCGGTGGTTCAGGCGCTGGGGAATCTGCTGGCCCGCCCCGGGCTGTTCGTCTTCGGCAGCAACGACTACTTCGCGCCCAAACCGAAGAACCCGCTCAAATATTTCCGCAAGGAACACGGGCGTGTAATCGGTGAGCCGCTGCCATGGGGTGACCTGCGCGCGGCGTTCACCGAGCGCGGCTGGTTCGACGTCACCCACATGCGACGCGACCTCGAAGTATCGGGGGTCAGGATTGCGTCGGCCGGTGTCGACGACCCGCACCTCGGGCGCGACCGATACGACACCATCGCCGGAAGTCGCAACCCGCTCGCCGATCTTCGTCTTGGCATCACACACTCCCCCGAGCCACGCGTGCTCGACCGCTTCGCCGACGACGGGTACGACCTCGTGCTCGCCGGCCACACACACGGCGGTCAACTTTGCCTGCCGCTCTACGGTGCGCTCGTCACCAACTGCGGCATCGACCGTTCGCGAGTCAAAGGCCCGTCCCAGTGGGGCGCGCACACCCAGGTACACGTGTCGGCCGGAATCGGAACATCACCTTGGGCGCCTGCCCGCTTCTGCTGCCGACCGGAGGCGACGCTCCTCACGTTGACTCCGGCAAAGCGAGGTAGCTCCGACGCAGACGCCGCGCGGGCCCGCACCCAGCCGTCGCAGAGTGAAGTTTTGCGGAACTGACCAGCGGATTTAGTTCCTACTATCTCGATCCTGTAGGCTAGCCGAGGTTCAACACGGGGTGTGGCGCAGCTTGGTAGCGCGCTTCGTTCGGGACGAAGAGGTCGTGGGTTCAAATCCCGCCACCCCGACAGTGTTTGAGCATTTCAGAGGCCCTATCTGGTTCGCCGGGTGGGGCCTCTCCTGCATCGATACGCAGTTCTGGCCGCGGCGTTCGAGCGCCGTGTGATGCGTCCGGATCTTGACATATCTTGGCACGCGCTATTTAGACTCGCCTGCATGACCACCGCAGCGCTGAGCAAGCAGTACAAGACCGTGAACGGTAAGCAAATGGCCTATCACGACGTCGGAACGGGTGACCCTGTCGTGTTCTTGCACGGCAACCCGACATCGTCGTATCTCTGGCGCGACATCGTGCCTCACGTGTCCGGGCAGGCTCGGTGCGTCGTGCCCGATCTGATCGGGCAGGGCGACTCAGACAAACTCGATGACCCGGGAGCCGGCTCCTACACATTCGTCGAGCATCGCGAGTACCTCGACGGTCTACTCGATCAACTCGACCTCGGCGACAGCATCACCCTCGTCATCCACGACTGGGGATCGGCACTCGGGTTCGACTGGGCCAACCGCCACCGTGACCGAGTCGCCGGCATCGCGTACATGGAGGCGATCGTTCGCCCCGTGACGTGGGAAGAATGGCCGGAGTCAGCGCGCGGGATTTTCGAGGCGCTGCGTTCGGAGGCTGGCGAGGAGATGGTGCTCACGAAGAACCTGTTCGTCGAGGCGATCCTGCCTGCATCGATCATCCGCACGCTCAGCGACAAGGAGATGAGCGAGTACCGGCGCCCGTTCGCCGACCCGGGTGAGGACCGCCGCCCGACGCTGACGTGGCCGCGTCAGATCCCGCTCGAGGGTGAGCCGGCCGACGTGGTCGAGATCGTGCAGTCATACGCCGATTGGTTGTCGACCTCCGAGGTGCCAAAGCTGTTCATCAATGCCGAGCCGGGCACGACCCTGACCGGACCCCAACGCGAGTTCGCCCGCACCTGGCCGAACCAAACCGAGACGACCGTCGCCGGGATCCACTTCATCCAAGAGGACAGCCCACACGAGATTGGCGAGGCCATCGCCGGCTGGCTACCAAGCCTGGGGCGGTCCTGAGTTCGGTGACGTCCGGTTGACTCCTGGTCGAGGCTTTCGGCGACTGCGAGCGGACAGCGTCAATATCCACCTACGACGTGGTCCGCGTGACGCCGAGGTCGAGGTCGACCACCATTCATAGGAGCGCACGGTCGAGGCGCATAGGAGTACCGTGACCAATCCCGGCAGGAAACCTTCGTTCGGGGCGAAGAGGTCGCGGGTTCAAATCCCGCCACCCCGACAGTGTCTGTGAACCTCAAAGGCCCTCTCCGCGATGCGGAGAGGGCCTTTGAGGTTCACAGACCGCGGTCGATCAGGTCTAGGATTTCCTCGCTGGTCGCCGCATGAATCTTATCTACCGCATCGGCATGCGAATCATCGTCGGCACCCACCTCGGCCAACAGTTTCTCCAATCGCTGCGCGATCAAAGACCGAGTCTCGCTGCTGTCGCCGAGTTGCGCGATCGCCGCGCGAAGCCGGTCGATGTCGGCAAGGGCTACCGAAACCGGATCCGGAGCGAGTTCCGCGCGCAGAAATTCGGCGACGGCACGCGAACTCGGATGGTCGAACACTATTGTCGGCGGCAACCGCAGGCCAGTGGCGGCACCGAGATGGTTGCGGAGGGCAACGGCTGCCAGCGAATCGAAGCCGAGTTCCTTGAACGCCTGGTCTGGGTCAACAGAGTCCGAAGTGGCATAGCCGAGGACGTCGGCGGCTCCAGCCCGTACCAGATCGAGCATCAGGTGCCGCTGCTCGGGAATCGACCGGTTGGCAAGGCGCTGTGCCCAATCCGTGGGCCCGGACCCGTTCGATCCGATCACCGCAGAGTCCGATCCCGCCGCTCGTGGGCGCGATTCCCGAATCAGACCACGCAGCGGGGCGGGGACGTAGGGTGCCGCCGGACCGGTGTGGTTGAACCGGGCGGCAGCCACAGCGGGTATACCGGCGGTCAGCGCGCTGTCGAGGAGAGCCAGGCCGTCGGCTGCGGTCATCGGAACCATTCCGCTGCGGCGCGCTCGGGCGAGATCGATTGCACCGAGGTTGTCAGTCATGGCGCTCGGCGGCGCCCACATGCCCCACTCGATCGAGAGCGCGGGCAACCCGAGGGCGTGGCGATGATGCGCGAGAGCGTCGAGGAACATGTTCGCGGCAGCGTAGTTCGCTTGCCCGGGCGCACCGAGGATGCCGGCCAGCGACGAGAACATGACGAATGTCCGCAAATCGCATTTCGCGGTCAGTCGGTGTAGGTGCCAGGCCGCGTCGACTTTCGGCCGCAGCACCGCGTCGAGACGCTCTGGGGTGAGCGAAGGCACTGTGGCGTCGTCGATCACCCCGGCCGCGTGGATCACCGCCGTCAGTGGGTGCTCCGACGGTATCCCGGCCAGCAACGCGGCCACTGCCGACTCGTCGGACGTATCGCAGGCAACGATGCTCACCTCGGCCCCCATGCCGCCCAGTTCGCGGCGCAATTCGTCGCAGCCCTCGGCGTCGGGTCCGCGCCGACTGGTCAGCAGTAAATGCCGTGCCCCATGCTCGGCCATCAAATGGCGAGCCACCAAAGATCCCAAAGTTCCGGTGCCGCCGGTGACGAGAACGGTGCCGCTGGGATCGAATGGTGAACCAGACTGGTCTACCGCACGCAGGCGTCGCAACCGAGGCGCAAACAACGTGCCGTTCCGCACTGCCAATTGCGTTTCCCCGCTCACCAATGCCGAAGTGATCGCGACTTCCGCATCCGACCCTTCATCGAGGTCGATCAGAATAAGCCGGTCCGGATTCTCGTTTTGTGCTGAGCCGACGAGACCCCACACTGCCGCGGCCGCAAGGTCAGCGCGATCGTCCTGATCGCGATCGTCCTGATCGCGGTCGTCACTGGTGATCATCGCGTTGCGGGTCACGATCACCAGCGGGCTGCCGGCGAGATCGTCTTCGAGCCACTTCTGCAGCAGGCTCAGCACCCGAGCACACAGTTCGTGGGTCGCTTCCGGACCGTGGTCGCCCTGGGAGCCACACCCGACCAGTACCGTCCAAGGGCGTCGGTCATCTTCGTCCGGCATGGACTCCATCGCGGTTCGCAATGCTGCCACGCCGGGATAGCTCGGGAAGGTCGAACCAATACCTGGGTCGCCAAACCCCTCTGCACCCAACCCTTCAGCACCGAGAACGACCATCGGACCGAGCGCCTGCCCGGATTCTTCGACGTCGACCCGAACCCAGGACAGCCGATGCAGTTGTTGAGCGGCGCAGCGGCCCGCGCCGTCCCCGTCAGTCGCCCGCGGCGCAACCCGGAGCGCATCAACGGTCAGCACCGGCTTACCTTCTGGGTCTACGGCGACAACGCGATACCGCCCGTTCTCGTTAGTGTCGAATCGCACCGACACCGTCTCCGCGCCGACGGTGTGCAGGTGGATTCCCGACCAGACCAGCGGCCAGCCGTCCCACCCGAGGATGGGCTCGAGCGCCGCCTGCAGCAGTACCGGATGGATGCCGAAACCGCTTGTGTCGATACTATCTTCGAGGCTCACTTCGACCTCGATGCCTTCTTCGAGGCTCACTTCGACCTCGATGCCTTCTTCGACGCTCACTTCGGCGTCGCCCGAGACCTGTTGCGGTACCTCTGCGGCAACGCTGACGACGTCGTCGATCGTCGCCGAAGCGTTTCGAACCCAGCTATCCGAGCTGTCGTCCTCACCCAGGTTCGACGAGATGGTGACGGTGCGATCGCCGATGTTGCTCGCCGGCGACACCCGCAAGCGAATCAGTGCCACCCCCGACGACGGGAGGATCAGTGGGTGAGTCAGGGTGAGTTCCTGAATGTGGTCGAGACCCACTTGGTGGGCTACGTGCAATGTGAGTTCGACCAGCACCGCGGGCGACAGTGTCTGAACATCATCGGTCGAGGACGAGTCTCCGTCATCGACCCGCGGTGTCACGAGCCATGAATCCCGCTGAAGCGACAACTGTCCGGTGAACAACGTCGAGTCGTCATCGAGTTTCACCACTGCGCCGAGCAGCGGATGATTCGCTGCGCTCAGCCCCAGTTCCGTCGGATCGCCGGCATTTCGCATGGGCTCCGACGGCCAGAAGGAATGGCGCTGGAATGCGTAGGTAGGCAGGTCCACCCGGCGACGACCGGGCAGCACCCGATCCCAGTCGATCGCCCCACCCCGCACATAGGCGGCAGCGACCGACTCGATGATCCCGTGCGCCTCGCCTCCGCGTCCGGGCAAGGTAGCGATCGTGTCCGGGACCAACTCGGCAGCGTATGCGGCCAGGGCTGCACCGGGACCGACTTCGATGAAGCGGGTGACGCCGAGTTCCTCGAGGGCGCGAATGCCGTCATGAAAGCGCACCGGTTGCCGGATGTGCTCTGCCCAGTAATCCGGGGACATGAGTTCATCGGCGGTGGCGACGCGCCCGGTGACGTTGGAGGCGACCGGAACCTTCGGCGGTTGCGCGGTCAGCCTTGACACAACCGTGGTGAACTCGTCGAGGATGGGCTCCATCAGTGTGGAATGGAAAGCCCGTGTGACCCGCAGGCTCGTGGTTTTGATGCCCGCGCCCGCCAACTCGGATGCGACGGCTTGCACGTCGTCTTCGCCACCCGCGAGGACCACCGATTCGGCACCGTTGACCGCCGCGAGATCGAGTCGGCCGTCGATCCGCGCCATGACGTCCTCCGCGCGTGCCCGTACGGCGATCATCAGACCCGGTTCGGTCGACTGCATCAACCGTCCGCGCTCACCCACCAGCGCTGCGGCATCGGGCAGACTGAACACCCCCGCGACATGTGCAGCGGTGATCTCTCCGATCGAATGGCCGATCAGGTAGTCGGGGGCGATGCCCCAATCCCGCAGCAGACGATAGAGCGCGACCTCGACGGCAAACAACGCCGGTTGGGTGTATTCGGTGCTGTCGAGCTTCGCATCACCGCCATCAGCGTCGTTCCAGATTACTTGCTGCACTGGGCTTTCCACATGCTCGTCGAGTGCGGCACACACTTCGTCCAGAGCGTCGGCGAACACGGGATAGGCGTCGTAGAGGCCGCGGCCCATCCCGATCCGTTGTGCACCTTGGCCGGTGAACATGAATGCCGTCTTACCGCGGACACTCGTCCCGGCGATGACGTTGCCGCCCGATCGGCCCAGGGCAATACGAGCGAGGCCCTCGCGCAGGTCGGCCAAAGTCTCTCCTATTACCGCGGCGCGATGCGGGAAGTCGGATCGGGTGGTGGCCAGTGAGTATGCGAGATCGGCCGGATCCGGAAGATCTGTCTCGCTATTCTCGAGGAACTCCTCCAACCGTGAAGCCTGCGCACGCAACGCATCAGCGGATTTTCCAGAGATCACCCAGACCAGCGGTGATGCCAACGGCGGTAAGACGTTCGGCACTGCTTCGGTGGGTGGCTCTTCCAGGATCATGTGTGCATTCGTGCCGCTGATACCGAACGACGAGACGGCCGCTCGACGAGCTCGTCCCGTCTCCGGCCAGGCAACCGATTCTGCAAGCAGAGAAACCCCGCCCGCAGTCCAATCAACGTGCCGGGTCGGGGCGTCACCGTGCAGGCTCGGCGGCAGCACCCCGTGCCGCATCGCCATCACCATCTTGATTACGCCGGCCACCCCCGCCGCCGCTTGAGAATGCCCGATGTTCGACTTGACCGAACCGAGCCATAGCGGCCAACTCTCCCTATTTTGGCCATAAGTGGCCAATAGCGCCTGTGCCTCGATCGGATCACCCAGCGTAGTTCCGGTGCCGTGTGCTTCCACTGCGTCGATGTCGGTAGTGCCGAGCGCGGCATTGGCCAGCGCTTGGCGGATCACCCGCTCCTGAGACGGCCCGTTCGGGGCGGTCAATCCGTTGGAGGCCCCGTCCTGGTTGACCGCCGATCCGCGGATTATCGCCAGCACACGGTGACCATTGCGTTTGGCGTCACTGAGCCGCTCCAGCACCACCATTCCGGAGCCCTCGCTGAGCCCGGTGCCGTCTGCCCGGTCGGAGAACGGCTTGCACCGTCCGTCCGCGGCAAGGCCGCGCTGGCGGCTGAATTCGATCAGCACACCGGGTGTGGACATCACCGTCGCTCCGCCGGCCAGCGCGAGCGGACATTCACCGTCGCGCAGCGCCTGTGCAGCAAGATGCATGGCCACCAGCGACGACGAGCAGGCCGTGTCGACGGTGACTGCGGGACCGGTGAAGCCGAGAGAGTAAGAGATCCGGCCGGAGGCCACGCTATTGCTGGTCCCTGTCATCAGATAGCCCTCGGCGTCGATATTTCGCTGAGCCATCAAATGGAAACCGTAATCGCCACCCATCAGCCCGATGTACACGCCTGTACCGGTGAGATCGGGTGAATTCGGCTGGATCCCCGCCTGCTCCAAGGCCTCCCAAGCGCTCTCCAGAAGCAGCCGGTGCTGCGGGTCCATGGCGATCGCTTCACGTGGGCCGATGCCGAAGAACGCGGCATCGAATTCGTCGGCGTCGTAGAGGAAGCCCCCTTCGCTCATGTACGTCGTGCCACTGCGGTCTGGGTCGGGGTCGTACACGTCGTCGAGATTCCAGCCTCGGTTGTCGGGGTACGCACCCGCGGCGTTGCGTCCATCGCGGACCAGTCGCCACAGGTCGTCCGGGGAATACACCTTGCCGGGGTATCTGCAGGACATCCCTACGATCACGATCGGGTCGTCGTCATCCCGAGTACGGGCAGGGCGGGTCGGCTGCGGAATCGTACTGCTGCCGAGTAGGCGAGCTACCAGTTCCCGGGTGAGCGCATCTGCGGTGGGATGATCGAAAACAACTGTCGCAGATAAACTTACGCCAGTAGCGGTCGCCAGCTGATTCCGCAACTGAACGGCGGTGAGCGAGTCGAAGCCGAGTTGCTTGAAGGCGCGCTCCGGGTCGATCGCCTCTTTTCCGTCGTGGCCGAGTACTGCGGCCACGTGAGTGGTGACAATGTCCAGCACTCGGCTGTGCCGCTCCCCGGGATCCAGTGACCGCAACTCGTCGGCAAGGCCGGTAGGTGAATCGGCGACAGCGGCGCGACGATGACGGATGCCGAGGACTCGGCGCAGGATTTGCGGTACCGACTCACCATCCGTTCGAGAGGCACGCATCGAGAGTCGTATCGGCACGATCAATGGTCGGTTCAAAACCATCGCCGCATCGAACAGCGCCGGCCCTGACTCCGGGCTGATGGTATCGATACCGTTACGCTGCAACCGATCAAGGTCGGCCGCATTCAGATGGGACGTCATCCCGCTGGGTCGGTCCCACAACCCCCACGCCATGGAGATAGCCGGCAACCCGCGGATCCGGCGGTGCTGCGCGAGTGCGTCGAGGAAAACATTCGCCGCCGCATAGTTTGCCTGGCCGGCACCGCCGAGCACCCCCGCCGCGGAGGAAAACAGCACGAACGCCGACAAGTCGCGGTCGCTCGTGAGTTCATGCAGATGCCAGGCACCGTCCACCTTGGGGCGAAGGACGGCGTGCAACTGGTCCTGGCTCAAGGTAGCGGCGGTGCCATCGTCGAGCACCCCGGCGGCGTGGATCACGCCGGACAGGTCGGGAATGTCGGCAAGCAGAGCAGCGACCGCTGCGCGATCGGCCACGTCGCAGGCGGCAGTCCTGACCTCGACCCCTGCCCCTGCCTCGATGAAATCGGCTCGCAATTCGGCCGCACTTTCGGCATCGAGCACGTGTCGGCCCGTCAGCACCACCCGGCGCACCCCGTACCGCGCCACGAGGTGGTGGGCGATCAGCCTGCCGATGGTACCCGTGCCCCCGGTAATCATGACCGTGCCATTCGGACCGAAGGGGGCCGGGCCCTCTTCGGGTGCAGCCTTGGCCGGTGTTACCGCAGCGAGCATGGGCGCCAGCAGTTCACCTCCTCGGATCGCCAATTGAGGTTCCTTGCAGGCCAATGCCATTGCCGGCAACGCAGGATCTGGCAGTTCACCGGCCGGCACGTCGAGGTCCACCAGCGTGATGCGATCCGGATGCTCGTTCTGCACGGCACTGATCAGCCCCCACGCGGGCGCGGCAGACACGTCGTCAATCGATTCGTCATCGCGGACCGCCACCGCGAGCCTGGTGGTGACCACAAGGCGGGTCTCGGCCAGGCTGTCGTCGCGGAGCCAGGACTGGATCGCCTGCAACGCCACCTGCGCGGCAGCGTGTGCCCGAGTCGGCATGTCCGATTCATGGCCCGGTTCGAGATCCAGCCACAGCACCCGACCTGTGTGATCAACGCCGGCGAGCGCCTCGTCGAGCGGCATCAGGTCCGCCGAGGCCGTGGTGGACGCGGCAGTTGGCATCCATTCCACGCGGTAGAGGCTGTTGCCGACCCCGGCAGCCGAGACGTCCGTATCCCCGAGCAGTCGCAGCGCCAGCGAATCCGCGGTCAACACCGGTTTGCCGACCGCGTCGTACGCAGATACCCGGTACCGCTCTGCCCCGGTCATGGTGATGCGCACACGCAAGTCGGTTGCGCCCACGGCGTGCAGTTGCACGTTGTCCCAGGCAAACGGCAACCGAATGTCGCGGGCGCCAGTCGCTGCGGCTCCGAGCGCAATCACGTGCAGCGCCGCGTCGAGCACCGCCGGGTGGATCCCATACCCGGCGACCGCCGCAGCCGGGTCTTCGCCGCTGAGCCGGACCTCGCCGTACAACTCATCACCGCGGCGCCACGCTGCCCGCAGGCCCCGGAAGGTCGGGCCGTACCCGTAGCCGACCTCGTCGAGCAGCCCATAAAGACCGCTGACGTCAATCGGCGTGGCATCGGCTGGCGGCCACTGCTGTTCGGGGGAGTCGTCGGTTTCCGCGGCGGCGGTGAGCGTGCCGCTGGCGTGCCGGGTCCACGGAGCTTCCTGTGGGGCATCCGCGGCCCTCGAGTGCACCGCCACTGTGGACCGGCCGGCTTCGCTGTCGGCGAGCACGCTCACCTGTATGGCGACCTCACCCTCCGCGGGAATCATCAAGGGTGCCTCGATGGCAAGTTCCTCGATTCGGCCGCACGCGACGCGGTTCCCCGCGTGCAGAGCCAACTCCACGAAAGCCGTGCCGGGCAATATGACGGTGTCGCTCACAGCGTGGTCGGTCAGCCATGGAAAACGTTGTGGAGAAATCAATCCCGTGAAGACCGCACCGCGGCCATCGCCGAGTTCGACAGACGCGGCAAGCATCGGGTGTCCACCCGTTTCCATACCCGTCGACCCGAAGTCGCCCTGCGGCGCGGGACTGTCCAACCAGTAGCGGCGGTGCTGAAAGGCATACGTAGGCAGGTCCACCCACGGCTGTCGCTCGTCGCGTCGAGCCCAGCTCACCCGGTCCCACTCGATGTCTAGTCCGTGTACCCGCGCCTCGGCGAGTGCGGCGGTGAACTGACGGAGGCCTGCACGGTCGCGCCGGATGGTGCCGATGACCCGGCCGGCAATGCCCGCCGTATCAAGGGTTTCCTGCATCGGCACGGTCAGTACAGGATGGCTACACGACTCTACGAACAATCGATACCCATCCGCAGCCAGCGATCTCGTCGCTTCCTCGAACCGAACCGGGCGGCGCAGATTCCGGTACCAATAGTCCGCGTCGAGTGCGGTGCCCTCCAGCGCGCCACCGGTCACCGCCGAGTAGAACGGAATCCGCGACCGGCGGGGGGTTATCGAAGCAAGTGCGTCGAGAATCGGCTCACGCAGGACTGAGACATCCGCGCAGTGCGAGGCGTATTCCACGGCGATCCGCCTGGCCTGGGCGCCGTCGCCTTGCCACTGTTCGACCAGAACATCAAGGGCATCGTCGGGGCCGGATATCACCGTCGCGGACGGTCCATTGACCGCCGCCACGTCGACGGTGCCGGCCCAGGGTTTGATCTTCGCCCGCACGACGTCCGCCGGCAGTGCCACCGAGGCCATCCCTCCGCCACGCGGGGCCGATGCGACGATGACCCTGCTGCGTTCCGCGACGACCAGTGCCGCGTCGGAAAGGCTCAGCGCACCGGATATGTAGGCGGCGGCAATCTCACCCTGCGAATGTCCGACCACAGCAGCTGGTTCGACGCCGTGCGCGCGCCACAGCCCCGCGAGACCAACCATCACCGCGAACAGCGCCGGTTGCACTACGTCGGCCCGGTCCAGCGATGCCGGATCGGGATCACGCAGCACATCGAGCAGCGAGAACGTCGTGTACGGGGCCAGCGCGTCGGCGCACTCCTGCACGGCGTCGGCGAACGCCGGCGACGAATCCAGTAACTCGGCGGCCATACCCACCCATTGCGAACCCTGTCCAGGGAAGACGAACACCGGCCGGTCCCCGGCTTCCAACGCCACGCCGGTGACCACGTCGGGGCTCGGCGCGCCTCGGCTGAGCGCGTCGAGGCCGGCCAGTAGGCGCTGAGGCTCTGCACCGATCACGGCGGCGCGGTGGTCGAAGGTGGCACGCGAACCCAGCAGCGCCCTGGCCACCGCAGCGGGCGGCAGCTCGGGGTGGTCGGCGGCGTACTCGCGTAGCCGCTCAGCCTGGGAGCGCAGCGCGGGTTCGGTCTGGCCCGAAACGAACCAGGCCAAGACTTCGCCTGATCGGGAGCCCGGCTCGGGAGATCGCGGCTCGGGAGATGGCGGATCGTACTGCGACTCGACCGGTAGGAACTGTTCCAGAACGACATGAGCGTTGGTGCCACTGATGCCGAACGACGAGACCGCCGCCCGGCGGGGCCGATCGGCTTCCGGCCAATCCCGATTTTCGGTCAGCAAGGACACCGACCCCGTGGACCAGTCGACGTGCGGCGTCGGCTGGTCGACGTGCAGTGTCTTCGGTAGGACGCCGTGCCGCATCGCCATGATCATCTTGATCACGCCGGCAACGCCGGCGGCCGCCTGGGTGTGCCCGAGATTCGACTTCACCGAGCCGAGCCACAGCGGCCGGTCGGCGGGGCGATCACGACCGTAGCCGGCCAACAATGCGGACGCCTCGATCGGATCGCCCAATTTTGTGCCGGTGCCGTGCGCCTCGACCGCGTCGACGTCGGCCGGATCCAGCCCGGCGCTGGCCAGCGCCTGCCGTATCACGCGCTCCTGGGCCTGTTTGTTCGGAGCGGTCAGGCCGTTGCTGGCGCCATCCTGATTCACCGCACTGCCTCGGATGACTGCCAATATCCGGCGACCCTTCCGCTCTGCCTCGGAAAGGCGCTCCAGCGCGAGTATCCCCACGCCTTCGCCCCATGCGGTGCCGTCGGCAGCGGCGGAGAATGCCTTGCACCGCCCGTCTCGGGCCAGTCCACGCTGACGACTGAACTCTACGAACACCGCGGGGGTCGACATGACGGTCGCCCCGCCGGCCAGTGCCATCTCGCACTCACCGCTGCGGAGCGCTTGCATGGCGAGGTGGATGGAGACCAACGACGACGAGCACGCGGTGTCAACGGTGATCGCGGGGCCAGACAGGCCGAAGCTGTATGCCACTCGCCCGGAGGCGACGCTCATGGCGTTGCCGGTGATGAAGTAACCCTCTAGGTCTTCGGGCGGCAGTCCACCGGCCCGCGCCGCGTAGTCGATACCGGACAGCCCGGTGAAGACGCCGACCTGGCTGCCATGCACCGACCGCGGATCGATGCCCGCATTTTCGAAGGTCTCCCAGCTCGTTTCGAGTAGAAGTCGCTGCTGTGGGTCCATGGCCAGCGCTTCACGCGGAGAGATCCCGAAGACTTCCGGATCGAACGCCGCCGGATCGTCGAGAAAGCTGCCCTGCACCGTGTAGGTCTTGCCGGCCTGCTCGGCCTTCGGATCGTAGAGTTCCGCGAGCCCCCAACCCCGGTCCTCGGGAAACTCTGCTACAGTTTCTGAACCCGATTCCACCAAACTCCACAAGTCCTGCGGCGACCGCACCCCGCCAGGGAACCTGCAACCCATCCCTATGACGGCGATCGGTTCGCGGCTCACTCCCTCGGCCTCGCGGAGTTGCTCTCGGGCCTGGTAGAGGTCTGCGGTCACTCGTTTCAGGTAGTCGAGGAGCTTCGCCTGATCGGCCATTCGAGACCAGCTCCCATCCGCAATCCGCCTTGCCAGCGTAGAAACCTCGATTGTATCCGCGACCACCACTCGGACGCATCGGTCAGCACCGTCGGTGGGAGCGCCTCGATCACGGCGTCCCACAGTTCGGCCGTGATACGGCTACCGCCCGAAGCAAGAGAAGGCTTCGTTCAGGACGAAGAGGTCGCGGGTTCACATCGCGCCACCCCGACAACGTGAGAGCAGGTCAGAAACCCTTTCCGCATCGAAGAGTGGCCTCTGGTGTATACGGGTCCGCGGCGGTTCGAGTACGGTCCCTCACGCTGCCCCCCCCGCAGGCCATGTCCAGCGGGTCCACCACAGCCTCGAAATCGTCTAGGAACTGATCGACATACGTGCCCGAGGTCAGGACGGCCGACTTGTGCACGAGCATCGGCGGGACCGCCTCGAGGTTCGCGCCCACGCCGACCGCAAGCGGGACCGCGGTGTGCCGAAGGTCGCGCAGGGTGATCGTCGGGGACTGTCTCGGGCAATCCTGATAGCCGCCACACCACCACCGCTGGCCTCGAACCGACATTTCGGGCCTGTCGTTTCCCACCGGCCGCTTCCCACTCGTCCCACGAATGCGCACATACACTGCCGGTAGACCTGCGGTGTCCCTTGATCAGGGCTCCGCTGCACTCCGGAGCGAAAGATGTGGCATACGAGGGCAGTTCACAAATCAAGCGCGGCACCACCGGAAGCTACGCCGTAGAATTCCGGAAAGGGAGGCGATCAACCTCCCCGGTGGACAGTCCCGCAGACGCGCCCATTTCAAGCGGCGGAGAATGACGATGCAATTTGGAGCCCTATTCGGCAGGTACCGCCTCGACCTTCCGCTGTCGGCGGATGCGACCGGCGAGGTCTGGGCAGCGTTCGACACGATCACGTATCGGCACGTCACCGTGCGGGCGCTGCCGCCGGAAATTACTGAGAACGACGAATACCGCGATCGTTTCGAACGAGAAGCCGACATCGCGGCGCACATCCGCAACCCGCATGTAATACCGATCCACGACTTCGGACAGATCGGCGACCGGCTCTTCCTCGCAACCCCGCACACTCAGGGCACCAACCTGCAAACGATGCTCCAGTCCACCGGCGCGATGGAGGTACCTCGAGCGGTCGACGTTGTCGAGCAGCTGGCGTCGGCGCTGGAGGCTGTGCGCGCGGCCGGAGTGGTCGAGCAGGGGTTGACGTCGGCAAACGTTCGCGTGCAGGACAGTGGGCTGATCTGTCTCACCGACGTCGGACTCCCCACGAATCCCGGCGAGGCGTCGGGGGTCTACGGTCTGACTACCGTCTTGTACGAGTGTCTCACCGGCATGCCGTTTCAGTCGTCGAGCGGAAGCGAGTCGCCGCCGCGCCCGTCATCGATGGTCTCGACGGTGCCCGTCGGCATGGACGCCGTGATCGCACGCGGAATGGCAGTCGACCCCGCACGGCGCTATCGGTCCGCGGGCGAGCTGGCCGCCGCCGCTCGCGCCGTCGCGACACCGACACAATCCGCCCTCGGGCTCACTCCCACGATCTCTCCGATCAACTGGAGCCGCCGTG
Organism: Rhodococcus marinonascens NBRC 14363; assembly: GCF_001894885.1. Taxonomy (GTDB): domain Bacteria; phylum Actinomycetota; class Actinomycetes; order Mycobacteriales; family Mycobacteriaceae; genus Rhodococcus_F; species Rhodococcus_F marinonascens. Next base: position 21,749 of record NZ_BCXB01000018.1, read on the forward strand.
CCATGGTCGCCGGCCTCTCGCTCGCGGCGATCATCGCCGTCGCGATCGTCGGCGGGATAATCATCGGGTCAGGATCGTCATCGCCCGACGTCGCCGGACCCGTCGCGTCGCCGACCTCGGCGCGGGCATCCTCGCCGACAGTGGCCAGTTCACCGACCGCCACAACCAATCCGACGGCTGCGGAGCAGGTACCACCAGTGCAAGCACCGCCGCCGACGGAGACGCAGCTGGCGGATACGCCTCCACCTCGGCAAGCCGCCCAACCAACACCAACTCCACACCCCGCACCGCAGGTACTGCCCTGCTACCCCGGCTACGAACACACCCCACCACCGGACGGGCCGTGCCTCCGACCCGGGTCACCACCTGCACCGGCACAAGCACCAGCGGCACCCGCACCGCAGGTACTGCCCTGCTACCCCGGCTACGAACACACCCCACCACCGGACGGGCCGTGCCTCCGACCCGGGTCACCACCTGCACCGGCACAAGCACCAGCGGCACCCTCACCGCAGGTACTGCCCTGCTACCCCGGCTACGAACACACCCCACCACCGGACGGGCCGTGCCTCCGTTCTCCCTGATCCAGCGGGGTCCGACCGGCGACAGTCCCTACCGGTGAACTGCTCGATTGCCCCGGAGATCCGGGCGAGCATGTGACGAATAGGTCGTGGGTTCAAATCCTTCGAACGAGTCGTATTCTGCTGGTGCGGAGTCTCCCACCGTTGGGCAACACCCGTCTGGCAGATGCCTTCGCAGTACAGCAGGAGGCGTACACCCGACAGCTACCGTGTCTCTCTCCCGTGGGCGTTCAGGCGCGCGTGAAACTCACCCGTCCAAGCTGGCTAGGGTATGCCCATGATCGACTTCAACAACAACGCGACGTTCGCCAAACTCGCCCCGTCGGATCCCAACGCCGCCTGGGAGGCCCTTCAAGGAATCCTCGTCCCTGACGAAGAGATCCACCTGGCATTCAGAGGCGTGCGAGACTCGGTCACCTTCACCAACAAGCGCATCGTCACGCTCAATGTGCAGGGCATAACCGGAAAGAAGAAGGACTACACCTCTCTGCCGTACAGCCGCATCCAAGCGTTCTCTGTAGAGACAGCCGGAATATTCGATCTCGACTCCGAGCTCGACCTCTGGTTCAGCGGCCTGGGTATGGTCCGCCTCGAGTTCAACCGTGACGTCGACATCCGATCCGTGAACCACTTCATCGCGAATCGCGTGCTCTGACGACACGGGTCGTTGTTGGGTTGAGGGCGCTCAGAGCTTGTAACCGATAGTGCGGAGCAATGCCTTGCGGTCGGCGACATCGGCACTCGTCTCCACGCCGGCAGGCGGGCGCCCATCGATCACACCGGCAATGCCCCGGCCGAGCTCCGTCTCGGCCACGATGATCTCCACGGGGTTGGCCGTAGCGCAGAAGATGCCGCACACCTCTGGTACCTGCTTCACCGTGTTCAGAATGTTCACCGGATAGCCGTCCTCCACGAACACGAAGAACGAGTGGCCCGCGCCGACAGCAAGCGCATTGCGCGTGGCCAACTCGACGAGACGATCGTCGTTGCCCGAGCAACGCACCAGGCGCGGCCCGGAGGCTTCGCAGAACGCCACACCGAACCGGAGGTGCGGACTCACTCCAGCCAATGCTTCATGCAGGTCCTCGACGGTCTTGATGAAGTGGGACTGCCCGACGACCACGTTCATGTCGTCGGGTTTGTCCACCGCCACGATGTGCAGTTCCACGATCGCCTCCTCCGATGCCTGCGATTTGGCAGACCAGCGTCGATAACCAGTCTGCCTCGCTCCGGCAAAGACTACAACGACAGTGACGCGAGCGCGACCACCGGCGCGATACTGTCCGCGAGGACCTGGCGAGCATGCTTGCGGCCTGACTCAGCGCTGCAAGGGCATGAATGCGTCGTAGATCGCCTGCGGCGCGCCGTCGATGGTCCAGACGACCATCAGACCGACGGCCACGGTGAGGGCGGGCCCGAGCACAACCTTCTCGAAGGCCCCGCCCGCCCTGATCGACAGGAAGGACGGCAACCGTAACTCCCACCACCGCTCCTTGCCCACGGTGAGGAACGGGGCGAGGAACGGCACGCCGTCCTTCGTGATCGCGTCCCCGAGACAGTGGGTGACGCAACCGAGCGCCACCGCGACGCCGAGCCCGGTGGAGCCCGCTTCGGTGGGATACATCTGCCACGTCAAGGCAGACAGGACAGCAGCCACCGCCGAAACCGCGAGCCAGCCCTTTTCTTTGGCCAACTCACCGGCAAGACCGCGGAGTGCGAGGCCGAGGAAGATGAAGAGCGTGGCGATGATGGCGGGTTTTCCGAACTGAACGACCAGCGCCGTCACCCCCGCCCCGACACCGACCGCGAACAGCGCGGTGTGGGTGAGCGTGCGGTGCCCGCCGCGCCGCTTTCCGTCGCGTTTGCCTCTCGTGAGGGTGTAGAAACCTAGCGACAGCGCGTCGACACCCTTGGCAAGGACGTTACTGACCGGTCCGAAGGAACGCGAAACGGTGGACTGGGTCGTGTCGAGGTCCGGGAGCAACGCCGCTCCCGCACACACGGCCGCGAACGTGAACGTCTCGGCCGTGGAGGTGGGTCCACCCCAGTCGGGCGGAAGCAGATCTGAGACCGCCAGACCGACGGCAGCACCGGACATTGCATGAGTGGGACCCATCACCATGGAAGACAGCACCTTTCGAACCCGGCCCGGGACACGGTCATCCGAGCCGGCGCCCTGGCACCGCCCAACCTAGCAACGTCACCCGACACCGCCGTCGCCGACCGTGAGTGTTCGTCGACCGCTTAGCGGTTGACGAACACTCACAGGCTGCGGAGCGTTCTCAGGCGATCTGCGCCTGCCACATCCAGTGCAACTGCTCGAGTCGCGCGGTGATGGAGATCAGCAGGTCCTGAGTGACCGGGTCGGCCTTCTCCGTGGACGTGATGCGATTGCGGAGGCGATCGATGAGGGCTGCGAGGTTACCGACGATCGACGCGATGATCTCGGAGTCCTTGGTCCAGCCGTCGCCGATGCCCTTGGTACCCGAATCTCTTGCGACCGTGGCCGCGCGACCGTCGGGGCTGACACCGATCGCAGTGGCCCGCTCGGCCGCTTCGTCGGTGAAGTCACGCGCCGCGGCCACCAGTTCGTCGAGTGCGAGGTGCACCGACCGGAAATTCTGTCCGATCACGTTCCAGTGGGCCTGCTTCGCAATCAGGCTCAGGTCGATCAGGTCGACGACGGTCGCTTGCAGCGCGTCGCCCACGATCTTCTGCTGGTCATTGTCGAGTGTGCTCGTGATGGGGTTACTCATTGCGAGCGCCCTCCCTTCGGTTCGGTTTCTTCGACGCCGGTATGTTCGGCGCGCAACGGAGTTTCTTACTTGTCGACGATCTTGGTGACACCGCCGTTCCTCCTGTGACCGGAGACACACTCGAAATGGACCCTCCGGATACAACTTGGAAACACTGCGCACCTGCCGGGCATTCGTTACCTCCCAGGGAGGATGATGGAGTTGGCACCATGGCGAATGTTCGTGAAGCGTGCGTTGTGCAGTCGGGCGAAGGAGGATGTCATGGAAACCGCGATCGTGTTCGTTCTCGCCTTGCTGGTCTATTGGTGGGGCCTGCTCTGAGCCTTCCCTGGGCATTCCCTGGGTATTCCCCAATGCCTTCCCTAACCAAACAAATCAGCTCTGGTTCTGCCCGTCTCGGACACCGAGTTCCACTCGCTTGCCCAAGTCTGCGTCGACGTTCTTCCAGTACTCGAAGACCCGCAGCAACACAGATTCGCTGACACCGCCGAGCGCGTGACCGACGATGTTGTTCACCAGGCGGTCGCGTTCGTCGTCGCTCAGCACCTTGCGGACAAGTGTGCCCGCCTGCGTGAAGTCACCGTCCTCGGAGTGCTCGACGTAGTCGGCGCGCACCGACTCACCGTCGAACGCCCACATACCCTCGTCGCCGGCCAGGGAGGCGTCGGCGTGCGGTCCGCCGTAGGAGTTCGGCGCGTACACCGGGGTCTCGGGTGAATTGGTGGCGTACCGCATCGCGCCGTCCTGCGAGTACGAGTTCACCTGATTCCTGGGTGCGTTGACGGGTAACTGCGCGTAGTTTGCGCCGATCCGGTACCGATGAGCGTCAGCGTAGGAGAAGACGCGTCCGAGCAGCATCTTGTCGGGCGAGAAGCCGATTCCCGGAACCACATTTGACGGTTCGAACGACGCCTGCTCGATCTGGGCGAAGAAGTTGTCTGGGTTACGGTTGAGGGTCCACTTGCCGACCTCGATCAGCGGATAGTCCTTCTGTGACCAGACCTTGGTGAGGTCAAACGGGTTGAAGCGGTAACCTTCAGCTTCGTCGACCGGCATGACCTGGACCTTCAGCGTCCAACTCGGGAGCTCTCCGCGGGCGATGCTGCCGTACAGGTCGGCGCGGTGGTGATCGGGGTCGTTGCCGGCCAGCATGTCCGCCTCGTCCTGTGTGAGGAATTCGATGCCCTGATCGGTCTTGAAGTGGTACTTCACCCAGAACCGCTCGCCCTGGGCGTTGACCCACTGATACGTGTGCGAGCCGAATCCGTCCATGTGACGCCATGTCTTCGGGATTCCGCGGTCACCCATCAGCCAGGTCACCTGGTGCGCAGTCTCGGGCCGCAGCGTCCAGAAGTCCCACTGCATGTTGTGGTCACGCAGTCCGGAGCCAGGCATGCGCTTCTGTGAATGTATGAAGTCCGGGAACTTGATCGGGTCCTTGATGAAGAACACGGGTGTGTTGTTGCCGACGAGGTCGTAGTTTCCGTCCTCGGTGTAGAACTTCATTGCAAAGCCCCGCGGGTCACGCCAGGTGTCCGGGCTGCCCTGCTCGCCGGCCACGGTGGAGAAACGCACCAGCGACTCGGTCTTGGCACCCGGCTGGAACAGCTTGGCCTTCGTGTACCGGCTCACGTCATGGGTGACCACCAGTTCACCGAACGCACCACCGCCCTTGGCGTGGACGACGCGCTCCGGAACACGCTCACGGTTGAACTGCGCAAGCTTTTCGATGAGGTAGTGGTCGTGCAGCAGGATTGGGCCTCGAGGTCCCGCGGTGAGTGATTCGTTGTCACTAGAGACCGGGATTCCAACGTTGGTGGTAGTCGCGCGCTGCGTTTCGGGCATGGCAAAGCCTCCAGGTTGCATCTGATGAGACGTGTGTCGATGGGGCGGACGGGTCAGGACGCGGCTGTCATCCCGATTCCTTTCTGTCCATCGGTCTGGCACTGGGAGCAGAGCCCCCAGAAGCGGTCTGGCACTGGGAGCAGAGCCCCCAGAAGACGACCTCGGCTTCGTCGATCTCGAAACCGTGGGACTGCGACGGCTCGAGGCACGGCGCCTCGCCGACTGCGCAGTCCACGTCCACGACGGTTCCGCAACCGCGGCACACAAGGTGGTGATGGTTGTCTCCGGTACGGGTCTCGAACCGCGCGGGTGAACCCGCAGGCTCGATTCGGCGAAGCAGGCCGGCGGTTGTGCATGCTCTCAGAACGTCATACACCGCCTGAGTGGAGACCGAACCCAGCTCGCCACGTACTACGGCCGCAATGTCGTCGACGTCCGAATGCGGCCGCATGGCCACCGTATTCAACACTGCAACTCGTGGCGCAGTGACACGCAAGCCCGCGCTGCGCAGTTGCCCTCGGGGATCGATATCGTGTCGCATATCGCAAAGCCTGGCACCTAATTTGGAATTAGTCAAGAAAAGGAAGGTCCCATACGCCGGGAGATGTAATTCTCCTCGTCGAATCGCTGCATCTGAGCACGAAACTTCCAGGTGAAGGTCGGCCACTGAACCGAGTTGCGCCCCTCGGAGTCGTAGTACCAACTCGAGCACCCGCCTTTGTTCCAGACCGTCTTCTCCAGTGCAGACTGGATCCGGGTGTTGTACCGGCGCTGCGCGTCCTCGGTGACCTCGAAAGACGCTATCGCGCTCTGACGCATCACCTTCAAAGCATCAATGACATAAGTGGACTGCGACTCGAGCATGTAGATGATGGAACTGTGACCGAGGTTGGTGTTCGGCCCGTACATCAAGAATAGGTTGGGAAAGCCGGCGACCGTAGCGCCCTTGTACGCACTTGGACTGCCGTTCCAGTGCTCGGCGAGCGTGCGACCATTCGACCCGCGCAGCGCGTGCGCGACGGGCGGTTCGGTGGGAGTGAACCCCGTCGCGAAAATGATCGTGTCGACCTTGTGCTCGTTGCCTGCCGCATCGACGACCCCGTCCGGCGTGACGCCGGCGAGTCCGGCATCGACCAACGTGACGTCGGGGCGGTCGAGTGTGCGGAGCCAGTCGTTCGACAAGAGAATCCGCTTGCAGCCGATCGTGAAAACAGGGGTGAGCTTCCGGCGCAGTTCGGGATCGCGGACCTGCCGGAGCAGATGCGCCTTGGCCGCAGCCTCGAAAACTGGCAACAGTCCGGTTGCGTGCTGGAGCAAACCACCGAGCGCCTCGCGCAGGCTGTACACGGACCCCCGCACAGCCTTCTGCACCCACGGGATCCGGCGATACAGGTACTTCTCGAGGCCGAAGAGTTCGCGGTCGAGACGCGGAATGACCCACGCCGGGGTGCGTTGAAACACGGTGAGATGCTTCGTTGCAGACTCTATTTCGGGCACAAATTGCACCGCCGACGCCCCGGTGCCGATAACAGCGACACGCTCACCTCGGAGGTTGTGGTCGTGGTTCCACTTGGCGGAATGAAACGAGGTACCGCCGAACGTCTCGAGACCGGGAATATCTGGATAGCTGGGCGTCGACAACGCACCGGTCGCGACCACGAGCACGTCGGCGGTCAACGTGCCGCTGCTTGTCCGCACGGCCCACAAGGCCTTGCTGTCATCCCACTGCGCTTCCTGGAGTTCACATTCGGTCACCACCCGGTCGAGGACCCCAGTATCGGCCGCGACCTGCCTGAGATAGCGGTAGATCTCTGGTTGGCGGGCGAATATGTGGCTCCATTCCGCGCTCGGTGCGAACGAGAACGAGTACAGCGAAGTCGGAACGTCGCAGGCGCAACCGGGATAGGTGTTGTCGCGCCACGTCCCGCCGACGTCGTTGCCGCGTTCGATGACCAAGACATCGGCCTGGGACTGCTCCCGGAGGATCCGAGCCGCGAGGCCCAAACCCGCGAAACCCGCGCCCACGATCAAGGTTTGTACGTGCTTCGGCATATTCACTGCTGCCGCGTCAGAGGCCACACAAGCACTGTAAGCCGGAAACCGGAAGCCAGTCCAGAATGCGTTCAGGTTCTCGCGGAGTCCTTGACGTTTGTTGCGTGCATCAAGTTTGTTGCGTGCATCAAACTGAATGGGCGGTGCCCGCCGGTTGAATCCGCCCACCATCGGATCCTCGAACCACGTGCCGATCCACCATCGAAACTGCTAGGGGAGAAACGGTCAGCATGTCCGAAGTCCGAGGTGGCGAATCCGCGTACGTTGCATCCGGCAATGCCGGTTGTGGGCTTCGAATCGGTAGAAGGTGATGACATCCCCGAAAGTTCACGGGCCGAGAAAGCTACCGCGGTTCGTTGTCGGTTTACCCGTGATGGGGTGATGCCGGAGCCGCGGCCTAGGCCGGAGGGGTGAGTGCTCCAATGATGGATGACCCGATGTCGGCAATCCCGATCGCGACGGACCCCAGCACGGCAGACCCCAGCACGGATCGCCCGATGTCGGATGACCCGGTTCCGGATGCCGGAGCGGCAGACGCAGGGGCGGCAGACGCCACCCCGAACCCGACGCTCGCAATGGCGAGAGTAGCTGCGACGGTGGTGATCTTACGGGTCATGCTCAAAATTTGGCCTCTCATTTGATGACTGCGTGCGGCGGCGACTGAAATATGCACCGCGGCGCCATGCAGATGTTGGGGACACTATTGCACACAAGAATGATTGACAGCCGGTTGGGGACGTTGCAGCTGAAAGGGCCCAACCTCGCCGTGGGATCAGGATCTGCACGCCCGCGGGCGCCCGTTGGTGTCCGTCAGCCGGACTGCTCGCTGGTCCCGCCCATACCTCGAAGCGACGAGTTCTGACGGATGTCGGCCCTTGGAAGCGTCGGATCGCCGACATCCGTCCTATCAGGGGACGAGTCGGTATCGCAGCATCATGTCGTGGTCCTCGTGGTCGAGCATGTGACAGTGCCACACGTAGCCCTGCAACGGACGGGACGGCTCCGAGGGATGCCCGCCGCCGGAGTGGTCCATCGACTCCCCCGACATCCCGAACGTCGCGTCGGGGTCGAAGCCGAGTTCGTCGGCGGTCGGGAAACGGACGATCACCCGGGTGACGGAGTTGGCGTCGGCGATGACGGTGTCCTTGAAGCCCGTCTCCCACGGTTGAGGCCGCAGGACAGGACCCATGGTGAACTGATCCGGGGATGGTGTCCACCTCGTCCCGACCGGCGGAAGCGGATACCCCGACATCAGCGCGTTCGTGTCGATCGCCTGCCTGCCTGCCACCCGGAACGTCACGAGATGCAGGTGGATCGGGTGCGGCTCGGGAGTGACGTTGACGATGTTCCACTGCTCGACGGTTCCCTGCCGCGGCATCTCGATGTCATCGGTGGTGTAGAGCAGGTTGTTCAGCGACATCAGCGGAGCCGGCCGGCCCGGCCCGCTCGCGAGTTGCAGTACCGAGACGTTGCGCACCACTGTGGGTTGCGCAATTGCCGGGAGCAGCGCGGGACCACGGCTTCCGCCGCGCAGGCTCTGGGGCACCGGACCCGTGAAACCCGCCGCCGAACCAACTAGGAACCGGCAGAACTGCGGCATGATCTGCACCCCGCGCTGCGCAACCTGGGCCGGGATGGGCTCGTCGTTGCGCAACTCGACCGTGGTTCCAGACTCAAGCATCCCGAAGTCCACAAGCAGATCGACGCTTTCGCCGGGCCCGAGCCGTACATGGTCGACCGACGCGGGGGCGTCGAGAAGTCCACCTCCGGCACCGATCACCCAGAACCTCATCCGGTTCTCGAAAAAGAGGTTCCACACACTGAACGACGCGGCATTCACCATGCGCAGCCGATACAGGCCGCGCGCCACCTCGAGTTCAGGCCACACCTTGCCGTTCACCACGCCGACATCGCCGGGCGTAGCCGGTTCCCAGCTGCCCGGTGGGTTCAACGGATTCGAGCGCACACTCTGCCGTCCGTCATTGGTGAAGTTCTTGTCCTGCAAAATCAACGGTAGTTCGAACTCACCCGAAGGCAGACCCAGCGGGTTGTCGCCGGCGCCGGTATCGTGCTCATCCCGCAGTAGATACATCCCTGCCAGACCGGCGTAGATGTTGAGACGGGTGACACCCATGGCGTGGTCGTGATACCAGAGTGTGCTGGCATCCTGGCGATTAGGGAACTGATGCGTCATCCCCTGCCCCGGTCGCATCGTGTGCTCCGGATGCCCGTCGAACTCTGGTGGCGTCCTGCCGCCGTGCAGGTGCAGCGACGTCGGGACCTGGGTTCGGTCCTGCTCGGTGACGCCGTGTAACCGCGTGTCGACGTCTGCGGCGAAAGGGTTGCTCGTGATGTCGTTGCGGTAGGTGAGCGACGTCTGCTCGCCGACGTGCGCCTCGATGGTCGGACCGAGGTAGTCCAAGCCGCCGTAACCGAGTGCGGGAGAAGGCGGAAGGTCGGGATGAAAGAGGTGCGCCGTACTAGCGGCATGTACCTCGATGCCGGTCCCCCCCAGTACCGGGAGCGGCGGCAACTGTTCGCGAAACGGCTCGAGGTGCGGCGACGAGAAGACGAACGGGCGAAACGGGTCGATGTCGAACGGGAAGGCCCTCGCCGGCGCGGCGGCCGCGGCGCCGAGTCCCGCTGTCAGAGCCAGCCCTCGAACGAACGATCTACGCGGAATCGGTCCCATTCGGGTGCGCCCCCTGCTCGGTGAGAACGAAGTTGCGAGGTCAGTAGCCGACGGTACCGCACCTCAACCGTCGACCACTCAGGATTGTGGACGCCTTTGCCCCCCGAGCACCGCTCGACGTGCAAACCTGATCCCATGACTCGTGCGGCTCCGAAGAACATGGCCTGGATTCCTGGAGGAACATTCTGGATGGGTTCGGAGGATTTCTATCCCGAGGAACGTCCCGTCCACCAGGTGAACGTCGATGGGTTCTGGATGGACTCGCATCAGGTCACCGTCGCCGAGTTCCGTCGTTTCGTGAAGGACACCGGTCACGTCACTACCGCTGAAATCGCCCCCGACCCCGCACAGTACCCAGGCGCGGACCCCTCGCTGCTCGTGCCTGGATCTCTGGTGTTCACCCCGACGGCGGGACCCGTCCCCCTGGACGACTACACCCGATGGTGGTCGTTCATGCCGGGCGCCGACTGGCGTCACCCAGAGGGTCCGGGAAGTAACGTCGGCGGACGCGAACGGCATCCCGTCACCCAGGTGTCGTGGTTCGACGCGCGTGCGTACGCAGCGTGGGCGGGCAAAGACCTTCCCACCGAGGCGGAGTGGGAGTTCGCGGCGCGCGGCGGCCTCGACCGGCAGCCCTTCGTGTGGGGCGACGAGCACGAGCCCGGCGGCAAGCCCAGCGCGAACGTGTGGCAAGGACAGTTTCCGTGGGAGAACCTACTCGAGGACGGGTATGCCGGAACGTCACCGGTCGGCCAGTTCCGGCCCAATGGCTACGAGCTCAGTGACATGGCCGGCAACGTGTGGGAGTGGACCACCGACCATTTCACGGCTGATCATTCCGAGAGCGGGAAGAACACCGCGGCGGCCAGCTCCTGCTGCATCCCCAGCAACCCGCGCGTCGACACTGCACGGGTGGAGAACTCCGGCGAGCCCTACGCTCGTCGGGTTATCAAGGGCGGCTCCCACCTCTGTGCGCCCAACTACTGCCTCCGTTACCGTCCTTCCGCGAGGCAGGGCGACACCGAGGAGACGTCCACCTGCCATATCGGCTTCCGGTGCATAATCCATCCGTGACCGGCCCTGGCGTTCTCAGGTGGCGAGGAACACCACCCGGACAGTGAAATCGCCGGGTGCGTCAGAACCCGCCGACACCCTTGCCCAGGACGACGGCACCAATTACCAGCAGCAGCACGCTCATCACTGCCGCGTTGTTGGCCTGGAGCCAGGCTCGCACATCGTTCAGGGTCCCTCGCATCTTGTCCGCGGCGACGGCGTAGGCGATCACTGGGATCAGCACTGTCGACCCGGCGAGTACGGTGTAGACGACGAGGGCCCCGATCTGCCCACCGCCGCTCACCCCGGCAGAGCCGATCGCGACGCCTGCAGACACGCAGAGCAGCAGGTTCTTGGGATTCACTGCGACCAGCGCAAATCCGAGCCCCGTCGACTTCACGAAGTTCAGGTCGTCGATGGCCCGCATCCACCTGGGTGGTTCCGAGTCGGCATCGCGACTTCGCCACTGCCGTGCCGCGAGCAGGAGCAATAGTGCGCCGAGGACAACCCTCACCCACGACGCAGCCGCTGACTGCTCGTCGGAGTCGGAGGTGTCGATGCCCCCGGCGACGAGCACGAAAATGGCTGTCACGATAAGAATGCCGGCAATCCAGCCCAGACCGAAGCCCGCGCTGGCACCGCCCGCACGTGCCGACAGCAACATCAGGATGACGGCGATGATCGGTATCGGCGAGATCGCGACACCCACCGCAAGCGGTAACAACTGTCCGATGGCAGGGCCCATGGTCCCAACCGTAAGGGGCAGCGCGTGACGTGCGCCTCGCACAACTCGGGTGAACCCACGTGAGTGGCAAAGTGCGCCGTAGCGGACTTTGGCCGCTCACGTGGGGGGAGATCAGACCAGTAGTTCGGCGATCTGAATGGTGTTGAGGGCGGCACCCTTACGCAGGTTGTCGCCCGACACGAACAGCGCGAGTCCACGACCCTCGGGAACACCCGGATCCTGACGGATGCGGCCGACCAGCGAGTGGTCGCTGCCCGCAGCCTGGAGCGGGGTGGGCACGTCCACAAGCTTCACACCAGGAGCGTTCGCGAGAAGCTCCTGCGCACGCTCCACCGACAGCGGACGCTCGAACTCGGCGTTGATCGACAGCGAATGACCCGTGATCACGGGGACGCGGACGCACGTGCCCGACACCAGGAGGTCCGGCAACCCCAGGATCTTGCGGCTCTCGTTGCGGAGTTTCTGATCCTCGTCCGTCTCACCGCTGCCGTCGTCGACGATAGAACCGGCGAGCGGCAGCACGTTGAAGGCGATGGGCGCGACGTACTTGTTCGGGGCCGGGAAATCGACGGCGCCGCCGTCGTGTACCAGTTTCTCGGCGTCGCCGATGGCGGCACGGGCCTGGCCCAACAACTCCTCGACACCAGCGATACCACTACCGGACACCGCCTGATAGCTCGACACGATGAGCCGCTGCAGCCCGGCCTCGTCGTGCAGGACCTTCAACACCGGCATCGCAGCCATCGTGGTGCAGTTGGGATTGGCGATGATGCCCTTCGGCGGGTTTTTCGCCTGCTGTGGGTTTACCTCGCTCACGACCAGCGGGACGTCGGGGTCCTTACGGAACGCAGACGAGTTGTCTACGACCGTGGCACCGGCCGCCGCGAACCGCGGAGCCTGCTCCCGAGACAGCGTCGCGCCGGCCGAGAACAGGGCGATATCGATGCCCTTCAAGTCCTCATCGGACACTTCCGCTGCGTCCTCGACGACAATCTGCTCCCCGCGGAACGGCAACTTCTTGCCCGCCGACCTCGCGGAGGCGAAGAATCGCACCTTGTCTGCGGGGAAGTTCCGCTCCTCGAGGAGCGCGCGCATGACGATGCCGACCTGTCCGGTGGCACCGACGACCGCGACAGTCACATGCGCCGTAGCTTCGCTCGCCTGATTGGTCATCGTCTACCGTCCTGTTCCTGCGTGCACGACGGCGTCTTCGTCGCCGCCGAGGTCAAAAGCGTCGTGGATAGCCCCGACGGCCTTGTCCAGTTCCGTGTCCTTCACCAGTACCGAGATGCGGATCTCGGAGGTCGAAATGAGGTCGATGTTGATTCCGGCGTCCGCGAGGGCCTCGCAGAACGTGGCGGTGACGCCGGGGTGGCTCTTCATTCCCGCGCCGACCAGCGACACCTTGCCTATGTGGTCGTCGAAGAGCACCTGCGTGAAGCCGATCTTCTCCTGCAGCTTAGACAGCTTCTCGACGGCGCGCGGGCCATCCGCGGTAGGCAGGGTGAACGTGATGTCGGTCTTGCCAGTCTCGACCTTGGAGACGTTCTGTAGCACCATGTCGATGTTGATCTCCGCCTCGGCGACTGCGCGGAAGACCTGCGCCGCGTAGCCCGGGGTGTCGGGCAGCCCGGCAACGGTGATCTTGGACTCGCCGCGATCGTGCGCGACTCCGGTGATGATTGCCTCTTCCACGGGAATGTCCTCCATCGATCCGGACACGATGGTGCCCGGTTTGGTCGTGTATGACGAGCGGACGTGCACAGGCACGTTGTAGCGGCGGGCGTACTCGACGCAGCGGAGCATGAGCACCTTCGCGCCGCAGGCTGCCAGTTCGAGCATCTCCTCGAACGAGACCGTCTCGAGACGCTGCGCATCGGGGACGATGCGCGGATCGGCGGTGAAGATTCCGTCCACGTCCGTGTAGATCTCGCAGACATCTGCCTCGAGGGCTGCGGCGAGCGCCACCGCAGTGGTATCAGAACCTCCGCGGCCGAGCGTCGTCACATCCTTGCTGTCCTGGCTGACACCCTGAAATCCGGCGACCAGGACGATCGAGCCCTCGTCTAGCGCATTCCGGACGCGGCCCGGCGTGACATCGATGATCTTGGCGTTGCCGTGCGCGCCGGTGGTGATGACGCCCGCCTGCGAGCCCGTGAACGAACGAGCCTCCGCACCAAGCGAATGAATCGCCATTGCCACGAGAGAATTGGAGATGCGCTCACCAGAGGTCAGCAGCATGTCCATTTCACGAGCTGGCGGGGCTGGACACACCTGCTGAGCCAGATCGAGCAGCTCGTCGGTGGTGTCCCCCATCGCTGAAACCACGACGACGACATCATTGCCGGCCTTCTTGGTCTCGACGATCCGTTCAGCCACTCGTCGGATTCTCTCGGCGGTTGCCACCGAGGATCCGCCGTACTTTTGGACGACGAGAGCCACGCGTTTCTACCTCCAGGTCGATGAATCTGTACTGGTCCAGCTGTCGAGCTTACCGGCGCGGTCCAATCCCACCCTGGGTGAGTCCGCACGCACGCCTATCCGAACACCGTGTTCGCGGCGTCCGCGACCGTCTCCACGGACGCGCAGTTCGGCCCGTGAACAGTGACGACCGCACTCGCGTGAGACGAGCCTGCGAGTGAACTCGTCGACATCCGTATCAGGTCGGGTGATATCGGTCGCACCCTCTGTCGAGGCGACTATAGGCAGCGGTCGCCGACCGGCTTCGGCGTGGCGAGCGCGGTTGGTCGGTCTTCCTCAACGCCTGGACAGCGAACGACATCGTCACCTTGCTTCCAGGCGCGTCGATCCGGAAACCCGCCTCATCACCGAGCGAGTCGTCGTTCTCCCGATGGATTGGGTCTCAGCGCGCGCGTTGCGGGTCGACCGCGGCTGTGGCAGGGATCGGTGTGCTCGGTCGCGCTTGCCGCCGGCGACGGAGCGCCTTCTCCGCTTCCACAGCGATCGGGACGATCAGCGACCAGCCGAGACAGGCGAGCCACTGGTCACCCGTCAACGACGTGGTCATGAGGAGACCTTGGAGGAACCCGATCTCGACCGCGAACACCGTGACGACGATCGGAACCGACAGGATCTTCAGCGCGCTGAGAATCGGTGATGTGAGGCCGGATTCCGGATCGCGCCGCATGACGAGTCCGGCGAGAATGGAACTGAACGACAGCACTACGAACGCCATCGTCATGGGGACGCTTGCCTCGGTCGTACTCATCTCGCCCGGTGCGAGGAGCATCGCGGCGAGCGTGACGGCAAACTGCAGGACTCCATACGCGAGCCACTGCACGAACGACTTCCGGTTGGTAATCGGCATCCGCGTATCGCGTGGCGGCTTGTTCATCAGGTCCGGCGGCGGTGGGTCGAGCATGATGACGGCGACCGGGAAGAGCGTGATGAAGAAATTCTGAAACAGCACCATCAGCGGGGTGAGCGCGACCCCGTCGTTGATGTTGAAGATGCTCGCCACCAGGAACAGCAGGACCAGCGAGAACAGCTTCGACATCTGGTATCGGATGTACGACACGATTTTGTCGTAGATGTTGCGACCCAATCGGATCGCAGTGATCAGGGTTCCAAAGTTGTCGTCGGTGAGAATCATCTTGCCGGCTTGTTTGGTGACTTCGCTGCCCGATCCCATGGCGACGCCGATGTCGGCCTTCTTCAGTGCGGCCGCGTCGTTGACGGCGTCCCCGGTCATCGCCACGACCTCGCCGCTCTTCTGCATGATGTCGGCCAGGCGGAGCTTGTCCTGCGGGGTGACGCGGCCGAACACGTGCAGGTTCGGGAGCGCCGCCGTGAGATCCTCGTCAGTCGTCGCTTGGAGTTCGCCGCCGCCGATGGCGCCCGGTCCGAGGCCGAGTTCGGCGCCGATCGCGGATGCCGTGATCACATGGTCTCCGGTGATCATGCGCACGTCGATGCCTGCAGCCTGGGCGGTGTGCACGGCGTCGATCGCCTCCGGACGTAGCGGGTCGATCATGCCGATCATGCCGATGAAAGTGAGATCCTCGACGAACGACATGGGGTCTGCCTGCACGGCCTCTTCCGGCTCATCGAGCCGGCGGGCAGCGAACGCCAGCACGCGGAGGCCTTTCTCGGACAGGACCCGGTTCGCTTCGGACAGTTCCTCCCGAACCTCGTCGATTGGTACCACCTGCCGGCCCGGACGGTAAGCGGTTGCACATCGGGCGAGGACCACGTCGGGGCCGCCCTTGACTAGTTCCACGAACTGGGTGCTGCCGTCGATCTGGAGATGGTGAAACGTCGCCATGAACTTGTACGCGGAGTCGAACGGTACTTCTGCAACCCGGGGATACTTTCGCCGGGTGAGCGGGGCGTCCACGCCGACCTTGGCCGCGAGCACGACCAGCGCGGCCTCGGTCGGATCCCCGATAACCTCTCCGGTGTCGGAAACGGTGGCGTCACTGTCGAGGCACAGCCCGTATGCGAGCAGGGTGAAGTCGGGGGCTTCCTCGCCCGCGGCGTGGGCGATCCTCCCCGACTTGCTGTACCCCTCGCCATCGACGGTGTACCACTGGCAGTGGAAGTACAGCGACCGCACGGTCATCTGGTTCATCGTCAGCGTGCCGGTCTTGTCCGAGTTGATCGAGCTGGTGGCGCCGAGGGTCTCAACGTCGGTGAGGTTCTTCACGACGGCCTTCGCCTCGGCCAACTGGCTGGCACCGAAGGCGAGCATCGCCTGCACGAAGGTCGGTAGGCCCGTCGGGATCGCGGCCACCGCCATCGAGATACCCAACAGCAGAACCGTCGTCAGACTCTGTCCGCGAATCACTCCGATGACTACGATGAGGGCGACCGCCGACCACGCGATGATGCTGAGAACCTTGGTGAGCGAGTTCAGTTCGCGCTGGAGCGGAGACTTGCCCGGCGCGACGGCCGAGAGCATCGACGCGATCTGGCCCATCTGGGTATCCATGCCAGTCTCGGTGACCACCATGGTGGCGGTACCGCGGGTGACCGAGGTGTTCTGGAAGACCATGTTGCTGCGGTCACCCAGGGGGAGGTCGGCAGCACCGAGGGTCTGATGGTCCTTCGGGACGGGTACGCTTTCACCCGTCAGCGCGGCCTCCTGAGTCTCGAGAGTCGCTGTCGTGAGCAAGCGGCCATCGGCGGGTACGAGGTCGCCGGCCTCGAGTTGAACGACGTCGCCCGGCACGAGTTCTGTGGCGGCAAGCTGAACGAGCGTCCCGTCGCGGGTCACCCGCACCTGCGGTGTTTGCATTCTTGCGAGCGCGTCGACACTGGCACGTGCCTTCAACTCCTGTCGCGCGCCCAATACGACGTTTAGCACGACGAGCACTGCGACCACGATCGCCGTCGGAACCTCGCCTATGACGACGCTGAAGACCACCACCACGACCAGCATCAGGTTCATCAAGTCTTTCAGCTGCTCGAGCGCAATCGCCCACGTCGACGGTCCTGGCTCGGAGACGATCTCGTTGGAACCATGGCGTTGGCGCCGTGCATCGGCTTCGCCAGTCATCAGCCCCGACTCCCGGTCCGAGGCCAGCGTCGTGACGACCGCATCCGGCGGCTGAGTGTGCCAGGGGTACTGACCGGACTGTGCGGCATTGATTCCGGACTGGTGCACCGAGTCCGGTGGGGGTTCGGTGGGGGCCATGATCGCTACTCCTTGCCGGAGACGAATCGTCAGAAGGGCGTGGGGATCCAGTGCAGTGGCTGTGTCGGCGCGCGGTAGCCGTGCGGGCGCTGCCGCCCGGGCAGCGCGATGTCGGAGTATTCGAGCGGGGCGTAGGGCACCTGGCTCAGCAGGTGACTGATGATGTTGAGCCGACCGCGCTTCTTGTCGTCGGTGACCGCGACGTACCACGGCGCCCAGCCTGTGTCGGTGAGTCGGAACATCTCGTCCCGTGCTCGCGAGTAGTCGTACCAGCGGCTGTAGGACTTCAGGTCCAGGTCCGACAGCTTCCAAATCTTCCGCGGGTCGTCGATCCGGCTCTGCAGGCGCAGCGTCTGCTGCTCTTCGCTCACCTCCAGCCAGTACTTCAGCAGGATGATGCCCGAGTCGACGATCGCGCGTTCTACCCCCGGGGCGCGCTGGAGAAATTGCTGCGTTTCCGCCTCGGTGCAGAAGCCCATAACCCGTTCGACCCCGGCCCGGTTGTACCAACTGCGGTCGAAGATGACGACCTCCCCGCCGGCCGGGAGATGCGATATGTACCGCTGCCAGTACATCTGCGACTTCTCGCGATCCGTCGGGGCGGGCAAGGCGACTACACGGAACACGCGCGGACTGACCCGCTCGGTGATCGCCTTGATGACGCCCCCCTTCCCTGCGGTGTCGCGACCCTCGAACACGATGCAGATCCTTGCCCCGGACGATTTCACCCACTCCTGCAACGCGACGAGTTCGGTGTGGAGCGGACGGAGTAGGCGGCGGTACTCCTTGTTCTTCATCGGTGTGTCGGGCTCAGCAGCGTCTGTCCGGGACAGGTCGAACCCAGACGTCTCGTGCTTCGTATTCTTTCCCACGGCTCTCTCCAGGCGGCCGAATAGTCAGGCCCGGTTCGGGTTCCAGGCAATGTCGCCAAGATCACCACGACGTCGAGGGCGTGGATGAGCGTTGGATGTGCGCGCCACGACTCCTTGATCGACTGATGAATACCCCGACATGGCGGTTCCCTTCTTCACAGCAGCGTGAACCGGGTCTCCTGTCCATTATTCGTCTCGCGTCGCCGTGTCGGGGCAGAATCCGCAGTTTCGACGACCCGGTCCCCTGGAAAGCGTTCTAGGGGCAGATGGTCGTCACCGCGGCTGGGCGAGCATGAATCGCAGGTACTCGAAGATCCGCCCGTCGACGATCTCGGCCCTCAGCGGCGGATGGGTGTTCAAGTCGTAGAGCAGGTTCAGCATCAGCACCGGGTCGACGTCGAAGTGCTGGAACGGCAGCTCGACCTTCGATCGTGTCGGTGAAACGAACAGCATGGTCAACCTACCGAGCAGCCCGGACGGGAATCGCACTGGTCTCGCTCCCGGAATGAGGTCGAGGCGAATCATGTCCACCCGGCCGCGACTCGGCGACAGCGTTGGGGCAGCCAGCGCGCCGTTCGGCACAGAGCTCTGGTTCACCCTCGCGGCCTCGATGGTGCTGTTCGCCATCGCGATCGTGCTCCGGTTCGGCGCGCGCATGGCCCGCGATCAGGAAGGGCTCATCTGATGCCGCCCGAACTCGAGCACTCGGTGCGCTGCCACCTCGACGAACTGCTAGCCGAGCGTGCCATGACTCTGGCAGCCCTGTCGGAGCGTGTCGGAGTGAGCGTGGCGAACCTGTCGGTGCTCAAGAACGACCGCGCCAGAGCCATCCGATTCTCCACGTCGACTGCGATCTGCCACGTACTGCAGTGTTCGGTCGGCGATCTGTTCTCCGTCGATCCACCGTCCCCGACGACGGAAGATCGATGACTCTCAGAAGTCAGAGTTGCACTCGTCGGCCACGCGAGCGTCAGCGCCGGTACGCCTCGCTCTGAGCGCCGACCAGGTCGACCAGGTCCCGCTGCGCAAGGTTGATATCGATCTGATGCAGTCCCCAGTTCGCGGCCGGGATTGCCGGCAACAGGTCGGCGCCGGGTCCGTCGACCATGAGCACGTGCGGCCCGTCGCCGCCGGTGCACTGAGCGCGGAATCCGTCCACATTGTGGCCCAATATGATCCCGTGGATAGGGGCGTCGGCGTTGTCACTCAGCGACCCTGGATTAGTGCACAACACCTCGTACTCGGGTCCGAACGGAAGGCTCGCTCTGCCGCTGGCCGACTGGGGTGCCAGGCCGAACTTGGTGTCGGCCGGCGCGGTGGTCGAGTATGCCGAGTAGGCGACCACGCAGCCGGTCTGCGTCGGGTCCGTGCACGCCGGCACGGAAGCGAAGTCGCCGCCAATCCCTTCACCCTTGCGGACCAGTACGTTTCCGCCGATCAGGAGCGCCGAAACCAGTTGCGACTGGACCGGCTCACCTTCGATGCGATTGCGGATCAACTCCCGCAGCATGTAGCTGCCCTGGGAGTGTCCGATGAGGACCACACCACGTCCGTCGTTGTGGTTGGCAAGATAGTCTTCCCAGGCATGTTCGATGTCGTCGTACGCGAGATCCGCTGCTGCACTGCGCTCCTGCGGCGTCCCGGTGAACAGTGCGCGCAGCGTGCTCTGCCGATACACCGGCGCCCACACGTTGCAGTTCTCGCCGAAGGGTTCGGCCTGCAAGCGGGCGACCGCGCGCAGCTCGGGCGAGGCGTCGAAGTTGGCGTTCGCGGTCTGCTGCAGCGACGCGGTGGGATAGACGTAGAAGCAGTCGATCGGTGCGCCGGACCGGCCGCCGCACGGATCGTCGGCCTGACCGGGCCTGCACAGCCAGGTCGTTGTGGATCCCGATGCCGGTTCGGCCGAGACAGGCGGGGCCGCGACTGCAACGAGTACCGCGACCAGCGCACTCCAGAGAAGAACGAGGCTGCCAGTGGGGCGGGCACGACCGAAGATCGACATGGATGCAGACGCTAACAGAGGTGGACCGATCCCAGCATGAACACCCGCCGACAACACGCGAAAGTCCCGCTGTGTGAGCTAAAGTCTCACATCGATCGTCTCGGCCGGCAGCGAGAGATCAATACGCGACCGCGGCCACCCCCGCACGGCCCATTCTGCGGTTACCGAATCATGCTGCGGATACCGACTTGGTGTCCCAGGTGGAGACAGCCCAGATCACGACCACGTCGAGCGCGATGATCAGAACCGACCACAGCGGGTAGTAGGGCAGCCACAGGAAGTTTGCGAGGATCGACAACGAGGCGATGCCGATGGCCGCGATGCGAGCCCACGTGGCACCGGTCATCAGACCAATCGCACTGATGGCGAGAAGGACACCGAGAGCGATGTGGGCCCAGCCCCACGCGGTGGTATCGAACTGATAGGTGTACTCGACGCCGATGACCAGCAGATCGTCGGAGGCAACCGCGGCGATGCCCTGAAAGAACGAGATCACGCCGAGTGTCAGCAGCAAGATTGCTGCCGCAATGGACGTTCCTGCTGCAATACCCTGTTTGACAGGGCTGTCCGTACCGGACTCCGGGTTGGTCGTCATGTCCATGCCCTTCTCGAAAGTGTGATAGCGAACAGTCACATCATCCGACGTCGCAGAAATCGCCACATCATCCTCGCCGGGTGATCCTCATCTTCAACGGATGATGTGCCCCCACAGACCTGGTGCCAGAGTCTGAATCGAGTATCTCGGGTGCCGACGACCCACACCGTGGTGTCGGCTCCATTTCCTCTTTACCCAGCCCACTCGCTTACCCAGCCCAGTCGAAAGAAGGAACATGACACCCGATTTCTCGGACATCACCGACTTCGAGGATGCGAACCGCGGCTTCGTCGACCGACTCGACCCGTGCACCGTCACGGACGAGGACGGTCGCGTCGTCTGGGACATGCAGGAGTATTCGTTCCTGGCCGGTGACTGCCCGGACACGGCCGACCCGAGCCTCTGGCGGCAGTCTCAGCTGTGCGCGAAGGACGGCCTGTACGAGGTGACCGAGGGCATTTATCAGGTGCGCGGCCTCGATCTGTCCAACATGACGATCGTCGAGGGCGAAGCCGGTGTGATCGTCATCGATCCACTGATCTCGCGGGAGACCGCGGCTGCCGGGCTGGCTCTGTATCGGCGTAATCGAGGCTATCGGCCTGTCACCGGGGTGATCTACACCCACTCGCACGCCGACCATTTCGGGGGCGTCAAAGGCGTTCTGCCGAACGGCCGCGGGGACGTTCCGATCCTCGCCCCGGAAGGGTTTCTCGAACACGCCATCTCTGAGAACATTTATGCCGGGGCAGCAATGAGCAGGCGGGCCTCCTACATGTACGGCGCCATGCTCCCGAAGGGACCGGACGGACACCTGAGTGCGGGTCTGGGAACCACCACGTCGACCGGGGTTCCCGGACTGCTTCCGCCCACTGTCGACATCACACACACTGGCCAGGTGGAGATCCTGGACGGTATCCGGATCATCTTCCAGATGACACCCGGCACGGAGGCGCCCGCGGAGATGAACTTCCTGTTCGCCGACCAACGAGCACTGTGCATGGCGGAGAACGCCACTCACAACATGCACAATCTACTGACGCTGCGGGGTGCTCTGGTCCGGGATCCCCGAACGTGGTCACGCTACCTCGACCAGGCCATCGAGATGTTCGACGGCGACTACGACGTCGCGTTCGCGTCTCACCACTGGCCGACGTGGGGGCGCGACCGCGTAGTCACGTACCTGTCACAACAACGCGACCTTTACCAGTACCTGCACGACCAGACGTTGCGCATGCTGAATACGGGCATGACCGGCATCGAGATCGCCGAAGACTTCCCCTTGCCACCGGCACTCGAATCAGCCTGGCATGCAAGAGGATACTACGGATCGGTCAGCCACAACGTGAAAGCCATCTACCAGCGCTACATGGGCTGGTTCGACGGCAACCCGTCGTCGCTGTGGCAGCACCCACCCGAAGACGCCGCTACCAGGTACGTGGAATGCATGGGTGGACAGGACGAGGTCCGGACGAAGGCGAAGCAGTACTTCGACGAGGGTGATCTCCGGTTCGCCGCCGAACTCCTCAAGCACGCCGTGTTCGCCGACCCGTCGGACGGTGAGGCCAAAGAGTTGCTCGCCCGCACCTACCAGCGACTCGGGTTCGGTTCGGAGAACGCGACGTGGCGTAACTTCTACCTCACCGGCGCCCTCGAATTGCGCGGCGGCATCGTTCCGCCCCCACTCCAGACCGTCGCGGTCGACATGCTGGGAGCGCTCACCATCGATCAGATCTTCGACTCGATGGCCCTGCGTATCAACGGCCCCCGTGCATGGGACAAGTCCCTCGTCGCCGAGTGGCATTTCACCGACCCTGAAGCGCACTACCGTACGACGCTGTCCAACGGCGCACTCATTCAGACAGTCTCGCCGAGGACCTCGGTGCAAGCGGATGTCACTCTGACATTGACGAAGATGCAGCTAGTCGGACTGTTCACCGGCAAGGGAGCTGAGGGGATCCAAGTAACGGGTGATCCGTCGAAGCTTCTCGTCCTCACGGAACTGCTCGACGTACCCGACCCCGCGTTCCCAATCGTCACACCTTAAACGTTCACCCCCCCGCAACATCGGAGCCACGAGGCCCGATGTCGCGGGGCGCGTTCACGCACGCAACCCAGCACCCACTCGCTAAAATCACCCATACCGACCGTCGAGGTCGGTAATCGGTGCTTGTCGAAGATCGTTTCTCGGTCCAGCGAGAATTGGAGGTCTGCGTGACGGCAGTACATGTCGGCGAGTTTGATCGGAACACTCGAATACCTTCCGGTGCCCGGGGACGAACGGTCACCCGTACCCGCCTGCACACTTTGCTCACCGCAGCTCTTGTCGACGATGCCCACCCATATTCGGTTGCGCTGGTCTGTGCGCCGGCGGGGTCGGGCAAGACGCGCGCTGTGGCCGACTGGGCGCGAGAAATACTCGCCACCGGACGCACTCCCACAATTGCCTGGCTCACGATCGAGGAGAGGTGCAACGATCTTGAGGGCGTCCACCGGACGATTCTGCGGTCCCTCGCAGAGACAGGGAATCCTGGGCTGCAGAAGTCATGCGAAGAACTCGATTCCACGTCACCCGACTTCGGCACACAATTGTCGGCGGCGTTGAACGAACTGGCCGAAAACATCTGGATAGTGATCGACGACGCCCATCTCCTGCTCGACGCCGACGTTCTCGCCGACCTCGAGGCATTCATGCGCTGGCAACCTCCGATGCTCCGAACGATCGTCTGCGGACGCTTCGAACCACCGCTGGCACTGCAGCGGCTTCGTCTGGACGGCAAGCTCTTCACGATCACGGCTCGAGATCTTGCCTTTACGCCCGACGAGGCGACCGAGATGCTCGCAGAACACGACGTTCGACTCAACGTGGACGATCTGGACGCCCTCATGGATCGCAGTGAAGGATGGGCGGCCGGAATACGGTTGGCAGGAATGTCTTTGGAAGGTCACCCAAATCCGAGCCAGTTGATCGCGGAGTTCACTGGTGACCGCCGGGCGGTGGCCGACTATCTCATCGAGGAGGTTCTCTCCGGCCAGACCGACGACATGCGTGAATTCCTTCTGCGTACATCCGTACCCGCCTCGTTCACAGTCGAACTCGCGGAGAAGCTCACTGGATGTACAGACGCGCGCGCCAAGATCGACTGGCTCGAACACCATAATTTTCTGATCAGCCGAATCGCCAACTCCCCAACGCGGTATCGCTATCATCCGCTGCTGCGGAGTTATCTCCGGGCGGAGATCAGCAGAATCGGTCACGTCGAGGTCGAACGCCTCGAACTGACAGTCGCCCGCTGGCACGATGAGTTCGGCGACTCCCTGCTCGCACTCGAACACGCCGTGAACTCCGGTGACCACGGCGAGATTGTGGCGCTCCTCGGCCGCTGTTCTCTATCCCTGATCGTAGATGGTCATGGTGAAGCCGTGGACCGGCTTCTCGCGCGGGCGCCCCGCTCGTCGCAAGACCACGCGTCAGCGCGGTTGATCCGTGCCGCCGCAGCTCTGGCGGCCGGAAACGTCCCGGTTGCCACATCAACCCTCGATCTCCTCGACCGCAAGCGGTCGGGGATGCTGGTGGACGGCGCCACCGAGTCCCGACTGCACCTACTGCTCCGCGAATCTCTCCGTGTCCAGACCGCTATTCAGGCAGGTGGCATCGACGATGCTCTGAAGCGACTTCGCAGCGTGGGCGTGGAATCTACCGGCGATCCCGGACTCGACGCATTCGTCCTATTGCAGGAAGGGCGCGCGCTACTCTTCCTCGGACGAACCGACGAATCGGAGGATGTGCTCGCGAAAGCACTGGCCCACGCGCGACTCGGGGATGGCCCACTGAGCGTCATGTACTGCCTGGGAACTTTGGCGGCAATGGCGATGTCCCAGGGAGACGTGGTACGGGCGTCAGCGTTCGCGGACGAGGCGCTCTCGATCGGCCGAGACCATTCGGCGACCGAAGATCCGATGTTCCAGTTGGTGCGGCTCGTCGACTCCTGGTGCCGCTACGTTCGGTCCGACGGCGATGCCGCGACAATCGCCCTCGAATCCGCCGACGCGTTGCGCCACGCAAACACCGATGCCGCGCGATTCGCCGACGGCGTCGCTGCGCTGTTCGGTCTCGGCGGGTCTGAGCATCGGCACAAATTGGTGACGTCGTTGCACGCGGACAGTCCCCTGTCTTCTTCCCTGCCCGTGCCGCCTGGAATCCGAGCGGTGCTGCTGCCCGGAATCCAGTGCGCATACCTCACCGCAGGCGAGACCGGATGGGTGCGCGAACTGGTCACCGAAACGCATAAATTTCTCGGATCGACCGGCGACACCGCACTCGTCGAGGCGATCGCCCATCTTCACGCTCACCGTCTCGATGCCGCCCAAAAATGGCTACAACCCGTCCTCGACGGTGATCTCGAGTGCGTCGCAGGAACCAATCTGATTGCGGCATGGCTCGTGGACGCCTCAATCGCGCATGCCCGTAAGCATGATTCACGCGCCCACCGCGCCCTGACTGAGGCGCTACGCCTTGCGGAGCCCCACTCTGTACTGCGACCATTCCACGACTGCGGATCACAGATTCGAGAGCTTCTCGTGCGGAGCACAGGCCGATTCGGGGTCCTCGAACCCTTCGCAGACCGACTGCGCGC
The DNA here is from genome assembly GCF_001894885.1 of Rhodococcus marinonascens NBRC 14363. GTDB lineage: Bacteria > Actinomycetota > Actinomycetes > Mycobacteriales > Mycobacteriaceae > Rhodococcus_F > Rhodococcus_F marinonascens. The sequence goes on from NZ_BCXB01000018.1 coordinate 47,232, forward strand.
ATCGTTCCCGCGGGTGCAGAGCACCGCGTCCGAGATGTTGACTCGACGCGAACTGGAGCTCCTGATGGAGCTTCCGTCGTGGCGCACCGCGGAGCAGATCGCGGCCGACTTGTGCGTGTCGGTGAACACCGTGAAGACGCATCTGCGCGGGATTTACCGCAAACTCGGCGTCAGATCCCGCCGCGACGCCATCGGAGCGGCGCAGCGGAGCGGATTGCTCTGAGCTGGTTCACCACTTGCGGGTGATGTACGAGTCGATTCGGTGGATCACTCTGAGATTAACGGCTGACCGAGTTCTGGAAGACGATGCGAATGAAGGAGCCCGACGTGGTACGTCCCGAATCGAGTTGGCCCGGCAACGTCAGGTATACCTTCCTGATCTCCGGCAGCCTCTCCGATCGGGTACTGGCCGCCTTCCCCGAGTTGGATGTCTCGGACGTGACGACCGGCGACACCACACTCTTCGGCCGGGTCGACGGCCCAACTGATCTCCGCGGCATGCTGGCCCGTTTCGACGCGCTGGGTCTGACCATCATCGAGATGCGGCGACTGCCGGACTGACCCGACGTGGTCGAGAGCTCAGGCCCGGCGCGCCCGGTCGAAGCCGAACGAGTCCGCTACAGCGTCGTCGACCGAACCGTTGTGGGCGTCGAGAAGTTCTGTGCGCTCATTCGCGGACATCCCTCCCCAAATACCGTACGGTTCACCAACACTGAGCGCATGCTTCCGGCAGGGGGTTAGCACCGGACATCCGCGGCAGACAAGCTTGGCCTGCACGTCACGCATTGCACGGGCGCGGCCTCGTTCGCGATCGGGATGGAAGAAAACAGAAGACTCGCGACCGCGGCACGCGGCCTCCCTCTGCCAATCCCACACCTCCGTGACCGGGGTGGGAAGGCTCAACCGATTGGACATCTCACTCCTTCAGATACTTGCCGGCCGTCCAGGGGGAGTTCCGGGGTGCGTTTCTGGGCCAGGTCAGCGACACCGACGTCGATGCCAATCATCAGGGCCATGATTCGTGTCCTCTTCAAGTCAGGCGAGTGAGGGGTGCCATTCCGAGAGTAGAGAACCTTTGAATTTTGATCAAACCACACTTACGCATTTTTGAGAACAAAGACCTTCGGGGCGTCCATTGGACAACGGTTGTGACTTCAGATGACGGTTGCCGCGAACATTCTGCCGCTCTGCGTCACCAATTGGTGAACAGCAGATGGTTGATCGCCAGCGCCCCGACTGCCTGCGCTGCCAGCCAGAATCTGTGGCTACCCCTCGGTAGGAGCGCCGGGGCGGTGAGGAGCCACACTTCGAACGGCAACCAGATCCGTTCGGTCTCCGCCTTGCTCAACCTGCTGAGGTCGGCGATCACCACTATCAGGAGCGCGGAGATCACGAGTACCGGAACCGGCGACAACGACCGCAACCGCGCCCAGGAAAACGCGCGGGGCAGAGCGGCGGGCACTGCCACTCCCACCGCACAGACGAGCGCGGCGAAGTTCGCCCAACCCCAGTACGCGAAAGGCCGATCCATGGCGATGCCCTGGTAGTAGCGCTCCTGCACCAGCGTGTAGCCGTCGAACCACCAGAACCCGTACGCCGTGAAGATCGCGGCGACGGCCAGTGCCCCGATCACGGCGCCGAGGAGCGATCGCGCAGTCCGGGCGACGAGGAGCACCGCAACAGCCACTACACCCATCAACGCCAGTCCGTAGCTGAGGTAGACGCCGAATCCGAGCAGAACACCTGCCCCGAGCGCGGCCAACCACGGGTACCGCACACGCCGCGACGCCGAGAGCGCCAGCAGTGCAATCCCCCATGCGACTACACCGGCGAAGATCGCGTCGGCCGAGGCTGCGATCCAGATGACCGCGGGCGCCAAGGCCAGGAACGGAGCAGCCCGGCGCGCCATCTGCTCGTCACCGAGCGCACGGACCGTGACAATCACTGCCACAGCGGCGCTCGACCCAACCGCGACACACAGCGCGGACGCCCATGCTCCACCGCCTAGCCCAATCCGGTCGAGCCACACGAACGTGAGCACCGCACCGGGAGGGTGCCCGGACACGTGCGTGGTCCACGAATCGGGTTGGTAGTCCAGAATTCTCTGCGAGAATCCACGAAGCACCGCCGGAATATCGGTGATTCCAGGCACGTCATGCAGGTATTCGTCCCTGGACGTGAGCCGGTCGACGAAGCCGCGCTGCCATCCGTCCACCATGGCCAGCGCCATCGCCCACGCCACCGCGGTCAGGTAGGTACCCACCGCCAGTCGACGCCACGACAATCGCTGTGCCAGCGGCGGACCCCACAAGACCATCGCGACCGCAATGAGGACCGCGAACGGAGTGCCCCAGCCGACGTGCACATCCCGGAAGCCGAAGAGCGGGGCGGCATCGGCGAAGTCCTTGACCGATTGCGCTGACCGGTTGATGATCGGAGTGATGGTCTTATTGCCCAGATACGGTACGACGAACGCCACCGCGACGAGCAAGAGAGCCAACGCCGCACCCACACCATCGCTGCACCGAAAGTTGCGTTTACCAGCTTGCTGAGCAGATCGGATGATGTCATCTCCTTTGGCGAATGCCGCACTCGCGCCCAGCATAACGACGAAGGATGGCCTCATGGTTGAACAATCCTCGCCCGAACTGCCCTCCGCGGACATTGCCATCATCGGTGGGAGCGGCTTCTACTCGTTCTTCGAGGAGGGCGCCGCCACGGTCACGGTCGACACTCCGTACGGCAGTCCGGCCGCCCCTATTACGGTCGGCGACGTCGAGGGCAAGAGGGTCGCCTTCTTGCCGCGACACGGCGCTCGACATGAGTTCGCGCCGCACACGATCCCCTATCGCGCGAACCTGTGGGCACTGCGCATGCTCGGTGTGCGTCAGGTGTTCGCCCCCACCACCACCGGCAGTCTCACCCCCGAACTCGCGCATGGTGCGATGGTGGTACCCGACCAACTCGTCGACCGCACCAGCGGTCGTACCCAGACGTACTTCGACGGCGGCGGCGTACACGTCCAGTTCGCCGACCCGTACTGCCCCGTTCTTCGCAAGGCGGCGTCGCAGCCGGGGACGATCGAGGGCGGCGTGCTGGTGGTGATCGAGGGACCTCGGTTCTCGACCCGGGCGGAAAGCTTATGGTTCGCTCGGCAGGACTGGAGCCTGGTGAACATGACAGGCCACCCCGAGGCTGTCCTCGCACGCGAGCTCGAGATGTGTTACGCAACTATCGCATTGGTCACCGATCTCGACGCGGGGATCGAGGTGGGTGCCGGTGTGCGAGCCGTGGATGTGTTCGCCGAGGTCCAACGCAATATCGGATCACTGAAGACGCTGGTGCGGTCGGCGATCGCCGCCGCCCCCGAAGGCGCCTGCGATACCTGCCGGGTCCACGAGGGTGAAACACTACCGATCGAGCTGCCGTGACGGGAACGCGCGTACTGCTCACAGGTGCAGCCGGATTCATCGGCAGCCATATCCACACCACGCTGTCCGCTGCCGGTCACGACGTCGTGGCTGTGGATGCACTGCTCCCATCCGCCCACGGCGCCGATGCCCAGGCACCGGAAGGTATTCAGCGCGCGGACGTCCGCGACCTCCCCACACTGACAGAGCTACTTAGGGGTGTGGACGTGGTATGCCATCAGTCCGCGGTCGTCGGGGCGGGAGTGAATGCGAGCGACGCCCCCGCATATGCCAGCCACAACGACGTCGGTACGGCGACGCTGCTCGCCGCGATGCACGAAACCGGCTGCCGCCGGTTGGTCCTGGCGTCGTCGATGGTCGTCTACGGGGACGGAAGGTACCGCAATGCCGTCGGAGAAATCGTGGAGCCTGCGGCCCGCCGAAGCGATGACCTCGCGGCGGGCATATTCGACACCACCGACCCGACCACCGGTGAGACTCTCGATTGGGAGCTTGTGGAGGAGGATTCACCGTTGCGACCACGGAGCCTGTATGCGGCCAGCAAGGTCGCGCAGGAAAATTACGCCCACGCCTGGTCGTTGGCCACCGGCGGCTGTGTGACCGCCCTGCGGTACCACAACGTGTACGGCGATCACATGCCGCGCAACACCCCGTACTCCGGGGTGGCCGCGATGTTCCGCTCTTTCCTCGAAGCCGGTGAACCACCGCGCGTATTCGAGGACGGCCTGCAGATGCGCGACTTCGTGCACGTCCGAGACGTCGCTTCGGCGAATATGGCCGCAATCGACGCGCCGATACCGGGATTCTCGGCATTCAATGTGTGCTCGGGGCAACCGATCACGATCGGCGAGGTGGCCGTGACCCTCGCGCGCGCCTACGGCGGGCCAGCGCCCGTCGTCACCGGCGAGTACCGTCCCGGGGACGTACGGCACATCGTCGCAAGCCCTCGACTGGCCGGCGAGAAACTCGGATTCCGGGCGCAGATCCTCCCTGAAGCGGGGATCGCGGCCTTTGCGCACGCACCATTGAGGTCCGCGGCGCCGGCAGGGCCGCCTCGTGTCTGAGCGCGCACCGACCACCCCGCCGGACGTCACCGTCGTCATCCCCTGCATGAACGAGGCCGGGTCCCTGCCCGGTGTACTGGCGGCGGTGCCCGACGGCTACCGGACGGTGGTGGTCGACAACAACTCCACCGACGACACCGCCGGTGTCGCGCGTGCCCACGGTGCATCGGTGGTGCGTGAACAGATCCCGGGCTACGGTTCCGCCGTTCACGCCGGGGTACTTGCGGCACAGAGCCCGGTGGTCTGTGTGTTGGACGGCGACGGTTCGATGGACCCAGCCGAACTTCCGCGCCTCGTCGCCGCATTGGACTCGGGCGCCGATCTCGCGGTGGGGCGTCGTCGTGCCGATCGGCGCGGAACGTGGCCGCTGTACAGCAGAATCGGCAATGCCGTCCTCGCCGCGCGGATTCGACGCCGATATGGACTGCCGGTCCACGATCTCGGGGCGATGAGAGCCGTCCGACGTCAGGCCCTACTCGACCTGCACGTCGACGACCGGAGGTCCGGGTATCCGCTGCAACTTCTCGTCCTCGCAGGCCGTGCGCAATGGCGGGTTGTGGAGCACGACATCACCTACCGCCCGCGCACCGCAGGAACATCGAAGGTGTCCGGTTCCCTGAAGGGGACCATCACTGCAGTGCACGACTTCTGGAAGGTGATCGGGTGACGCTCGACGTCGTGGTTCTCGTCGTCGCGAAAGCACCGGTCCCCGGTTTCGCAAAAACCAGGCTTGCGACCGAGATCGGCGATACCCGAGCCGCCGACCTCGCGGCGGCTTCGCTGCTCGATACCCTCGACGCCGTCGCAGCAGCCGATGTCACGCATCGAGTCGTAGCGATGACCGGTGACCTCGACCGAGCGGTCGGGACCGAGGACATCACCTCGGCGCTCCGCGGATTCACCGTGATACAGCAGCGCGGAGGCAGTTTCGCGGAGCGACTGGTGCACGCACACGCCGACGCATTCAGGGCGTTCGCCGTGCCGATTCTCCAGATCGGGATGGACACCCCACAGGTGAGCGCGGCTCTCCTCGAGGAATCGGCGGCGATCCTGACCCAGCAAAAACGGTGTGTCCTGGGGCCCGCCGAAGACGGCGGTTGGTGGGTCCTCGGTGTGCCGGACGCAGTGATGGCGGAAGCGATACTCCCCGTCCCCACGTCGCGTCCGGACACCGGCCGGCTCACCCGCGATGCTCTTGTCGCGAGCGGTGCGGAGGTCGTGGACCTACCGATGCTCCGCGATGTCGACTACGCGGCCGATGTCGGACCGGTCGCTGATGAGTGCCCCGCCTCCAGCCGTTTTCGCGCTGCGCGAAAGATATAGGTAGCGGGCGGCGGGCGGATACACACGTGATCCTGGACGCATCGGGGGGTGCATCCGGCGATCGTCAGGTTGTAGGAGACCACGCGAAGCGAGAGATCGACCGCCTCGTACCGAGCATCCGTAGTCTGTCAATGCGTGATCAACCTGGAAGGGGGAATATGTCCAAACGGCATCGTAAACGCATTAGCCAAGATTCACCCTCAATCGAGGAGGATCGAGAATACTCAACAGTATTCGAGACATGGACGCTCGAATGTGCAGGCGCCTTCCTCAGGGGATTGGCATCCCTCCAGAATCGCGGCGGCCTGCGGGTTCGATCATTTGAAGTACTACCAAATGAGGACGTCATCGTTGCCGTGATCGAGTATTACGGCAACGATGACGTCCCCAAGGGTGTGATGGGATACAGATTCATCCTGTCGAAACTTCGAATAATGGCCGACGACAATCACGACCCGTCCTTTGCAGCATCACTGTACCTGGAGGACTTGGCCGTAGGGCCGGACATTTCGGCTGAAAATGAACCTGTAGACGGGGTCTACTGGATCAATCGCCCCGGATTCTGAATATCCCCCTCCGCTCTCCTTCTGGGTTGAGTCCGTTTCGGAAGGATCCGGAGGTACAGTCTTCTTCGGATCGGGTGCCTTCTTCTTCTGGAGCTTCCCACTCAGCTTCCCCTGGAACTCTGGGGCAAGGGCATCAGCCGGCCACAACGGGTACCCGCAACCGAGAGAACTGGCCGCTGAGATTCCGGCTCACCCGAACTCCCCATGCCTGCCGGCTCCCGCAGCGAACCGCGCAGCGCCCTCGAGTGTCCCGTTGGCCAGAGAGAATGCGCCGTGACGGAATTCGTTCATGAGGGCATGATCTTCGGTGAGCCCGTCCTGCTCGAGCAGCGACAGTCGATCCTGCCTCATACATACCTGTGGAAAGGCCGCGATCTCCCTGGCCAACTGCTGGGCCGCCGGGATCGCGCTTCCCGCCGCGACCTTTCGGTTGATCAACCCCATATCCAAGGCTTCGTCGGCATCGACCGGGCGCCCGGTCAAGATAAGGTCCATCGCGCGACTCTCACCGATCAGGCGCGGCAGGCGGACGGTCCCGCCGTCGATGAGGGGCACGCCCCAGCGGCGGCAGAACACGCCCAGGACGGCGTCCTGGTCTGCGACCCGCAGGTCGGCCCACAGCGCCAGTTCCAGCCCACCGGCCACCGCGTGCCCCTCAATCGCGGCGATCACGGGTTTGGTCAAGCGCATACGGGAGATACCCATCGGTGCGTCGCCGTCGGGCGCGACCCGGTTTCCCGTTTCCGAACCTATCGCCTTCAAATCTGCCCCGGCACAGAATGTTCCGCCCTCCCCATGTAACACCGCCACAGATGCGCCCTCGTCGGCGTCGAACGCGCGAAAAGCATCGGCGAGCGCCTCGGCGGTGGGCCGGTCCACCGCGTTACGCACCGCGGGCCGGTTCAGGCTGATCGTCGTGACCGGGCCGTCCTTGCGCACGAGCACCAAGTTGGAGGTCATCGAAGTTCGCCTTTCCTCGCCGGTACGGCGACGCTAGCACTCTTCGACCACCCTTGACACAAGAACGGAACCGATGTTCACTTCTTTATATGGCCTACCGGCGCACACCCGCGGTCCAGGAACGACTGGACGCACTTCGCACCACGCTGATCGAATCCGCGATCGAGCTGATCGCTCGCCATGGATACGGCGGGTGCTCGATCTCGGCCGTCGCGGCAGCGGCCGGCGTCGGCACCGGCACCGTCTACCGGCACTTCACGAACAAGGGTGAACTCTTCACGGAGGTCTTCCGCATCGTCTGCAGTCGCGAGGTAAGCGCCGCCGTCGAAGCCGGCAATACCGCACGCAACATCGAGGGTCGCAACCTAGCCGCGGTCTCCGCTTCCGTCAGCACCTTCGCCGAACGTGCGCTGCGCGCACCGACACTCGCGTACGCGCTACTCGTAGAACCAGTAGACCCGCAGGTCGACACCCAACGCCTGCTGTTCCGAGAATCGTTCCGTGACGCATTCGCTGGTGCGATCGCGGCAGCCGTCGAGTCCGGGGAGATCCCCGAACAGGACGCCTCGGTGACCGCAGCCTGCATCGTCGGCGCCATCGGCGAGGCCCTCGTCCTGCCCCTGGCCCGCGGAGTCGGCGACTCCACAAGCACCGGAGTTGGCGACTCCACAAGCAGCGGATCCGCCGACTCCACGATCATCCCTGCTCTTCTCACTTTCACACTTCGATCTCTCGGGAGCCCGACATGACTGCCACACACGAGGTCTTCAACCAAGTGCCTCCACTGACGAACTTCGACGCCGCCGACTACCCACCCCTCCTCGAAGCGCTTCAACGAGAAGGCGCACACGACGCGCTCGAGGGACTACATGAGGTCGGACGGCTCGCGGGAAGCGAGGAGGCGCAGCGCTGGGGCGACCTCTCCGAGGCCCACCCTCCGATCCTGCGCACCCACGATCGTTACGGACACCGCATCGACGAGGTGGAATACGATCCCGCCTACCACCACCTGATGACTGCGGCGGTCGAGATGGGGTTGCATGGCGCCCCCTGGGCCGACCCGGGCCCGCACGCGCATCTGGCGCGGGCTGCGAAGATGGCCGTGTGGGGCCGAGTCGACGCCGGCCACAGCTGTCCGATCTCGATGACCTACGCCGTCGTCCCCGCGTTGCGGCACAACCGTGAACTGGCGGAACAGTACGAGCCGCTGTTGACCGCCCGAGTCTACGATCCGACGCTGCGTCCCCCGCTGACGAAGTCCGGTCTGATCGCCGGGATGTCCATGACCGAGAAGCAGGGCGGGTCCGATGTGCGCGCAGGCACCACCCGCGCCGTTCCGCAATCCGACGGCAGCTACCTGCTGACCGGGCACAAATGGTTCACCTCGGCTCCGATGTCCGACATCTTCCTCGTCCTCGCACAGGCACCGGGCGGACTGTCGTGCTTCTTCCTGCCTCGCATCCTGCCGGACGGCACCCAAAACCGAATGCATCTGCAGCGGCTCAAGGACAAACTCGGCAACCGTTCCAACGCGAGCAGCGAAGTCGAATATGACGACGCCGTTGCCTGGCTCGTCGGCGAGGAGGGGCGCGGTGTTCCCACCATCATCGAAATGGTCAACATGACCCGCCTGGATTGCACCATAGGCTCGGCCACCGGAATGCTTGCCGGCACTGCGCAGGCAACCCACCACGCCGTCCACCGCAGCGCATTCGGCGCCCACCTGGTCGATCAACCGTTGATGCGGAACGTGCTCGCCGACCTCGCGGTCGAGTCAGAGGCATCCACGACCGTCGCCATGTGGCTGGCCGCGCTCACCGACCGTGCGACCGCGGGCGACGAGCACGCCATCACGCTGCGTCGCATCTCGCTGGCGGTCAGCAAGTACTTCGTCTGCAAACGCGGGCCGATCCACGCGGCCGAGGCCCTCGAATGCCTGGGCGGCAATGGGTACGTGGAGGAGTCGCGCATGCCGAGGCTGTACCGGGAGGCTCCACTGCTGTCGGTATGGGAGGGTTCCGGCAACGTCGCCGCGCTCGACACCCTGCGTGCAGTGGCGAAGCAGCCGGAGTCGCTACAGGTCTTCTTCGACGAACTCGACACCGCCACGGGCGTCGACTCCCGGTTCGACATCGCGGTCGAGGATCTGAAGACGAGTTTCCGCGACTTCGGTACCCTTGAGCACCGGGCCCGACGCATCGTCGGCGACATGGCACTCGCCCTTCAGGGGTCGCTCCTGATTCGCTACGGACACCCGGCGGTCGCGGATGCATTCTGCGTCAGCCGACTGTCCGGGGACTGGGGCAGCGTCTTCGGGACGTTACCGACCGGCGTCGACACCAGCGTGATCATCGACCGCGCCACCCCGAAGGTAGGATTATGACCGACTACGACAACCAGTCCGGCACCCGTCCCGCCGCATGGCGCGAAGGCTGGGGCGAGGGCGGAGACTACCTGTTCGCAAGCCCGCCACCGGACCGCGACAAAACGGCCACCGAGTATCGGACTCTCACCTACCAGGTGACCGGACGCATCGCCCGGATCACTTTCAATCGACCGGAACACGGCAACGCGATCACCGCCGATACCCCCTTCGAGATCGCCGACGCCGTCGAGCGGGCCGACCTCGACCCTCGGGTCCACGTAATCCTGCTGTCGGGACGCGGGAAGGGGTTCTGCGGTGGATACGACCTGAATGTCTTCGCCGAGAACCGCGGGAGTTCGGGCGACGGACGGGCGACGGACGGGACGGTGCTGGACCCTAGTGTCCAGGCGCGCAATCACGATCCAGGCGGCAACTGGGATCCGATGGTCGACTACGCCATGATGAGCCGATTCAACCGCGGCTTCGCGAGTCTGCTTCACGCGAACAAGCCGACGGTCGCAAAGATCCACGGCTTCTGTGTAGCCGGCGGCACCGATATCGCGCTGTTCTGCGACCAGATAATCACCGCAGACGACACGAAAATCGGCTATCCCCCGACCCGAGTGTGGGGTGTGCCCGCGGCGGGTATGTGGGCGCACCGCCTCGGCGACCAGCGAGCCAAACGCTTGCTTCTCACGGGAGACTGCATCAGCGGACGGCAGGCGGCCGAGTGGGGGCTGGCGGTGGAGTCTGCGCCACTCGATCAACTCGACGAACGCACCGAGAACCTCGTCGAGCGGATAGCGCAGATGCCGATCAATCAGCTGATGATGGTCAAGCTCGCGCTGAACAGTGCGCTGCTCGCACAAGGTGTCACCACCTCGGCAATGGTCAGCACCGTCTTCGACGGTATGGCCCGGCACACCAGGGAGGGCCACGCATTCCAATTGCGATCGTCCACCGTCGGATTCCGCGAAGCGGTCAGGGAACGAGACGAACCGTTCGGCGATCACAAGCGGCAGCAGTTCGAGCAGAAGTGACGCTTTCCGCAGCCAGTCACAGCCAGGAGAAGCGAACACCACCCGATCGGTATCTTCCCTGGTCAGGAGGCTAATCACCGTTCGGTCCAGGGATCTCGAGCCGTCGTGTTCGAGAAGTCACGCAGGTACGCGGAAGACCGCCTCGAGTGGGGCCGCACGACCGAACGTTCGGCTGACGTCAGCCACGCGAATCGCCTATGCGCAATCGAGACAGATCAACTGCCCACTCCGTTCGGACGCGAGACGCGACCTGTGATGTACCAAAAAGCAACTACTGCAAGTGAATTCGTCCGCCTGCTTGGGCACGACGCGAATGGTGAGTTCTTCACCGGACAGGTCTGCACCGGGCAGTTCGAAAGACTCCGCCGTGTCGGTCTCCTCGACGTCAACGACGGACGACTGTGATTCGCTTCTCCGTGTCTTCAGTTCTTCGAGCGAGTCCGCGGCGAGTTCGTCGTCGACAGTAACCCGCGGTGCGTCGTAGTCGGTTGCCATGACTTCCTCCCGTTGGCTCAGGTTTGTTAGTTCGGTGAAATTTCATTGTTGTTGGGCACGATTGCTAGACAACGAGCCGATCCTGCGTTTTGTTCCCGGGCGACGGTGCCGTCCCGAAATTGTGGGATTCCCGTTCCTGGCGCCTCTCAATCACTCGACCCGGAAGGTGGTTCAGACCGTGACGAACGACCACTAACAAACTCGAGAATCCAGTTCCGAGTCAACTCCGCCGTTCCGGCGGAAGGCACACAATCACGGCATCCACTATAGGGATGCCTCACCTACGGATCGGAATGGGGGTGTTCGAGGAGTTCGTCACCCTATAACTTTTCCCCGACAGTCGCGATCTTTTCTCCGGCGGTCGCGCCGAATTCATGACGGTCCCAGCCTCTCTTCACCGGGCCATCCTTTCCTCCCAGCGGAACAGTCTGATCCGATGTTGCATCCCCCCGAAACGATCGTCGCCATGCATCGCGCCCCGGGCATCGAACTGCCCGGCAATCAGGTGACCCCCGCTCGACGAACACGCGTGATGCGGGGCACTCTCACCCGGCCGGCGCCGTCACCTTGTTGACGTTCGGTAGTTCCTAGACAATCCAATCCGGCATTTACACTTGGCTTTTCACACGAACTGGATGATTATCTAGCCGCTCGCCGGGTTCGTCGCACCGTTCGGACCGACCGGTAGCGACAACCGAGATACCGCCCCGGCTTCGGGGTCTGCGCGCGAATTGGGCTGACCCCGTCGCCGGTCCGGACATTCGCCCGACGATGTAAGGGCCGGCAGTAAAGTCACCCACTCCCACTGAAAATCAGTGCGGGGTAGTCAACTACAGAAGTAGGTAAGCCGCGGGACAACTGGAAGAAGGAGCGATGTATGAACGCATCCTCGCCGAGAGGGACGCGGCACACCTCGCGTGCCTACGCCGGGCTGGTGGCCACCACGACGGTCGCGCCCAGTTCGTCCGATCGCTCGATCCGCGCGATCAGCCCTACCCTCGCGAACACCGCCGCGGTTTCGTGCGCCTGCAGCTCGCTGGCCTCAACCAGCAAGTGACCACCAGGCGCCAGCCACGTCCGTGCCGCGGACGCCACGCGCCGTTGGATGTCGAGGCCGTCCACGCCCCCGTCGAGCGACACCCGCGGTTCGTGGAGTCGGGCCTCCGGAGGCATCAACCGGATCGCGCCCGTGGGGACGTAGGGGGCGTTGACCACCAGTACGTCGACGCTTCCGCGCAACTTCCCAGGTAACGGCGCATAGAGGTCGCCCTCGATCACCCTGCCGGGGGCCGAGATGTTGCGGCGTGCGCACCTGACCGCTGCGGGGTCGATGTCGACCGCGTACAAGTCGATCCGGTCCGATATCGATGCGAGCGCGGCCCCCACCGCACCCGAACCGCAGCACAGGTCGACGACCACAGCTTCCGGGCTGATGAGAGCGGCCGCCTGATCAACCAGGAACGCGGTGCGGCGGCGGGGCACGAACACGCCCGGATCGACCTCCACCCGGAGTGCGCGGAACTCGACCCAACCGAGGACGTGTTCGAGGGGAACGCCGGCGATGCGCCGATCCACCATCGTGGCGAGTTCGTCCGACGTCTGGGCTGTGGAGACGATCAACTGCGCCTCGTCCTCAGCGAACACGCACCCAGCGGCACGAAGCCTCGTGACGATGACGAGTTCACTCGGCGCTGACGGGGAAACTGACATGAGGCTCTTTCGGATTGCCGCGAGGCTCATGTTCACCCTATGCCGACAAGGCCGTGCGGCGGGGAATAAATCCCCACACCTAGTGTTGACTTCAAGTAGTTGAAGAATCAATTACATGACATGAGGAGCCACCAATGCCTGCCGTGACGGTCGACAACATCCTTGCCTTGCCGCGCATCGACGCACCCACTCCGGGCGCCGTCGACCGCTCGGTCCGCTCGCTGACCACAGCCCCGGTCGGATACGAGGGCGAGGGCTTCCCCGTTCGGCGCGCGTTCGCCGGCATCGATCTGGCGGCGCTGGACCCGTTCATCCACATGGATCAGATGGGTGAAATCGACTACGCGCCTGGTGAGCCCAAGGGCACACCCTGGCATCCGCACCGCGGCTTCGAGACCGTCACCTACATGATCGAAGGCATCATGGAGCACCGCGATTCCAGCGGCGGTGGTGGCACGATCGGTGGCGGCGATACCCAGTGGATGACCGCGGGTGGCGGCATCCTGCACATCGAGACCCCTCCGGAACACCTCGTGACGAGCGGCGGCCTGTTCCATGGCGTCCAGCTGTGGGTGAACCTGCCGCGCGAGAACAAGATGGCCGCGCCCCGCTACCAAGACATCACCGGCCGGAAGGTTGCCCTACTGTCTTCGTCGGACGGTGGCGCCCTCATCCGCGTCATCGCCGGCGAGGTGGGCGGGCATCACGGCCCGGGCTCGACCTATACGCCGATCAGCCTCGTCCACGCGACGATCGCCCCCGGGGCAAGCGTGACGCTGCCGTGGAACCCCGAGTTCAACGCGCTGGCTTACGTCCTCGCCGGCGAGGGCCTCGTCGGTTCGGAGCGCAGGCCGATTCGCATGGGTCAGACGGCGGTTTATGGGCGCGGCGACACCATCACGGTCGCAGCGACCGACACCCAGGATTCGCGAACCAAGTCCCTCGAGGTGTTCTTCCTCGGCGGCAAGCCGATCCGTGAACCCGTCGCGATGGCCGGACCGTTCGTCATGAACACCAGGGCCGAGGTGATGCAGGCATTCGACGACTTCCAAGCCGGTCGCCTGGGATCCATCCCCGCGGCCCACGAAACGCTCGACTGACGCCGGCAACCATTCACCACAACCGGTTCGAGAAGAACTCAGGGGCGCCGGATCTTGGCGTCGATGCGATGGATTCGCAGATCGCCCCGCGGGATCCGGAACGTCTCGACCACCCGGACCGTGACGAGGGTGTGGCCGAACAGTCCGGCATCCAGGAGGTAGTCGGCGGTGACGTCGTCGCCTTCGACTGACCACGCACAGTCCCGGATCAACCGGATCAACCGGTACTGGGGCCCGCCGGAGAGGCTTCGGCGCAGATGATTTCCGGAGAACGCCGTTTTCAGCCCGGCCTCGTAGCGGACTGCGCTTGGCTCGATCGGCACCGAGTTACCGTTGTGGCTCAGCAACGCATTCAGGTACGCCCGGGCAACATCGACCTGTTCGTCCATATCAGTCCTGTTCATCCATAAGAGTATTGAGATCCTTCCCCACTTGAAAGCGGCGGGTTCATACTGGGAAAGCCATGCAGTTGAGGATGTTGACCGCGGCGTTGCAGTCACGCTCCAGGTGTTTGCCGAATGGGCACGTTCGACTGGCCGCCAGTAGCGATACCGCCGATTTCCTGCGGTCCAATCCGTGTTCCCTCCCCTCGGATCTGGCACCCTGACGCCCGATCGGCTGCGCCCGGAGTACAGTGCTGAGTATGCAGCGTGCACTCCTCCTCGGTTGCCGCGACGGGGTCTGATCCAGACTGGCTTCCCGTCGCGGGGTTTTTTGTGCGCCGGTCGACACAGTCGCTGGACTTACACGGTCCACCTCGAACTTGGAGATCAATCCCATGTCCCCCGCTGACGCCTTTACCTCCGGAACGCGCACCATCACGCCACCTTCCAAACCTGCCCCCTCCGACCAGCCTGTGTGGAATACCCAGAAGAATTCGTCGATGCCGACGTTCCGCTACCGCTCGTTCGCCGAGGAAGTGGAATCGGTATCGCTGCCGGACCGCTCATGGCCCGACAAGGTCATCGACCGCGCCCCGCAGTGGTGTGCCGTCGATCTCCGTGACGGCAACCAGGCCCTGATCGACCCGATGAGCCCCGCCCGCAAGCGCCGCATGTTCGAACTGCTGGTACGGATGGGCTACAAGGAGATAGAGGTCGGCTTCCCGTCTGCCAGCCAGACGGACTTCGACTTCGTCCGCGAGATCATCGAAGATGGAGCGATCCCGGACGACGTCACCATCCAGGTGCTCACACAGTCCCGTCCGGAACTGATCAAGCGCACGTTCGAGGCCTGCGAGGGCGCGAACAAGGCGATCGTCCACTTCTACAACTCCACATCCATCCTGCAGCGGAGGGTGGTGTTCAAGGCCGAGCGCGACGTCATCACGAAGATCGCGACCGACGCGGCAACCCTCGCCCTCGAAGAGGCGAAAAAGTACCCCGACACGCAGTGGCGCTGGGAGTACTCCCCCGAGTCGTACACCGGCACGGAACTCGAATACGCCAAGGAGGTGTGCGACGCCGTCACCGAGGTGCTGCAGGCCACCCCTGAGAACCCGGTGATCCTGAACCTGCCCGCCACGGTCGAGATGGCGACGCCCAACGTGTACGCCGACTCGATCGAGTGGATGCACCGCAACCTGGCCCGCCGCGACTCGGTCATCCTGTCGCTGCACCCGCACAACGACCGCGGCACCGGTGTGGCCGCCGCAGAGTTGGGCTACCAGGCCGGTGCGGACCGCATCGAGGGCTGCCTGTTCGGCAATGGTGAGCGCACCGGCAACGTCTGCCTGGTGACCCTCGGACTCAACATGTTCACCCGCGGGGTCGACCCGCAGATCGACTTCTCGAACATTGACGAGATCCGCCGCACCGTCGAGTACTGCAACCAGCTGCCCGTCCACGAGCGCCACCCCTATGGCGGCGACCTGGTCTACACAGCGTTCTCCGGCAGCCACCAGGATGCGATCAACAAGGGCCTCGACGCCATGAAGTTCGACGCCGACTCGCAGGACGCCGACGTCGACAACATCCTGTGGGCGGTCCCGTACCTGCCGATCGACCCCAAGGATGTGGGCCGCACGTACGAGGCCGTCATTCGCGTCAACTCGCAGTCAGGCAAGGGCGGCGTGGCATACATCATGAAGGCCGATCACGGGCTGGCTCTGCCTCGGCGCCTGCAGGTCGAGTTCTCGCAGGCCGTACAGCGCATCACCGAAGGAGAGGGCGGCGAGGTGTCGCCGAAGGAGATTTGGGATGTCTTCTCGGAGGAGTACCTGGCCCCGATTACGCCTCTCGAGCGGATGAAGCAGAAGGTCACGGCATCGGAGACCGACGGCGGCACCGACTCCATCACCGCAACCGTGAAGGTCGACGGCAAAGAGGCCGAGATCTCGGGCAGCGGCAACGGTCCGCTCGCCGCGTTCGTCGACGCGCTCGGCACGATCGACTTCGACGTGCGCGTGCTCGACTACTCCGAGCACGCCATGTCTGCCGGTGACGACGCCCGGGCGGCCGCCTACGTCGAGTCCGCGGTCACGCTTCCCGATGGCCGCACCAACGTGGTGTGGGGCGTGGGCATCGCGACCTCGATCACCACCGCCTCCTTGCGCGCCGTCGTCTCGGCGGTCAACCGGGCGTACTGACCCCCCGCATCACCCTCGCTGCCGCAGGCGTGCACCACGCGCACCTGCGGCAGCGTCGTGTCGAGCAAGCGATTCGGCCTCCCGCACATAGGAGAAGCTCGAGAACTTGCACGAGAAAGTTCGCCGATTCTAAAGTATCTCGAAGTTCGGACGAAACCGGCTCTGTGACAACAGGTTGCCAATAGCATCCGGAAGGTGCGCCGACCGACAGAATTCGGCCGGATCATTCGAAAAGGGAATCCGCGCCCGAGAAGTTACGTGCGGGAGAAGTTACGCGCGGGTACAGATTTTCGACGTTATGCTCGCACTTTCTGAGAATCGGTCCTGCAGGAACGCAGAAACCGACGATCACATTCGGGGCGCCTCCTTGGCAGTCGAGTGAGTTGTGTAGTGGTACACGTGCCGACGAGGGCAGCACCCGATCCTGGGCGGACATGGTCTTGGCCATCGAAACACTCAGGGGCAAAGAGTTTTATGGAAACGGAGCGACAAGAGATGTTCAAGCGAATAGCGATAGTCAACCGCGGCGAGGCCGCGGTCCGCCTGATTCGTGCGGTGCGCGAACTCAATGCCGAGCACAACTACGGCATCCGGACGATCGCCCTCCACACCGAAGCGGAGCGTCGCGCGATGTTCGTCCGGCGAGCCGACGAAGGTGTGTGCTTGCACACAGTCAAGACCGGATCTCCCTACCTCGACCACGCCGAGTTGGCCCGCGCCCTGCGCGAGAGCAAAGCCGACGCAGTGTGGGTGGGCTGGGGCTTCGTCGCCGAAGATCCCGCGTTCGTCCAGGTCTGCGAACAACTGGGCATTACCTTCATCGGCCCACCCGCCGAGTCCATGCGCCTGCTGGGCGACAAAGTGGAGGCCAAGCTCCTCGCCGAGAAAGTGGACGTTCCGGTCGCTCCGTGGAGCGGCGGACCAGTGGCCACTCGCGCCGACGCCCGGCGTCACGCCAACGCCATCGGCTACCCACTCATCATCAAGGCCAGAAGCGGCGGCGGCGGTCGAGGCATCCGCAAGGTGTGGTCCGAGGACGAACTCGAACTCGCACTCGAGCGCACCCAGGGAGAGGCTCAGCGGTCCTTCGGCGACCCTGTCGTGTTCATTGAGCGACTGGTCACCGACGCACGCCACGTCGAGGTACAGG
This sequence comes from Rhodococcus marinonascens NBRC 14363, assembly GCF_001894885.1. Lineage (GTDB taxonomy): Bacteria > Actinomycetota > Actinomycetes > Mycobacteriales > Mycobacteriaceae > Rhodococcus_F > Rhodococcus_F marinonascens. Next base: position 65,023 of record NZ_BCXB01000018.1, read on the forward strand.
TGATCGCCGACAACTTCGGCAACGTCTGGGCTCCAGGTGTGCGCGACTGCTCCATCCAGCGTAAGAATCAGAAGGTCATCGAGGAGTCCAGCTCACCGCACCTCACCACCGAACAGTCGAACCACTTGCGCGCGGTGTCGCGCGAACTCGTGCGCGCGGCCGGTTACCGCGGCGCCGGCACGGTGGAATACCTGTACCAGCCCGAACAGAAGACGTTCACGTTCCTCGAGGTCAACACCCGCCTACAGGTGGAGCACCCCATCACCGAGGCCACCACGGGCATCGACCTGGTGAAGCTGCAGATCCTCGTCGCCAGCGGTGAACCGCTCGTCGGCGACTGCCCCACCGAGTTCGGTCACGCCATCGAGGCCCGGCTGAACGCCGAGGACGCCGCCAACGGCTTCGCTCCGGCTCCCGGAGCCGTGCAGCTACTCAAGTTTCCGCTCGGTAGCGGCTTGCGCGTCGACACCGGCATCACTCAGGGTGACGTCATCCCGCCCGACTACGACTCGATGGTCGCCAAGGTCATCGCCTGGGGCCGCGACCGATCCGAAGCGCTTGCCCGCCTGCGCACCGCTCTGCGTGAGACCACCGTCGTGCTGCGCGGTGGCACCACGACCAAGTCGTTTCTGCTGGATCTGCTCGATCGCGATGAAGTCATCTCGGCGTCAGCGGACACTGGTTGGCTGGACCGTACCGGCGCCGGCGTGTCGAACATTCCGGCCCGAACCGCAGGCGCGGCGCTGATAGCGGCCGCCGTCGAGGCCTACGACGCCGAGGAGAAGATCGAGCGTCAGGCGTTCCTGTCTTCCGCTCGCGGTGGACGCCCTCGCGCCGGACACGCCATCGGCCGCAAGATCGAGCTCAGCTATCAGGGCCAGGGCTACAGCCTCGCGGTCACGCAGGTCGGCGCCCACCGGTACCGCGTCGATGGGGACGCCCCCGAGACCGAGGTCGAGGTCGACCGTCTGAGCGAGTTCGAGAGTCGTCTGGTGATCGGCGACCGCCGCCACCACGTCGTCTCCGTCGCCGGTCGCGCCCAGTACCTCGTCGAGGTCGACGGCATCAGCCACCAAATCAGCCAGGACGAGGCCGGCGTCGTGCGGGCTCCGGCACCTGCCGTCGTGGTCGCTGTGCCGGTGTCTGTCGGCGACGAAGTCGAGGCCGGCGCCACACTGGTCGTCCTCGAAAGCATGAAGATGGAGACCGCTGTCCGCGCTCCCGTCGCAGGTCGGGTGCGCGAAGTTCTCGCCATGGTCAACTCGCAGGTGGATGCCGGAACGGCGCTGCTTCGTGTCGAGGAAAGCTCCGAGGAGTCGGCCGCGCAGCAGTCACCGCGGGTCCAATTCGACGTCGGTACCCCCGCCCCGCACGGTGACACCCGAGCGGACGCACTCGGGCAGCTCGACGCGCTCGGTGCGCTGCTGACCGGATACGACGTCAGCGCCAAGCGAGCCGGTGTGCTCCTCGCCGAGTACGACAGGCTGTGCGCGGACTTCGCCGGAGATCCGGAGTTGGTGGCGGCGGAACTCGCTTTGCTGAACACGTTCGCGGACGTCTGCGAAATCGGCCGTAACCGCCCCACAGCGGCCGAGGAGGATGCGGTCGAGCGCGTGCACAGCCCGCGCGAACACTTCCACACCTACCTCCACACCCTCGACGTCGAACTCGAAGGCCTGCCGGAATCGTTCCAGACCCGGCTTTCGAGGGCGCTGCGCCACTACGATGTCACCGACCTCGAGCGCACCACCGAACTCGAGGAGGCGGTCTATCGCCTGTTCCTCGCACAGCAGCGAATGGACAACCAGGTTCCCGTCATCGCCGCACTGCTCGATCGGTGGCTCGCCGATGCCGCTCCCGGCCGCGCACCCAGCGGTCTCGGAGAGGTCCTGGACCGCCTGGTCATCGCCACCCAGGTCCGCTATCCGGTGATCGGCAACGTGGCCCGCAACGTGCGGTTCCGGTTCTTCGACGAACCTCAGATCCGCAAGGCACGCGATCAGGTCTACGACAGAGTTCGCGGCAGCATCGAATACCTGGCCGAACGCCCTGACGCCGACGACTACCAGGAGCGTCTCGAGGCTCTGATCGCCACCCCGCAGTCGCTGACCGAGCTCCTCGGGCAGCGGATCGCCCGCAAGAGCGCCACCGTGGGACCGCTACTCGAGGTCGTGACCCGTCGGTACTACGACATCCACACACTCGAAGACATCAGGTCCTTCGACCGCGACGGACGGCGCTTCGTCACCGGCAACTTCGAAATGCGCGGGGAGCGACGACGCCTCGTCTCGGCCGTCGCGGACTACGATGAACTGCCCGGTGCGCTGGAGGACATCTCGGAAGTCGCCGAGGCGAATTCCGAGAACCTCGTTCTCGACCTCTACCTGTCGTGGTCCGAGCCGCCGGCGGACCCGGACACCATGTCCGACGACCTCGGTACGGTGCTGTCGGCGCTGCCCTTGGCCACCACCTGCCGCCGCGTGACGGTGTCCGCCTTCGGCGGCACCGACGTAGACGTCCGCACGTTCACGTTCCGCCCGAATTCCGGTGTCTTGGTGGAAGAGATACTGATCCGAGACATGCATCCGCTCACCGGCCAGCGGTTCGACTTGTGGCGCCTGAAGAACTTCGAGGGCACCCGGCTCCCCGCCGTCGCCCACACCTTCCTGTTCAACCTGGTATCGCGCGACAATCCCACCGACGAACGCCTCATCGCGCTCGCCGAGCTCCGCGACATCACGACCATCCGGGACGAGTTCGGCCGGGTCATCGGCGTCCCCGCCGCGGAACGTGTCCTGCAATCTTGCCTCGACGGCATCCGCCGGGCGCAGTCCACCCGGGGCGGCAAGCACAAACTCGACGCCAACCGGGTCGTGCTGTACGTGTGGCCTAACATCGACGTTCCGCTCGAAGATCTTCAGGCGTTCGCCCGCGTCGCCGCACCGCTGACAGCGGGCGCGAGACTGGAAGAGGTCACTGTGATCGCCCGACTGCAGGGCGAACCGGGAACGGCTTCGAAGGAGAAGGCTCTGCGTTTCTCCTACCGCCCCGGCAGCGGTGTGGCCATAAGTATCACCGACCCGCCGACCGAGCCGCTGCAGCCGCTCGACGAGTACTCGCAGAAGGTTCGCAGCTCGCGTGCCCGCGGCACTGTGTACCCGTATGAGCTGATCCCGTCGCTCACCGGTCGCCACGGCAGCTTCGTCGAGCACGACCTGGACGAGTCGGGGCAGTTGGTTCCGGTCGATCGGCCGTACGGCCGCAACCGCGCGGGCCTCGTGGTCGGTGTAGTCACCGCCCGCACCGAACTACACCCGGAGGGAATGGCCCGCGTTGCGCTCTTCGGTGATCCGACAAAGGCCCTTGGCACCGTCGCCGAAGCCGAGTGCGCCCGCCTCGTCGCCGGTGTCGACCTGGCCGAGAAGATGGGCGTGCCTGTCGAATGGTTCGCACTGTCCTCCGGAGCGACGATCTCCATGGAGAGCGGCACCGAGAACATGGATTGGGTGTCGCGCGGCCTACGCCGCCTCATCACGTTCACGCAGAACGGTGGCGAGGTCAACGTGATCGTGGCCGGCATCAATGTCGGCGCGCAGCCCTACTGGAACGCTGAGGCCACGATGCTGATGCACACCAAGGGCATTCTCGTGATGACGCCCGACAGTGCAATGGTGCTCACCGGCAAGAACTCACTGGACTACTCGGGTGGAGTCTCAGCCGAAGACAACTTCGGCATCGGTGGATACGACCGCGTGATGGGCCCCAACGGGCAGGCGCAATATTGGGCACCCAACCTGCTCGCCGCGTGCGAAATTCTGTTCGCTCATTACGACCACGCATATGTCGTTGCCGGGGAGCGCTTCCCGCGTCGGGCGCCCACCAGCGACCCGATCGGGCGAGACGTGCGGACATTCCCGCACACCCACCCGTCCAGTGACTTCGCCACCGTAGGCGACATCTTCTCCGCGGAGACGAACCCGGAACGCAAGAAGCCGTTCGACATTCGCACGGTGATGCGCTCAGTCGTCGACCAGGACCACACGGTGTTGGAGCGGTGGGCCGACATGGCGGACGCCGACACTTCGGTCGTGTTCGACGCCCACCTGGGCGGCTACCCGGTCAGTGTCATCGGCATCGAATCGCGGGCAATCGCCCGCAAGGGATGGTCGCCTACCAACGGCCCTGACCAGTGGACTGCGGGAACACTCTTCCCGCAGTCGTCCAAGAAGACTGCCCGGGCGATCAATGCTGCCAGCGGCAACCGTCCGCTCGTGGTCCTGGCGAACCTGTCCGGCTTCGACGGTTCCCCTGACTCCCTGCGACACATCCAGCTCGAATATGGCGCCGAGATCGGTCGTGCTGTAGTCAATTTCGATGGGCCGATCGTGTTCTGTGTCGTCTCCCGCTACCACGGTGGCGCCTTCGTCGTGTTCTCCGGAGCGCTCAACGACAACATGGAGGTACTGGCGGTCGAAGGGTCGTTCGCCTCGGTCCTCGGCGGTGCCCCCGCGGCGGCCGTTGTGTTCACCCGTGAGGTCAATTCACGCGTGGCCGCCGACCCGTCGATCCGGCAGCTCGAGACCGATCTGGCGAACGCGCAGAATGACGCCCAGCAGGCTCACCTGCGGGTCGAGCTCGCAACTCAGCAGGCGACGGTGCGGAACGAGAAACTCGGCGAGGTCGCGACCGAGTTCGAGGCCGTACACAACATCCAGCGTGCGCAGCGGGTCGGCTCCGTCGACGCGGTGATCCCCGCCGCGCAGTTACGGCCTTACATCATCGGTGCGGTCGAGCGCGGAATGCGCCGGGCGGTCGAGTCGACGCAGTAGCCCGACAACCTCCCCATATCAGCGGCCGCGACACCTTCGAGTGCCGTGGCCGTTGGCGTGGAGTTCAAGCGCCGAACACTTTTCACCTGTTTCGGATGACGCGAACCCCACCGCCTGGTGCGATAGTCAGCGCAGACTCACTTCGACTGTGAAATGGAGCGCTGTAATGGACTCGTTCTGGGACTTCCTCTGGTTGATGATCGTCGCGTTCGCCTTCGTGGCCTATCTGATCTTGCTGTTCTCCATCATCACCGACCTCTTTCGCGACCATAAGACGTCGGGATGGGCAAAGGCCATCTGGATCTTCTTCCTGTTCGTCATCCCACTGCTGACCGCACTGGTGTACCTCATAGTCAAGAGCGACGGGATGGCCCAACGGTCGATGGCCTCTGCCCAGGACGCCAAACGGGCACAGGATAGCTACATCCGTTCCGTGGCAGGCAAATCTTCCGCAGAAGAGATCGCCGATGCGAAGGCACTGTTGGACGCCGGCGCCATCACCGAAGGTGAATACCAGACGCTGAAGTCCAGAGCACTGAGCTGAGGTTCAATCCTCGATCAGCCCCGCGACATCCCGGAACGCCTGCAGCACCGTAGCCACCGCGGGTACGCGGTCGGCGGCGGGTCTGTGGGCCAACTCGTAGATGCGAGCGGCGCGGACGCCGGCGAGTGGCAGGCGAACCACGCGAGGACTGGTGATTGCGTGACGCGCCAGCAGCGCGATGCCGTGCCCGCCCGCAACGACTTCCTCGATGACGTGGAAGTCGTTGATGCGCATGGTCACCCGCGGCTGCACGCCGGTCGCGGCGGCGACCGAGAGTAGGACGTCGTCAACGGGAAACCCGCCACGCACGCTGATCCAACTCTCATCGGCCAACTGTTCCGCGCGCACGAAGTCCTGTCCGGCCAGCGGGTGGCCGGGCGGAAGGATCAGGTCGATGGGTTCGCGCATCAGCGGTTCGGCTTTGACGCGCGGCGAGGATGTGTCTGGGGCACGCTCGTCACGATGCGTCAGGACCACGTCGTAGTCGGCAAGCAGTTCGGGCACCGCGGATGCCGGCAGGTCCTCGTCGCGTGCCTGCACGTCGACACCACTGCCCGCGAGCGCGTCCAGGAGCGCGGGGAGCAGGAGGGCGGCGCCGGACGGGAACATCGCGACGCGTACCCGCCCGCGCGGCGATCCGCGGTAGGCCTCCATCTCCGCCGAAGCGCGGTCGAGAGCCGCCACCACGTCGTCGGCGCGGACCACGAGAGCCTGTCCGGCGTTGGTGAGGCGCAGGCACCGTCCGTCGGGTTCGAGCAGCGTCACACCGGCTTCCCGCGACAGGATTTTGAGCTGCTGAGACACCGCCGACGACGTCATCGACAACGCCTGTGCGGTCGCAGCCACCGTCCCGCGGTCCGCCAGCTCGCGCAAGACACGCAAACGATTGACGTCCATGTAGCAAAACTACATTGATAGTGCACTTTGTTTCGCTTGACTTGAAGGTTTAGCGTCCTCCAGGATAATCGGCATGACTTCCCGCGACCGCCTGCTCGCGCTCACTGTGGTCGTCCTGTGGGGACTGAACTTTCTGGCTATTCGGGCGGGCCTCGACCATTTCCCCCCGTTCTTCTTCGCGGCGCTGCGGTTCTCCGTCATCGCGATCCCGGTGCTCCTGTTCGTTCCCCGCCCGCAGGTTCCCGTGAAATGGCTGCTGGTCTACGGCCTCGGGTTCGGTTTCGGCCAGTTCGCCTTCCTCTTCTGGGCCATGGACGCCGGGATGCCCACCGGACTGGCGTCGCTGGTGCTGCAGTCGTCGGCGCCGTTCACCGTGGTCCTCGGCGCGATCCTGCTACGCGAGCGGCTGCGGCCGACGCAGGTTTGCGGGCTGCTGGTGGCGGTGTCCGGCATGGTCCTCATCGGCTGGGACCGCGCCCAGAACGCCGCGCTACTGCCGGTGGCGCTGACGCTGCTCGCCGGTCTGTCGTGGGCGCTGGGCAACCTCGGGAGCCGCAAGGCCGCCTCGGACCAACCGATGCGCCTGATGCTGTGGATGTGCGTTGTCCCACCGCTGCCGATGCTGGCGGTGTCGTTCACGGTCGAGGGGCCCACCACCGGCTGGGACTCGCTGGCGTCGTCGCTGGACGGCGACGGCCCGTTGGCTCTTCTCGGGCTCTCCTACCTCGTGATCTTCGGCACCATCGCCGGCTCCGGGCTCTGGACTTCGCTGCTGAGCCGGTACCCGGCGGGCATTGTGGCGCCCTTCTCACTGTTGGTCCCCGTCGTCGGAATCAGTGCGTCCTGGGTGGTGCTGCACGAGGAGCCCAGTGCGCTGTCACTTATCGGCGGGGCCATCGTCATCGCCGGAGCCGCCGCCACTCAGATGATCGGCAGAGTACGTCCGAGCACACCTTCGGACTCACCTGCTCCTACGCGAGTCGGCGTCTGACCAGACCCTGTGAAAAACTCGCAGAGTGAGCACTCGAACTTCGATCACAACGCGTGGCAAGCTCGCCCTGCGCGCAGCGGCGGCCGCCTCCTGGGCGTCGCAGAGGGCCGGACGCGGCAAGGGTTCGATGATCGGCGGATTGATCGCCTTGAAGATCGACCCGACACTGTTGGATCAGCTCGGTCGAGGCCGCCGCACCGCGGTGATCACCGGCACTAACGGCAAGTCCACCACCACCAGGATGACTGCGGCAGCCCTCTCGACACTCGGCGAAGTCGCAACCCAGGCCGACGGTGCCAACATGGACGCAGGAATCGTCGCGGCGCTCAGCAATCGCGTCCATGCCCCCCTCGCCGCGCTCGAGGTCGACGAACTCCACGTCCCGCACGTCTGCGACGCCGTCGACCCCGAAGTGCTGGTGCTGCTCAACCTCAGCCGCGACCAACTCGACCGGGTCGGCGAGATCAACATGATCGAACGCAAGCTCCGCGCTTGCGTCGCCGCGCACCCGGGCGCGGTCGTGATCGCCAACTGCGACGACGTCCTCGTGACGTCGGTGGCTTACGACGCAGCCAACGTCGTGTGGGTCGCGGCGGGCGCCGGCTGGGCCGGCGACGCCGCCAGTTGCCCTCGCACCGGCGAACCAATCGTTTGGGAGGGCTCGCACTGGCGCAGTACGGGATCCGACTTCGCCCGCCCAACCCCCGATTGGTGGCTCGACGAGGAGAACCTGTACGACCCGAACGGGTTGAAGCTCCGCATGACGCTGGCGCTACCCGGGCGCGCGAACCGCGGCAACGCGGCTCAGGCCGTCGCGGCAGCCGTCGCGATGGGCGCGAAGGCCGAGGACGCCGTGGCAGCGGCCGCAACCGTCCAGGAAGTCGCGGGTCGCTACAGCACGGTGGAGGTCGGGCCGCACTCCGTGCACATGCTGCTCGCGAAGAATCCGGCCGGCTGGCAGGAGGCACTGTCGATGATCGACCCCACCGTCGACGGACTGGTGATCGCCGTCAATGGTCAGGTCCCGGACGGCGAAGACCTCTCATGGCTGTGGGACGTCCGGTTCGAGCACTTCGAAGGTGTCAAGGTGGTGGTCGCCGGTGAACGGGGCACCGATCTCGCCGTGCGGCTGACCTACGCCGGGGTCGAGCACACCCTCGATCCGAACCCGCTGCGGGCCATTGCATCATGCCCGCCAGGACGTGTCGAAGTGCTCGCCAACTACACCGCCTTCCGCGACCTGAACACCGCCATCGCCAAGGAGGTGCACAATGCCTGACTCGACCCTACGTATCGGCCTGGTGCTCCCAGACGTGATGGGCACCTACGGCGACGGCGGCAACGCCCTCATCCTCCGGCAACGCCTCCGCATGCGCGGATACAAAGCGGAGATCGTCGAGATCACACTGAACGACCCCGTCCCGGAGACCCTCGACGCCTACACCCTCGGCGGTGCCGAGGACTCGGCGCAGCGGCTCGCCACCAGGCACCTCAGCCGCTACCCCGGACTGCAGAGGGCCGCCGAACGCGGCGCGCCCGTGCTCGCGATCTGCGCCGCCATCCAGGTGCTCGGTAACTGGTACGAGACGTCGAACGGCGAGCGCGTCGCGGGCGTGTCGATGCTCGACGTCACGACGGCGCCGCAGGCCACCCGCTCCATCGGTGAGGTGGTCACGGCCCCGCAGACCGGCGGGTTGACGCAACCGCTGTCGGGATTCGAAAACCATCGCGGTGGAACCACACTCGGCGCCGATGCTCGCGGCCTCGCCCGGGTCACGCACGGTGTCGGGAACGGTGTCGGGGACGGACTCGAAGGCGTCGTCCAGGGTTCCGTGATCGGCACGTACATGCACGGACCTGCGCTCGCCCGGAACCCCGAACTCGCCGACCTGCTGTTGAAACAGGCCCTTGGTGTCGATGAACTTGCCTCCCTCGACCTCCCCGAGGTCGAGCAACTGCGCCGGGAGCGCCTGCGCGTCTAGACGGCTGGCACCTGCTGGATCGACGGGAAATAGTGTCGGAGCAGGTTCGCGTCCTTCGGACGGAAAGACACACCCTCCTCGATCCGTCGGCGAACTTCGGCATGTGGTGCGGGCGGGAGGCTCAGCTGTTCCTGCGCGGCGCCGGCGATGGCTCGAATGACGGCCTGGTTGATTTCACCATTGTCGAGCATCGAATCGACACCATCGAGTGTCTGTTCGGACAGGTTCGGCCGCAGTGCGCTCATCAGCGACTCTGCAAACTTTCCGAAATCTGCCACCGGATTACTCTACCTTCGGAATATGTTCGAGATTAAGGGAACTCGTGCGGACATGCACCCTGGAAGTCGGCCTTATCGCCCCCGGCATTCGCGGAGAGTAACACTCGGCGGTGTCATAGCGTC
>NZ_BCXB01000019.1 GCF_001894885.1 Rhodococcus marinonascens NBRC 14363
GAACTCCCGTCACTCGAGCACGATGACAGGGTCAGCGCCAGCACGGCGGTGAGCAGCAGTGCAACCAGCACACGGACCTTCACTCCGACGGAAGACAGCATAGTGAGAAGCCTAACCCGGGGCGTCCGGTTCGACCGAGGATCCCACGCGCGACGCGGGTCACTCCCACCCGTCGGCGATACGGGCGAACGGAGGTCATTGTTTGTCATACAGACAAGAAGGAGGCGTCATGGTGCCGCTGTCCGGACGTCCCGCCGCGGCGGGAGCCCACCCCAAACAGGTGACCTATTACCGCGGCTCCAACGAGTGTCTCTTCATCACCGAAACCCTCCGCACCCTCCACTTCTCCGACGAAGACGCGCTGATCCGCACGTTGATGCGCACCGGTCGGCAACTGCGTGCCGGAATCGGCGTGGTTCCGGAAGACGTTCTGGCCGAGATCTTCGGCCTTGTGACCTAAAAGAACGCCACCCGAAAGAGTTCGGCCAGTCGCTCGGGGAGGCCGTCGCTCTCATGACTACTTCCTCCGGAAGCGTGACCCAGACCCACTCTCCACCATCGCTCGTGGGACGCTCAGCCGTTGGCACTGTCTGGTTTCGCCGGGTTGGCGACGGTGGGCGGTGTGGTGAATGGGTTGGCGATTCCGCACCGTCGGTCGCCTTCCGCGCCTTGGGCGTTTCGCCACTGCGGATCGCTGCACTTGCTCTCGAGGTTATCGGGGTCGGCAGGGTTAGAGGCAGTGGGCGACCAAGGAGGAGGTTCATGAGCTGTTTCAGAGTGACCGTCCTCGGTCGATCTCACGGGAGAAACAGGAACGCTGGGAGTCGTACTTGGGGTGCTCGGGGTGGCGGTCAACGACGACTGGTGGAGGGTGGGTTCGGAGCTGTGCTCACTTGAAGAGCCGGCTCCGCCGCATCCCGTCATCAGCAATGCCATCGTCGAGATGAGTGTTGCACCAACAGCACACGACAATCTCACAAGTGGTACTCCGATTCGTTCTATGTGATTGGGACATGGGATAGTCGTCTGTTTGGTCCGCTTTGTTACAGAAGGTGAGGGAGATGGTTCGGTACCGGTCTGGCACGCGAAGCGTCGCCCGAGCCGCCTCTACGGCGACAGCTCCTGCCGATCATGGCCGGCAAACCGGGCTCGGTGCGGGCGGTCCCGCCTGGCCGCCCCCGTGCGGAGTGGATTCTGTAACGCAGCCTCACTGTGTGCCGATCTTCAAACGACCGTGGCTGCGTTGCACACGAGCTGAACAATCCGCGCAACTGCTATTTCTATTATGGAAGGTTCACCTTGCGAAACCGACTCAGCACGATAGCTGCCGGGCTGACCTGTGCAACAGTTGTATTCACTGCCACAGGATGCGGGAGCACTGACACCCAGTCGGCACAGAACACCTCGAGTACGTCGGACGCCCCGAATACGACCGTGACCGCAGACGGTTCGATGACCACCTCCGTCACCGCAGCGCCCGAATCAACTCCCGCAGACGTAGGCGCGACAGAATGGGATTCGAACTCGACACTCCCGACCGATACCGCCCCCCAATCGTCGCTGCCCTCCGCGTCGGCGGATCTGACGCTGACCGACGTCCGGGTCGGCCGGCATCCGGGCTTCGATCGCGTGGTCTACGAGTTCACCGGTACCGGGACACCTGGTTGGCGTGCCCGCTACGTCGACAGTGCCACACAGGACAACTGTAATAAGCCCATCTCTGTGACAGGAAACGGGATCATACAGATCTACATCAACCGAATCACGTTTCCCTACGACAACTCTGGAGTCAGATCATTTTCCCCGGTTCCGGGCACAGGGAGCGTTGTGACCGAAGTCCGGGAAGGGGTCAGCTGGTCCGAGGGTGACATGCAGTCGTTCATCGGTACTGCTCGTTCCCAACGCCCGTTCACCGTCTTCACCCTCAGCGGGCCCACCCGCGTAGTCGTCGACATCGCTACCTGAAACCAGTGCGTGAGACCACTGGCCGAACAGTTTTCGGCAGCCGGTGAAATCCAAGAACGTGCTTCAATGTGATTGCACGATCAGTCGACCAGCACGAGGTGTGGACCTACCGCGCCTTGTGTGCACACACCACCTTGTCGATGCTCGCCCCGGCTTAGCACGCAGGTACCAAAACCCAAGCGATGAACGGGAAACTGAAATCGAAGACCAGGACAGAATCGGCTTCACGGTATCCGAGATCCTCCACCTGCTCGTGTATCTGATCCTTCGACACGCGCATCCCGAGGCGCATGTCTGGTCCTTGTCGCGGTGGCTACGACACCCGGAAGCCGCCTGATTCACCACACCGACTCCGGCAGCCCGATGCACGTTGACTGTCTTGACGGAACCCCTTGTGCTGGAATAGATCGTAGCGTCAATCGGAAGTGTCTGCGGAGCTTCCCCTGGGGGCTGCGGCGGTGAGCCCGACGGTGTCAGGGAGACAGGCCGCCTGCACATCCTGTCGGAACTCTCGGGTGGTAAGTTCAGTATCGACGGCCGCGTCGATACGCTGGCCTTCGTCGAAGAAAGTTAGTCGGCGCCAAAACATCAGCGGCTGCGGCGCCAGGTGAACAACGCAGAGCTTCAGCATGTTTGATCAATGAGTATTGCCCCTCACCGCAGCTGGTGGCTGATGTGAGGGGCAATACTCATCTCGATTGTGCGCTACTTCACCCTGGCGATGCCGATGCCCGGCCCGCCGCCAGGAAGTTGGACGAGCGGGCTATTGGTGAACGTGTAGGGCGTGAGATCCCACGTGGTGAAGGGCCCGGTAATGTTTTCTTTGGTAACCACGCGCGGATTCACTCGCATCGTGTCAACGGAGTCAGGGTTGTCGAAGAAGGTGTCCGGTGCCTCTGTTCCTACCGTTTCGAATTTCGCCGTGGGCGAGCTCAACGCATTTATGTCGTACACACGACGGTACTCGATCATCTGAAAGTCAGGGGTTTTGTACGTGCCACGGTACGTGTGTTCTGCCACCGCTTCGTAGATCGGGAATCCCGCGTTGTGGGCCGCGATCAGTGCTTGGACGGTCATCCCCTCTGGGGCCGCGATGTCGCCCACTGCAGCACCGGCTGCGAAGGCGGTGATCGGGGCCAATGGGTCCTGACTCGGTGCGGCGGACGCCGGAATCGCTGTGCCGACAACGGTAGCCGCGGATAGTGCCACTGAGGGTTCTTTATCAGAATTCGGCGAGTCCCTTGCTTCTAGCGCAACACCGTCGGTCCCAGGAACTCGCAGACCTGAAGAGCAAGGGCCAGATCGAGTTTGCTGCGCCCCGCGACTCCGGTGCTCGGGTCGCCGAGTGCCTTGGTGACGCGGTACTTGACGGTGTTGCGGTGCAGATTCATTTGCTGGGCGGTGTGCAGGTGGCTCTCGCCGTTCGCGAAGTAGGTGCCCAGGGTTGTCCGCAAAGTGGCGGCCTGATCGGTGTTTTCGGCGAGTGGGCCGAGGACTTCCCACACCCACGCCCGGGTGGAGTCGAGATTTTCGGCGAGTAGTGACACCACGGCGACGCCGCGATCGCCGAAGCTGACCATCGGCCGGGCCGGTGTGTTGGGGACTGTGGCGACGGAGTAGGCGGCGAGAGCCTGTTCGTGCGAACGCCGGAACCCCGCAACCCCGGGCGAGGGTAGGCCGATCGCAGTCCGTATCCGCGCGTTCGAGGGCAGTGCGGCTGAGAGTTCGGCGGTGTCGATGAGGGGCTGGCGGCGCCCGAATGGGAGCCAGGCCCACAGGGTTCGGCGATCGATGGCGGTGACGATGGGAGCAGAATCCGTCGTGAGGTGGCGGGCGATGCCGCGCACGTAGTGGTCGAGCGAGTTGAGGCCCGCCTCGTCGTCTGATCCGGTCGACCACAGAATCATCGCGACATGGGTCTGGTCGAGTCGGTAGTGCGTCTCGGCCTCGAAAGCGGACCCGTCGCTCCCCGTCCCGTTGAGGAGGGTGTGGATGATGGACGAGTGGACGTTGCCGCGCGCACCGAGCCACCGTCGTCGTTCCTGCTCGTACGCACCGAATACGTATAGCGTGATCCAGTCGATGTAGCTGTACATCACCTCCGACATGTGTTTGAGCACAGCCAATGTCAGCGGTCCCGGCAGACCCAGCGTGCCGACCTCGTCGTAGCAGATCTTCATCAGGTCGTCCTGGCCCATGTAGTAGGCGCGCACCAGCGAGTTCGACGACACGTCACGTTGGGCCAACCGCAGCGCGTACTCCACGGCCGCCGTCGTCGGTTGCAGATGGTCGACGGGAATATCGTTCGCCAGGACGTGGATGATCGTCGAGATGTTGCCCTGCACGCTGGCTTCGAGCAGTTCCATCAGCTGCGGGTCTTCGTCGAGTTGGTCGATCTCATGCGCGAGTAGCGCAGTCATAGCGCGGGTGATCTCCGCCTGCCGTGCGTCGAGTCTTCGAGCTATGCCGGCGACGATGTCGAGGACTTCGGTCGCCGCCATCGTGGGCGCCTTGGACATCCTGCGCCTCGCACCGGCCTGGCGGTCGCCGGCACTGCTCACGTTGCATCTCCTCCGCCCCGTCGCAGATAACGCAGGGCGGATTGCGCTGCGTTGTACCCGCACATCCCGTGCGCCCCGGCGCCGGGCGGTGTCGACGCCGAGCACAGATACGTGCCCGGCACGCCGGTGCTGTATGGGTCGAGGGCAATGCGCGGGCGTAGCACCACCTGCGTCTCGTTGTTGGCGCCTCCGATGATGTCTCCGCCGACATGGTTGGGGTTGAATTCGGCCAGCCCGGCTGGACCGGTGCTGGTGGTTGCGACGATACGATCCCGGAAACCGGGCGCGAACCGTTCGATCTGCGCGGTGATCGCCTCCGTAGCGTCGCCCGTATAGCCGTGTGGGACATGCGCGTACGCGTACAGCGGATGCAGATCCCCCTTCGATCGAGTGGGATCGGCCACGTATTGCTGGCCGAGCAGCACGTACGGCCGCTGCGGCATCCGTCCTGCGGTGACCTCCCGTTCGGCGTGCGCGATCTCGGCGAAGGTGCCCCCGAGATGCACGGTGCCCGCGCGACCGCACGCGGGATCGGTCCAGGGCACCCCACCATCGACGGCGAAGTCGACCTTGAATGCGCCGGGCGCGTGCTTGAATCGTCGGTAAGCACGCGCGACCCTGTCGGGCAGTCGATCGCCCAGTATGCCGAGCGCGGCGGACGGTGCGACGTCGAGCAGGACCACGTCCGCTGCCGGGATGTCGCCCCAGGTGCGGACCCGTGCACCCGTGGTGATCTTGCCACCGCGATCCGCCAGCACGGTCGCCAGCGCGGTGGTGATCGACTGTGAACCACCCTCCGCGACAGGCCAGCCGTAGCGGTGACCCGCAGCGATGATCATCAAACCGACAGCGGAGGTCGCGGGACGATCGAGACGGTAATAGGCGTGCGCGGCGACACCACCGAACAGTGCGCGTCCCCGCTCGGTGCGCCACCAGCGGGCGGTGACGGTAGCCGGCAGCAATGCGCGGGGCCCGAAGCTAGCCAGCCGGATCGGGTGCCGGGGCACATTCGCGATCGGACGCATCAGGTCGGATGCCAGATCATCGAATCCGTCGGCGAGGCCCCCGAACATGCGCTGCCAGCGTGCGCCGTCCTCGCCGAGACCGGCGGCGGTCGCGGCGACCGACCGGTGGAGTAACCCGGCGTCGCCCGAGTCGAGGGGGTGGGCGCAGTCGATCTCCGGCCACTTCCAGGTCAACCCGTATCGCTCTAGGTCGAGTGTCTGCAGGTACGGCGATCCAGCCCCCATCGGGTGGAACGCCGAACAGTGATCGTGCAGGAGGCCGGGGACGGTGAGTTCGCCCGACCGGGTACCGCCGCCGATGGTGTCGGCGGCCTCGAGGACCTGGACCTCGACCCCCTGGCGAGCCAGGTGGACTGCGGCAGCGAGCCCGTTCGGCCCGCTGCCGACCACGACAGCCTTGGTCACGAGTGCACCCCGCTGCTGTCACCGCTGTCACGCATCTTCGGCTCCTCGATCGGGTCCGGGTCGATGAGTGCCCGGTTCGCATCCACCTCCAGTGTCCACCGCACGTCGAACGGGATGGGTCCGTTCGGCAACCACGGCTGCTCGTTGATCGCGTCGGCCACCTTGTAGGTTCCCCGTTCGATGACACCGAGCGCGGCGTCGATCACTTTATATTCCTGAACGCCCTTGTGGATGGGCTGCGACTCGATCCAGGCGACGAGGAACTCACCCGGTGCAAAGTTGCACCGCCTCTGGATCGCGGCGATCAGGTGCTCGTTGTGCAGGTGTCCGTCACCGAAGTTGAAGGCGATCAGAGAATTGCAGCTGAACTCGGCTTCCCGCAACGTGTAGGTGTCGATGTCCTCTCCGAGATGGTTCATCATCAGTGAGAAAAGGGCGCGTCCCTGGCTGTGCATCGACCGGAATCCGAGCAGTTGGTGCATCACCACGTCCGCCTCCTCCGGCGAGTAGGTGCCGAGCAGTTGGGTGCGGGTGATCTTGGCAGGACGGGAGATGAACTGGTCGAGTTTCTCCTCGGTGCCCGGCGCGAAAGCCCACGTAGCCGAAGACCAGTTGCCCGCGTACTGACGCATTGACGGCAGAAAGGACACCAGGTCGGGCCGCAGGTTGCCCAGGATGGGAAAGAACAGCAGTGCGGCGACGATTACCGCGAGCAGCCACACCGACGACATGTCCGCGACGCCGTAGCCTTCCCATGCCGGGAATCCGGCGAACAGGAACACCGATGCGAAGGCGAACAGCAGATTCCACTCCAGCGGCACCGCCAGCGGGAACGTGGACAGGATGAACAGGTGAAATGCGACCATCAGCACCACGGTCACCAGGGTCAGCGTGCGGTTGGTGGAGAACAGCAGCACCAGTGGGGCAACCACCTCGACGAGCGTCCCAAGCACGTGGGCGACGCCACCGCCGACGATGGATGGACGCAGGTCCTCGGGGTAGTTGCGGTAGTGCGCGCGCTTGATCGCCTTGGACGGCATCCACGGGGTGTTGCTGATCATCGGTGGCACCACCATGGAGAAGTGGTGACCGAGCTTCGAGACGCCGGCGCCGACCCACACCACTACGATCAGAAGCTTGAGCGCGATGATCATGTCCACGAACGACAAGGTCGCGAAGAACACGATCGCAGGCAGGTACTGCTCGCTGCGCGCGGCGAGGAAGATGACCTTGTCGCGCAGGCCGATGATCACCAGCAGTGCAATGAGGGGGAACAGCACGGCGGGACGAACGAGGCCCGAATTGTCGGCGATCGCCGCGTCGATCGACGCGGTGTGCACGCCGGGAAGGGTGAGCGCGACGACGATGTTCACCAGCAGTGCGGCATACAGGACGACATCGAATTCGGTCCGCGTGTCACCGGAGGTCAGCGGCACCTTCCCCGGCCACGGCGGGAGCCGGATCGTGCCGGGGCGCAGCCAGTACAGGATGCCGCCGGTCATCGGCTTGAAGTGACCAGCCAGCGGACCCCACGATCCTGCGAGTCCGATTGATTCGAGCAGCACCGTCCACAGAATCAGCTTCTGATACACGATCGGCTCGTTCCACCATGCCCCGACGTCGAGAACGTTGTGGCCGGACGTGAAGGTCGCGATCGACAGTCCCACGCCGAGGTAGAGGACGAGCAGTTTCAAAATGTAGATGGTGTGCACCATCTTCGGTGTTCCGAAACCGTAGTCGACCCAGTGCGTCGACGTCGCGCGAATGCGGTCGAGGAACGGACGGTCGAGAAAGGTGGCGGGGTCGACTTCGGGGGGGTTTCCCGTCTTGAATCCCATCGCGAGGCTCCTAGAGGTAGAGGGTGTCGCCTCGGGTGCGGGTCGAGGCGTGGGGTGAGTAGAGGTGTCAGCTCACCGGCTGCGGGCGGTGGCGGCTGCGCAGGCCGGGCTTGTCGATCTTGCCGACGGGGTTGCGCGGGAGTGCGTCGACGATGTGGATGGCCACTGGAAGTTTGACCTTCGTGAGTCGGCTGACCAGGTGTGCGGCGAGGTTGTCGCCGGTGACCTGGGCGTCCGGGTAGGCCACGACATACGCGACGGGCACTTCGCCGTACACCTCGTGCGGGGCGCCGATCACCGCCGCCTCGAGCACGCCGTCGTGGGTGGCGAGCGCGTTCTCGATTTCCTTGGGGTAGATGTTCTCTCCACCGCGGATGATCATGTCCTTGATGCGGTCGACGAGGGTGAGGTAGCCGTCCTCGTCGAGTTTTCCGACGTCGCCGGTGTGCAACCAGCCGTCGACGATGGTGCGTTCGGTTTCGTCTGGACGGCCGAGGTAGCCGCGCATGACGTTCGCGCCACGGATCACCACCTCGCCCGCGGTTCCCGCCGGCAGCGGTGACCCGGCCTCGTCCACGATCGCGAGAGTCTGTCCAGGAAGCGCCGGGCCGACGGTGCCCAGTTTGCGGACACCGTCCGGGGGATTGCACGCCGATGCGCAGGTACCTTCGGTCAGCCCGTAGCCCTCGACGATGACCAGACCGAAGCGTTGCTCGGCGCGGTCGAGGAGTTCCTTCGAGATCGGGGCGGCCCCGCAGACGGCGAAACGCAGCGAAGAAAGGTCGGACGTGGTGGCGTCCGGTTGCGAGGCCAGCAGCGCGTAGATGGTCGGGACGGCGGAGAAGTACGTCGGGCGCAGCCGGGCGACGTCGTCGAAGAACCGTGCAGGAGAAAAGCGTCCCGTGACGCTCAGTTGACCGCTGGTCAGCATCGGGGACAGAAAGCTGACGCAGATCGCGTTGACGTGGAACAGCGGCAGGATCAGCAGGCAGTGGTCCTCGGGGGTCAACGACAAGTGCTGTGCCATCGAGGAGCTCATGAACTGCAGGTTGTCGTGGGAGAGCATGACGCCCTTAGGTCGTCCGGTGGACCCCGACGTGTAGATCAGAAGCGCCAGGTCGTCGCCCCCGGGGGTGCCGTTCGGCGTCCAGCCGGCCCTGGAGGTGCTCGCCATCTCGTCGACCGCGATGGTCGGCCGCCCCGCCGAGGGTGCATCGGATCCCTCGTTGACGACGAGAACCGCTGCGGCGTCATCGATCTGGTACTCAGCCTCATTCGCGGTGAACGTGGGGTTGACCGGCGTTGCGGCAGCACCGATCCGCCAAGACGCCATCAGTGCGACGAGGAGTTCTGCACGGTTGGGTAGCATGATCGCGACGACGTCACCGCGGCCGACGCCTTTCTCGGACAGCTGTGCGGCGAAGGCGTCGACCCGTTCGGCGAACTGCTGGTAGCTCAGATGGAGACGGTCGTCGCGCAGGCACGGCGCATCTCCGCGCTCCGAAGCAAGATCCCAAGCGAAATAGCCAATGTGCGACACGATTTCGTCTGCCTTTCGTCTGTTGTGTGATATCAGACACTATCGGCAGGCTTTGTGGTGTGAAACGGTCTCGGGGACTCGAGTTCGGCCGGTGCGTTGTCGGTTGAGCACAAACGGGGACGTCGGAGGGTTGACACCACGGCTCGGGGTGCCAGAAATGTGCCAATGCTTAGAAAATTTGCGGACGTCCAATCGAGGCATCCGGGCGCGCCCTCGAAATCGCCGGAATGGGCATCGGCGATATCGACCTCGCAGAGATCAGCGAGGTATTCGCTGTGCAGCTTCTCGATTCGGCACGTGAGCTGGAACATCGACCAGGACAAGCTCAGGGTGACCGGTTCGCTCTCGAGCTACGCCACCAGCAGAATTATCTCTCCGAACGGCACCACTTCGGGTCAACTAGCCAGCAGTCGTGCCGGTGCCGCGCGGTTGTATGCGATCAGTCCATTGCCGGCCGTCGTACCAGCGCACGAAGCGTGGGTCATTTACGCCGGGATACCACCCGGGGACAACCATCTGAACCGGGGACGTCTTGTTGCTCGATTTGCTGGCCTTCACAATCAGAAGCACAACGCCAACGATAATCGTGGATACGAACACGATGAAGGCCACTATGACCGAAAGTGCCACAGACTCGGAGCTCCCATGCGCGCAAGTATGAGCCAGGCAGCGCTATCCGCCAAACGACGCGCGCGCGAGCAAGGCGACTGCAAACACCGACACCAAAAACTGTCGTAACCAGTACTTAGGCCAGACCCGACAGAGGCGGCGGGGTGTTCTCGTCGCGCCAGGCAACGGCCCGTTTCAGCTCGGTGAGGTCGTAATCCGGCCCACTCGCATGGACGGTGAACAGTGTGACCCCGCCGTCGACATAGGTTGCCGCGTCGTCCACGCCCGGCCAAAGCGTCGAGTGCGCGATGCTTTCGGGGTTGCGTCCGCGGTCGGCGCACCGATCGGCGAGAATTCCGGCCTTGCGCGAGTACGTCTCGATGTCACTGAAGCTGTGCCAGATGTCGGCGTACTGCGCGACCAGCGGAAGCGTCTTCTTCTCGCCCGCACCGCCGATGAGGACCGGAATGTGACGAGTGGGCGCCGGTACGAGCTTGCCGAGCCGGGACGTGATGCGCGGGAGATACTCAACGAGCAGCTTCAGCCGTGATCCGGCGGTACCGAATTCGTACCCGTACTCGTCGTAGTCCCGCTCGAACCACCCCGATCCGATTCCCAGAATAAGCCGTCCACCACTGATGTGATCGACGGTGCGGGCCATATCGGCGAGGAGGTCCGGGTTCCGGTAGCCGACGCAACTGACGAGCGCGCCGATCTCCACTCTCTCCGTCTGTTCGGCGAACGCCCCGAGCATCGTCCAGCATTCGAAGTGCGCGCCTGCCGGATCGCCGAACAGCGGGTAGAAGTGGTCCCAGGTGAAGACGATATCGACGCCGGCGTCCTCGGCTCGGAGTACCGCGTCGCGGATGAGGCCGTAATCCGGCGCGTGTTGCGGCTGTATCTGGACACCGATACGAACTGGGCGAGTCATGCGGGCTCCTCCGATTGGTGCGGGGCACTGCGTCCGATTGGTGCGGGGCACTGCGCCGGGCTGGTGCGTGCAGATCGTCTTACGAATCCATCTTGCTCGCCCGACCTCGGGATGGCTACCACTCGTGCTCGGCGTGCCGAACTTTCGATCACGCCAGCGGCCGCGCGTCGGATCTGGAAAGCTGAGGGCATGAAGGTCACAGAAAGGCCTGGCCCGCCCACCGGCATCCGTCGGGCGTTCTTCCGTGCGCCGATCCACCACTATCGCTGGCATCTGGGGTTCCTGCTCGGTGGCAGATTCCTGCTCCTCGAGCACATCGGCCGCAAGTCGGGCAAGATCCGCCAGGTGGTGCTCGAGGTGGTCAACAGCGGCGCCACGTCGGACGGGTACGTCGTTGGGGTCGGCTTCGGACCCAAGGCCGACTGGTACCGGAACCTGTTGGTACAGAATGACGTAACGATTCAGGTGGGAAGTGACCGCCTTCTCGTGACGGCTGAGTTCCTCAGCCCGGACGAAGGTTCGGAGTTCATGGCACGGTACGGGGCCGAACACCCCAAAGTGGGCGTGCGGCTGTGTAAGATGATGGGTTTCGAGGTGGACGGCAGCGCCGACGATTTCAGGCAGGCGGGCCGGCAGATCCGTTTCGTCAGATTCCGCAATCGCAACTGAAACAGTCCTGCCTGAACGGGGCGAATGTACCTTCCGGCGCGGCCAATGCGCCGAAAGGTACATTCGCCCGGCTGATCAGTGTCAGTTCAGCCGCACCCCGCCCGCGAGGAGTGTCATCCTCAGGACGAACGCGGCTTCGGGCCCGATGATTTCGCAGACAAGGGTGAGGTAGCGGTCGACGAAACCCGGTCCGTGAGGTTCCACTGTCGGGTGGTCGGGGTCGGACGGGTCGAGGTGGTGAGCGATCTCGTGGAGCACCACGAGTTCGCGCAATGCCCAAGCCCTCCCGCCCTGATGCTCGGGAATTGCGATTGTGGCACAGTCACTTTCGTAGTGCGATGCCTTGTTGCCTGCTCTCGCGCGAACGCGAATCGGGGTTGCAGCCCTCGTCCACGTGGATCGGACCCAATTCAGGACGAGAACGCGGTCGACGTAATCCTGCACGGATTCGATGGACGCAAATTTTCGCTCCACCGGCAGCGTCACCTGCGACCCCATCACCTCGACGACGCGCAGTTCCCGCTCGTCCGCACGGTCGAACATGGTGCGTACCAAAGCTTCCGCGTCGTACACCGCGGCGCGTTGATTGTCGCGCAGGCCACTCACGACGGTAGCTGCTTCCTCGCCACCGACAACTCTGGTGTATTGCTCAACCGTGCCGTCCTCGCGGCTCGATCCCCGGCGCGCTGGGCGTCCGAGACGTGCCCGGCCGCTGCGCGCGCCCCGCGCCACGTGCCCCGAGCCTGTGAGTTCTCCCGGTAGTAGTCTTTCAATTCGAGTTGCTTGTCGCGCAGGGCGATCGCGGTCTCAGTCGACGATTCCGGTACCGACACGGCCTGCTTCTCGGTCTCGCTCTTGGAGTCGGCGAGGCGCTGCCCGATTCGCGCGGCGTAGGCGAGTTGGAAGTTCAGCCGCGCTGTCACCCCGGCGACGGGACGTCGTACCTCGGTTGCGACACGACGCCGTCCCCGTCTCTCGACCCGGGTGCGCACCGTCGTCTCGCTGCGGTACTCACCCGACCGGATGTAGGCGTCGGACGCCCGGACCATCTGGATCAGAAGGCTCGTGTACAGGGCTTCGCACACGTCGATGTCCCCGCCGAAGCCGTAGGCGTAGACGACGGCCGACGTCTGGGCGATGTCACATTGGACGTCGTTGGCGGCGGCAATCGCCAGAAAAAGCTTGGCGTACGTGCGTAGACCCTTCTTGCCCGGTTCGCCGATGCTGATCAGGCGCTGCGTCGGAGTGTCGCGCCTCTGCCCACCCGCCGCGTGTGCGCGCGCCACCGCGAGATCGATCGACGCGGCCGTGGCGAGCCGTTGCGCCGCGGCCATGAATGCGTCGCCCTCGTGCGAGTTGTCGGTGGATTCAGCCAGCCGGAGAAGCCCACCGATGCGGGTCAGCATCTTGTCCGAACTCACGCCGAGAGGCTACGCCCCGTGATCCACGGGCGGTAGTGGGCCTGGTTGGCGTCGAGTTCGTCGTCGATGTCCCACTCTCCCGGGTGGGTGCGAAAGTGTATGACCAGGTAAGTTCTGACGCACCTGCGCGATGCGTCGGGTAGAAGGGACTTCACGTTCATGGCCACAGTGACCTATGACGGTGCCACCTGCCTATTCCCAGGTTCGGACAAGCCGGCCGTCGAGAATCTCGATTTGCAGATCGAGGACGGTGAGTTCCTGGTGCTCGTCGGTCCCTCCGGATGCGGAAAATCGACGTCGCTTCGGATGCTGGCCGGACTAGAGGACGTCCACAGCGGGAGGATCCTGATCGGCGACCGCGACGTCACCGCGGAGGAACCCAAGCAGCGCGACATCGCGATGGTGTTCCAGAACTATGCGCTGTACCCACATATGTCGGTGGCCGAGAACATGGGCTTCGCGCTCAAGCTCGTGGGCATGAACAAGACCGACATTCGCGCGCGCGTCGCAGAGACCGCGAAACTCTTGGACCTCGAGCCGTACCTGGACCGCAAGCCCAAGGCGCTGTCCGGCGGTCAGCGGCAGCGGGTCGCGATGGGACGTGCGATTGTCCGCCAACCTCAGGTGTTCCTGATGGACGAGCCGCTGTCGAACCTCGACGCGAAGCTCCGCACGCAGACCCGCACCCAGATCGCGCAACTACAGCGTCGTCTCGATACCACCATGGTCTACGTGACGCACGATCAGATCGAGGCTATGACCATGGGTGATCGGGTGGCCGTGCTCGATCACGGGGTCCTGCAGCAGTGCGCGTCTCCGCGTGACCTCTACAGCGCGCCCGCCAACGTGTTCGTCGCGGGCTTCATGGGTTCTCCCTCGATGAACCTCTTCACTCTGCCGATCACGCCCGAGGGAGTTGTGCTCGGCGACGCGACCATCCCATTGCCGCGGCACTTCCTCTCCGGGACCGGTGAGCGTGAGGTGGTGGTCGGGATCCGGCCCGAACACCTCGAGCTTTCGAGCACTGGAATCCCGATGGAGGTCGGGGTGGTGGAAGAACTCGGATCCGACGCCTACATCTATGGCCGGAGCACCGTCAACGGTGAGACGCAGCAGCTGGTGGCTCGCACCGACTGGCGCGACCCGCCGCGCAAGGGAGACCTGGTGAAACTGCACGTAGACCCGGCCTGGGTGCATCTGTTCTCGGCCTCGACGGGAGATCGCCTGGTCTAGTTCCGAAGGAACGGTCGCGGTCCTTACCGATACAGGTCTGGGGTAATGCTGCCCTCGGACGGCGATTCATGCCACAGTATGTTCCGACATAGCCGGTTCTGTGATTTCCGGCACCGATATGGCTACATCCACATCCACCGACGGAGAGACTTCATGGTTCAGATTTCGAGAGCGGTCCGGCGCACCGCGGTGTTTGCCACCGCTTCGCTTGTCACGCTCACCGCCTGCTCGACGAGCGACGGCGGGAGTGACTCCGCGTCAGAGAACCTCGATGGTCGCGGACCCATCACGTACGTCGAGGGCCAGGACACCACCGAAACCGGTGTGGTCAGGCAAATCATCGACGCGTGGAACGCCGAGCACCCGGACGAGCAGGTGACGTTCAGGGAGCAGTCGAATGACGCCAGTCAGCAGCACGATGATCTGGTCCAGCACCTGCAGGCCCAGCAGTCCGACTACGATGTCATGGCGCTCGACGTCCCCTGGACCGCGGAGTTCGCGGCAAAGGGCTGGCTGCAGCCATTGACCGGCGACTTCGCCATGGACAACACCGGCATCATTCCCGCCACGGTGGACAGCGCCACGTATAACGGCACCCAGTACGCGGCCCCGAAGAACACCAACGGCGGCCTGCTGTATTACCGCACGGATCTGTTGCCGGCTGCACCGACGACGTGGACCGAACTCGAAGCCGCCTGCGATGTCGCCACCGAAAACAACATCGACTGCTATGCAGGCCAGTTCGCTCCGTACGAGGGCCTGATGGTGAATACAGCCGAGGTCATCAACGCCTACGGTGGATCGTTCGTCGGCGAGGACGGCACGACCCCGACGATCGACAGCCCCGAGGCCCGCGAGGGACTGCAGGTTCTCGTCGACAACTTCGCGGACGGCAACATCCCGGCCCAGGACACCACGTTCCAGGAGCCTGAGAGCCAGCAGGCGTTCGAGGACGGTCAGGTGCTGTTCCTGCGCAACTGGCCGTACGTGTACGCCAACGCCGAGAAGGATTCCTCCGCAGTGAACGGCAACTTCGCCGTGGCCCCACTGCCCGGCAAGGACGGCATCGGCACGTCGACGCTCGGTGGTTACAACGCCGCAATCAGCGCGTACTCGGAGAACAAGGCGACCGCCCACGACTTCCTGGAGTTCCTCCAGGGTGAGCAGGCTCAGCGCATCATGGCGATGGACTCGCTTCCCCCGGTCCGCGCGGACCTCTACGACGACCCGGAGGTTGTCGCGAAGTACCCGTTCATGCCGACGCTGAAGGTGTCGATCGAGAACGCAGTCCCGCGTCCGGTTACGCCGTTTTACCCGGCCGTGTCGAAGGCTGTGCAGGACAACGCCTACGCTGCGATCAGGGGTGAGAAGTCGGTGGACCAGGCGATCACGGACATGCAGTCCGGAATCCAGTCCGCAGGCTCGTAAGGTATCGGGTCGTCGAACACAGGAGTGAAAATGGCCGTTCCCGCTGGGACCACCAGTGGAGCGCCAGCCCAAACCGCGGCCGGGGATTCGAACCCCGGCCGCGGTGCGCGTGAGAAGAGCGAGAGCGGTAGACGCATGGGGCTGAGTAGTCGTCGTGCGTGGCTGTTCATCGTTCCCGCGTTGTCCGTGCTGGCTGTTGTCATCGGGTACCCGGTGATCCGGGCAGTTGTGATGTCGTTCGAGAAGGACGCCGGTCTCGATCCGGTGACGGGCATGTTCACTCCGGGTGGCTGGGCTGGACTCACCAACTACACACACTGGATCCTGCAGCAGTGCACGTTTCCAGGCGGCGTGGTTGCGTCGTGCCCGCCGGGCACGCTGGGTTCGCAGTTCTGGTCGGCCGTAGGCAACACCGCGTTCTTCACCGTTGTGACGGTGAGCATCGAGATCACGATCGGCCTGTGGATGGCGATCATCATGGGCAAGACGTTCAAGGGCCGCGCTCTGCTGCGTGCGGCGGTCCTGATCCCGTGGGCCATCCCGACTGCGGTCACAGCCAAGCTCTGGTACTTCATCTTCGCGTACGACGGCATCGTCAACCGCCTGCTCGGAACCGAGATCCTGTGGACGTCGGACTCCTGGCCCGCCCGGTTCGCGGTGATCATCTCGGACGTCTGGAAGACCACACCCTTCATGGCCCTTCTGATCCTGGCAGGGCTGCAGATGATCCCGCAGGATATCTACGAGGCGGCCAAGGTGGACGGCGCTTCCGCGTGGCAGAGGTTCCGGCAGATCACGCTCCCGTTGGTGAAGCCGGCGTTGATGGTCGCCATTCTGTTCCGCACCATGGACGCACTACGGATGTACGACCTGCCCGCAATCCTCACCGAAGGCAATCCCGCTACCAGGACGGTTTCCATCCTTGTGGTTGACCAGGTGCGGCAAGGCTTCAACAGCGCGTCCGCACTGTCGACCATTACCTTCCTCATGATCTTCGCGGTGGCGTTCGTCCTGGTGAAGTTCCTCGGTGCCAATGCCGTCGAAACGCAGGAAGCCCAGCGGAAGGGGCCGAAATCGTGACCCATCGCGTCTTGGAGACGGATGCTCCGCCGACCTCGTCGTTGAAGCTGAACCTTCCGAAGGTCCCCTCGTTCAAGAATTCCCGCATCTACATCGGTGTCACGATCATTCTCGTGTGGGGGCTGGCGCCGTTCTACTGGATGGTAGTGACGGCCTTCCGTGACCCCGACTACACATTCGACACCACCCCCTGGCCCACGCATCTCACGCTCGAGAACTTCCAGAACGCACTGTCGACGAGCAGCGGAAATAATTTCACCCGGGCCGTCGTGAACAGCATGATCATCGGCGGGGTCACCACCGGGGTCGCCCTCGTGGTGGGCATTTTCACCGCGTATGCGCTGGCACGCATCGAGTTTCGCTTCAAGTACTTGGTGGTCGGTATCGTGCTCGGCGCATCGATGTTCCCCGTCGTCGCGCTGGTCACCCCGTTGTTCCAGTTGTTCACGAACATCGGCTGGATCGGCAGTTATCAGGCGATGATCATCCCGAACATCTCGTTTGTCCTGCCGCTCACCATCTACACGCTGACGTCGTTTTTCAGGGATCTCCCCTGGGAACTCGAGGAGGCGGCTCGGATCGACGGTGCCAGTCGCGGCCAGGCGTTCCGACTAGTGATGCTGCCGCTCGCGGCGCCGGCGCTGTTCACCACCGCGATCCTCGCGTTCATCGCGACCGTCAACGAGTACCTGCTCGCCAGCCAACTCTCCAGCGCCGCCACTGAACCGGTCACCGTCGCGATTGCCCGGTTCTCCGGCAACGACCCGCACGTCGTGCCTTATGCGGCGATCATGGCCGCGGGCACCATCGTCACGATTCCGCTGGTGATCATGGTGCTGCTGTTCCAGCGCCGCATAGTGTCGGGGCTGACGGCCGGTGGTGTAAAGAGCTAACCGGTCGAGCGAAGCGAGGGGAATTTGGACCGGTCGAGCGAAGCGAGGGGAGACTGAACCGATGCACCCGGTTGCGAAGCGCCAGCGACTCGAGGTCTTGATCGGGATCCTCGGGTTCTTCACGTCGATGGCGTTCATCGCGGCGGTCGTCGAGGTCGCGCGCGGCGACCCCGGCATCATGCCGGCGCTGGTGCTACTCGGCTGCTTGGTGCTGACGGGCCTGGCCGTTCTAGCCCGGAGTCGCCTCCGCTGAAACAGGCGGAGTCGAACGCAAAAGGCGAATGTACCGAGGTACATTCGCCTTTAGCTGAGCGACCAATGTGGGGGATTACGCGTCGATGATGAACGCCTCGAGCTCGCTGCGAGCCTTGTCGTCCGCCATCTGGACCGGCGGGGACTTCATCAGGTAGGCGGACGCCGGGTAGACGGGTCCGCCGATGCCGCGGTCCTTGGCGATCTTGGCGGCGCGGACCGCGTCGATGATGATGCCGGCCGAGTTGGGGGAGTCCCAGACCTCGAGCTTGTACTCCAGGTTGAGTGGGACGTCTCCGAATGCACGCCCCTCGAGACGGACGTACGCCCACTTGCGGTCGTCGAGCCAGCCGACGTGATCCGACGGACCGATGTGCACGTTGCCGGCGCCGAGGTCGCGGGTCAGGTTGGAGGTGACGGCCTGCGTCTTGGAGATCTTCTTGGACTCCAGGCGCTCACGTTCGAGCATGTTCTTGAAGTCCATGTTGCCGCCCACGTTGAGCTGCATGGTGCGGTCGAGCTGCACGCCGCGGTCTTCGAAGAGCTTCGCCATCACGCGGTGAGTAATGGTGGCGCCGACCTGCGACTTGATGTCGTCGCCGACGATCGGAACGCCGGCGTCCTTGAACTTCGCGGCCCACTCGGGGTCGGACGCGATGAACACGGGCAGCGCGTTGACGAACCCGACGCCGGCATCGATGGCGCACTGGGCATAGAACTTGTCGGCGTTCTCGGAACCCACGGGCAGGTACGAGACCAGCACGTCGACCTCGGCGTCCTTCAGTGCCTGGACGACGTCGACGGGCTCGGCCTCGGAGAGCTCGATGGTCTCGGCGTAGTACTTGCCGATGCCGTCGAGGGTGGGGCCGCGCAACACGGGAACGCCGGCCGGCGGAACGTCAGCGATCTTGATGGTGTTGTTTTCGCTGGCGAAGATGGCCTCGGAGAGGTCGAATCCGACCTTCTTGGCGTCGACATCGAAAGCTGCGACAAACTGGACGTCGCGGACGTGATAGCTGCCGAACTTGACGTGCATGAGGCCGGGGACGGTCGCCGTCTCGTCGGCATCCTTGTAGTACTGCACGCCCTGGACCAGGGACGAGGCACAGTTCCCCACGCCCACAATGGCCACGCGCACCGCGGTGCTGTTCTCACCCATTGTCGGGTTCTCCTTCTTTCTTAGGTGTTGCTGTCGATTGCTCGGCGGCGATCAGTTCGTTGAGCCAGCGCACTTCGCGTTCGCTGGATTCGAGACCGAGTTGGTGGAGCTGTTTTGTGTAGCGATCCAGCGTGCCGCTGGCTCTTCCGATCGCGTCTCGGAGCGCTTCGCGGCGCTCCTCGACCTGGCGGCGTCGGCCTTCGAGGATCCGCATCCGAGCTTCCGCGGGAGTGCGACTGAAGAATGCCAGATGAACACCGAATCCGTCATCGGTGTAGTTCTGCGGACCTGTGTCAGCGACCAGTTCCTCGAACCGCATCTTGCCGATCGGGGTGAGCTGGTAGACGCGGCGGGCACGTCGCTTGGCGGTCCCCGGCGGTCTTGCGTCCTCGGCGATCAACCCGTCCGCCTGCATGCGTCGAAGCGTCGGGTAGAGGGAACCGTAGGAAAAGGCGCGAAATGCGCCCAGGAGTCCGGTCAACCGCTTGCGCAGCTCGTATCCGTGCATGGGTGACCCGTGGAGCAGTCCGAGAATCGCCAATTCGAGCATGTCCACCCCCTGAGTCGCCCAACCTAACCATGTAATGCCATCGGCAACTATATCGTACCGATATATAGAACGATACGCCGAGCCGATACATGCGCCACGGATACCGCGGGTTGATTCGTCCAGGTGCGTGCGTTTCGGGGGTACGTGCACCTAGTCGCGTCCAGTTGGTTGTGCCCGGTGTCACACGGGTGTCGTCTGACCGACCGGATGTCACATCGGGCGAGCGTGACGGGGCACACGGCCGAGAGTGAAAATGGGAGTCGCACTAGCCATACCGGCGTACGCACGTACTCTGGTCTGCGTGCGGATACAGCGGCAGATGGTGGACTACGCGCTTCAGCGCCGGTCTCTCCTGGCCGAGGTCTACTCAGGCAGGACGGGTGTCACGGAGGTGTGTGACGCCAGCCCATACCTGCTCCGAGCTGCAAAGTTTCACGGCAAGGGCAGTGATGTGGTATGCCCTATCTGTCGCAAGGAGCAGCTGACTCTGGTCTCCTGGGTCTTCGGTGACAAGTTGGGTTCCGTATCGGGTTCGGCTCGTACGGCAGAAGAGCTGGTGCGTCTGGCGTCCACTCAGGAAGAGTTCTCGGTTCATGTGGTCGAGGTGTGCCGGACATGTAGCTGGAATCACCTGGTTCAGTCCTATGTTCTCGGTAAGCTACCTGCACCGAAAAGTCCGAGGCGGTCTTTGTCGCGGCCACGTCGGACCGCGAGCGAGTAGGACCTGTCCGGAGACGGAACTTGGGCCGAGTATTTCGCACACTTGGGCCGAGTATTTCGCACAGTAGTAACGCAGGACTGAATCAGGTCCACAACCACTGGAGATTTGTACGTGAGTTCCCCCCGCAGCAACGCCCCGGGTGACCGACCGAACGGACCGAGACGACCGAGCGGCCCCCCGCCGCAGGGACGCCCCGGAGGTCCACCACCCCACGGCGGACAGCCTGCGGGTGCGCCCCCGCCCCGACGCATGCCGTTTCCGCCTCCGCAGGGCGCGGGTCGTCCTCCGGGGCCCCCGCCGCACCGCCCCGGGCCCCCGCCACAAGGTGGTGGCCGCCCCCCGGGCCCTCCCCCGCGTCGTCCCGGTCCGCCGCCCCGGCGCCCCGGGCCCCCGCCCGGACGTCCCGCACCAGGTGCGCCAGAGACCCGCAACCAATCGGGTCCCGGTGGACGTCCGCCCGGCCCCCCGCCGTCGAACGGTCGCAAGACCGGCGGTGGCGGCCGTGGTGGCGAACCCCCGAGGGGTGGCAGAAAGGCAGCCGCGAAGAAAAAGAAGAAGTCGGTGTGGAAGATCGTTCGGCGGACGGCCTACACGGGTGTCGCACTTGGTCTCATCATCCCGATCTTGGTGTTCATGGCGGCCTACGTCGTTCAGGAAGTCCCGCGTCCCGGCGACCTCAAGACCAACCAGGTGGCCACGATCTACGCGGCCGATGGAACGTCCGTGATCAGCAAGGTTGTGCCGCCGGAAGGTAACCGCTCCGAGGTGACGCTGGACCAGATTCCGAAGCACACACGTGACGCCGTCCTGGCCGCCGAGGACCGGGACTTCTACACGAACCCCGGCTTCTCCATCGGTGGTTTTGTGCGCGCCGCTCGCGACAATGTCCAGGGCAAGGAAAGCGCCGGCGGTGGCTCGACCATCACCCAGCAGTATGTGAAGAAGACAATGGTCGGTTCCGACCGCTCGCTGACGCGAAAGATGAAGGAACTCGTCATCGCGTCGAAGATGGCCCGCGAATGGACGAAGGACGACATCCTCGCCGCGTACCTCAACACCATCTACTTCGGCCGTGGTGCGTATGGCATCGAAGCGGCGTCGAAGGCGTACTTCAACAAACCGGTCGAGCAGTTGACGATCGAGGAGAGCGCCGTTCTGGCGTCGTCGATCCAGCTGCCGTCACTGCTCGATCCGGAGACCAACCCGGACGGTGCACAGGCGCGTTGGAACTACGTGCTCGACGGGATGGTCACGGCCGGAACGCTCGAGCAGTCGGTCAGGGCCGGCATGCAATACCCCGCTTATGTGCCGCTGGCCCAGGTGGACCAGGGCGGCCAGGACTCGGGGCCGGAAGGGTTGATCAAGAACCAGGTTCTGCGTGAGCTGGGCGAGGCGGGGATCAGCGAACAGCTACTCAACACCGAGGGCTTGGATATCACGACCACGATCGATCCCACGGCCCAGGCTGCTGCCGTGGATGCCGTTAGCTCCAACATGACGGGTGAGTCGGAGAACCTGCGCGCCGCTGTCGTGTCGGTGGATCCCAAGACCGGCGCGGTGCGGGCGTACTACGGCGGCGAGGACGGCGTCGGTTATGACTTCGCGAATGCAGGCCTACAGACCGGTTCATCGTTCAAGGTGTTCGGGCTCGCGGCAGCACTCGACCAGGGCATCCCGCTGTCACAGATGTACGACAGCTCGGAACTCACGGTCAACGGCATCACCATCGGCAACGTCGGAGGCGAGAGCTGTGGCACCTGCACCATCGCCGAGGCGCTGAAGCGGTCCCTCAACACCAGTTTCTACCGCATGCAACTCGAACTCGACGGCGGGCCGCAGTCCATCGCGGACATCGCTCACAAGGCGGGTATACCGGAAGACATCCCGGGCGTCGGACCATCACTGAAAGAATCCGACGGCAGTGCTCCGAACAACGGCATCGTTCTCGGCCAGTATCTGTCGCGTCCGATCGACATGGCGTCGGCATATGCCACGCTGGCCGACTCGGGCACGTACCACGCCCCATACTTCGTCCAGAAGGTGGTGAGCGCAGACGGCACGGTGTTGTTCGACCGCGGCATCGTCCCCGGTGAGGATCGCATCGACAGGGCTGTTGCCGACAACGTCACTGCGGCGATGGAACCCATCGCCGCGTATTCACGCAACCACAACCTGGCAGGTGGGCGTCCGTCGGCAGCGAAGACGGGTACCACACAACTGGGTGACACCGGTGAGAACAAGGACGCCTGGATGATTGGCTACACGCCGTCGCTGTCGACTGCGGTTTGGGTCGGAACCACTGACGGTCAGGCTCTGCGGAGCAGCAGCGGCGGACAGATCTACGGCTCCGGTATACCTTCGGACATCTGGGAGGACACGATGGACGACGCTCTGAAGGGCACTTCCGTCGAGAGGTTCCCGAAGCCCGGGGCCATCGGTGGTCAATCGGGTGTCCCGTCGTTCACCGGGCCCCCGCCCACGACGACCTCGGCACCGCCGACGAGTACGTTCGAATTTCCGACGGATCTCTTGCCGCCAGTGTTCGAGCCGACGCCGGTCGAGATCCTGCCCGGGATCTCCATTCCGATTCCGCGCCTGGTTCCACGGCAGCCCCCCGGGTAGCCAATCGGTGCAACCGAACACGGGCGCGGGTGGGCGGTAGGTTCCGACGGGGTAGCGGGCGACCGGTAGCCTCGCGGAGTGGCCGAGAACGCTGATGCGCATACCGTGCGAGATGCGGGCGAGCCGGAGTTCGTCTCGCCCGCGCCCCTGGCGGAGGATAGGCGTTCCGCGGATTGGCGGGATCTTCCCGGTCGCACCGACCCGCTGACCGCAGACCTCTCCGCAGTGATCGGTGGTCCGGTCGGCCGGCATGCGGTGGTGGGGCGAAGTCGATTTTTCACGCCGATGCGCGCCATACTGTTGCTGGCAGTCTTGTTTCTGACGCTGGGCTGGTTCGCGAAGGCGCCGTGCATCCAACAGGCGCCATTAGGTGAGAACGGCGCGCTCGCGCTGGACTGGAGTGGTAGTCGGCAATATGTGGCGATGTGCTACTCGGACACGGTGCCGCTTTACGGCGCGGAACGGCTGAACGAGGGCGCCTTCCCCTACAAGAAGTCGTGGGTGGAGGACGTCGGCAACGGCCAGGTTCAGCAACGTTACATGGAGTATCCGGTGATTGCCGGCCTCTACCAGTATGTCTCGATGACGGCCGCGAAGTCGTGGGATGCAGTTCACTGGCTGCCTGGTGCGCTGCAGGTCGTGACCTATTTCAACGTCGTTGCCTTCGGTCTGGCGCTGGCGTGGCTCATCACGGTGTGGGCAAGTGCGCTTCTGGCCGGTCGCCGAATCTGGGACGCCGCAATGGCCGCGGCGTCGCCTCTCGTGATCGTGCATGCGTTCACGAATTTCGACCCCCTTGCAACGGCTTTCGCGGCGGGCGGGTTGCTGGCATGGTCGAGGAAGCGGCCCGTGCTCGCCGGAATTCTGCTCGGGCTCGGCGGTGCGACCAAGCTGTATCCGCTGCTGCTCTTCGGACCTTTGCTGGTGTTGTGTCTACGGACGGGCAAAGTGCGAGACTGGGGGGTGGCCGCGCTGGCTGGTTTCGGCGCGTGGCTGGCGGTCAATCTGCCGATCGCCCTGCTGTTCCCGAGTGGATGGGCCGAGTTCTTCCGTCTCAACTCCGAGCGCGGTGCCGACCCCGATTCCGTATACAACGTCATCACGTCGTTCACCGGCTGGGCCGGGTTCGACGGCGTCCTTCCGTCCGGTCAGTCCCCCACCGTCCTGAATACGGTGTCAATCTTGCTGTTCGCGGCGGTGTGCGTCGGAATCGGCTACATCGCCCTCACAGCACCAACCCGGCCGCGGCTGATGCAGCTGTGCTTCCTGGTGGTCGCGGGTTTCCTGCTCACGAACAAGGTGTGGAGCCCGCAGTATTCACTGTGGCTGGTGCCGTTGGCCGTTCTCGCCTTCCCCCACCGGCGGATACTGCTCGCGTGGATGACGATCGACGCGCTGGTGTGGGTGCCGCGAATGTTCTATTACCTCGGTACGTCGAACAAGGGCTTGCCCGAGCAGTGGTTCACCGCGACGGTGGTGGTTCGCGACGTCGCGGTGATCATCATCTGTGCGCTGATCGTCCGTCAGATCTACCGACCCGACGAAGACCTGACGCGGTACGGTTTCATCGATGATCCGTCGGGAGGTGTGTTCGACCAGGCGCCCGACGCCCAACCGCAGTGGCTACCCACCTGGCTGCGCCCGCGATCGACGGTGGAAGCAGTTCCGGCCCAGAAGGTTCCGTTGGGAAACTCTGGAGCTTAGGACCTTGACAGCACCAGTGCCGCCCCGACGGATAGCACTGCGATCGAGACGCCCACGGCGAGCGCACGGATCGACCACCGGCGGGCGTCGGCGGCGGCACGCACGGAACTGTCGTACTCTCCCTGCTCCCACAATCCGCGCACGCTGAGCGCTCGTAGAAGCGCGACGATGCCGAACGGCACGAAGGTGACGATCGCCAGGATCGCGAGAGGGAGACTGCTGGCGGGCGGCGGCGCCAGGCGCCCGCTGTACTCCGTCGAGTTGTCCTGCTGCTGTGACGTCATGCGATGCCTCCCCGTGGCTGGGCCCACGAATATGGGCGACGTCGTGGAGTATAGACCCGTCGAGATACCCCTCTGCGCAGCGCCTTTCGATCGATCGTAATGCGACATCGGACGGGCCGTGGCACGACCGCCGAACTCGGCCCGACCGGTCAGTCCTCGACGCACGCCTCGAGTCGTACGTGCCGTCCGAGGAGAGTTGGGTGAGCGAACCAGGATTCGCTCATCGCGCGGGCTCGGGAGATTTCGGCCGCGATCGTTGGTCGCTGTCGGGATCTGTGGTGGCACTGACATGAGGGTGTCGAAGGCTGGCGCGCAGGAATACGAAGAACAGCACCATGAGCAGTGCCGCACGACCCCACACCCCGAACTTCACCAGCAGCTCGAAGGTCGTCGCGTCGGTCTCGGAGACCAGCGCCCCGAAGTACTTGAAGACACCGATCCCGAGCGACAGGTCGGCCACCAGATACGCTGCGACAAGCCCCCACGGCACCCGTAGCAGCACGAAGAACGGGACGAGCCACAGTGTGTACTGCGGCGAATGCACCTTGTGCAGCAGCAGGAATCCGCAGAGCATGGCGGCGCTGACCGGGATCCACGGGTATATGCCTTCGCGCTGGTACCGCAACCAGCCGAGTCTCATGGCAACCGCAAACGCGGCGCACACCAGCAGCGGCGACACGAGGCTCACGGTCTGGTCGTACGCCGGCACTGGGGTATCCGCGTCGTGCGGCCCGAACAGCGGTCGCAGACCCCAGTACCAGATGGAATTGCTGGTGATGTCTGCTTGCCGATTTTGCTGGAATGTGAAAGATGCTCGCCAGCCCTGGAAGGAGATCAGGGCGAACGGCAGATTCACCGCCACCACGGTGGTGATCGCAGCCACTCCGACCATGACGGCGCCGCGCACGTCGTACCGGCGTTCGGCGGTGCGGTCGTGCGTCAGGACGTATGCGATCAGCGGAAGCACGAACGCACCCGGATACAGCTTGAGACAGAAACCGACGGCGAGGAGTACGGCCGCGATGACCGCGCGGGTGCGCAGCGGAATGCGTTCGAGTGTCATGACGAAGATCGCGGCCACCGACATGGCGATCACTGGTAGTTCCCAGTTGTGGAATGCATACAGAATCAGCGGCGGGCCGACCGACCAGAGCAGAGCCCACCAGCCCGCCAGACGTCCCAGCATCCAGGCCGTGAGCAGGCCGAACGGAGCGAGGATCAACGCCGAGTGCAGGAGGAAGTCGGCGTCGGTGTGTGAACCGATGCCGCCGAGCCACATCAGGACACCGCTGAGTACCGGGTATTCCACCGTGCCGCCGGTCAGGGTGCCGTCGGAGTTGATCCCGCCGGTGAGGTAGGGAAAGACGTGCAGGTTGACGTCGCGGCCGAGCCACAGGAGTTGGATGTCGGAATAGCAGACCTGCGTGTCCTTGATACGGTCGAAGATCAGGCTGCGCCCGGCGTCGTCGAACGGCGCCCCGGCGCATCGAGCCTTCTGCAGATAGCCGACGAGCATGGACAGGCCGGCCAATCCGACGGCCAGCGCCGCGATCGGCGCCCGCTGCCGAACTCCGATATGCATGGATCCACACTAGTTCTCTACGGACGCCACACTCGGCTCTGTCGGGAAATAGCGCCTGGGAGACTTCGAACACCTAGTCGAGCAGGCTGGCCTCCGAAATCGTCAGGCGGTGCAGATCCACCAACTCCTTCTCGTCGAGGCGAGTGCCGACGTAACCCCCGGCCAAGGCAAAGGCGACGGGGACCTCGCGCGCCTGGCACCAGCTGAACAACAGGTGTTCGCGGGCGTCCAGCACCTCGCGTGTGATGCCGTCCAGCCCACCGCTGTCGCAGCCCTCGTATGGGTCCATCCCGGCGTTGTAGAGCACCAGGTCGAAGTTCGGCCCGATATGGTCGATCCGGCTCAGCGCCTGACTGCACTCGGTCAGATAACTCTCCCCGTCCGAGACCAAGACCGGCTTGCATCGATCTGTCTGATCGTAAAAGTCGAACCAGTCCACTGACACGTCGGCCTGCCAGATCCTCGGGTCCGACTGCACGAGCGAAGCGGTGCCGCCGCCACAGTGCGCGTCGAAGTCCACAATCAGCACCGACTCGGCGCCGGCATCGAGTGCGGTGGCGGCGGCTAACGCCAGGCCGTTGAAGGTGCAGAAGCCACGGCCCGAGGTCCGGTAGGCGTGGTGCAGTCCTGAGGACAACGACCCGGCGACCCCACCGGTCCGCAGCCCGGCCAGGGCCGCGTCCACAATGCCCCCAGCCGACGCCGTGGTCGCGGTCCACAGATCCTCGTCCCACCTGATTCCCGGCGACCCGGCGAGGCCACGGGGCGAACCGCACTGCACCGCCTGGACGTACTGCAGGTCGTGTACGCCGGCCAGCTCCTCGACATTCAGCGAGTGAGGGCGCACCAACTCCACCCCGTCGATGGGATCGCGAAGCAGAGACTCGGCGACCCACTGCGACTTGAGGGTGGTGTCGAACGCGTGGGTCGATGCGGTGTACTCGGGAGAGTAGAAGACCTTCATGGCCTGGTGTCCTTCCAGGTGCGTTGGCCCCCTACGTCAGCCCCCTACACCGCAGACTACCGATTTGTGCTGGCTTCGGTGTTCGTACGGGTGCTGAGCTGCTGTGATCCCGGGCGGCATCAACTCCTCCGGTCCAGTCCGGTCCGGCGGCGCACTTACCCGAACCGGTCGGTACAGGCTGCTTCGTCATCCGATCCACCCTCAAACGCAGTGGGGTTGGTGTGCGGCCAGTCGGAGCTTGGCGCCGCATCTCGTGAAACTGGCCAATGCATATAGCGGGTGTACGACGCATCCGCGCATGTCGACACGTCCCGTTAGTCATCGTAGTGATCGAATGTCTCACCGGTTCAATCGGATTGAGCCAGCATCATTCCTTGCATCCCGTCGTGGCCCGGTCAGGCTCTGTCAGTGGGAGGTGCCGTGTGAGTGGTGGTCACGGAATTCCACACCAACTTCAGATGTGCCGCAACAACACCGTCATATGCCACACCCCGACTGCGCGTACAGCAGGAATCCGCGCAGCCGATCATCCCGCTTATCGCGCGTGCTGCCCGAGTTTGCGGGTCATGAACACACTGTTGGGATCGTCCTGGTAACTGCCGAACGGACCGCAGAATTCGAATCCGTGCTTGATGTACAACTTTCGCGCTGGTTCGAAGAAGTCCTGCCGTCCGGTCTCCAGGCTGACCCGCCTGAATTCACGGACAGTGGCCTCGGCCATTAGGTGCGACAACAGATCCGAGGCCAGTCCACGTTGCTTATATACGCGCGAGGTGCGCATCGATTTGATCTCGGCGTGCCCGCCGCCGAGATCCTTGATCGCGCCGCACGCCACCAGCACAGTCTCCGACCACATCGTCCAGAACGTCACCTCGGGCACCCGCAACCCGTCCAAGTCCAGCGCGTGGCAGCTCTCCGGCGGGGAGATCGATCGCATCTCGTTATTGTGTTCCTGCAGCAAGGCCGCGATCTCCGAACCAGTCAGATCGTCGATCCGGATCACTGGAGCGGCAGTGGCACCCATCTCGAATCCAGCGTCATCACCCGCCTGCAACCGGTTCGACATTCGGGGCCGCCGAGGCTTGCTGCTGGTCGCGCGGTCTTCCGGAAACCGTTGGTTTTCCGGACAACTGGTGCTCGAGGGGAGTTGTGTCATGCGCCACGGGGAATGACGTCGGACAGCACCGCCGGTAGTGAGGCCCAGTCGGAAGTGACGATGCTGGCAGAGAGGGCCGCCAACTTGGCCACCCGCGCCCGCGCCTCTCCCTCAGTTGGCGTCCTGCTGTCGATCGGGGGCGCGACGCTTTCCGCGGCGGTCATCACCAGCAGATATCCGTTGTCGCGGTACCACTCGGTGTCGATGTCCCGCGAGACGAACCCGGACGCACCACCGTCGAACACCACGAACCAGGGCCGAATCGACTCGTCCTCATACTTCGCCTCTCGCGGATCGCCCTTCCTCGCGCCGAGTGCGGCCGGGAAAGCCACAGCCTGCTCGAGTTCATTTTCCGCCGCCAGGTCCCGAACATGAGTGCCGTACTCGACGTCGGTATGCAGGGTGTCGAGTGGGTTCTGTCCCTCGACTGTTCCCTTGGTCAGATAGAAGAGGAACTTGCCCCGCATCGCGTCACGGGTAGGCCAGCCATGGGTACGCACCGCCTCGTCCAAGGTCGAGTCGGCGTCGCCAACCAAGTCGGCCGGACGCAGCAGCGCGTCGCCGAGTTGTCCACTGACGAGTGCGTCGAAGTCACTCGGCCCCCGCCCGTTTGCCGCCGATCCGCTGGACCCGACGGTCTGCCCTGCGTTGAACCCGTCCTTCATCTCCATCTTGAATATCACTGGAGGGTGATCGGGGTTCGCGTCGTGCCACACCCGCATGTCCGCCAGGCAGCCGTCGAGCCCCTGATCGCGCGAACCGGTGCGCAACTCGGCCTCCGACTTCGCACCAACGCAGTTGTTGTCGTTGCCAATGGGATTGGCATGCGATACCCGCCACCCTGGAGCCGCGCTGTTGGTCCACACATCGAGTTCGATCAACGCAGCACCGGAGTCCAGCGCATCGGCGAGGAACGGGAAGGTGGACTTCTCGTAGGCATTGTGAACGCCGACCGTGGTGGTTTCGTCGTACCCGAGCAATTCGGTGTCCGCAGGCGGTTCGGCAGAGTTCGCAGTCGTGGGCAGCGAAACCAGGATGGCAGCCATGGCCGCGAGGGAGGCAATCGTCGCGCGTCCCGGTCGAGAGATGTTCACTGTCTTGCCGCCTTTTCGAGAATAAATAGGAACAGCCGGGAGCGTATAGTCATTCGTGTTCGGCCCGTGGGCTTTTCGTCGAACATTTCGATTTGCCCGCCACCTCGGTACTTCTCTGGCTGTATCGGGGTGCGCGCACATAGGGAAACGCTGATCCCGTGATCGGACCGGGCGGCCTGACTTCGCTGGTCAGGGGCTCGTCGTGTAGCCTGCAAAGGTTGCTGACGCAACGACCCTCCTGCCACGGACAGTCCGTGGCCGTTTCACTAGTCCATAGGAGGTGATGAGGTCTTATGCGTCATTACGAATTGATGGTCATCCTTGACCCCAGCCTGGACGAGCGCACTGTTGCTCCTTCGCTGGATACGTTCCTCAATGTTGTTCGCCAGGACGGCGGCAAGATCGACAAGGTCGATGTTTGGGGTAAGCGTCGCCTCGCCTACGAGATCTCCAAGCAGAGCGAAGGCATCTATGCGGTGATCGATATCAGCGCTGCTCCCGCCACTGTTGCGGAGCTCGATCGTCAGCTCGGTCTGAACGAGTCGGTGCTGCGAACGAAGGTTCTTCGCCACAACAAGTGATTTCTGTCGGCCCCGAGCCTTAGGCTCGTGCCCAACCGAACTCCACATTCTGCAGGAGGAACCAAATGGCAGGCGACACCGTTATCACCGTCATCGGAAACTTGACGGCTGATCCGGAGCTTCGATTCACCCCCGCGGGTGCCGCGGTCGCGAACTTCACCGTTGCGTCCACGCCCCGCACCTTCGACCGTCAGACCAATGAATGGAAAGACGGTGAAGCCCTGTTTCTGCGCTGCAACATTTGGCGCGAGGCAGCCGAGAACGTTGCGGAGAGCTTGACCCGTGGTTCGCGAGTGATCGCGAGCGGCCGGCTCAAGCAGCGCTCCTACGAAACTCGTGAAGGTGAGAAGCGCACTGTCGTCGAGCTAGAGGTCGACGAGATCGGCCCCTCGCTGAAGTACGCCACGGCCAAGGTCAACAAGGCCAGTCGTGGCGGCGGAGGCGGAGGCGGCTTCGGTTCCTCCGGCGGATTAGGCGGCGGACGTCCGCAATCCACCAGCGGCGGAGATGATCCGTGGGGCAGTGCGCCGCAGGCGCAGGACTCCTTCGGAGGCTCTGGTGGTGGGAGCGACGAACCCCCGTTCTGATCCGTACCTGATCGGAACATCCAGAAAAGAGCAAACTAATGCCGAAGCCGCCCTTGCGCGACAAGGTAATGAAGAAGAAAATCTGCATCTTCTGCAAAGAGAAGAACACGCAGATCAACTACAAGGACACGACGCTTCTGCGTAAGTACGTCAGCGACCGTGGCAAGATCCGCGCGCGCCGTGTCACCGGCAATTGCGTCCAGCACCAGCGCGACGTTGCCATTGCCGTGAAGAACTCACGTGAGGTGGCGTTGCTGCCCTACGCCACCGTGGCTCGCTAAGGAAAGGGAGGGAAGACATGAAGCTCATCCTCACCGCTGACGTGGACAACCTCGGTGCGCCTGGCGACACCGTCGAGGTCAAGGACGGCTACGGCCGCAACTACCTGCTTCCTCGCGGCCTGGCGATCGCTGCCACCCGCGGCGCCGAGAAGCAGGTCGAAGGCATCCGTCGTGCCCAGCAAGCTCGCGCTGTGCGTGGTCTCGACCACGCACAGGAGCTCAAGGCAGCTATCGAGGGCCTCGAGTCCGTCTCGCTGTCGGTCAAGACCGCCGGTGATTCGGGCAAGCTCTTCGGTTCGGTTACCGCCGCCGATGTTGCAGGTGCCGTCAAGGCCGCTGGTGGACCCGTGGTCGACAAGCGCAGCCTGGAACTTCCGAAGGCTCATATCAAGGCGACCGGAAAGCACGCCATCGTCGTGAACCTGCACGCCGACGTGGTTGCGAAGTTCCACCTGAACGTCATCGGCGCTTAGTCGACTCGTCGTTCTTTTCGAACGCAGGTCCCCACGTTCCTCGGAGCGTTGGGGACCTGCGTTTGTCGAATCTGGGAGCTAGTCCCTCATCCGTGCTAGATGGGGGGCGAAACATCTTCCCAGGCGGGAGCGAATCATCTTCCCAGGCGGGGGCGAATCATCTTGCCAGGCGGGGGCGACCCGCGCGACACGCCCGACTCCCCAACGCGGAAGACACGCCGAACGAGTTTCCATCCACAATGGCGATAGTCCAAAAATTTAGCCTGAACTGGCGTTTCTGGATTGTGATACGTACTTATCCTCAGGTTGTCCCCATGGGGTTAACAAACGTATCCAGTTGTTTCCACAATTCATCCCCAACCCTGTGCACAGGCCGGTTTGATCACTGGGGAGCCGGTCCCTAACGTCGTTCCAGCGTGTCTCACTATCACGGCGCCGTTTGCCGTGAAGAGCCTGAGAAGCTAGTCGGTAGGGGCGAGTACAAAGACTTTGAGGCTACCGAGATCGAGTTCTCGACAGCAGCGCAACAGTGATCCGGAAGGTCGGTCGAGTGGCTGTAGTAGACGATCGGGGCCGTTCCGAATACGCGGGTCCGCCTGACACGGAACCCGGTGAGGAGTTCGGTCGGCAGCCACCACAGGACATGGCGGCCGAGCAGTCGGTGTTGGGCGGCATGCTGCTCAGTAAGGACGCCATCGCGGACGTGCTCGAGGTGCTCCGGCCCGACGATTTCTACCGCCCCGCCCATCAGTCGGTGTACGACGCCGTCCTCGACCTCTACGCCCGCGGTGAACCCGCCGATCCGGTAACAGTGTCCGCTGAACTCGACCGCCGCGGCGAACTCCGTCGTATCGGCGGAGCGCCCTATCTGGTGACGCTCACCCAGACGGTCCCTACTGCCGCCAACGCCGGCTACTACGCCGAGATCGTGTCGGAAAAGGCGATCTTGCGGCGCCTCGTCGATGCCGGTACGCGGATCGTGCAATACGGCTACACCGGTGCCGACGGCCAGGACGTCGCCGAGGTCGTCGACCGTGCGCAGGCGGAGATCTTCGAGGTCACCGAACGTCGTACTACCGAAGACTTCGTCCCCCTCGAGCAGTTGCTACAGCCGACGATGGACGAGATCGACTCCATCGCCAGCCGCGGCGGAATCTCACTCGGCGTGCCCACCGGCTTCGTCGAACTCGACGAGGTCACCAACGGCCTCCACCCCGGTCAGATGATCATCGTCGCGGCCAGGCCCGGTGTGGGTAAGGCGCTCGCCCTCGATACACCCCTCGCTACCCCCGCGGGCTGGACCACCATGGGTGAGGTCCGGGTCGGCGACCACCTGATCGACGCCGACGGCAAGCCCACCCGCGTCGTCGCGGCCACCGACGTCATGCACGGTCGGTCATGCTACGAGGTGGAATTCTCCGACGGCACCGTCCTCGTCGCCGATGCTCAACATCAGTGGCTGACGAGGGTTGACGGCTTGCCTGCCATCCACACCACGGATCAGATTGCCGGGTCGCTCGAGCGTGGGCATCATGTCGCGCATACCGGCGCGCTTCAGCTGCCGTCGTCGAGCGTCAGTGTCGACCCCTACGCGTTGGGGGCCTCGCTCACTACGGGCAGCATTGCAGTGGCGGCCAAGCGCGTTCCGGCGGAGCTGCTGCGCGGCTCGGAGCTGGAGCGGCGCGAGCTGCTGGCCGGTCTGCTCGACGCAGGCGGTTCGGTCGGCGACGACGGTTCGGTTTGCTTCGAGGCCAAGAATGTTCCGCTTGCGGACGATGTTCACGAACTGGTCGTCGGGTTGGGATACGACTGCCGACGCATCGCCGGCCACCTGACCTTCTCCGCCAATGACGAGGTGTTCCAACTTCACCGGAAGGCGATCCGGCACAAGGAACTTCGTGGTGAGGTCAGCGGCTCGCGCCGCATAGTCGACGTGCGCCGGATCGAGAGCGTTCCCGTGCGGTGCGTCGAGGTCGACAACGCAGATCACCTGTACCTCGCGGGCCGTTCGATGGTGCCCACGCACAATTCCACGCTGGGCATGGACTTCCTGCGTTCCTGTTCCGTAAAGAACGGCATGGCCAGCGTCATATTCTCCCTGGAGATGAGCAAGACCGAAATCGTCATGCGTCTGCTGTCTGCGGAGGCAAAGATCAAACTCGGCGATATGCGCTCCGGCAAGATGACCGACGACGACTGGACCAAACTCGCCCGCCGCATGAGTGAGATCAGTGAGGCGCCGCTCTTCATCGACGACTCCCCCAACCTCACCATGATGGAGATCCGCGCCAAGGCTCGCCGGCTCAAGCAGAAGCACGACATCAAACTCATTGTGGTGGACTACCTTCAGCTGATGACGTCCGGTAAGAAGGTCGAGTCGCGCCAGCAGGAAGTCTCCGAATTCTCGCGCAGCCTCAAGCTTTTGGCGAAGGAACTCGAGGTTCCCGTGGTCGCCATCTGCCAGCTGAACCGTGGCCCCGAACAGCG
Organism: Rhodococcus marinonascens NBRC 14363; assembly: GCF_001894885.1. Lineage (GTDB taxonomy): Bacteria > Actinomycetota > Actinomycetes > Mycobacteriales > Mycobacteriaceae > Rhodococcus_F > Rhodococcus_F marinonascens. The sequence goes on from NZ_BCXB01000019.1 coordinate 34,096, forward strand.
AACGGACAAGAAGCCGATGGTTTCCGACCTTCGTGAGTCGGGCTCGCTCGAGCAGGACGCCGACATGGTCATCCTGCTACACCGTCCCGACGCCTTCGAACGCGACGACCCACGCGGCGGTGAGGCCGACCTCATCCTGGGCAAGCACCGCAACGGTCCGACGGCGACAATCACTGTGGCACACCAACTTCACCTGTCCAAGTTCGTGGACATGGCGCGGGGGTAGTAGTTCTTGGCCGGGTTCGGGTCGAAGCTGCTTAACCCTTGTCCACCGTTTGGGGGAACCCCCATCGTGAACCGAGATCGTATGGCATGCTTTTCGCATGAAGCTGCAACTCGCTACGTCCTTCCTGGCCATAGGTGTCCTAACGCTTACGGGTTGTGGCGGGAACACGGAAGGTAAGTCAGAAGCCCAGGAATCCGCTCCGACGACTGCACTGAGCACGCCCACCACCACCTCCGAGATGCGCACTCCTGCCCCGTCGCCGAGTAAAGCGGAGGTAGCGGCGCCCAGCACGTACCAGGTGCCGGCACCAGCGCCCGCACCAGCGCCCGCGCCGGCAGCCGCACCGGTCCCGGCCAAGCCGCAGATCAGTGCCAGTCAACGGAACGCCGTCCGGTCTGCCGATCAGTACATCGACATGATGGCCTTCTCCCGCAGCGGACTGATCGAACAGCTTGAGTTCGAAGGCTTCTCCGTCGCGGATGCGACGTACGCGGTGGACAGTTTGAATGCGGACTGGAACAAGCAGGCTGGGCTGAGTGCCGAGCAGTATCTCGACATGATGTCGTTCTCCAGGTCGGGACTGATCGAGCAGCTGGAGTTCGACGGCTTCACGAGAGCGCAGGCTGAGCACGGAGCCAACGCAGCGTACAGATAAGTCCGCACGAACCTTTCGAGTACTTCCTCCTCGGCGCTGTATGGTCTGGGTTGCACCAATCTATTGTGCCAACCCTGACCGGATGCGCTGGACTCCAAGGGCGTCGAGGGCGGTGACCGACGCTTTCGCGGAGTTTCTGCACGGTAAGACCGCGACCGCCAGCCAGATCGACTTCGTCAACCTGATCGTCTCGCACCTGACCTGTCACGGGGAGATGGACCCGAAGCTGCTGTTCGAGTCGCCGTTCACCAACAGCGCCCCGCAGGGACCGACTCAGGCATTCGGGGACGAGCCGGCGGTGCGGTTGGTCCAGGTGATCCGGTCGATCAACGCGTCCGTCGAGCCGACGGAAGCGGCCAGCGCCTGAACCGGCCGGAGTGCTATGCGCTCACTCGGTGACCGACCGTGGGAGTGATAGCGAGATCCTCTCTACGACATCCGCGTTCGCCGGATCGTGGAATGGGTCCGGTGGATCCCAGAAAAGGGTGCCGCGCGTGCGCGTACCGAGGTCGACCGGCGTGCGCTCACCGTCCGGCGTTCGGATGGTGACCTGCCCGTCGGCAGATCGCGAGTCCGCCTCGTCGGCAGCGTGGGCTTTGCCGACCCGAAGGCGTTTCGCCTGCAACGCAGCCGCGGCGTCCGGGTCGTCGACTGGTATCAACCGCCCATCCCGGTCGAGCATTCGCACAGGGTGTGCGTCCGGTTCGACACGGACGACACCATGCCGGCGATCAATCCGCATCACAGGCCGGGGCATGCGGAGGATGAACAGGCGTCCGTTGTCAACGATGGCGCCGCCGCCTTCGGTGCTCACGCGTTCGACCGCCAATGGCCCGTCGAGGGCGCGGTCGCATCGGAACACGTCGTAGTGGGAGGTAATCCAACACCCACCCGAATCGGCGTGTACGTCACGCGCCCACCTATTCCCCGGAGGCTCGATCGTCAGCGGCAATAGGTACTCGGTGATCCGCGGTGGCGTCGAGCGGGTATCGAGGTGCAGGAGAATGGGGTTCGACCGATCCATCAACCAGACATCCGCGCCGTCGGCAGACATCGCCCCGGGAGCGAACTCCGAATCGAGGGGCGGCACGTCGTCGAGGTCGAGATCGACCAGAACCCCGGTTGGGCAGAAGCTTTCGTCGTCCACCAGTGGTTCCAATGTCGACCAGAATCGTTTTGGTGTGGACTCGACCTCGATGAATCGCTCGGTATCTTCGATGGTACGGGCACTGTTGTCGGTGCGTTCGACTGGCTGTTCGACCACCCGCAACCGCCGCACCCTGCCCCGAACGGGCACAGGATCTTCCTCCGACCGTCCTGGTCCGAGGCGGGCGACGAATCTTCCCGTGACTTCGACTGCTCCCGTGACCGGTCGGTCGGACCACCAAGTGGCCGACCAGCCGTCCCCGAACAACCAGATCAGCCAGTGCAGACCACCGTCCGGGTGAACGCCGGCCCCCTGCCCGAACACCGGCCGTGCAATCCCTCGCGCGGATTGTTCGATGGGTGACGCCACAGAACCAGTGGGGATGAACTGCACCACCACTTCGACAACATCACCTCGAGAAGGCGGAGCGAGTGAACGATCATCAAAAACTGCACCGGGAATCAGGACCCGGAGTGTGCGACATGCCGTTTCGGCGATCATCGTCGAACCCCACGCACTCGACGATCCGATGGACGACGCCATCGGGCGCGGGGCTACCTTGCGCCGAACAGTACCGCACCCTTCAACCAGAGACGGCAACGCCGCTTCAACTGGGCGTGTACCCCCCGTTCCAAGCTGCGCATAATCCGCTCGAGACCGGAAACGATCGCCTATGTTGGCCGGATGACGATGGCTCCCCCACGGCTGAGTAGATCGACCGTAACCGGCTACTCGCTGGGTTCGGTGGGCACCGGCGGGTTCGCCACCCTCCCCGGGCTGGTGCTGGCCTACTACCTCACCGACACCCTTGGTGTCGCCGCGGCGGTCGCCTCGGTGGTGGTGTTCGCACCCAAGGCGCTCGACTTGCTGATCAACCCGTACATCGGTTCCCGCAGCGACGCAGCCGCGGCCCGCACCGGGACACGACGACGGTTCCTGCTCCTCGGCGCGCTGGCCCTGCCGGTGTTCTTCGCACTCACCTTCGCGGTGCCCGCCGGCGCCTCGACTCTGGTCGGGTGCCTGTGGGTGACCGTGGCGTTCATCTTCGCCGCGATCGCCTTCAGCCTGTTCCAGGTTCCGTACATCGCGTTGCCCGCCGAGCTCACCGACGACTATCACGAGCGGTCCCGGCTGATGTCCTGGCGGGTCGCGCTGCTCGCCGTCGCGATCCTGCTGTTCGGTGCGGGTGGCCCCGCGCTGCGCGACCTCGGAGGCGGCGGCCAGCCTGGATACCTTTTGATGGGGATCTTCGCGGGGCTCGCCCTCGGGCTCGGGATGCTGGCCGCCTGGCGGATCGCGCCACGCGGACGCAACGTCGACCCCGACGCCGCCCCCGCAGACGCCTCGTCGGGGCACGGGCTCGCGGACAGCCTCGCCGCGGTGCGCTCGAGCGGCCCGTTCCGATTCCTGCTCGGCGCCTTCGTGCTGCAGGCCCTGGCCACCGGATGCATGCTGGGTGCCGCCCAATACGTGGCCACGTACGTGCTCGACTCCGAAGGCTCGGTGTCCGTCCTGTTCGCCGCGCTGGTCGCACCCGCTCTGGCGGTGATGCCGATGTGGATCCGGCTGGTGCGGGCGTGGGGCAAGCGGGGCGCGTACTTCCTGGCGTCCGGGCTGTTTCTGTCCTCAGCCGTCGCCATGCTCGGCCTCCTCGCCACCCCCGGGCCGTGGGTGTATGCGGTGGTCGCGCTGGCGGGCATCGGCTACGCCGGCATGCAGATGCTGCCGATGTCGATGCTGCCGGACGTAATCAGCGACCACGAGAACGCCACTACCGGATCCGTTCGTGCGGGCGCCTTCAGTGGGGTGTGGACCGCCGCGGAGACCGTGGGATTGGCACTCGGTCCCGCGGTGGTGCTCGCCATCCTCGCCGCCACCGGGTTCGTCTCCTCGGCCGGCGGGGAGACCGTCATCCAATCCGACGGAGCCGTCACCGGCATCGTGATCGCCTTCGCCGCCGTGCCCGCCGTCCTCGTCGTGGCGAGCATGGTCGCGTTGCGCGGATACCGACTAGCAGCCGAGGAACGGAACATGAGCGACAACTGATCGAGTCCCTTGCCCGCTTCATGCAATAGGCGGTTGGGTGGATGCTGATCGACGATGGCGAAACCATCAAGCGGGTGTTTCGGTTGCTACCAATTCCCTCGCTGGGGGTGGTGATGGAGCGAGGATCCATCGGTGGACGGCGGATCGGTAACTGGCGCATGCCAGCAACGTCCACTGTGTCGAGTTCCAGGAGAATACCGCGACCTGCCCGAATCGGCAGCCGATCTTGCGGGCGTGATCGTCGGTCAGTCCGGACACTGCAACGCTGAGCTCCTGGTAGGTGCCGTCCTGCGCGCCTCCGACCGTTGCGAATGGCTCCAGGCCACGGCCGCAAAGATATTCGGTGAGGCGGCGGTAGCTCTCGCGTTCACGTTCGGTCCCGGGAAGTTCACCGGGTTGGCAGGCTGCGATGATGTGCAACGGACCGGCCGGGGGCCTGGTGTGGCCTGCAGCGTCGTCGGTGGGGATGATGCGAACGGCGCCGGTGGGTAGGTGAATGTCCACGACCGCCTCCGAATAGTCCTGCCAAAGGACATCGTTGGCGGCGGAGGCGGCCAACGAGGCAGGGCAGCGTCGTACCGCGAAGTCGACTCCGCTTACCCAGATCACGGACACCCCGTGATCGTGGAGCAGCTCGATCATTTCCTCAGCCGGTTCCTCCGGCAGCAGGATCGACCGGTGACTGTGCTCGAGGTAGCGGGCGTAGTCGAGGATCTGACCTAACGCGGTGCGCATCGTCGCCCTGTCGATCGTCGCCTTGACCTCGATCAGCTCGCGGTTCGTGTCGTCGAACAGGTCCACCACCAATGTGGTGTCGCCGAACGTGATTCGCCGACCGCTGACCTGATGCCCAATTCGGCGCAGATAGGTGAGGTAGGTGTTCTGCAGCTGCCCCTCGGTCCGTGAACGCTGCCGCGTAGTTGCAGGCTGCGCGGCGACCGAGAACTGTTCGACCTGGTGATGTTCGACCTCGCCGGCATTCACGACCACTACGTCAACCAGGAACCCTGCTGTGATGTCCCCCAACGTCATGCTTTGAAGGTACCGAGGGCACAGACATCCGCGCCCGGGGTCGGCTCTTCGAGAAGTGCCATCACAGACCTGCGCCGAGTTCCACTCCCGTCACAGCAGACCCGACGCGGCGAGCCCGGTTCGCAGGCGCTCGATGTGCTCGGCCGGCCCCTCCCGCAGCGGCATGCGGAGCTGGTCGGAATCGATGACACCGAGCATCTTGAGCGCTGCCTTCACCTGGATCGCGCCCTGCGAGGTGTGCATGATTGCGTCGACCGCAGGAATCAGTTGGGTGTGGATCTCGCGTGCACGCGCCAGGTCGCCCCTGTCCATGCAGGCGATCATCTCTGCGTAGAGGTCGCCTGCGACGTGCCCGACAACCGACACGACTCCGGTGGCGCCCTGCGCGAGGTGGGCGAGGTTGACTACGTCGTCCCCCGAATACCAGAGAAGATCGGTCTCGGCCATCAGTCGGCTCGCCTCGAACATTTCGCCCTTGGCATCCTTGACGGCCTTGACCTGCTCGATATCCGAGGCGCGCCGAATCGTGTCGGTCGTCAGGGCGGTTCCGGTGCGGCCGGGGATGTCGTACAGCATGACTGGCGTCTGGCCGCCTGCTTCGGCGACAAGGCGGAAGTGCTCGAGGATGCAGTCCTGCGGTGGCTTGTTGTAGTAAGGCGTGACCACTAGCAGCGCATCCGCTCCGCGGGCGACCATCTCCCGAGCCGCGCGCGTGGAGTGCTCGGTGTCGTTGGTGCCGCAACCAGCCATGACCGCGACTCGGTCGCCCACCGCCTCGACGACGGCCTGCACCGAGGAGTAGTCCTCCTCGTCGGTGGTCGTCGGGGATTCTCCCGTGGTGCCATTGACCAGAAGCCCGTCGTGCCCATGGTTGGCGAGGTGTACGGCGAGCCGCTGCAGCCCGTCGTAGTCGATCGAGCAATCATTGTGCATCGGAGTCACCATTGCGGTGATCATCCGGCCGAATGGGGTGTCCTCCATGGTTGATAAACACTACGCCCGACCGTCGCCTTCGGCATCGCCGACCGATCGCGAGATGTGTACGACGCACATCGGAAGACTCCGGCCCGCGGACCATCCCGCCCCGAACTGGGTGGCCCAGTCCCCGTCCGGGCGCGCGCACCTCGGGTGGTGGCTCGGCCCCAACCACATCTGCCGCACCGATTCAGCCCGCCTGACCCCCATTCGCTACGCGCACCGCATCGAAACCGGCCTCAAACTCTGTGTCGGCGGCGACTGCTCCTACGGCGGGCAACTCACCAAAAATCCTATCCACCCCGACTGCCGCCGTCGCCCCGGAGCGCGGCCAGACGGGCGGCAAGCGCGTCGACGACCCATAACAGTGGCCCGGTTGATGACAACGGTGGTGTTGCCTGTCTTGTCGACCACTACCCCGGGAAGATGGCTGGCACCGCTGAGCCCGGTGAATGGCAACACGGTCTGCTTGCGCCTGGTCGAGTTGGATCAGCTTTCAGGGCGGTCACTGCCCCGGTCGCGCGCGGCCCTTGACGAGGCCGTTTCGTAAACGACGGTTTGTGTCCCCTACCTGCGTTCGAATCGGATTTTGGCGTTTCCCAGGGACGTAACCAGGATAATTCCAAGGGACAAAACGTGAAGTGCCCCTCGCTCGCCGGAAGCGAGGAGGGGCACTTCAGTCTCTCAGATTGCAGCTGATGGAATTGACTCTCGATCACTGAGGCATGTTCTGCTTCCGCCACATGACAACCGCCGCGGAGAACCAAATTGCCAGAACGATCAGAGCTAGAGACCAGCCGAGGATCCCGCTAAAGTAGTTCCCCTGCAACATGATCGGGAGCATGACACCCAAAATGACCAATGCCGTACAGGCGGCGTTCAGTATTTGAAACCTCTGTCTGGTCATCCCTCAACTCTCATCCCCAAGCTTGTGCAAAGCAAGCTCCGAGGGTTCCTCCCCCAACAGCGCCGGCGGCCGCGATGCACGCAGAACAACCAACTGGGGAACCCCTTTAACCTGAGGATCTATGAGTTCAAGTGCATATGATGATGGAGGTACCTGGTGAAGCGCTATATCAGTGAGACTTGGGCGTGCAGTCCCGCGGCGAGGCCTAGGGGGTCTAATCGCCTTGGTCTTCATCATGACGGGTAGCACCTGGGGCGCCCAGGGCTTCAACCTGGCCGCGGGCGGCTTCGTGGCAGGCATGACATGTGGGGTCGCGGTTGTGCTGCTTATCGCCCGTGCATCGGTGAACTCGGCGGGTCCTGAACGCTAGATAGTTCCAGAACTACTGGGCATTGCAAGCAATGCCCCCGCATACGTTCCGAGTTCGAGGTCGATGCGGGCGCGAGAGCGCTCGCGAATGTGGCCGAGTTCCCCGACGAACGCGAGTGCGGTGGTGTAGTCGTCGTCGGTCAGTGGTGGCAGGTCAGGTCGTGGCGGTAGGCCGGGTACTCCCGAGCGTGTCCCAGGGTGCAAGTTGGCTCGGGTTTTCCGACGTTGATTCCCAACACGGGTTGTCGACAAGCACCAGGCCTACTCGGTCAGCTACTACGGATCTTCCGATTGTGTACATGGAGAACCGCCTGGTGCAGGGCCCTAGTAGGAGCCCGGTAGCAAGAAACACGATCATGAACGCATAGTCCCTGTTGGCCACGAACCACACCAGCAATCCGAGCGCCAGCACCAGGTGAATATGTCAATCTCATTCAGGTCCAGTAGGGCGGCTTGATCCGGACCCGCCCTGATGTATGGATCAGGGAGATTGCTGAGCTCGGGTATGAGCGAGTCGGTAGGAGTCCGTGCCGGTTTTGATGGTGTTGCCGCCGTGGTGGTCGAGACAAGCCTCTTGCTCGACCCTGAGTTCGCGGGCAAGAGTGCGGACAGGATTCCTGAGAAGCGGGCAGAAGTTCGCCGCCTGCTCAGGGTGATGATCGATACCTAGATCGACCGCGCCGGCGCAGAGAACGTCTGTGGCTGGATTCTCCGCCGAGGGACACCCTCGCGTTCAGATGATGACCGTTCCGATGACCATCGACGGCAAGCTTTCGATGAAACAGGTCTTACGGCTCCACGTGCACCTGACCGGACTCCGGACCTCGACGAGGATTTTTCTGACGGACTGGCCGTGCACTGGTGGATACCGCACTACCTGCCACACTGGACGACGTCAGACCGATCCGAAGCTCGCTACGGTTTCATACCGGGCGCGGTCGAATTGCGGATCAGCCGTGGGCACGTTGACCGATGGCCGCTTTGTTGACGATATGGGCGATTCGACCTGCCCGTGTTGCGTCTCGAGCGGCACTGACGATCCACCACAGCATCTGTTTGCGGGCGCTGGGCGGAAAACTGTCCCAGTTGCTTCGAGCTCGCGGGTCTCGGTCCAGCGCTGCCGTTAAGTCAGGTGGTTCCTCGAGGTCTTCGACTTGGTCGGAAATCGTCCACCAACCGTTGGATTTCGCGGCAGCAATGGCGTGGCGACCAGCGTCGGTCATGAGGCCATGCTTCTCCATATCGGCTGCGCGTTCGCGGTTGAGCCGGGTCCAGGAACTCTTGCGTCTACGTGGCGTGAACAGCTGCAGGCCGCGCTCTTCGTCGAGGATGGTGTTGGTGGAGTCGATCCAACCAAAGCAGATGGCTTCCTCGACGGCCCGGGGGTAGGGGCAGCGTGGTCGGCTGGTGGTGTTACGCCAGGAGCACAACCACCCTCCTCGGGCTGACGTGTGGTTGTGCGTCAGCCAAGTTCGCCACTGTTCCCGAGTCTCGGCGTGGATGATCGGGTAGTCGAACTTCCACGTTGGGGGGTGGACGGAAGCCGGTGGCGATGATTCCGAATTGGTCACTTACTCTCCCAGCTCAGAGGGAAACGGATACGTGTCTCGATAGACGAGGGACCGGCGTAGGGAACACGACCGCGAACTCGTCCCAGTGGCGACCTGGACATGCATGGCCTTGTCGCGCAATCCTCTTCTGGTCGTCACGGTGGCGAGACTCTGAGGTGAAGGGCGAGCTGCCTGACGGTGTCGGCGAGCTCGGCTGGTTCGATGACGACCACTGGGGCGGTGAGCGCAATGCGAGCAACCGTCATGGTGAGCCGGCCGAGATCTTCGCTGCGGATCTGGACAAGACAGGAGTCCGCTTGCACCTCGATTGGTGTGTGGTCAATCCATCGGAGCACACCCTCAAGGTCAGCGAACGTGGCTTGGATGGCGAGTCTCGCATCGTGGTGACGGGGTGTCGAGCCGACTGAGCTCGCGACGAAGCTCGCCGCATCACCGCCCGGGATCTCACGTGGCGTGAAATGACTGCCCGCCAGCCAGGGCTCCCAGAGCCGGTCCAGTCGAAACATTCGCCACCCACCACGATGTTGGTCCCATGCTACGAGATACCAACGACGTCCTGCCGTGACAAGGCGGTGCGGCTCGACCAGCCGTCTGCTGCTCTCGCCATCACCTCGCCGATAGTCAAAACGCACGTGCTCATGGTCGCGACATGCCGCGGCGAGCACACTGAGCGCTTCGGGGTCAACAATGTCGTCGTCGGCCCGCCGCATCGAAGTGACGCTCGAATGCAGCGCCGACACACGTCGGCGCAGGCGATGGGGCAGGAGTGTTTCGATCTTCGTCAGCGCGCGCAGCGACGTTTCTTCGATGCCGCTGATGGCGGCCTCAGCGGCGTAGCGCAGCCCGACGGCTACCGCGACGGCCTCGTCATCGTCGAGGACCAGAGGCGGCACGTGCGCCCCCGTTGCAAGTCGGTAGCCCCCGTATTTTCCGGACGTGGAATCGACCGGATAGCCCAGATCGCGTAGGCGATCGATGTCACGGCGCACCGTTCGCTCCGTGACCTCGAGGCGTGCGGAGAGCTCGGCACAGTGCCAGAAACGATGGGTCTGAAGGAGCGACAGCAGTTGCAGTGCTCGGCCTGTGGGATCGTTACGCATTTCTTCAGCTTGCCAACGATCTAGGACTTCATTTGTCCACGATGCTCCCTATCGTCGGAGCAACCGGTCGATCCGTACACAAGATCGGTAGTCAACCCAAAGGAGCATCCGTGAATCCATCCGACTTTCCCAAGCCTGTCCGTATCCCAGTCAACGGCGTGGAACTGGAAGTCTTTGAAGCAGGGCGACAAAATGCCGGGAAACCCATCGTGCTGTGTCACGGCTTCCCAGAGCATGCGTTTTCGTGGCGCCATCAGGTGCCCGCCCTTGTCGCGGCGGGCTACCACGTCATCGTCCCGAACCAGCGCGGCTACGGCAACTCATCCCGTCCGACCGAAGTAACGGACTATGACATTGAACATTTGTCGGGTGATCTCGTCGGACTTCTCGATCACTACGGCTACGAGGATGCCACCTTTGTCGGTCATGATTGGGGTGCCTTTGTCGTTTGGGGACTGACCCTGTTGCATCCGAACCGTGTAAATAGGGTGATCAACCTGAGCTTGCCTTACCAGGAGCGCGGAGAAAAACCCTGGATCGAGTTCATGGAAGCCGTGCTTGGCAGTGACTTCTATTTCGTCCACTTCAACCGGCAGCCGGGTGTCGCGGACGCCGTGTTCGAAGAGAACACATTCCAGTTCCTTCGCAACCTGTACCGGAAGAACGAGCCCCTCAAGGAGCCTCAACCGGGCATGGCGCTGATCGATCTCGCCAGAGCAGAAACACCACTCGGTGAGCCTCTGATGAGCGATAGCGAACTGGCCGTTTTCGTCTCCGCCTTCGAATCGACAGGGTTCACGGGCAGCATCAACTGGTACAGAAACCTCGATCGCAACTGGCGCCTGTTGGCGGATGTGGACCCGATCATCCAGCAGCCCGCGCTCATGATCTATGGCGACCGGGATGCGGTCGCGAGGTCTGAAAACCTGGCAGAGTTCGTGCCCAATGTTGAAGTGGTCAATCTCGATTGCGGTCATTGGATCCAACAGGAAAGGCCGGAAGAAACAAACCAAGCGATTTTGAAATGGCTGGACCAGCAGGATGCCACCTAGTCCCAGAAGCGTTTCAAGGTTGAGCATGCCCTCCGGCTTGAACGGAACAAATCGACCGTAGTGCACACGAGTGCAGGCGGCGTGCACGGGAAAGTTTATCCTCCCGTGCACGCCGCCTGGTCGGGCAGAAAGGCGTCGATTCGTTCGCCACCCAGCATCGGTGAGCCATCGTTGTACGGGCGTCGGCACGCCGTCCTTGCCGTCGACACCGACCACGAGTTCTCCGACGAGGACGGGGTCGAAGGGAACGTCTGGATCTCGGGGCAGGTGCGGTAGGTATCGTCCGAGGCGGCCGAGCCGCCACATCACCAGCATGTCCCATGAATCTCGACGCGGCGCGGGCGGCGACAGTAGATCGATCGGTAGCCCGAATCTGCCGCGCAATCTGGTTTGCGCAGCTAGCCTCCCGTGAAGAACATGCAAGTCGGTATGTTCTTCGTGTATACGAAAGGCTCTCTGTGAAAATACTCGCCAGAACGGGTGTTTTAGCCGTCGCTGTTGCTGCGGCCGCCAGGCAGCTGCCACTGCCGAGGTCGTGCAGAACCCCACCATGGAGTCTGTCACCGAACTGCAGACGACCTTGAAGTCCCAGGGCATCACCCCGGAGGTCAGCACCGGCAAGGGTGTGCAGAAGAAGGAATACGACGTGACCCAACCCGGGGGGCCTCGGGTCGTCATCGAGACCACTGGGCCGGCGCCTTTGGCGCCGGGCGAGATCGCTCCGAAGCTCCGCGCGGGGGTCGGCAGCGGAATCTATCTCTACCTGAACCAAACGGATCAGAAAGTGCTGGCCACCGCTGGCGCAGCGGCGCTGGGTGTCGCCGTCTGCGCCATTCCGTATATCGGCCAAGCCGGCTGCGCGAGTGCGGTGGGTGCGTTGGTCGGCGCGGCCGCGTACATTGCAGCGAACGGCATTTGTCGCCCAGGTGAGTTAGAGATCAACTATGCGGACTTCCCTAACCCACTCCCTTCATTCAAATGCGTCTGAGGAAAATGCGTCTGAGGAAAAACGAGGTTCAAGGCCTGACCGCTGGTTTGGTGGTTCTGACGATAGGTTCGGTCGTCGCTGGTGCGCAGTTCCGTTCCTGGTCCGTGGTCGCGCAGATCGTCATCGTGGGGCTCATCTTCGGTGCCGCAACGCTTGTGGCGGTTCGTCTACTGATCTCGCCGAAGGACGAACAACCGAAGAAGAAGGAGTGACAGCTGCCTCAGCTCGTGAGGCAATGGCCTGTTCACACCGAGTCAGACTCACCGATGTCAATGCGGTTCCCCCGTTCATCGGACAGTCCCACGGCGAACATGACAGGTCGGTGTTTTGACGTGAGTTGTGCGGTCGTCAGGTGAAATGGCGGCCCCATCCCATGTCGTAGGCCCGTTCTACACTGCTGGCGCGACGAGAAAGAGGTCGCCGCACACTGCCTTGGCCGACAGGGAACATTCCCTGTCGGCCCTGATTCGAGAAGTTTCTCGGATCGGCGGGGTGTGGCGACCTTTTCCTGTTCTACCGGCGCAGCGGCGGGGTCCTAGATTGCGTGCGCCACGGCACCGCGGTCGGCTTGCCCGTGGAGCTCGGTTTCCTGCTCGAACGCGATCTCACTCTCTTCGCCGGGGCCTTCCCGCCGCGTTGACAAACACGCCCGTCCCGGACAACCCTGTCAGACCCCCGCCCTACCGTCAGGTCGGCGGTAACAGTATGGCGCGCACAGGAAGACCGATCGTGACAGCACTCGACGCTCTCCCCTTCCCGGGGATCGCCGCGAGACCCTCCCTCACCGGCGGTGAGCAGCTGACCCTGATCGGAGTGCCCCAACCTGCGCGCATCCCCCACCATCTGTGGCAGCAATGGCTCGACGATCCCCACGTCGTAGCCCGTTTCGTAGCGAAACGCTACCGGCGCCGCGATCACCAATGCTGGCCCTGGCTCGGAGCCGTCTCCTCCACCGGGCACGGTTCCTTCCGTGCCGCAGCGACCTCGGGGGCCTTCACCGTGCACCGCTCCCGCCGCCCGTGCCCGACCATTGAGGACGCGACCGGAATGCCGTTCCACGGCAATGCTTTCAACCGAGACAACAGGGACGGCTGATTGTTCTTGACGGTGAACACGTAGTGCCCACCCCGGCCGACGATGTAGTCGGCTGCGCCCCGTTGGCGGTGCAGGGCGTCCGCGGTGACGGCGACATCGGAGAGATCGAGCGGGTCGAGCAGTGCGGTGAGCCTCGGAATCTCGTTGATCTTCGCACCAACCTCGACCAGCCCGAGCACCACCCCGGTGTCATGGTCGAGTGTGGCCAGCCGATGCGTCAGGCACCCGGCCGCATCTCTCGCGCCGCGCAGGGTCTTGCCGTCGACGGCGATCACCCGACGCGCCCCGGCACACGTCGCCGGTAGCGCCAACCCCAGGATCGCCGGCAACCTGTGCCGGATACCACGGCGGGCGCGAGGATCCGGCACCCGTGTGAGCGTATCGAAGATCCCCGCGTCGAACACGGTCACGGGCATGGGAGAAGATTGGGCTGCGGGCACGGTGCGTTCCTCGTGATGGTGCTTGTATAGGAACTCGAATCATCCCCGAGACTGTCGTGCCCGCCCGAATCCACATCCTCGGACCACCAACCCGACGCTGAATTCGCAGTTCAGGGCACCCCACTCACGACTTTGCCGGAGCCCTGGTTTCTCGCCGAGCGCATACTGCGAAAGCAGGATACGATCTGGCTCGTTGACGAGTGAAGGTAAATCAATGGTAAACAAAAGAAATACTGCACTTCTTGTCATAGATATGCAGAAGGAAAGTAAATACGGTATCGAGCACATGCAGGAAGCGGTGGATTCCGCCGAATCCCTGATCGATGCCTGCCGATCGTTGTCGGTCCCGGTCATTTACACCAGACACGTCAGCCGAGTAGACGGTGCGGGACTGATCAATAACGAGGTTGTCGATGATTCGGGGAAACCCATTTTTTACCGGTCCGATACCGAGAATCTCGAGGTGATTGACCAACTCAGGCCGCATTCCGGGGAGGTCGTGATCGACAAGTATCGGTGGAGTGGATTCCACGAGACTTCCCTGGATCTCATGCTTCGTACCCAGAAAATTGAAACAGTGATTGTGATCGGATTTACGACCGATTGCTGCGTATTGACCACCGTGTTCGATGCCTTCTCCCGCAACTATGATGTCGTACTGGTGAAGGATGCTTGCGCGGCCACCAATTCTGGTGCCCACAAGGCGGCAATTCTGAACATGGCGAATTGGACTTACGGGATCGAAATCATCGACTCCGGTGAACTGATCAACAAGATGTCCGGGTCCGCGTTCACATCGTGGAAGGCAACCGCACCTGATCTGGTCGCCTACTCGAGCAAGAGGATCGACGACGCCTATGAGTCTCTCTCGGCAGAATTCAAGGGAGACGTATTCAATGACTGAGTATGATCAGGGTGCGAACGTCGATCCCGATGAATCCACTGATCTTACGAGAACCGATCAAGTTCTGATGCTGGTATTGGCTGTAACCCCCATCGCCCTTTCGACCTGGTGGTACATCGCGCAGGGGATACCGGCGTGAGTGGTGAAGCTTCCACGTCCCTACCGCTGAAGAAATCGCAACGCTACGCCGGTTTCTTCTCGATCTTCTGGCTGTGGGCCGGAGGCAATGTTCTGCTTACGAACTTCATCTCCGGATCTTCGTATGCCAGCGGTCTCGGATTTCGGAATATGCTGGTGATCACTGTCACCGGATTCATGCTCGGATTCGCCTTCTGCTCATGGAATTCTCAGCGCAGTGCGCGATACGGAATCGATGAGATCGTGTCGCTGCGCCCGACATTCGGCCATCGAGGTTCCGCATATGGAACGATGGTTCTCGTCTGTATCAATTTTGGCTGGGTCGGAATTCTGGCTGCGCTCGCTGGTACAGCCACGCAGATCGTGGCCAATGGCCAGGGAGTCAGCTTCGCAGGCGACTACTACGTGTATTCGATCGGTGCGGGTATCGTCATTCCGTTGCTCATCGTCGCCTACAGTCAAAAGGCTGCGTTCACGGTTTCGCGGTTGGTTGTGCCGCTACTGGTGGCCTTCATTGGGTATATCGTCGTCAGACTGTTCATCGATGGTCATATGCCGACGATAGTGAACAAACCCGGTGACGGAAGTTCCGATTGGGCGATTGCATTCGAAATCATCTTTGCCTTTTCGATATCTTGGTTCCCCTACCTTGGATCGTGGAACAGATTTTCCAAAACCGAGAAATCGAGTTTTTGGGGAACATACCTCGGGTTGTTGGTGACCGGTGTCATGTTTGCCGTCGTGGGCGGCATGGCGACGCTGGCAACCGGAGAGATTGATCCAGCCATTTGGGCCAATCAACTAGACCTAGGATTGGTGTCTCTACTCATCATCGTTCTCGGCACCATTACGTCGGTCACGCATCTTCTCGGTTCGGGGTCGATGGGTATTCTGAGCACTTTCCCAGGCACAAACTACAGAATTGTGTGTGTGCTGGTCACCGTTCCATCGCTGATATTTGTCTTCGGTTCATCATTGGAGGGCATCTTCGACACCCTGCTCATCTTTATCGGTTTGCTCGTGGGGCCGTATTGGGCGGTGGCGCTCGTCGACTATTTCTTCCTTCGCCGACAGCGCATCGATGCGAAAGCGTGCTTCGATACGTCCGGGCCGTATTGGTACAGTCGCGGTTTCAACATCTTGGCTTTCGCAAGCACCGCGGTCGGGATGATCGTATGGGTGTTCCTCGGTGGTTGGGAGAGCGGCTTTTCGATCCTGACATTCACCGCGGGCCAGGAAGCCTTCGGCTACATCAGTGCCACGCTTCCTGCCATGGCCGCGTCGGGCGGGGTCTACTACGTACTTGGTAGGACCGTGATCCCGAAGTTGGGCATGGGCGGGTACGTTGCGCACACGAACGCCGGTAACTCCGACGACGCTATGGCCGGACCAGCAGTCGAGGTCGGAGGGTCGGGAGAAGGCTCACTAGTCGCTCGAAAGGAAATGACAGCCCCGCCTGGTACTGGGCATGATCACATTTCGTGACGGCCATGACTTTCAGGTGGAACCGCGTAGAATCGTCAAGACTGTTCAGTCGCCGACTGTCCCGGCAGTGTCCAACGCCGTCGCGAGTGGGCCGGACTCGTACGAACTGATGTCGGCAACCTTTGCAGCAGAGTCAGATTCGGGATCGAATTGGTAACCGAGCCATTCTTTGGCGAGACGTCGGGCCAGTTCGATCCCGACGACCCTCTGCCCGAAGCAGAGCACCTGGGCGTCGTTGCTGAGCACCGATCGCTCCACGGAGAAACTGTCGTGTGCGGTCACCGCGCGGATCCCTGGCACCTTATTGGCGCTGATCGCAACACCCAACCCGGTGCCGCACACCAGTAGTGCACGATCTGCGTTACCGTCGGCGATCATGCGCGCAGCGGTGACCGCGACGTGCGGATATGCGGTGTGCTCGTCGTTTCCCACTCCCACGTCGGTCACCTCGGCGACCCGATCATCGGATTCGAGGTCGGCCTTCAGGGCGTTCTTGTACTCCAGTCCGGCATCATCACAACCGACAACGATCCTCAGTCGTTCTGGCATCAGCGCACTCCTTCCGTATTGTGCTGGTAAGCCGCTTCGTCGTTGCGTGCCTCGAACGCATCAATGACGGCTCGCACGCACATCGCTAACGAAACTGCGCCCGCATCGGGTGTTCCGACGCTGCGCTCGGCCAATGGTCTCGCTCGGCCGATCCTCGGTCTCAACTCTGTGGTTGCAGCCGCGGCCTGCTCCGCGATCTCAGCTGCACCTCGCCACGCCGTCAACCATGACTTACCATGCGTCACAGATTGTTCCACCGCTTCGACAAAGGGAAGCAAGGAGTCGAGCATGGTCTTGTCGCCAGGCTTGGCGCCGCCCAAACGAACCAGCACGTCATAGCCGGCGCGCAGTGCGTCGGCAACATCGCGGTTCGACGGAGTTCCGGTGTCGCCCAACCGTCCGCCCAGTGCGGTGAGTGCCGCCCCCCACAGCACGCCGGACGTGCCACCCGCTTTCGTGGCCCACGCCTCTCCCGCCCCCACCAGTACCCCGCCCTGGCCTGCGCCATCCGCGACGGCATCGTCCGCAGCAGCGAGCGCAGCGGTGGAGCCCTTCACCATTCCCCTGCCATGATCACCATCGCCGGCGACGGCATCGATGCGGCCCAGTTCGTCCTCCGCGGAGACCATGCGTTCCTTCATTGCGCGAATCGCACGAGCGACCGCGACGCCGCACTCTCGGGCCGCGCCGTCGGATACCGTCACAGGGCGCTTGTGTTCGACCTCCTGGTGAGCAGTGCGCCGGTTGGCGTCCGGGGTTCGCGCCAGACCGCCGCGCCTGTATGCCGGGGTATCCGCTGGCGCCGTCCAGAAGCCCTCGAGTTCGTCGTCGAGCCACATGAGGGTCAACGAACACCCGGCCATGTCGAGACTGGTCACCAGTTCTCCGACTTCGGGTCGGACCACGGCGTACCCCGACTCCCGTAACAGGGGTGCCATCGTGCCCCAGACGACGAACAACTCCTCGTACTTGGTGCGCCCGAGGCCGTTGAGGATCACGGCGATTCGGGCACCGGCGCCACCCGGCTTCTGCTCGAGTACCCCGGATACCAGTAGCCGGGCGAGTTCGTCGGCGGTCGGCATCGTGTGCGAGGCCACCCCGGGTTCTCCGTGAATGCCGAGGCCGAGACCCATCGTTCCCTTGTCCACGGTGAAGAGCGGATCTGCGGCGCCCGGCATCGTGCACCCGTCGAATGCCACGCCCAGGGTCCGGGTGTTGTCGTTGGCCGATTGGGCGACCCGCATCACCCCATCGAGGTCGTATCCGGCCTCCGCGGCCGCAGAAGCACATTTGAAAACCGTGAAGTCCCCGGCGATCCCGCGACGTTTCGCGACGTCATCGGCCGGAGCGCTCGCGACGTCATCGGTGACGGCGAGGTACCGGGCGTCGATTCCATCCGCTGTCAGTTGCTCGACCGCGAGGCCGAAGTTCATCACGTCACCCGCGTAGTTCCCGGTGGTAAGCAACACGCCAGCACCCCCCTCAGCGACCCGGGCCACGGACGCGGCGTCGGCTGCGGAGGGTGAGGTGAAGATGTTCCCGACCACGGCGCCGTCGGCGAATCCGGGTCCGACTACTCCGCAGAACGCCGGATAGTGCCCCGATCCTCCACCCACCACGACGGCCACCTTGCCGGGTGGTGTAGAAGTTGCCCGGACAACGCCACCAGGGACACCGACCACATAGTCGGAGTTGGCGTCGAGGAATCCGGTGAGCATGTCTTCAGTGAACGACGCAGGGTCATTGAATAGTCGTGTCATGTGATGGCCTCTATCGCAATCTATTTCCAGTATCGGGATCGAACAGGTATATCTGATTCGGAGGTGCCCACAGCGTGCAAACGTCGTGGGGTTTGAAGCTCTCTTGCGCTGGGGTCTGAACGAGTACTGATGCGTCGACTCCGGTAACCTCCAGACTTGCCTGGCCGAATTCCATCAGGTGCTCGAAGTACTGCACTGATGCCGACACCTGACCGGTGCTCGCGGTAGCAATCGAGATCAAGGTGTCTTGCGGGCGGATTCCGACCTTGACCGCTTGACCATCGGCGACGGAAGATACGGCGACGGGCATTCTTCCGGTGCCGATCTCGACGCTCGGTGCCCCTCTGTCGCGACGAACAACTCCGTCGAGCACATTGATCTGCGGTTCGCCGACGAAACCGGCGACAAAGAGATTTGCTGGGTCGTCGAAGACCTCGTCGGGGGTTCCGAACTGCGCGATGATGCCGCCGTCCATCACTGCGAGTCGATCCGCCAGGCTCAGCGCCTCGACCTGATCGTGCGTGACGACGATGGTGGTATAGCCGAACTCGCGTTGCAGCACCTTGAGTTCGCGCCGCACGCGTTGGCGGGCAGATGCGTCCAGGTGCGAAAGTGGTTCGTCCAGCAGTAAAATCGGGGGATTGCGTACGAGCGCACGTGCAAGTGCCACCCGCTGTTTCTGGCCGCTGGACAGGCTCGCCGGCCGCAAGTCGAGTAGGTCCTGCATCTCGAGGCGCCGGGCGATGGTGTTCACGAGTTCGTTGGCCCGGGGCACCTTGCGGGCAAGGAGACCGTAGCTCAGATTTTCCCGAACCGACAGCGGAGGGTAAAGTGCGTAGCTTTCGAATCCCACTCCAACGCCGCGCTTTCCGGGTGGAAGATTCGTGATGGTCCGGTCGCCAATGCGGATGTCGCCGCTCGTGACCGTCTCCAGTCCCGCGATCATTCGCAGCGTCGTCGTCTTACCGCAACCAGAGGGGCCCAGCAGCGCGATCAATTCGCCCGGCGCGATATCGAGTTCGATTCCCTTGACTGCCTGGAAGCTTTCTCGACCGCGTGACATGTAGGTCTTGGTGAGGTGCTCGAGCGTGAGGCTCTGCGCGACCGACGTCGTTCGATCCCTGGTGGCAGTCACTGTCTCTCCTCCTGTTTCGGTGCCGACTCGGGTCCGTTCGCCGCGTCGCCGAGGCGTTTACTCTCTTCGCCTTCGGCGGCACCCTCGAAGATGTGAATATCGGCCAGCGGCACCTGGACGACTACGTTCGCGTTCTCCCTGATGTGGGGTCCGCCCTTCGACAGGGCGATGAGCGAGGTGCCTCCGATATCGACCGATACCTCGACATTGCGGCCCAGGCGTTCTGCCAGCAAGATCCTTCCGGACAGATTGACGATGTCGGCGTCGTCGCTCTCGGACTCGGTGACCGTGACGTCGCATGGCCGAATGCCGAGCCGTGCATTGACACCATTGCCGAGCCCGAACGCCGCGGGCAGGTCGACCTCGATGCCGCTGCCGAGCACTCGAAGCGAGTTGTCGTCCACCGTCGCATCGAAGATGTTGATTTCAGGCTGGCCGAGTGCCTTCGCGACGAAGGTGTTGTGCGGTGCCCGCCAGATGACTTCGGGGGTGTCGACCTGAACCAATCGGCCGTGACGGAGAATCGCGATCCGGTCACCGAGCGCCAGCGCCTCCTGGTAGTCGTGTGTGACGTACACGGTGGTGGTGGTGTTGGACATGTGCCCGAGTTGACGTAGTTCTGCACGCATGGCGCCACGTAGCTTGGCGTCCAGGTGGGACAGCGGTTCGTCGAGCAGGTAGACATCGGCGGGCCGAACCAGCACGCGTCCGAGGGCCACGCGTTGTCTCTGTCCGTTGGACAGCTCCCGTGGGAATCGCTCGAGCAGATGATTGATGCCGAGGGTCTTCGTGACGGAATCGATGCGTTCGCGCCGTTCGGCTTCGGAGTACTTGCCCGTTCGCCCCGACCTCAGCGGTGACTCCAGGTTCTGCGACACCGTCTTCTGCGGGTACAGAGCGTAGCTCTCGAATGCCATCGCGACGTTGCGATTGTACGGCTCCACCAGCGTCATGTCGGTACCACCGATGGCCACCGATCCGCAGTCGATATCAACCAGCCCTGCAATGGATTTCAGAGTGGTGGTCTTCCCTGCACCGGAGGGCCCGAGGATGACGAAGAACTCGCCCTCGGATATGTCCAGCGCAAGATCGTCGATGCCGACGGTTTCGCCGAAGTGCTTGGTCAGTCCGCTGAGCGTTAATCGAGCCATCAGGCTTTCACCGCCCCAAACGAAAGCCCGCGCACCAGGTAACGCTGGATAGTCAGGGCGAGAACGAGCGGTGGCAGTGCTGCGATCACCGCGGCCGCAGCCGTGAGGTTGTAGTAGGCCTGACCGCCGCCGCCGAGATACTTGGTAATGGCCACGGTGACAGTACTGGCATTGCTGTCGCTCAGGATGAGCGGGAACACATAGTTGTTCCACGCGAAGATGAAGGCGAGTAAGGCGGCAGCCGCAATCCCCGGTCGCACCAGAGGAAGAGCCACCATCACGAAAGCTTGGCGGCGAGTGTATCCGTCCAGCAAAGCGGCTTGCTCCAAGTCCTCCGGCAGATCTTGGAAATATGATCGCAAGATCCACACCACAAGTGGCATGGTCACCAACTGCAGCACCCACACCATCCCGAGTTTGGTGTCGAACAAGCCGATCTGGTTGTAAATTACGAACAGGGGCACGATCACCATCAACTCCGGTGCGAATCGGAACGAGAGCATCTGGAACATCAGATCGTTGGACCCCTTGTACTGCCACCGGCCCGCGGCGTACGCCGCCGGAATTCCGATCACCAACGAGACCAGCACGGCGCCACCACAGTTGATGAGGCTGGTAATCAGCGCAGCCTTGAAATCGACACTGGTCAAGTCGGTGCCCCGTTGGCTGAGTACGGTGCCGAAGTTCTCGAAAGTGGGGCTGAACTTGAAATAGGTGGTCGTCTGTTCGGCGGGCGTCTTGAGCGCCAGCAGGAACATCCAAACGATCGGAAACAGGGAGAAGATGAACCATAGAAGGATGACCAGGTCGGCGCCTACCGAGGCCGGCGTGAAGCGTCTTTGTCCGGGCAAGAGTTCTCTCGACATGATTTACGACTCCGCTCCAGCTGCGCGCTTCTGCGCCTTTCCGAGCACGCTTACCAGGTAGCGCGCGGTGATGAACACGATGATCCACAGCACGAACATGTAAGTGCTCCCGCGTGAATAGTCGAGGTTGATGATCGAGTCCTCGAATGCGCCGATCTGAAGCGTCCGGGTCGCCACGCCGGGCCCGCCTGCGGTGAGCACGTAGATCGCGTCGAACACCTTGAGGTTGTCCATGAACCGGAAGATGACGGCGACCAGAATGTACGGCCAGAGCATCGGCAACATCAGCTTGCGGAACATGTAGAACCAACTGGCGCCGTCCACCTCGGATGCCTCGAAGGGTTCTTTCGGCAGCGAGCGAATTCCAGCAAGAACCAGGATCGCGACGAAAGGCGTGAAAATCCACAGGTCCACCAGGATGATCGACCACAACGCGTTCTTGCTGCTTAACCAATCGAACGTGGACCCCAGGCCGAGTACGTGGTTGAGGATGCCGAACTGCGGATTGAACATCAGTTTCCAGATAACTCCCGCTATAACGGGTGCGATCATCAACGGCAGTATCAGGACCTTCTCGAAGATCTTGCCGATTATGCTGGATCTGTTCAGAAGCAAGGCGATGCCGACGCCGATAACCGTCTCCACTGCGGTGGCGACGACCGCGAAAGTCCCGGTGACACGAACGCTGCTCCAGAACTGTTCGTCACCGAGCACGCTGGCATAGTTCCGCAATCCGACGAAGTGAGGATTCGGGTTCACGGCGGCGTAGTTGAGGAACGAGTAGTAGGCGCCGATGAAGAACGGGTACAGGATGCCGATCACGATCAGCACTGCCGGGATGGACAACAAATACGGTCGCAGAGACCGCCGCCATCGTGGAATCTCAGGAACCTGAGGGCGTTCCACGTCTTCCGTGGATTGCGGACCGTCGGGAACCTGTGATGGCCGGTGAACTGATTGGATAGTCATGTTCCATTGCCTTTCTTCGACCTGCCACTCACCGGGTCACAGGTTGACCTTGGACGTGTTGGTTCTGGCGAGGCTGGACAGGCGGGAACGCGCATCCGCCCCTCCGTAGATGTCCTGGATCGCCACGGCCCAGTCCTCGGTGGTGTCGAAGAATTTCTTCTGGGGCGTGAACAGGATCTTCGAACTGCCGATCACGGTCTCGAACGTATCGAGGTAGCCGGGCATGTCGTCGAGTTGCTGCTTGAACACCCCGTCGAATACCGACTTGCGCACCGGGTCGGCAAAGATTCCCCCCTCCACAGCCTTGGACAGGGCGTCCTTCCCTGTGGCCCATTGGATGAACAGCCACGCCGCCTGTTTGTTCTTCGACATCGAGTTCATCGCCAGCGACCAGGTCCACAGATTCGAGTTGTAATTCCCGTTCGGACCAGCGGGGCCGGGATACCAGCCGAGGTTGCCGGCCTGTGCGCTCGCGCCCCTTCTGTTCTTCGGGTATGTGGCGCCGTCGGTGTCGTAGACCATCATTGCCCTGCCGTCACCGAGATCACCGGTGGCATTTGGGTAGTCGTAGGTGGTCCAGGACGTCGGTCCCGCCTTGATCTGCATCTCGATCCACTTCTCGGTGAAGGCAACCGCCTCGCCCGAGTCCATCACCGCCACCAAACTATCGCCGTCGAGTCGGTAGTCCTTGGCACCCTCCCTGCTGAACTGGGTCATGAAGCCGGGGATAATGGTGTCCCACGACTTGGAGCCGCGGGTGGCGACGCCGTACTGATTCTCAGACCGGTCGGTGAGGTCGATCGCCAACTGGATGAAATTGTCGAAAGTGTCCGGTAGGGCGATCTTGCGCTGGTCGAAATAGGCGTTGTTGTACGTCACTACGACGTTCTCGAAACCCCACGGGATCGCCCACTGCCCGCCGGTGCCGAGTGGGCTGCCCAGGTCGAAATCCCATCTCGTGGAGGTGCGTAGCCCCTCGTAGATGTCCTCGAAGTCGTATTCGTCGCTGGTCGCCGACGAGTTGGCGAGCCACGGGTTGAGGTCCTCGACCCATCCGGGTGGGCCGTACTGCCAGATGAAATACGGGCCGATCATGAACACATCGTGTTTGCCTGTGCCGCCGGCGAGTTCGGTGTTCAGTTTAGTGAAGTAGTCGGCCTGTGGCACCAGATCCGCGTTGACCGTGATGCCGGTGAGTTCGGTGAATTCGGGCAGCAGAGGTTGCAGCGACTGCTGGTAGGCGTGCGGGGTCTGCAGCAGGTTGAGCGTTGTACCTTCGGCGCCACGCCAATCGAAGGGGCCGGATACCTCCCCGGCGCCGTTGGGAGCGTCGAAACTGCCGCCGATTCCGCAGGCCGACAGCACCGGCAGGGCTGCCACGGCGGTCCCGGCAATTCCCATGGCACGTAGCAAGTCCCGGCGGGACAGTTTCGGTCCGTCGAATCCGGAACGCCGTCGCGCCCGCCCTATTCCGCTCATTGCGTGTTCTCCATCGAAACCCTCGAATGGATCAGGAAGGGATGGGAGGTCAGGACGGGATGAGTGATACCTTGACCGATTCGGTGCCGACGGCTACCACCTCGAGCCCCTTCTGAAACTCGGACAGTGGGAGTTGGTGGCTGCTGCTCCAGTCGACGGTGACATCGCTGCAGAAGACGCCGTAGTCGACGTGGGTTCCCAGTTCGCGCAAGAGATTCAGTCCCTGCGGTACCGCCGAGGGGTGGCCGGTGCCTTCCTTCGGCCCGCCGCCGGGTCACAGGTTGACCTTGGACGTGTTGGTTCTGGCGAGGCTGGACAGGCGGGAACGCGCATCCGCCCCTCCGTAGATGTCCTGGATCGCCACGGCCCAGTCCTCGGTGGTGTCGAAGAATTTCTTCTGCGGTGTGAACAGGATCTTCGAACTGCCGATCACGGTCTCGAACGTATCGAGGTAGCCGGGCATGTCGTCGAGTTGCTGCTTGAACACCCCGTCGAATACCGACTTGCGCACCGGGTCGGCAAAGATCCCCCCCTCCACCGCCTTGGACATGGCTTGTTTCCCGGTGGCCCATTGGATGAACAGCCATGCCGCGTGCTTGTTCTTCGACATCGAGTTCATCGCCAGCGACCAGGTCCACAGATTCGTGTCGTAGTTCCCGTTCGGACCAGCGGGGCCGGGATACCAGCCAAGGTTGCCGGCCTGCGCGCTCGCGCCCGGCTTGTTCTTCGTGTACGTTGCGCTGTCTGCGTCATAGACCATCATTGCCCTGCCGTCGCCGAGATCACCTGTGGCATTGGGGTAATCGTAGGTGGTCCAGGACGTCGGTCCCGCCTTGATCTGCATCTCGATCCACTTCTCGGTGAAGGTGACCGCCTCGTCCGAGTCCATCGCCGCCACCAACTCGTCGCCCTCGAGCCGGTAATCTTTGGCGCCTTCCCGGGTGAACTGGGTCATGAAGCCGGGGTGAATGGTCGCCCACGACTTGGAGCCGCGGGTGGCGACGCCGTACTGATTCTCAGACCGGTCGGTGAGGTCGATCGCCAACTGGATGAAGTTGTCGAAAGTGTCCGGTAGGGCGATCTTGCGTTGGTCGAAATAGGCTTTGTTGTACGCGACTACGTTGTTCTCGAAGCCCCACGGGATCGCCCACTGCCCGCCGGTGCCGAGTGGGCTGCCCA
Source organism: Rhodococcus marinonascens NBRC 14363 (assembly GCF_001894885.1). GTDB lineage: Bacteria > Actinomycetota > Actinomycetes > Mycobacteriales > Mycobacteriaceae > Rhodococcus_F > Rhodococcus_F marinonascens. The sequence continues at coordinate 59,314 of NZ_BCXB01000019.1, forward strand.
GGTCGAAATCCCATCTCGTGGAGGTGCGTAGCCCTTCGTAGATGTCCTCGAAGTCGTATTCGTCGCTGGTCGCCGACGAATTGGCGAGCCACGGGTTGAGGTCCTCGACCCATCCGGGTGGGCCGTACTGCCAGATGAAGTACGCGCCGATCATGAACACATCGTGTTTGCCTGTGCCGCCGGCGAGTTCGGTGTTCAGTTTGGTGAAGTAGGCGGCCTCCGGCACCAGATCGGCGTTGACGGTGATGCCGGTGAGTTCGGTGAATTCGGGCAGCAGGGGTTGCAGCGACTGCTGGTAGGGGTGCGGGGTCTGCAGCAGGTTGAGCGTTGTACCTTCGGCGCCACGCCAATCGAAGGGGCCGGATACCTCCCCGGCGCCGTTGGGGGCGTCGAAACTGCCGCCGATTCCGCAGGCCGACAGCACCGGCAGGGCTGCCACGGCGGTCCCGGCAATTCCCATGGCGCGTAGCAGGTCTCGGCGGGACAGTTTCGGTCCGTCGAATCCGGAACGCCTTCGCGCCCGACCTATTCCGCTCATTGCGTGTTCTCCATCGAACTCTCCAGTGAATCAGGAAGGGACGGGGGGTCAGGATGGGATGAGTGATACCTTGACCGATTCGGTGCCGGCGGCTACCAGTTCGAGCCCCTTTTGAAACTCGGTCAGTGGTAGCTGGTGGCTGCAGATCTTGTCCATCGGCAGTACACCCGACTCGAGCATTCGGATGGCTGCGGGCCAGCAATGTGGGCCGAGGTGCGCGCCGCGAACGTCGAGTTCCTTGTCGTCGCTGATGATGCTCCAGTCGACGGTGACATCACTGCCGAAGACGCCGTACTCGACGTAGGTTCCCAGTTTGCGCAAGAGGTTCAGTCCCTGCGGTACCGCCGAGGGGTGGCCGGTGCCTTCGAGATAGACATCGGCTCCGTAGCCGTCAGTGAGATCCATGACGATCTTCTTTGCGTCTTCGTCGCGGATGTTGATTACGATGTCCGCTCCGCAATCCTTCGCGAGCTCGAGCTTTTCAGGTGCCAAGTCCAACGCGATGACATGAGCAGGATTCTTCGCCCGCGCACCGGCGACCATGCCGAGCCCGATGGGGCCGCACCCCGCGACCACGACGACATCGTCGAAGGTGATGCCGGCACGCTCGACGGCGTGGAGCGAGCACGACAGTGGCTCGGCAAAGGCTGCGTGCGCCGGCGGGAGTTCCTTGGAGATCTTGTACACGAGTGCCTCGACCGGATAGACCATGTACTTCGCCATGGCGCCCGGCGTGCGGCGCTTGAATCCGTAGAGATCGTGTGGCTTGCACATGTGATATTGCCCCCGCACGCAGTACCGGCACTTCCAGCAGGGGACGATCTGCTCAGACACCACTCGATCGCCGACCTGGACTCCCCACCGGGCAGCACCCTCGTCGTCGATCAGCACGATCTCGCCGACGAACTCGTGGCCGGGTATCACCTCGGTCTCCGCCCACGCCGGCCGGTTCTCGTCGCCCCAAAACTTGGCGGCACCGTGATAGCACTTCAGATCGCTCGCGCAGATGCCGACGGCCTCCACCCGCACGAGTGCCTCGCCAGGGCCCGGTACCGGCACTGGTACGTCCTCGAGTCGGTAGTCCTCGGGGCCATGACAGATCACTGCCTGCATAGTTTCCGACATCGATTCTCCCTAACTTCTACTGAACGTCCCGAGGACTGGGCGTCTGAATGACCGGGCTTCCGGACGCCACGCGCATCCGAATTGCCGAGCGCACATGTGTCGACAGTCACACTAATGAGAGCGTACACATATGTCCAGAACGAATGTGCATTGAAAACTTAGCCGACACAGATGTTCAATGGAATACTGTGGCGATGAAAAACAGCAGCTCGGACGGCGCTGCGCCGCGACCGACGCCCGTCGAGAACGGTCACTTCGAGCCCTCGTTGCTCTATACCGCCGCGAAGATGTACTACGAGGAGGACGCGACCCAGGCCGAGGTCGCCCAGAAACTCGGCACCAGTCGCGCAACCATCAGCCGTTTTCTGTCGGAGGCACGTCGGCAGGGCATCGTACGGATCGAGGTGCGCGAACCGCGGCAACACGATCACGGCGACCTGGCCGCCGAACTGGCAGCCGAGCTCGGCCTGCACCGTGTCTACTTGACCGCCCCGCTGCCGTCGTCGAAATCGACCGAGGACGTGATGGGTAGCTACCTCGCGCCGGCGGTGTCGCAGGCACTGACCGCGGTCGGATTGGTGCCCGGCGACGTGCTGCTCGTGTCCTCGGGACGGACCGTGTACGAGGTCGCCCAGTTCGATCTCGAGCGCATTCCGGGCGTGCTGGTCGCGCCCACCGTCGGAGGGAACGATCAGCCCGAGGAGTGGTATCAGACGAACGAGATCACCCGGTTGATCTCGAACAAACTCGCCGGGCGACCGAACTACTTGTTTGCACCTGCGCTTCCCGGCCCCGACCTGTACACCACGCTGCGCGCCGATCCGGCGATCCAACGCGTACTGGAGTTGTGGCCGCAGGCGAAATGTGCGCTGATGGGCGTCGGCGCACCGCCTTTGCTGCGTGCAAATATCCCGAGATTCGTCCCGACGACCTCGTCGACGTTGCGCGAGGCGGTCGGAGATGTGTGCTCGAGATTTTACAATCGTGACGGCGAGCCCGTCGACTTTCCTGGTTCGGAACGATTGATCGCGATCGAACTCGCTGTTCTGCAGCAGGTCCCGGTGGGCATTGCGGTCGCGGTCGGGGCTGAAAAGGTTGCACCCGTCCTTGCCGGGGCCCGTGCCCGGTACTTCAATCAGCTCGTCACCGACCCGCTGACCGCGCAACAGCTGCTGGATGGCAGCTGAACTCGAGCCCGGAGGTACACCCATGACCGACCCCATGTTTCGGCTCGACGGAAAGCGCGTGCTCGTCACCGGGGCGTCGAAAGGAATCGGCGCGGACATCGCGGCGACCTTCGCGGCCGCGGGCGCTACGCTGATCCTCTCCGGTCGAGACCGAAACGCCCTCGGCGAACTGGCTCGACTTCTGCAGTCCGAGCACGGTATCCGGGTCGCGTGGCTGGCAGTCGACCTTTCCGAAACCGACGGACCGATTCGGTTGGCCACCGAAGCCGGTTCGATGTTCGGCGGTCTGGACGTGCTGGTCAACAACGCGGGAATTTCACACCCCGAGATGGTCGCCGACCTTACCTCCGCCAACTTCGATGACGTGCTGAACGTCAACCTGCGTGCACCTGCACTGCTGGGTGCCGCCGTGGGCGAGGCCATGGCGCAGGCGGGCGGCGGCTCCATCGTGGCGGTGGCCTCCGCGGCGGCTCTGCGTGCGTTGCCTGAGCACTACGCGTACTGCACCTCGAAGGCGGGGCTAGTCATGGCCACCAAGGTTCTTGCGCTGGAACTGGGACCGCGCGGAGTCCGGGCAAATTCAGTGTGCCCCACCGTCGTTCTCACCGAAATGGGCACCAAGGTATGGGGTGACGAGGCGAAGGCCGCACCCATGTTGGGCCGCATCCCACTGGGCCGGTTCGCGATTCCGAACGAGGTCTCCGCAACCGCGCTCTGGCTTGCCTCCGATGCCGCGTCGATGATCAACGGGGTCGACATTCCGGTCGATGGTGGCTTTTGCGTGAGTTGAGCCAATCAGCTGAAGCGGGCCAGTCGGTGCATCTGTTCGCGGGTGGAGGGATATAGCTGCAGCCAAGTTTCGTACAACTGGTCGTACCGCTCGCGGTTCTCCGGATTCGGCGTGATCTCGTTCGCGATCTTGGCCCAATCCGTCTTCGGTGGAACCAGTCCCACGCCGATCGCGGCAAGTAGTCCGTCGCCGTAGCTGGCCCCGATATTCTGATCGGGTAGTAGTTGGGTGCGGCCAGTGATGTCGCTGAGTGCCTGGGCCCAGATCGGGCTGCGCAACCCGCCCCCAACGCCGACCACTCTCTCGACCGGCGCATCGGCATTGTCGAACATCTCGAGAATCTGTCTGATTCCGAACGCGATGCCCTCGTAGGACGCACGGAACAGGTGACCACGCCCGTGCCGGAGGGTCAGTCCGGCGACCACGCCGCGCGCATCGGGGTCGAACACCGGTGTCCGTTCCCCGGCAAGGTACGGCAGCACCAGCAGTCCGTCCGATCCGGGAGGAACAGCCGCCGCCTCCTTCATTAGCTCATCGAAAGACACTCCGCCCGTTACCTTTTGCAGCCAATTCGTCAGACTGCCCGCCGTCGACGTACCGGCGGCGAGAGCGAATGTACCCTCCTGCACACCGGTGGTGGTCCACAGCGCCGGGTTGGTGTGGAACTTCTCCAGCACCTGCACCAGGAACATCGTCGACCCATACATCAACATCAGATCGCCCGGGTGACGGACACCGACGCTGAACGCCTCGGCGTAGGCATCCACGGTGCCCGCAACCACGGGTGTACCCTCCGGGAGTCCGGTTTCGCTCGCCGCGCGGGCGTGCACGGTGCCGACCACTTCGGCAGGCCACACCAGTCGCGGCAGCGGCAGGCCCGCGAGGATGCGTTCGGCCCAGTCCCCATTCCAGCGGAAATCCCGAATCGAGTACAGCGGATCGCACTGACTCGCGGTGTGGTGGTCCTGGATGTACTCGCCGGTCAGTTTCGCGGCGATGTACGAGTTGGAGCCGTACCACCTATGTGCCCGTGCGAAGACGTCCGGCTCGTTCTTCCGCACCCATTCGATCTTCGGACCGACCGCTTGACTGGTCAGTGCCTTGCCCCCGCGGGTCAGAATGTCGTCCGCTCCCAATAATTCGGTGAGCTCACCGATCTCGACGGAAGCCCGGCTATCGATGCCGTACAGGATTGCGGGCCGAACCGGGGACCCGTTCTCGTCGCACAACACCAGGCAGGGGCCCACCCCGCTCACACATATTCCCGCGATGCGCGAACCCGGTGGCCGGCTGTCGACCAAGGTTCTGCTGATCTGACAGACATCTGCCCACCAGGTCTTCTCCGCATCCACCTCCGCCCAACCCGGCTGTGGCAGGGACATCTCGTGGGGGATTTGATGGGACGCTACAACCACGCCATCCGGCGTGACCAGCACACCCTTGCTGCTTCCCGTTCCCATGTCGATACCGACGAGCAGGTTCACGTCAGTCAGCCTCTCTGTCGGACCAATCGCTGGGACCAATCGGTCGGACCAATCGCTGGGACAGTTCGTTGATGCCGGCGAGGAACCCGGGAGAGCGACCGGCGAGCCCCAGTCTCGTAACTCTCGACTGCCCGTCACACTACCGCGACCGGTACCTCGATGAGCGTCGAAGAAGCCCACTACCAGCTGAAGCGCATTCGCGCGTGACGATTCAGTCTCGACGCACAGAGATGAAATATGTTGCTTGCCGGTCAGTGTCGGCTGGCGCCGACGTTGTCGGTCAGTGTCGGCTGGCGCCGACCGCGTTGTGTGCTGGATAGGCGTGGACGAGCGCGGTGGAGAGTTTCGGCACTGTGTGGGTGAGGGTGTGTTCGGCCTCGTGCGCCAACCGGTGCGCGTCGGCCAGGCTCGTGTCGGGGCCGATGTCGAGTTCGACATCAGCGTGCAGCCGATGCCCGATCCACCGCATCCGCACACTGCGCACACTCCGCACCCCGGGCTCGGCGGACAGCGACCGTTCGGCAGCATCGACGAGTTCGGGATCGACGCCGTCCATCAGACGTCGGAGCACATCCCGCGCCGCGGTACGCAGAATCGCCAGGATCGCCACTGTGATGGCCAGTCCGATGATCGGGTCCGCGAGCGGAAAACCGAGCGCAACTCCACCGGCGCCGAACACCACGGCCAGCGAAGTGAATCCGTCTGCGCGGGCATGTAATCCGTCGGCAACCAGCGCAGCTGAGCCAATCTGACGACCGACCCTGACGCGATATCCGGCCACGAGCTCGTTGCCGAGAAATCCGACGAACCCAGCGACCGCGACCCAGCCCAGGTGCTCGATCGGGATCGGATTGATCAGCCGCCGCACCGCTTCGACCCCGGCTATCACCGCCGAGAGGGCGATCATCGCGACCACGAACAATCCGGCCAGATCCTCGGCCCGCCCGAACCCGTAGGTGTAGCGGCGGGTGGCCGCCCGCCGCCCGAGCGCGAACGCTATCCACAGCGGGATCGCGGTCAGGGCGTCGGAAAAGTTGTGTACTGTGTCGGCCAGCAACGCCACCGAACCGGAAACGGTCACGATCGCGAGTTGAGCGATCGCGGTGATGCCGAGGACTACGAGGCTGATTTTGACAGCCCGGATACCGATGGCGCTGGACTCGAGGGCGTCGTCGACGCTGTCGGCCGCGTCGTGACTGTGGGGGGCGAATACCTCACGAACTGCCGCTCCGATCCGGCCACCGCGCCCGTGACCGTGACCGTGCCCGCGCCCGTGACCGTGCCCGTGCCCGTGCCCGTGCCCGTGACCGTGGTCGGGCGCGACAGGGTTCGGTGTGCGACTCATGCCGGATGCTCCGCAACGCGACCCGGCGGCGCCGTTGTATCGGACTCTCGATGCAGACTGCGCAGATCGTCGCTGGTGCGATGATGTCCGGGAATGCCAGGCCCGGCATGCTCGGCATTGAACACCGCGTCGGTGACCAGTTGGCGAATGTGTTCGTTTTCCAGGCGGTAGATCACCTGGGTGCCCTCTTTTCGGGAGCGGACCAGCCGGGACATCCGAAGTTTCGCGAGATGCTGCGACACCGAGGGCCCAGGCTTTCCGACATGCTCGGCGAGGTCATTGACCGACAACTCCCTGCCAGCCAATGCCCACAACATCTGCACCCGAGTCGAATCGGACAGCATGCGAAACACCCCTACAACCAGATCGACCTGGTCATCCGGCAACCTCCGCCGAGAACTAGTAGTATCTGCATTCATGCGCAGATAATACCATCGAGACGGTCTCATCGTCACTGGTCGGACGAGCTTTCTAATGACGCCGAGTTCGAGAAATCCAGCGGTCGCAACGAGCACACATCGTGGAAGCTGCTCTGTCGGTACTCACCAGATCGTGTAGCCGCCGTCGGCAACGAGGACGGATCCGGTGATGAAACTGGCGGCGTCGCTGGCGAGAAAGACGACGCTGGGTGCGATCTCCTCGGGCATCGCAAACCGCTGCTGGGGCGCGTCGTCGACCCAGTACCGCTTGAAATCAGGATTATCGACGGGTGACAGCGGGGTCTTCACGTAGCCCGGCGCCAATGCGTTGACGCGGATACCGAGGGGTGCCCACTCGCCGGCGAGCGATTTGGTGAGGTGGTGCACGGCTGCTTTCGATGCGTTGTAGGCGGGCTGCATCTGCGGTCGATTGACGATGATGCCCGACATCGAGCCAATGTTGACGACTGATCCGCTGCCACGCTCGCGCATGTGTGCACCCACGGCGATGCTGCAGTTCCACAGCGCTTTGACGTTGAGGTCGAACACATAGTCCCACTGTTCCTCGGTGACGTCCCAAGAGTCGTTGTGGAATCCGGTGCCTGCGTTGTTGACCAGGATGTCGATGTGTCCGAGCGCGTCGATCGCCTCCGTCGTCATGCGCTCGACATCGTCATGAGAAGTGACGTCCGCGGCTATCGACGCGAATTCGTATCCCTTCGAAGCTGCTTCGGCAACCACCTCCTTGTTGCGCTGCGCGCTGCGTCCTGCGATGGCGACGCGTGCGCCGGCATCGGCGAGACCGAGTGCGAACGCGCGGCCGAGGCCCTGATTTCCGCCGGTGACCAGGGCGGTCCGTCCGGTCAGGTCGAACGGTGAGGGAGTTGTACCAGTCATGGGTTGTTCCTTCCGAGGAGTCTGCTCATCATGCGGTTGCTGCTGCGCGGTCCAGGGTGTCGACGGCTGCTGACTCTGCCCAGCGGGCCCGGACCGTTGCGATATCGCGGCCGGTATCACGAGGTTCCACCGTGATGTGGGCGGTCGGTGCCCAGCGGCGAGCCAGATCGATCATGCCTTCAACGTCGGTGCCGGCGGATACCGCGGCGGCTTGCACGCACGCGCCTCGCGCGCTGGCCTCGCCGGCGTCGGGCACGGTGACCACGTCGCCGGAGAGATCCGCGAGGAGTGCAAGTGTGGCGCGAGAGCGGGTTCCGCCGCCCACGACCGTCATCGGACCATCGCAGCGCAATCCGTAAGAGCGCAACGCATCTCGGTGGGCCAACAGTGACAGCAGTGGCCCCTCGAGGAATGCGCGAGCCATCTCTTCGCGGGTGGTGGCCGAGGTGATATCGGACAACAGGCCTTGCGCGTTGGGGCGGTTCGGAGTGCGTTCGCCGTCGAGAAACGGTACGAGCAGCGGTCCCTGGCCGGTGGGCGCGGCGAGTGCGAGTTCGGACAGTCCGGCATGGTCGGTTCCGAGGATTCGGGCTGCGGTGTCGCCGACTCGCGCGGCGTTGAGTGTGCAGACGAGGGGAAGGTAGCCGCCAGTGGTGTCGGCAACTCCGTCGATGGTGCCGGTCTCGTCGAATACCGGGGTTCGTGAAGAGGTCGCGACAACGCCGGACGTTCCGAGCCCGATGTACTGGTCTCCGTCGGTCAATCCCAGGCCGAGGTAGGCGGCGTGCTGATCACCCGCACCGGCGCCGACCAGAACCGCGTCCGTCAGGCCGAGTTCGGCTGCGGCGTCGGCAGATACGATTTCCGCTGATTCGGCGCCACCGAGAACCGTCGGCAGGAGGGCGAGCCAATCCCGTGCTCCCGCGGCGGCGTCGAGGTATTCGGGCAACCACGTCGAGGTAGTGGCGTCGAAATAACCGGTACCGGACGCGTCTGACCGGTCGGTGACGGCGCGGCCCGTGAGTCGATAAGTGAGGTAGTCGTGGGGAAGCAGGATGTGGCGCGTCCGATCGAGAACCGAGGGTTCGTGCTCGGCTACCCAGGCCAGCTTGGCGATGGTGAACGCCGCGGTCGGCAGCGTGCCGATCCGTCGCACCCACTGCGGTCCGCCGAGGCGGTCTATCAGGTGGGCCAGTTGGGGCGCGCCGGTGGTGTCGTTCCACAGCTTGGCGGGCCGAAGCGGCCGACCGTCGGCGCCGAGTAGCACGAGTCCGTGGCACTGCGCGGCGACCGACAGTGCGCGCACCCTGACCGGTCCCGCGCGCGGCAGTGCTGTGCGGACAGCGGTGACCAGCGCGTCCCACCACGATCGAGGATCCTGTTCACTACACGGCGGGAAAGCAGGGGTGTGCGGCGCAGACCCGGAGGCGAGCAGTGCGCCCGTGTCCGCGGCCCGGATCTCGGCTTTGCAGGACTGGGTCGACGAGTCGATGCCGACGACAACTGGGCGGGTCAAAGTCCGACCACAGGTCGGTTGTCGTCGTCGAGCAGATCCTTGCGGGTTCCGACGCCACCTGCGGGGTGAGATCGAACGACGTCATGGATGGTGTGCCCGTTGAGTGCCATCGCCACGATGCCGACGGCGTCACCCCATGCGCCGACTGCGAGTGTGCTGGCCAGGGCAATCATGTCGCCAGGGTCAGCATCCGGGGCGGTGGCGGGTAGCTCGGCGATGTCGGTGGCAGCACCGGCGAGGGGGGAGTCTGAGGCCTCGGTGACTGCGACCACGCGAACGTCGCGACTCACGAGACGAGTCACCAGATCGGTCAGTTCGCTGGAGCGTCCGGTCTTGGAAATCGCGAGCACGAGGTCGTCGGTACCGATTGCACCCATTCCGCCGTGGAGCGCATCCGTCGCGGGCAGGTACAGGGCCGGCGTGCCGCAGACGGAGAGAAGGTGAGCCAGGCGCGCGGCCATGATTCCAGACGTTCCTGAACCGGTCGTGATGATCTTGCCAGCCGTTGCGACGACAATGCGCGCGACGCGGACAACGCTCGGTTCGACGGAATCGGCCAAAGAGGACAGTCCGGAGGCTTCCCGAACCAGGACGGTGTTCGCGAGGCGTTGCAATGCGGCGTCGTCGAGCTTGCTCATCTGTCGTACCTCACTGCTCACGTGTAATACGAACTGGATCATGTCCACCATGTCGCTCGTTTGTCAACGAACATGCTCATATGAGCAAATGGCACTATTGTGGGGTCGCTGTAAGGGGCGGCACGTGTCGGGATGGGCGCTACACCCATTCTGCGCCGGGCCCGTTCGCCTCCTCGAAGATCAACCACGTTCTGGTGGACAGCACACCTTCGAGACTCTGCAGTTGCTCGAGCACCACATGGCGGAGCGCGCGGTTGTCGGGTGAACGGACGAGCACCAGAACGTCGAAGTCGCCGCCCAGTAGTGAATAGTGCTCGACAAAGGACAGAGTGCGAAGTTGGGATGCGATTCCGCGCCACGAGTCCTGTTTGATCGAGAGGGCGATGAACGCGGAGGACCCGAGCCCGGCCTTGTCGTGGGCGATACGGGTGGTGAAGCCTTCGATGATCCCTGCGCCTTGCAGACGTCCGATCCGCATGTAGGCATGCGCGCGCGAAATGTGCGCCTTCTCCGCGAGAGCTCGGATCGAGATGCGGCTGTCCGCGACGAGTTCTCTGATGATGCGCCGGTCGATCGCGTCCAACACGTATGTGTGCGATGTGTCGCCGGCCATCTGTCCATCCCTACTGTGGTCTCTCGCACATTGGCAAGACTATTTGTCACCGATTAACCGATTCTAAGTCATTTGTCTCCACTTGCGCCTCTAAGTTGTCGATCAGTCGATCAATTGGGAACATTGTTGAACACAATGTATTTGGAGGTAGATGTGACGCTCATGGAACCTGTGGGTGCACGGCAATACCAGAAGTTTCTTCCGGCCGAGCACGCGGTGCAGTATCTCGACGCGACGGGTGAGTTGACCGAGAGCGATGCCCGCTACCCGAGGCCCAGTGACGACCGCCTCGCCGAGATGTATCGGAACATGTTTCTCGGCAGGCGATTCGACCAGCAAGCCACCGCGCTGACGAAGCAGGGCAGGTTGGCGGTGTACCCATCCTCGCGTGGCCAGGATGCCTGCCAGATCGCCGCGGCAATGTGCCTGAGGCCGACGGACTGGATGTTCCCCACCTACCGGGATTCGATGGCGCTCGCGGCACGGGGCATCGACCAGGTCGAGCTTCTGGGCATGCTCGCCGGCGAATGGCACTGCGGATACGATCCCGTGCGGTATCGCACCGCACCGCAGTGCACCCCACTAGCCACCCAGTTGCTGCATGCCACAGGATTGGCCTACGGCGAAACCCGTAAGGGCCGCGACACGATCGCTCTGGTGTTCTGCGGCGACGGCGCGACCAGCGAGGGCGATTTTCACGAGGCACTGAACTTCGCTGCCGTGTTCAAGGCCCCGGTGATATTCCTGGTGCAGAACAACGGCTTCGCGATCAGTGTGCCGATCGCCAGGCAGAGCGTTGCCCCCACGCTGGCGCACAAGGGTGTCGGCTACGGCGTCGGCAGCGAGCAGGTGGACGGCAATGATCCGGTCGCGATGCTGGCGGTGATGGACGAGGCTGCCAGGTTCGTCCGCGCCGGTAATGGTCCTGTGATCGTCGAAGCCCACACCTATCGGATCGACGCGCACACCAACGCCGACGACGCCAGCCGCTATCGCGACGACGCGGAGGTGGAGCACTGGCTGGGGCGCGACCCACTGGCTCGACTGGAGAAGTATCTGCGTGGGAAGGCGCTGATCGACGACGGCGTAGCGGATGCCCTCACTGCCGAGGCCGAGGCTGCCGCAACGGCGTTGCGCGCGGGTATGAACGTCGACCGCCCCACCGATCCGATGGATCTGTTCCGGTACGTCTTCGCCGAACAAACCCCCCAACTGCGCGAACAGCAAGCGCAGGTCGAAGCCGAACTGGCCGCTGAATCCGAGGAGCACTGACACCATGTCCACGATCACCATGGCCCAGGCCCTGAATACCGCACTTCGGGACGCCCTTACCGCCGACGAGAATGTCGTCGTCTTCGGTGAAGACGTCGGCACGCTCGGCGGCGTATTCCGCGTGACAGACGGGTTGACCCGGGACTTCGGCGACGACCGCTGCTTCGACACCCCCCTCGCCGAATCGGGCATCGTCGGCTTTGCCATCGGCATGGCGATGGCCGGGTTCCGTCCGGTGGTGGAGATGCAATTCGACGCGTTCGCCTACCCCGCCTTCGAGCAGATCGTCTCCCACGTCGCGAAGATCAGGAACCGCACCAAGGGCGCCCTGTCGGTGCCGATCACGATCCGCGTCCCGTTCGCCGGTGGCATCGGTGGGGTGGAGCACCACTGCGATTCGAGTGAGGCCTACTACGCCCACACCCCGGGACTGAAGGTGGTCGCCCCATCCACCGTCGAGGACGCCTACACACTTCTGCGTGAGGCGATTGCCGACCCGGACCCGGTGATCTTCCTCGAACCCAAGCGCCTGTACTTCTCCCGCGCCGACGTCGACCTCGGGGTCGGCGCGCCGATCGGGCAGGCGGCCGTGCGCCGCTCGGGTCGGGACGCGACCATCGTCGCGTACGGACCGTCTGTGAGTGTCGCGCTCGAGACCGCCGAGGTTGCCGCTGCGGAGGGGCGCGAGATCGAGGTGATCGATCTACGCTCGATCGTGCCGTTCGACGACGAGACGGTGATGGCATCGGTCCGGAAGACCGGTCGGTGCATCGTCATTCAGGAAGCGCAGGGGTTCGCCGGGGTCGGGGCGGAAATCGCCGCCCGTGTCCAGGAACGGTGTTTCCATCACCTGCACGCACCGGTCCTGCGGGTGAGCGGGTTGGACATCCCGTACCCGCCACCGAAACTCGAACGGCATCATCTGCCCAGTGTGGACCGCGTCCTCGACAGTGTGGAACGGTTGCAGTGGAACGACACTGCCGACACGCGCTGGGCCGTGACCGCATGAGCGACCAGGTCTTCATGCTTCCCGACCTCGGTGAGGGTCTGACCGAGGCTGATATCGCCGAATGGAGGGTGAAGGTCGGCGACACCGTCGCCATCGACCAGGTCGTCGTCGAGGTCGAGACCGCTAAGGCTGCGGTCGAGGTACCGATCCCGTTCGAAGGCACCGTCGTCGCACTGCACGGCGACGAGGGCTCGACACTGAAGGTCGGAACCCCACTGATCACAGTCAGCGGCGCGGTCCACGACCAATACCGCGAAGAAGAACGTGCCGGATCCGGCAACATCCTGATCGGGTACGGAACCAGCGAAGACACTCGCCGTCGTCGCCGGCGCGTTCATCCGGATGGAGGCGGGACGGCACCGGCATCGCACGGCACCGCTACTGTGTCAGCCGGCGCTGTGTCACGGGTCATTTCGCCTGTCGTACGCAATCTCGCGATCCGAAACGGTCTCGACCTGTCGACGCTGTCGGGAACCGGTTCCGCCGGCGTGATCACCCGGGCCGACATCGAAAGTGCTCTTGCCGCAGCACCCGGGAGGCCCGCCGACCATCAGCGGATTCCGATTAAGGGCCTGCGTAAGACTGTCGCCGACAAGCTTTCGACCAGTCGCCGGGAGATTCCGGACGCCACCACGTGGGTCGACGTGGATGCCACAGCGTTGCTCGACGCCCGCGGTGCGATCAACGCGGCGCTCGGCGATACCGGGGTGAGCCTGCTGGCACTGCTCGCCCGCATGGCCGTTGCCGCACTGAAACAGTTCCCGGAGTTGAACTCCACTGTCGATACCGACCGCAACGAGATCGTCCAGTACGCCCACGTGCATCTGGGGATCGCCGCGCAGACCCCGCGGGGGTTGGTCGTCCCAGTCATCGAACATGCCGACTCGATCACGACAGTCGCACTCGCACAACAACTACGGGAGACTACTGACCTCGCCCGCGAGGGCAAGCTTGCTCCCGCACGTCTGTCCGGGGGCACATTCACCCTCAACAATTACGGCGTATTCGGCGTCGACGGCTCGACACCGATCATCAATCATCCGGAGGCCGCGATCCTCGGCGTAGGACGAATCATCGACAAACCCTGGGTCGTCGACGGACAGGTGGCTGTCCGGAAGGTCACCCAGGTATCGCTCAGCTTCGACCACCGCGTCTGCGACGGCGGCGTCGCCGGCGGATTCCTGAGGCTGTTCGCCGACTACATCGAGAACCCGATCTCAGTGTTGGGCAGGCTCTGATGTCCCGTACACACAGCGATGTCCTGATTCTCGGCGGTGGGTCGGGCGGCTACGCCTGCGCCTTTCGCTCCGCCCAACTCGGATTGTCCGTCACGCTGATCGAGTCGGACAAGGTCGGCGGAACCTGCCTGCACCGCGGATGCATCCCCACCAAGGCCCTCCTGCACTCCGCCGAGGTGGCGGACACCGCCCGCTCGGCTGCGTCCTTCGGTATCCGGACAAGCTTCGAGGGCATCGACCTCGACGCCGTTCACGAGTATAAGAACGATACTGTCGAGCGTCTGTACAGGGGCCTGCTGGGGCTGGTCGCGCATCACGAGGTGACGACCGTCGTCGGGCATGGCCGGTACCTCGGGGATCGGACGGTCGAGGTCGACGGCATCCGATACACCGGCACGTCCGTCGTGCTGGCGACGGGCTCATACGCCCGCACAGTCCCGGCCATCGAACTCGGTGACCGGATCGTCACCAGCGACCGGGCACTGAATCTCGAATTCGTGCCAAGGAAGGCGATTGTTCTCGGCGGCGGAGTGATCGGTGTCGAGTTCGCCAGCCTCTGGGCTTCGTTCGGGGCTGAGGTGACCGTCGTCGAAGCGCTTCCCCGACTGGTCCCCGCGGAGGATCCGTGGTGTTCGAAGCAACTCGAACGGGCTTTTCGTCGGCGGGGAATCGCCGTCAGAACGGACACGAAGGTCGCGACGGCGAAAGAATCAGCCGACGGGGTCGCCGTTGAACTCGGCACCGGTGAAATCCTTCAGGCAGACGTTCTGTTGGTGGCGGTAGGGCGTGGACCGCGCACCGGCGACGGCGGATTCGCCGAACACGGCATTGCTCTCGATCGGGGTTTCGTCGCCACCGACGAGCGCCTACGGACAACCTCAGACGGGGTGTACGCCGTCGGTGACATCGTGACCGGATTCCAGTTGGCGCATAGAGGATTTCAGCAAGGCATCTTCGTCGCCGAGGAGATAGCAGGTCTCCTACCGGTTCCGGTTGCCGAGCACCTCATACCGCGGGTGACATATTCGCACCCCGAGCTCGCGTCCGTCGGGCTGAGTGAGGATGCCGCCAGGAAACGGTACGGCGACGCCACCACCGTCGTATACGACCTCGCTGGAAACGGTAAGAGTCAGATATTGAAGACCTCGGGCGGAATCAAGGTCGTGCGGGCCGGCGACAAAGAGACGGACGGGCCCGTCGTTGGTGTGCACATGGTCGGTGACCGGGTAAGTGAACTGATCGGTGAGGCTCAATTGACCGTGGCGTGGGAAGCGCTGACCGCTGACGTCGCTCCCTACGTGCACGCGCATCCGAGCCAGAACGAGGCCCTCGGCGAGGCGATGCTCGCACTTGCCGGCAAGCCACTGCATGCACACGCCTGAAAGTCCGGTGAGCTGCACATTCTCTGCCGTGTGTTGCCGCTGAGGACGCGGGGAGCCGACTATCGTCCGCCTCTCGCCGGATGGGAACCGATCTCGCGGAGGTTGAATACCACCATATTGTTGTCGATCGGGCCGTTGTCCCGGCCCAACCCATCGATGACGGTTCGATAGTCGGCGCCGTCCAGCATCGTCCGGTACCGGTGGTGGAAGTGTCCGTGCCACAACCGACACGGACGAACCCGATCCACGACGTACCGCAGCCTGGCACGGTTCGCCTCCGATTCGGCGAGTTCCTCCGCGGGAAAGCCGTAGCGGTCGCGGGCCATGCCCGGGACCTCGATGCCGGCAGGGCAGTCGTGACAGAACATGACATCCGCGGGTCCGGCTTCGACAGCTGCGCGGACGTCGGCGGCGCTGATCTGCTCCTGGGGCCACCAGGACGTGCCCTCGGTACGCAGGAATCGATCGATCGAATGAGCGCCACCCAGAGCCAGGCAGCGTGTCTGGCCCCAGTTCCAACGCAGTCCCCGTGGAAGGTGCACGATCCGCTCTCTCAAGTAGCGCAATCCGTCTTCGGCAACAGGTTGCGCGAGAAGCCAGTCGAAGTCTTCGTGGTTGCCCTCGACGAATCCGAGGATCATGTCTTCGGTGGCGAGTGCGTCGTCGAGACAGTCGAGATAGGTGTCCTTGAAGCTGTAGCCGAAGTCGCCGAGGTGGACGAGTACGTCGGCGTTCCGCTTGGCTGCGTGCGAAATGACCTGTCGTCCGTAGTCGGTGTTGGCGTGCCAATCACCAGCGATCGCTACCCTGCGCGGCGTATTGAAGAAGCGGCCTCTCACCTCTTCTCCGCTACCGGGCCGGTGGGCACGAGGTGTCCTCGTCGACTGGTCGAACTGTCGGGAGGTGCGGAGGGCCGGTTGCTCGACATTCTCGGTCTCACGCGGGGGGATCGGTGGCATATAGAAGGCTCCTTCCTGGTATCAAAGGAGCCTTCAACCTCGAAGACCAGGTGTTCGGGTAGACGAAGCGATCCGCGCGAGCGGGAATTCCTCGCTCATAGTCAGTCTATGCTTCGCCAACATCGTGTGAGGCCTCTTACGTCCGAGAACAATTATCGGCCGCTGCTGCAGCGATAGCCGACAATTCGTCGGTGATGCCGTCGATTGCATCATCTATCGACTGAAATGCACTGCTGCAGTGTAAAATGCATCGATAGCCCGATGGCTGAGCTGCGGATCGCATTCCAGATATTTCTGACGCCCGAGGTACAGAGCCCTATTTGACGGCGATCACGTCGACCGGGCGAATGTCGGGATCCTTGGCGAGCAGTTCGGCACCGACCTTGCCCAGCGCCTCGGGGATCGGTCCGGTGAGGTGCGCCTGGCGGCCCTCTTCGTCGGTGAATGTGTCGAAGATGCCGTACGTGGTCTCGCTTAGCTTGAATGCGTACCAGGTGACGGTGCCGCCCTCTTCGGCCGCCAGGGCACGCCCCTGTTCGAGAAAGGCTGCGAGTTCCTCGCCCTTACCCGGCTTGGCCTCGAGTAGCGCCAGTATTCCTCTGTCGATTGCCACAATGCCTCCTCGTGCTCGGTTCCTGAAGTTGTTCACTGATCACGCTATGGGTGCGGTGCCTGAAGTGGAGCGTCGGAAGCGCCACATTTGTTACCGTTTCCGTCATGAAGGTGGCGGTCTTGACTGTAGACGGCGTGTTCGATTCAGGCCTGAGTGTCGTGCTCGATGTGCTGGCGACGGCTAACGTTCTGTACGAGGGTGCCGACGTCGGCCAGTCGCCGTTCACGGTCGCTCCCGTCGCGATGGGGCGGTCGGTCCGTACCGGTCACGGACTCGTTCTCGCCACCACGCCGCTGGAAGACATTGCCGAGTCGCCTGATGTGCTGCTGATGCCGGCCATCGGGGTGAGGACCCCGGCGCAGGTTCTTGTTATCTCACGGTTGATTTCGTGATTCTTGGAGGTTCCTCGTTCCTGATATCTGCCCATCTGAGTGCAGCATAGAAGTAGCCGTCTTGGAAATCAATATGGCGTTTCTCGCGGTCGACGTCGAATCGTAATCGTTTGGTCATTGTTCGTTATCGTTTGACTGTCGGACGCCGGCATCGGGTTGCTTGCGTCACTCGCTGATCAGCGACGAGTACACGCCTGCACGGGGCAGGTATCCGCCGCCCTCGTTCCTCTTGCAGGCCTGCTCGTACGTGGCCAGATGCGCGAGCTTGTCCGCCGGGCTGAAGGTGTGTCGCCGGCGCGGGCCGTCCGATCGCGGATGCGAGGAATCCATGCGGGCATTGTTCCCGGCCACAGCCAGGCTGAAAATCGTCATCGTCGGGTTGATCCGCATCTCGCCCTGCAGGCGGAGTTGCTGTGAACCGATGGACTCAACTCACCCTGACATGCAGGGCTGCGCAGAATGAGGGCATAGTGAAACGGAGAGTAGACGACGAAAGGATCATCGTGGATCACAGCGCTGTGTTGGCCGACGCATTCGGCCGCATCCAGGAGGAGGTGCACGCGACACTGTCCGACCTGCCTGTTGACGCCCTCACCTATCGCGTTGACGAGGACGGAAATTCCATCGCCTGGCTCGTTTGGCATCTCACTCGCGTACAGGACGATCATGTCGCCGGGGTCGCGGGCACCGAGCAGGTCTGGACTTCGGCCGGCTGGGAGGAACGCTTCGGCCTTCCCTTCCCGACGAGTGAGATCGGCTATGAGCAGCCTGCCTCGGACGTGCCACTGGTGACATCATCGACCGATCTGCTGCTCGGCTACTATGACGCAGTCCATGCCCGCACCGTCGAGTATCTACAAACGATCAGCGCGACCGACCTCGATGCCGTTGTGGATGAGAGTTATGATCCTCCAGTCACTCTCGGTGTGCGCCTTATCAGCGTCGTATCGGACGAC
Source organism: Rhodococcus marinonascens NBRC 14363 (assembly GCF_001894885.1). Classification (GTDB taxonomy): domain Bacteria; phylum Actinomycetota; class Actinomycetes; order Mycobacteriales; family Mycobacteriaceae; genus Rhodococcus_F; species Rhodococcus_F marinonascens. The sequence goes on from NZ_BCXB01000019.1 coordinate 77,687, forward strand.
CTCCAGCACATCGGGCAGGCGGCGTACATTCGCGGGGTCTATGAGCGGCGCTGACCCTCGCTGACCGTCAGACGAGCTGATCGAGCGCGATCTCGAAGGCGGTACCTGCGATTCCGGTCGGTTCCGTCGACCGCGCGTAGCAACGCTCGAGTGCCCTCGCGATCGTCGTGGAGACGTCACCGAAGATCGACTCGTCGGACACCTCGATGTCACCCTCCATCAACAGTGCGAAGGCGCGAGCCATGCCGCAGTTGGCGATGAAGTCGGGGACCACGGACACGCTCTTGTCGGCGTACTCATAAATGGGGCCGTAGAAGATCTCGTTGTCCGCGAAGGGTACGTTGGCCCCGCTCGCCACCACTTCGAGACCGCCGGCTATCAATCGATCGACCTGGTCGCGCGTCACGAGTCGTGATGCGGCGCAGGGCAGGAAGATTTCGGCGCCGGAACGCCAGATAGTTTCGTTGATCTCTTCGAATCGCACCGCGGCGGCATGGTGGAGTTCGTTGCCTTCCTTAGCGAGGAGCAGGTCGCGGATCTGCTCCAGGTCGTAGCCGTCCGCGTTCGACAGTCCGCCGTTGCGGTCGATGATCCCGACGATGCGGGCGCCCGACTGCGCCAGGTAGTAGGCGGCGGTGGCGCCGACATTGCCCCAACCCTGCATGATCACTCGCTTGCCGGCGAGTTCGCCGCCGTAGACGCGGTAGTAGTGCCGCACCGATTCGGCGACGCCCCATCCGGTGATGAGATCGGACACTGTGAACTTGGCCTGAGGGTCGGGTGTGAACCGCGGGTCCTCGACGACCTTCGCCACACCGAGTCGAAGCTGGCCGACCCGTTGCACGCGCTCGCGATCGTTGGCCGCGAAATGTCCGTTGACGACACCTTCCTGTGGATGCCAGAGTCCGTAGCTCTCGGTGATAGGTACGACCTCGGCCCGTTCGTCGATGTTCAAGTCGCCGCCGGTGCCGTAGTACGACTTCAGCAGCGGCATCACGGCTTTGAACCAGCGACGCAGCACTTCGTCCTTACGAGGGTCTGCCGGGTCGAAGTCGATGCCGGACTTCGCGCCGCCGATGGCCGGACCGGAGACGGTGAACTTCACCTCCATGGTCTTCGCGAGCGATTCCACCTCGCGGCGGTCGAGACCACGACGCATACGGGTTCCTCCGCCGGCAGCGCCACCACGCAGCGAGTTGATCACTGTCCATCCACGTGCGGAGGTCTCGGTGTCGTGCCACTCGAAGACGATCTCAGGGGCCTTCTCTTCGAATCGGGTGAGCAGATTTCTCATGGCTTCTTTCGGTCTTCGGCTGCCGGGCCCGGGGCGCATGCGGAATCGGTGATTCCCAGAAGTGCGGAATCGATACTTCCGATCGGCGCCCCGCGCTGTTACGGCGATCACTGTGTCGGTCGCTACTCTGCGCCGCAAGCGGCCAGACGACACGTAGCCACGATGAGCATCACCGAATGAGAAGTTCGAGGGGCTTCTAGCCGATTTGTTCAGCAGAACCGTTGATCGGGCGGCTAATCCGTATTGGGAGCCGTGGCGCGGTAGGCCGGCGCCTTCGCCGAGCGAGGGCGGTCGAGGGTCCTGAGCAGTGGCATCGACCGGTAGGGGACGACGACTGACAGCACCATCACGCTGGTGGAGCGAGCGACCACGCTCGACTTGTTCAGGTCGAGCAACGTCTTCTGCAGGTCGAGGTGGGAACGGGCAGCGATGCGGCAGAGAATATCGCCCGAACCAGTGGTAGCGAAGGCTTCGAGTACACCGGGAATCGATTCGAGTTCGTTCGTCACCGAGTCCAGCGCACCCTGCGCCGTCTCCAGTGTGGCGAAGGCCTGCACGTCAAATCCTGCGGCGGCAATGTCGAGGCGTGGTCCGTATCCGGAGACCACGCCCGACTGCTCTAGTTTGCGGACCCGTGCCTGAACGGTCGCGCGTGCGACCTTGATCTGTCGCGACAGTTCCAGCACACCCGCTTTCGGGTCGGCGTGCATCGCGTGGAGGAGAGCGAAGTCGAGTTCGTCCATTTGCACTGCGTCCTTCATGACCAGAACCTCTCCATCGGGTTGCAACTAGTCTGACTGTATAAGAAATTCGGCCGATTTACGCTTAGAGATGGCAGTTCGGCTAGCTTTTGCTGGCTTGGTTGCCTATGTGACCGTCATCGGCTTTCGTAGTGACTACGGCAACAGTCCGAAGTCAACCAGGCCCCGAATCTCAACCGGCCCCGAATCAGGAAGACAGCGATGACGATCGAACAGACTCTCACCGACAAGGAACGCCTCGCGGATCTTGATCTCGACCAACTAAGGCAACTAGTCGGCCTCGTCGAGTACGACGGCACCCGCGACCCCTTCCCGGTTAGCGGCTGGGACGCGATCGTCTGGGTGGTCGGCAACGCTACCCAGACCGCGCATTATTTCCAATCCGCATTCGGGATGACCCTCGTCGCCTACTCCGGACCAACCACCGGTAACCGCGACCGCCACAGCTTCGTCCTCGAATCCGGGGCCGTCCGCTTCGTCGTCGAGGGTGCCGTCGACCCGAACAGCGGCTTGATCGAACACCACCGCCGCCACGGCGACGGAGTTGTCGACATTGCCCTCGCCGTTCCCGACGTCGACAAATGCATCGCCCACGCCCTCACCGAGGGTGCCATCGTCCTCGACGAGCCCCACGACGTCACCGATGAGCACGGCACCGTCCGCCTCGCTGCGATTGCTACCTACGGCGACACCCGCCACACTCTCGTCGATCGCTCGAACTACACGGGCCCGTACCTGCCCGGATACGTGGCCCGGACGTCGACCCACCGTAAACGCGAGGGCGCTCCCAAACGGATCTTCCAGGCCCTCGACCATATCGTCGGCAACGTCGAGATCGGCCAGATGAACCAGTGGGTCGACTTCTACAACCGGGTCATGGGCTTCACCAACATGGCCGAGTTCGTCGGCGAGGATATTGCAACCGACTATTCGGCGTTGATGAGCAAGGTCGTCTCCAACGGCAACCACCGGGTGAAGTTCCCCCTCAACGAACCGGCGATCGCGAAGAAGCGGTCTCAGATCGACGAATACCTCGACTTCTACGGTGGTCCCGGCGCCCAACATCTAGCGTTGGCGACCAATGACATCCTCACCGCGGTCGATCAACTCACCGCCGAGGGCGTCGAGTTCCTAGCCACCCCCTCCTCGTACTACGAGGACCCGGAATTGCGCGCCCGGATTGGCAACGTCCGCGTCCCGATCGAAGAACTACAAAAACGCGGCATCCTCGTAGACCGGGACGAAGACGGCTACCTGCTGCAGATCTTCACCAAACCCCTCGTCGACCGCCCCACGGTGTTCTTCGAACTCATCGAACGCCACGGCTCGCTCGGCTTCGGCATCGGCAACTTCAAAGCCCTCTTCGAAGCCATCGAACGCGAACAAGCTGCCCGCGGGAATTTTTAAGCGAGAAGCGGACAGCATCCCAAAGGGGAACCGAGCGTACTTCGATCTGCCGGGCGCCCCGTGGTGGCTGCCTCTAGACGGCTGTCCTGTTTGGCGATCGGGCAGCAGGTCCTTACGAAGGTGTCTGGGATATGTTGGCGCCATGACTACCCTCCCGGTCGTCACCGTTCGTTCTCTAGGAACGAAGGCGCGCATCGCAGGCCTCACCGGCTCGTCGGCGTTCGCAGCGGCGGCATTGGTCCGCACCGCATGGGGCCTCGGTTCGGCATGGCCGCTGCGCAGCCGGGCCGACTTGGCCGATGCTGTGGTGGGGAGCGACACCATGCCTGATGCTCGAGCCTGCTTCGCCGTTGTTGGACTCGCGGCGGCTGCGGCCGCTTTGGTGGCCGGAGCGGGCGGGATGGGCAGGGCCGCAACGATGGCGAGGGTCGCCTTGGCCACCGGCGTTGCAGCGCGCGGCGTCGCCGGAGGACGGGCAGCCACCAAGGTCCTCGGTCTGGAGGAACCTTCACCACGATTCATTCAGTTGGACAACACGGTGTACCGGCCGCTCTGCCTTGGTACGGCCGCAGCCATCCTCACCGCCGCAGTCACGTACCCAGCAATCGACTAAGCACTCGAAGAAGCTCGCTCGCTCAGCCTCCGATATCCACGAGGGTTGGCAACCGTACGCGAGCGACGCCATCGCCCGCGCCCTCGTCGACACCACCCGCCGCACCCTGTGGATCAAAGTTGCTGGCACTAGACATCCCCGAGCCACCGACTGCGGGCGTTGGGGTGCGCCGCTTGCCCGCGATTCCTAGCAAAAGGAGGATTCCGGCCCCCACGGCCCGGACCGGGGTGCGTGGACGCAACCGAATGAGTCGGTCTTCGACGATGTCGACGAAAACGACCACCCGTATCATCGGGTTGTCATCCGCGACAGGCCCTACGCAGATTTCACCGATCAGAGGGGCGCATACGTGAAGTCCGGCATTGGCGCATGGCCTGCGCTGTACCGCATCACACCATCCGACATTGCACCGCACCAGTGGGACGAGCTGACGGGGTTGGTGTACGCGTCGGCTGCGCTCCCTTGCATCGTCCAACTCCGGCTTCCGATGTGGTCGCTGCAGCAGGTCCGGGACATAGCGGAAGTTGTGTCGGCTGGGCCACTGGCTCGGAACATTCATTTGATGATCAATGCCGACATCGCCGGAGCCCGGGCCATCGACCGGTGTGGGGTGCATCTGAAATCCGCTCAGTTGATGGCCGCCTCCACGCGGCCGCTCCCGGCCGATCGGCCAGTCGCCGCGAGCTGCCACAACGCTGCGGAGCTCGACCATGCGGCCGCGCTGGGTCTGGACTTCGTGACCCTCTCCCCGGTAGCGCGAACACAATCACACCCCGGCGCCCCACCGATGGGTTGGCGCCGATTCCGCGATCTCGTTCGTGCATGCCCGCTTCCGATCTACGCGCTGGGAGGAATGTCGCCGAATCATCTGGCGGTCGCGGTCACCCATGGTGCCCACGGTGTCGCAGGTATCCGCGGATTCTGGGCACCACGGTCGCCCGAAGCTCCCTGCGAGACGGGAGAGATCTGAAACGCGGTGCGAGCCAGGCACGGCGGGACTCGATCTGCTCAGGAGTCGGCACGGGTCAGTCGGCGAGTGCGCCGAGCACGGCGCCGTAATCCTCATCAGCGAGGAGCCCGTCGTCGAGGGCCCGCCCGACCTGGCTGTTGAATCCGCCCTCCCTGATAGGGGGACGTCGTTGGCATAGGGGAGGGGGTTGGAGGCACCCGGCTTCTCGTATGCCCGCGCGATCGACTCACGTCGTACCGTGGCGCGGCCGATCTCTCCTGCGGCGTAGCGGGCGGCGATCGCGTATGCGGTTCCCCTGTGCGTGCCTGGTCGAACATCGGGGGCCGGTCCCTGTATCGCGATCAAGCGCGGTCTCGCAGGATGGTTCTCGATTGTCGTCGAGAAGCTCTCTGCGCGGGCAGCGAGTTCCCGGTATTCCGTCGACGCGTTGGCCGCGTTGGCTCACCAACGGCAAGTGCTCGTTGGTGAGCCGGTAAACGACGAGATCGTCGATCCCAGTTGTTGCGGAACTTGATTCCCGAATGCCTTGCGTCGGATTGAACACTCGTTTAATATATTGAACATGCGTTTAATGGATGACGGCGCCGAGGCCTCGCGGCGTGATATGACAACCCGCGCCCGGATTCGGGATGCGGCGATCGCGGTGTTCGCCGAGGCCGGATTCACCGCCGGGGTGCGGGCCGTCGCAGCCGCAGCGGGGGTGTCGCCGGGCCTGGTGAATCACCACTTCGGGTCCAAGGACGGGCTTCGCGCCGAATGCGACACGTACGTTCTCGATGTCATTCGGAGGCAGAAGGCGGAGGCGATCGCCACGCCCGGTCCCGCCCAGGCAATGCAGGCCCTCGCTGAGATCGAGGAGTACGCCCCGCTCTTCGCGTACATCGCGCGAAGCTTCCAGGCGGGCGGCGGACTCGGCGAATCCCTCTTCGAGCAAATGGTCGAAGACGCCGAGCAGTACCTCGAAATGGGAGTGGCAGCCGGTCAGGTGCGGCCCAGTCGCGATCCGGCGGCCCGGGCGCGGTATCTCACCCTCAATAACGTCGGCGCGATGCTGCTCTACCTGCAGATGCGCGCCGACACAGAAACTCCGCTCGACTACCGCAAGGCCCTCCGCGACCTGGCCACCGACCTGACCTTGCCCGCTCTCGAGATGTACTCGGAGGGGTTGCTGGCCGATTCGTCGATGCTCGACGCCTACCTGTCCACCGAAGAGGGCGCCGCCGAAGCCGAGGCGGCTACAACAGAACATCCCGACTCCACCACCGAGGAGCAGTCATGAGCCCGATCATCGAAGTGCGCAACCTGGTGAAGACATTCGGACGAACCCGGGCGTTGGACCGACTGGACCTCGAAGTCGGCGAGGGCGAGGTACACGGTTTCCTCGGTCCCAATGGCGCCGGCAAGTCAACCACCATTCGCGTGCTGCTCGGCAGCCTGCGCGCCGACAGCGGTGAAGTCACTGTGTTCGGACGCGACCCCTGGCGCGATGCCGTCGCGCTGCACCTTGACATGGCCTATGTTCCAGGCGACGTGACGCTCTGGCCTTCGTTGTCGGGAGGGGAAACCATCGACCTCCTCGGGCGGATGCGTGGTGGGCTCGACGAAGCCCGCCGACGCAGCCTGATCGAGCGTTTCGACCTCGATCCTCGGAAGAAGGGCCGGGCGTACTCGAAGGGCAATCGGCAGAAGGTGGCGTTGGTGTCGGCGTTCTCCTCCAACGCTCGCCTGCTTCTGCTCGACGAGCCGACTTCGGGACTGGATCCGTTGATGGAAAGGGTTTTTCACGAGTGCGTGGCCGAAGCCAGTGACCGTGGCGTGACGGTGCTGCTGTCCAGTCACATCCTGTCCGAGGTGGAGGCACTTTGTGAGAGGGTCACCATCATCCGGTCCGGGCGAACCGTCGAATCCGGTACGTTGGCATCGATGCGGCACCTCAGCCGCACGTCGATCAAGGCCGAACTCCTCGGTGACCCAGGCGATCTGAGTTGCATCGAGGGTGTGGCAGATATTCATCTGGACGGGTCGGCGCTCAATTGCCAGGTCGACGGCGCACATCTCGGCGAGCTCATTCGCGTGCTCGGCGAAATCGGCGTGCGTAGTCTCGTCAGTCAACCGCCTACCCTCGAGGAACTCTTCCTGAGGCACTACGAGATCGATGACGCCACGACGTCAGACAAGGCGGAGAGGGTTCGGGTATGAGCACCGCCACGACTACTCGAATCCGACCCGCCGAACCGGCCCCGGTATCCACGTCGGACTTCACCGGGGCGCTGCACTTCTTGCGACTGTTCCTCCGCAGGGATCGGATTGTTCTTCCGCTGTGGATCCTGATCTTCGCAGCCACGCCCGCTCTGTATATCGTCAGCATCGCCGACATCTATACCACCGAAGACCAACTCGCCACGTTCGCGGCGACGACGGCGGCCAGTCCGGCGCAGATTGCAATGTTCGGGCCGATCTTCAGTTCCAGCCTGGGTTCCGTCGGGCTGTGGAAGGCGGGCATCTACTACACGTTTATTGCCCTGGCGGTCATTCTCACGTTCATCCGCCACACCCGTGCAGAGGAGGAAACCGGCAGGGCTGAACTTCTTGACTCAACTTCCGTCGGACGGTACGCAAGTCTTACTGCGGCGCTTACCTTTACCGGTGGCACCTCAGTCATCGCCGGGATACTCTGCACAGCAACCCTGTTGACGCAAGATGTTCCCGTGGCTGGATCAGTCGCCTTCGGGGCTTCCTTGGCCTGCTCCGGCCTGGTTTTCGCCGGCGTGGCTGCTGTGTCGGCGCAGCTGAGTGCCGGTGCCCGCGTCGCTCGCGGCATTGCGTTATCGGTACTCGGCGCGGCGTTCGCGTTGCGTGCGGTCGGTGACGCCGGTTCCGGCACACTGTCCTGGTTCTCGCCGCTCGGCTGGGCCCTGCAAATCCGCCCTTACGCAGACGAGCGCTGGTGGGTAGTGCTGCCCAGCCTGGCTACGACGGCCGTACTCGTTTGGGTAGCATACGCTCTCGTGCGACGCCGCGATGTCGGATCTGGGCTGATCGCCGAGCGACCTGGCCCCACGACCGCATCGCCCGCGCTCAGCGGAACTCTCGGGCTGGCGTGGCGGATGCACCGCGGGACGCTCGCGGCCTGGACGGTGGGGCTCGGACTGTTTGGCCTGCTCATCGGCAGCGCCGCCACGGGGATCGGTGGACAGGTCGGCGACAGCCAGGCGATCCGGGACATCATGACCCGGATGGGCGGATCAGACTCGCTGGAAGAATCGTTCATCGGCTACGCCTTCACGATGCTCGGAATTGCCGCTGCGGCGTACGCGATCTCCGCGTCTCTGCGCCTGCACTCGGAGGAGAATGCTCAGCGCATCGAATCCGTGACCGCCGGCCCGGTCGGCCGTGTCCGATTTGCGTCGAGCCACATCCTGTTCGCTCTGCTCGGATCGGCCATTGCGGTGGTCGCTGCCGGAGTGACCGCCGGAGTTGCCTACGGCGTTTCCATCGATGATGTGGGAGGGACATTGCCTGGCGTCGTCGGTGCGGCGCTGGTGCAGGTTCCCGCAATCTGGATGCTGGCGGGGGTCACGGTCGTCCTGTTCGGCGTCATCCCGCGGTTCGCACCGGCGGCGTGGGGAGTGCTTGTCGCGTTCCTCCTGATTTTCATGGTCGGATCGATCGCTCAGTTCCCGCAGGCGGTACTCAATCTCGAGCCGTTCAGTCACGCCCCCAAACTTCCGGGTGAGCAGTTCGAGGCCACGCCGCTCATGTGGTTACTTCTCATCACGGGTGTGCTGATCACGGCGGGCATGACGGCGTTCCGGCGGCGCGACTTGCGCTGAGGTGGAAGGCGTGTCAAGCGTCGCCGGAGGGATCTTCGGCGACGCTTGCCGCACCTCCACCTGCGTGTGATCCTGGTGTGATGGCTCGCTCTGAACTTGATGAGCATCAGACGCGGCGTGAGCGATTCCGCGCGGGCGTCCTTGTCGTACCCACGTGATGTACAGCGCCGCGGCCAACAGCAGAGAGGCCGCCAATGACACCAACGGTCTGCCGCGGGCCAGGTTGACGACCAGCGTGAACCCGACGACAGCTGCGCCGAACATGTTGACAACCAACCAGCCGGTCTCGGCGTCTTGGTGTGAGAAGCGAGCCATGGCAAGCAGTCCCATCAGGAAGCTGATGAATACGGCCACGGCGTAGTAGAGCACCAAACGTTGATCCTGCGCCCCGCCGGTAATGGTGACGGCAACGGCCATGATCGCGAATACGACTACTCCCGAATACGGGGTGTAGTGGCTGTTCGTGCGTCCGAGCGGGCGAGGAAGAATTCCGAGCTCATGGCCGGCACCGTCGGTGCGACGAGCGAGCGCCTTCAACAAACCGGGCCCGGCCTGGAATGACGACGAGGCTGCGGAGAGTAGGAGGAGGGCTGTTGCACCCTGGAACAGCCCGTAGACGGGTGTGGGCACCGAGGCTTTCGCGATGTCGGCGATGAGGGTGGAGCCCGTGTCTGGGATATGCCCGCCCAGATGAACGGTTGCCGCGGTCAATCCGATGGTGAGTCCGCCGACGATTCCGAGTGTGAGCCACAACGTGATCCGGCCGAATTGACGGCGTCCATGATCGTCGAGCTGGCCCAGTTGCGCGATGGCCGAAGACGGGGCCTCCACGCCGGTCGCCAAGGCCATCGCGACCGGGAACGCCAAGGCAACTGACAGGGCGGGCGCGTGCGGTGCCTGAGCGACCGTATCGGCGGTGTTCACCGGCGTGGTGAATGCACCGATGATCACGAGCACCGCGAACACGATGAAGACAACCGTCAACACCGCGAAGACTGCCCGGCCGAGATTGCCGAACCACGTGATACTCGCGACGAGCAGGATCAGTCCTACCGCTAGCGGAATTCGCCACCCGGACAATTCCGGGGCGTAGTCGATGATCGCCGAAGTTCCGGCAGAGACACTGATGGCGATTGTCAGAACGAAGTCGACGATCAGTGCTCCGATGGGCAGGAACGCCCATCCTTCGCCGAATGCTTCACCCGCGGCAGCGGCTGCGTCTCCCCCCATGGGATATCGCGCGACCAATCTTTGATAATTGACGATGATGAGGCAGATGATCGCGACCACCAGCGTCATCGTGACCATGAGCAGGGCGAGGTCCCCGCCGAGTGCTCTCAGGGCCGCTTCGATCGCGTATGCCACCGACGACACCGGATCGGCCATGACAGCGAACGCAAACGCAAACAGCAAGACCGAATGCGAGGCCGAGAACCGGTGAACCTTTCCGTCGCCTGGTACACGTCGACCGGGGTGCGCGAGGCCGGACGTCTTTCCCGAAGAGCCCTCCATCGGTACCGTCCTTCCAGAACGCGGCAAACCTCGGTGAATGGGGCTCGCGACCGACCGCTACTCCGATCGGCGTATCCGGGTTTGATTCGTTTCCCGAAACACCTAAATCATTCCTACCGCAGAATCGCGTTACTGGCCGCTCGAGTGCGCGCCCGTCCTGCGTCCTCACGAGCGGTGTGCACGACGACCTCGCGGCGGATCCGCGGCATTACGGTTCGGATTGCTACCAGGCGCGTATCGTTCCCACGAGCCGCCAGTTGGTACCTGGCACATGGAGCAGTCGACATGGAGGGGAACCCAAGGGAATCATGACTGACCCACCCGAACCCATGAACATGATCGTCCAACCGCCGAGCGGTCGACCCCGGAGAAGCCCGCTGTGGCTTGCAACCATCGGGACCACCGTGCTCGTATCGGCGTTCCTCAACTGGACGTGGTGGTGGGGCGCCGTAAGCGCCTTCGCGGTGGTTGTGCTCGGCGACAAGTTCCTTCCGAAGGCATTTACCACTCGAAGCTGACGTGCTGAGCAATCCGTGCCCGGGGATCGAGAAGATCCCCGGGCACGGATGCGTTCAGGAGCGACGGTAGAACGGTGACGGGGTGACCACGAAGGCTTCCTTCTTGCCACGAAGGTCGACGGTGAGTTGGGTGCCGGGTTCGCGGAGTTCGACGTCCACGAATCCGAGCGCGATCGGGTGTCCGAGGGTCGGTGACAACGCCCCGGAGGTGATCGTGCCGACCGTCGACCCGCCGTCGGCGGAGTGGACGGTGTAGCCGGCGCGCGCGGCCCGACGGCCGGTTCCCGTGAGCCCGACCAGCACTCGTTGTGGAGCTTGCTCCGACAGTTGCGCCAACGCGTCGCGCCCGACGAAGTCCTTGTTCAAACGGACCACTCTGCCGAGCCCAGCCTCGAAAGGGTTGGTATCCAAATTCAGCTCGTGGCCGTACAGTGCCATTCCGGCCTCGAGCCGAAGGGTGTCCCGGCAGGCGAGACCCGCGGGAACGCCGCCACGTTCGGTGGTGGCGTCGAGGAGTGCGCGCCACAACTGCACAGCCTGTGCGTTCGGCACGTAGAGCTCGAATCCGTCCTCGCCGGTGTATCCGGTGCGGGCGAGCAGGACATCGATGTCGGCGACCACTGCCCGGGTGACCGCGTAGTACTTCAACTCCGCCACCGTCTCGGCCAGCCGGTCTGGAACGAGAGCCTGCACGATGTCCTGCGCGGCCGGTCCCTGCACCGCGATCAGCGCGGTCTCGCCGGATTGGTCGTCGACTGTCGCCGAGAAGTTTTCGGCGCGGGCAGCCAGCTCGCGGTACACCGTCGATGCGTTAGCCGCGTTGGCTACCACGAGGAAGTGCTCATTGGCGAGTCGGTAGACGACGAGATCGTCGATCACTCCGCCGTCCGCGTTGCAGAGAAGCGAGTACTTGGCCCGGCCGACCCCGATATTCGAGAGTTCGCCGGCCAGTGCGTAATCCAGAAGGGCGCCGGATTCCGTTCCGATGACAGCGATCTCCCCCATATGTGAGAGGTCGAACAGACCGGCCTTGGTGCGGACGGCGTGATGCTCGGCCAGTTCGCTGTCGTACTTCAGCGGCATCTGCCAACCGGCGAAGTCGGTGAAGTGGGCGCCGAGCGTGCCGTGCTCGACGAGCAGCGGGGACTCGGGGGTCGCGGTGAGAGTCATGTGTGGGCCTCCTCAAGGGTCTCGGCGATCGCCGAAGTTTCGATGTCGGTGTGGTTCTCGAAGGCCGACGGTGTGAGGCACGAGCAGGCGAGGGTGCGGTCGCCGCGGTCGTCAGACCGTCCGGGCACTCGAGGGCGAAATATGCCCAAGTAATCGGAAGAAGGCCCGCGGCCGGGTCCGATGCGGGGTGACAGAAAGTCGCCGGTGAGGGGTGCACCCGGAGGGGTGGCACGCAATTCAACTGACAAGAGGTGACTCCGGATTCCTCGAGTCCGGACCGCACCGGACATCGACCTTGGGGGGCACCTCCCCGCTCTGTCCTGAAACCTGAGAGATTGGGCTACCGCGGTTGCGGGATGCTCTTCACCTTCGGTAAGTACCGGCCTGGCCGATCCTGTTCTCCAGAGTTGCCTCTTCGCTGCGGTGCTGGGGCCTGAGAGATTCCCGGGGAGGAAGTTGCTCCTACGGCACCTCCTGATAGGAGGTTCTCCCGCTGCGTGTCGACGGCTTCTTCAGTTGTGACCCGCCAAACAGTACACTGGCGCCACGGTTCTGTCTTCTCTCGGATTTCACTCCATCGAGGGGGTCGGCGAACTGATCGGCAAGGCACCGTTTCTCTATAACTTCGAGGTGGGGCGTCCGAGGCGGCGAAGTTCGTGCGTGCCCATCCCCGCAAGGGGAGGCGCTCACGGCGGTGGTTCAGCGGAAGGTCAGCGGCGTGTCCGCTGTCGCGGCGGTGGTGGCTGCACCGGTCCTGTCCAACCTCAGCCGGGATACCGCAAGTCCTGCGAGAACGAAGGACACGGGCGACCAGCATGTACAAGTACGCCGGTGACCAACTGCGGTCGAGGAGGGCGGCAACGATGGGTGACGCGATGACTCCGCCGAGGGTCGCGCCAATGGCGTACCCGGTCGAGTTGAGGCTCACTGCGAGTCCCCGATAGCGATTCGACACGGATTCGCTGGCGATGACGTTGCTGCTGGCCAGGATTCCACCGATGCCGACGCCGGTGAGTGCGGGGAGCAGGCCGAGTTGAATTGCATTTTGACTGAGGGCCTCATTCCTGCGACACCGACTGTGCTGTGAACGCCATGACGAGCACACCGAAGCCGTCGAGAACATTGAGTAGCACACAGATGGCGATGGTGCCCCACTGATAGCGGGTCATCGGGCTGTCGTCGATTCGTTCGCGTAGATCGAATGGTATGCGCTGGTCACTGCTTTCCTCGAGCGCGCTGCGATGCGGCTCACGACTGACCCAACCGTGGCGCATGGACCACTCATTTCCAACAACCCTTCCGGATGTTGGAACACCCGAATGTTGGAACACAAGGAGGCGGGAATTCGACGAGGCCGCCGTCGCCGGCGGCCTCGTCACCCTCGATCCGGTCCGCGCCGGATCGCCCTCAGCGCCTCGCCGGCTCCGCGGTGAGTGACCGTGTTCCGCTGAACATCATCGCGTCGTCCGCCACTTTTCCGTGCCGAAGCGTCACCAGATCGCGGAAGTAGTTCATCCGCAGTCGCCAAGGCGCTTCCGAACCCTGCTTCGGGAAGGACTCCACCGAACGCAACACGTAACCTGCGGCAAAGTCGAGGAATGGTTCCTCCGCGACCGAGGGGTTGCGTTCGGGGGCGCACTGGGCGTACCCGTTTTCGTCCATGTGTGCGAGCAGGCGGCAGACATACTCGCACACCAGATCGGCCTTGAGAGTCCAGGACGCATTGGTGTATCCGACGACGAACGCGAAGTTGGGCACTCCGCTGAGCATCATGCCCTTGTAGGCCATGGTCTCGCTGAGATCGATATCGCGGCCGTCGACGGCGAGTGTCATCCCGCCGAAGGCGAGCAAGTTCAATCCCGTTGCGGTGACGACGATATCGGCATCCAAGTCTCCGCCCGACTTCAACGTGATGCCGGTGTCGGTGAAAGTGTCGATGTGATCGGTCACGATCGACACGTTGCCGTCGCTGATCGACTGGAACAGATCACCGTCGGGCACGAGGCAGAGTCGCTGGTCCCACGGGTTGTATCGGGGCGTGAGGTGGGTGTCGATGTCGTACCCCTCCGGCAGCAAACCTTTCTGCAGTTGCCGGATGCGACCCTTCATGAACTTCGGGTACCGCTGGCACAGTTGATAAATCGCGGTCGACACCGTCGCGTTCTTGAGCCGCGTCAGTGCGTACGCGAGCCGTGACGGTAGGAGGCGCCGCAGACCGTTAGCCACCTTGTCGGCGCCGGGCAGCGCGAGGATGTACGTGGGCGAACGCTGAAGCATCGTTACGTGTGCCGCCTCGGCTGACATCGCGGGCGCGAGTGTGACAGCCGTGGCGCCGCTGCCGATGACTACGACGCGTTTGCCCGCATAGTCCAGGTCATCGGGCCAATGCTGGGGATGGACCACTCGACCTTCGAATTGGTCGATTCCAGGAAATTCCGGGGTATAGCCCTCGTCGTAGCGGTAGTAACCACTGCAGGACATCAGGAAGTCGGTGGTGAGCCGAACGATTTCACCGGTGTCGGTGCGTTCGGCGTCGACCCTCCACTGCGAGTCTGCGGTGGACCACTCGGCGCGGACGACGCGGTGCCGGAACCGGATATTGCGGTCGATGCCGTGGTCGGTGGCCGTCTCCTCGAGGTACTCGAGGATGTCGGCCCCATCGGCGATCGACTGATCCTTCTCCCACGGTTTGAAGCGGTAGCCCAGCGTGTACATATCGGAGTCGGATCGAATTCCCGGGTAGCGGAACAGGTCCCATGTGCCGCCCATCGACTCGCGGCTCTCCAGGATTGCGAACGTCCGGTGAGGAAAACTCTTCTTCACGTGGCACGCGGCGCCGATTCCCGACAGCCCGGCGCCGATGATCAGGACATCGAGATGTTCGACGGGGGTCTTCGCGTCGTGGATGTCGGTCGCGGTATCGGCGTGTGCCATGAGCGTCCTTTCGATCGGGCAGGAGGGGGCAGTTACTTCGGGTCTACGGCGACGTCGTCGAGGGCGACATTGCGCGCACTGGTGGACCGGCCGAGCTTCGCGACTTCCTCGTCCATCTTGGGAAGGATCCTCGGGATGTGGCGGAGGACGGCACGATCGCCGAAGCGCGAGGTGATCACCGACTTCAGCCACCCGACCACCCCGACCCAACCTGGGACGTAGACCCGGCGCTTGCGCCCGGCCAGTCCGTCGACGAAGGCGTCGACGCAGGCGTCCACCGATGTGGTCTTGCCCAGCGGTCCCGGCAGTACTGCGAGGAACTCGTTGAACGCGGGGAGGTCGGTCTTCGTGTCCTGGACCAGCGGTGTGTCGATCCATGACATGTGTGCCGAACCGATGGTGACACCCCGGTGTGCGACTTCGATGCGCAGGGCGTTGGCGAAATGCTCGACGCCGGCCTTGCTCGCGTTATAGGCCGCGAGACCGGGGGCGGGGGTGAACGCGGCGAGGGACGAGACGATCAGGATGTAGCCCTTGCGTTCGATCACGGACGGCAGCGCCGCGCGGACCGTGTGGAAGGCGCCGAGAATGTTGACGTCGATGACTCGTTTGAAAGTCGAGGGATCGACCTGCATTACCGAGCCGTAGCTGGCGATGCCGGCATTCGCGAGGACGAGATCGATGCCGCCGAACTTCGCGACGCCCGCGGCGACGGCCTTCTCCATGGCGGCGAGATCGCACACGTCGGCGGCGATGGCGATTATTGCGTCGTCACCGAGTTCGGCGGCGAGAGCCTGTAGCGGTTCCGCGTCCAGATCGATGAGCACCAGCTTGACGCCCTTGCGGGCGAGGGCACGGGCGGTCTCGGCGCCGATGCCCCGCGCTGCGCCGGTAATGAGGGCGACTTTGTTCTTGAGGGTGGGCATAGTCATCTCCTGGGGGTATGTGTGATCTGGCACCATTCGGTGTCAGTTTGTATCTGGAACTACGCCGTGTCAACATTGTGAGGTGAATTGTTGGTCGAGTTCGATCGGACTGGAGGCGACGGGTCGCACCTACCGCGGTGCGGGACCTCAACAGCGCCGGGAAGAGCGGCGCACCCGCCTGGTCGATGCTGCGGTCGAAGTATTCGGTACCAGCGGATACCGCAGCGCGACCGTCGAAAAGATCTGCACCGCGGCCGGGCTGACCAAGCGATATTTCTACGAGTCGTTCGACGGCAGGGAAGCTTTGCTGTTGGCGGCCTACGCCGGCGTTACTGACCGACTCCGAGAGAGTATCGTTCGTGGTTCCGACGGCGGCGTGGATCTGGACGCCAAGATTCGGGGGGCTCTCACAGTATTCTTCGAGACAGTCGCCGCCGACCCGCGGATTTCACGGATCGCGTTCCAGGAGGTCCTCGGGGTCGGTCCCGAAGTGGACGACGCCTACCGTCGTGTCACGCGGTCCTTCGTAGACGCCGTCCTCGTCGTCATCGAACCAGAGGTCGATTGCAGCACCCTGCCCGACTTCCACCTGCGTACCCTCGCGACCGGCCTGGTGGGCGCCGTGCTGATGATCGCGCAGCAGTGGGTGCTGTCAGGCAATCTCCAACCCATCGACACCGTCATCGCGGGAGCGCACACCATTTGTATGGCTGTCCTGCGCGAAGTCGCCTGACCCCCGCGAGGGTCTCGCCCCTTCGTTTCGCCCAATGTGACATTCGTTCAGTCTGAGTGCGCCGGTGTGACATTGGGCGACCTCTGTGGTGGGGGCATGAAACGGAGGTAGGCGCGGGCGCCGAGTGGGGCGGCAAACAGCATGATCACCAAGCGGATGACCTGCACGGCCGCGATGAAAGTGACGTTTGCTCCGCTCGCTGAGGATACGGCCAGTACTGCGGACAGACCTCCGGGGGTCGTAGCGAGGTACCCCTCGAGGAGACTGATGCCGGTCGCATGCGCGAGCAGTACGCCGAGGGCCGCGCACGCGCCCACAACACCGAGGATCAGGATCACGGCTATCGGGAGCACCCGGACGATCGCTCGCATGCTCGCCGGAGTGAAGGCGAGCCCTGCCTGCCACCCGATCACTGCGAATGCCAGGGGAAGGAGCAGTTGTGGGACGGTCACAGTGTCGACCCATCCGGTGAGCTCGATAGCCCCCGCGATGGTCAGTGGGCCCAGCATGGCCGGAGCGGGCAGTTTAGCGAGGCGAGCCAACCGGGTCCCTAGGACAATGCACCCGACGACCAGCGCGAACCCGACGTACCATGGCGCCCCTCCGGATCCGGAGTAGTTCTGAGGCGACGGGTTCGTGTTCACGGTATCGAAGAGCAAGGTTGCCACCAGGGGCATAGTCACGATGATCAAGGCCACCCGTACGTACTGAATCACGGCGACGGTGCGTTCGTCGCCACCGAGTTCCTTGCTCATAGCAACAAGCCCTTGGGCGCCGCCCGCGACCATCGACAGCGCACCCGTGAGCGTATCGACACTGCGGTGCAGTCCGAGCAGTGCTCCTGCGGCAATGCTGATGACCAGAGTTGCGATGCAAACGCCCACGGCGGGAATCCAATTCGATCCCAATGTCGCCAAGGTGTGTTTGTCGACCATGAAGCCGACGCTGACGGCGATCACTCCCTGTGCCGACATTCCCACCGCGCGAGGCACCCGAGTCGGCCCAGTTCCGCTCAGCGTGCAAATTGCGGCCACGACCAGTGCTGCGAACACAGTCGCAGCAGCGAGGCCCAGCGTGCCCAGCACGCTCCATACGAGCGCAGTCCCCGCAAGCAATGTCATCCACTGCGTCGTGAATCGGAGACTGTGACTCCATCTCATGACGGCAAGCTTAGGCTTGGTAAACAGTCAATCGCAGGGGGGCGTTCGCGAAGGTTGATCCAGATTGATCCTCGATTTACATTCAGACGAGCCAGAATCGAGGGTGTCCCGGAACCGTTCTTGGTTTGCAGAACATCCCTTGCAGCGGCCCGCACTCGGCCGGCGGTCTCGACCCGTTGCACCGCGTTGCAGCCATTGCACGAGCGCAGCAGACAGCACTACAGTCTTGTGCTCCGCAATGCTGTGAATCGGTGGCACTACCGAGAGCGGGGCACTACAGATCAGACCGAGAAGCATCCGCCGGCAACCCGGCCTCTACCCCCCGGGAGAGCGCGGTCAGACCTGTCGCGTTGCGAGCCGTCGACCGAGCCGTTGGCGAACTTGTTGGCACCTGAGGGACAGTCGCGCGAAAAGTAGCGTCAAGAGGTGACGCCGAACGGCGTCTTGCTGCCGGTGATTTCAATTCTGGGTGATGGATGATGGCGCCTAGGGCCGGTTCGGTGCGTTCTCTCAGATCGAGGTGGAACGGTTCTTACATCTGGACGATGAGGACCGTCGCCTCGTCGCGGCGCGACGCCGGGACCGCAACCTTTGGGTTCGCCGTGCAGGTTGTCACGGCCCGTCACCTGGGCATGTTGCAACGACATCTTGTGATGTCGGTGTTCGTGGTGGCTGGTACGGGGTCTGACGTAGCTGGCGCCACGCATTCGGCCGAGGCCAGATGTGGACCGGGCCTGTCGCACCAGGCAGGCGACGCGGTTGAACAACCGTCGCATCTCGTTGATTGTCAGTGGGATCAGATCGGCGACTGCGGACAGCGGCGTGACCGCGCCGCCGGCCCCGCTTCAAAGCGATCGTCTACGTCGTCGATGGCAACTGGGCCCGGGTCCGAGCCGTCGACCCCGACTTCCGTCCACTCCTTGTTCGTAACGCCACCAACGCTGGGTGCTCGCAGCGGTGGACGAGACCCGCGCCCGCCTCTACCGACGTGCCCCTACCGCGTCACCAACCTCATGAACCGCAACACCAACCGGGCGTCAGTAAGTTGTCAGGTGAGTCGCTTCGAAGGCAGCGCTGACAAGTATCGGTCTTGTTTGTCAGTGGATTGCCGGTTGAGTTGTCCCCGCCTCCCGAAAGAAGCGCTCCGCGTCGCTATCGAGGGGATACAGCAGCTCGACCCGAAGCTCATCCAGCGTCACAGCGATCGTGGTGTCGAACCGGGCAGCCATGCCGATCGTCCGAATCACCTGCCCGCCTATCCGAAACCATGGGCACACCACCACTCCCTCTGCCGCCTTAGACGGCCGGGGCAGCCCCGCAGTGGACCGCTCAGCGAGCACCGCAAGCTCACGCAGCGTGTCATCGAACGGTCTCAGTGCAAGCTGGTGGCGCAATCGGTCCATGCCAGCCCAGGCAACCTGCGGCCAGTTGACGATCGCGTCGGCGGTGGCGGGGTCGGCGAAGTAACGATGCGCAAGGTTGCTACCGAGCAGCGCGTCGCCAAACAAGGTGGCGCACGCTCGATTGGCGAGCAACACGTTCCAGTGTTCATCGACGACGACCGCCGGGTAGGGCATATGCGCGGTCAGCAGCTGATTGATCGCGGCGCGAAACGGCGCCAGATCGGCATCCTCCAGCGCCGCCTCGGGGTAGGCGGCGGGCAGGCCGGCGGCCGCAAGCAGCCGGTTCTGTTCGCGCAACGGGATTCCGAGCGCCTCTCCGATGCGCAGCACCATCTGTTCGCTGGGCCGCGACCGACCCGTCTCCAGGAACGACACATGGCGCGACGTGGAGCTCACCGCTGCCGCCAGCGCGAGCTGACTAAGTCCCCGATTCCCTCGCCAGCGCCGCAGCAGGGCGCCGAAGGGGCTAGTGGTCGCCTGCTGCCCACGAGTCATGACGTCAGTGTTCCATGTGCCCGCCGAGGCTCCGATTCCCTGTAGGGGAATCGACTCGCCAGCGACGCGAGGCCATGCTCATGGGCATGAAACTGTCCAATAAAGAGGAGATCATAGCGCCCGCCGAGGCTGTCTGGGACGTCATCGGCCGTCGGTTCGACAAGATCGGTGAGTGGGCCACCGCCGTTCCCGCCTCCGCCGCTATCTCGGGTTCGCTGACCGTGGATGAGGCGCCGGTCGCGGGCCGAATCTGCCAAACCGGCATCCGGGTAGCGCCAAGTGTGACTGAAGCGATCGTTGCCTACGACGACTCCACACGAAGCCTGACCTATGAGGCCGTGGAAAAACCTGGCTTCCTGTCAGTTGCACGTAACCGCTGGACCGTCACGCCTGTGGACCAGCGCCGCAGTACGGTCAGCTACGACGCTGTCCTCACCACCCGTGGTGTGTTTGGCCGGCTGGCAGGGTGGTGGATGCTGATCCTGCTTCGACACGCCGGTCGGCAACTGCTTGCGGACCTGGCGCACTACGTGGAGCACGGCGTGCCGTCGCCACGCAAGCAGGCCCAACTCGATCGGGCAACCCGACGAGGACGGCGCCCGACGGTTCGGGCGGGCTTGACGACGACTGGGCGGACCGATCACTGACCCGCTCCTCGATGAGGAGACATCAACTCGGTGGCCCAGAGCAGCCGTTGCGCGCTGTGGGCGCGCTGCACCGTCCGCACCAAGCCCTGCTTGTGGGTGCCGCTCCGACGGTCGGACCAGCAACCCATTGGTCAACGGTCTGATGGGAGTTCCGGGACGGTGGGATGGACGGGACTGACGGGTTTGAATCCCGTGAGCCCCAGTGGAGCTGCCCGCAGCGATGCGCGCACTCTCGCTGGCAACCAGAGCTGATTCACAGCGAAAACCAGTGATTGTCCGCCGCCATACTCTCGAGCGGATCGTTGCCTGCTTCCCGAGACACCCGCTGCTCGGCAGCCAGGAACCATTCCAACGGGAAATCCACGGGACTGTCGATGATTCTCTTGTCGTACTCCGAACCGATTCGACGATCACAGGCGGCAGAATCCCAGCAGCGTCGTGTGCCCGAATACCTTCCAGCAATTCCCCCGACGGGCTTGTGAGCATTCTTGCAGTCTGAGCACGAAGCGGCCACCCCGCTTACCCCGTACTTACTCAACTCGACTAATTGCTGGATGTTGAACTGCGGCAGATCAACGGAGCGGTCAGAGCGGATGGTTTGGTGCGCCAATAGCAGCCCCATGACCGGCGAGATATCCGCTCCGGCGGACCCTCTTGTGATATCGACACCAGTCGTGAACTTGTCGGTTGAAGGGGCAGCCCCGATAGCTGCGATTTCCGCTGCGAGCCAGCATGGTCAGTAAATGTTACTCAACGCTCGGGCGGTGTTGCAAAACGGTGAAGTCGGACCGCCCGGCCTTTGTTGAATCGGAGCGCCTGCTGGAACTTCGCATCGTGTTCCATCAGCCGCCTTATCGCCGTGAAGAGCGCATCGACAAGACCGAACTGCTTTCTCCGCGCTGAAGAGGGAGTTGAGAATCACCTTGCGTAGGGCCCTCGGCGCCAGTTGACCGTTTCTGTCCGCCGATTCTGCGAGCGACTGAAGATGCCACCCAAGATAGGAAGCCACCTCCTCGGGTTCGTCTCGGTAGTCGTCCACTCGGGTGCTTCAAGGCTTCACGGTCGAGGAAGGTCTCCATCTAA
>NZ_BCXB01000020.1 GCF_001894885.1 Rhodococcus marinonascens NBRC 14363
CCTTGTTGGCCAGCGCAAAGGATTGGTCGTCGCGCATCGTCTCGGAGGTGCGGACACCCGCCCAACGGTTGCGCGGGAGGCGCTCCGTCAGACCTGCCACGGCGACACCGGAGACCGCGACGGCGAACACGAACAGCACGACGGAGGCAATCAACACCCGACCAGGATACGGCGCACCCGGATGCGCGAGTGAGCCCGGGTGGAGTGAGCCACTACCCTGGGTAACGGGTATCCCCTAGTCCAAGAACGATCAGCCAAGTAGATAGCGACCACAGTGACCGAGCACGTGCAGCCCGTCAACCCGTCCGACGCGACCCCGCAGCACCGCTACACCGCGGAACTCGCCGGCCAGATCGAGCAGCGCTGGCAGGACCGGTGGAGTGCCGAGGGCACGTTCAACGCGCCGAACCCGGTCGGTCCACTGGCGGGTGAGGTGCCCGCCGACAAACTCTTCGTCCAGGACATGTTCCCGTACCCGTCCGGGACGGGACTGCATGTTGGTCACCCGCTCGGCTACATCGCCACCGACGTGTTTGCCCGCTATCACCGCATGCAGGGCCACAACGTGCTGCACACGCTCGGATACGACGCGTTCGGTCTGCCAGCCGAGCAGTATGCGGTGCAGACGGGCACGCACCCGCGGAACACCACCGAGGCCAACGTCGGCAACATGAAACGACAGTTGCGTCGCCTCGGACTCGGCCACGACGAGCGTCGCACGTTCGCGACCACCGACGTCGACTACTACCACTGGACGCAGTGGATCTTCCTGCAGATCCACGATGCGTGGTTCGACAAGGCGGCGGGCAAGGCCCGGCGGATCTCTGAGCTGGAGGCGGAATTCGCCTCGGGTGAGCGTGCGTTGGAGGACGGGCGGGACTGGGAGTTGTTGTCCGCTGCGGAGAAGGAAGCAGTTCTAGACTCGCACCGTCTTGTCTACCACTCCGATTCGATGGTCAACTGGTGCCCGGGTCTGGGAACCGTGCTGGCCAACGAAGAGGTCACCGCGGATGGCCGCAGCGACCGCGGAAACTTCCCCGTGTTCCGTAAGCACCTGCAGCAGTGGATGATGCGGATCACCGCCTACTCGGACCGTCTAGTGGACGACCTGGATTACCTGGACTGGCCCGAGAAGGTCAAAACCATGCAGCGCAACTGGATCGGACGCTCGCACGGCGCTCAGGTCCGGTTCGACGCCGACGGCCATGACGTGGAGGTCTTCACCACGCGGCCCGACACCCTGTTCGGTGCGACCTACGTGACGCTGGCGCCCGAGCACGAGTTGGTCGACGAACTCGTCGCGGCCGAATGGCCCGAAGGTGTCGACCCTCGCTGGACCGGCGGCGCGGCGACCCCTGCGGAAGCCGTTGCGACCTATCGTAAGTCGATTTCCGCCAAGTCTGATCTCGAGCGGCAAGAGTACAAGGAGAAGACGGGCGTCTTCCTCGGCACCTATGCCGTGAACCCGGTCAACGGGTACAAGTTGCCGGTGTTCATCGCCGACTACGTCCTCACCGGATACGGAACCGGCGCGATCATGGCTGTGCCGGGGCATGATCATCGCGACTGGGAATTCGCGACGGCATTCGGTCTGGACATCGTCGAGGTCATTTCTGGCGGGGACGTCACGAAGGACGCGTACGTCGGCGACGGCACGTTGGTCAACTCAGACTTCCTGAACGGCATGACCGTCGCTGATGCGAAGAAGGCTGTCACCGATCGTCTCGAGGCGGACGGCAACGGCACAGGCGCCATCCAATACAAGCTGCGCGATTGGCTGTTCGCGCGCCAGCGATACTGGGGCGAGCCGTTCCCGATCGTGTACGACGCCGACGGTATAGCCCACGCGCTGCCAGAATCGGCTCTGCCCGTGGAACTTCCAGAGGTCGAGGACTACGCGCCGGTTTCCTTCGACCCGGATGACGCGGCCTCGGAGCCTTCTCCCCCGCTGGCGAAGGCGGTCGACTGGGTGAACGTCGAACTGGACCTCGGCGACGGACTGCAGACCTACCGCCGCGACACCAACGTGATGCCGCAGTGGGCGGGTAGCTCGTGGTATCAGCTGCGCTACATCGACCCCACCAACCCGGACGTGTTCTGCGACAAGGAGAACGAGCAGTACTGGACCGGTCCGCGTCCGGAGACTCACGGACCGAACGATCCCGGCGGTGTCGACCTGTACGTCGGCGGTGTCGAGCACGCGGTGTTGCACCTGCTGTACTCGCGGTTCTGGCACAAGGTGTTGTTCGACCTCGGCTACGTCAGCTCCAGCGAGCCGTACCGCCGCCTGTACAACCAGGGCTACATTCAGGCCTACGCCTATACCGACGCGCGCGGCGTGTACGTCCCGGCCGAAGAGGTGATTGACGAGGGCGGGAAGTTCTTCTATCAGGGCGCGGAGGTTAATCGCGAGTACGGGAAGATGGGCAAGAGCCTCAAGAACTCCGTGTCGCCGGACGAGATATGCGAAGAGTACGGCGCCGACACGCTCCGCGTGTACGAGATGTCGATGGGCCCGCTGGACACTTCGCGTCCGTGGGCGACCAAGGACGTCGTCGGTGCGCAGCGCTTCCTGCAGCGTGCCTGGCGGGCGGTGATCGACGAGGAGTCCGGTGCACTGCGCGTCACGGATGACGCCCCGGCAGAGGACACGCTGCGCGCGCTGAACAAGGCGATCGCCGGAGTGAGCGAGGACTACAGGGCGCTGCGGGACAACACGGCTGCGGCCAAGCTGATCGAGTACACCAACCACCTCACAAAGGCGTACCCCGCCGGCGCCCCGCGTTCCGCGGTGGAACCGCTGATGCTGATGCTGGCGCCGCTGGCCCCTCACCTCGCCGAGGAGTTGTGGTCACGGCTCGGTCACGAGAGGTCACTGGCGCACGGACCCTTTCCGGTGGTCGAAGAGAAGTGGCTGGTGGAAGACAACGTCGAATACCCGATCCAGGTCAACGGCAAGGTCCGCGGTCGCGTGACCGTTGCCGCAGACGCCCCTCGCGAAGAGATCGAGAAGCGGGCACTTGCTGACGAGAAGATAGTCGCCTTCCTCGACGGCGGGGAGCCTCGCAAGGTCATCGTCGTCCCCGGCAAGATGGTCAATATCGTCCTCTAGTGCGGCGCCGCCACGTTGCGCTACCCTCAGTCGGCTAGAACACGTTCTATTCGACTGAGGGGTTCACATCATGGCACCGTCCGCAGCAGACATCCGGAAAATTGTCGAAAGGTATGTCGCAGCGGTGGCAACCGGGACGGCCGACGACGTTCTCAGTTTGTACGCCGAGGGCGCTACCGTGGAGGACCCGGTGGGAACCGAACCGCGGACCTCGGTGGACTCGTTGCGCGAGTTCTACAGCGTGCTCGAACCGATGAAGCAGACGGGTGAACTCCTGACGTTGAGAATCGCTGGCAACTCCGCGGCGTTCCACTTTTCCTTGGTCACCGACCTCGGTGAGCAGAAGTTCGAGATCGCGCCGATCGACGTCATGACCTTTGACGACGACGGCAAGATCACCTCCATGAAGGCGTACTGGGGGCAGGACGACATGATCACGCGCGCTGACTGATTGTCAGGCTCGAACGAGATGGCCGAAGTGCGGGGCGACCCGTGGCCGGGGTTCGAGGAGGATCGACTGCTCGTGGTTCAGTCTGCGAACCTGGCAATGACCGAGGTCACCGTAGTGGACTTGGCAACCGGTGGACTGTCGCCGGTGCCGATCGGCTCGGGCTCGCAGCAGCCTGCGGAGCCCCCGCCACCCCCTCCTGCACCTGTGCGACCACCGGAGATCCAACTGGAGATACCTGGCCTGCCGCCCATCATCATCCCGCTCCCGAATTGATTCGCGGGCAACGGAACGCCGGCGATTGATGCCGGACCTGGGTTGTTTGCCCGGTATTCGTCACCCGGCGTCATACCCACGCGGCTACGATTGTGTGCGTGACCTCGCCGCGCGCTGAATTGTCGTATCTCAAGGTGCTCGATGCCGTCGCGGAATCGCAGGGGGCGATGGAAGCGAGTTTGGAAGCTCTGACCGACGGTCAGACAGTGGAACCCTCACTGATGCCCGGATGGAGCCGCGGGCATGTCATCACGCATCTCGCGAGGAACTCGGATGGGCTTAATCGGTTCGCCATCGGGGTCCTGACCGATGAAGCCGTACCGGAAATGTACCCAGGTGGTCCTGTCGCACGCGCCGCGGCGATCGAGGAAGGTGCGGGACGACCGGCGGAGTTACTCGCGGCCGATTTCCGCTTCGCGGGCCGAAGGATGCTCGATTCGCTGCGGCAGATTAGCGAGGACCGGTTCGAGACGCCGGTGAACTACCGTAAACCCGTCACCGCCCGAGATATTCCGGTACTGCGCTGGCGGGAACTCGAGATTCACCGCGTCGACCTCGGGCTGGACTACACGGCGGTCGACTGGCCGGACGTCTTTGTGGAACATACGCTGCGGACGGAGTTGCCCGAGCTGCGTCTGTTCCATCCGCAGGTCCCGGTTCCAGATCTTCCGCGCGCCGAGCTGTTGGCGTGGCTGGTCGGACGTCCCACGCGGGACGGCTTGCCGCCGGTGCCCGCGTGGCCGTTCTGACCGTCAGGCGTATTCGACCGACTCGAACGAGACGATGTTGTTCAGGGCATTCCAGATGGCTGCGTAACGCCGGTGAGTCATCTCGTCGACATCGGTGAGCAGAGCGTCGAAGAGAGATTTAGGGTTGTTCTCCCACGACTGCGCCAATGCCTCGACGTTAAGGCGGGTGAACAGACCGGACCGCGCGGCGGCCTCGATCCACTCGTCGAAGTTGCCGGCGTAGATGCGCTCGATTGCCCCGAAGTCGACCTCACCGTTGCCGAGATCGAGCGTGAACATCGCGGCGAACATATCGTCGCCAGCTTCGGTGCCGATGCCTCCGAGTGGACGCTCTGCAGTATTCATGATGCAAATTCCTCCTGAAGAGCCAGTTCGAAGATCCGACTCACGATTGCGACCTTTAGATAACGAGTTGGACTCGATTGGCAGCTGATGATGAGCAGCTTAAGGCTTTTCTTCCCCAATTGGGTGTGACATATCCCACTCCTATTTACTTGCTATCTGCGGACTCAGCGTACCCTCAGGACCACTTCTGTACAGTGCGCGTCCACGGGTGTGTCGAGAGCGACTCTCACCGCTCCCGCGACCGTCGAGGGCAGTAGATATTTCTCGGGTCGGTACTCGTCACCCTCGCCTGCGACGATGGCTCGCTGCATGTCGGTGTCGATCCGCCCCGGGTGGATCGAGGTGACCCGCAGCGACGGCTCCTCGAGCCGCAACGCGTCCCCGAAGGCCCGCAGCGCGAACTTGCTCGCCGCGTAAGAGGCCCAGCCGGCGTTGGCGCGGAAGCCGGCACCCGAGTTGATCAGGATCACGTGACCGCCGGCGGACCGGAGGGCAGGAAGCAGTAGTCGCGTCAGTTCTGCCACCGCGATCACGTTCGCGTCGAAAGTACGCTTCCACTGCTCGACGCTCGACTCGGCGATGGTCGCAAGGTCGGCGACACCGGCGTTGTGGACGAGTGCGTCCAGTCGCTCGATCGGGGCGCAGACGGTCGCGAGCGCATCGTAATCGGTGAGTTCGACGGGCCAGGGGGTGGCGTCGGGGAGTTCGCCGCAGATGTCGGTCAGTGATCCGGCAGACCGTGCGCCGAGAATGAGGTCGTGTGTGGGTGCGAGTTCTCGAGCGATGGAGGCTCCGAGGCCGCGGCTCGCTCCGGTGATCAGGGCTGTAGGCATGTCGTCGAGGCTACGGCGCCCTCGCGGCTTGTGGTCGTCAGAGACTCGCGGCTTGTGGTTGTCAGAGTGCGGACCAGTGATGCCATCGAAGACTGCGGACGGCGATCACTGGCCCGTCCGGGCGGCGCTCGGCGTACTGCCGATATTTGGTGGCCAGGATGTCAATCGCCGCAGTGCCTTCGGGACTGCCGGCGTCGAGTACCTCGGCCCCGCCGTCGACGCGCACCCACCACAGTTGGTCCCAGTTCTCGTCGTAGTGGTCCACGAGAAGTGTGACGGCCGGATTGGCGGCGATGTTCTGCAGTCGTCGTAATGCTGTGGTGCGCTTGGGCTTGTGGTCGACGCACGAATAGATCGTGTCGGAGTCGAGCGCGAAGACAAGCGGTACGAGGTGTGGCACGCCGCCGGGACCGACCGTGGCGAGCCGCGCGACGCGGGCAGAGGCAAATCGCTCGACCGGGTCCATCACCGCTCCATCAGATACTCGACGCTCACCGGTTCGCGTCCGACATCACTCGGGTAAGCGCGCTGCGGTCCAACATGTGTCAAGTATTCGTCGTCGAAATGGGCGGTGTCAATCACGCGGTATTCGCACTCACGATCGGCGAAGATGCCAACAGTTCCGCGACATCGTCGCAGGACGGCAGCTGCTCGACCATGTCTGCGAGGGCAGTCGTGTCACGCTCACCGATTAGACGAACGAGCTTCCTGTGGATCGCGCCGTAATCCAGTGGGAAATGATCGACATCGCCGATCGGGTTCGGCGTTGCGGCCGATATGCGCTCCCCGTTTTGGAACTCGATACTTACCTCCGCGGCACGTCGGTGTGGCAGTAGCGCATCGAGTCCGGCAGACACATTGACCTCGACTCGATCGCTGAACCTCTCGGCTGCCACGAAGGTGGGACCGTTGGGGTCGAGGGTATCGCTGTCGATCGAGTCCGCTATCAATGCGGCGGATACGACGAACGGCAGCGAGAACATCGCGCCGAGTCGTGTGGTGGGGTGTCGGCCGAAGAGTGGTTTTGCCAACGAGTGTGTTCTCACGTGAACCTGCTCGATATCGTCGGCGGTCCATGTTGCATGGGAGCGCAGGCTCTGAACGGTATCGACGGCCGTGTGGGTGTAGGAGCAACTCGCGTGACGCTTGGTGTACCCCTCGAGGGTCAGCCAACGTTCGCCGAGATCCTCGGTCAGCCGTTCGAGGTCGAGATGCCCGACGATATCGCCCAGAGTGTGCTCGACAGCGCCGGTGTTGCGGACGAGGCCGGCGGCAGACAGCCGAGCCGCATCCAGCCCGGCACGAACCGCACCGGAAATCCACAGATTCCGTGCGAAGCTCCCGTCCAGCACGAGCGCCCAAGGCGCAACATGGATGAGCGCAGTGGATGCATCGATGGCGGCGGCAATCCCGTCGGTGTCCGCATTCCAGATGAATGCGGTCGCAGCGGCTGCCCCCGTCGCGCCCCAATGTCCGTGAGTGTGCCATCGGTCGTCACGGCTGAGCGCGTACCCGAACCGCGCAGCCACCTCGTATCCGCCGACCACCGCACTGACGAATGTTTGTCCGCTCACGGGCGCGTCGGTCAGGCGGGTGGCTGCCACCGCTGCTGGGACGACGTGTGCGGCTGGGTGACCGGACGCGTACTTGTTGCCCTCGTCCAACTCCAGGCAACACGATGCGATCGAATCGAGTACGGCTGCCGTTTCGGCACTGGTGTGCACGTCGCTGCCCAGTGGAGCCGTCTCCCCTTTGTCGGCAGCCCAGTGTCGAGTGAGTTCCCTCAGTTCTGGTGTTCGCGAGCCCGCGGCCGTTACGCCGAACAGGTCCAAGAGCAACAGGCCGGCTCGCGCGTCGAGTGATTCGGGAAGCGGATGTTGGCGAAGCGCGGTGACAGATTCCGAAAGCGCATCGACGGCCATCATGTGTTCCGTTAAGCGGAACGATGATCGAGAATCCATCTGTTGATTGTACAAGCGATGGAAATAGAAGTTTTGACTCTGAAAAGGATGTTTCACTGTTTGTCATCAGTCAGTGTGTCGTGAGATGCTGTGCATATTGCTTCAAAACCTAAATGCGCGTTCCGATACACGGAACACTTTGGGTTCTGTTTCCCATCACGTATATGCACACCGGCTATCGGCGGAACTGATGTGGAGCACAACGAAGGAGACAACTGATGTCCGATCAACTCCTCCGCGCCGTCCAGGCCGGGGTGACGATTACCGACCTGGGCCGGCAACTGCGCGTCGGTATGCCGCAGTCGCCGAATCATCCACAGTTCTGGCACACCCTGCCTCGACGCCACGGAGACATGACTCGGTCGGACGGCGGCAGTGCCGCCAACGACCTG
Source organism: Rhodococcus marinonascens NBRC 14363 (assembly GCF_001894885.1). Lineage (GTDB taxonomy): Bacteria > Actinomycetota > Actinomycetes > Mycobacteriales > Mycobacteriaceae > Rhodococcus_F > Rhodococcus_F marinonascens. The sequence goes on from NZ_BCXB01000020.1 coordinate 8,117, forward strand.
ATCACGATGGGTACTCACGTGGGCACTCACATCGATGCCCTTGCGCACGTGTCGCACGACGGCAAGATGCACGGTGGAATCGACGCCGCCGAAGCTGGGATCGGCGGGAAATACATCGAACTCGGTGTCCATACCATTGCGCCGATGATGCGCCGGGGAGTGCTGCTGGACATCCCCCGGACTCTCCGAATCGACTGCTGCGAAGGAGGATATGAGATCACGGTCGACGACCTCGAAGCAGCCTGCAGGGAGCAGGATGTCGAGGTGACGCAGGGTGATGTCGTCCTGATTCGTAGCGGGTGGGGGCAGTTGTTCGACGAAGGCCAGCCGTATGTCGGTGGTCTGTCGGGAGTTCCGGGCGTCGGTGAGGCCGGCGCGCGCTGGCTCGCCGAAAAGAATCTGCACGCCGTGGGCGCGGACACCATCGCGTTCGAGCGCCTCGCACCGGGCGGCGGTCACGCTCTGCTGCCCGCACATCGAGTTCTGCTCGTGGAGAGCGGAATCTACATCATCGAGGCGCTCGACCTCGAAGAATTGTCGGCAAAACAGCAGTACGAATTTACATTCGTGCTGGTGCCAATGAATTTCTTCGGCGCGACGGGATCCCCGGTGCGTCCGTTGGCGGTGGCCTCGGTATGACGGATCTGACTCTTGCCCAGCAGTTGGCCCGGTTCGCGTCGAAGACTCACTTCGAAGATCTTCCTGAGGCGGTCGTCGGCAGCGTCGGCATGCGAGTTTTGGACACCTTGGGAATCGCCATCGCTGCCACCGATCTCGAGACCAGTCGCGCCGCAACGGCATGGGCGTGTGAGCAGGGTGGAGCGGCAACGGCGTCCGCAATCGGACTCGATGTTGCACTCCCCGCGCCATTGGCGGCATTCGTCAACGGTGTCCTGGCGCATTCCCTCGATTTCGACGATACGCACCTACCGTCGATCCTGCATCCCAGCGCGAGCGTCGTCCCGGCGGCGTTGGCGGCCGCTCAGCAACATCAGGTCGACGGACGAACCTTGGTGCGCGGTATAGCGATTGGGTTGGAAGTGTGTGTTCGCCTTGGAATGGCCGGTTTCGATCCGGTTGCCAAGAACTCGGTGTTCTTCGAGCACGGACAACACGCGACGTCGATCTGCGGCGCAATGGGTAGTGCGGTCGCCGCCGCCGTGATCGGCGGCGGCGCCGAAGAGCGCATCGTTGACACGTTGGGTATCGCAGCGTCGATGGCAGCAGGCATCATCGAAGCCAATCGAACAGGGGGAACCGTCAAGCGGATGCACTGTGGATGGGCTGCGCACTCGGCACTCGCTGCAGCAGGGCTTGCCCGGCACGGCATCACGGGGCCACCGACGGTACTCGAAGGTAGGTTCGGTTTCTTCCAGGCATGGCTTCATGAGGCCGCTCGTGAAGCCGAGATCATCGACGGTCTGGGGACCGACTGGGCGGTGCCGAGCATCTTCTTCAAGCCGTATCCGGCCAATCACTTCACGCACGCGGCAATCGACGCCGGGGCCGCGCTTCGCCGTCGTGGCGTATCACCCGACGATGTAGAGCGCCTGGTACTCGGTGTGCCGGCCGCGAATCTCCGTACCATCGGCGAGCCCATCGAGGTCAAGCGAACCCCCGCCACCGGATACATGGCCCAGTTCAGTGGGCCGTACGCGGTGGTGGTCGGCATGTTCGGTGGGGGTGGCCTCGGCGCCGCGCTCGAAGACTATTCGGACGAGTTGGCGACATCTGCGGAGCGCCGAGCCTTGATGGCCAAGGTCGACGTAGTACCGGATTCCCGGTGCGACGAGATCTTCCCGCATCAGTTCCCGGCGGTCCTGACGGCGATGTTGACCGACGGAACGACTTTGGTCGAGGAGGTCCTGACCACGCGTGGAGGTCCGGAGCGCCCGCTGTCGTTCGAGGAGGTGTCGGCAAAGTTCACTGCCAACGCCGGGCCGTTCCTTCCGGACCGAGACATTGCCGACCTCGCCGCCCGCTGTCACGCACTGTCTGGACTCGAAGATATCGGAGTCCTTCTCGAGCCTTTGACCTCGATCGGACTGCGAAGCGACCGGTGATCACGCGCGAGCAAGGATCTCCCTCGCCCCGCGTACCACCGCTTCGTCGACGAAGTGCCCGCGATCGTCGACGGTCGGTCCGCCTTGCGCCAGGTCGTACAACTCGAGCAGGCGGCGCGCACGGATCACGTCGTCGTCGGAGGGTGTCAGCGCCGCATTGATGATGGGAATCTGGCTGGGATGCAAGGCTGTTCGGCCGCGGAACCCCATGTTCACAAAGCGCGCGGTGCTGGCAACGAAGGCGTCGAGGTTGCGGAAGTCGGTCGACGTCGGCGCGATGGGAGCGGCCACGCCGGCGGCAGCGCACACAACGACGACCTCGGTGCGCAGTGAGTCGATCATCGTCGCGGTCTGGGGTGTGGCTCGGATCCGCAGGTCGGCGAGCAGGTCGACCTCGCCGATACCGAACGTGCGAACCCGGTTGCATTCGGCCATTTCCGGCAGTGAGCGCAGCGACCGCGCGGATTCGATGAGGCCGATAAGATCGCTTGGTCGAAGAGCACGCGCCTCCTCCCAGCGCGTGAGTAACTCATCTGCCTGGGTCAGCGCGTCGACCGAACACTTGGCGACCACGATTCCGTCGACGCCGGGTCGCGCGACCGCCTCGAGATCCTCGGCCAGGAATTCCGGTGTGACCCGAACCCAGATCTCGGTGTCGGTGTCGGTGTCGGTGTCGGTGTCGGTGTCGGTGTCGGTGTCGGTGTCGGTGCGAGTTTCGAGCCATGCGCGGACGTCATCGCGTGCACGAGCCTTTGTCTGCAGTGGCACCGAGTCTTCGAGATCGATGATGATGGCGTCGGCGTCACCGGCAGCCGCCTTGGTGAACAGCTCGGGTTTGACCGCGGGGACGTAGAGAAACGAGCGAGGGGCAGTGAGTGTCATCGTGCGGCAAGGTCTTCCAGAATACGGGTAATCGACCGCGCTGCGGAGACCACCTGATGGATGTGGATCGCGTGCTCGTCGTCTGCTGTCGACGAGTAGCGGAAGGCCGGACCGGACGAACTGACCGAACCGAGAACTTGATCAGCGGAGTCGAAGAACGGAGCCGCGATGGAGGCTGCACCCGTGTTTCGTTCGTTGATCGACGTCGCGTATCCGTTCTCGCGAATCTCGTCGAGGCGCGCGAAGAATGCGTCGGCATACACATCTACGTCGGGTACATCGGGCGTGGTATCGCGCAGATCCTGGAGGGACTCGACAGCAAAATGATGCGGGAGGAAAGCGAGGATCGCACGGCTCGATGCCCCTGAGTGCAAGGGATATTGCGGCCCGATCTCGACCACCATCTTCACCTCCTGTGGGCTCTCGTACTGATCTAGGTAGATGCGCCTGTTCCCGACGAGCAGCGACAGCGTTGCTGTCTCGCGTGTCTGTGCGCGCAGCGACCGCAGGACGGGCGAAGCTAGGGACCGTATGTCGAGCTGACTCCATGCCTTGGGGCCGAAACCGATCGCTGCAGGACCCAGGGAGTAGGTCGACTCACCCGCTACCGGCTGCACAAGCGCCCGCGACGCCAACGATTGCAGAATCCGGTGTACCACCGACTTGCTCAGTTGGAGACTTCTTGCAATCTCGGAGACGCCGAGCGCACGATCTGATTGGGCGAAGGCCATGAGTACATCGGCCACGCGATCCGCTGATTCGGTGCCGCTGGATGTTTCTGCAGAGTCCCTGGTTTTAGGGGTAGCAGCCATGTAGTTCAGCCTTTCAGTGTGTTTATGTTCCGCTCAGCGAACCATACCCGGAACCGGATAATCATAAAAGACCCTGGTGCAAGTGGGTGATGCGTGTCATACTCGTCCACGTGGGGAACTGTCGTCGGTTTGTCGGCGCGCTGAGCGGAACGCTTGGGGTGTTGGCCAAGGAGTTCAACTCGGTGCCTGGCAAGAGGGCGCGGAAAGCAGAATCGCCATGAAAAAGCTTGTAGGCGCGCTGACAGCCGTCGCGGTGATGGGTGTTGCAGCGTGCGGATCTTCGACGGGGGCCGATGACTCGGGCGCCATCAAGATCGGTTCGGTACACCCGACAACCGGCGCTCTCGCAGGTGTCGGCGGTTTGATGAACGACGGCGCCGCGATGGCGGTCGCCGATATCAACGCCGCCGGTGGCATCTCGTCGCTCGGGGGCCGTCAGCTCGAACTCGTCTCGGGCGACAGTCAGGGCAGAGCCGAGGTCGGGCAAAGCGAGGCGCAGCGACTCATCTCCGATGGGGCAGTGGCACTCGTAGGGACCTACCAGAGCGATGTGACTCAGAACGTCACATCGGTCGCGGAACGGTCGCGGGTGCCCTTCGTGATCGATGTGGCCGTCGACGATCAGATTCTCGATCAGGGTTACCAGTACACGTTCCGTGTACAACCCGACGCATCCCGCGTGGGCACCGACGGGGCACAGGCGTTGGCCGCCATCGCGAGGCAGACGGGGCAGGCTATCGACAGGGTGTCGTATCTGCACATCGAGGGATCCTTCGGCGACAGCGTATTCGAGGCGTTCGAGGCGGAAGCCGGAAAGCAGGGCATTTCCGTGCAGGAACTCATCTATCCCGCAACGAACTTCTCCGACGCCACTACGCTGGTGCGTGAGGCTGCCGTGTCTAACCCGGACATCATCGCCTCCACCGGCTACTACCCGGATGGCCTTCTCATCGCTCGCGCCGTCGAGCAGTTGAACGTGGACGTCATGGGCGTGTATGGCATCGCCAGCGGCGCCTTCGACGACAGTTCCTTCCCCTCCGACGCTGGTGCCGCTGGGGAAGGCGTGCTCAGCGCCAACTACCACTTCGATGCAACGAGCGAGCGCGTCAACGACATTCGCGCGCGCTTCCTGGAGCAGTACGGACGGCCGATGGAGACCGCGGCCATGCTCTCCTACCAGGCGGTCGAGGTCATCGCAGCTGGACTCGAAGACGGCGCCGATGCAAACCCAGAGGCACTGCGCAATTCGATCGCCGGTGTTTCCATGCAGGATCCTCTGCTCGCGTTCGACGGGCCGATAGAGTTCGACGAGACCGGTCAGAACAAGAACGCCACGGCCATTGTGATGCAGGTGCGCGACGGCGCGGTCGCGCAGGTGTTCCCCGAACAATTCGCCACCGATGCCATCGACTTCCCCGTAGGAACAGGGCAGTGAGCGTCGCAAGGGCCTCCACCACTGCATCTTCGGCGGCGCGGCGTAGCAGAGCGGGTACGAGTCCAGGACTGGCAGTGGGTGCCTCGTGTGTCGTGCTCCTAGCGGTCATCTATCTCGTCGGAGGCAAGGACCACGGACTCGTCACTCAGGCGGTGGTCTCCGGACTTCTACTCGGCGGTGTCTACGCGCTCATCTCGGTGGGGCTGACACTGATCTTCGGTGTCCTCGGCATCGTCAACTTCGCGCAGGGCGCCATGCTGACGATGGCGATGTACATCGTGTACGCGCTCTCGACGGCAGGCCTGCCCGTCTACGTGGCAACGATCGTTGCCGTGCCCTTGATGTTCGTGTTCGGCATGATCGTGCAGTCGCTGTTGCTCACCAAACTCACGATCAGCGGTAGTCACGAGGGCCCACTTCTTGTCACGCTTGGATTGTCGTTGTTGATCATCAACGTGCTTCTGATGATCTTCGGGGGCCGTCCCAAGTCGGTTCAGGCACCGCTCGACGGTACGGTGTCTATTCTCGGAGCCGTCGCGTCGTGGCCGCGCGTACTGGCGTTCATCGGAGCGGCAATCGTTGCGGTGGCACTCAAACTAGTCCTCGAACGCACCCCGCTCGGACTGTCGATCCGGGCGGTGGCGTCGAACTCGGAGGGTGCCAAACTGGTCGGGGTCGACATCGGCAGGGTGTACGCCCTCACGTTCGGTATCGGTGCCGCCTGCGTTGCTGTCGCCGGTGGACTGATGACACCCTTCACTAGTCTCACACCGACAGTCGGTGAGCAGTTCACCATCCTGGCATTCGTGATCGTAGTGCTCGGCGGGCTAGGAAGCGTGTTCGGCGCCATGGTGGGCGGCCTCGTGATCGGGCTCGTGCAAACTGTCGGTGCCATCTACCTGCCCGGCACTGGATCACTCGTCCTGGTCTTCGCGGTGTTCATCCTCGTCCTGTTTCTCAAACCCGAAGGATTGTACGGAGTACGCCGATGACCGCCACCGTAGAAGCATCGACTCCGGTGCCTCAGGACGATCGACTGAAAGATACGTGGCTACGGCGTCAACTCATCACCCTCCTAGTCGGCTTCGTGGTGGTCGCCGCGCTTCCGCTGGTTCTCGGAGAGCAAGCACAGACCGTTGCCGTTCGAACCCTGATCTTCGCGATCATGGCGGTCGGCTGGAACATCATGAGCGGGTTCGGCGGCATGTTCAGTTTCGGGCATGCAGCATTTTTTGGCATCGGTGCCTACACCGGTGCGTATCTATTGGTTGATCACGGTATTTCACCATGGATATCGATGGTGGCCGCGGCCGTCATCGCCGCCGTTGTCGGAACGCTGATCGCCTACCTGTGCCTGCGGTACCGGCTCGCCGGTGCGTACTTCGCTTTGGCCACCTTCGCGTTCGCGCAAATGTTCTTGTTGCTGGTGCAGAACCTCGAGGTGTTCAACAAGACGGAGGGCTTCAATGTGCCTATCCTGCCCCGTGACTCGTGGGCAATGCTGCAGTTCAAGCAGGGTAGCCCGATCTATATCTGGATACCGTTGATCATCCTCGCCCTTGCGGTACTCGGCACCATCTTCTACGTGCGATCTCGCGCCGGCCAGTTCGTTCAGGCGACGCGTGACGATGCGACAGCCGCAGCATCTCTCGGCATCGATACGATGAAGTACCGGCTCATCGCAGTGGCAGCTAGTTGCGCGCTCACCGCCGTCGCCGGTGTGTATTACGTGCAGTACTACTTCTACGTGGGACCGGAACAGGCGTTCGGCTCGGCGGTCTCGGTCGAGGCCCTCGTTCCCGCCGTTATCGGCGGCATCGGCACAATCTGGGGCCCGGTCATCGGTGCGGCCGTGATCGGACCGCTGTCCGAGCTGATCAACGAATTACTGCGCAACCCACCCGCATTCCTCGAATTCCTCCAAGGGAATATCGGTCTCGATGTTGTCGTCTACTCGTTGATCCTGATTTTGATCGTCATCTTCCTGCCGAAGGGAATCTTCGGCACTATCCGCGAGAGGTGGCGTCGATGAGCCTGTTGTGCATCGAGGGTCTGAGCAAATCGTTCTCGGGATTGCATGCGGTACGTGAGGTCAACCTCGAGGTCTCGGAGCGCGAGTTCCTCGGCATCATCGGACCGAACGGGGCAGGCAAGACCACGCTCTTCTCCCTGCTGTCCGGCGAACAGCTACCTACCGAGGGCCGCGTAACCTTCGACGGCACCGACATCACAGGGTGGCCTGCCCACAAGATCGCCAAAGCGGGCCTGGTCCGAACGTTTCAACTCATGCGGCCGTTCGAGTCGATGTCGGTGCTCGAGAACGTCACCGTCGCCGCGCTCTCCAGGCGTCACTCACGCGAGGATGCGCGACGCCATGCGCTCGAGGTACTCGACCGCGTGCAACTCTCCGATCAGGTCGGCGGCAATGTCTCGACCATGTCGACGGCGAGCCTGAAGCGACTCGAGCTAGCCCGTGCGTTGGCGATGGAACCGCGAGTTCTCCTGCTCGACGAGGTGCTCGCAGGATTGGTACCGGTCGAGCGCGCACCGATGATCGACCTGCTACGCACGCTGCCCGAACAAGGACTGACGGTTCTGTTCGTCGAACACATCATGGCCGCGATCATGGCTTTGTCCGAACGGCTGGTCGTCATGCATGAAGGCGCGGTACTGACAATGGGAGATCCACGCACTGTGGTCGAGGACAGGCGCGTCGTGGAGGCATATCTCGGTGAGGAGACGCCATGATGCTCGAGATAGACGACCTCCACGCCGGCTACCGACGGCTGGAGATTCTGCATGGACTCGACCTGACGATCGCCCGAAACGAGATCGTCTCGCTCATCGGCGCCAATGGAGCAGGCAAAACGACGACTCTTCGTGCGCTGTCCGGACTCGTCGTCGCGACCGGCGGGCGGATCATGTTGGACGGAACGGATATCCGTGGAATGCGTGCCGACCGCATCGTCAAAGCTGGTCTGATTCACGTAGCACAGGACCGGGCGCTGTTCGGCAGCCTCCCCGTTTCCGAGAACCTCGAAATGGGGGCGTACACGCAGAAGAGAAGCACCTTGCATGAATCGTTCGAGCAGGTCTTCGATCTGTTCCCGATCCTCGCCGAGCGCCGCGAGCAGCGCGCCGACACCATGTCCGGGGGGCAGCAGCAGATGCTCGCCATCGGCCGGGCCCTGATGGCCCGACCTCGTTTGCTCACTCTCGACGAACCATCGGTGGGATTGGCACCGAAGCTGGCTGCCGAGGTTCTCGAAGCCATCGTGCAGATTCGGGACACCGGCGTAACCGTGCTCATCGTCGAGCAGAACGCTGCCCAGGCGCTCAGCATCTCCGACCGCGCGTATGTGATCGAGAGCGGTTCGATCGTGTTGTCCGGCACCGGAGCCGAACTCGGAAGCGACGATCGCGTGAAGGCCGCCTACCTCGGCATCGAAGCGGACCCAGGCATCTGATTTCCCGGCATCCAAATCCAAGGAGATATCTACCCACATGCACCTCATGGCGATACCGACGGCACTGCGACAGCTCGGTCGGAGTGCGGACCTCGAGGTCACAGCATGAGCGAGGACGGGCCCGATCTCGTCGTTGTGGGTGCAGGTGGCGGTCTGGTCGCGGCCCTGCGCGCCGCGGAGCGGGGACTCGACGTGTTGGTCGTCGAAGCGAGCGAGCACTTCAAGCGTGGGAACAATACCGCGATGTCGACGGCGATGATCCCCGGAGCCGGGTCTCGATGGCAGCGGGAGGCGGGAATCGAGGACTCGCCCCAGCAGTTTGTCGACGACGTGATGCGCAAGACCAAGGGAACGGCTGATCAACGTCTCGCCCTGGCTCTGTCGAATGTCAGTGCACCGCTGGTGGAATGGTTGTCCGACCATCTGCGAGTGCGACTGGATCTGATGACCGATTTCTCCTATCCCGGTCACTCGCGGTCGAGATGTCACACCGTGGAGGGCCGACAGGGCGGCGCCCTACTCGATCACCTGGTCCGCTCCGTCGCCGACGAACCCAAGATCGACATGTTGATCCCCGCGCGACTAACCGACGTCTCGGTCGACGAAGACGGCGCAGTGATCGGCGTGAGCGTCACGATGCAGGACGGCAGCATGGAGTTCATTCCGACGCGGGCTGTTCTATTGGCCACCAACGGTTACGGCGCCAACGTCGAGTTTGTGTCGGACTACGTTCCCGAGATCGCCTCCGCTCGATATCACGGCAGCGAGTACTCGACAGGAGACGCACTGATTATTGGTGTGCGTCTGGGTGCCGACTCTGCGTTCCTCGACGCCTACCAGGGTCACGCGGCACTGTCGAAGAAGGCCACAACGCTCGTCGGCTGGGCGACGGTAATGCACGGCGGCGTAAATCTTGATCTGGAAGGACGGCGGTTCGGTGACGAGACCACCGGGTACTCGGAATACGCGGCACTCCTGGCGGCGCGCCCACAGTCCGAGGGCTGGATAGTCATCGACCGGCACATCTACGACAAGTGCCTGGCGTTCAACGACTTCCGTCAAACTGTCGATTCGGGCGCCGCAGCTTGGGCGGATAGCGCGGAAGGACTAGCACGGGTGACCGGACTCCCAGAGTCTGCAGTGTTGGAAGAGCTTGCCGCTCTGGAAAGCTACGCGCGCCGTAGCGCCACTGATCCATACGGGCGTACGTCGTTCGAACACGAGTTGGTGGCCCCGTATGCGGCCGTCAGGATCGTTCCCGCGCTGTTCCACACCCAAGGTGGACTCGTCGTCGACCAGAGCGCGAGGGTGCTGAAGCCGAACGGCCAGCCGATCGACGGAGTGTATGCCTCGGGCGGTGCCGCAATGGGAATCTCCGGCCACGGGGCCGCCGGATATCTCGCCGGCAACGGCCTGCTCTCGGCTCTCGGTCTCGCATACCTGGCGGCCGATGCCGCTGCTGATTCTGTCTGACATTCATACCCATATTCGAAAGGACCATCATGTCGAAGTCGTTGCTGATCACCAATGCGAGAGTCGTTCGCCCCGGTTCCGATGCGCCCGAGGAGGGTGAGTTCGTCGATCTGTTGATCGAAGACGGCAAGTTCAGCCGCATCGGACCGAACATCACCGCTGATGCAGCCGATGCCGTTGTCGATGCCTCTGGGAAGGTCGCATTTCCGGGGGTGGTGGATGCGCACCAACACTGGGGAATTTACAACCCACTCGGCGAGGATGCCGAGACGGAGTCTCGGGCGTGTGCGCAGGGCGGCGTCACGACGTCATTGTCGTACATGCGGACCGGGCAGTACTACATGAACACCGGTGGCGCATATGCCGACGTATTCCCCCAGGTCCTTGCTGCCACGGAGGGCCGCCCGTACATCGATTACGCATACCATCTCGCACCGATGTCCAGGCAGCACATCGACGAGATTCCTTCGCTCATCACGGATCATGGTGTGACGTCCTTCAAGATCTTCATGTTCTACGGCAGCCATGGGTTGCACGGGCGCTCGACCGATCAGAGCGAATTCCTCATGACTCCCGAGGGGGAGCGCTACGATCTCGCGCACTTCGAGTTCGTCATGCGCGGTATTCAGGCGGCGCGTGAACAGTTGGGCGACAAGGCTGATCACATCTCATTGTCTCTGCACTGCGAGACGGCCGAGATCATGAGTGCTTACACCAAGATCGTAGAAGAGGAAGGCTCGCTGTCGGGTCTCGCTGCATACAGTGCGTCGCGTCCGCCGCACTCGGAGGGTCTCGCCATCACCATCGCATCTTTCCTTGCGGACGAGACTGCACTACCGAACATCAACCTGTTGCATCTGTCTTCGCGTAAGGCCATGACTGCTGCGATGCGGATGGCCAAAGCCTTTCCGCACGTCAACTTCCGCCGTGAGGTGACTATTGGCCATCTGCTGGCCGACATCGACACTGCACACGGACTGGGCGGAAAGGTGAACCCACCGCTGCGTCCCCGCGACGACGTAGAAGCACTGTGGGAGCACCTGCTTGCAGGTGATCTCGACTGGGTCGTCAGCGACCATGCTTGCTGCAAGGACGAGAAGAAGTTCGCCGAGGATCGTGGTGACATCTTCGCGGCCAAGTCCGGATTCGGTGGCGCAGAATACCTGCTCCCCGGGTTGGTGAGCGAAGGCCGCAAGCGTGGTCTGAGCTGGCGACGGATAGCGCAGCTGACGTCGCTCAATCCTGCCCGCCGCTACGGTCTTCCGGGCAAGGGAGACATCGCCGTCGGTATGGATGCGGATATTGCACTCGTCGACCCGAACCGCAACTGGACGGTACGAAGCGAAGATTCGGAATCCACCCAGGAGTACACGCCCTTCGAGGGATTTGAACTGGGTGCCAAAGTGACCGATACCTTCGTTCGAGGCCGGCGTGTGCTGACCGAGGGTTCGGTCACCGGGGAGCCCACCGGCCGCTACCTGCACCGTCCGTACAAATGACCACCGAACAGGCGGCCACTGGTCCACTGCGCGGAGTGAGGGTGCTCGACATCTCGACCATTCTCGCCGGCCCTTTGGTGGCGCAGATCCTCGGAGACTTCGGTGCAGACGTCATCAAGATCGAGCACCCTACCCGGCCCGACGGTATGCGCGGGCACGGGTTGGAGAAGGACGGGCACCCGCTCTGGTGGACCATGTTGAGCCGCAACAAGCGCACGATGACACTCGATCTAGGGAAAAAGGAGGGTGCCGAGCTGTTTCGGCGTCTCGCGGCCGAGTCAGATGTCGTGGTGGAGAACTTCAGGCCCGGCACGCTCGAGCGGTGGGGTCTCGGCTACGACACGCTGTCCGAGTCGAACCCTGGTCTGATTTTGTTGCGAGTCACAGGGTTCGGTCAAACCGGACCGTATTCGCGGCGTCCGGCGTTCGGCACACTTGTCGAATCGATGAGTGGTTTCGCCTCTCTGACCGGGCCTGCTGACGGCCCACCCACGCTGCCCGCCTTCGGTCTGGCAGATTCGTTGGCGGGTATCGCTGGATCCTCCGCTGTGTCGATGGCACTGCTGCACCGCACGAAAAATGGTGGCAAGGGGCAGGTGATCGACTTGGACCTGTTGAGCCCGATCATGACCGCGGTGGGACCGGGGATCATTTATGCGGACCAACTGGGTATCGATCAGGAGCGTACGGGTAACAGGTCGAGTAACAACTCGCCACGCAACCTGTACAGAACGGCAGACGATCACTGGTTGGCGATCTCGACGAGCGCGAATTCGATTGCCGAACGGGTGCTGACGTTGGTCGGCCATCCCGAGGTGATCGACGAGCCGTGGTTCGCGACGGGAGGTCAACGAGCCGCGCACGCCGACCTGCTCGACAAGTATGTCGGTGATTGGATTGGTGAGCGCACGCGACAGGAGGTTGTCGACACGTTCGAGGAGGCAGGCGCCGCTGTGGCTCCCGTCTACAAGCCGAGCGAACTACTCGAGGACCCACAGGTCAATGCAGTCGGAATGGTAACCACCGTCGACGACGAAAACCTTGGGCCGGTGCGTATGCAGAACGTGATGTGGCGAATGGCGGAGACTCCCGGGAACATTCGACACACCGGGCGTGCGTTCGGACAAGATACCGACGACGTGCTTGCCGAGCTTGGTTGCAGCAGCGACGCCATCGCCGCGCTTCGTGACAGCAGGGTGGTCTGAGGGCTCACTACCGCAGTGGGTATTTTGGTCCAGGCGCCAAAACAATCAGATCGGACGCGTCACGCTGTCCAGCAGGTGTTCGATTCCCAGCCGAACGTCCGACTCGCTGGATTTGCCGGCAAGGTGGTTCATCACCGCGTGCATGAAGAGTCCGTCGAACAGCGCATACGTGAGTGCGGAGTTCAACGTGGGCTCCCGTTCGCTCAGTTCGGAGTAGCGGACCACGACTCGAAAAATCACGTCTTGGATGTTCTGGTCGAGTTCGGCCACGTCCATGGCTAGGGCGCTCTCGAACATTGCCTGGGATCGAATGTCGTACCACAGCCGCTGCATATGAGCTTCTTCGATCATCGTCGAAACGACGGCGCCGCTGAAGGACTCCAGAACCTCCTGCGCGGTTTCGCTTCCCAGGCCGAGCCCGTCGTACTGGGCGATGCAACGGTCCTTGTAGCGCCTCACACAGTAGGTGATCAGTTCTGCTTTGTTGTGAAAGTAGTAGTGCAGGGCGCCGTGGGTGAAGTCCGACCTTTCCGCGATGTCGCGCAGACCCGTCCGAGCATATCCCTGCTCGGCCAAGGTCTCGAGCGCGGCGTCGGCGAGTTGCATGCGGCGATCCTCGAACTTGTCGACCGGTCGCTTGCGCACGCGGGCAGGCGACCCCTCCAATGTCTTCCTCATCGAACCTACCTTTGATTCGTACCCATCTGATTCGTATCCATACGATGACCAGGAGTGCCGCAGGTCGGGATCCGAAAGCGGACTGCAGCTGCAGGTACACCCTATCCGACGATCTTGACGGTCGTCTCGAAACTACTGGACAGTCATATCTGTTTGTCTTGACAGGTGTCCTAATTTCTCTTGACAGTCGGTTGGATCTACGTAGAGTGATCTACGTCGCAATCGTGACGTGGTAATCGCGACGTCACATTCAATCCTTCAGGAGCATCGAAGTGAGTCGATTCGATCTATCGGGAAAGAGCGCGCTGGTCACCGGAGGCGCGCAAGGATTGGGCGAGGGCTTCGCTTTCGCCTTGGCCGAGGCGGGCGCCGATGTTGTCATCAGCGACATCCAGGACGATCTCGGCAAGCAGACCGCCAATCGGCTCGCGAAGGTGGGACAGCGGACCGGATTCGTACACCACGACGTGACTGTGGAAGACGACTGGCGGAACGCAGTCGCTACCACGATCGACCTGCTGGGCGGCTTCGATGTCCTCGTCAACAATGCGGGCATCGAAATTACCGGTCTGCTGACCGCCTTCGACCCTGACGACTGGCGGCGGATGTTCGACATCAACGTCGTTGGCATGGGCTTGGGCGTCAAACACGCCTTCGCCGCGATGTCGCCCAGCGGACCTGCGGGTTCCGGCGGTGTCGTAATCAACGTCTCCTCGGTGGCCGCGACCATCGCGCATCCCGCACTCGCCGGCTACTCGGCGTCGAAGTCCGCAGTCGATCGCCTTACCCGCGTCGCGGCTCGAGAATCCGGCATTTTCGGCTACGGCGTGCGCGTGAACTGCATCTACCCCGGCCTCGTGCCGACCGAGATGGGCACCCGGCTGGCGGGAGACATAGTCACTGTCGGCCTGGCCGAAACCGTCGAACTGGCCGTTCGCGGCGTGGTCGAGCAAACTCCGTCCGGTCGCCTCGGTGAGGTCGCCGACATGGCCAGTGCAGTGGTGTTCCTCGCCTCGGATGCCGCTCAGTTCATCAACGGGGCAGGCATTCCTGTCGACGGCGGCATGGGCATGTAACGAAACCCGACTTCCCCTCCCAGCCAATTCTTCAGCTTCAACTTCGAAAAGGATCGACATGACCACGAAACCCGTCGTCGTATACGGCGCTTCCGGGTACACAGGCCGCCTCGTATGCGAGTACCTGCGCGAGTACAACATTCCCTTCGTCGCCGCCGGCCGTGACGCCAAGCGCATCGAAGAAGCACTCACCCAGGTACCCGGCGTCGACACCGTCGACCATGACATCGTCGAGGTCGAGCACACGGCCTCGGCGCTGACCGAGCTGTTCACCGGAGCCCAGGTTGTCTGCAACATGGTCGGCCCATTCATCAAATACGGACCCACGGTGGTCGAGGCATCGCTCGCCGCCGGTTGCCACTACACCGACACGACTGGCGAGCAGAACTGGGTCATGCACGCTCAGGCGAATTGTGCGGCGCAATACCAGCTCTTGTCCCCCGGCATCGCCCACATGTACACCACGAGCGAGATCGCCGCGAACATCTGCCTCGAGACTCCCGGGCTGGACTCGCTGGACATTGTGTCGATGTTCAACGGCTTCCCGACCTTCGCCTCGACGCAGACGATCTTTCACACCTTGAACGCCGACTGGTATCAGCTGCAGCAGAATCAGTACGTCGAATGGGACCGCAACGCGCGCTTCGAGGTCAGCCTGCCCGGCCAGCACCACACCGCCATAGCCCTGCCGTGGGGCGGGATGTCACATCCGGTGTAGTTCAAGGACGATCCGCGGATCGCGAACTGCCGGGCGACCGGCGGGGTGTCTGACCAGTCCGTGATGGAAGGTGCCATCGCGGCACGCACCATGATCGACGAGAAGATCAAATCGCTGCCCGTCGAAGAGCAAGACGCAGCATTGTCGGAGATTGCGGCATCGGTGCAGGCGGGAATGCCTCCGCGGGAGAATCCGCGAATCAACAAATCCATCGACTCGGTCCATGCCTCGGGCCCGCTCGCGCGGGCGCACGTCGTCATCCACGGCAACTGCAACTACAAGCAGACGGGCCTGCTTCAGGCGTACACGGCCTACTCCTTGCTGCAGCAGCCGCCGCGACGCGCGGGTTTTGCGTCCGCATGCCAGGCGTTCGGCCACCGTGAACTGCTCGGTGTTCTGCGCAGCTTCGGCCTCGTCCTCGAGCCCGTCGTCACCGTGCACTCCTGACCCGTCGCCAATACGCCCCGCGGGCGCGGCCCGGAATCATGTCGCCACGCCTGCGGGTCATCCGGCCTGAACTCCACGCAGACGGTGTGGATCACCCTTATTCCTTGTACTTTTCGCGGAAATTGCTCCATCGGGAGCCCGAATCAATTGAGGGTCGTCACCATGAGTTGGCCAGATTTGCCGGACAATCGCGCACTCACCGATCGGGATGGTGCGTGTATCGCCGACGAGAGGATCAGCCTGTCCAACGGCGACTTCGCCGATCACGTCCGGGCCGCGGCTGCACAACTGAGCGGACTCGGGGTGGGACAGGGCTCCGTAGTGGCGGTCCAGCTAGTGAATCGGGTGGAGCTAGTCGTTCTTCTATTCGCCGCTTGGAGATTCGGTGCGGCTGTCACTCCGGTCAACCCAAATCTGACGGACTTCGAGACCGCGCACCAGTTGCGCGACGCCGGCGCCGTGGTGCTGGTGAGCGACGATCGGCCGGCACCCGATTTCGATGGCCGATACCTCAGTGTCGGCAACTTGGCGACGGCCACCGATGTCGACACCGACTTCGAGGACGCCGTGCACAACCCGGACCCGAATGAGCTGGCCCTGCTGATCTACACCAGTGGCACCACAGGCTCCCCCAAGGGCGTCATGCTCACTCACGCCAATCTGACCGCCATGTGTGAAAGCGTCGTCACTGCACTCGAGATCACCGCCGACGATCATTGCCTGTTGGTTCTGCCACTGTTCCACGCCAACGCCATCATCTTGAGCACGCTCACTCCACTTTCGGTCGGCGCCAGCACCACCATCGCCGTCAAGTTCTCCGTCGACACCTTCTTCGACCTGGTCGAAAAACACCGTCCGACATATTTTTCCGGAGTTCCCACGGTGTATGCAATGCTCGACGCAGTGGACAAGGACGCCCAGTCGGACACATCTTCGATACGCCTGGCGATCGGTGGCGCCGCGCCGATGCCGGCAGAGTTGATCGAACGCATCGAGACCCGGTACGGATTTCCGCTCATCGAGGGCTACGGCTTGTCCGAGGGCACCTGCGCCACGACCATCAACCCGCCGGAAGGTCCCCGCAAACCCGGCAGCGTCGGGATTCCGCTACCGGGCCAGCAGGTGCGGATCGTCGGAAAGGTCGGGGCAGTTCTACCGCAGGGCGAGACCGGTGAGGTCGTCATCAGCGGGCCCAACGTGATGGCCGGATATCTCGGGAAGCCTGAAGAGACTGCGAAGACTCTGGTCGATGGGTGGCTGCACACCGGAGACGTCGGATACTTCGACGAGGACGGTTACCTGATGCTGGTCGACCGCATCAAAGACATGATCATCCGCGGCGGAGAAAACCTCTACCCGAAGGAGATCGAGACAGCGCTCTACCGCCACGAGGACGTCCTGGAGGCGGCGGTGATCGGCCTGCCCGATCCGGTCTACGGTGAAGTCCCGGTCGCCTACGTGGCCCTGCGATCGGGATCCGCACGGACCGTCGGCGACCTCTTCGACGTATGCCGAAAGTCGTTGTCGAAGTTCAAACTTCCCGTGGACATCATTACACGTGAGACTCTGCCGAAGAATGCCGTCGGCAAACTCGACAAGCCTGCCCTGCGGGCGGAGCGACGATCATGAGCGGAGAAGATCGATTCTCTCACCAAGGGAAGTGATTTTGCTGGTGTAGTTCCCGGCTCCCGGCTCCGATGCGGTCAGCCCGTCGGCTCTAGCCGAACCGGGAGACGAACCGTTTCTGCCACGGTGTCTCGACGGCTCTGCGCGAGTAGTTCTCGCGGACGTAGTCGACAGCTTTGTCGGCCGGTACTCCGTCGAGTACTGCGAGGCAGGACATCGCTGTCCCGGTACGTCCGAAACCGCCTCTGCAGGCGATCTCTACGCGCTGTCTCTCGGAACGCTCAAGCGATTCACGCAGCGCCGAAATGAAAGCTTCGCGGTCGGACGGCAGCCAGAAGTCTCGCCACTTCACCCATCGGGTCTCCCACTCGACCGGTGCGGGCTCGTTGCCCAGCAGGTACACCCCGAAGTGGGGTTTTTCGCCTGTGGGGAAGGGGTTTCGTAGGCCCCGGCCGCGAATCAGCCGCCCAGACGGTAGGCGCAGCACCCCGGGTGTTTTCTGGTTCCAGGTCTCGTGCGGCACTCGATGCCCCTTCGATTCTCGGCTCCACCTGACCCGAGAGTCCCTCGAAACGAACCGATGGGACCCCGAAACCGGCGTGTCCACGCGGACTATTACGATAGCGGTCTCACAAGCAGTTGGGCGGGGGGATTTCGTGACACTGGCGACCTTGTCGCCGAGGGGGACCGTGGGCGATCATGCGCGCGTTGCCAGGCGAGGCGACTGCGGCGTTCTCGATTCCGCGGCGTTGTCGATCCCGGAGGCCTCGCCGGAGCCTCGTCGCCGCCAAGCTTAATCGCGAGCACGACTCGGACGGTCTACCCCACCAACTCCCAGTCTGCCACGCCGGCGCCCTCCGCTTCCGCCGTCAGACCGACGGACCCGACGTTCTCACAAAGAACGGCCTGATCAGAGAATTCGTCCATCGAAGGGGAAAACATATATGGCCAAGCACCGCAAGCAGTCCAAGGCCGCCAGGAATGCGGGAACCACTGCAATGACCACGGCGGTCATCGTTGCTGCGTGCGGCGGTGTCGCGTTCGCTGATCCGTCACAGGCCGGCGTCGCGCCCGCTCCGTCGCAGCCCGGCGTCGCGCCCGCTCCGTCGCAGCCCGGCATCGCGCCTTCCAAGTCGACAAAGACCTGGGTCCCGGTTCCGGTCGAATACCAGCAGGAGGCGAAGCCGCTCGCCAACTGGAACTACGACTCGAACCAGTACGTCGCTCCCACCTACGAGGAGGGCAACTACGTCGCTCCCGTCGACTACTCGCGGCTTCACCTGCCTACGCAGATCGAGGAATTCACGGCGCCGATTCAGGCTCCGGAAGACAAGATCCGCATCGGCCGGTACGTCGCTGAACGCCCGAACTGGATCACCGAGGACACCGCGGACCGCACCAACAATCAGACAGCCGTGGTCGAGGCGCAGGTCACCGACTTCTGGCGCTCGACCGGCCTTGAAGCCGATGAGGCGGAACGTCTGGCGGCCGCGCAGCTCGGCGGCGCTACAGCCGGTGCACTGGCCGGGGCAACGGCCGTTGGACTGCCCTCGGCGGTCGGCGGCGCCCTGGTGGGCGGGACGATCGGCGGCACGAGTGCTATCCCCTTGATCTCTACGGTGCCGATCGTTGGCGTTTCGGTCGGTATGTTCGGCACGCTTGCGGGCGGCGCTATCGGCGCAGCGGTCGCCGGCATCCCGGCGGTGGTGGGCGGGGCTCTCGCGGGCGGCGCGGCCGGTGTCACCACGGCGACCGCGTACGGCACTGGCGATCTCAGCGATCCGATCGAGACCGAGATCCCGGACATCGACCAGGCTGCCATCACCGCCCAGACCGAGGCGACCCTCGAAGAGTGGGAGGCGAACCCGGTCGGCGCCGCAGCCGCGACCGCGGTCCGCGACATGGTCGCCTCCGCCCCAGTCGTCGACCAGCAGGTCCGCGATTCGGTGTCCTCGCTGCCAGGTGGTGAAGGCGCTGTTGCTGCCTTCGACCAGGCTGTGACCGATTTCCACGAGAACACAGCCGTTCCCGGGCTGCCGATGGGCATGGTCACCGACGCGATCGGTGCCGGCATCATCGAGGCGTGAGCCACTGGCGAGGGCAGGGAACTTCCTGCCCTCGCCGTTTCGCCGGCCGAAGCTTTGCGGTGACGTCCAACTTGGCGCGACACTGGAGTGGTGGACGCCGACAGCCCGATGGACCCGGTGCAGGCCCTGCGTGAGACGGCGTTCTGGCTCGAACGTTCGCGGGCGGAGACTCATCGGGTGAAGGCCTATCGGCGGGCGGCGGACGTGGTCGCCGGGTTGTCCGCCGACCAGCGGGATCTTCGCCGGCGCACTAACAGCTGGGACGACTTGCCGGGTATCGGACCGAAGACGGCGACGGTGATCCGTGAGTCGCACGGCGGAGTGCCCGCGTATCTTGCGGAGTTACGCGAGGCCGCCGAGCCCATCGGGGAAGGTGCGCTGCGAACGGCGCTCAGGGGAGATCTGCACACTCATTCGAACTGGTCCGACGGCGGCAGCCCGATCGACGAAATGATGCGCAGCGCGGCCGTCATCGGACACGAATACTGTGCTCTCACAGACCATTCGCCGCGACTTGCGGTTGCCAACGGTTTGTCCGCGCGGCGTCTGCGGTCCCAACTCGACGTGATAGCCCGCCTGAATGAAGAACTGGCGCCGCTGCGCATCCTCACCGGAATCGAGGTCGACATCTTGGATGACGGTTCCCTCGACCAGGATCTGGATCTTCTCGGTGAACTCGACATCGTGGTCGCAAGCGTGCATTCGAAGTTGCGAGCGGAACGCGGGGCCATGACTCGGCGGATGGTCGCGGCCGTGCAGAATCCCGTGGTCGCTGTGCTCGGCCACTGCACAGGACGCCTCGTTGAGGGTGCGCGCGGTACCCGACCAGAGTCGACGTTCGACGCCGAGAAGGTGTTCACGGCCTGCCGGGACCACGACACCGCCGTCGAAATCAACAGCCGTCCCGAGCGCCGCGATCCGCTGAGTCGCCTGATCGATCTGGCCGTGGATCTCGGGTGCCTGTTCGCGATCGACACCGACGCTCACGCCCCCGGGCAGCTCGCGTGGCAGGGCTACGGATGTGATCGGGCGATGCGGTGTGGTGTCGAGGCCGACCGGGTCGTCAACACATGGCCCGTCGACGACCTGCTGGAATGGGCCAAGTCCTAGTAGTGCACTCGTCGAGAGGTATCAGTAGCTCCAGCGACGGTATTGGCATTCAACGGAAGCGCCCTATCCATAGTTGCCGGTTCGGTCGCGGGCGCCTTACTCTGCCCGCCATCGCAAAACCGATCTCGTCGCGCTTGCCGAAGGACTTCCATCCGTTCGTCGGCAATACCGTCTCGATGGCGGTTATCACAACCATCGTTGTTACCGTCGTCGGATTTCTGCCCGGAGTCTGATTCGAACCGCATCCCGCAGCCGGATACCGTCAGTGTGTCGGACAGACGACGAAACGCCTCGGTCAGTGGATTTCCACCCAGTCGAGTGTGCGTTTGACGGCCTTTTGCCATCCTGCGTAGCCACTTTCGCGCTCGCTGTCGTTCCATTGGGGGTGCCAACGTCGGCTTTCGTTCCAGTTCTCCCGGAGTTCGTCGAGGGACTGCCAGAACCCGACGGCCAACCCCGCCGCGTATGCAGCCCCGAGGGCGGTGGTTTCCGCAACGACGGGCCGGCTGACCGGGACCCCCAGAATGTCGGCCTGGATCTGCATGCACAGATTGTTCGCGGTAACCCCACCGTCGACCTTGAGCACCTCGAGCGGGACGCCGGAATCCTTGTACATGGCGTCGACGACGTCGCGGCTCTGGTAGCAGATCGCTTCGAGGGTGGCCCTGGCGATGTGGGCATTGTTGTTGAAGCGCGACAGCCCCACAATGGCGCCGCGTGCATCGGAGCGCCAGTACGGTGCGAACAGGCCCGAAAAGGCGGGCACAAAGTACACCCCGCCGTTGTCCTCGACCTCCGCCGCCAGTGACTCACTCTGCGAGGCACCCTGGATGATCCCCAACTGGTCACGTAGCCATTGGACGGCTGAACCAGTGACCGCGATGGATCCCTCGAGCGCGTAAACCGGCTTCTGATCGCCGAACTTGTAGCAGACCGTGGTGAGCAATCCGTTGTGTGATCGCACGAGCTTTTCACCGGTGTTGAGCAGCAGGAAGTTCCCGGTGCCGTAGGTGTTCTTGGCCTCCCCTGCCGTCAGGCACACCTGCCCGAGCATTGCGGCCTGCTGGTCGCCGACGTCCCCGGACAGTGGAACCACGCCGCCGAGCGGACCATGAGTAGTGGTGTGGCCATGCAGGTCCGGGGCGGAGGATGGTCGGATCTCCGGCAGCATCCGACGGGGAACTCCGAAAAAGGAGAGCAACTCGTCGTCCCAGTCCAGGGTTTCGAGGTTCATTAGCATGGTGCGACTGGCGTTGGTGACGTCGGTGATGTGGACGCCGCCGTCGACACCGCCGGTCAGGTTCCACAACAGCCAGGTGTCGATCGTGCCGAAGATCGCCTCGCCGCGGTCGGCTGCGGCCCGCACACCGTCAACATTGTCGAGGATCCACTGTATTTTGCCGCCGGAGAAGTAGGTGGCCGGCGGAAGCCCCGCCTTTTGGCGGATGATCTGACCGGCCTCTGTCTCGTCGAGGGCGGAGGCGATCCGGTCGGTGCGGGTGTCCTGCCAGACGATCGCGTTGTAGTACGGCCGTCCGGTCCGACGGTCCCATACCACTGCCGTCTCACGCTGGTTCGTGATCCCTAGCGCCGCCAGATCGGCGGGACCGATTCCGAACCGGTTCATGGCGGTTTGCAGTACCGCCGACGTGCGTTCCCAGATCTCCACCGGATTGTGCTCGACCCAACCCGGGCGCGGCAGGATTTGCTCGTGTTCGAGTTGGTGGCGGGCGATCTCGTGACCGCCGTGGTCGAAGACCATGAAGCGAGTGCTGGTCGTGCCCTGGTCTACGGCACCGACGAAATCAGGCATGCGGATTGGCCTTTCGGTCGCTGTGGATGTGTCGGTTGACTGCCGGCGCGGGGGTCATGTCTTCAGCTGTTCCCCGTGTGGTGTCATCGCATCGAGGTCGGGATGCGGCGGCGGTGGCAGGAACCGAGCGATGAGCTGTATGTAGATCGCGGCGCCGATGAGACCACCGATGACCGGCGCGACTATGGGAACCCAGAAGTATGGATAGCCGGATGGGTCTGTGAATGCGGTGGCGTAGCCCGTCAGGTACGACGCCAGTCGGGGACCGAAGTCGCGCGCGGGGTTGATGGCGTAGCCGGCGTTAGCGCCCCACGCCATGCCGATTGCGACGACGATCAACCCGATCATGAACGGTGCGAGGTTGGCCGCCGGGGAGGTGTTTCGCCGGTCGACGATCGCGAAGATCAGCAGCACCAGGATCGCCGTGCCGATGATCTGATCCGTGAAGGCCCCCATGACGCTCACCGGGAGTGTGCCGTTACCGGGCATGGTGGAGAAGACACCCTGCGTTGCGCTGGTGTGCCCGGGGTCGGCCGCGGCGAGCAGATCGGCGTACCCCACCCGGACCACCAGGGCCCCGACAAATGCACCGAACGTCTGCGCCACCACATATAGCGGTACTTTGCGCCACGGGAAGTCGCCGAAGGTTGCGAAAGCCACGGTCACCGCCGGGTTGATGTGGGCGCCGCTTGTCCGGGAGGCGATGTAGATTGCCAGCGTCACGCCCAATCCCCAAGACCAGGCAATGGTGTTGTAATTGCCGACACTGTCGCCACCGGCAACGACCTGGGCAACGGCACCGCAGCCGATCATGATCAGGACACTGGTGGCGAGAAACTCCGCGGCCAATTCACCGAGTAATCCGAACTCCTTCAGCTTTTGCACTGGCACAACTCCCTGTTACGGCTGGTCGGCCGCGCCCCTGGTTGCCCCCGGTAACGGGGACCGGCCGAACAACGGGCTGGAGTGACTCGAATCACGGATAGTTCTAACGTTATGGGTGCTGTTCCCCGTTGGCAACAAGAACGTGTCAACGATGTCGAGCAATTCGACCGCGGGCGGGTGCTCCTGCTCGTCAACGTTATAGATGTGGCGGGATCGACTCGGGTAGGCGCGGTAGCGGTATCGGACGATCGTCACGCCGGTATCGCTCGCACCAACATCATCCAAGAACGAGACAAAGCACTGTTGCGCATACGTTTTCGTGCTACCCGCACAACCGGTCTTTGAGACCCGAATATCGGCGGAAGATGGGCACCGACGAGCACGTGACTGATCAGGTCCGCGCCAATGGCCGGGATGAGGAACGCACCCAGATTCGCCGGTTTCGCGAACGGGCCGATCGCTTCCGCCGACCGGCACCGCTACATTCCCACCGAGAATAGACGGCAGGAGCGCATCGGGGAACTATCCGATAGTCGGTGATCCAGGGGCCGGGTTCGAGATGTTCCTCTCGGGTGTCGGTGGTCGTGCTGAGTCCGGAGTAGAGAAGAGCTTTGACCCGATGCAGAACCACGCAACCAGGGCAGTAATCGGAAGAAAGGTGACAGTCAGCGTCAGGCCGACCTGCTGCCGCATTCCGCCAGCCACTATCCGCTTGTCTTCTTTCGAGAATCCTGGCTCTCCACTCTCCACCTCGTTCACCAGGGTCCACACCAATCAAGATCCGAGAAACCAACGGGACCGACCCGAGACCAGTCAGTTCCTCTCTCTGCCGGCAATGACACCGTGAATTTCAGCCTGCCATCCGAACTCGCTGGCGGAAACTGGTGGAGGCCAAGACACTAGCTGCGCCCTGGATGTGTGGTGGCCGACTCGACCTGCGTGACTTTCCACGCCAGGATCTCGAATCACTTTCTGCTGTGTACGAAGCATACGAAGCGATGCAACCGTCGAGACTGTGCCACCGACAGATACGTGATTGATATTTCTACGGCGTCGCGTGTCCGCGACTCGGGCTATGACCTCTGACTTGGAACACCGGCAAGCGCGGCGGCGTCCTACGGGGCGATTAGGGCAGGTGTCGCAGTTTCGCTTATGCGATTGGGGCTAGGTGCATTGTCCCAATAAGGGATGTCTCCGGAGTGGCCTGCCCTGCCCGCGAACCACAGTCGGTGCGCGGGCAGGGGGGTGTTATGGCAACTGGATCATGCACATGGGGGCCGGCGGACCCAACGACCCCAACGACCTCAACGACCCGGTGCCGGGTGAGTCCCAGTAGGTCGTCTCGTACAGGAGCGTTTGCGCGTTCGCAAGGTTGGTCATGTGGCAGGTCACCGACGTTTCTGCGGTCGGCTTCGGTTCGATCCCCACCCAACGTCCGGGGTCGGCGCTCTGCTGAATTTCGATCCAACCGTCGCAGGTGTACCCGTCGTACCTGGATCCGTCGTCCTGCCATTCGGTCCAGCCGAGGCAGTCGCTACCGGAGTAGGTGACGAACGAGCGGATGGTGTCGCCGTAGTTGAACGTGCCAGCGGCGTCGGCGACACCGGTGCCGAGGGTGGCCGTCATGCCAGCGGCCGCTGCCATGACGGTTGAGATGCGTTTCAGGCGCATATGTTCGGGCCTTCCAGTTGACTGTTGTAGCGGATTCGATGTTCCGTTCGCGGATTGGTGACGAGTCCGTCGTCGGAGTCCAGAGTGTGGCAGACGAGTACTTCGGCGTCGTTCTCGTAGTCGTCCGGGCGTGTCGGGCGGTGCTCGTCGACACGCCCGCCGCGTTTCGTGCCGTGACCGGGCAAGGCAGGGGTCCATTCACCCATCGAGCCTGGTCGAGTGTCACGGAGATCCCTGCCGGCAAGAAACCGTGGGATCCTTGGCGCTGCTCCTTCCAGCCGGGGCGCTGGCAGGAGCAGCGATCGCTGCGGGCGTCGCCACCGAATGACTGAGAGGATTCACCACCTCGGCGTTCACGTTCGTGGCTGTGGTAGTTGTCGTCTGCTGTGTGCTGGCAACTGCCGCCGTTGCCGCGTATATCGGTTGCCGACATGATTGATTCCTCCCGAGAGTCCGCGCAGTTGCAGCCGGCGTCCTTTGTCGACCAGGGCCGCGGTCACTGCTCCGGCGCGTCGCCTCTGCCGAGGTTCGGCGTGTCACCTCTGCCGAGGTCCGGCGCGTCGTCAGCGACGGTATCCGGCGGCGGAGAGGGCGTGTCGGCAGCGAGTTCGTAACGCCGTCCATAGGTTTCGACGAGGGCCTGGATCACCGCCACCACCGGAACCGAGACGAGGGCACCGATAGCGCCGAACAGGGACGCGCCCACGATCACCGAACCGAATGCAACAGCCGGGTGGATGGACACCGTCTTGGAGGTGATGCGCGGATGTAGCACGTAGTTTTCGATCTGCTGGTAGACAGTTCCGAACGCCACGACCCACACTCCGTCCATCGGCTGGGCCGCCGCTGCGATGATCGCGGGGAGCGCGATCGCGAGGTAGGTGCCCAGTGTGGGGACGAATTGCGACACGACCCCCGTCCACAACGCGAGTGGAAGCCAATAGGGCACGTCGATGATCACGAGGAAGACGCCGGTAGCGACGGTGCTCACCGCCGCGAGTACCAGACGCGACACCACGTAGCCGCCGGCCTTCTCGACCGAGATCTCCCACACCACCGAGATGATCTGTTGTTGGCGGGCCGGGAACCAACTCGAGATCGTGCGGCGAAACGCCGGACCCTGCGCCGACATGTAGAACACGAACAACAGCATCGTGAATGCCTGGAACACCACCCCGACCACTGACGACAACACTCCCAGGATCCCGGGTGTGAACTCTTGCGCGAGGTCGCGGATGGTCTCGGGTGTGAGATTGAGAAGGTCAGCACCCGTGGCGAAGTCGGTGTCGAAGACCCTGTTGGACCATTCGGTAACGGATGAGAGCGCTCCGGGCAAGGCCTTGAGAAGTTCGGCGAGTTGCTCGGCCAGCAACGCTCCGAACATTGCCACGAATGCGATACCGGCGACGAACATTGCCAACAGCACCAGTCCGGTCGCGGCGCCGCGGCGCAAGCCGCGGTTCTCGATCCAGTCGACGATCGGCTCGATGGTGACACTGAACAGCCATGCCAAAAACAGCAGCCCGAGGAACCCACGCAGATTATGGAACAGCCAACCGGACATCTGGTAGGCGGCGACTGCGAGCAGGACGTAGAAGATGGCCTGCTTCAACCATGGCGGCGCGGTAGTCCGGCCGGGGTGTTCGGTCGGACTACTCCGGTCCACGCGGCTGCTGTCCTCGTTCATCGCACACTCCGCGGTCGACTGCTACTGGTACAGCCGAAATCTACTCGCCGGGAACGCCTGCAGCTATGATTTCCAGGGGACTGCTCGAGGCGCGCAGCTTAGCGAGTCCTCGGCAGGCGCTCAGCGCCCGATGGGGTTGGTAGATCAGGAAGGTAGACGAGCGAGGGCGTGAATGACTCCCGACAAACTGTCTGATGTGACATCCGCGCTCGTGAACACCGGCGTGGGAACGGTTTCGAGTTGTGGGCACCATCCGGTGGTCAGGCCGGCCAGGTTGGCTCCGTGGATGTCCCACGAGTGCACCGCGACGAGTGCCATCCGGTCCGCGGGCACCTGGGCGCGGTCGACGGCCAACTTGTACGGTGCGGGCGCGGGTTTCCACGCTTTGACCGCCTCGACCGAGAGCACCTCGTCGATCTTCGGTGCAAGGCCCGAGCGGTCGAAGAAACCGCGAGTCGACTCTTCGGACCCGTTGGAGAGAGTAAAGATTCGGAAGCCCGCTTCTTTGGCGGCGTCGATGGCTGCCGCCGCCTCCGGTTGGGCGGTGAGTTCGCCGAACCCGGCGACCGCGAAGTTGACGTCGGAGTCGGACAGTTCACCGTGTGTCTCGGCCCGCAGCGCGGAGGCGGCGACGTCGAGAAAGGCTCGGTAGTCGCCGGCTGCGGTGATCGCCATGGCGTCACGTAGCAGTCGGGTGAACCACCGCTCCAGCAGCAAGTTCGGCTGCTGGAGCTGGTTCAGCCGGGCTCGCACGGGGTCGAGTGATGCGAGCGTTTCGACGACGTCGAAGACGACGACCTCCGGCCGAACCCGGTTGGTCACGGCGCGATCAACTCCGGGGCCGCGGGAACGTCGAGTTCGGTGCCTACGTAGTGGTTGAAATAGTTGGTGAACAGGTTCACGGCGAGGTGCGCGAAGGCTTCGGTGAGCTCGTGTTCGGTCCACCCTGCGTCGAGCGCGATCTTCCAGGTCGTGTCGTCCACGTTGCCGACGTCGCGGGTGGCCTCGCGGACCACGTTCAGCAACGCCGCGAGTTTGTTGTCGAAGTCGTCGTCGCCACGCCGGATTGCGATGGTTTGCTCTTCTTTGAGCCCTGCGCGGGTCGCGGAGAGTGTGTGGGCAGACTGGCAGTAGTCGCAGGAGTCGACCGCGCCGACGGCGAGAGCGATGGCCTCGCGGGTACGTGCGTCGAAACTCCCGTGCTGGGCGATGGCATCTGCGATCCCGGAGTATGCGGCCATCACGACCGGTGAATGCGCCATCTCGCCGTGAATGTTGAGGACTTTGCCGGTTCGTTTCGCTAGCGCCTGCAGAGTTGCTGTGGTCTCATCGGGGGCGGAGTCGATCGTGTGAACTGGAATGCGGGGCATAAAATCTTCCTAACGATGTGCTGGCATTTCGTGTAGGGAACCCCTTGGCTCCGTGCACTATTCCCACAGTAGACCGATATCGGTCGCAGAGATGCCTTGTGATTGCGACGAAACGGCAGACGAACTATGGAACCCGAGGACCGAGACGAAAACGCGCCCACACGGAGTTCGGGTGCGGCAGCATCGACCGACGGATGGACTCGGCCGGTCGAGGCGTTGCGAATGTTTGTGCGCGGAGCCACCGCGCGAACTGCGGTCCCGACCGCGGCAGTGGTCGGGACCGTGTTGTCGGTGGTCAATCAGGGTTCCATCGTGGTCGACGGAACCGCTGACGGCGGCACCTGGGTTCGTGTGCTCGTGAACTATCTGGTGCCCTTTTGCGTGGCAAGTGTGGGATATCTGGCCGCCCGCCGCAGGCCCGGGGCGTGACGCGCCGCGGTCGTGCCACATCCTGTGAACCTGAGGGAAGGGATCATGCTGTAAAGGGGGTTTCGTATTGAGAAGAGCCTGCATGGACTCGTCATACCTACCAAGGAGGCTCGATATGAATTCTACCCACTACGTCGACGGAGTCGAAGTGATGTGGCGTCCGGGCTGTCCGTTCTGTATGAATCTGCGCCGTGGTCTGCGCCGGCGCGCAGTCAGCACGACCGACATCGACATCTGGGAGGACAGTGGTGCAGCGGAACGGGTCCGCGCGGCAACTGGCGGCGACGAAACCGTCCCCACCGTGTTCGTGGGCAATCTGGCCCTGGTCAACCCCAGTGTCAACGCAGTGCTGGCCGCGATCGAACGCGAGTTTCCCGAGCGCGTCCACGACATGGTCGGGGGTGCGCACGGCGACGGGCGGCCGAGCCTGTGGTCGCGGATGTTCGGGGGTTCTAGAGGTCAGACGTCGGGATAAATCCGCGTCTACGGATCGGTGCCGTGCCTGGACGTCCCGTCGACCGAACCCACTCGAACCTGGATGTGCCCGCCGCGGGCGGACGCGGCCCGAACGTCGGTAAGCGAGGAATCGATCATCCTCCAGGGGTGCGCGTTGATGTCCGATCCCCCCATCAGGCACGCCAACCGGGCGAGCGGAGTCCACACCGCGGCAGGCCCGACCGGTTTCTGCATGTCGACGACCGCCACCCGACCACCGGGGCGGGTCACGTCGATCATCGTGGCGAGCGCCCGCGGCCAATTCGGCATCAGCGACAACACGTAGGTACTGAGGGCGGCATCGAACGTGCCGCCCCCGCCGAGGTCCGCCGGATCAAGGCTGGTGCCGTCGGCCTCGACGAAGCGCACGTTGTTCCATCCCGCCGAACGGGTACGTCGTCGCGCCTGGTCGAGCATCTGGGCACTCGCGTCGATCGCGGTGATCGACCCCGTCGGGCCGATCCGTTGCTGGATGTGGGAGAAGTTTAGGCCCGTTCCGCAGCCGATGTCGAGGACGTTTTCGCCCGGTTTCAGCGCGAGCAACTCGATCGCCGCGACACGGCCGGCGCGGTATACCGGCCATTCGGCAGAGATGAGGTCGTAGAAGCGGGCCGAGGCACGGTAACGGGCCGGTCGTCTCACGGGTAATCCATTTCGTCGGTGTTCCGCAGCATCTCTTTTCGAATCGGGAACACGGCGGGACGGTCGGGGGGTTACCCCAGTGTGCATCCACCCGAGCCAGACGACCACGACGAGCGTGCCCGCGGGTTCCGCCAGCATGTCGAACCCGAGATCGAGGTCCTGTTGAGGGTGGCGAGGACGTTGACCGGGCCGGCGGACGCGGAGGATCTCGTCCAGGAGACATTGGTGCGGGCCTGGCGGAGTGTCGACCGTTTCGACGGCCGCTACCCGCGGGCGTGGTTGTTGACGATCCTGAGGAACACGAATATGAACATGCACCGACGCCGGCGCCCGGATGCTGTTGAGGACGTCGCGGTCTACCCCGGTGCCAGACCAGCCTTCGGGGTAGACCCACCCAGTACCGAGGATCGGATCATGGCGTCTATCTTGCCGGCCGATCTGGAACGGGCCGTGCAGGCCTTGGACTCGAAGTTCCGGACGGTGCTGTTCCTGATCGATGTCGATCAACTCACCTACAGCGAAGCCGCCGACGCCCTCGGCGTTCCGGTGGGGACCGTGATGTCGAGGCTCAGCCGTGCGCGCGACCGCGTGAGGAAACACTTGCGGCCGAGCTTCGCGGCCAGCATGAAGGAGAAGCGATGATCAGGGCTGTGCGCACAATGCTGACGTGCCATTGGTCGGCGCGACGGATTCAGCGTTACCTGGACTCCGACCCGGCAGCGTTGCTCGACGCGAACGAAATCCGTCGGTTGGAGGCACATCTGGCCGAATGCGACAAGTGCAACGCGGCGGCGGACGAGTACCGCCAGATCAACACTGCCCTTTCGCGGTGGACAGCTCGGCGGATGCCTCAGAGAGACAGCGTCACTCATATGCGGCAGGTCATCGATCGCCTCGTCCGCGGTGACCTCCAGTGACCCGGGCAGAGTTCGCCGCCGTGGTGCCGCCGGTTGAACAGTCAATTCCCGAATCTGCCGATCTCGTTGTGATCGGTGGAGGATCCGCGGGGATTGTCGCGGCGAAAACGGCGGCAGGCTTCGGCGCGAAAGTGGTGTTGGTCGAACGCGACCGCACCGGAGGAGACTGCTTGTGGACCGGATGCGTCCCTTCGAAGGCGTTGCTCGCCGCGGCATCGGTGGCCGCAGCGATGCGTCGCGGACACGCATTCGGAATCGACGCCTCGAACGTGACCGTCGACTTCTCCCGAGTGATGAAACATGTGCAGGGAGCGATCGAGACCATCGCACCGGTCGATTCGCCCGAAACACTCCGCGCCGCGAACGTGAATGTCGTCAGCGGCACGGCCCGCTTCGCGGGCCCTCGCTCCCTCTCCGTCGGGGCGCACACCATCACTTTCGGGCAGGCGGTGATCGCGACGGGGGCCGCCCCTGCGGTACCGAACCTGCCGGGGCTCGACCAAGTCGATTACCTCACCAGCGAGACAATTTGGGGGCTCACCGAACTTCCTCCTCGGCTGACGGTGCTCGGCGGCGGAAGCATCGGATGCGAACTTGCACAGGCCTTCGCCAGACTCGGCTCGGCGGTCACCATCGTCGAATCCGCGGATTCGATCCTTCCGGCCGAAGACCGAGAAGCCGCCGCGCTTGTCGCTCAGAGCCTGATCGATGATGGAGTCGATGTTCTGACCGGAGCAACGGCAGAGTCCGTCACCGGCCAGGCACTCGTTCTCGCGGACGGTCGCCGCCTCGAGTTCGACAGTCTGCTCATTGCCGTCGGACGCAAGCCGCGAACGGCGTCGATCGGACTGGACGCGGCCGGCGTCACCGTCGATCGCCGAGGTTTCGTCACCGTCGATGATCACCTTCGCACCGCCAATCAGAGGATCTGGGCGGCGGGCGATCTCACCGGTCACCCCCAGTTCACTCATACGGCCGGAATGCACGGCAGTATCGCCGCGACCAACGCAATCCTGGGGTTGCGCCGCGCCGTCGACCGAACCGGCACTCCGCGCGTGACCTTCACCGACCCCGAGATCGCCGTCGCCGGAATCGATACCGAGGCCGCCCGCCGAATCCCCGGTCTCCGCGTGCACACTCTCGGCCATGAGCACGCGGATCGCGCCGTCGCGGAGGGCGAGACACGAGGCTTCAGCCGTCTCGTCGTCGACGGTAAGCATCGCATCGTCGGAGCGACCGTCGTCGGCCCCCGCGCCGGTGAGACGATCGGCGAGATGGTGCTGGCAATCAAGCAGGGTCTGCGGACACGCGATCTGGCCGGAACCACCCACCCCTACCCGACCTACAACGACGCGCCGTGGAACGCGTCCATCGCCGACGTTCGGTCGCAGTTGGCTCGGCCCGTCGCGTCCGGTGCAATCACCGCACTAGCCCGCGTCCGCAGAACGTGGCAGCGTATTCGGAAGGACTGAAGTCTTGGCCGCAGTCTGGAGTGGGCGACTTCTGGGTGTCATGCTGGTGCGATGATTCTTGAACATGCGGTTCTGCATGTAGAGCCTGGTCTCGGTGAAGAATTCCGTGCGGCGTTTTCGGAGGCGAAGACGATCTTTGCCGCAACGCCCGGCTTTCGGCGCCTGGATTTGTCGTGCTGCGTCGAAGATCCCGACACGTATTTACTGTTGGTTCAGTGGGATACGGTCGAAGACCACACTGAGGGATTCCGCACATCAGAGGGCTACCAGCAGTGGAGGACGCTGCTCCATCATTTCTACGAGCCATTCCCCACTGTCAGCCACTTCGCGAACATCGACGGCGCATAGCTGCCAATTCTGACGTCCGGCACATGAGGGTGGAGTGCCGATAGATGTTTGTTCGACGAGGATGTCTGCGTGGCCGATCAGTAAGAGCCTGCGCGTCTGGCGGAAATATCTGCAAATATCGTCGGGTTAAGGGTGTTTCGGTCCTTCCCAATATGAACATGGGTTGTGGGTGCCGGGTCGTGCCTTCGACTGGAGCGTGTGGATGGCTCGCCTCGAACGCGTTGACACGGTAGGCACACGTCACTGATGGGAGCTCGTCCGGCTCAGAAGTGGAAGCTTGGGCATGCAGCGCCCAAGGAGTTCGTCCGCTGTGGATATGTTGTCACCGGCCTTCTTTCCCGCGCTGGCCCTGCTGTCGGTGACGAGCCGCGCGTGCCCGGGTGCCACAGCGCACTGTGCACCAACTCTGATCGCGTCTACCTGGCCGAAAGAACATGCCACAACCGGGCGCTGGGCAGCGGCGAACGATTCTGTCGCCCGACTTCTCGTCGAAACTCCGCAACGTCTCGCGGGCGAGGCGGCCGATGACATCATCAGCTACCTCCACGAAGCTCAGGCGCCCTGTCGCGGTGAGCGTGAAGGTGATCGGCGCGCCTGCGGCCCAGGTGTTGAGTTGGTCGCGTGCATCATCAGGTACCGGGCAGATCCGGTCGATTGCGTCCAGAGCGGCGCGTATTGCGCTGCGTAGCTCTAGGAGCGCCCCGAGCGGTAGTTCGGCCACCGCGGCGTCGGGCACTCGGCGGCGCCAGGTAGCCAAGGTTTCTTCTTGGGCCAGCATGTCCAGGCTAGGAGAGGTCGGATCGCCCGGGAAGTCGAGGACAACGGTATTGGCCACTGCGAGCACAAGGTCGCCATCGATCCAAGGCATCTCGGCGAGGTCGCTTTGCACCAGCTCAGAGTAACGCATTCTCAGAGAAAAAGCGTGATACGGTCCGTAACGGACTTTGAACATGAGTCCGTTACCAACCAATGGGAGCGCTGCTACATGCGAACGATCGAATACGTGAGATTCGAATCTGCCAACGACGTGGATCTGATCGCACATAGGGATGATCTGGTGCGGTTGTTGAAGGAGAGCTACGGAGAAGACTTCTGCGGAGCGCACCTGGCCAAGTGCGATGACGGGTCGTACCTGGAGATAATCGTCTGGGGGTCGAAGGAAGCCGCAGATCGCGCCGCTCACGAGATGCCCAGCGACCCCAGGGCCGCCGGCTTCTTCTCGCAGATCGGCAATGTCCACGAGATGCGACACGCAGAGGTTCTGCACTCGGCATGACGACTCATTGGGCAGGGTGAGGCCGGGCAGCGTGAAGGACACTGACGCGACCTCACCCTGCCCAGGCACGCCAAACGAACACCGCGGCAACTCGGACTGCGCCGTGGGCGACTGCCATCAACACCTGTCGTGCCACCCCTTGAAGCTGTCAACCAGCACCTCGGCCTCCCCGGAGTTCACCATCTGCATTCCGATCGACATTTCCGCGACGTACGCCACGGAGATTGTTGAAGACGCACTCTGAACCACCAAACACGCACCGGTGGTGAAAGCCGCCCACACCAGTGGGCGGTCGAATAAGCCTTCGCCACGCGCCTACTCTCATACCGACGTGCCTGGAAGGATCGTTGGCGGTGACCGGGTTCCCCATGGGGGACGACGAATCGAGGACGCCATGACCACCGCCACCGCCTTCTTGGGCGACACGCCGATCGCGACCACCGACGACGTCGTGATCGTCGAGGGAAATGTCTACTTCCCTGAGCGCGACGTCGTCGACGGTGTGTTGGTCGCGAACCGGGCCAAGAGTCTGTGCTTCTGGAAGGGCGTCGCCAGCTATTACGACGTCGCGGCGGGAGGAATCACTCTCCGTAGCGCAGCCTTCACCTATCGCCACCCGTCACCGCTGGCCCGCCGCATCAAGGGGCGGGTAGCGTTCTGGAACGGCGTGGACGTCCGTACTCGCTGACGCGATTCCAAGGCCGGGAGGTCATTTCAGGGCGCGGTACCCGGCGATGATCCGCTGGACCGAACTCACTGCGACCACGGCAGCCCAGATCGCCGCGATCTGCCAGGCGAACACTGAGAACACCAACCACAGTGCATGCACCACAATGGTTTCCGCCCCCTCGGCGAGGCCGCCGAGGAATGACAGAGATCGACCGTCGTCGAGGCTCCGGCCGCTCCGTTCGGCGATCGACGAGAAGGCGAGGAACGCCGTCCCGTTGATGTAGTAGGCGAGGAGAACCAGAAGGAAGGGCCACCACGGTGCGCCATATGCGGAGGTGGCACCGACCGCGACCCCGACCACCGTGCTCCCGTAGACGATGAAATCCGCAGTGATGTCGAAAAATCCTCCCGCACCGGCATCGCCGGCAGCGGGTGTGCGGGCCCGTCGACGCCGTGCGAGGGGGCCATCGAGTCCGTCGGCGATCCGGGAGAGCACCCACAGGGCCAGCGCCACCCACCACCATTGGAGGCCGGCGGTGACGGCGCTCCCGAGCCCGAGCACCAGACCCGCCCCGGTGATCCGATCCGGGGTGATCGATGGGATGTCGATGGCGGCGGCGCAGCGGTCGAGCGGCCGCTCCAGGTGCTTACGCAGGTAGCGGTCGATCATCCTGGCCGCCTGCCTCCGTGCCCTCGTTGTTCGTGCCCTCGTTGTTCGTGCCCTCGTTGTTGTCCGCCCGCGTGAACCCCATCCGCCGCGCGACGTATCCGGTGCCGACGCTGAGGAGAATTATCGCGAGTACAGCGAGCGCGAAGGGCCATGACAGCGGCGACGTACCGTACGCCCCGAGCGCCGTGTAACCGATGGTGGCCGGAATGATCCCGACTGCGGTGCCGATGACGTAGTCGCGTTGGCGCACGGCACTCAGCCCGGCGGCATAGTTGACCAGACCGAACGGGAACAGGGGAACGAGTCGTACGATCAGCACCGAGGTCAATCCGCGGCGCTCGAGCAGTGAGTTGAGCGCACGGACCTTTGACCATTCGATCCGGGCCACCCCGCCGCGCCCGAGCGACCGGGCCACCCAGTAGGCCGTCCAGGCACCGAGGGTCGCGGCGATGACCACGACGAGAACTCCCGCCGCCAGTCCGAACAGCAGGCCGCTGGCCACGGTGAGAGCACTCGCAGGGAATGGGGTGAGTGTCGTGACGGCATAGAGGAGGACGAACAGAATCATCCCCCACACGCCGGCGGCCGACACCTGGTCGCGCAGCGATGCCGGGTCCGGGACGTCGACGGTGATTGCCACGACGGCACCGCCGAGAACGATGACGGCGAGGATCCCCAGTTTGAGTCGGTAGTCCCAGCCGGACCGTTCGCCAATCGCCGTCTTCTCTTGGACATCCACCGCATACCCTCGTTCTTGTTGTCAGCATGAAGCACCGTCAAACACCACGATGCCCTGGTTCCATCATGACGGGAAGGCTTCGGGGGCCCCGTTGTGTTCCCGAACCGAATGATTTGTCCGATTCAGCCCGAGTGGTGGACCGTCCGGAAGGTGTCTGTGAACCAGTTCGTTCGACCGAAAGGCCGATTGATCCCTCGACTGTCTCCCGCACGATCGCGTCTCGGTGTGCGCGCCATGATCGCGTCTGGGCTGTCTCTCGGGGTGCTTCTCACTGCGTGCGCGGCGCCGGGCTCCGAAGCGCCGCGCGCTGAGAATGCCCCGTGGAGTGAGATCGAGGAGCAGGCAGAGGGGCAGACGGTGTCGCTGTGGATGTACGGCGGCGACGAACAGGGCAACACCTACGTCGACGAGTACCTGACCCCTGCGGCCCGGGATGCTGGGGTGACACTGCGCCGGGTGCCCGTCGCGACCACCTCGGACGCGGTCAACCGGATCCTGTCGGAAAGGCAGGCCGGTGTCACGGACGGAGATGTCGATCTGGTCTGGGTCAACGGCGACAATTTCGGGACGGGCAAACAGGCAGGTGCCTGGCTGTGCGGGTGGACCTCGACCCTTCCGAACATGAAATACACGAACCCCGGCGATCCGCTGCTCAGCGATGATTTCGGTACGCCGGTCGAGGGCTGCGAGGCGCCGTGGCACAAGGCGCAGTTCACTCTTGCGTACAACGCTGCGACGGTCCCCGACCCGCCGACGACCCTCGCCGGCGTCCTCGATTGGGCGCAGGCGCACCCGGGCAGGTTCACCTATCCGGCGCCGCCGGACTTCACCGGATCGGTGTTCGTCCGCGAGGTGCTGGCCAGCGTGTCGGGTGGCGCGGAGAACGTACCGACCCAGTTCAGCGAAGGAGACCACGACAAGCTCACGCCCGCTCTGTTCGACCGTTTGCACGCGATCGCCCCCTCCCTGTGGCGTGAGGGGACGACCTATCCGCAGACCTCGTCCGAACTCGACGACCTCTTCGCAGGCGGTCAGGTCGACATGACGATGACCTATGGGCCGGCGACACTGACAGATCTGGTGGCTCGGGGAACGTATCCACCGCAGACCAAGGTGCTGCTGCTCGACGAGGGCACCGTGGGCAATGCCAGCTTCCTGGCCATTCCCTCGACCTCCGGGCAGTCGGCTGGCGCCCGCGTGGTGGCCAACCTCGCGCTCTCACCCGAACAGCAACTCGCTGCGGCCCGCCCGGATGTCTGGGGCCAGTTCACCGTTCTCGACGTAGAGAGGTTGTCACCGGCGGACCGCGAGGCGTTCGGTGCGCTACCGTCGTCTCCTGTGGTTCCGACCTACGATGTTCTCTCCCGCAACGCGCACCCCGAGTTGTCGGCGCAGTGGGTCGGCCCGCTCGACGAGGGTTGGCGCCGGGGCGTCCTCGCGGGTCGATGAAGGCAAGACGCCGGTGAAGGCGGACGGCGCGCAGGCCCGCGCGCCCCGTCGAAGCAGTTGGCGCAGCACCGTGTGGGTGCTGCCCGCTCTGATTCCCGTGGTAGCGGTGGTCGGTGCGGGCGTCGGCACCGCGCTGTTGCAGAGTCTCGGCTTGATGCCGCTGGTCGGTAACCCGGAGTTGACCACCCAGGCTTACACCGCTCACTCCGAGGATCTGCTGACCTCGGCACTGCTCACACTCGCCATCGCGATCGTCTCGACTGCGCTCGCCGCCGCAGTCGGATTGTCGGCTGCGTTGTCGGTGCTGTCCGGCCGACGGACGGCGATGTTCGCTGCCAGCCTCACCGTTCCGGTGCCACACCTGATCGGTGCCGCGACGATGGGGCTGCTACTGGCCGATTCCGGGCTACTCCCCCGACTCCTCGGCCTAGACGAGGGCGGGTGGCCTGCTCTCGTCGGAGGTCGATGGTGGATCGCGGTGATCGCGGAGTACGCGTGGAAGGAATCAGCCTTCATCGCCTTGGTGGTCGCGGGGACGCTCGCCACCCGCGTGGCCGGCTACGACGAGACAGCCGCGACGCTCGGGGCTGGGCGGCGCGCGCGGCTGCGACTGGTCACCTTGCCGTTGGTGCTGCCCGCGCTGATCGCATCGTCGGCGATCACGTTCGCCTACACGGTCGGCTCCTACGAGGTGGCGAGGATCCTGGGCCGCGCGTATCCCGAACCGCTCCCGGTCATGGCGGTCCGGCTGTTCACCTCGATCGACCTCGCCGCGCGACCCGAGGCGGCGGCCGTCGCAATCGTCACCACGGGCTTGGCGCTGGCCACTGCGGCGGTGGCTCTGACGATGTTGCGCCGTTCGGCGGTGTGGCAGTGAAACGTCTCGCCGGCCGAAGCGTTGCTATGTTGGGGCGTGGGCTCCTCGTGCTCTGGTTCGTCGTACCCCTCGTACCTCTCGTGCTGTGGGTGTTCGCGAACCGGTGGACCTTTCCCGACGTCCTTCCGCAGCAGTGGGGATTCGACGGTCTTCGCAGTGCCGCCGACGCCGGTGCGGGGAGTGCGTTTGCGACATCGACGGCCTTGGCGCTGTCGGTGTCCATCATTGCGACTCCCCTCGGCGCGCTCGCTGCGAGGGCGCTGGTCACCGGGCGGGTGCATCTACCCGGAGTGGTCGCCGCGATACTGTTCGCGCCGGTGTGTTTGCCGCCCTTCGCCGTCGCGCTCGGCTTGGATGTGCTGGTACTTCGATCCGGCATTGCCAGCAGCGTCGCGGTGGTTGCGATACTCGTCGTCGTCGCGATCCCCTATACGACATACGTGATGCGGGTGGCGTTCGGCGCCTACGACCGTGGGTACGAGGAGGAGGCCCGCACCCTCGGTGCATCCCGGTTGACGGTGCTGTGCCGAGTCCAGGTGCCGTTGCTCGCGCCCGCGCTATCGCGTGCCGCGTTCCTCGCGTTCCTGGTCGGATGGAGCGACTACATCGTGACGCTGTTGATAGGGGGCGGACAGTTGATCACGGTCCCGATCCTGGTGGCGTCGTTCGCTTCCGGAACAGGCAACGATTCCGTGATCGCCGCGCTGTCGCTGTTTGCTCTGATCCCGCCCCTGATTCTGCTGATCATTCTCGCCCGCACCGGACGGAGGGCGCTGGCATGAGCGCGATACTGCCATGAGTGCGACGTTGTCATTGACTCGCCTGACCCGGCATCACCCCGGTCAGCAGCATGCCGCCCTGGCGGACATAGATCTCGAGGTTCCGGCCGGCTCGTGTACAGCGATTCTCGGACCCTCGGGCTCGGGGAAGAGCACAGCACTGCGGCTGATCGCCGGACTCGATGCCCCGACAAGCGGATCGGTGGCCCTCGACGGCGTCGACGTCACCGCGTTGCCCCCGGAACGGCGTGGCATCGGAATGGTGTTCCAGAGGCCACTGCTCTTCCCTCACATGTCGGTCATCGACAACGTGGGGTTTGCGGCCCGGGCGTCCGGGCGGTCACGCTCGGCTTCGCGTTCGAGTGCCCGCCGCTACCTAGACCTGGTGCACCTGTCCGAGTTCGCCGATCGCCCGGTCGGCGCAATCTCGGGTGGGCAGGCCCAACGCGTCGCCCTCGCGCGCTCCCTGGCCGGCGCCCCGAAGGTGTTGTTGCTCGACGAGCCGTTCAGTGCGCTCGATTCCGTTCTGCGCGAAGACATGTATCAACTGGTTCGGGAGATCCGGAAGGAACTGTCGCCGACCATCGTTCTCGTCACCCACGATCGGCATGAGGCCGCCGTGCTGGCGGACTCGGTGGCAGTGCTGATCGGCGGCGTTCTCGAACATCACTCGGATGTGAGTTCCGCCTATACCCAACCGGCGACGCTGGCGGTCAACCGATTGATGGGAGGAATCAACGAGATTCACGGACGACTCGACGATGGCGTGCACCACTCCGACCTCGGCGCCCTGGAATTGCCGCAGGCCGGACCGGTGCACGATGACGGACCCGCGGTTCTGCTGATCCGGCACGAAATGATCCGCATCGTCGATCACTCGCCGCGACTGCCGAGCGGGGTGATCAGTGATGTGCGCCCGACCGGGCTTCGCTGCATCGCGGACGTACGGGTGGGGTCGGTGACGGTGTGCGCCGAACTCTCTACCGGAGCCACTGCCAGTGTGGGTGCCGAGGTCGGACTCGAGATACCCCTCACGGCGCGAACCGCCGTCACACGGTGACGCAGGATCCGAGGTGCCGTTGGTGCTGATACCGAGTCAGATTGCACCGTAGTACGGCAGAATGCCGCGAATGCCCGAATCTCCGAGTAGTCCGATCCCCTATCCCTCACCTCCCCTCGCGCAGAAGGGCAAGCCAGGGTTGGATCTGAAGCCGCCGTTCTGGATCGTCCTCGGGGTCTTCCTCGGTGACCTGCTGTGGATACTTCCGATCCATGTGGGCGGAATGCCCCTGACTGTGGTGGTGTCTCTCGCTGCGAGGGGAATCGGCTGGTTCTTCCTTGAACGAGCCCGGCGGTCCGGAAGGGTCCAAGCATGGCACTGGATGCTCGCAGGCGGCGGGTCGCTCTTGTCGGCGCTGGCGGTTTTCGGCCTTCTCTATGCGGCGACCGACAGTGATGTCTTTGCGGTATTGGCGGGGATCCTTGGGATGACCGGGCTGGCGGGTGGCCTCATCGCGGTCATCGTC
This sequence comes from Rhodococcus marinonascens NBRC 14363, assembly GCF_001894885.1. GTDB lineage: Bacteria > Actinomycetota > Actinomycetes > Mycobacteriales > Mycobacteriaceae > Rhodococcus_F > Rhodococcus_F marinonascens. The sequence continues at coordinate 48,409 of NZ_BCXB01000020.1, forward strand.
ATGCTCGTCGTTGCAGCCACACAACGGTCGGATTCTGCGGCCGTGGTCGGGGTTCCTCGGGGGCAGATGGTCTCGCCGATTGTTGGCTACTCTGCGGAGGGGCAGCCGATCTACGGTCCGCCGGTCTTCATGGAGTCGCGGAATACCGACACGAATGTGTTCGCGATCCTGACGCTCGTATTCGGCATTCTCGGTGGGCTGCTGGGAATCGTGTTCGGCCACATCGCGTTGAGTCAGATTCGTCGAACCGGTGAACAGGGTCGCGGCATGGCGGTCGCGGGCTTGGTGCTCGGTTACTTCTTTCTGGCGGGGTGGATCATCTTCCTCATCGCGCTTGCCGACTCTGGGCTCTGACACCGACATCGTGGCCAGTTGCAACGGACAGCGGCAGAAGCTTTCGGAGCGAGGCATTCTCATCCGGGTCGAGTACGGAGTGCTGCGCGCATGCCGGCACCAATTTGCCGGTCTCCGGATGCGCCATCGTGTATGTGCAGGCGGCCAGTCTCTCCTGCGTTGCCCGTATCGCCGGATCGTCGGCGGGGGTGCCCGCCTGCATCATCGCCCACGCCGGGGCGACATCCGCGGCATCCATGAACCGGTGTACGACGAATGTCATGGGGTGAACTTCGCGGCGAATCAGCGCCGCGAACAGCAATCGCACACCCCCGCAGCGCCGAACGAGGCTGCCAGCCCAGCGTGCCGCCACGACGTATCCTCTCGGGTACGCGAGAAGAACACGTCCCACCCGGATCGCGAGCAGCGCAGGGTGGGTGCCACCGAAATTCACGCCACCCAGATGGGCGTAGAAGTCGTCGCGAGCACGAACCTCCGCATCGACGTCGGCATCGACAAACGGGTACCAGTGGTCGCCGAAGGTGAATCCCAATGCTGTTCTGTTGCAACGTGGTTCGCCAAACTGGATGGCGCCGTACGCGACCCGCTGGCCGAGTCCGCGCTCGATCTGTTGCCATACCGCGTCGATATCGACGTCGCGGTACCCGTCATGCCATCGCCTGCTGTCGCCGACGAACGCGGCCGGCTGGAACGAGAGCATCGAATAGTCCATTCCGACAACGTCGCGGACCACATCGGACACCTCGTCGAGGTTTTCGGGTGTGACAGTCATGTTGTGCGCCAGGTACGCTGCGACGCCGTGTTCTTCTCGTAGCCGTGCGAACATCTCGGTGAAACGACGGCGGTAGTCGCTGAGGTCCGACTCGCGGCGGGGTCGTGGGATGCCGCGACGCCCGCGCATCAACGAGTCGAAATGCGCGGCGAAGGACACTCTTCGGAACCGTCGGCGACCGGCCGCGTCGACGACGACATTCCGGAGGTAGTCGTAGTCGAAATCGCCGTGCGTGAACGACATCGGCTCGCGGCCATGATCGCGCATGATTTTCAGGGCCGCGGCGTGGTCCTCGGGTGAGAGCAGACTGACTTCGCCGCCGATCAGTTGGGCGTGCGCGCGCGGACCTCGTTCGGCCGCCAGGAAGGCCATTTGCGACTCGACCTCACGCAGCGTGTGCTCGCCGTCGACGCGGACCTTGTTCGCGTCGACGCTGTGATAGCACGGTGTGCAGGTCAGGTTGCATTTCGGGAAAACGCCGTGGGTGCCCTCGCATCCCACCGCGTGCCGTCCGAGCGCCTGCGCCGGAGTCTTCACACCCTCCGGAAGCTCACTCCAGCGCCGGTCCAACGCCGCCCGCGTACGCGAATCCACCGGGCGGGTGGCTCGGACCACCCGTCGCAGGGTGGTGAACACGCGTGATCGGATCGGCGCCATCGACTCCCCTGCTGTTCGGTTCTGCAAGCGTAAACCCGCCGGGGCGCGGGGGTCATTCCCCGGCGGGTGATCGATGCGTTCAGCGGCTCAGCCGACGCGGATCCAGGTCCAGTCGTCGCAGTAGTTGCGCGTTGAGTGCGACGACGATGGTGGAGATTGACATCAGGATCGCCGCCACTGCGGGTGAGATGGCGACGCCGGCGAAGGCGAGAGCGCCGGCCGCCAGGGGGACGGCGATGATATTGTACCCCGTCGCCCACACGAGGTTCTGCCACATCTTGCGGTAGCTCGCGTGGGAGAGGTCGATGATCGAGAGCACGGCGCGAGGGTCGTCGGCGGCGAGAACCACTCCCGCCGATTCGATGGCGACGTCCGTGCCTGCCCCGATCGCGACTCCGACGTCCGCACGCGCCAGCGCGGGTGCGTCGTTGACGCCGTCGCCGACCATTGCCACCCGGTGTCCTCGCTGCTGGAGTGCGGCGACCTGGGCGTCCTTATTCTCCGGCAGCACATCGGCGAACGCCTCGTCGATGCCCAGGTCGGAGGCGACGGCGTCGGCGACCTGTCGTGCGTCGCCGGTGATCATCGCGACCTTCACACCGCGGGCGTGGAGTGCGTCGATGGCCTGACGGGACTCCTCGCGCACGGCGTCCTCGAGCGCCACCGCTCCGAGAACGGAGCCGCCACGGACGACGTGGAGCACGGACGCGCCGCGGTTGATCCAGGTCGCGGTTGTGTCCGTGACATCCTGCGGCACAGTGACGTCGAGGTCGGAGAGCATCGCCGGTCCGCCGACCGACACCGCCTCGCCGTCGACAACGGCCCGCACTCCGCGTCCGGGTAGCGACCGGAACTCGGAGGCGGTGCGGCGTTCGCCCACGGGCACTTTCGCCGCAGCCTCGGCGACGATGGCGCGCGCGACTGGGTGCTCGCTGTCGGCCTCGACGGCACTGGCGAGGGCCAGAAGTTCCCGCTCGGTGTGGCCGACGGTCGCGACCACTCCGGTGACAACGTGCCTGCCCTTTGTGAGCGTGCCGGTCTTGTCGAACAGGACGATATCGACGCTGCGCATGCGTTCGAGAGCCATCCGATCTTTTACCAGCACTCCGGCTTTCGCCGCACGTTCGGTCGAGATAGCGATCACCAGGGGTATCGCCAAGCCGAGCGCGTGGGGGCAGGCGATCACGAGAACGGTCACCGTCCGGACGACCGCCTCGTCCACATTGCCGATCAGCGACCAGACGATGAACGTGAGAATGCCTGCGAGCGAGGCGAAGTAGAACAGGAATGCCGCCGCGCGGTCGGCGAGAGCCTGGGCCCGGGACGACGACGCCTGCGCATCGGCGACCAGACGTCGGATCCCGGCGAGCGCGGTGTCCTCCCCGACCGCGCCGACCGAGATGCGCAGCGCGCTGTCGGTCGCGACGGTACCGGCGACGACGGTGTCGCCGACGGTCCGATTCACCGGTGTCGACTCGCCGGTGATCATCGACTCGTCGACCTCCGCCTGTCCGTCCTCGACCGTGCCGTCGGCCGGGATGCGTCCACCGGCCCGGACCAGAACCAGGTCGCCGGTGGACAACTCAGAGATCGGGACTTCGGTGATGTCGTCGTCGGTGATCTTGTCAGCGGTGTCCGGTAGCAGCGCTGCCAACGCGTCGAGGGCACCGGACGCCGACCCCAGCGCCCGCATCTCCAGCCAGTGGCCGAGCAGCATGATGACGACGAGAAGCGCTAGCTCCCACCAGAAGTCGAGGTTGAATCCGCCGAGCCCGAGAGTGGTCACCCACGAGGCGAGGAACGCGACGGAGATGGCCATGCCGATCAGCAGCATCATGCCGGGCTGCCGGGATTTCAGCTCGCTCCAGCCTCCGGTGAGAAACGGTGCACCGCCGTAGAAGAAGATGACGGTGCCGAGTACCGGCGGAATCCACGACGCCCCGGGGAAGTCGGGAATGGTGTAGCCGAGGAGGTCGGCGACCATGGGACTGAACGCGACCACCGGTACCGACAGCAGCAGGCTGAGCCAGAACTTCCGCCGGAACACCTCGCCGTGGGCACCGTGTCCTGCGTGCCGATCCGTATGTTCGGTGTGGTCGTGATCGGTGTGGTCTAGCTGTGATGCGTGCTGCTGATGATTGTGAGACATGCCCGCTCCCCCGGATGTCGTCTTCGGAATCGATTTCAGGAACGCACGAGTCGTGCGATCGCGTCGGTTGCTTCCTTGATCTTCACGTCCTTCTCGGGGCCGCCCGCGACGGCGGCGTTGACGACACAGCTACCGATGTGGTCTTCGAGGAGGCCCAGCGCCACGGCCTGTAGTGCCTTGGTCATCGCGGAAACCTGGGTGAGGATGTCGATGCAGTACTTGTCGTCCTCGACCATCCGCTGGAGACCCCGGGCTTGCCCCTCGATGCGGCGCAATCGCTTGAGGTAGTCGTCCTTGGCGCTGACATATCCGTAGTCCGGTTGTTCGGCGACCGGTTCTTCGGTACCCGGTTGTTCGGCGACTTGTTCTTCGGTCATGGCTATTATTCTCCTGCCGGTGAGGTGAGTGATCGGAATCGGCGCAGGCGCAGACTGTTGCTGACCACGAACACCGACGAGAACGCCATGGCGGCCCCGGCGATCATGGGGTTGAGCAAGCCTGCGGCAGCCAGGGGCAGCGCGGAGACGTTATAGGCGAAGGCCCAGAACAGGTTGCCCTTGATGGTGCCCAGGGTCTTGCGGGACAGTCGAATAGCGTCGGCTGCGGCGCGCAGATCGCCGCGGACCAGGGTGAGGTCGCTGGCCTCGATCGCGACGTCGGTGCCGGTGCCCATCGCGAGACCGAGATTGGCCTGTGCGAGCGCGGCGGCGTCGTTGACTCCGTCGCCGACCATGGCGACCACTTTGCCCTCGTCTTGCAACCGCTTGATGACGTCGAGTTTGTCCGCGGGAAGTACCTCCGCGATCACCTCGTCGATGCCCACCTGGTCGGCAATCGTCCTTGCTGCAGAAGCGTTGTCACCGGTAAGCATGATCGGCGTGAGTCCGAGTCGGCGGAACTGCGACACAGCCTCGCTCGACGTCGGCTTGACGGTATCGGCGACCACGAGGACGCCACGGGCGGCACCGTCCCAGCCGATTCCGACTACGGTCCGCCCGGCTGACTCGGCGCCGCGCACCTCTTGCTCGAGTTCCGGCGACAGGTGCAGCGACCAGTCGCGGAGCAGTTTCGGGCGACCGACGACCACCGCATGTCCGTCGATCACACCCTGGACACCGAGGCCGGCGATGTTGTTGAACTGGTCGACGTCGGGAAGTGTCCCGAGCCGTTCCTTCGCCTCGCGGGCGATCGCCCGTGCGATGGGGTGCTCGGAGGAGTTCTCGAGAGCGCCCGCGAACCTGAGTACACGTTCCTCGTCCTCGCCGTCTGCGGGAATTACCTGCTGCAACGACATCTTGCCGGTGGTGACGGTGCCGGTCTTGTCGAGGACGATGGTGTCGACGCGCCGGGTGGATTCGAGAACCTCGGGGCCCTTGATGAGGATGCCCAGTTGTGCGCCTCGGCCGGTGCCCACCATCAGCGCGGTGGGTGTTGCGAGGCCAAGGGCGCAGGGGCAGGCGATGATCAGGACGGCGACAGCTGCCGTGAATCCGGCGGCGACAGAACCGCCGATAGCGATCCAGACGCCAAGCGTCGCGAGCGACAACGCGATTACGATCGGAACGAAGATGCCCGAGATCCGGTCGGCCAGGCGCTGCACTTCGGCTTTGCCGGTCTGGGCGTCCTCGACCATCCGTGCCATCTGAGCTAACTGGGTGTCTGATCCGATCTGCTTGGCGCGCACGATGATTCGTCCACCGACGTTGACCGTCGCCCCGGCCACCTCGGCGTCGGGTGACACCTCGACAGGAACGGATTCGCCGGTGAGCATCGAGGCGTCCACCGCGGACGTACCTTCGACCACTATGCCGTCGGTGGCGATCTTCTCGCCGGGCCGCACGACGAACCGGTCACCGACGACGAGTTCGTCGATGCTGATCTGCTGCTCGACGTCGCCCCGCAGCACCGACACGTCCTTGGCGCCGAGATTGAGGAGTGCGCGGAGCGCCGCGCCGGAGCGCCTCTTCGCGCGGGCTTCGAAGTACCGGCCCGCGAGAATGAAGGTGGTGATGCCGGCTGCTGCCTCGAAGTAGATGTTGCTGCTGCCGTCGGTGCGGGAGATTGTGAGCTCGAATGCGTGGGTCATTCCGGTTATCCCGGCCGTACCCCAGAACAGGGCGTAGAGCGACCAGCCGAGCGCGGCGAGGGTGCCCATCGACACCAGCGTGTCCATGGTCGCGGTGCCGTGCCGCAGATTCGCCCAGGCCGCTTTGTGGAAGGGCCACGCCCCCCACACCACAACCGGAGCCGCGAGGGTGAGTGAGAGCCACTGCCAGTTGGGGAACTGCAGGAAGGGAATCATCGCCATTGCGATGACCGGCACGGTCAGGACCGCCGAGATGATCAGCCGCTGTCGCAGCGCCGCCGCAGGGTCGTCCTCTTCCTGCTGCGGGGCTGCTTCCTCGGTCTGCGGCAGCCGTGCGCCGTATCCGGTCTCCTCGACGATCGTGACGAGGTCGTCGGGTGAGACGTCGCCGGTGTAGGAGACGCGAGCCTTCTCGGTGGCGTAGTTGACCGTAGCCGTTACGCCGTCGAGCTTGTTCAGCTTTCGCTCGATGCGGTTCGCGCACGACGCGCAGGTCATGCCGGTGATAGCGAGCTCGACCTGCTGGTCAGCCTTGGAGGTGGCGGTATCGGGGTTCATTACAGCTCCTTTGCGTCGGCGAGCTCGGTGACCTGGTAGCCCGCTTCTTCGACGGCGCCGGCGACGGCGCTCGGGTCGAGGGGGGCGGTGCTGTCGATAGCGACCTTGCCAGTGGCGAGGTCGACGTCCACGGAGACGACTCCGTCGAGGGAGCCGATCTCCTCGCGAACCGAGGACACACAGTGGCCGCACGTCATGCCGGTGACGGTGACGGTGGTGGTGACGGTGGAGGTGCTCATGGGACCGTGCCTCTCTTCTCGGTGATTGCTTCGACTACAAAAACTACCATACCCCCCTACGGTATTTTACAAGTGTTCGTGATCACTGGCTGGGGTTTGCTCCGCGCCGCTATCTACCGCATCCGACAGGCCGGCTCCGTGCTCCGGATCGCCGATCCGCTCCAGCGCGTCGACGACCAACCCCCAGAACCGTTCGAAGTCGAGCTCGAGTGCGGCGGATGTGAGGCAGCCGTCCGGCGCCGGTGCGCGGAAATCCGCGACCGTCATGCCGAGGGTGAGGGTGCCGGTGGTTTCGACCGAGATCGGGACCGGCACGGCGCGGACGATCGTCGGGTCGATGACGTACGCCACGGCGCACGGGTCGTGCACAGGTGGAGCGTCGAAACCCTGCGCGCCCTTGTATCTCCGTCCGTAGAACTCGAGGAGCTCACCGACGAACCGTGCCGGTCTGGTGCCGACAGCCGCGATGGCGTTTGTCACCTCCGAGGTTGCGCGGGCCTGATGGGTGACGTCGAGGCCCACCATGACCACCGGCCATCCCGCGCTGAACACGATGTGCGCGGCCTCGGGGTCGACGATGATGTTGAACTCGGCGACCGCGCTTCGGTTGCCGACGTGGACGCCACCACCCATCAGCACAACCCTCTGGACCCGCTCGATAATTCTCGGCTCCTTGCGCACGGCGAGTGCGAGGTTTGTCAGGCAGGCGGTCGCCACCAGCGTCACCGTGCGGTGCTCGTGGGCCATGACCGTGTCGATGATGAGGTCGACGGCATGACGCCTGTCGAGCTCGATCGTCGGCTCCGGGAGTTCCGGGCCATCGAGGCCGGACTCACCGTGAATGCTCGGCGCAGTCACAAGCTCGCGAATGAGCGGACGCTCGGCACCGGCGGCGAACGGGACGTCCGCGATCCCGGCAACGCGGGCAACCGCGAGCGCGTTCCGCGTGACCTTCGGCAAGGTTTGGTTGCCGGCGACGGTGGTGACGGCGAGCAGTTCGATCTCGGGGTTGCCGTGAGCAAGCAGGAGGGCGACGGCGTCATCGTGTCCTGGGTCGCAGTCGAGGATGATCTTCTTGGGCATGTCTGGGCTCCTCCGCCTTCTCTGGTCATCGAGTCTGCGTAGCGGTCGAACCCACACTACTCGCGGAAAGTTTGTGTCGGCGAAATAGCAATGTGCACAATGTATTTCGCTAGATCGTTGAAAACGCACGCGATGTAACCCCGATGCGCCTGCTCCGCCATCGTCTACGGCCATCAAATACCTTGTTTGACGGCCGTCAAATGTGGCTACCCACGTTTCATGGAGGGGAGCGTGGGGAAGCGAGTCGATGCAACAGACCTCGGCGGTGTGTCCGCAACGATGATGTGGACGTTGCGTAACCGCGCTGTCGAGGCATCCAGGCCGGACGGCACACTCGACGACCCGCTGAGCGTTCAGCTCTATGAGACGATCGACCACCCGTACGAGAACTTCGGGAGACCGGATCAGTCGCATGCACTGCGGGCGCGTGCCTTCGACATCGAGGTGCGCTTGTTCCTCGCGGCGCACCCGGGCGGGACCGTCGTCGCCCTCGGTGAAGGACTCCAGACCAGCTACTGGCGCATTGGTGACCCCGATGTGCGGTGGCTGTCGGTCGACCTTCCCGATGTGGTCGCGCTGCGCGAGCGGCTCCTACCGTCCGAGCCGAACATCACGACGCTGGCGATGTCGGCGCTCGATCGCGCGTGGATGGACTACGTGGATCCCGACCGCGGAGTGTTCGTCACAGCGGAAGGCCTACTGATGTACCTTCCGGCGGAGGACTCGCTGGGGTTGATCACCGACTGCGCGCGACGGTTCCCCGGCGGCCGGCTGATGTTCGATTCGGTCCCGAAGTGGCTGAGCCGCCTGACAATGAAAGGATTTCGGATCACCAGGAACTACACCATTCCTCCGATGCCCTTCCACCTGTCGCCGGGCGAGGCTGCGAGACTGCCCGATTGGATCCCCGAGATCGCCTTCGTCCGTGAGGTTTCCCTGCCTCTCGGGCGTGGGCTGTGGGGGTCGAGAACGTTACGGACAGTCTTCGACGTGCCGCCGATGCGCAATGCTCGGTTCACCCTCAACCTGTGTGGGTTTGCGGGGTGAGGGATCGAGGGTGCAGCGAGTGGCTTCCGATGCGCTTTGAGTAGACGTCGATGCCGCCGAAGGTCTTCGTGGTAATCGTTCCGATGGGTGAGTGGCGAGAGCCTCAACGACGATGTCCAGCCAGGGAAACAATGGCAGCGACGCCAGCGCGTCGTGGAGGACCGTGGGGTCCTGCGCCTCCCATAGACTCACCAACTCCCGACGTCCAGGTACCCGCCACAGCTTCTTCAAGATGCCCTCAGCGCGAAGTTCACTGGTTCGGGCGCCCTCGCGCGCGCTCAGTTGCTCGAGTTCCTCGGCCGCCATGTCGGTGGGCAGATTGGTGTTGATTCGGACCAGAAATTCCACGGTGTACTCCTTGGGTGTCGTCAGATCAGATCGAAGTCGCGGCCTCTTCTACGAGAAACGGAAGACACAATTCCAGCCTGTGCACTCGATAGAGCTCGCCGAGCATCCTCCTCAGCCTCGCTGAGGGTGAGTCGGCCGATGTACGTCTTCCACGGATCCGGGGTCAATCGTGGCCCAAGCCAATCGAGCTACTGCTGGTCGTCCATGCCGAGCGTACTCAGCGCTCGGGTCGGGATCAATATCCGAAACCCTGCTCACGGAGGAGTCCCGATAGTTCTCGGCCACCGTGTCAGGCAGCAGGTCAATGATCACGACCCGTCGTCGCCCAGGAAGGCGTCGAGATATATTCGCTGCGCGAGCGCCTCTTGCCGTCCGAGCCGGACGTCACGCCGCTAGCGATCTCGGCGCTCGATCGTGCATGGTGAGCCGCCTGACAATGAAGGCGGACTACCAGGTACTACACCATTCCGACGATGCCCTTCCACATGTCGCCGGGCGAGGCGGCGACACTGCCCGACCAGATCCCCGAGATCGCCTTCACCCGTGAATTATCCCTGCCTCTCGGGCGGGGGCTGTGGGGGGTCGAGAGTGCTACGGACACTCTTCGACACCCCGCCGATGAGCACTGCCCGGTTCACCCTCACAGTGTGCGGATTCGCGGGGTGAAGTCTCGGGGTATCTCACCGCGCCCGCAAACATATCCTCCGGATACCCGAACCTGGCCCTGGGCGCAAGAACCCGCCATCGTGTTCATAGCGGGTCCTCACGACGAATATCGCTGCCAGAGAGGAATTTCCCCTCGATGATGATGCGTGCTTCGTAGTCGGGTCAGGATCCGAAGGCGTTGCCCAACGATCCTGTGCTGACAGGCTCGTCGGTGCCACCGCCGTCGTCGGTGCCACCACCGTCGTCGGTGACAGTGACCGTGACGGTCTCGGCCGTCGAACCGGTACGGCCCAGTGTTCCGCTGTAGACCGCGGTGATGTCATGGGTGCCAGCGGAATCGAAGGTATGGGTGATGCTGGCTTTGCCGTCCGCATCCACCGGTACCGGGGTACCCAGGTCGGTGTCGCCGTCCCTGAACTGCACGGTGCCGCCCCCGGGGTTCGGGGAGACCTGCGAGCCGAAGATCACGTCGGTGCCGGTCTGCGCGGTCGAGGGTCCCCTGAGCACCGTGGTGGTTGCGGCGCTCGGGGGTGAGACCGGCTTGTTCGGGCCAGTGGTGGATGCCGGCGGGTATTTCCACTGCTGGTTGGGTGCACCGGTGCAGTCCCAGATCTGTACCTGTACACCGTCTGCGGATGCGCTGTCCGTCACGTCCATGCATTTGCCGTCGGCCTGGTTGACGATCGCACCGAAGGCGTCACTATCATCGGTTACCGTCGGGTCGAGTGTCCACTTCTGACCGGGATTGCCCTGGCACGGACTCAGAATCACCTGCGATCCGTTTTTTTGCCCTCCGGCATCGAACCCGTCCTCGACGACGTCGATGCACTTGTTCGTGGCCGGGTTCCGGAACTCGTGAGCGGCCGTGTAGACCCATTGCTGGGACTGCGATCCGTCGAGAAAGTCCTTCATTTGAATGTGCGGGGTGCTATTACCCGGGATATTGACAGGTTCCAAGACGCGGCCATCGAGGCCGAAGACAGACGAATCAACCACTTTGATCGACGTCAACGGCTTTCCACCAGACGACGAATCTGCGGCTGCTGCACAGCGGAGGTCGACGGCGATGCCAGATCTTTCTGGTTGGGAAATCGCGGTGAAGAAGTTGTCCTCCGAACCGATCTTGCTGGCATCCGGGTCCGAATCGGTTGAGATGCGGAGCGTGGGTTCGATCACTGTACCGGCGTCGCCGGGCTCGAGGGTGATGTCCATGGCCGGGAAAGTGAGGAACCCGGGATTTTTCTTTGTGAACCACCCGTTGCCATCCCCTCTCATACCGATACCCATCTGCAGAATGGACCCGTTGTCATCCTGTTTTCCATTCGGGTCGATCCGGGTGATCTTCGGTGTGTTCTCGAAGGGCGTGGTCTGCTCGGAGGCGACCTCCGCCTTCACCAATTCGGTGCCCGGGGGAATGTCGACCCTATACATGATCTCGATCCACCGGGCGATTGTCTCGCCGGAAGGGTTTTTTACGACGGTAATGGGATCCGGTTGAATCCGGTAGGTGAACTCCTGCCCACGGGCAACACTCATTGGCTCCGGTCCCACTCGCACCACCGGTGAAAGAGGTTCTCTTGAGTACTTTCTTTCTTGCATCTTGGGTGACGACCCGGCAACTGGGTGAAAAGTTGATGTCGGTCGTTTTCAAATTGTTGCCCGGAACGTTGGGAAGGGCCGACGCGACGCCGCCGGGAAACAGGAGTGTTCCGGCGGCGAGGGTGGTGGCTGTTGCTGCGATACCCGCCCAACGATGTACAGATTTCACGTGTGCTCCAGGACTTCCTCGAGCCATGCAATGGCACGGCGGTGTTTCGGCTGTGGACAAGTCCACAGCCGTGGTAGACGGGATGTATGGCACCAACTAATCATGTTCTGCCATAAATGGTTTAGGGAGACTTGGAGGTTTCCTGGTTCTGGCATCCACCCCGACGAATGAAGCGTAGAACTTCACCTCTGGAAAGTAAACAGGGATATTCCCGTGATTTAGGCAACACTGTAGACCGTAATATTTTGGACATGAATAGTAAATGTTTAGCCATTCCGTGTCATCGGTGATTTATGGATAGTTGTATCGAGTGAAGCGCTGCGCGAATCTGCCGTCGAACCCGGGTCGATCGGACGGGGACGTCTGCTCACCGGCCTCCTCGGCGGCCTAGCCACATCACTTCCACCTGCTGTGCTGCCGGGGCAGGCAACGCTCGCGAGTGCGGGATCTTCCGCTGTGCTGCTGGTGATTTCGGTGGCGCTTCTGGGTCCGCCCCTGGTCTCCGTCGCGATCCGCCGTCTCGGCGGTCCCCTGCGCCGTAGTTCGTCGGCGGCCCTCGCCCTCGCTGCCCTCAACTCGGACGCCGCGGCGCGGCGTCTCGCCGCAGCGATAATCCCACTCGCGCTCGCCGTCGCGATAGGTGCGGTCCAAATCTTTGCGCAGGACACCGTTGGCGCCGCGGCGGACGAGCAGTCTCGCAAGGGCACGATCACGACCTCGTCGTCACCGCTCGTTCGGGTCTGGCACCCGAACTGGTCGACGCCATAGCAGCCAATCCCGCTGTGCGCGCAACGAACCCGGTCATTCGAACACAGGTCCTCTACAAAGTTGGCGGAGAGTCGCCGTACACCGATCCTTACCCGGCGCAGGGTGTCGACCCCGCGGCGACGGAGTCGACCCTGGATCTCGGCGTCCGTGACGGCGACTTCAGGCAACTACGTGACGGTACGGTCGCGCTCAGTACGGACGCTGCGTTCGCGATGGGCGCCGACGTTGGCGAGACGGTCCCGCTCCGGCTCGGGGACGGGACATCCGTCGCACCGAAGGTGGTCGCGACGTACAGCCGCGGACTCGGCTTCGGCGACGTCACCCTGCCGGCGTCGCAAGTCCGGGCGCACACCACCACCGGACTGGTTGACGTGCTCCTCGTGTCGGCGCAGCCAGGTCGGATCGACGACGCCCCCGCCGCGATCACGGCGATGGGCGGGGTCGCGGTGTCGGATCGTGCGGAGTTCGCCGCCGCCCCTTCACCGATCGACGGCGCTTCGACGGCGAATTCCTCGGCGCCCACCGACGACGTTGCCGACATCCCGGAGGGTACTGCATACGACGCCTCCGCGAACCCGAGTCCCACCGATCCCGCCGTCACCGCACCGGCATCCGCAACACCTGCATCGACAGTGCCGACCTCGGTAGGAGGGGCGCAGGGCAGCGAATTTGGTCAGCCTCGGTCGTGGTTGCAGAACCCCGTCGAGACTTCGGCTACGGCAGGCTCTCGGGCTGGGTCTGGTTCGGGCGCCGTCGGCGGCTACAGCCCCGGATTCGGTGGCGGCGGATACGGCGGGAGCGGTTACGGAACCAGTGGCGGGCAACGCGCCGGCGGATTCGGTACACCGGTCACCCCAGGTGCCCCATCTGCTCCGGGCAGCGCACCACCGGGCAGCGCACCACCGGGACGTGGCGCCGCAGGCACAACAGGCGGCACCCGCGGGATGGGCGCCATGGGAATGGGTGGTATGGGCGCGGCACGCGGGCAGGGCGACGACAACAAAGAGCACCAGACGCCCGACTACCTCATCAACATCGACAACGGCAATGAACTGATCGGCACGTTGCCACCTGTCGCGCCGCCTGTGATCGGCGGATGAGCCCTGAGGAACTGGAGATGAGGAACTGGAGACTCGGCGTCCGAGCAGTTCGGCGCGCTATGGGAGGAAACGGGTCAGGATCGAATTCCTTACCCGTTCGACGTCGTAAGCCAGATCCCTACCTATGATGCCTACCTGGCTGAACAGAGCCGCATTCGTGCCGACTTCACCGGACCCGAGAACACTGAGCTGAGAACAGCTTTGCAGATTCTCGCCGAGCCTGAGGTCTACGCCGAGATCACCGGAGTGAATGTGGACGAGGCGTCGATCCGAATTATCGGGTGCCAACGTCAAGAGTCAGCGGTGATCGCGGTGCAACAGCCCGGTCCTCGAATCAATGTCGGCGGCGATGTGCTGGTCGGCAGTGGTCCATCCGGACGACTCGCTGCGCAGATCATTGGTCAGATACCGCAGAATTCGGGTGGCTGCAGAACTTTTCAGCTCCTCGGCAGTAGCGAAGAATCGGAGTTTCGCGTATCCGTGTTGCAACCCGCAGGCGGTGTGGCGTCACTGCCACGCTTCGAGAAAGTGTCGCCCAGTTCCCGGGTCGGTGACGGCACCGTTCGGGTGCAACGTGGTCCAAGATTCGGGCGTGGCCGCGACGTCGGCCACATCCGATGGTTCGACGTCGGAGGCGACGGACGGTATGTGGTCCGCTCACACGATCCGAGAACTGTTCACGCATGCAAACCCGAACAGTTCGTCGCGGCCGTCGACAATCTGCTGCGAGCAGCGATCGAGTAAGTTCACCGAGGCGCAAGGCGGGGTAGGTAGCAGTTCGCGACAGGAGGGGCAGCATATGACGGAGCCGGCAGGAGCGTTGGCGGGCGGATCGGCATTCACTGAACAAATCCTTTCCACCGGTGGACGCCTGGAACTTCAGCCGGATGCCATCGAGCGTCTGATGAAGGCGTGCGACAAGTTGGCGGATGATATGGAAAATCTCGCAAGGCGCGCCCGCCTGGAACTCGGGGTCGATGAGTTCGGACTCGGCGAGAGGCACCCCAATCTGCATTCGGCTCAGCAGCTCGCCCAGAAGTTTCGTTCGAAGGCGATCGGCGGCAGCGGGATTGATAGCGAAAACACCGCCGTTGGACTATTCACGTCTCATCGAGACCACGCACTGGAAATGAAGGCGATGCTGCAACGAGTGCTCGATGCCTACCGCGCGCAAGAGGCGTCCACTATCGGCAATCTCGAGGGAATAGGAATCGACGAGTGAACACCACGTTGCGAAGGATCAGTGTCGCGCTCGCACTTCTGGCGGTGGGTGCCGCGGCGGCGTGCAGCAATCCCGCTGTGGGGGAGCCCACGGAGGTTCAGGCACCACCGGTCACGGAGGTGACCTATCACCCTTGCGATGGGCTCCCCGCCGAGGCGATTCGCTTGACGAAACTCGACGTGCGACCGCCGGAGCACCATGACGTCGAGCCCCCGAAAACTCTCGGCTGCGGTTATCTCTCTCACGAACCTCGATACGGCATCAACATCACGGCGAAAGAGAGGACGTTCGACGTCCTCGAGACCAGCGACCGCTTCACTACCCTCGATGACGTCCGAGTTGCAGGGCGCCGTGCACTGGTTCAGGACTTCCCTGATACCCGCTCGTGCCTCGTCTCGGTCGAGATCACACCGGGCGTCCTCGACTTTCAGGTCGGCTACGGATCCAACGAAACTTTCACCACCCCCGCGGCTGCGTGCGACCAGGCAATGAAGATTGTCAACACCCTTGCCCCCTACTTCCCCGAGCACCTGTAACACCCTTGCCCACATGCTGTCACCCACCAGTAACTCGTCCAAGAGTTTTCGTTCGAAGGCTATTGGCGGCAGCGACATTGAGGATGCAAACACGGCGGCTGGACTGTCCCCGTCTCATCAAGAGGCGACCAATGTCGGCAATCTCGAGGGAATAGGAATCGACCAGTGAACACCAAGGTGCAGAGGATCAGTGTCGCGCTCGCCCTTCTGACGGTGGGCGCGGTGGCTGCCTGCGGCAGTCCCGCTTCCGGGGAGCCCACGGAGGTTCAGGCACCACCGGTCACCGAGATCACCTACCACCCGTGCGAGGGGATCCCCGCCGAGGCGATTCGCTTGGCGAAACTCGACGTGCGACCGCCGCTGCCCCATGATCTCGAGAATCCGAAATCGTTGGGCTGTATCTACCTTTCCCACGAACCCCGAGACGGCGTCACGATCGCGGCAACTGACCGAACGATACGAACCCTCGAGACCAGCGACCGCTTCACTACCCTCGATGGCGTCCGAGTTGCATGGCGCCGTGCACTGGTTCAGGACTTCCCTGATACCCGCTCGTGCCTCGTCTCGGTCGAGATCACACCGGGCGTCCTCGACTTTCAGGTCGGGTACGGATCCAACGAAATCTTCACCACTCCCGCGGCCGCGTGCGACGACGCAATGAAATATGTCCACACCCTCGCCCCCTACTTCCCCGAGCACCTGTAACACCCTCGCCCACACGCTCGCGCCTACTAAAGTCTGGAGCTTTCACGCCGGTTCGGCTGGTACGGGCGGCACAGCAGAGTTGCGATGTTCCAGATCAGGGTCGCGTGAGTCTTCGCAATCGATAGGTGTGCTAGAAGATGCTGTAGGCCTTGCGCACGGTCTCGGTGACGTCCCAGCGTCCGGACCAGCCAACGGGCAGGACTACGAAGTCGCCGGCCGCGATGTCAACTTTGGTGCCCGTTGCGTCGTCGGTCAGCGTGGCCTTGCCTGAGATGATGTAGCAGGTTTCGGTGTTGGGGCGGTGGATCACCGGCCAGCCGCCCGGCTCGCATTCCCAGATCCCGATCTGGGCGTCGGTTCCGCCGTCGAGGGGCAGGGTGCGTAGCTGAGGGTCGCCGCTGTCGGCGCCGGGCCTCTGTCCGGCGGGGGTCAACTCTCCGTGAACGGTGCTGCTGGGCAGGTGGATCAGTGAAACCATGGTGATTGTTCTCCCAAGAATGTCGGGGTAGTCGGTTGGGTCAGTGGGCGCCGGTGAGCTTTTCCATCAGCGCCGAAATCTTGGATGGTTTGCTGGTCACGCGCTCTTCGAGATCGGCGGTTGCGGCCGCACGCAGGCCGGCGTTGACCCCAAACCATCGGAACGGTTCGACTTCCCACTTCGGGGATTTGTGGTTGACCACCGGGAGCGAGTTCAGGGTGTCGCGCTTGTCGAGGATCAGGTTGCGCAGGATGCGGCCTGCGAGGTTGCTGGTCGCGACCCCGTCACCGACGTACGGTCCGGCCCAGGCCATCTTGTTGCGTTTGTCGTAGCCAACGGAGGGGAACCAGTCACGGGGAACGCCGAGCGGGCCGCCCCAGCGGTGGGTGATCGGCACGTCCCGCAACGCGGGGAAGAACTCGTGCATCGTGGTGATGATCTTCTCGTGGATCTTCTCGTCGACATCGAAGGACGGGTCGACTTTGGACCGGAAGTGGTACGGCGCTCCGCGGCCGCCGAACACCAGTCGGCCGTCGCTGGTCGGGTGTGCGTAGATCCGCAGATTACGCATGTCGTTGAACGCGGTTCGCCCGCCGAGGCCCAGCTCCGCGCGGAGCTGGCGAGGTAGTGGTGCGGTGGCGACGACGAGCGAGTAGAGCGGGGCGATACTGCGCCGGTAGGCCGGGAATTCGGGCGTGAATGCCTCGGTCGCGCGGACCACAACCGAGGCGGTGACCGAGCCGCGCTGCGTCCTCGCGATGCCCTTGCCGATCTCGTCGACCGCAGTGTCCTCGTAGATGACTCCGCCGTGGTCCTCGACCCACGTCGCGAGTCCGCGCACGAGCTTGTCCGGGTGTAGCAGCGCGCAGTGCTCGGTGTAGATACCTCCGAGCACGCTCGCGGCGTTGATCTTCTCGCGGGCTGCACCTGCGTCGAGTAGTTTCCACTGACCAGGGGTGCCGAACTTCTCGGCACCGGCAACCGTGGCCCGCGCCCGCGCCCACTGTGCTTGGCTCCGTGCGAGGGAAATGAACCCGTCGCGGGCGTACTCGCAGTCGATGCCCTCGTCCGTGACGACTTGGCCGATCTCGGCGACGGTCTCGTTCATCGCGGCTTGCAGATCCAGCGCCGACTGATGTGAATATAGTTGTTCGACGCGGCCCAGGGATACGGGGAAGATCGAGGACGCCCATCCCCCGTTGCGTCCAGAAGCGCCGAATCCGGCGAATTCACGTTCGAGGAGAACGACTTTCAGCGATGGATCGGCCTGTAGCAGGTAGTAGGCCGCCCACAGTCCGGTGAACCCGGCGCCCACGATCGCGACGTCGGCGCTGGTGTTGCCCGACAGCGCCGGCCTCCGAAATGTGAGCTCGCGGTCCTCGCGCCACAGGGGCATAGCGATTGCGGGCGCTGCTGCATCTTGCCCCGCGGGGGCGTTTCTGGCCACCATTTACAGCCTCCAGCCGTCGTTCGTTTCGTGCGTGGACATTAAGTCTGGGGCCGAGGTGCGGGCTCGGACATACTCCCGATTCACAGACCAACAGGTCGGCGGCTGTACGTTTGTATGAGGAGGTGAAGTTCGGTGATCTCGGTCGATCAGCTAGCCGCGATCCCGTCACTCGGGTTGCGGTTTCTCGCAGGTGAGGGCGGCGGAGGGCGGCTGGTCACGTGGGCACACGCGTGCGATCTGTTGGACCCGTGGATGTGGTGTGAAAGCGGAGACGTGGTCATGACGACCGGTGCCGGACTCCCGGAGAATCCGCAGGAGCAAGCCGGGTGGATGGCCCAGTTGATCGACAGCCAGGTCAGCGCACTGGTGATCGCCAGCGGCCCCAGCGCACCGGATGTCACCCCCGAGTTGCTCGATGTCGCGGACAGACGTGGATTCCCGGTGCTGTCGGCGAGCTTCGACCTGCAATTCGTCACACTCGCTCGCACCGTGATCGAAAGCGCGGTCGAATCCGAACGCCAGCGTTTGGCCACGATCACCCGCCTCTACGACGTGTACTGGCAGGCGCTGCACGCCCGTGGTTCCTTCGCCGACCGGATGTCCGCGCTCGAGGGCGCGACCGGGTGGGCACTTGAGGTGTGCGACCAGGACGCCGGCGGCGAGGTCGTGTTCAGCGGCCGCCTCGCCCTCCAACAGCGGCGCAATCGCCTCGACCCTGCTGTCGATCGCGTGGAAATCGCCATCCCCGGTACCGGCGAAGTTGTGCTGTCGGCCACCCCGGGCCGACTACCGGTCAACGACCGTCCGTTGCTCCAACATCTCGGTGGGTTGATCGCGCTCGAGCTCGAACACGATGCCGCCCAACGAGACCGGCTGCGCGACTCCGGACAGGATCTGCTGGCCGGTTTGTTGGACGAGACCATCACCGTCGCCGCGGTCTGGCCAGAATTGCGACATCGCGGGATGACGAACGCCGTGGTTCTCGCGTGCTGGAGTACCTCTGACGGCAACGCGCTGGACCACAAGGCGATTCACCGACAGGTGTTCCTGCAGCAGTACGCGCCTTTGCTCCTGCCTCGTTCGGCGATGTTGATCGGGCTGGTTCCCCGCGATCTGGAACTGATGGAGGCGATGACCGCCAAACTAGCCCCGAACTGTGCTGTTGGGGTGAGCACCGCCCTGACCGCGAATTCCAATGTCGCCGAAGCCGTCCGGCAGGCCCAACTCGCGGTGGCCCGCGCCCACGAGCAAGCCCGGACGATGAACATCTACGGCGAAGACTACGACGATGTCGGATTCTTGCCTCGCAGCCTGGAAGCCACCCGCCGGCAAGTGCGCGACATCCTCGGACCACTGATCGTTCACGACAGGACCCATGAGGGAAATTTGGTCGACTCCGTCAAGGTGTTCCTCCGCAACGATGGCGCCTGGCGGAAGAGCGCCGAGGAGCTGAAGATCCACCGGCAGACCCTCGTCTACCGACTCCGCCGCGTCGAACAACTCACCGGGTTGAAACCCACCTCAACCGAAGGGTCCGCCATGCTCTGGCTCGCTCTTTCCGGCGCCGAGCGTTCCAAGCTGACCCTCGACGAACTGATCGACTGAAAACGCTGGCGGGCAAGTCGTATGGACCAGCTCACCAGCGTTCGCCTGCTGCGTTCGCGCACCACGGTTGGGCTCAGGAGTTGATGCTCTCGCGGGCGAGCCCCGACCCGCCCGGTCCCGCCTCGTCGGCTGGCGTGGAATGAGACCCTGAGGGTCGGATCTTCTTCCGGATCAGGTAAATGATCGACAAGGCCACCCACACGGCGATGCCCTGAAACAACTCGACCCGGTTGCCCTCTCGGAATCCCATGCTCACCAGGACGGTGACGATGGACGCGGTGACCAGCAGAGGCAGGCCCGGGTACAGCCACATCCGGAACGTCAGCATGCCCGGGTTCTCTTTCTCCCAACGCCGCCGCAGACGCAGTTCGGAAATGCAGATCATGAAGTACACGAACATGAAGACCGCACCGGATGCGTTGATCAGGAACAGGAACACCGTGTCCGGGAACAGTGCCGCTAGAACAACGCAGCCGTAGCCGACCACCGTGCACGACAGGATGCCCTTGACTGGCACACCGCGTCGGTTCGTCTCGGTCATCCAGACCGGCGCATCGCCGCGTCC
The DNA here is from genome assembly GCF_001894885.1 of Rhodococcus marinonascens NBRC 14363. Taxonomy (GTDB): domain Bacteria; phylum Actinomycetota; class Actinomycetes; order Mycobacteriales; family Mycobacteriaceae; genus Rhodococcus_F; species Rhodococcus_F marinonascens. The sequence continues at coordinate 68,565 of NZ_BCXB01000020.1, forward strand.
GCCCATGACGAACAGCAGTCGGGATGAGGTGTAGAGGCCGGAGTTGAGCACCGAGAGCACCGCCACCAGGATGACGAGGTTAAGCAGGTCCGCCCCGCCCGGAATGCCGATCCGATCCATCGCGGCGACGAATGGGGATTCGCCCGGAACCACCGAGTTCCACGGCACGATCACGGCAATCAGGAACGTCGAGACGACGAAGAAGGCGAGGATGCGGAAGACGACCGAATTTACCGCCCTGCGGATCGCCTTTGCCGGCTCCGCGGATTCGGCGGCGGCGATGGTCACGACCTCCACTCCGGTCATCGAGAAGATGACCACGACCACGCCGGTGAACAATGTTGCCAGCCCGGTCGGCAGTAGCCCGCCGTGTGCGGTGAGGTTGGTGAAGTCCATCGTGGCCCCGGGCCAGAGTCCGAAGACGAACAGCGACGCCACCACGATGAAGGCGATGATCGCGACAATCTTGATGCCCGCGAACCAGTACTCGGCTTCACCGAAGGTACCGACCGAGAGCATGTTGATCGCGGTCATGATGAGCATCAGCGCGAGTGCGATCACCCAGACCGGTATCGACGGAATCCAGTTGTTGATTATCTGGCCGCCGACGACGGCTTCGAAGCCGACGATGATGACCCAGAAATACCAGTAGAGCCACCCAGTCGAGAACCCCGCCCAGTTACCCCACGCCATCCGGGCGTAGTCGGTGAACGATCCGGAGCACGGTTTGGCCGCAGCCATCTCCCCGAGCATTCGCATCACCAGCAGCACGATCAGTCCGGTGATGCCATAGGTGACGAACGACAGTGGTCCTGCCTGGTTGATGATCGCGCTCGACCCAACGAAGAGTCCGGCACCGATCACTCCGCCGAGGGAGAGCATGGTCAGGTGCCGCTGCTTGAGGCCGGGTTTGAGTTGATGAGACCCGTTCGGGACCGTACCCATGGCATTCCCCTTCATCAGGTGCCCGCGTCGGTCGGCTGTTGCGGGGCAGGATCAGACTTGTGATGGGAATCACCATGCTCGCGCGGGCGGCTGACCACTATTCGACATCGCGACAATGCCAAGGGTAGGCCTTCATACATATTGATGAATGGCCGAGCGATGGCCTGCATCTGCGTGAGTGCGCACAAATCGTCGCCTTGACCGGCGCGTTACGACCACAACTGCGCACTCACCGCGCGAACCAGGCTGGTGTGGCCGCGCTGCAGAGGTCAATTCTTCTCTACCTCGCGCGTCGACCCTTGTGCACCGGTCGCAGACGATACGCTCGGCTGATGTCTATCGAGGTGAAGGTCCGCAGATTCTTCAGGATCGTGCCACTACTGCTCTTGGCGACGGTCCTGGCGGCGGCGCCCGGCATCGCATCCGCCGCCCCCGTCCAAGGCCCCGACGTGGCGTCGTGGCAGCACCCGGGAGGCTCGGCGATCAACTGGTTCGCCGTCCGAAACTCAGGCCACGACTTCGCGATGGTCAAGGCCACCGAAGGTCTCGACTATATCAACCCGTATTTCGTCCAGGACAGCCTCGCGATGCGGGTGGCCGGAATTTCGCGCGGCGCTTATCACTACGCCGACCCGACGCTGTCGCCGGAGTTGCAGGCCGCGTTCTTTTCCACGATGGTGCTGGGGATCAACGGGCCAGGCGACATGCCACCCGTCCTCGACCTGGAGGTTTCGAACGGTCTGTCGCCTGCCGCGCTGATCAATTGGACACACCGGTACTTGAACACAGTTCGGACCCTCACTGGACGCCAGCCGATCATCTACACGTATCCGCACTTCTGGCAAACAGCGATGGCCAACACCAACGAGTTCACCGATTACCCCCTGTGGATCGCCGATTACAACGGTCAGAACGCGCCGGGACCGCTGCCGGGCGGCTGGAACAATTGGACGTTCTGGCAGTACACGAGCACTGGGCGCATTCCTGGTGTGAACGGCAACGTCGACCTCAACGTCTACAGTGGCGCGCAGGGCGATTTCGCCCGCTACTCCAACAGTGCGTCACCGTTCGGGAGTTAGTTCATCCTGCACAATCGGCAGGGCCCGATGTCATCGGCGTTTGACCGCATAGGTATGGACACCTAAGGTCACTCGCACGCAACGACGCGGGAACATTCGGGTCAGATGAGTGGGGTGGACGGTGACGGCGGCAAGCATCGGTCGATTCACTGCCGCATGTCGGTCGTTGACCGCCACCGAGGCGGAGTTGAGCCTCGACTTTCCGCTGGCAGGGTTTGCCGACATCATGACCTCCGGCCTGTTGCTCTCACCGGAAGTGGTCGCAGGCGATATCGAAGCCGCGCGTGACGTGTCGACCGTTGCTGTGATGGCCGTACCCGATATCGGCCCATGGTTGCGCCCTGGGCAGTTGCTGATCACCTCGACGTCCGTCCTGAGCAGGCTTGTCGAGCCGATCGATGCGTTTCTCGCGCGCCTCGACAGCCGCGCAGTGGCCGGGCTTGCGGTGCGACTCGACGTCGCCGCGCCCACACTGCCGGCCGGAATGATCGACGCGGCCACCCAACTCGGGTTCCCCGTCGTCGTGGTCGACGAGCTATTCCCTTCTGGGCACTCGTTCGCCGGCGATCTCGAGGAGTTGTGGGACCGACAAGTCGATGCGCTGTTCACGGCCGACCGTCTGCGGAAGATGCTCGTAGACCTCGTGATGGCGGGGGGTGGTCACGCCGAACTCGCCGCCTGGGTCGCCAGCGAGATGTCCGGCGCAGTGCTGATCACGACGCCCGACGGACGCCAACTCTGCCATGCTGGCGACGAATCCGAACTGCGACGCCTGGCTGCGAGTCCGGTGCTCGACTCGGCCGGGCGTGGGCGCACCGACTCGATCGACGGCGGTCTCGGTCTGCGCAGCCTGGACGGCGAGTACGTCGTGGTCTCGGCTATTTCTGCCAACGGGATCGATCACGGCCGGCTGGTTCTGTACAGCACGGAACGCACGCTGAGCAGCGACGATCTCTACCTCGTCGAGCAGGCGGCCACGGTGTGTGCCCTGGTCGTCGCACGGGAACTGGTCGTGTCGTCGGTGGAGGAGAAGCACCGGGCCAACTTCCTCCGTGACCTGCTGCGCGGCCGCGGCGGCGAGCAGGAGCACGTGGTCGCGCACGCGCAGACGTTCGGCTGGGACCTCGACCGTCCGGTGGTCGTCGTCGTGATCGAACCCGATCCGGTGGTCGAGGACACCTCGCCGCTGCCCACCCGGATGCCCTTGGTCGACAGGCAGGCACGGGCGTTCGCCGACGCCGTTGCCGCCCACGATCCCGGTGCCGCCGTCGCCGGCCTCGCAACGGAGACCGTAATCCTCATGGGGTCCGGCACGAGAACCATGAACCTCGTCCGCGAACTTGTCGACTACGTGCGAGGCGACGGCGGTGGCGGGCGGCGCTCGTTCGGGGTCGGCGTCTCTCGCGCAACGACGACGGTCGACGGTATTTCCGCGATGTACAACCAGGCCAAGACGGCGCTGAAGGTGGGGCGGCAGCTCTCCGGCGTCCGGGCGGTGACGCACTTCGACGAGTTGGGCGTCTGCCGGTTGCTCAGCCTGGTCGAGGACGACAGCGAACTCGAGTCGTTCGCCCGGGAGACCCTGCGCAACCTCACCGAGGACACAGTCGAGGCGAAGGACATGCGGCGCACCCTCGAAGTGCTCCTCGCCACCAACATCAATATCGCAGAAACAGCGCGTCAACTGCACTTTCACTACAACACGCTGCGATACCGGGTGACGAAACTCGAGAAGATGCTCGGGCCGTTCACCGAGAACCCCGGGTTGCGACTCGATCTCTCCCTCGCGCTCAAGATTATTGCGATGCGCGGCGTCAATTCCTAAAGCCGCCAATTTCTGCGATTAGGCACCCGCAGAGTACTTCCACGCCCGGCTCCTTGTCCGCGGCGAGCAACACGATCCTGGTAGACGATGTAGGGTGCAGCACACGATGACGTCAAGAACCATCCTCGAAGCTATGCGAGAAGAAAAATGCCTTCACGGGAGAAGTTTTGAGTGACTTGCGTGCTCATCCCGCCGACTACTCCCCCGACCCCGATGCGCTCGTTGCACGGGTGCGGGTACTTCTCCCCTCCCTCCCGCCGGCCTCGGCGCGGGTCGCGCAGCTGATCCTCGACGACCCCGTGCGCGTGTCGCGGTCCACACTGCAGGACCTGGTGCAGGTGGTGGGAACGAGTGAGGCGACGATTATCCGCACCGCGCGGACATTGGGTTTCCGCGGTTATCCGGACATGCGGTTCGCGCTGGCCACCGCAGCGGGGCAGCGACGCCAAGAGCATCAGATCACCGGAGACATCACGGTCACCGACTCGGTACGTGATGTGATCGACAAGATCGCCGGCGCCGAGCAACGCGCACTGCGCGAAACCGCAGCCCATCTCGACGCAGAAGCGCTGGGCCGCATCGCCGACACCATAGTGGCCGCACGCAAGATCGTGCTCTACGGCGCAGGCGCATCCTCGTTGATCGCCGCCGATCTCCAACAGAAGCTGATGCGCATCGGCCTGATCAGCCATGCTCCCACCGATAATCATCTCGCTGTCACCGAGGCTGTCCTGCTGACACCACATGACGTGGCGATCGCCATCTCGCATTCCGGGGAGACCAGCGAAACCCTCGCCTTCCTGCGCCAAGCACACAAGACCGGCGCGAGCACCGTCGCCTTGACCAGCGTCGACAGTTCCACCCTCACCACCTACGCAGACCGCGTCGTGTATGCGGCCGGACGCGACGACATCTTCCGCCCCGCCGCCCTGTCCAGCCGGATCAGCCACCTCATGGCGGTCGACTGCCTCTTCGTCGCCGTCGCCCAAAGAACCTATGACAGCACCACGCGTGCCGTCGCCGCGACCCACGACGCCCTCAGCGCCAGCAGGGCGCGAAAGCATTGACCCGACAACAGGATCGAGGATCGGGCCGTCTGATCTGAACGCGGTTGACGAGCGTGGCAGACTCCGTACGGTCGCCTCGGGGTCTGAGCCGCCAATCCTCCTCATGGCCGGCCAAGGCGTCAGCTCGCTCGACGTCTCGGTTCGCGCGAAGGTCATGAACCGCCACGCAGATCTGGTCGAGGAGTACGGCCCCACGCTTGTCTTCGTCTCGCACGGCCTCGGCGTCAGCGGGCGCCAGTTCGACACGGTCGCCGTAGTCTCCGAGGGCGTATCGTCGAGGCCGGACCGATCAAGGAGGTGCTCGCAGACGTGCATAGCCCGGACACGCCGAGAACCGTATCTGTTACTCATGCGATCAGAACTCGGTCAATGGAAATTGGGCAGTGAGCGAGTCACGAATCTTCCGAACACATCACAGGAGCATCTGGAATGGACGTGTCTACTGCGGCGGAAATCGCCGCTATTCCCGCACTCGAACTTCCTGCACTGTATCGAAGGCGACAACTCTCGCCTGTTGATGTCACGCAAGCGGTTCTCGATCGAGCCGAAGAGGTGCAACAAGACCTCAATTGTTTCTACGAAATCGACCACAAGGGGGCCTCGAGATCTGCCAAAGACAGCGAAACGCGTTGGCTCGCAAATGAAGAAATCGGACTCCTCGACGGTGTACCGGCCACTGTCAAAGAGAATATCGCTGTTGCCGGATTCCGTAGGCCTTCCGGCAGTGCGGCCTACGCCGACGCCCCACGCGAGTCATCGGACGGTCCCGCCACAGCGAGGCTGAGGGAGGCGGGCGCTCCGATCATCGGACTGTCCGTCATGCCGGATCTGGGCATGCTGTCCTCCGGGGTGTCATCCCTCCACGGTGTCACTCGAAGTCCGTGGAATCCTGAGTGGACCGTGGGCGGCTCGAGTGGCGGCGCGGGTGCCGCCGCGGCCGCGGGAGTAGGACCACTCCACTTGGGTTCCGACATCGCTGGGTCGGTTCGACTGCCGGCTACGTGGCTCGGACTCTTCTCGCTCAAACCGACCTTCGGACGTGTGCCGGTCGACCCCCCCTACATGGGGCGGGTGGTAGGGCCGCTCACCCGAACCGTTGCCGATGCGATTCTTGTTCTTTCGGAGATATCGCGTCCGGATGTGCGCGACTGCAGCAGCTTGACGATCGACCCGGTTGACTGGCATTCCCTGCTGAGACCGTTGCCCGAAAGCATGATTCGAGGGATGAAAGTAGCCTTCCACCTCGATGCCGGGGCTGGAATCCCAACCGATCCCGAAGTCGAAGCCCTGGTAGGCGACGCCGTGGCGCATTTCGAGGCAGCTGGTGCCGCCGTCACCGAAATCACCCCGCCCATGACGCCCGACTACCTCGACGGCTTGGACATGTTCCTGCGTGCACGTTCGCTGGCGAGCATAGTTGCGCTGGATGACGACCATCAGGCGAAGTTGCTACCGTTCGTTCGGGAATGGGCCCGCGGTGCCGAGCACACGAGTGCAGTGGAAGCGGTGCGGAACTTGCAGACGATCTGGTCTCTACGCCATGACACGATTATGCGCACGTCGCCGTATGATCTTGTACTGTCCCCGGTTTCGGCGGTCGCCGCATTCCCTGCCGAGTGGCCGATGCCGACAAATACCCCGGAGACGGCTCTCCATCACGTCGCATATGCCGTGCCGTACAACATCTCCGAGCAGCCTGCCGCGTCGATCAATTGCGGTTTCACCACAGACGGAAGACCGGTCGGACTGCAAATTGCCGGGCGACGATTCGCCGACGCACAAGTGTTGAAGGCGGCGCGCTGGTATGAACTGACGCGTCCCGAATCGGCGATACCAGTGTGGCCACGCTGACGTGGGATCGGTGAGACTGCTGGTGCGGAGTGCAGCAACCCATACGAGCCGCCCATATCGCCGAGTCGTGGCCGGCGTTACGCGCCTGCGACCTCATGACAGCTCCTGGCAGAGCACCTCCCGGCTGATCACACGGAAGACGCCGATGGGAACGAGAAGGCGACCGGTCTCTGCCCATGAGTGCGTCATGGCGCTATGTCGTCCCCGGCGAAGACTCGGTGTTGTCGGTGTTCACGTCGGCCCGGGGTGAGTCGGTGGGATGCCGCCGGGACAGCACGCATCCGAGCCCGAGGGTGATCACGACTCCGATAGCCGTGTACCAGGTGAAGCCGACGAGGGTCTGATGGAACAGGAACAGATAGGACATCGTGACGACGGCGGCCCCGAAGGCGACGATGGCGTCGAGTTGACGAGCCTTTCGGACCCACAGTCCCAGGAAGAATGCGCCGAGCAGACCGCCGTATGTCAGGCCAGCGACGGACAGGCCGAGTTCGACTACCGGATTGTCGGTTCCGGTGAACAGGGCGGCGGCGCCGATGAACACCAATCCCCAGCCCAAGGTGAAGATGCGGCCCAGGCGCAGCCCTTCGGTGTCGGAGAGCGTGCGGTCGGTGAACTTTTCGTATAGGTCGGCCATCGTCGAGGACGACAGCGCCGACAGCGATGAAGACAGCGTGCTCATTGCAGAGGCCATGATCCCGGCAAGTAGCAGTCCCGAGATTCCGGCGGGCAGCCCCTCGACGATGAAGGTCGGGAAGATCTCGTCGCCGGCGGGCAGCCCCAACTGTTCGGGTGTGCGGCCCTGGTAGTAACTCCACAGACCCAGCCCCACGGTCAGGAACAGTGCGAACTGGAGGAAGACCACGACGGCGCTGCCGATGACCGCCCGCTGTGCATCGCGCAGCGTCCGGCAGGCAGGCAACCGTTGCACGATGATCTGATCGACGCCATGTGAGGCAGTCGAGAGCAGGGCGCCGCCGATGACCGCGGTGACGAACGAGTACGGCGCGGAGATCGGGTTGGAGGTGAAGTCGAGTATTTGAGTCTTGCCTGCGTCGGCGGCGGCCGTGAGGAAGTTGACGTCGGTGTTGGGGCTGATGAACACCAACGCTATGGCGCCGCCGACCACGTAGAGCGCCATCTGCAGGACATCGACCCAGACCACCGCCCGGATTCCCCCTATGAAGGTGTAGCCGATCGTGACCAGTCCGAGGATTGCGATGATCGACAAGAAGGACAGCTGCACCCCGTAGGCGTCGAGGATGACCTTCATCGGGATGGCCGCCGCGAACAATCGGACCCCGTCGGCGAGCAATCGGGTGAACAGGAACGCGACCGAGGCGGTGCTTTGCATCCCGCGCCCGAAGCGAAGCCCGAGATAGGCGTACGCCGTTGTCATCTCGCCCCGGTAATAGCGCGGCAGAAGGACGAATGCCACCACGATTCGGCCGATGAGATATCCCAAGGTCACCTGGATGAAGGTGATGTTGCCCAGGTAGGCGACGGTGGGCACGCTGATCACGGTCAGTGCGCTGGTTTCGGTGGCCACGATCGACAAGCACACCGCCCACCACGGAAGGTCGCGGTTGCCGAGGAAGAATCCCCGGAGGTTCTTCTGTTTCCCGGACAGTTTGAGGCCGAGCCAGGCCGAGCCGGCCATATAGGCCACGATGACGACCAGGTCGAGGGGCTGCATGGGGGCTCCAAACTCGGGACGAGGCGCGCGGCGCCGCCGTCAGGCGGGAGGGTGGACGATGCGCAACGTGTGGGGAGGATCGGCGATGGGAGTGGGTAGGCGCAGCCGGGCGGCGCCCGGCGTGATCCGGCCGGCCACCGTGGACCGCCCGGCACCGGTGCAGGCCGGTATCGAGCCGGGCAATCCGTGCCAGCTGAGAAAGCCCACGAGCGCGAAGAGGTAGGCCTCCTTGGCATCCGGGTCGAGACCGAGCTCGGCGATGGTGGTGAGCCGGGTCGGAGCGAGGTTGTCGCCGAGGCGGCGCATGAGCGTCGGATTGCGGGTTCCGCCACCGGAAGCGAACACGTCACGCACCGCGTAGGGGGCGAGGGCGACGGCGACGGTCCGGGCGGTGGCCTCGACCAGGGTCGCCAGCAGGTCTTCCGGCGCGAGATTGTGGCTCCCGGTGCGGTCAATCACCTCGGCGAGGTACCCGGCGTGGAAATCTTCCTTCCCGGTGGACTTGGGTGGGAGTCGCCGGTAGTGGGGATGATCGAGCAGGGCCCGGAGCAGGTGCGGATGCACCTGCCCGCGGGCCGCGATCGCCCCGTCGTGGTCGACGTGGTCATGGCCGCCGGTGAGGCTTCGGACGGCGGCGTCGAGGAGCGCGTTCGCCGGGCCGGTATCGAAAGCCACCGGGTCGCGGTCGGCGCCGACCACGGTGACGTTCGCGATCCCGCCCAGGTTCAGGGCCGCCGATCGTTGTCCGCCGCCGCCGCCGAGGAGGAGTGTGTCGAGAAGACTGGCCAGGGGTGCGCCGTGGCCACCGGCGGCGACGTCGTTGACCCGCAGGTCCGAGATGACGGGAAGCCCCGTCGCCTCGGCAATCCAGGCGGGCTGGCCCAATTGCAGGGTGCCGCAGACTGTCCCGTCGGTGATCCAGTGGAACAGTGTCTGTCCGTGCGAAACAACCAACTCGGCCCGGCCGCGAACCAGGTCGTGTGCGGCGGCGGAGGCTGCCGCCGCGAACTCCTGCCCCACCCCGGTATCGATGCGGCACACCGTCTCGAGGGTCGCAGCGGCGGGTGGGAGTGCACCGAGGATCAGCCCACGGAGCTCCGCGGAGTAGGGGACCTCCTGGTGTCCGAGCGGGATCATCCGAATCTCGCCGCCGTTCATCGACAGGTCCGCGGCAGCCACATCGATGGCGTCGACCGACGTCCCCGAGGAGACGGAGAGAACAATCATGTCGGCGTTCCCCGTGCAACGGGACCGTCGTGTACCGCAGCGCGGACCCGACCGGCGCAGGCGGCCAACCGGTTTCGGGCTTCTGGTACGTCAATCCTTGTCAGCAGGGCGACGATCGCCGTCTTGACCTGGCCGTCGGCTGCCGCGAGGGTCTGGGCGGCCTCCTCCAACGGAACGCCGGTGGCCTCCATGACAATCCGCTGTGCGCGGGACCGGAGTTTGTCGTTGGTGGTGAGGACGTCGACCATCAGGTTGCCGTAGGTCTTGCCCAGCCGGACCATGCTGGCGGTCGTAAGGGTGTTGAGGACGAGTTTCTGCGCCGTTCCGGCCTTCATTCGGGTCGATCCGGCGACGATCTCGGGGCCGGTGCACACCTCGATTGCCACGTCGACGAGGGAGCTGAGCCGGCTGTCGGCGTTGTTGCTGATGCCGATGGTGGCGGCGCCGGACTCGCGTGCGGCGTTCGCGGCGCCGAGCACGTAGGGGGTGCGGCCCGAGGCGGTGATGGCGACGAGCACGTCGGCGGGGCCGATCCCAATGGCCGCCACAGCCTTGGCAGCGGCGTCGGGGTCGTCCTCGGCGCCCTCACGGGACGCTGTGATCGCGTCGGTGCCTCCGGCGATGAGCGCCGTCACCTGGTCGGGGTCGGTGCCGAAGGTGGGCACACACTCCACCGCGTCCAGGATGCCGAGCCGGCCAGGGGTTCCGGCGCCCGCGTACACCAGCCGGCCACCGCGTTCGAGCCGTCCGACGACAACGTCAACCGCGGCGGCGATGGAGTCGCCGGCCGAGGCAACCGCCGCCGGGACGCCCGCATCGTCATCGGCGATCGCGGCGACCAGATCGCGGGCCGACCAGGTATCGAGATCGGACAGCTCGGGGCGGGAGCGCTCGGTGGCGAGCTGTGCCAGCTCGGCGTCGAGGTCGGTCATGTGCGGGCTCCTTCGTATCGGCGGATCAGGGTTTCGTGGGGCAGGTCGTCGCGGGTGGCCATCAGCAGGCCGCCGTCGCGGGCATCGCCGGCTCTCGGAACCAGACGACTACCCGGTAGTAACCGGGCCGCTTCGGTGGCGAACGGCCCGGTAAGGAGATCCCCGGCATCGAAGAGTCCGCCGCTGGTGCTGATTTCGAGCGTCTGGACGTCGGGCATCGCCCGCATCGCCGCAGCAATCGCGGTACGGGCCAGTTCGGCGCCCGACTCTGCGCACACGGTCGATGACCACTCGTCCCCGTCCCGGGCCGCACCGACGACGTCGCGTGCGAACGCGGCGACAATACGGGGCGGGTTGCTCGCGCCGTGTACGAGTTGAGGCAAACGATCGAGGTCGCCGTATCGGCGCTCCGCCAGTGCCCGCAGGACTTCGGAGCCCCCGCGACCGTCGTGGGCTCGTAACGCCGACCTCAAACCCCGACGGCCGATGGCGAATCCACTTCCGTTGTCGCCCAGCAGATATCCCCAGCCATCGACGACTGCGGTCATCCCGGTCGCGGCGACGGCCAACGCGACCGAACCCGTCCCCGCCGCAACCACCACCCCGGGGCGCCCGGCAAGGGAACCGGCATGCGAGGTGGTCATGTCGCTGGCCACCGCGACCCGGCACGTGTGGTGACGTTCGGCAAGCACGTTGACCAGTTCTGCGCCGGTATCATCGGCCCGCGCGTATCCCGCCACCCCGGCCGCGACGGCGTCCACCCGTCCGCCGTCTACGGCGTCGGCAGCGGACCGCATCGCGGCCAGCGCGGATTCGAGCCCACCGGGGTCGGCGAGCCCGCGGGCACCCGAAGTCTCGGCTTCGTCGACGCGAAGCCCGTCGACGAACAGGGCCGCTCGACAGCCCGACTTGCCGACGTCGAAAGCCAGCACCCGGGTCACGTTGTCCATGATCGCCAATGTAGGACGGGTCCCGGGTGCCGTCAATAACCTTCATAGCTACATACCTGGAAGAAAAAAACCTTCACTCTGGGTCAGGCGCCGATACGCCCGTTCGGCTTCCACACCGCCACTACGGCGGGACGCGGCTGATTTGTCCCGCCGTCGGGCCAGTGCGACGCCGGGCTGTCCGCGTCGGCGCCGTCTAGTTCGCCTGGGTGCTGGACACAGACGATGATTCGCTCCTCGCCGATGATCGGCCCGCAGGTCTCGGCACCCTTCGGCACGGAGAGGAACTGCTTGGTCTCACCGCGGTTCGGTCCGTCGAGAACGACGCTGAACAGGCCGTCGTTCGATTTCAACGCGTTGCCGTCCGTGGAGACCCATAGGTTGCCGTGCGGGTCGAAGGCCAGATTGTCCGGGCAGGAGATGGGGCTGACGCTGCTCTTGTCGAAGCCGCCGTAATAGGTGTCGGCAGCCTGCGGGTCGCCGCACACGAGCAGCAGGTTCCAGGTGAACGCGGTGCCGGCGTGGTCGTCGATGAGCTCGAGAACCTGGCCGTTCTTGTTGTTGTTGCGCGGGTTGGCCTCGTCCGCGGAAGCGGCGCCGTCGACGCCACGCTTGCTGTTGTTGGTCAGTGCTACGTACACCTTGCCGGTCTTCGGGTTCGGCTCGAAGTCCTCGGGGCGGTCCATCTTGGTGGCACCTACCTTGTCGCCGGCCTGTCGGGTGAACACGGCGACCTCTTCGGCGCTCATCCCGTCGACGAGTGATTCGCCCTTGCCGTCCTCGCCCGTGCGGAGCAGTGCGATCCACTCGCCGGTGCCGTCGAACGCGCCGTCGGACGGCAGGGTCCCCGAACCGTCGATCTCGTCCGGTGAGTTCCCGGCGAACTTCGCGACGTACAGGGTGCCGGCGTCGAGCAGTGTCATGTTGTGGCGCATCGACGCCTGGCTGTTGCCGCTCATCATCTTTCGGCTCGAGACGAACTTGTACATGTAGTCGAAGCGCTCGTCGTCGCCGCTGTACGCGACGACGGTACCGTCGTCGGTGACGTAGACCGTCGCGGCCTCGTGCTTGAACCGTCCCAGCGCGGTGTGCTTGACGGGTGCCGACGCCGCATCCCACGGGTTGACCTCGACGACGTAGCCGAAGCGGTTGACCTCGTTGGGTTCCTGCGCCAAATCGAATCGCTTGTCGAACCGCTCCCACCTACGTTCGGATGCAGCACCTTCCACGCCGTATCGCTTCAGCCGGGCGGCGGCGATGGGGTCGGTGATCATTTCGGCGTTTGCGAAGTATGGGTTGAAGTTCTCCTCCCCCGACAGCACCGTCCCCCACGGAGTGACACCACCCGAGCAGTTGTTGAACGTGCCGAGCACGGAGGTGCCGGCCGGGTCGGCAGACGTCTTGAGGAAGTCGCTGCCCGCGGCGGGACCGGTGATGAGAAACTCCGTTGTTCCCGTGATACGCCGGTTGTACGCGCCGAAGACCGGAATGAGCTTGCCCGAAGCGGATTCACCCTGCACCTCCACCACCGACAAACCGTGGGCGGCGAGTGCAGTCTGAAACTGTTCCAATGTCGGATTCTCTGCGTCGTACCCGGAGAACATGAACGGTTCGGAGGTGTACTCGTGGTTCACCACCAGGAGGAAGGTGTCGGGCTGCCCCTCGATCGGGAGAAGTCCGGCGAAGTCATTGTTGAATCCGAACTGTTGCGACTGCGCCTGCCCGGTCTGGTTGTCGAAGTCGAACACGGGAGCACCGGGCAGAACCGGGTCGCCCCAGCGGATTACCACTGCCTGTTCGTACCCGTCCGGGATGACGACGGCGTCCTGAGTGTTGGGAGCAACGACGTCGAAGTTGGTGCCGGTCGGTGCCGCTCCCCCCTTTCCGCCGGTCCCCCCTGGGTCGGTCGCCGATACGTTGCCGTTGGCGGAATCGTCCGAGCACGCGGCTAGAGCGCTTCCCGCGCCGACGGCGAGCACTGCTATTCCGGCGCCGCGCAGGACCCCGCGACGTGAGAGTGCTGTGCGGGCGATGTCGCGGAAGTACTCCCCTTGGGACGCGTTCGGGACTTCGTGTGAGCAGGCGTTACCGCATTTGTACTGGCAGGTGACTGAGGCGCGCGAAGACGCGCCTTCGTGGTTGACGAATAGTGCGAGGGGTTTCAAGCTCACATCGGCTCCTGATTCTGAAATGGACAATTCCGGCACTATAGAAGTCGTATGCAAGGGGAAGGGGGCATACAGGTGAACGGGTGGACAACGAGGCGACCCTAAGTGGCCCGATTCGGTAATTCGCCGGGGCATCCCAAATGCTCAGCTTCAGCTACACTGCGAATGCAGTCACCGGCCGCAACACGCAGGTGGCGCTGTACAATCCGCCGAGTCTGGAGTTCCTGGCGAAGGCGTCGGAGCACGCGCAGAGCGTGGGCTGGCCGTACCTGCCGAATCAGAGACCAGACCGTAAGGTCGGTCGCGCCCTGAACGCGGCGAGAGGACGGTCCGAAAGATGCGTATTCTGCTGCTGACGCGCGATGAGGAGGACGGTCTGACCCCCGCCTTGCGGGCTGCGGTGCCTGAGGACCAGGTGCTCTTGCCCGTGTCCCGGACCCGGGCGGAGCTGAGGGAACTGCTGCCGAGTGTGGACGTAGTAGTAGGGGCCTGGAACGACGAACTCACTTTGGGCGCAGGGGAAGCCGAGCTCACACCGCACCTTCGGCTCGTCCAGCAGCCGGGCGTCGGAACCAACTGGATCGACGTCGACGCCTGGGCGCGGGTCGGTGTCCCGGTGGCCAACACCCCGGGTGTCAATGCCGCATCGGTCGCCGAGTGGGCAGTGGTGGCTGCGGCGAGCGTGAGCCGCTCGATGGTGTGGGCCGACGTCAAGATGCGGGAGGGGGGCTGGCGCAGTGGGCGGTCCTGAACCGCGGCTCCCGCGATCTTGGAGATCGGCAAGTGGGGATCCTCGGTTTCGGCGACGTCGGCAGCCGGTGTGCCGCATTGTTCGAGGCCTTCGGGTGCGCCGTCGCGTACACCGAGCCCGGCCCGACGCCTCGGCGCGCTATCTGCCATTGGACGATTTGCTCGCTGAGTCCGACGTCCTTGTGGTCGCGGTGCCGCTGACCGCGCAGACGAGGGGAATGGTCGGCAGCCGTGAACTCGGTTTGCTGCCACCGGACTCCGTCGTCGTCAACGTCGCGCGGGGACCGGTCATCGACGAGACCGCCCTGACCGAGGCATTGCGCTCGGGCCGCGTCGGTGGTGCCGCGCTGGACGTGTTCGACAGCGAACCGCTCGCCCCCGACAGTCCGCTGCGCTCGCTGGACCGCGTCCTCCTGAGCCCACACGTCGCGGGCGGAAGCGACACCTCCAGGCGGCGGATCTGCGACATGACGGCTCGCAACGTCGCTCGCGTATCGAGTGGCCTCCCGCCGCTGTGGGTACTGACGGAAACTGTTTCCTCGTAGAAGAGTGGGCATCGCCTCGCGCCTGAGTCAGAGCTCGATCGACAAGTATCTCGAGATCAACGGTGTTCGCACAGGTTCGGCCGAGGTCGTTTCGGCCACCCGACGGGCACACCTACCCAGTTCAGGAAAGTGACCCCTAACGAGTGCACCGAAGGGGTGCACTATGGAGGGGTGGACCCTGTGGAAGCGCTACGAGAAATTGCGTTCTGGCTCGAGCGTGCGGGTGGCGAGTCGCACCGAATCGCGGCGTTCCGCCGTGCGGCCGACATCGTCACCGACCTCACCGACGAGCAGCAAGCGACTCTGACGAACAGTGACGGGCTGTCTCCGCCGGGCATCGGCTCCGAACCCGCCGCAATCATTCGCGAGTGCGCCGACGCCGTGCCGCGGTACCTGGTGTACCTGCGCGGCTCAGCCGAGCCGATCGGGCTCGGCGGAGCGGATCTGCTCGACGCCCTGCGGGGCGATCTGCACACCCATTCCGACTGGTCAGACGGCAGGTGCTCGATCAAGGAGATGATGCGTCGCGCGGAGTCGCTCGGTCACGAGTACTGCGCGCTGACCGACCACTCGCTTGGCGGCGCGATCTCGAATGGAGTCTCCTCGGAGCAACTGCTCGCTCAGCTGGGCGTGATCGCCGAACTGAACGCCGAACTTGCCCCGTTCCGTATCCTCACCGGCATGGAGGTCAACATCCTCGACGACGGTTCCCTCGATCAGGACGACGATCTGCTCGCCGACTTGGACATCGTTGTGGCGAGCATCCACACCCACCTCGACGACGACCGTGCGACCCTGACGAAACGGATGTTGCAGGCGGTCAAGTCCCCGCACGTCGACATCCTGGGACACTGCACAGGACGCCTCGTGGACGGGCCTCGGGGCAAGCGGCCCGAGTCCAAATTCGATGCTGAGCGGGTTTTCGACGCGTGCCGCGAGAACGGCACCGCGCTGGAGATCAACTCCTGTCCCCAGCGTCGGGACCCACCGGGACGATTAATCGAGCTCGCCTTGAGCACCGGTTGCATGTTCGCCATCGACACGGATGCGCACACCGCCGGCCACCTCGCCTGGCAGGGCCACGCCTGTGAGCGGGCAGCAGAGCGCGGGTTGGAACCGTCGAACGTCGTCAATACCCTGCCCGTCGAGGAGTTGCTGGAGTGGGCCGGCGCTTCGCGCGCCGTGCGGGGTTGACGAGCTCTGGGATTGTTGGCCAATTGCGCAGGCGTCCACTCACAGGGGCGGTCGCCCACTCGTAATCGGCTCCGGCTTTTTCAGTTTCACTGGACTTGTCTCGAGCAGCGCTTCGCCTTCGATGTCGATGTCGGGTAATAGCTTGTCGAGCCATTTGGGGAGCCACCAGGCCGCCTCGCCCATCAGCACCATCACCGACGGGATGATGAGCATGCGCACGATGAAGGCGTCGAACACCACTGCCGCGGCGAGTGCGAAGCCGATGGACTTGACCAGGGAGTCTGGTTGCGTCATGAATGACGCGAACACGGCGATCATGATGACGGCCGCGGCGACGACCACTCGGGACCCATGATGAAAGCCCTTGACCACGGCCTCTATCGGTGTCGCCCCGTGCACGTGGTACTCGCGCATTCGCGTGACGAGGAAGACCTGGTAGTCCATGGCCAGGCCGAACACCACACCGATCAGGAAGATGGGCAGGAAGCTCACGATCGGTTGCGGGTTGCCGACCAGACCCAGTGCACCTTCCTGGAACAGGGCGACGGTCACACCGAACGTGGCGGCGATGCTCAGCAGGAAGCCGAGGGCTGCTGTGAGCGGCACCAGGATCGACCGGAACACCAGCATCAGCAGAATGAACGCGAGACCCACCACGATCAGCAGGTAGGGCAGCAGGGACGCCATCAGCCGGGCCGACACGTCATCTTCGATCGCGGTCTGTCCGGTGACGCCCAACGTGATGCCGGTTGCCTCGGTGAGCGCGCCCTCGGAGTCGCGAATGGCGTTCACCAACTGCTGGGTGGCCGGCTCGCTGGGGCCGGACTCGGGAATCACCTGGATCATCGCGGTGTCACCGGTCTGGTTGATGTTCACCACCTGAACGTTTTGCACGTCGGGTTCGGACGCGATCTTCGCAACCACCGCGGCGAACGCGGCGGTGCGCTCGGTCGCAGCCACGTCGATGGCGTCGACCACCACGATCAGCGGCCCGTTCTGCCCGCCGCCGAAGCCCTCCGACACCAGGTTGTACGCCTCGCGTTGGGCTGACCCGGGTTCCGCGGTGCCGTCGCCTGGCAGGGCCAGGTCTAGTTTCAGTGCGGGCACAGCCAGCACTGCCAGCACGGCGACGCCGAGGATCAGCGCGACCACTGGGATCCGGGCCAAGAGCCGGGCGTACTTGACGGCCGGCGACTTCTCAGGAGGTCCGGGATCACCCCCCAGTCCCGGAATCCTCAGGGCGAAGACCTTGGTGCCGAAGATTCCGAGGATGGCCGGCAGCAGGGTAATCGCGATGATCACGGCCATCATGACTGCGAATGCGGCGGCCAGGCCCATTGCGGTAAGGAACGGGATGCGGACTACCGACAATGCGACCAGCGCGATGAACACGGTCATACCGGCGAACACCACTGCGGACCCGGCTGTACCCACGGCGCGTCCTGCCGCTTCCTCTCGGCTGTCGGTGAGGTCGAGTTCCTGCTTGTATCGCGAGACGATGAACAAGGCATAGTCGATGGCGACGGCGAGACCGATCATCATCGCGAGGATCGGAGTAACGGAACTCAGTTCCCAGATGCCGGTGGCTGCGGTGATGCCCAGGCTGCCCATGGCCACACCGATCAGCGCCGTGAGAATCGGTAACCCAGCCGCCACCAGCGAGCCGAACGTGAGGGCCAGTACCAGTGCAGCGACGGCGATGCCGATAAGTTCGGCGTGACTCTCGCCTGGGGGTGCCACTGCGGCGGTGCCGCCGGCGTAGACGGTGAGGCCGGCATCGCGTCCGACTTGCACGGCGTCTTCGATTGCTTCGCGGGTGGCGTCGGTGATGTCGGTGGCCGAGTCGACGTCGAATGTGACGGTTGTGTATGCGACGGAGTGAGCAGGGAAGCTATCTGTCGCTTCGATGTTCAACGGCAGTAGCGCGGAGAGGTTTTGCGGCGAAGGCACTTCCGGGTTTCGTTGATTCGCCGGTAGGGCGGCGTTGGCCTGAGCTACGGCCATCTGCGCCGCCGACGCCGTCACCGGGTTGGTGACTGTCGCTGCCACCGAGGCCGACAGTTGAGGAAGTGTCTTGATCTTGTCGATCACCGACTCCACCGCGGCGAGGTTCTCCGGGTCGTCGAGTGTCTGACCGTTCGGGGCCGCAAACACGAATCTGGCGGTGGGCGCGTCCAGTGCCATTCCGCGACCGGCGCCGGGGAATCGCTCATCCATCAGATCCATGGCTTTCTCTGCCGGGATGCCGGGGATGGAGAACGCGTCGGAGGTGGGTTTGGCCATGGTTGCTGCGGCAACCCCCATGACGATGAGGACCAGGAGTGCGCCGCCCGCGACGAACCATTTGCGGCGAAAGGAGAATCTGCCCAATCGATAGAGGAAGCCGGCCATGAGCACGTCCTGTCCCGAGTGGCGGATTCAGCAGGAATGTCCGAATTAGAGTAATTGCAGAAACAGGGAGGGGTGTGACTTCTGCTCGACTCGGCGTGGCACGAAAGATCTTTCGCGCGGCGACCGCACTTGAAGGTTGTGCCTCGGTAGGGTAGGCGACTCACGGAACGCGGGTCAGTCGATCCCGACGATCGACGCGCCGCGGTCGGACAACCACTTCAGCGGGTCGGTCTTGTAGCCGGCGGGTGTTTCGACCTCGAAGTGCAGGTGCGGTCCGGTCGAGTTTCCGCGGTTGCCGATGGTCGCGATCTTCTGACCGGTTTTGACCCTTTGCCCGACCTTGACAAGGTTGTCATTGTTGTGGCCGTAGGTGGTCACCGTGCCGTCGTCGTGGCGGATGCGCACCCACATTCCATACCCCTGGGCCGGTCCGGCGTTGATGACTTCCCCATCGGCGACCGCAACGATCGGTGCCCCCAATGTGTTCGCGATGTCGATACCGCCGTGGTTGCGCGCACCTCCGAACCGTGAGGTGATAGACCCTGCGGACGGTGCCACGAACTCGCGGGTGCCCGTCCCATTCCACGTGCTCGGGGTTTGTGTCTGTGTACCCGTCCCGGTGTCGGTCTCGTCGGGGGTGCCCGCCTCATCCGGGACCGTGGCGTCCGCCACTCCGTATGCAAGGGCGGCGATCAATCGGGGGCCGATGCTGGCGTCGATGCCAGTGACCTCGTTCCCGCAGGCGTTCAGAGCGCTGGTCGCGGCGGTATCGGCGAACACTGCCCATTTGAGCAGGCAACCCGCCAGCTTCTGGAGCACGGCAAAGGCGTCGCCGAGCGACCCGTTGGCCTCGGCGCTCTCCACGGTAGCGATTGTGATGTTGGCGACGGTCTGCCACACGCTGGGATCTACCACCACCACAGTCGGCTCGGCAGCGTCTGTGGTGAGGGTCAACATGTCCGCGACCGTCGTCGCGAGCGAAGTCGACGGCTGCGTGTGCGCGCCGGATGCGGTCGGCGGCGCGCCGGATGCGGGCTGAGGTCCGATGAGCAGAACGGCAGCCGCGGCTGAGGCGCCCACCACTGTCGCGGTCAGTCTTCTGGGGGCGCTGAACCTGCCCGGTGTTCCCCGCATCTCAGTCCCTTCCGACGCACAGGATTCGACGATTGACGGTCGGTCGACCGGGGAGTCGACGCGAGCAAGTCAAACCGACACACCGTAACTATAGTCAACTATTTTCACTCTAGTGTCGATAATGATATCTTCCACCAAATATCCCAAGAGCCACAGAGGTCACAAAGGCGTGCGGACCCAAACTTCGGTCAGACTGGACCGATGTCCAGATCACGGATGCTATATAGTCGAGAAATTGTGACAGCTCCTGCGATACCCTCCCTGCGTATGCAGACGGCTATTGCGGCCGCGGCTGTCCTGTATTTTCTCGCCTACACGATCGCCCAATGTGGGATCTTTCTGGCGCACGATCAACGAGGCGACGATGTCTACATCTCCTCTTCCACGACGTTGCCGCAAGCCGAGGAGTCGGCTCCTGGCCCAGTGCACATGGACGACGGATCGACGCACCTGGCCTACGAGGCGCACGGCGTCGTGGCCATGCCGCGCTCGGACAATCCGCTTCGCCCGCTGACTGTCGCCGCCACTGCTCTCGCTGTCGTCATGGTGCTGATGTTGGCAACCCTGAGTCCGCGGTCCCCTCCGCGGTCCGTTCGTATCCGGCAAGGCCGGACCGTCTTGAACGAACTTTGTATCAACAGGTGCTGATCAATCGCCAGGTGCTGATCAGCAGTCGGCAGGTCACCAGAGGGCCTTTCTCGTGGCCTATTTCGTCGCCCACCACCGTGCGCGCCCAGCCGTAGTCGGATACAGGGATTACCTCAGTGAATAATGCAGTTCCTCCAGCTTTCCGCCGTCTTCCGACCACCGTCAACTGATTCCGCAACAGGGCACCGTGGTCGGCAACACCCCGGTCTTGTGGACCGGGGAACCCTTCGCCGACACCTGCCGTGGACTTTGGGCGAACCATCATGTCTCCGGGGTCCGAGCCGCTGGTGCACGCAACCAGCCGGCGGCTCGTTGCCACGACTCGCGCGTGCTCGCCTTCTATGTCCTGACCCGGTCCGGACGGCTCCGCATGCCGCCGGCACCTGACACCGCCCCGCGCTGAAGGGGTACCGGCTGCCTTCTGAGCGGCCGGTCCGATAGCAAACCGCAGGTCGGAATCCTGCCTACGCCGTCTACCAGATTGCTAGTAGATGGGTTGGTCTCGGTAGTCCGATCTGTGCCCGAACAGGAGTGTTTCCATGATCGAAAAATTTCCGTCCGCCCGACCCCGCTTGTCCCGTCGGAATTTCTTGGTGCTGGCCGGCCTGGGGACGGCCGCGACAGTGGCCGGATTCAGCAACAGGGCGACCACCTCAGCCGGGTCCACCGTTAGGCCCGACTCGGCTGCCGTGAATGCGGCCGAGCAGGTCCGCCGGGCCAATATGGGGACCGGGAGAACAGTGGCGGCATCGCTGCGGGCGCGCCCGACCACGATCGATCTCGGGGGTGTCCTGGTCGATACGTGGGCCTACAACGACCAACTTCCCGGACCCGAAATACGGCTAAACCGTGGCGATCTTCTCCGCGCCGACCTCGTCAACGAACTCCCGGACGAATCAACCATCCACTGGCACGGCATCGCCATGCGCAACGACATGGACGGGGTACCTGGACTCACCCAGCCTGGGGTGGCTCCAAACAACACGTTCACCTACGAGTTCCTCGCGCCAGACGCTGGCACTCACTGGCTGCATTCACATGTAGGTATGCAGTTCGACCGCGGTCTCTATGCGCCGGTCATCGTCGAAGATCCCGCCGACGGCGCAGACTACGATCTGGAAGCCGTCCTGGTCCTGGACGACTGGCTCGACGGGGTGGCCGGCCGCACCCCGGACCAGCAACTTGATGACCTGCGCCGCGACGGCATGCCGATGGGCGGTATGGGAATAGACCATGGCGCGATGGGCGGTATGGGAATGGGTGCGGCGGCCGACGCGGACGCCCCACTCGGCTCCGACACCGGGGACGTCGGGTACCCCCACTACCTGATCAACGGCACCCTCCCGGCCGACCCTTTCGGAGTGCAAGCTCGCCCTGGCCAGCGAGTGCGGATGCGCATAATCAACGCCGGCGCCGACACCGCCTTCCGCTTCTCGGTCGGTGGACACCAGCTGACCGTCACGCACAGCGACGGCTATCCGGTCGAGCCGGTCACCGGGTCGTCGTTGCTGATCGGCATGGGCGAGCGCTTCGACGTGATCGTCACCCTCGGCGACGGAGTCTTTCCCATCGTTGCTGCCGCAGAGGGCAAGCAGGGGCAGGGATTCGCCCTGATCCGCACCGGAGCAGGGCAAACTCCGGAGCCGACCGTCCGACCTGTCGAGCTGGATGCTCAACCGATCATGGGCCTGCAGCTGCGTTCGCGAGAAGACGTCCGGCTCGGGCGCCGCGAGCCCGACCGGGTCCACGACCTGACGCTGGGCATGGACATGTCCGGGTACCGGTGGACGATCAACGGCGCTACGTACGACGAGCACACACCCCTCGACGTTCTCGAGGGGCAACGGGTGCGGCTGCGCTTTGTGAACAGGACCATGATGTTTCATCCCATGCACCTGCATGGACACACCTTCCAGGTTGTCGACGATCAGGGAGCCGGGGCGCGCAAGGACACCACGCTGGTACTGCCCAATCAGACCGTCGAGGTGGACTTCGACGCGACCAACCCAGGTCAGTGGATGGTGCACTGCCACAACCTCTATCACGGCGAGGCCGGGATGATGACCACTCTTTCCTACGTCGAATAGCCCAGCACCGACTCCACAATCACATCGACAGAAACGAGGTTCCCATGATGTCTGCCCGCCGCTTTGCCCGCACCGTCCTGCCCCTCACAGCCGCCGCGCTCGTACTTGCCGGCTGCTCGTCGCAAGACGGGGCCACAGAATTGGACAACACTGTCCCGGCAGTAGATTTCACTTCCGAACTGAGCCATCTGCACGGACTGTATGTAGATGCCGATGGGACCGTCCTGGCCGGTACCCACACCGGTCTGTTCGCTCTCGACTCCTCCGGTACCCCCGCCCGGGTCGGCACATCCGATGACGACTTCATGGGACTGACCGGGATCCCGGTCAGTGATACCCTTTTCGCCTCCGGTCACCCTGGCCAGTCCAGCACCGCCGCCAACCCCCTCGGTCTGCGCAGCAGTACCGATGGCGGAAAGTCTTGGGCGGAAAGATCGTTCGCGGGGCAGGTCGACTTCCACACGTTGGCCGCGGATGAGAGCACCATGGTCGGCTTCGACGGTACCGACGGGTTGCTCGTCTCCACGGACGGCGGCAGCACCTGGACTCCCGGTGCGACCCTTCCGGCCACCTCTCTGGCGGTCACCACCTCCGGAATCTGGGCGATCGCCGGGCAAGGTGTGCAGCACAGCACTGACGGTGCCCGCGTCTTCTCCACCGTGACCGACGCCCCGGCCTTGGTAATGCTCGCCGGCGCCGGGGATGCGCTGTGGGGCATCGACAACGACGGATACGCTTGGCGCAGCCGCGAAGGCGCGGACTGGCAGAGACTTGCTCGGGTCGGGCAGGTTGCGGCCCTGACCGCGAAGGACTATGAAACCGCCTACGCCGCCACACCCACATCGCTCTACACCCTGAGCCAACCCTGATTGTGGCAACCCGGGTCCGCTCTCTGATGTGAGGAACGGTCCGCTCACACTGCCCACTGCCGTGTGGGCGGATCCGACCCCGCCTAGCCCAAGATGACAACATCCAGGTTGCGCGGCCCGTGGACGCCTTCGACTCGCTCGAGTTCGATGTCGCTGGTGGCGCTGGGGCCGCTGACGAACGTCAGCGGACGCGTCCGGTCGAGGGACGCGAAGGCCTGCGGCACGGTGTCGACGATCTGATCGGTGCGCACGATGCAGATGTGATGATCGGGCACCAGGGTCAGTGCCCGCCGGCCCTGACTGGGGCCTCCGTCGAGAACGATGGTCCCGGTGGAGGCGATCCCCAAGGTGCATCCGGTGACGACGACGCCGATGGTGTCCAGGTTCGAGATCGACAGCACGTCGGGTTCTCCGTCGACGACGATGTCGCGCCGCGGTCGCCAGGCGGCGGGCAGTCCCGGCGGGATGACGACGCGGGCGTCTTCGGCGATCAGTTCGGTGACGATCCCGGTGACCGTGTTCTCGTCGGCGCGGTGAACCCGGGCGCGGTAGTCGTCGACGGTGCGAGAGAAGAACTCGACGTCTCCGGAGCCGGTCATGGGTTGCCGGTGATAGTCGCGGGGAATCGGTTCGGGGGCGGGCGCGTCCACGATCGCGGAACGGATCCGCGACAGAATTTCGCTGCGTGCGTTCATCGTTCGGTGCCTGCGTGAGTGCGTGCCCACCATTGCCGGAAGGTTTCCTTAGGGGGTGAGGGCAGATCTCGGCTGGAGGTCCAGGCGGACCCCGGGTACGGCAATGAACTGATACGACCCGTCGCGCCGCCGAGCACCCTGCCGATCTTGGACGCCTTTTCGGCGGCGGCGAACCGGCGCTCCGATCCCATCGCCCACCCCGCCGCCTTCATCGCGAGGTCCTGGCCAGTGGGCAGTCCGTGCCGTTCGGAGTCGATCTGCTTCGCACGGAGATGGACGAGAATACCGGGGATGTCGATGCGGACGGGGCACGCATCGAAACAGGCGCCGCACAGCGTCGAGGCAAAGGGCAGTGAGGCATTCGGGTCGTCGTGGTCGGTGGTACCGGTCAGTTGCGGGCTGAGGATCGCCCCGATCGGTCCCGGATACACAGACCCGTACGCATGGCCGCCCGTCCGTTCGTAGACGGGGCACACATTCAGGCACGCACTGCACCGGATGCAGTGCAGCGCGGAACGCCCGACCTCGTCGGCGAGGACGTTGGTCCGGCCATTGTCGAGGAGGACGACGTGAAAGTTCTGCGGTCCGTCGCCGGGATACACGCCGGTCCACATGGATGTGTACGGGTTCATGCGCTCCGCCGTCGAAGACCGAGGCAGCAGTTGCATGAACACTTCCAGATCGGTGAACGTGGGTACCAGTTTCTCGATGCCCATGAGCGTGATCAGAGTGTCGGGGAGCGTCAGGCACATTCGCCCGTTGCCTTCCGATTCCACCACCGCCAGCGTGCCGGTCTCGGCGACGCCGAAGTTCGCCCCGCTGACCGCCACCTTGGCGGACAGAAACTTTCGCCTCAGGTGTGCACGCGCCGCCATGGCCAGAGCGCGGGGGTCGTCGGTGATATCGGCGTCGATTCCCGGCATCGACTGAGGAAGATCTCCCGGATCTCCGCGCGGTTGCGATGAATGGCCGGAACCAGGATGTGACTCGGTGTGTCCCCGCCGAGTTGGACGATCAATTCGGCGAGGTCGGTCTCGATCGCCGCGATGCCGTTCTCCTCGAGGTGTTCGTTGAGGCCGGTCTCCTGCGTCGCCATGGATTTGACCTTCAGGACCTCGTCGGAACCGGTGGCCCGGATGGTCTCGGTAATGATCCGGTTCGCCTCGTCGGAGTCCCGCGCCCAGTGGACGGTGCCACCGTGGGCAGTGACGTTGCCCTCGAACTGTTCGAGTAATTCGGGAAGTCGCGCCATCACATCCGCCTTCAGGGCGCTACCCGCGCGGCGCAGTTCCTCCCAGTCGTCGACCTCGGCGACGGCGGCGATGCGCTTGTCACGGATGGTGGTGGTTGCCGCGCCGAGATTGGCGCGCAGTTGGGTATCGGCGAGCGACTTCCTCGCAGCGTCAGGGAAACTCTCTGTGCCCCGGATGTTTACGGTGCCCGCGCGGAAGGCGGGTGATCCGAGGAACGTGGTGATGAGATGGCCGCGATCTTCTCGGTGCCGGCCAGAATCTCCGTGAGGTGAACGGTCCGCACCCCGCTACGCAGCCGGGACAGGCCGCCGCCGATGTGCATGAGGCACGACGAGTCGCCGGCGGTACACACCTCGGCACCGGTGCGCAGGACGTTGCCCATCTTGTCTGCGAGCATCGCCGTCGACGTCTCGGAGTTTTTCAGCGCGAACGTTCCCCCGAAACCGCAGCAGGATTCGGCTGCGGGAAGTTCGATCAGGGTCATGCCCCGTACGGCCCGAAGTAGTTGCAGCGGCTTGTCCGCGACGCGCAGAATCCGCAGCGAGTGGCACGTCGGGTGGTACGTGACCCGATGCGGATAGTAGGCCCCGACGTCGGTGACCCCGAGGACGTCGACGAGAAGTTCAGACAGTTCGTATGTGCGCGAGGCGATCTCCTCTGCGCGTGACGCAAGCGACTCGTCCCCGTACCGGCGCGCCACCATTGCGTGCTGGTGGCGGACGGATCCGACGCACGAACCGGACGGTGCTACGGCGACGTCCCAGTGGCGTGTCTCCCGTGAATGGGTCCACCGTGTTTTGGAGTCCTGTTGCCCCTTGACCTGGGGTTGGAAGGACAATGAAGATCATGGCTGGACGGAAACGCAATTCTGCGGAGGACATTGTTCGGAAGCTGCGGCGGGCGGACGAGTTGACCGCAGCAGGGAGAACACAGGAAGAGATCGCCGCCGAACTCGAGGTGTCGGCGGCGACGTTGTACAACTGGCGACGCCAATACCGCGGCATGGACACCGATGCGGCGAAGGAACTCAAAGAACTCCGAGAACAGAACGGCAAACTCAAACGGCTGCTCGCCGAGGCCGAGTTGGAGAAGGACGCGCTGCGTGAGGTGGCCAAGGGAAAATTCTGAGCCCAGCCGCCAAGCGCCGCGCAGTCGAGATGCTGACCTGCACGTTGAGTATCTCGCAGCGATTGGCATGCAAAGCTGTTGGGCTCGCCCGATCCACCTTTCGGCGGCTTCCCGTAGCGCAGACCCCGTCAGACCCTGACGCCGACCTACGGGCCTGGCTTCGCCGCTATGCCCTCAAACACCCGCTGCACGGATTCTTCGCGTGCGTGGGCTCATCTACGCCACGACGAGGGCCTGCAGGTGAACAAGAAGAAGGTCCACCGATTATGGAAGGAGGAAGGCCTGCAGGTGCGGATCTATCACCCCCGTAAGCGGGCCGGGGTGAGTTCGGTGCCGACAGTCGAAGCGGATGCACCGAATGTGGTGTGGGCTATCGACTTCCAGTTCGATTCCACTATCGATGGGAAGGCGGTGAAGATTGCATCGATGGTCGACGAGCACACTCGGTTGTCGCTTCTGAATATCGTGGAGCGCTCGATCACCGCGGAACGGCTTGTGGAGGAGTTGGGGAAGGCTTTCGTATTGTGGGGTGGTCCACCGCAGGTGTTGCGGATGGACAATGGCCCGGAGTTTATTTCCCATGCACTGCAACAGTTCTGCGCCAGCAGGGTCGGAATCTCGTACATCCCGCCGGGCACTCC
>NZ_BCXB01000021.1 GCF_001894885.1 Rhodococcus marinonascens NBRC 14363
AGCACCGGATTCGGCGACACCTGCAGTTCGGTCGCGGTATCGGCGGTGACGTCGATGGTCTGCGGCGCGGACGTCGAGCCGTAGAATCCCCCGTCAGCGAGGAACACCGCGGTCACCTCCCGCATACCCGCGACATCGAACGTGTGCGTCAGGTTTGCCTCCTCGCCCACCACATCGACCGGGGCACCGATATCGTTCCCGCCGTCCTTGAACTGAATCCGACCGGACGCAGCGGCAGGATCAACCGTCGCAACCAACTTGATCGGAACACCGACCTCGGCGGCCGCCGGCGCGTGCAGGCTGGTCGACGTCCTCACAACCGGATCGTCCACCCGGACGAACACCCCGAAGTTCTTGCTACCCCGGTCGCCGGACCAGGTCCTGATCTCGACCAGCGCGCCGCTGTCGTACTCCCCGAAGGCCGTGTCGTCAGGGATCCGATACGTCGCCTCGAGCGTGATCACCTCGTTGTCGTTGAGGTCGAACCCGCCGACGACGAAGGTGCAGTCACTCTTGCACCTCGCGGTCACCCCGCCATCGGAGTTGTAGCTGAGATCCGCCTTGTTCCAGGAATTGTCGTACCTGACCCTGACGCTGTCACGGATCAACTCGAACCCGGCCGGCGGAACGTCCCGGATCTTGGGGACCGACAACCGGATCCCGCCGCCGCGGTGCTTGACCGTGGTCTTGTACGTGACGGTGTCACCGGGATTCACGACATTGCTGCCGACCACCTCTTTCGTCAGCTGCAGCCGACCGTCGTTGAGGGTGTTACTCGATGCCGGCGGCGGCGCCTCGGCGCCGGCCGTGCCGGAACCGACCATGATCAGTCCCGCCGCGGCGATGCCCGCAACCAGCGGTGCCGCGAATTTGCGCAGGGTTGACGAACGCAAGGGTCCTCCTCGGATTTTCGCCCCTGCGAACTTGGCAGGGCTGACGTCGATCGCGTCGCCAGGGAGAGTAATCGCTCCGAGGTCACCACCGCAGCGCTTCTGGTCGATGGTCCAGAAAAGCACTGGTCAACCGTCCAGAAATGGTTTCTCCACACATACCAAAGCCCGATTCCACCCACTCCTCGAGTGGAATCGGGCCCTGGTCCGAAAGTGCTGTGAAGACTCCCTCAGATCAACGCTGCGGTGCCGTGGTCGGCACGATCGGCGCGGGCAGCGCCGTCGAGCCCTCGAGGAACGCGTCGACAGCGGCGGCCGCAGAACGGCCCTCGGCGATCGCCCACACGATCAGAGACTGTCCACGTCCCATGTCTCCGGCCACGAATACGCCGTCGATATTGGTGGCCCACTCCGATGTTCGGGAGACGTTGCCGCGCTCGCCTAGATCGACGCCGAGATCGGTGAGCAGGCCAGGCTTCTCAGGACCGACGAAGCCCATCGCCAGCAGCACGAGATCGGCTTCGATTTCGAAGTCCGAGCCTTCCACCTTCTCGAAGCGACCTGACTTCATCTCGACCTCGTGGGCCGCGAGCGCAGTCACTTTGCCGTCAACCCCGTTGAACTGCTCCGTGTTGACGGAGAACAGTCGTTCGCCGCCTTCCTCGTGGGCAGAGGCAACGCGATACATCAGCGGGTACGTCGGCCACGGCGTCTGCTCGGCGCGGGTCTCGGGAGGCCGGGGCATGATCTCGAATTGGTGAACGCTCACCGCACCCTGACGGTGCGAGGTGCCCAGGCAGTCCGCACCGGTGTCGCCTCCGCCGATGATGACGACCTTCTTGCCCTCTGCGGTGATCGTGGGTTCCTCGAGGTCGCCGAACTGCACTCGGTTGGCGATCGGAAGGAACTCCATCGCCTGATGAATGCCGTCCAATTCGCGGCCGGGGATCGGGAGGTCACGGGCGGCGGTGGCACCGCCGGCCAGAACCACGGCGTCGAACTGCTCCCGCAATGCGTCGGCGGTGATGTCGACGCCCACGTTCACACCCGTCCGGAAGACCGTCCCCTCGGCCTCCATCTGGTCCAGACGGCGATCGATGTGGCGCTTCTCCATCTTGAACTCGGGGATGCCGTAGCGCAGCAGTCCGCCGATCCTGTCGGCACGTTCGAAGACGGTGACTATGTGGCCCGCTCGGGTAAGTTGCTGCGCTGCAGCGAGACCCGCGGGACCGGAACCGACGACGGCCACCTTCTTGCCCGTCGAGCGGGTGGGGTGCACCGGCTTGACCCAGCCCTCGTCGAAGGCGCGGTCGATCAGCTCGACCTCAACCTGCTTGATCGTGACCGGGTCCTGGTTGATACCCAGGACGCATGACGCCTCACAGGGCGCCGGACACAGACGCCCGGTGAACTCCGGGAAGTTGTTCGTGGCATGCAGACGCTCGATGCCGTCGTGCCAACGGTCCCGGTACACCAGGTCGTTCCACTCGGGAATCAGATTCCCCAGTGGACAGCCGTTGTGGCAGAAGGGGATACCGCAGTCCATGCACCGGCTGGCCTGGGCCTTCAGGGAATCCGATGGGAAATCCTCGTAGACCTCCTTCCAGTCGAGCAGGCGCAGCGGCACCGGCCGGCGAACCGGAAGTTCGCGTGACGTGTGCTTCAGAAAGCCGCTTGGATCACCCACGAGCTGCCTCCATCACTGCTTCGTCCACGTTCTTTCCATCCTTCTTCGCGGCCTCGATGGCCAAGAGCACCTTCTTGTAATCGCGGGGCATCACCTTCACGAAGTGAGTGACCTGCTGCGACCAGTCGGAGAGGATGCGCGCGGCAACCTCGGAGCCCGTCTCGTCGCGGTGACGCTCGATGGCGGACTTCAGCCAGGTGAAATCATCACCCGTGAGGTCCTCGAGATCCACCAGTTCCGTGTTGAGATTATCCTCGAACACCTTGTCCGGGTTGTAGACGTACGCGACGCCACCGGACATGCCGGCGCCGAAGTTACGTCCCGTCGCACCGAGGATGACGACCTTGCCACCCGTCATGTACTCACATCCGTGGTCGCCGACTCCCTCGACGACCGCGGTGGCGCCTGAGTTGCGAACGGCGAACCGCTCCCCCACGACACCGCGGAGCAGTGCCTCGCCGCTCGTGGCACCGAACAGGATCACGTTGCCGCCGACGATGTTGTCCTCAGCGACGAAACCAGGCGCGGTCACCAGCGGCGGACGTACCACGAGGCGCCCACCGGATAGCCCCTTGCCGACGAAGTCGTTGGCGTCGCCGTTCAGGCGAAGGGTGATGCCCTTGGGAACGAACGCACCGAAGCTGTTACCCGCCGAACCGGTGAACGTGATGTCGATCGTGTTGTCGGGCAAGCCCGCACCACCGAACGCCTTGGTCACCTCGTGGCCGAGCATGGCGCCGACCGTGCGGTTGACGTTGGTGATCGGCGACTCGAACGTGACCTTCTCGCCCTTGTCCAGAGCATTGCGGCTCGCGACGATCAGTTGCTGGTCGAGGGCCTTGTCGAGTCCGTGATCCTGAGTGCCCGTGCAGTGCAGGTCCTGATTCATGAACGCAGACTCAGGCTGGTGCAGGATCGGCGACAAGTCGAGGTTGCCCGCCTTGCTGCCCTTCCAGTGCTCGAACGCCTTCGTCGTATCGAGGACATCGGCCTGCCCGACGGCCTCGACGAGGGTGCGGAAACCCAACTCGGCCAGGAGTTCGCGGACCTCTTCGGCGATGAATAGGAAAAAGTTCTCGACGAACTCCGGCTTGCCGCTGAACCGCTTGCGCAGAACCGGGTTCTGCGTGGCGACACCCACGGGGCAGGTGTCGAGGTGGCAAACCCGCATCATGATGCAGCCCGACACGACCAGAGGGGCGGTCGCGAATCCGAACTCCTCACCACCGAGCAGTGCGGCGATGATGACATCACGACCGGTCTTGAGCTGTCCGTCCACCTGAACGACGATGCGGTCGCGCAGACCGTTGAGCAGCAGCGTCTGCTGGGTCTCGGCCAAACCGAGCTCCCAGGGAGCGCCCGCGTGCTTCATCGAGGTCAGCGGGGTGGCGCCGGTGCCGCCATCGTGACCGGAGATCAACACGACGTCGGCGTGCGCCTTGGAGACACCCGCGGCAACCGTGCCGACACCCACCTCGGAGACCAGCTTCACGTGAATGCGAGCCTCCGGATTGGCGTTCTTGAGGTCGTAGATCAGCTGCGCGAGATCCTCGATCGAGTAGATGTCGTGGTGCGGCGGCGGCGAGATCAGACCGACGCCGGGCGTGGAGTGCCGGACCTCGGCGACCCACGGGTACACCTTGTGCGCCGGCAGCTGGCCGCCCTCACCTGGCTTGGCTCCCTGCGCCATCTTGATCTGGATGTCGGTGCAGTTGGTCAGGTAGTGCGATGTGACACCGAAGCGTCCGGAGGCCACCTGCTTGATCGCCGACCGACGCCAGTCGCCATTCTCGTCCGGAGTGAAGCGTGCCGGATCCTCGCCGCCCTCACCGGAGTTGGATCGACCGCCGAGACGGTTCATGGCAATGGCGAGGGTCTCGTGCGCCTCGGCAGAGATGGAGCCGTAGCTCATCGCACCAGTCGAGAAACGCTTGACGATCTCGGTGGCAGGCTCGACTTCCTCCAGCGGGACGGGCTCGCGGACGCCCTTCCTGAACTCGAAGAGGCCGCGCAATGCTGCGAGGCGCTCGGACTGGTCGTCGACCAGCTTCGTGTACTCCTTGAACACCTCGTACTGCCCGGTGCGCGTGGAATGTTGCAGCTTGAACACCGTGTCCGGGTTGAACAGGTGGTACTCGCCCTCACGTCGCCACTGGTACTCACCGCCCACCTCCAGCTCGCGGTGCGCGCGCTCCTCGGGACGGTCCAGGTACGCGTTGGAGTGACGGACTGCGACGTCGGCGGCGATCTCGTCGAGACCGATACCGCCCAGGCTCGAGTTGAGTCCGGTGAAGTACTCGTCCACCAGTTCCTGCGACAGACCGATGACCTGGAACAGCTGTGCGCCGGTGTAGGACGCCAGGGTGGAGATGCCCATCTTGGACATCACCTTGAGCACGCCCTTGCCTGCTGCCTTGATGTAGTTCTGGATGGCCTTGTCGAGGGTGACGCCCTGCAACTCGTCGTTGCGGACGGCCTCGTCCAAGGTCTCGAACGCCATGTACGGGTTGACCGCTGCCGCACCGAAACCGATGAGGAGCGCCATGTGATGCACCTCGCGGGCATCGCCGGACTCCACGATGAGACCGACCTTGGTTCGCGTCTTCTCGCGCACCAAGTGGTGGTGCACCGCCGAGGTCAACAGCAGCGACGGGATCGGCGCGTACCTCTCGTTCGACTCACGGTCGGACAGGACGATGATGCGCGCACCGCCGGCGATGGCCTCGGACACTTGGTAACGGACGTCGTCGAGGGCCTTGCGCAGGCCCGCTCCACCCTCTGCCACCGGGTACAGACCCCGGATGATGACGCTGCGGAAGTTCGGGAATTCACCGTCGTCATTGACGTGAATGAGCTTCGACAGGTCGTCGTTGTGCAGGATCGGCTGCGGCAGGAAGATCTGCCGGCAGGATTCCGCTGAGGGTTGCAGTAGGTCGTGCTCGGGTCCGATGGTCCCGCCGAGGCTGGTGACGACCTCCTCGCGGATGGCGTCGAGCGGCGGGTTCGTGACCTGAGCGAACAGCTGGGAGAAGTAATCGAACAGCATCCGCGACCGCGCGGACAGCACGGCGATCGGGGTGTCGGTACCCATCGAACCCAGGGCCTCGGCACCGGAAGCCGCCATCGGCTTCACGAGGAGGTTGACCTCTTCGCTGGTGTACCCGAACATCTGCTGACGCAGAACGACACGTTCATGCGACATGTAGGTATACGGGCGGTCCGGCAGGTCGTCCATGTGTGTCAGCCCCTGCTCGAGCCACTCCTGGTAGGGGTGCTCGGCAGCCAACTCCGACTTGATCTCGTCGTCGCTGATGATGCGACCCTTCTCGGTGTCGACGAGGAACATGCGGCCGGGCTGCAGCCGGATCTTCCTGACGACGCTGGCCGGGTCGATCGGCAGGACGCCGACCTCGGAGGCCATGACGACGAGGCCGTCGTCGGTCACCCAGAGACGCGAAGGGCGCAGGCCGTTGCGGTCGAGTACTGCGCCGATGACGGTGCCGTCGGTGAAGCACACCGAGGCAGGTCCGTCCCACGGCTCAATGAGCGACGAGTGATACTGATAGAACGCCCGTCGCGCGGGGTCCATGCCCTCGTGACGCTCCCAAGCTTCCGGGATCATCATCAAGACTGCATGCGGCAGGCTGCGGCCGCCGAGGTGGAGCATCTCGAGCACCTCGTCGAAGCGCGCGGTGTCGCTGGCACCGTTGGTGCAGATCGGGAAGATCTTCTCCAGCCGACTGCGCCCGGGTCCACCGAAGATGTCGCTGTCGATGAGTGCTTCGCGGGCATGCATCCAGTTCTCGTTGCCGGCGGCCGTGTTGATCTCACCGTTGTGGGCCACGCGGCGGAACGGGTGGGCCAGCGGCCACGACGGGAACGTGTTGGTGGAGAAGCGTGAGTGCACCAGTCCGAGGGCCGACTCGACTCGCTCGTCCTGTAGATCCAGGTAGAAAGCCTTGAGCTGCGGGGTCGTGAGCATCCCCTTGTAGACGAAGGTCTGGCTCGACAGACTCGGGAAGTACACGGTCTCGCGACCGGGGCCGTCCTGGCCGGCACCTTCGCTGCCCAGTTCGTGCTCGGTGCGCTTACGAATGACGTAGGCGCGACGCTCGAGTTCGAGTCCGGTGAGAGCGTCGTTCTCGCTGCCGATGAAGATTTGCCGGAACGTGGGCATGGCGTCGCGAGCGAGAGCACCCAGCGACGAATCGTCGGTTCCCACCTCACGCCAACCGAGAACCTTCAGTCCCTCGTTCTCGACGATCTTCTCCACTGCGTCCGCGGCACGCTGCGAGTCGGCCTTGCTCTGCGGGAGGAACGCGATGCCGGTGACGTACGTTCCTGCAGCGGGCAGCGGGAAGTCCACCACGGCGCGGAAGAACTTGTCCGGGACCTGGAGGAGGATGCCGGCACCGTCACCCGTATTGGGTTCGGAGCCTGCGGCACCACGGTGCTCGAGGTTCACCAAAGCGGTGATCGCCTTCTCGACGATGTCTCTGCTGCTTCGGCCCTTCATGTCCACGACGAACGCGACACCACAAGAGTCGTGCTCGTTTGCGGGGTGATATAGACCCTGAGGGCCTGGAAGTTGCTTCATACCTAGCCTTCGTATGCCAAGAGATGCACCGACGACCAGCAGCGCTGATGGCCATCAACTTGCAATACAAGCACCGTCACGACGTGATCGGTACCACCGATCGGCTGTCGCCTTTTGCGACACGCTGGGTGTGGTCTCGCGCCGGGCGACGTGGCTTTTCGGTTGGGTCGGACTTTCGTGGGTCCAACGTATAGAGAAAACGATAAGTCAGAACCCCCGTGAGAACACAATTTAGGTTAACCTATCCATCTTCTGGATTGTGCAAACTCGGGCGCGGACCTCGGCCGACTTCAGTGTGTAAATGGCGAACGAGTGCGCCGAACACCGCGCTGAATCCGGAAGCCGGATCGAAGTGCTTGTCAGGCATGGCCGGTTGGCGAAGGACCACTCCGTCCAGGTAATCGGTGATTGCCGCTGCGCCGGCTGCCGGATTCCTCGATCCCACCAGTTCCAGCATGTCCGCCCCCCGCTCGACGAGCCCGGACCGGATCGAGCGGATGATCGTCTCCAGCCCGGGCGTCGACGCAACCTCCACGAAGAGTGCATACCGGGCGGTCGTCCGCACGCGGTCGAGGCCAGCACGAAAGCAACCAGTGCGTTCACCAGCTCATCTCTGTTCGCCGGCGGCGTTTTCGCCAAGATCCGCCAGTCGTCCCGGTCACGTTCACCCAATCGAGTGATCATCCGTTCATGAAACGTGTAGAAGCGTTCCCTGAGCCGGAATCTCACGGTCCCGACAGTGGGTCACCAGGGTGACCCTTCCCGTGGCGGCACCCGGTGCCCACAGTGCGGGACTGACATGGGTTTCCATCGGGCTCGTTTACCGTCACCCCGCAACTCGGGGAAGACGTTTCGACCAGCGCCGCCAGAATCCGGGCAGCACCTCGGTCGCGGTCCATGTTCAGACCGCACCCACAATCAAAGGTGCGTTCGGACAGGCGCAATTTGATTTTCACCACACCACATGCCGAACACGTTTTCGAGCGGGCCTGGCCTGACCGGAATCACCGGTGCGCGGAGATCGCGATGGCCCCGACCCGTCTGGTACTTTCCGCGGTAGTGGGACTGGAAAGACCGGGGGCGATCGTGGGGCGATCAACGATGACTGCGCCATTGCGCGGCAGAACCGACTGACCAGTGCCCCGAGTTCGGGCAGGTGGTTGGGGTGATCGCATCGCTGCAGGTGTGATTTGAATCCCTCGCGTGAGGCCAGGCCGGGGGTCGGCTCTGCGCGAGGGAGCGACGTGTGGAGGATTCAGCTGTGACAGAACCGCCGAACAGAAACGACGACAGCGCTCCCCTCGATCGCTTCTCACACTGGTTCCCACCTTTTGCTCCGGCTGCGGCACCGACGCGAGAAGCCGTGCAACACGACCTCCCGGCCACCGCGCCCCCGGTGGAAGGCCAACACGACCTCCCGGCCGCCGCGCCCCCGGCGGAACGCTACCGCGGCCTTCCGCCTCCACCAGCCCCTACATGGCTGTCGGCAGAGGACGAACCCTCTCCCGCACCACCCGTCCGCCGCGGCCGCGGCAAGAGGAAAATCGCCGTCGCCGTCGCGGCGTTCGCGGCAATCGCCCTGACCGGCGGTGGCGTCGCCTTGTTCGTTACGCAGTCTGGTAACGCGCCGTCCCCGTCCGCTGTTGCGCAGTCCACCGACGCGCAGTCCACCGACACGCCATCCACCTACGCGCCTGATGAGCCGCCCGCTGATGAAAACGCCGGTTGGTGCGTCGGGGCACGAGACGGCGCAACGGTCGTCGGAAACGGACCCGGTGGAACCACCGACGGCAGTGATGCGATCCTGGCCTTCGACTATGCGTACTACGTCGAACGAGACGGCGCGAAGGCCCGTGAAATCGCGGCGCCCGATGCACTCTTGGGGTCTGCCGAGGACATCCAGGATGGCATCGACACGCTCCCCGATGGCACCGAACACTGCCTCGAAATCACCGAGACCGAAACCGGCCGCTATGCCGTGACACTGTCGGAATTGCGACCCGGCGGGTTGAAGCAGAGATACGAGCAGGTCGTGACCACAGCCGACGTCGGCGGCCGGACCTACATCACATCCATTGGAGCCTCGAATTGACGAATGAACCGCTGCTGCAACCCCTTCCCGTGTCAACGCTCGTCCTCGGGGCCTGCGGTGGGGCGGGAGCAACCACGACAACGCTCGGCCTCGCGAATACCACTGCGGCCAGCGGAGGATCTGTCATCGCCGTCGACGCGACACCTGCCGGCGGCGATATCGCCGAACGCGGCGCCGACGACGTTCTCTCCATGAGCGGTCTCGAGCAGTTGGTGGCGTCCGCGGCAACAGGCTCGGTCGAGCCCGACATGTTCGGCGGTTTCTGCTCTCGCACGAGCGTCGGGGCCCGCATTCTGAATCGCATCGGCAATTACAGCGCCGTGGATGGCGAATACCACACTCTTGCAAGCGTCTTGCAAGCCCGCGGCGGGAGCGCCGTCCACGACATCGGTCACCGATTGCGCGCCGCCTACCTGGCACCGCTGTTATCCGCGCCGTCGCCGATCATCCTCGTGGTGCCATGCCGGGCGGACGCGTTCAACCGCCTGCGTTCCGCGCTGCAGTCGATCGGCGACACCCTCGGCCAGTCGGGCGTCGCGCGGACGGTGGTCACGGTGTCGAATCAGGATGCCACCGGTTGGCAGGTGGACGTCGATCTTCTGCGTGAGTACCTAGGCGCACAGGTGTGGGGAATCGAAACCATCCCCTATGACGAACACCTCGGCGCGGGGGTCGTCATCAGTCACGATCTGCTGGCACCGGAGACCCGAGCCGCGTACGAGCGACTCTCCGCCGCTGCAACGGCGGTCGGCGAGGGTCGGTCGGAACTGGTCTGAGCCCTGCGCCGCAGCACGATGCGCGCAAGTCCTCTGTGCAGTGCCCACGCGGGGGGTATGGACAGGACGGTGGTGACGATGAACACGCCCACCGCGGAACCCTGGAATATCCCGTAGCCGAGCATCTCCATGACGAACTCCATGACGACGAGATGCACGAGGAAGAACTCGTACGAGATCTCGCCGAGCCACACCATGGGCGCCCACGAGCACAGAGAGCCCATCGGTCCGTTTTGTGAGCCGATGACCAGCGGAGCCAGCAGGAACATCGCGAACGCGAGGTAGAGGAACGCCTTGGTGATCGCTGCCCCGCCGTCCTCAGGGACGATCGTCGCCTCACCTGCCGCCGGTGTGATGGCCAGTAGGAAGCAGACGAGGGCTCCGCCACCCGCTGCGTAGGGGTTGAAGCGACGAAGCGTCGTCGCGGCCACGGCTAGGACCATCCCACCGACGAACCACGCGAAGAAACCGGGAAACCACAGACGCGCGGTGATCGAAATCTGGGTGTCGGCGTGCGTGAACACGATCCACAGCGGGGTGGTCAACGCCAGAACGCACAACGCCGCCACCAGTCGGCCAGGTCGCCAACGCCTGCCACACACCGCGACCACCAGCCCCCAGGCGATCAACGGCAGGAGCATGTAGAAGACGACCTCCACAGCCAGAGTCCACGTCTGCGTCAGGCCGTCGTGGAGATGACCGAAGCCATAGATCTGCGTGAAGGTCATGTTCCGCAGAAACCCATCCATCCCGAGTCCGGTGTCACCGGAATCGCGGAACAGGTAGATCGTGTACGTCGCAATTACAACGATCCAATATGCGGGCAGGATTCGCCGTGCCCGATGCCGGAGGTACATGCCCACAGCCGGGCCCTCACGCCCTTCGGCCAGAGCCTTCACCCACGGTCGGAACAACAGATACCCCGACAGGACGAAGAAGATGGCCACTCCGATCTCGAGACGCGAGTACACCGCGCCCACAAGATCCGGGGTGTATTTACCGGTCCAGAAGCCTGCGTGCGCCCCCACCACGAGGAGCATCGCGAAAGCCCGCACTCCGGTGAGCGAACTGATCGTGGACCGCCGCGCACTCTTCTCGACGGAATCTGCATCCACTGCGACTGCTCCTCACTGCCGAGCGTCACGAGACGCTCGCACAGAATAGCTGTCCCAAGAAGGCTTCCAAATCATCAGCTAGGGCTCCTTGGGCGAAATAGTGCGTATGTCCCATTTTGGAGATTGCCCACAAGGTCCGATTCACCGAGGATCACGACACATCGTCTTTGGGGATTTAGCCGTTCTCGAAATTGTGTAGTTCCGTGTCTTCTTGCGGAAGATCTGCATACGAGGCGGAAGGAGTGGGCACACGGGTTTCGTACCGCACGGTGTTGAACTGGTCCGCGCCGGGAACGCTGCCGGTGCCCACCCGTCGGATTCCTCCCCGCACGATCCTGGCCGGCCCGCCGAGACGGCGTTGGCACACCTGTGGCGTACTGGCGGGTGTCTTCCTCGGATCGGGGAGCCGACCCGGAACGGCGGGCGGGCCGGGTCGCCGAGGAGGGTGCGGTAGGCCGGGGCATCACGCTGGCCCGACGGTGACCGTGGTTGGTTCGCGTTCGGAAAGGGGCACCACCCCGGGCATGCGGTTCCTCTCCGATCCGGGGGGTGACCCTCACACAGTGGATGCGTGTCAAAACTGAGGCCTGCCTCGTCGAAACATCGTCTTTATGGAATCAACTTGTGAGACATTGCGGCCTGCGGTGATCTCTGCGCTGTGGCCTGCGCCGGAGACCGTCTCATCTCCAAGGAGGTACGAAGATCCAATGCTGCCGCGCAGATACCGCGAGCGCCCGCGCCGCGCCCTAACTCGGAGGCACGTCGCGAGCGCTCATAGTTCACGACCCTGTTCGCGTCAACTGCCGAAGAGGGATCCGATTGAACCTCCGCTCGAACCGGAGCCACAAGGGTCAGGGGACGAGTCCTTTTCGATCGCCATCGAGTAGCGCCATCCTGCGGCGATGGCGGTGACGGTCTTACCTGTAAGTGCTTGGGGGACATCAACCTGCCCGTTGCCGTTGCTACCCCAGGCATGGATGACACCGTCATCGGTGAGAGCCATGGCATGCTCGGCACCTGCGGCGATAGAGACAACCTTCTTTCCTGTCAGTTCCTGCGGCACATCGGTTTGTCCGAAGTTGTTCAGGCCCCACGCATGGACGGCTCCGTCGTCGGTGAGAGCCATTCCATAACGGTCGGCGGCATCGATCGCAGTGACGGTTTTACCGTCCAACGCCTGCGGGTTGCTTGGACTCTCCCCCGAGCCGGTCCAGGAAATCACGGACCCATCGCTGGTGAGGGCCACCCACTCGCGCGTATTTGCGGCAATGGCAGTGACCGTCTTTCCCTGCAACTCGCTGGGCGTGGATCGCATGTAGCTGTAGGGGTGCCACAAATGAATGGCCCCGTCCTCGGTCAGGGCAGCCCACCGCATTCCGTACGCCGTGATGGCAGTGACTCTCTTCCCGGTCAATTCCTCGGGGATGTCGGTTTCCCCACTGCCGTTGGCTCCCCACGCATGGATGACGCCCTCGTCGGTCAGAGCAAGGAAGTAGTCGCCGGCAACATTGCCGGTGGCGATGGCGATAACCCTCTTGCCATCGAGCTCCCCTGGAGGGCTACTCGACGCCAAGACCGGGTTGTCGGTCGGCCATACATGAACGACACCGTCGTCCGTGAGCGCCATCGAGTGGCGAGAGCCCGTGGCGATGGCGGTAACGGTCCTGTCGGCCAACGTCTGCGGGATCTCGGTTCGCCCAGATGCTGCGTCATATCCCCAAGCGTGAACGGTTCCACCGTCTGATATCGCAACACCAACCGGCGCAGCAATGCCCGGAGTAGCAACGGAGGCAGCCAGCCCCAGCGCCGCGGTGAATGCGAGGAGGAGCTTGGCTACCGTCCTGTGGCGGTGTCGTCTGGTTCGTGTACTGGTCAACGCGGTTCTGCCCTATCTTCCTGTTTTGTTGAGGCGATGGCTTTACCCGAACACAGACGGCTTGCCTGTCCTGACGAAGAGTGACGTCCGGTCCCGAACGATCTATGCGAGTAAGCCGACAATCTATCTGGTCTCGACGGCGACTGTGGCGACCCGCTTGCGGTTCCGGCGTGTCACCGTCTGCGACCCGCACACGCGGGATCATCCGGCTAGGCGCCCCTTCCGAAGGAACACCTAAGTCCTGCTCCCCCGCCACCACGCGGGGATCATCCCGATAACATGCTCATCTACACGTTTCATGAGCGGTCATCGCTTGACAGATCAGGCCACACCTCCGGGGCAGTACCCTCCGGGCGGCTTTCCCCAGCACCACCGAAGGCCGGGCGAGCGCGCGAGGTCCTCGGTGGTGCTCGAGGTGGAACGCAGTGCCACGGTGACGCACCCGCCGCGGAGCCGTCACTTCCCCGGCACGGCTTCGCCGAGATGAAGGTCCGGTTCCCAGTCGTAGACGACGGCGGTCCGCAGCAGGATGTCCTGAACCGAGCGGCGTCGACGGTCGACGGCAGCCCACAGCAGCCCGAACCAGAGCATTACGCACAACACGGCGCGCAGGAAGGCCCGCAGCCAGCCGATCAACTCGCCGTTGCGGCTTACCACCCGCAACCCCATCGTCACCGCTCCGACTGTGCGTCCGCTGAGGGCCCAGCATGCAGTGAGATACAGCACCGCCACAGCGTGGAACGTGGTCACAGAGTGCAATGCATGGATGGCGGGAGCCGAAAATTCCTGCGGTGAGAACAACAACGTGGCGAGCAACACACCCACATAGATAAAGCCCATCATTGCCAATGCGACCAACAGGTCGATGCCGGCGGCAAACCCTCGGGTTATGATGCCCGCGGAATGATGTGTGGGTCCGCTCATCCTTCACCCCGTTCCACCGACTGTTCCTGAGAGCGCCCGAACAACTTGCCGACGAACCCTGATACGGCGTCGTCGGCTTGCATTCCCTGGCTCCGCACGCCGAGCACCGCCTCGCTGGACATCGACCCGGTGGACTCACGGATGATGCGCGGCAAATCCACACCCTCGATCACGGTGTCAGCGAGATCGATGAGGTCGATGCCTTCGGCGACGACGTCGAGATCGACGTGATCGCGGACGATCGCGGTGATGTCCACTTCGAGCAGCCCAACCTGCACGACCTTCCGTAGCACCGCGTGCAGCACCCGATCCGCGAGTTCGTCCGCGGTGTGCAGTGTCTCGGTGCCGCGGTCTTCAAGGGTTGCCAGCACGGGATCGACACCTGGCACACGCCGCGCCACATCGAGGCCGAACCCGATCGCGCCACGCAATCCCGCGCCCGCGGTGGCGGCGGCACCGATCACGAGGCGTACCGGATCAGAGGACTTCGCGCCGTCCATACCCTTATCCAAAACGGTTGAAGCCGCCTACGCACCAGTTTTTCGATTTTCGCCACCGGGAGGTCCACGTCGAAGTCGTTGGTCGCGCACGACCAAGGACGACCGGTTCGGTACAAACACAAAGGCCACGAACTCAACAGAGCTCGTGGCCTCGAGTCGTGACTCCTGAGAATCATTGCTGGTGGGCGAAGGGGGACTTGAACCCCCACGTCCCGAAGGACACTGGCACCTGAAGCCAGCGCGTCTGCCATTCCGCCACTCGCCCGAGCGACTGCAGAACATTATCACGGGATCCCCGAGAATTACGATTCGTACAGCTCAGACCCAAAAAGGCCACGGTCGTACCCCTCCGGGCGAAGACCGATATCATGCTGTTGCGCGGACCGGTGTCGTGACGGGTCGCAATGACAGTACCGTGGGATACACGCACGGCGGTGTCACGACACGACAGTGTCACCACGCTTAGCCGTCCGCAATACAGACATGTTTTCGACACGAACAACGCCACGACACTGGGCGTACCACACCACGACACTGGGCGTACCACACCACGGCACTGGAAGGAGGTTCCGATCGGATGGGAATTGTTCAACGCTTCGAGCGGAAGCTCCAAGGAGCCGTCGGTGATGCGTTTGCGCGGGTCTTCGGTGGCGGCGTCGTGCCGCATGAGGTGGAAGCCGCCCTGCAGCAGGAAGCCGCCGACCAGATCCAGCAGTTGGAGGGTGGCCATCTGCTCGCTCCCAACAGCTACTTGATCGCGATCAACAACTCGGACCACGATGAACTTGCCGCTGACAGAGACCTGACGGTCAGGGCCTTCGCCCGTCACCTCGAAGACTTCATTCGCGAGCAGGGATGGCAGACGTTTGGTCCCATCCAAGTCGCGTTCGAACCGTCGCCGTCAATGCACACCGGGCAGTTCCGCACCCGGGGTTCGGTGGATCCGGACGCAGGTCGCGCCGGTGCCACCACGTCGGGGCGACCCGAACCGCCACGCGGTCCCTTACCGCGACCACAGGCACCATCTGTACCCGTCACGTCGAATCCAGGAGCTGGCCCCATGACGCAGAATTCAGGCTACGACCCCAGCCGCGAACCGGCGGGCAACCGCAAGCCGAACCCACAGGACGCGCGCAACGGTCACGCCCACCCCGGCCAGGATCAGCGGTATCCCCAGGGCAACCAGAATGGCTACGACCGTGGCGGGTACCCGCCGGAGGATGCGTACCCGCAGGAGCAGGCGTACGGCCAAGCATACGACCAGGGGTCCACGGCTCGCGGTTACGACCAGCAGGGCGGGTACGACCAGCAGGGCGGGTACGACCAGCAGGGCGGGTACGACCAGCAGGGCGGGTACGACCAGCAAGCGGACGGCGGCTACCAGCAGCAGGACTACCAGGGCGGGTACGACCAGCAGGGCGGGTACGACCAGCAGGGCGGGTACGACCAGCAAGCGGCCCCCGCCCGCTACCCGGACGGCTCCTACGCCGACGGCGGCTACCAGCAGCAGGGCTACAACCAGCAGGGCGGGTACGACCAGCAGGGCGGGTACGACCAGCAGGCCTACGCCGACTACGACCAGGGCGGCTACCAGCAGCAGGGCTACAACCAGCAGGGCGGGTACGACCAGCAGGGCGGGTACGACCAGCAGGCCTACGCCGACTACGACCAGGGCGGCTACCAGCAGCCATACCCGCGCGCCGGCCAGACGTTCACCGCCACGTTGCAGCTCGAGGACGGCAGCGGGCGGCACTTCCAGCTGCGCGAGGGCAACAACGTCATAGGCCGCGGCCAGGAGGCACAATTCCGACTTCCGGACACAGGCGTGTCGCGTCGCCACATCGACATCCGCTGGGACGGGCAGGTCGCGATGCTCTCTGACCTCGGCTCCACCAACGGAACCACGGTCAACGGCGCACCCGTCCAGGATTGGCAACTTGCCGACGGAGATATCGTCCGGGCAGGTCATTCGGAGATCCTTGTCCGAATCCTTTAAGGCTCGCCCCACCAGAGGAGCCACTGGGATCAGCCACTGATTTCCCGGCCGAGACATAACCGAGACAGCTTCGGTACTGGCCGACATCGCGTCGGACGCGGAGTCGGCCGTAACCCGGTGCGGACTGAGTATCGTGGTGGGCTGCCCGTATCCTGATCGCAGGGTGCGGGTTGCCCATATAATGCTGCCAGAAACAGACCCGGGAACCTCGGATGTTCCGGCCATGAATGGAAGGAGGCGGAACTGCTGTGCAAGGTTTGATTCTGCAGCTCACACGAGCAGGCTTCCTGCTTCTGCTGTGGCTGTTCGTGTGGGCCGTCCTGCGGACATTGCGTGGCGACATCTACGCCGGCTCCGGTGTACGCGTGCCGCCTCGATATTCCCGCGGTGGCAACGTCCTGCCGTCCTTGGGTAAGGCGAAGACCGCGAAGTATCTGGTGGTCACGCAGGGCGGTCTGGCCGGTACCCGCATCACGCTCGCAACGCAGCCCGTCCTCATCGGCCGCGCCGATGACTCCACCCTCGTCCTTACTGACGACTACGCCTCCACCCGCCACGCTCGGCTCTCTCCACGAGGGGCCGACTGGTATGTCGAAGACCTCGGCTCGACCAACGGCACCTACCTGGATCGTGCCAAGGTCACCACATCTGTCCGCGTGCCGCTCGGTACTCCCGTACGCGTCGGCAAAACGGTAATCGAGTTGCGCCCGTGACCCTGGTACTCCGCTATGCCGCTCGCAGCGACCGCGGCCTCGTTCGTTCCAACAACGAAGATTCTGTCTACGCCGGTGCCCGCCTCCTGGCGCTCGCGGACGGAATGGGCGGTCACGCTGCCGGTGAGGTCGCGTCACAGTTGATGATCGCCGCACTGGCGCATCTCGACGACGACGAACCCGGCGAAGACCTCCTGGGCAAGTTGGAGGCTGCCACCCGCGAGGGCAACGACTCCATCGGCGACCACGTCGAGGAAGATCCCGAGCTCGACGGAATGGGCACCACGCTCACGGCAATCCTGTTCTCGGGCAGCAAACTCGGGCTCGTCCACATCGGCGACTCCCGTGCCTATCTGTTGCGTGACGACTCCCTCACCCAAATCACCCGGGACGATACGTTCGTGCAGTCGCTCGTCGACGAGGGACGGATCACGGCCGAGCAGGCCCACACGCATCCGCAGCGCTCGCTCATTATGCGCGCCCTCACCGGCAACGAGATCGAGCCGACG
Source organism: Rhodococcus marinonascens NBRC 14363 (assembly GCF_001894885.1). GTDB lineage: Bacteria > Actinomycetota > Actinomycetes > Mycobacteriales > Mycobacteriaceae > Rhodococcus_F > Rhodococcus_F marinonascens. The sequence goes on from NZ_BCXB01000021.1 coordinate 17,676, forward strand.
CTGACGGTCCGCGAGGCCCGCGCCGGGGATCGCTACCTGTTGTGCTCCGACGGACTGTCGGACGTGGTCAGCGACGAGACCATCGAAAACACCATGCGTGAGAGTTCTCAGGATGAATGCGCCGACCGGCTCATCGAGCTCGCCCTCCGTAGCGGCGGTCCGGACAACGTCACGGTCGTCGTCGCCGATGTCATCGACCTCGACTACGGGCAGAGCCACCCCATCGTGGCCGGCGCCGCCTCCACCGACGACGAGGAGGACGCCCCTCCACCCAACACGTCCGCCGGTCGTGCCGCCGCGATGCGTCCGCCGCGTGCCACCCCGAAACGAGTGGTTCCGCAGGCCGCGGAACCACCAACGAAGAAGCGCCATCGCATGTGGTGGGCCGCCCTCACCCTCGGCTTGATCGTCGTGGTCGCCGTCGCTGCATTCGTCGGGCAGGCTCTGATCCGCAACAACTACTACGTCGGCGCAGACAGTGAGCGCGTCACCGTGTTGCGTGGGGTTCCCGGCTCGGTGTTGGGCTACTCGCTGCAAGAGGCGAATCTCCTCGGCTGCGTCAGCGACACGGGCGACCTGAGGTTGATGTCGCCCAACGAATCAGCGAGCGGTTGCACCGTTCTCGAGGTCGATGATCTCAGGCCGTCCGCGCGCGAGCAGGTCCGTGCCGGACTGCCCTCAGGCAACCTCGACGACGCCCGCAACCAGATGGCACGGCTCGCCGAGAACGACCTGCTTCCGATCTGCGAGCCGGAATCGTCCGACGTTCCCGCGACCACTCTGGCACCCACCCCGGAGACAACGCCGCCGTTGGCACCCGTTCCCCCAGCCGAGGTGGCACCGCTACCAGCCGAGGTGGCACCGCTACCAGCCGAGGAGATACCGGCACCTGCGCAAGAGATACCCGCACCGCCCACCGACACCCCGATGCCTCCCATGACCCAGGTTCCTGGTCAGAACTGCAGGACGGCCAACTGATGTCGGTTGCCAGCCCATCACCGGGGGCGCAGTTTCCCAGTCCGCCAGGCGGGTTCGCGCCGGCTCCCGCCCAACCGACCCGACGCAACACCGAGCTGATCCTGATCGGTTTCGCAATCCTGATCACGACGATCTCGCTGGTGCTGGTCGAGGCCAGCCAGGAACAGAATCTGCGCTGGGACCTCGCAAAGTACGCTGCCGCCTACTCTGCGCTGTTCCTGATCGCGCATCTCGCAGTGCGTCGGTTCGCACCCTTCGCCGACCCACTGATCCTTCCGATCGTCGCGTTACTCAACGGGCTGGGTCTGGTACTGATCCACCGACTCGATCTCGCCGACGAGCAGTCCGCCGTCTACTTCGGCCTTCCCACCCCGTCGCCGGACGCGAACCAGCAAGTTCTGTGGACCACGCTGGCAATCGCGGGATTCGTGGCCGTACTGGTGTTGCTGAATGACTACCGTCTCCTGGCCCGCTACAGCTACACGCTGGGTCTCGCCGGGTTGGTGTTCCTCGCGATCCCTGCGGTCCTGCCGGCGAACCTCTCCGAAGTCAACGGGGCGAAAATCTGGATCAGGCTCCCCGGATTCAGCATTCAGCCCGGCGAGTTCTCGAAGATCCTGCTGATCATCTTCTTCGCTTCGATCCTCGTTGCGAAACGAGACCTGTTCACCACTGCCGGCAAGCACGTATTCGGCATCGACCTGCCCCGGGCCCGCGACCTCGGCCCGATCATCGTCGCCTGGATGGTGTCGGTGGGCGTGCTCGTGTTGGAAAAGGAACTCGGAACGTCGCTGCTGCTGTTCAGCACCGTACTGGTAATGCTCTACATCGCCACCGAACGCGTCGGATGGTTGCTGATCGGCCTGGGACTGCTGACCATCGGCTTCTTCTTCGCCTACCAAATGTTCGGCCACGTCCGCGTCCGTGTGAGCACCTGGCTCGACCCGTTGGCCGACTACAACGACACCGGCTACCAGATCTCGCAGTCGCTGTTCGGCCTCGCGACCGGCGGTGTCGCCGGCACGGGACTCGGCGGGGGCAGGCCCTCACAGGTGCCGTTCGCGAAGACCGACTTCATCGTCGCCACCGTCGGCGAGGAACTCGGGCTGATCGGTCTCGCCGCCGTGCTGATGCTCTTCCTGGTGCTCGTCATCCGCGGGTTGCGCACGGCATTGGCCGTGCGCGACAGCTTCGGCAAACTCCTCGCGGCCGGCCTGTCCTTCACCATCGCCGTCCAGGTGTTCGTGGTGGTCGGCGGCGTCACCAAGCTGATCCCCCTCACAGGTCTGACGACACCGTTCATGTCGTACGGTGGATCATCGCTGCTCGCCAACTACCTTCTGCTCGCGATCTTGATCAAGATCTCCCACGCCGCACGTGAGCCGGCCGTCCCGAAGAAGAAGGGCCCCGGGCCCATCGCCGACGCCCCAACCGAGATGATGCCTCGCTCATGAACACACCTCTGCGCCGCGTCGCGATCGCCGTCATGGCGATGGTGGTTGCCCTCCTCGCCAACGCCACCTACGTCCAGGTCATCAAGGCCGACGACTTGCGGGCCGATCCGCGGAACTCCCGCGTGCTACTCGACGAATACTCGCGTCAGCGCGGTCAGATCTCGGCGGCCGGTCAAGTGTTGGCGGCGTCCGTTCCTACCAACGACCGCTACCGGTACCTGCGTACCTACCCCGCCGGCCAGGGGACGCCGTCGAGCCCAGAGGCCAACGCGCCGGTCACGGGTTTCTATTCGATGCAATACGGCAGCACTGGGCTCGAGCGCGCCGAGGACCAGGTTCTCAACGGTTCCGACAGTCGCCTGTTCGGACGGCGATTCTTCGACCTCGTGGCCGGGCGTGACCCGCGCGGCGGCAACGTGGTGACCACCATCAATCCGGTCATGCAGCAGGTGGCCTACGACCAGTTGACGGCGAAGGGCTACACGGGTTCGGTCGTGGCGATCGAACCGAGCACCGGGCACATCCTGACGATGGTCAGTACACCGAGCTACGACCCCAATTCACTTTCCGGCCACGACGGTACCGAAACCACCCAGGCCTGGGAGATGCTGAACGACGACCCGGGAAAACCCTTGATCAACCGTGCGGTGTCGCAGACATACCCGCCCGGTTCCACCTTCAAGGTCGTGGTGGCCGCAGCCGCGCTCGCCGCCGGAACCACCCCTGACACCCAACTGACGGCGGCCCCCCAGATCACCCTTCCCGGCACGTCGACGACCCTCGAGAATTACAACGGTTCGACGTGTGGCGACGCACCCACCGCGTCGTTGCGCGAGGCCTTCGCACGGTCCTGCAACACGGCGTTCGTCGAACTGGGTATCGAAACCGGCGCCGACGCGATCCGTGACCAGTCCAGCGAACTCGGCATCGGCGGACAAATGCCCGGCGTCCCTTTCCCCGTGGCAGACAGCACTATCGGGATGATCCCCGACGAGGCAGCACTCGGCCAGAGCAGCATCGGCCAACGCGACGTCGCGCTCACTCCGCTGCAAAACGCGATGATCGCGGCCACCGTCGCGAACGGTGGAGTTCGGATGCAACCACAACTGGTATCAGACTTGCAGGCCCCAGACCTTTCCGACCTTGCCACCACCAACCCCGTGTCTGAAGGCCAGGCGATATCTCCTGAGGTAGCAGACACCCTGACCGACCTGATGATCGGTTCCGAAAACGAAACCAGCGGCGAAGGCAAGATCCCCGGCGTCCAGATTGCCTCCAAGACAGGCACCGCCGAACACGGGACCGATCCGCAGAACACGCCGCCACACGCCTGGTACATCGCATTCGCGCCCGCCGAGAACCCGACCGTGGCCATTGCAGTCATCGTCGAGAACGGCGGAGATCGTTCACTGGCCGCAACCGGCGGCTCGGTAGCCGCACCAATCGCTCGTGCCGTCATCGCAGCCGGACTCCAGGGGGGCTGAACATGGCACTGAACAACGGCGCTCTGATTGCCGATCGATACCGTCTGATCCGGCTCATCGCTACCGGCGGAATGGGACAGGTCTGGGAGGCGAACGACAGTCGACTCAACCGTCATGTCGCGGTAAAGGTACTGAAATCCGAGTTCTCGTCGGATCCAGAATTTCTCGAGCGTTTCCGGTCCGAGGCACGTACCACCGCGCAGTTGAACCACTCTGGTATCGCCGGGATCTACGACTACGGTGAGGTACGCGACAGCGACGGCGAGTCCACCGCCTACCTGGTGATGGAACTCGTCAACGGTGAACCATTGAACGCCGTTCTCGCGCGCGTGGGGCGACTCACGGTTCCGCACGCTCTGGATATGCTCGAGCAGACAGGCCGGGCGTTGCAGGTGGCGCACGACGCCGGGGTGGTGCACCGCGACGTGAAGCCGGGCAACATATTGATTACCCCCACCGGTCAGGTGAAAATCACCGACTTCGGCATCGCCAAGGCTGTGGAGAGCTCACCCATCACTCGCACCGGCATGGTAATGGGCACCGCTCAATACATCGCCCCGGAACAAGCACTGGGACAAGATGCCACCGCGGCCAGCGACGTCTACTCGCTCGGAATCGTCGGCTACGAGGCGCTGTCGGGGCGCCGCCCGTTCCTCGGCGACGGCGCGATCACCGTCGCGATGAAACACGTACAGGAGGCTCCGGCACCCTTACCTGACGACCTGCCGTCGAACATCCGCGAACTCATCGACATCACCATTTCGAAGGATCCGACCGTGCGTTATGCCAGTGGCGGAGATTTCGCCGAGGCTGTCGCAGCGGTCCGGTCCGGGCGGCGTCCACCGCCTCCCGGTCGGCCGACTGGCGGGGCGCCCCGCGTGCTGCCTCCGCCGATGGCGGGACCCACCCAGATGACGCAAAACGCATACGCGGGGCCGGTCACCGGGCCGACCCCTCCCGAAGGCTCCGATGAGGACGACGACCACAAACAGGGCGGCCTGACCAGTGGCCAGATGGCGGTGGCCTGGGGTGCAGGCGGCCTGCTCCTGCTGGCGGCGATCATCGGTGTGGCGCTCGTCCTGTTCGGCCAGAGCGATACGAATAGTCCGACGGTGCCCGTGGTGACGTCGTCGCTTCGGACGATCACGACGACACCGCACCCAACCACGGTCTTCACATTCGAGCAGCAACCCACGACGATCACCGCGCCGCCAACGATCATCGTGCCGCCAACGATCATCGAACCGCCAACGATCATCGAACCGCCACCCACCACCGAGCCGCCACCCACGACGACCACCGAGCCGCCACCCACGACGACCACCGAGCCGCCACCCACGACGACGACCGAGCCGCCACCCACGACGACCACGCCGGAGGAACCAGCTCCTCCGGCCCCACAAGGACAGCCATGACCACACCCCGTAACCTCTCCGCACGCTACGAACTGGGTGAGATTCTCGGCTTCGGTGGCATGTCCGAGGTCCATCTCGCCCGCGACGTCCGACTCAGCCGTGACGTGGCAATCAAGGTCTTGCGAGCCGATCTTGCCCGCGACCCCACGTTCTACCTGCGCTTCCGCCGCGAAGCGCAGAACGCGGCAGCACTCAACCACCCAGCGATCGTGGCCGTCTACGACACCGGCGAGGCGGAAACCGACGCCGGGCCCTTGCCCTACATTGTGATGGAGTACGTCGACGGCGACACATTGCGCGACATCGTGCGCGCAGAGGGTCCGATGTCGCCACGCCACGCGATGGAAGTCATCTCGGATGTGTGTGCAGCGCTGGACTTCAGTCATCGCAACGGCATCGTGCACCGCGATGTGAAGCCCGCCAATGTGATGATCAACCGTGCGGGCGCGGTGAAGGTGATGGACTTCGGCATCGCACGTGCGATCTCCGATGCGTCCAGCCCGATGACACAGACTGCTGCCGTAATCGGCACCGCCCAGTATCTGTCGCCCGAGCAGGCTCGTGGCGAACAGGTCGACGCCCGGTCCGACGTGTATTCGCTCGGGTGTGTGCTGTTCGAGATCCTCACCGGCCAGCCGCCGTTCAAGGGCGACTCGCCGGTTGCGGTCGCGTATCAGCACGTGCGGGAGGATCCGCAGACACCGTCCGACGTCAACCCGGATATTCCGCGCGAACTCGACTCCGTGATCCTCAAGGCAATGAGTAAGAACCCTGCCAACCGTTACCAGACCGCCGCCGACATGCGCAGCGACCTGGTCCGGGTTCTCGGTGGGCAGCGACCCGTCGCGCCGATGGTGATGAGCGACGAGGACCGCACCACCATCCTCGGGGCCGTTGACTCCGGGGCTGGGAACTACCGTCCGCCGACACCCACCAAGACCCCGGCAGAAGAAACGGACGCAACCGAACCGAACCGGAAGCGAAGTCCGATACTGATGGCATTGATGGCGCTGGGCGCCCTCATCGTCGTCGGTATCGTCACTGCGTTCCTGATTACCGCCTTGGGATTGGGGTCCGGGGCCGACCAGGTGACCCTGCCCGATGTCACGAACCAGGGCGCCGACGCCGCCGCGACCAGGCTGGAAGGCGAAGGTTTCCAAGTCGCCCGGCAGCAGAAACCCGATGTCGTCGTGGCGGCCGGTAACGTGATCACCACCCGGCCCCTCGGGGGCGTCGAGGTGGACAGGGGCAGCACCGTCACCCTCGAGGTGTCCTCGGGCCCTGCTCAAGTGAAGATTCCCCGGCTCGCCGGTCTGAACCAGCAGGAAGCCCAGCAGGAGTTGAACGCGGCCGGTCTGCGGCTCGATAGCTCCATCGAACGCGCACCTTCGGACGAGTCCGACATCGACAAGGTGATCGCACAACGGCCGTCGTCGGGTTCGAGCATCTCACCCGACTCCGAGGTCGCGATCACCTTGGGAAGCGGTCCCGAGCAGGTCCGTGTTCCGGACGTTGCGGGCCAGACGGTGGAGGTCGCCCAAGCCAACATCGAGGGCGCCGGCTTCGAGGTGACGGTCGAGAACGTCGACTCCGGCATGCAAGAGGGTCAGGTGGTCTCCACCGACCCCGCCGGAGGGTCGACCGCCGCAGAGGGTGACACCATCACGATCAAGGTCTCGAACGGCAACAACATCCAGATGCCCGACCTGACCGAAAAGACGGTGTCGCAAGCGCTCGCGTTGCTGCGCAGCGCCGGGTGGACCGGGTCTTCGAGTTCGTTGAATCAGTCCCAGACGGCCACGCTCGATCCGGACCAGGTCGGAAGGATCATCAGTCAGGAACAACCGGCGGGATCGGAAATCACCAAGACAAGCGTCATCTCGATCCGGGTCGGAACGCTGGGCATCCCGAGGTAGGCAATTGCGCTGCCGGTGAGTAGTCGACTACTCACCGGCACTACCCGCTCAATGCGATCGCCACCTCGGCCTCGAGAGTGGCTACGAGGGACTCCCGCGGGGCGTCGCCACAAATCGCGAGCCAGTTGGCGAGCACCCGGTGGCCCCCCTCGGTAAGCACGGACTCCGGATGGAACTGGACGCCGTGTATCGGGAGTTCACGGTGCCGCATCGCCATGACGATGCCGCTGTCGGTGTGGGCCGTGACCTCGAGTTCATCCGGAATAGTGTCCTCGAGCACGGTCAACGAGTGGTACCGCGTTGCAGTGAACGGTTCGGGTAGGCCCGCGAGCACACCGGCATTGTCGTGGTGGACGATGCTGGTCTTTCCGTGTAGCAGTTCGGGCGCGCGGTCGACCGTCGCGCCGAATGCAGCGCCGATCGCCTGATGTCCGAGGCACACTCCGAGCAGCGGTGTCTTCGCATCGGCAGATGCATTGACCAAGTCCATCGTCGCACCGGCGCGCGCCGGGGTGCCGGGGCCGGGGCTCAGCAGGATGCCGTCAAAATCGGCCGCGGCCGCGGCGATCGCCGCCGGCCCGGTGAGATTCGGATCGTCGTTTCGCCAGACCACCGCCTGCGTCCCCAACTGTCCGAGATACTGGACCAGGTTGAACACGAAGCTGTCGTAGTTGTCGACGACGAGAATCCTCATGGGGCCAGGATATTCTGCCGTCACAGTGTCCCGCGCGGCCGGGGACCCACCGACTCGTGTCCCGCGCGGCCGGGGACCCACCGACTCGTGTCCCGCGCGGCCGGGGACCCACCGACTCGTGTCCCGCGCGGCCGGGGACCCACCGACTCGTGTCCCGCGCGGCCGGGGACCCACCGACTCGTGTCCCGCGCGGCCGGGGACCGATCAATTCAGCCCGCGTAGCCGGGCACCCTCAATCGGGTAGATGCGGCTTCTTCGTATCCAAGTCCGAAGCGCGTTGCGTACTGCTTGAAGACCCGGATTCCGGGCTCATTGGCGAGCGCTGCTGCGAGGCGCTTGGGATCCCCGATCGCCGACATCACGTACGGCGGGCTGTAGGTGCGGCCGTGCAACAGCAGTGTGTTGCCGACGCAGCGCGGCGCCGAGGTATTGACGATCCGCTGGTCCTGCATGCTGATCGCCTCAGCACCGCCCACCCACAACGCGTTCAGCACGCTCTGGACATCCTGCTGATGGACGATGAGATCGTCCGGTGCTGCATCGACCGGATACTTGCCGTCCGCGTTGCGCGAGGCGTCGGTGAGCGTCACGGTGACCCCTGCCCCCGCCATCGGCGTGAGACCAGCGTCCGCGGCAACCGCCTTCGCGGCGGCGAGAGCCTGTGCGACTCCGCTGTCAGTTGTGGCGGCCGCCTCCTGGAGCGTTTCGACCTGGGCCGCGAGTTGATCGCGAGTATCGGAGGCCGCTTCGGTCTTGGCCTGCGCGTTGCGTACGAGGTCGGACAACCGGGTGGAGTCGCCGGCGCGAAGTTCGTTGCCGTGCGACGCCACACCTGTGGTGGACACCAGCAGTCCGGCTGCGAGACACACTCCCAGAACTGCGATCTTCCACGGGATGGATCTCGTCACCGGCGTTTCCATCCCCTCGTGCTCGCCCTGCGAATCTCACCTACGTTAGCGTGTACCCACGCAGGTATTTCGAATCTACCTGCCCACATTCCTGTAGAAACGCACGAACGAGGACGTCATGCCGAAATCGAAGATCCGAAAGAAGACCGACTACACGATCAATCCCGCAAGCCGCACCCGTGGAAGGGCGCAGGCAGGGCCCTCGAGCACCCTGTATATCTCTGTGATGCTCGGGTTCATGCTGATCGGTTTGGTATGGCTGCTCATCTACTACCTCGCCGCCGACCAGCTCGACTGGTTGAATACTCTCGGCGCCTACAATTTCCTCATCGGATTCGGCTTCATGGTGGTCGGTCTGATAATGACGATGCGCTGGCGTTGATCACCCCGGTGCGTCGACGTGGAGCGTCGCAGTCGAACCGAGGGGTATTGCACCGGTGCGGAGCGTCGCAATTACACCGATGTCATTCATCCCCATTGTTAACAACCCCTGTGGACAACTGCGGTTCGGATACTCGTGTCTGCTGACCAAGCACCACTGGAATGGTCAACGCCCCTCGGAGCCATAGTCGCTCTCACGGCAGGGGGCGTGGCGCTAGGTGTGATGGGACTCGTGATATCGACCGATCCCGCGGGTCGTGTGCTCGTCGGCGTTGCCGCCCTCGGGCTGCTCCTCACGGCGGCCTCGGCCGGCAGGCAACGCCCGCGACTAGCCGTCGACAAGGAGGCCGGGGGCATCGTCGTCAACCGTCTGACCGGTCGCCACGCGTATGCCCGGTCAGACATCGACCGAGCCCGCGTCGTTCGCTATCCTCGGTTCGGGCGCCGGGTACCGATGCTCGAGATCGACGTTCGTACCGAGGATGGCGCCGAACGCCTCCTCATCTTCGGCCGGTGGGATCTGGGCACCAACCCCGAGGATGTGTACGACGCCCTCTCGGTGCACGACCTGGTGGGTCCGAATCAGTAGCCCGGGATCAGTAGCCGATGCTCGCTCGTAACTGCAGGATCCTGACCGCGATGACGGCCAGGGGCACGAGCGCGACAACGCCGAGACAGACCCAGCCGACGGTAACGGCCTTCTCCCTATTGTTGCCGGAACCCAGCAGTTGGGGACCGTAGAGAATTCCCGCGGTCGCGGCGGCCCCGGTGACCAGACCACCGAGGTGTCCCCACAACGAGATGCCGGGAATCGTGATGCTGATGAACACATTGATGGCGATCACCGATATGACCGGGGCGGGGCTGCGGCGCAGCCGGAGAAGGATGATCGCCTGGGCGCCCATCAGCCCGAAGACGGCGCCCGACGCGCCGGCCGTGACTGCACCGAGCTGCAACAGCATCACCGCGGCGGAACCGCCAAGGATCGACGCGAGGTAGACCACGAAATAGCGGGCACGCCCGAGGATCAGTTCGGTGTCCCGACCAATGATCCACAGCGCGAACATGTTGACGGCGATGTGGATGAGGCCGAAGTGCAGGAAGCCACTGCCGACGATCCGGACGAGTTGCCCGTCCACGACGGCTGGCGGGTACAGCGCCCAGTCTTGGAAGAGCGTCGACCCCGAATAGTTCTGCATGAGGCTGCGTGACTGTGCGGCGGTGATCAGGAAGATGCCCACGTTCGCGGCCATCAAAATGTACGTCACCAGCGGAACCTGCCGCTGCGCGGTCACGGCACCGGCGACATTGCGGACCGGTCGGACGTCACGCTGCCCGGCCGCGACGCAGTCGACGCACTGGTAGCCGACAGCGGCCTCACGCAGGCACTCGGGGCACGCCGCTCGGCGGCACCGATTACAGGACAGTGCGGTAGGACGGTCCGGGTGACGAACGCACCGCGGCTGAGGCGGAATGCCCTCGTTCGCGGCACCGCCCCAGCCGGGGTTGGTCATATGCTGCGGTTCCTTACGCGATGGAAACGCTGGTGATCACGACAGACTCGAGCGGACGGTCCGCGCGATCGGTGGCCGTGGTGGAGATGGCATCGACGACCTTCTTCGAATCCTCGTCGACGACCTCACCGAAAATGGTGTGCTTACGGTTGAGGTGCGGCGTGGGGCCGGCGGTGATGAAGAACTGCGAACCATTGGTGCCCGGGCCGGCGTTGGCCATGGCCAACAGGTAAGCACGGTCGAATTGCAGTTCCGGGTGGAACTCGTCGCCGAACTTGTAGCCCGGCCCACCGGAACCCGTGCCCGTGGGGTCGCCACCCTGGACCATGAAGCCATCGATGATCCGGTGGAAGATGGCGCCGTCGTAGAACGGGCCGGAGTTGGTGCCACCCGCGTTGGCGGTGCTGTAGTCCTTCGAGCCGTCGGCGAGGCCGACGAAGTTCTCGACGGTCTTGGGGGCATGGTTGCCGAACAGCGCGATCTTGATATCGCCACGGTTGGTGTGCAGCGTTGCGGTTGCGGTCTGATGAGGTGAAGTCACACCACCATGTTGCCATTGAGCAGTTGTCGGTGGTTCAGCTGGCGTGGACTCGGCGTCTGCGGCCGGTTCCTGGTCCCGCTTCGTGGGCCCGCTCGGTGTGACAAAGTGGGAGAATGACACGACCGACGGAGTCCCTCACGAATTTGCTTTCGCCCGAGCGCGTCGAGACCGTGCAGTCGCAGGTGTCCGACGGAGTCGAGAACGCTCTGGCCCACGTCTCGGATTCGACATCCCGAGTCAAGGAATCGGAAGCGGTCAGCCACGCGCTTCGCCTCACCCGTTCAGCGGCACTGGCCGCGGCACGCGGCACCGGCCAACTCAGTCTGTTCCTGGGTCGGCAAGGGGCGGCGCTGGCTAAAAAGGGCTACGAATGCGCCCGGACCACACCGGTCCCGAAAGTCGCACACGAGATGCTGCAACCCACCACATCTGCCGCCGAATCCGTCGAGCAGAAAAAGTCACGCAAGGGCCGACGCATCGCGGTCGTCGTCCTCGTCGGCGCCGCAGTCGCGGGAGGTGCGGTGTTCGCCAAGCGCTGCCGTCGTGAGCAGCCGCCCGTTGCGTCCGCTCCCCCGAATCTCCGCGACCTCGAGGTGAACTCCGAGCAGTCCACGTCGAGCGAAGAGACGTCATCACGCACCAACTGACTATCGCGGGGTGACTTTCGTTACGCCGGTCAACGTCCCCACGGTGTAGTAGCCGCCCGGGGCCAACGACAGTTGCGCATACCAGTTGTTGAATCGAGGTTCGCCGCCTCCGACTTTGGCCGACCACAGCACCTGGCGAAGGTCCGCCGCATCCAGCGCGGTCAAATACCAACCGTCCACGCGCTTCTCGTATGTGACGATGGAATTGTCGGCGGCGTTGCCCTTCGAAACGATGGACGGCACGCTGATCGTGTGGTTGGCCGGCAGGACCTCCACCCGTCCGTCGCTCCAGACTTCGATGCCACCGAAGCCCCCGGCGGTCATCAGCGGACCTGCTGTGGACAGGACGCTTTCGTTTCCCCAGTTGTTCTCGGCGTAGATGCGCACGCTGTCGGGTGTGGAGCCTGGCAGCACGATCTCAGAGTTCTCGTCACTGACGTCGGTGCGGTCACCGAACGGCGCGGCCTGTGCGAAGAGTCGTTCCTCACCGGGCCGCAGATCCTTTTCGGCGCGGTACACCACGATGTGGGGCGTGACGGCGTTGTCGAAGATCGTCACGAATTCACGGTCGCCGATCTTGAAGAACGACGGCGACGTTCCTGAGCCCCAACTGGTCTGGCCCGGCTTCTTCCCCGTACCGCGGTCGTAGGGTGCCTTCCAGGCAATCTCCGGGCTGCCGTCCGGTGCCATGTCGAACCGATACATGAAGTAGTCAGTTTGCTGGAAGGTGGACAGCCCGGCCACCGGGTGCGATTCGGAGATCCGCTCTTGGATCGTCCCACCATTGAATTGGTTGACATTGAGGGACTTGATGCAGTCGGTCGCGCACGGTTCGGGTGCGACCGTACCCACCGAGCCCTCCGATGTGGTGAACCAGATGTAACCCTGGTCGTTCGGTACCAACGCATAGAAGTTCTCGCCGGCCAGTGGGCCACCGCTGCCCGTCACATTGATATCGCGGGCCACGACATAGTGATCGACATCGCTGACCTGGGAAGGTTGCCGCTCCCAGGCGACGATGTGCCCGTCCGGCATCCCCATGACCACGCGATAGTCATTATCTTGATAGAAGTAGCCGATGCCGCCGAACTCCGTCAGCGCAGTTCCGATATTCGTGAACGGCACCACGAAGGACTTGTAAGCGAGCAGGTTGCCGTTCGGGTCAATCGTGATGATGCTGCGGACGAAATCGTTGGTGAACGGGTTCGGATAGCCCCCGCAGACAGTCTGCAAATTTCCGGCGGCGTCATAGGTGTGAGCAGGGCACTCGCCGGTGTTCACCGAAATTTGCTGGCCGGTATCGGGATCTTGAAAGGTGTATTGCGAAAACGTCTGTACGTCGACATTCGACGACCCCACGGGACCCGGCATGCTGTACGAGTCGGTGAACGCGGCATCGTTGTGGATGTTGTTCCACGGGTTGGAAGACATCCACGGATTCTGAGACACCGCGGCGGGCACGGCGCCCGCCGCATCCGGGCCCCACACGAGTAGCGCAACCGCGCACAGTGCCAGTGTGACAAGCGATTTCGGACGGCGCGGCGCCGATAGCGCTCGAACCTCCCCGGTATTCGACGCTACTGCTCCGGCGCTCTGCATTAGGGCCCCCCAGTTCAGACCGAACTTCGGCTCCGAATTGACGCTAGCACCGGCAAACGTCACCTCACAGCAAATCACAAGAAGTCGCTATGGGTCTCACGGCAACGTGGCGGCGATCCGTGAAGTACCGTGAAAACGGCTTCACCGTAGTCGATCTTGTCGAATCCAGATTCCGGCAGTCTGCGGATTTGTGCAGTTCACCCACCCAAGTCTGGCACGCGGGAAGATCTTCCCAAGGTGACTGGGTTCCCACACCAAGAAGGCAGGGACCGACATGAAACAGCTCACCAGCATCGGCGACTGCATCGGCCCGATCACTCTCTACGACGTCGACGGAGCTCGGGTCGAGTTGGATTCGATCCTCGACACTCCGGTCGTCGTGCCTATGGTCCGGTACTACGGCTGCATGCCCTGCCGGGCATTTCTCCATGAACTCGAGGGACTTCGAGAGGACTTCGAGGCCGTCGGGTTCCGCCTCGCCGCCGTCGGTGGCGCCGCCGACTACCAGGCCCGCCACCTGATGGAACACGGAATCGGATACCCATTGCTCCTGGACCCTGACCACAGTCTCTATGGCGCCTTGGATGTGCATCGAATCCATTGGTGGATGATGCTCAACCCACGCACCTGGTGGAAGTACCTCTCGGCAGCGCGCCGAGCCAGGCAGGGTCGCATCACCGACCACCCTCTACAGGCCCCCGGTCTAGCCATCATCGATGCCGATCGCACGGTGCGACTGCTTCACCGCGGTCGCACCCTTGGTGACTACCCGCCTGCGGAGCGCGTACTAGAAGAGGCACGGCGTCTGGCCGGCAGCAATTCTTGAACTCACCGCGGCACTCGCGTGCTCCCGCGCGCTCGTTTCAGGGCCTGAACCTGGGGGTATCCCGCAAGCGGATCACCATCCGTTGAAGCCCCCTTCCGAGGAGCAGACATGACCGCACGCCTCGCCCGCCGCATCGCCGCAGTCACAATTCCGATCGCCGCCACCATGATGAGTGCCGGGAACGCATCCGCCGATCCGCCCCATCCCTTCGGCGGCCCCGCCCTCACCATCGGGTGCCCGAATCAGGGCAGTCTGGCGTCGTTGACGGCCCTCACCGGGCAGTCCGGACCTGAGACATCGCCGCCCATCGCCAAGGGCGACATCCGCTTCGAGTCCCATCCGGCCGCCCCACCGATCCCGGCAGCTGCACAGGTCACCGTGGCATGGCTCAACACCGATACAGGGCAATCAGGGATCGTCGATCTCGGCGGCGTCTACCCCGATCTGTCCGCGACCGTGACCACCGGCGTCGGGAACGTGATAGCGACCGGATTCGGTTCGATCAACATAGGCAGCAGCCCGATCTGCCAAGCCAACCCGGCGATCGGAACGTTCATCGCTTGATCGGTGTCCCTGAAGATCAAGCTTCGCGCCAGTTGGCGGGGCTCCAGATCGACATCATTGCGCGCGCCAAGGCCACCTGATGTAGCGCATCGAGTTGCTGATCTACAGACACCGCGGCGATGGCGTCGGCCAGGTCTGAAACACAGTCGGGGCTGGTCAGCAGCATTTTCTTGTCACACAGCTGAGTGAGAATCGCCGCATCTTGCTCGTCGATGATGGGGCGGACCTGACTCAGGTCGGGCCGCACCGTCGGCGCCAAGTCCGGCGCTTCGTTCCACATGGCGAACAGTGAGCGCTGGACCACCTTGTTGGCCTCGATCTGGTCCCGGAAAATCTGCTGCACCCACTCGGCACTCAGACCCGCACTCAACGCTGTCCTGGACATCGCGTCCAGAACCTCGATCTCGCGCGCCGGATCGTCGATCGGCGACGGTGTCCCCCACTTTGCCGACGCCACCACGTCCGCGGTCGCAAGTCGCAGTGAAACCGCCTCGACGATCGGTTGCAGCCGCGGAACTGGTTTTTCCGCAGTCGCGGAAGGCCAAACTGCGGTGGCCAGGAACCCGACTACCGCGGTCGCCACCGCCGTCCGACGCAGCAGGCGGGCAGACAGGTCCGAACTCACCGTGCAAGTCTATAGACGGATCATGGGTCCAGCCACCGCGATGTTGTCGCACGAGAAGCAGAGATGGAACTCGTTACCCACGAAGGGATCATGACCGATAATATTCTTCCCCACCCATGCAGTACACGTCCGGCCTAGTGCTGTTGGTGATCATCGTGCTCACAGTGCTGCCGCTAGTGAAGGCGACAACACTCGCATCCTTGAACGTCCCAAATATGTTGCAGATAGACATTTTGTGTCCTGCCCAATAGGCGAATACGACGTTGGTGAGTCGCGTCGTGGGGTGCCTACGTGCTCTTGGGTGTGTCCCCCTGCACAACTCGACTCGGCAAGTTGTCGGATCCCTCTACCTGCTGCAGATGTTCGAGCTGTGCCCCACGCCGCCAGCAGTACGTCCGCAGTACGTCCGCAGTACGTCCGCAGTACGTCCGCAGTACGTCCGCAGTACGTCCGCAGATGATCGTGGCTGTTGCCCTGGTTGGTGGTTTGAGCGTTCCCCGAAAGAGTAATGCGGCTGCTCAGCTTCCCCTACTGCGACGATGCGCAACGGCGACCGGCGGAAAGCCGACAAAACGGACAGCTTGCTAGTTCATCCATGCAAAGGGGATTCATTCGATGATGGGTATGACGATCAAGCGTGCACTCGTTGGGGCCTAGCCACGATCGCGATCGGCGTTGGGTCGGCAACTCCGGCGAGTGCTTCCACGGATTCGTTGGAGTCGATCACAGCACCGGCGCGGCCCGGGTATCGGAATTGCACTCATCACCACGTCCGGATCAACGATGTCTTCCTGATCGGGACACGAAACGCTTGGTCGCTCAAAGCGCCTTATGTCCCGATGAGATTCGATCACTCGAGCCTTCGGGAGATGCGGGCAAAATGCGGGCGCGGAACGAGAAGAGCCACCTTCCCATCCCTTGGGAAGGTGGCTTCATCTGCAGTTCTTCTTGTGGAGCGTCTACGTATCTCCGACACTATCTACCACTGACGTGGCAGGAGGTGGAGAGATACGTCCTTCACAGCTACCGTCCGCGCCTTGCGACGGCTCGGGTTCGACCGTGTCCCACACCGCCGCTCGAGGTGCAGGAGTGAACGGGATTTCGTCAGCTGCCGGCGAAGCTTCCCCAAGGGGCAGAGGGCTTGGCTGTGATGTCGACGGTGACCTCGAGGACTGCGTCATCACCGACCCCGTTGGATGATGCGGTCACCGTGAAGGTATGTGCCCCTCCAGTTGTCGGGGTGCCGGACAGGACACCCTGCTCGCTCAACGTCATCCCGTCAGGTAGGGCACCGGCGGTCACCCGCACTGTCGGTATCGGGCTGCCGGTCACCGTGAACGCGTAGTTGTACGGCTGGTCGACTACGCCGGCGGGCGGTGTTCCCGCGAGGGCGACGGGCGTCTCGATCTCCGCCTCGATTGCGACAACCGACACCGATCTAACGTTGGAATTAGCGATGTAGGCGCGGGCACCGTCCGGAGTGATCGCGATTTCGCGAGGGTCGTCCCCGACTGGGACGATGCCGGCGACCGTGTTGCTGGCGGTGTCGATCACCGACACCGATCCGCTGACCGCATTGGTGACATAGACCCGGGAGCCGTCCGGAGTCACCGCCAACCCCCGCGCGCCGATCCCGACCGGGACGGTGGCGGTGACAGAGTCGGTCGCGGTGTCGATCACCGACACCGTGTCGTCGACGTCACTGACGACGTAGACGCGGGTGCCGTCCGGAGTCACCGCCACCCTCTGTGGGTAGGTCCCGACCGGGACGATAGCCGTGACGGAGTTGCTGGTGGTGTCGATCACCGACACCGTGTTGTCGACCGCGTTGGTGACGTAGGCGCGGGTCCCGTCCGGAGTCACCGCCACCCCCCGCGCGCCGATCCCGACCGGATCGGTGGCGGTGACGGCGTTGGTGGCTGTGTCGATCACCGACACCGATGTGCTGTAAGGGTTGGTGACATAGACCCGGGAGCCGTCCGGGGTTACCGCCAACCCGATCGGCGTGCCGCCGACTGGGATGGTGGCGGAAACGGTATTGGTGGCTGTATCGATGACCGACACCGATTCGCTGTAATAGTTGGCGACGTAAGCGCGAGTTCCGTTCGGGGTGATCGCCACCCCGATTGGAGTGTTCCCGACCGACATGGTGGCGGTGACAGTGTTGGTGGCCATATCGATCACCGACACCGATTTGAAGTCATTGGTCATGTAGGCACGGGCACCGTCCGGAGTGATCGCGATTTCGCGAGGGGTCCATTCGACGCTGAAACTGGCGGTGACGGTGTCGGCAGCCGCCGAACCGACAACGAAAGTTAGAAGAGTGGCTACGGCGAGAACGGTGCCGCCGAGTGCCGCCGACACCCGCGACAATACGACGCGTGAGCGCGGCCGATCAATGGTGGTCATCAAGACGGTGTGCCCTTCCAGGAAGAATCCGCACCCACGGCACGGAGTGGCCACGGGAGGCAGCCACGCCCAAGAACATACATACCGGACATCCATCCAAAATCGCCCTCTGCCACCTACAGCGGGCGTATTCGTCGCGAGGAACGCGCACGAGACTTGGGTATCGACGTGTCGTTGCTAGTCGGTACCGTCCCAATCCTCTGGGGTCGGACACTCTCGGTAGAGCGGCGTCGCTCGCGCAACCTCGCACGACCTGGCTCACGATCACCGGTCACGAGTGGTGACTGTGCCCAAGATGTGCCCGGCAACGAGAAAGAGTCACCTTCTCAAACCCCAGAAAGTGGCACTGACCTGCAAATTAACTTGTGGAGCCTAGGAGATTCGAAGTCCTGACATCTGCCTTGCAAAGGCGTAGCAGGGTGCAGCTCATGACTACGAAACGCTATTTGACCTCATATTTTGTTCATTCGGGATAACTGGAAGTAACCGCGATTTGCGGGCAAGTGTGGGCACGAACTCGCTCGACAAGGAACCTACTTCGAATGGTCGATCATGTTGTCGAGTGATAGCGACCCGTGGGGTCATCTCAGAAGCGGAATCACCACAAGCGCTACCCGTGCTTTCCGCGCACCTCGAGAACCCGGACACCTCACTCCGAGACCACGCCGTCACCGGCTTGGCCAGACTGAACACCCCGGAGGCTCGCACGCTGCTCTGGAGAGCACGAGCGAACCGCTCTGGCTTTGCTCGTGAATTCTGACGGCGATTGTTCGCGAATGTGGACGGCGGTTGGCGGGTTTGCCTCGGGCGTGTCGTTCGCGAGTCTCGACGGCGGTATGGAAGGCATCGACGCCCCGATCGGGCGAACGCGAGTTACTGATAAGCCCTTCGCGTGCGAACGTTGGGTGAAAGAGGTCCCTTGCTGAGCAGATGGATCAGCCGCTTGCTGTGGTGAGTCCGACGTCGCGTCCCACTCCGTCGATCGAAGCCGCGGTCAAGACTGTGTCCAGAAGTCCCGGGAATCGCTGGTCGAGGTCGTGGCGGCGAAGTACGACGAAACACCGGGTGCCTTCTTGCCGGGTTCGGGTGATGCCGGCATCGCGCAGCACCCGAAGATGATGGCTCAGTGTGGATTTCGCGACCGGAACCTGCAGTTCTCCCCATCCGCGTTCGGTGTTGTCGGCCAGCTGCGAGACCACCCCGACCCGGATCGGATCGCTCAACGCGGCAAGCACGGCCGTCAGCCGGATATCGGACACCTCGGGATGTTGTGGTTCGCGCATACCGAGCATGCTACCTTGTTCGATGTTCGACGAACATAAAACAAGACAGGTGGTATGAGAATGAGTAGCTTCGACGACCAGGTCGTGATCGTGACCGGCGCGGGGACGGGGATCGGGCGGGCGACCGCGATCGCGTTCGCCCGGGCCGGCGCCCAGGTGCTCGGTGTCGGCCGCCGTCAGGCGTTGCTGGCTGACACTGCGGGCGAGCATCCGGCGATCGAGGTGGCAGCACACGACCTGCGCCTTGACGGCGAGGCCGACGCGGTGATCGGCGCGGCCGTCGCGCGGTGGGGCCGGGTGGATGTGCTGGTCAACAACGCCGGGGCGACGACGTTGATGCCATTGGCCGACGTGACCGCCGAACGTGTCGCCAACCTGTTCGCCCTCAACGTCGTTGCCCCCAGTGTGCTCGCAGGTGCGGCGTTGCCGCACCTGCGCCAGACCCACGGCAGCATCGTGAATGTGTCGAGCACCTATGGGCATCGCCCGATTCCCGGCGCCGCGCACTACGCCGCCTCCAAGGCCGCGCTGGAACAACTCACCCGCAGCTGGGCCCTCGAACTGGCCCCCGAGGGCGTGCGGGTCAACGCTGTCGCACCCGGCCCGACCGAGAGCGAGGCGCTGGCCGCCACCGGGCTCGCCGACGACATGGTCGCGCAGATCAAACGAGACGAGGCAGAACGTATCCCGTTGGGGCGCCGCGGTGTCCCGGCCGAGATCGCCGATTGGATACTTCATCTGAGTGATCCGGCCGCGTCCTGGATCACCGGTCAAGTTGTCACCGTCGACGGTGGTCTCGAGCTCGTGTAGGACCGAAACGACCCTCGTCTTGGAGTGCGGGGCACATTATCTGACGTCGACGCCGAGCAGCACGCGAATCAGGTCGGCGCGCAGGTCGGTGGCGGTATAGCTGCCGGTGGGGATGAACTGGTCGAAGCTGATGCGGGCCTGCTGGTCGGTGCTGAGCGAGTCGTGGACGAGTAGCTGGCTCGAACCCGGCCCATAAATCCTCGTGGCAAGGGTGTCATGTCTCGCTCGTCGTCGGTAGTGACCGCCATGCCCCCTCTCATACATCGATCTGTGGGAGCAGCGCGCATTAGCGCACCGCTCCCACAGATCGATCGTGGTCGTCGTGTCTCGGGCCGGGAGTCAGTCATCGGCGACGGCCTTCTCCATGGCGATGCGGGGCCATTGATCGAGGCCGGCCACCGCTTCCGTTCGCCGGGCAGCGGCGAGGCCGGGTGTCAGATGTGCTTCCGAGACGGTGCACCAGCCCATGCTCATGTAGAAGGGGCCGTTGAACGGTACGTCACGGAAGGTCGTGAGGGTCATTCGGCGATGACCCTGGGACTGGGCCAAGTCTCCGGCGGCCAGCATCAGTTTGCGACCGACTCCCTGACCGCCGTGGGTGGGCTCTACCGTCACTTGCTCGACGTGGAGAGCGTCATCGAGTTCGTCGAGTCGTACGAAGCCGACTACACGATTGGCAGCCTCAGCCACCAGAACGTGACCTCGGTGATGAGCGCGTAGGAAGCACTCGAGTTCCGGGGCCGGTCCATCGGCGACAGCTTTGCTCCACAGGCCTCACTCGAAGCTGCGGTGGACACAGCGCGAACCGCCAGCGCGGAACATGCGCGGCTCGAGGCCGAGTTCGGCGCTCTGAACTGGGACGACGTCGAACGCAAAGGACGATCGGGGCGGGTAGGTCTCACGGAAGCGCGGATAGCGAAAGCCCTCGGCGTCGAGGCCGGCACCATCGACAACCTGGCCTGGTACCTCTGGCGACGATCGTTCTCCGATGAACGCGACCATCGCGCCGGGCAGGATGCCAATGCTCAGAAGCGTGGACGGATCACACGAGAACTGAAATCGGAACTCTCCATCGCACTGGAAAAGGTTTCCCGTGGCGACGATTGAGCCCTACGAGACAAAAGCCGGCAGGCGCTACCGAGTTCGCTACCGCACGCCCGATCGTAAGTAGACGGACAAACGTGGTTTCACCAGCAAGCGGGCAGCGCAGACTTCGCCGCGACGGTAGAAGTCGAGAAGCAGACCGGGTCGAACATTCCTCCATCGGCCGGTCGCGTCGCGTTCGGTGAGTGTGCAGAGCTGTGGGTACAGGGCAAGGTCAACCTCTCCGAGTCCACACGCTCTCGCTACCGTTCTGCACTCGATGTCCACATCCTTCCCGCGTTCAAGGCCACCCCCCTGTCCGACATGAACCGCGAGAAGTTGCGACGCTGGGTTACGGCAATGTGCGCGACGACCTCGGCCGCGACGGTGCAGAAGAACGTCGGCATCTCACGGTCGGCCGGGTTGACTCGCTCGCCAGGGCGGCAGCGTCGCACTCGCTCCTGGTCCACGTCCTCGCGTACTGCGGATTACGGTTCGGCGAGGCAGCGGCATTGCAGGGCTCCGACGTGGATCTCGAGCGGCAGCGGTTTCGTATTCACAGATCAGTGACGTTGGTCGACAGCAAGCTCGTCTACTCCTCCACGAAGTCGAACAAGGGTCGTGACGTACCGATCCCCGGCTTTCTCTGCGAACTACTGGCGAATCATCTCGATGGGCATCCGGCCGATGTGCTCGCCTTCCCGGAGTCCCGCGGTGGCGCGATGCGCGCAAACAACGTCCGGAGCCGCTGGTGGAACGCGGCCGTGGAGAAGTCGACGGCACCGGAAGGGCTCACACCGCACGAGCTGCGTCATACGTGCGCGTCTTTGGCGATCACAGCGGGGGCAAACATCAAGACTCTGCAACGGATGCTCGGCCACTCCTCCGCTGCGCTGACGCTCGATCGGTACGGGCACCTGCTCGAAGACGATCTCGGAATGGTTGGCGATTAGCTCGGCAAGCTGGCTCGCCGTGAGCTTCGATCACTAGGAGTTGTCGGGTGATGTGGGCAAAATGTGGGCACGGAACGAAAAAAGCCACCTTCCCGTTTCCGAGAAAGTGGCCCTGCCCGACGAACTATCTTGTGGAGCCTAGGAGATTCGAACTCCTGACATCTGCCTTGCAAAGGCAGCGCTCTACCAACTGAGCTAAGGCCCCGTTACCTCGTGCCACACCTCGTTGCCGCGAAGCAACTTGGTCAGTCCGACTGCCACCAACACTCCGGCTCCCACGATAAGGAGAACCTTCACGCGAATGACCTTTCATCGACACCAGGAGTGGGCCTAGGAGGACTTGAACCTCCGACCTCTTCGTTATCAGCGAAGCGCTCTAACCGCCTGAGCTATAGGCCCCTGAAGTACGGAAACTCGCCTGACACAGTTCCCTGAACCGAGTCGGAAGATTACCCCACCGGACCGGCAAGTACCAAAACCGGTCCGATGAGTGCCTCTCTTCCCAGCTCAGCCCTCGTCGCTCTCTGCGTTCAGTCCCGGTCTGCGAGCGTCACTTCGACGCCCCCAACCAGATCGGAACACAGGTTGTAGATGAACGAACCAATGGTCGCGAGCGCGGTGAACAACACCATGTTTGCCAGACCGATGACGGCTGCGTACCCGAAGACCTGTCCGGCCGTCACGAGGCCTTCAGGACTCGAATCGGCGACGATATCGGTGAACGCACTGTTCAGCCGGTCCCAGACGCCCATGCCCTCCAGGACGAGATACAGCAGGCCCACGGCGACCATCCACACGAAGAACAGCGACACCGAAATGATCGACGAGATTTTCAGCGTCGACCACGGATCCAGCTTGCGGATTTGCACCGACGCCCGGAGACCGCCCTCCTCGACACGCTGCGGCGCCACGACGGCCTTCGGCTTATGATCCACCGCGGCGGCAGCCGGCAGGGGGTGCCTGGCCTCGGACAAGTCAGGCATGTCCTTGGGTAGAGCATCCCGGTTGATGTGCCGGGTGGGTCCGTCGATCGCGGACGCCTTGGCCTTCGCCGCCTCCCGCTGTGACACTGCGCCGGCCGCGGCGGTTCCTGACACTGCGCCGGCCGCGGCGGTTCCTGACACTGCGCCGGCCGCGGCGGTAGGGGCCATCGACTCCGAGTTGGGTACCGACTGTCCCTTCGTCGGAGACAGCGGGTACTGCGCAGGTGCCTGCTGGTCCCGCGCAGCCTGGGTGGGGGCACCGGGGTTCTGCGCTCGCAACCCCTGCATGCCCCGTTCCTGAATACCCTGGGTGGGGGTGGTTTGTGGGGCCGTCGACTGGGCCTGGGCGGTCTGCGGCTTCTGGGCGTCTTGACCGCCAGGCGCCTTGTTTGCAGCGGCCCTTCCCTCCGCGGCCGGGTTCGGCTGCCCCTCGGGGCGGGACGCCTGCTTGGCGCCGGCACCCTGCACGGGCCGCTTCAGATTGGTCTGCGGTTCCCGCTGCATTCCGCGCTGCCACGGCGGAACCTGATTTCCCTGACTGGACTGCGCATCGGTGCGATCACCACTTGCCGGCGCCCGGTTACCCGGAGCCTGCTGGGGTGTTCCCTGACGCGAAGGGGTTTGCTGATTCGGGGCGTGACCCTGCGGCGGAGGCGCCGGGCGATCCGGTCGGGCTTCGGGCGTCGTCGCCGCCGGTCCCGCCGAGGACGCGCCACGACCGGCGGGTGCCTGCGACGCAGACCCTTGTGGCGGACTCGAACTCGCTGACTCGTCCTCGGGGGCGTTGGAGGCCTGCTGCTCCGATCGCGCCGCACCGGCCGAACCTAGGTTCGGCCGGTCACTGCCTGGCTGGTTGGGAGTGCTCACTAGGACTCCTTAGCTCCTTTGCCGCTGCTCTCGGCGTTGTCTTCGGTCTCGTCAGGTTCATCGGCGTTGCGGGCGATCGCGAGCAGGGTGTCGCCGTCGCCGAGGTTCATCAAACGAACGCCCTTGGTCTGCCGCCCCGCCCTGCGAACCTGCTTGGCCGCGGTGCGGATGACGCCACCGACCGACGTGATCGCATACAACTCGTCGTCGTCGTTCACAATGAGCGCCCCAACCAGGGTGCCACGTTTCTTGTCGTACTGAATCGTGAGCACACCCTTGCCGCCGCGGCCCTGCGGGACGTAGTCCTCGATAGGGGTGCGCTTCGAATAACCACCGGACGTCGCCACCAACAGGTAGCCCTCGCGAACTACATTGAGCGACAGCAGTTCATCGTCGTCGTTGAAACGCATTCCCTGAACGCCGGACGTGGCGCGTCCCATCGGACGCAGCGCCTCGTCAGTGGCAGAGAACCGAATCGACTGCCCCTTGGCCGATACCAGCAGCAGATCGTCGTCGGACGAGCAGAGCACCGCGCCCACCAGTTCGTCCTCGCCTCGCAGATTCACCGCGACGATGCCTCCGCTACGGTTCGAGTCGAAATCGGTGAGCTTCGACTTCTTCACCAGACCGTTGCGGGTGGCGAGGACGAGGTAGGGCGCGTCCTCGTACGTCTTGATCTGGATGATGCTCTGGATACGCTCGTCGGGCTGGAACGCGAGCAGATTGGCAACGTGCTGCCCCCGGGCCGTGCGGCTCGCCTCCGGCAGTTCGTACGCCTTTGCCCGGTACACGCGGCCCTTCGTCGTGAAGAACAGCAACCAGTCGTGCGTCGAGCTGACGAAGAAGTGCGAAACGATGTCGTCCTGCTTGAGGCCCGCACCCTGCACCCCCTTGCCGCCCCGCTTCTGAGAGCGGTACAGGTCGGTCTTGGTGCGCTTGGCGTAACCGGTTTCGGTGATCGTGACAACAACGTCCTCGCGTGCGATCAGATCCTCGTCAGCAACGTCGCCGTCCGCCGCGATGATCCGGGTTCGCCGGTCGTCGCCGTGCTTGTCGACGATCTCCTTCAGTTCTTCGCGGACGATCGCGCGCTGCCGCTCCGGCTTCGCGAGGATGTCCTCGAGGTCCGCGATCTCATGTTCGATCTCGGCGAGTTCGCCGATGATCTTCTGCCGTTCCAGGGCTGCGAGCTTGCGCAGCTGCATGTCGAGGATGGCCTGTGCCTGGATCTCGTCGACGGTGAGCAGATCCATCAGGCCTGTGCGCGCGGCATCGACGGTCTGCGACGCCCGGATCAGCGCGATGACCTCGTCGAGGGCGTCAAGAGCCTTGACGAGTCCGCGCAGGATGTGGGCGCGTTCCTGGGCCTTGCGGAGCTGGTATTCGGTGCGCCTGCGGATGACCTCGACCTGGTGGGCGACGTAGAGGCGGATCATCTGATCCAGTCGCAGCGTGCGGGGCACGCCGTCGACGATCGAGAGCATGTTGCAGCCGAAGCTCGTCTGCAACTGGGTGTGCTTGTACAGGTTGTTGAGGACGACCTTCGCTACCGCATCCCGCTTGACGGTGACGATGATGCGCATGCCGGCACGGTCCGAGGACTCGTCGTGGATGTCGGAGATGCCGGCGATCTTGGCGTCGCGCACCTGCTCGGCGATGGACGTGATGAGGTTGTCCGGGTTCACCTGGTACGGCAGTTCGGTGATTACAATTATGGTGCGCCCCTTGGCATCCTCCTCGATCTCCACCACTCCGCGCATGCGGACCGAACCCCGGCCGGTGGTGTAGGCGTCGTGGATACCCTGGCCGCCGACGATCAGACCGTGTGTCGGAAAGTCCGGTCCCTTAACCAATTCCATGACGGCCGCGAGGGTGGCCTCCTCGCCGGCTTCCCAATTCTCGAGTGCCCAGTAGACGGCGTCGGCGACCTCGCGAAGATTGTGCGGCGGAATGTTTGTCGCCATACCGACCGCGATGCC
This sequence comes from Rhodococcus marinonascens NBRC 14363, assembly GCF_001894885.1. GTDB lineage: Bacteria > Actinomycetota > Actinomycetes > Mycobacteriales > Mycobacteriaceae > Rhodococcus_F > Rhodococcus_F marinonascens. Next base: position 43,589 of record NZ_BCXB01000021.1, read on the forward strand.
GCCGGAACCATTGATCAACAGGTTGGGGATACGGCTGGGGAGAACTGTCGGCTCTTGGGTACGGCCGTCATAGTTCGGGGCGAAATCGACTGTTTCCTGGTCGATTTCGCGGAGCATATCCATGGCGAGCGGAGTCAGCCTGCACTCGGTGTACCTCATCGCGGCGGCGCCGTCGTTGCCACGGGAACCGAAGTTCCCCTGTCCGTCGACGAGCGGGTACCGCAGCGACCACGGCTGCGCCATGCGGACGAGGGTGTCGTAGATCGAGGAGTCACCGTGGGGGTGATAGTTACCCATCGTCTCGGCGACCGGCCGCGCAGACTTCACGTAGCCGCGAGCGGGCGTGTAGCTGTTGTCGTACATCGCGTACAGAACACGACGATGCACCGGCTTGAGGCCGTCCCGCACGTCGGGCAGCGCACGACCGACGATCACGCTCATCGCGTAATCGATGTAGCTACTCTGCATCTCCTGCTGAATGTCGACGGGCTCGACGCGGTCGTGCCCCGGTCCCTCCGGCGGCAACGTTGTGTCAGTCATGAGCTCCTTCTTCTACTCGGCTTGACGTCTCCTCGCGGACGGGCGGTCCGGCACGACGTCGCGCAACCACCCGAGTCTATAGGTGCAGGTCAGCTGTCAGGGTGAAGGACTCGGATGTGCCGTGGATCGACGCAACCGGAGTCGTCCGATCCAGTCGAGTTCGGGCTCTCAGACGCGGGATTCGCCGGTAGGCGATTCGGCAGCGAGCGATTCGGCAGCGAGCATGTCTGCCTCCAGTTCGAACTCCGCAGCGACCCGGTCGGGCGCCATGAGCAGCGCGGTGATCGGAACGGTGACCAGCAGCATGCCCAGCACGAACACAGGAAACAGGATCGAGAACACCTCGAGCCCATCCGGGCGCGCCGTCGTCGGGTCGACGGTGGCAGTCAGGCCCCACACACCGGTGTAATGCATGGCCACCACGGCCACGGCCACGGCCACGGCCGCCACGAGTCGCAGCGTGCGGGAGTCGAGGGAGGATATGGACCAGATAATTCCGGCGCCGACCAAGAATCCGATTACGGCGGCCGCGGCGATCAGCACGGGGTTGGAGTCCACCGAGCCCTGGATCTCGACGGAGTACACGATCGCTAGCTGCATTCCGATGAAGCCGACACCGAGGAGTGCTGCGCCCGCGGCGAGTCGGCCGATCTCGACCGATGCGCTCGACCTCCGGTGCTTCGTCGGCGGCGGGCTGACGATCAGCAACGCTATGGATGTAGCCGCGACAGGGACCACGAACGAGATCACGATCCAGAGGACGTCGTATCGCACCATGCTGCCGTAGACGTCGAACCCGACCATCGCAATGTAATGCGGCAACCAGGCGCCGATCCCGCCGATGGACAGTGCCCCCCACGCCAGCCAAAGCATCCGCTGCCGAGGGATCGGCGTGGTCGTCGCCTTGCGGGCACTGGCGACACCGACGAAGATGCCGACGAACGCCGTGATCGAGGCGAGGGCGATGATCCAGGTACCCATAGAGAACTGCTGCAAGCCATCCGACATTTTCCGAGTCCTCAGTGCGCGGCCGTGTGAAGCTTGGTCAGTGCGTATTCGGTGATCTCGACCAGCGCGCGTTTCGCCGATTCCCTGTCACGGGCGTCGATCGGGATGATCGGTACGTCCTCAGAGATCGCTAGAGCCCCGCGAATATCCTCGACGGGGTAGCGCGGGGCGTCGTCGAACTCGTTGATTGCGACGAGAAACGGCAGTTGACGGGCCTCGAAGAAGTCGACCGCGGCAAAACTCTCGTCCAACCGCCGGGTGTCGATCAAGACAATCGCACCGATCGCACCGCGGATCAGGTCGTCCCACATGAACCAGAAGCGGTGCTGACCGGGCGTGCCGAAGAGGTACAGCACCAAGTCGTCGGCCAGGCTGATACGACCGAAGTCCATCGCGACGGTGGTCGTGCCCTTCTGTGGCGTGGCAGCGAGGTTGTCGACGCCGTCGCTGGCGTTGGTCACAAGCGCCTCGGTACGCAGCGGAACGATCTCCGAGACCGCCCCCACCAGCGTGGTCTTGCCGACGCCAAACCCGCCGGCGATCACGATCTTGGTCGAGGTCACCCGGTTGCCGGGATCAGATTTCGCGAAGTCCACTGAGGACCCTTTCGATGAGTTCACTACGTTCGGAGTCGGTCGAGTCTTCCTTCAGGGTGGCCAGGATCTGCAAATGACCAGACTCGACCAGGTCGGCCACCAGGACGCGCGCCACACCGAGTGGCAAAATCACCCGGGCGGCGATCTCGGCAACGGACGGCGACTGCTGGCACAACACGACGATCGCCGCGTTGATGTCGTCGAGTTCCCATTGCCGGTCCACCGACTGCGGGAGCGCCTGGATCAATGCCTCGAGCGCCAGTTCGACGGCAGGCCGGGTTCGACCCGACGTCAGCGAGTACGGGCGCACGATGTTCGGGCCGCGCGGCTCCGAATACTGGTCGTCCACGGGAGGCCTGATCAGAGGCCCTGCGGGGTGCGAGCGGTGGCCTCCACAGATGCACCGACACGGTCGACCAGGATCGCCATCTCGTAGCCGACCTGTCCGATGTCGCACTCCGCGTCGGTCAGAGTCGCGAGGTGCGAGCCGTCACCGACACTCATGAGCAGCAGGTAGCCGTGCTGCATCTCGACCACCGACTGAAGCACCCCACCACCCTCGAACAGGCGGGACACTCCCGCCGACAAGCTCGCAAGTCCGGACGTGACGGCGGCCAACTGCTCGGCCCGGTCGATAGGGAGGTGGGCACTGGCCGCCATCAAGAGGCCATCGGCGGACACCAGCACGGCATGCGAGACGCCCGGTATGTCACTGGCGAAATTCGACACCAACCAGTCGAGGGGTCGCGTGACGTCGGGTCCTTGGGCGGTATTCATCGATCTCCTTCAATACTGTTGTGCTCCGCGAGCCTTGTGGCCCTGCCGTTTCGGACGCCGAGTTGGTGCCGACTGAGGTTCGCGCGAATTGTCTCAGGGTCACGCACGCGGCGCAGTGTCGCCGTATTGTGAGCACCTTCGACAGTGCCGGGAAGCAGGCGCTCACCGGGGCTCCGTTTCGGCAAACCGATTTCGGGATCGGCCTCGACAGGCGTCGAGCTGACCCGGTCGGCCTCGGACCACCCGGCGTCACCAGCCGAGTGCCAGACGCCGGGAGCACCTTCTTCGCCGGTCGGGTCGGTCAGCCAATCCGACATCATGTCGGCGAAAATCGGAGTGCCACCGGGACGTTGCGACACCTCCGCGGCTGGCGGATCGACACGCGACTGGAAGAACGACGCGGTCTTCACCGGGTTGGTGCGGTAGCGGTGCCGCACCGACACCTGATCGTCGCCGTTCGAGGAAGCTGACGTCGGCGCGGGCTGATCCGGGGCGCGCTCCGCTTCAGCACGGTTCTCGATCCGCGGCTCCGGTGCGGCGGGTGTCGCCTGCGGCTCCGGTGCGGCGGGTGTCGCCTGCGGCTCCGGTGCGGCGGGTGCCGGCTGCGGCTCGGCCGTGACTGCTTCCGGCACGGCTGCTCTTGGTGTGACCGACTGCCGCCGCCGCACAGGCAGCTTTGGCATCGCACCGGACCCGCGGACGTTCACAACGTCATTCGGCTGAGCGGTCGCCGGGCGGGCCGAGGGTCCGGCACCGGCCGCGATGCCGCTGGCGCCGGGCTGACGCTGGGGCAGGATGCTGTTCGACGCCACCGTGACAGAGCGTGCAGGTGTCGAGGGAAGTGACGGCGGGGCCTGGTGTGTTTGCGGAGCCGGGTGTGTTTGCGGAGCACGGACCGGCAGACCGTTTTTGGTCGCCGGCTGACGTCCCGTCTCCCGTGGCAGTGAGGGCGCCGGAATGGGGGTCCGGGCGGGTGGAACGGGGATCCTGCGCAGCGGGCCGGTCTCCTGACGACCCTCATACGAAACGATCAGCGCATTCGGGATGTGGATGCTGGCCGTCACGCCCGGGTTGCGTGCAGTATCGAAAGTTGACCGCAGACGCACAGTGAGACCGTGCCGCTTCGCGAGCCGGCTCACCACGAACAAACCCATGTGGCGCGCAGTCTCGGTACCGACCTCACCACCCGACGCGAGACGCTCATTGATTGCGCGCAACTCATCGGACGGGATGCCGATTCCGCGGTCCGCGACCTCGAGCAGCACACCGCCGTCCACGGCGCGGGCGAAGCTGAACGTCACCACGGTGTCAGGCGGTGAAGCGCGCAGCGAGTTGTCGACGAGTTCGGCGAGGAGGTGCACGACATCGGTGACGACGGCACCGCTGAGGGCACCTTCCGGGGTCGCGCCCACCTGCACACGCTGGTAGTCCTCCACCTCGGAGATTGCGGCACGCAGCACATCACCGAGGGCGATCGGCGCCGACTGCGAACGGCGCACCCGGGTTCCAGCCAGAATCAGAAGATTCTCACCGTTCCGGCGCATTCGCGCCGCAAGGTGATCGAGCCGGAAAAGGCTTTCGAGTCGCTTCGGATCCTTCTCATCGAATTCGAGATTCTCGATGAGGCCAAGCTGCTGGTCTATGAGCGATTTGCTTCGCCGCGCCAGCGTTTCGAACATGTCGTTGATCCGGAGCCGTAACTGTGCCTGCTCGCCGGCGAGCCTAAGTGCCTGTCCGTGAATGTCGTCCACGGCTCTGGCGAGCTGGCCGATCTCCTCGGACGAGTGCACGGCCACCGGTTCGAACGACAGCGCCCGCGGATCGTCGCTTGCCTTGATCTGTTCGATCGACTTCGGAAGGTCGCGGCGCGCGGCCTTGAGCGCACCGTGCCGCAACCGACGGATCGGGCCGATCAGCGAACGCGACACAAGAAGCGCGAGAACGAGGGCGGTGAGCAGCGTCCCGAGAACGATCGCCGTGTCGCGCAGTGCGGCGGACCGGGTCTCTGCCGCGCGAGTCTGCACAGTGGACGCGATGTTCTGCGCCGCCTCGCTGGTCAGTTCGTGGTAGATGTCACGGCTGGCGATCAGGGAGGACCGCGCCTGCAGAACCGGGAGCGAACCGCCGCGCGCGACGTCCTTCAGGCCTTGGTCCAAGAGGGCGTTTCGGTCGACGATGTTCTTCCGCAGTGCCTCGAGACGAGGGTCGTCCGGCGGGTAGTACGGGTCGAGGACATCCAACAGACCCGATTCTGCACCGGAAGCGGCGACGATCGCTGTGGTGGGAAGGTCGCCGGCCTGTGCCCTCTCACGGCCATCCGGAGCCACGTAGGCCTCGAGTACGGCGACGTTACCCATGGCTTGCTCGAACAGTCGCCGCTGCGCTTGCCAGGCATTGCTCAACAAGTACCCCTTGTCGATGACATCGCTGTCGTCGATCTGACGCACGATGTCGTCGACCTCACGGGTGAGGCCTCTGGAGAACGCGCGGTGTCGTTGCGCGAGAAGGTCTGTGGCGGCGCCTGGAGAATCCATTAGAGCTAAGAGGGCACGGCCATCCGCGACGGTCTGGTTGATGGCGCTGGCAATTTCAGGGTTCAGTGCGGGGTTACCAGTATGTTCAGACACTTTGTCCATCAAGGCTGCCGCGGCCTCCCGGTCATCCGCCGGGAGAGTTTTCGACGTATAGCCACTGATCACGGTACCCATTGCGGCCTCAAGAGCCACGATGTCCGGAACGCCGGCGATCCTGTCTGCCGCTTCGGTGAAGTGAACGGCGTTGCTCAACTCGGCCTGCACACGGAGTCCGCCGAGCACCATGGCGACGGTGACGGGAACCGCAAGAACCGCAGTGACCTTCCACCGCAGTCCCCAACCCGCGATATCCCAGAACTTTGCCCGGGGCGGCGACTCCTCGCTCATCCCACGCTTCCTTTCCACCCAGTCATAGCTCACCGATCTGTGCTCGTGACTACGCCCGCGGCGCGGTACCCGTATCGGCCAGGCGAGCTTCGGAAGGGAGTGATCGCACCACTGCGCGATGTGCCGCCCCCGACTCGCCTGGTTCCGAATGTAACGAATTCATCACATCGTCATGCGCAAGATTCTTACCACAGAGATCCGTGAATTATGTACTTCTCAGTAACATCCACCCCGAAGGTCGCTCCCCCCACAGCCCTCTGCCTTTCGATCAGCGGCCCACGCTACACAGACTCCCAATCTGCAGCCGAGGCCGGAGCCCGCATCTCGCCCCTCACTCGCCCCACAAGACGCGTACAGTCACCGGTGCCTTCCGGTCACCGGTGACTGTTGGAACTCCGCAATCTTTGTCCCCACGCCTCAGACGTCGAGGAAGCGGACGTCCTTCGCGTTGCGGGTGATGAAGCTTCGGCGGGCCTCGACGTCCTCACCCATGAGCACGCTGAACAGTTCGTCTGCAGCGGCCGCGTCGTCGAGCGTCACCAGGCGCAGGACACGGACCGACGGATCCATCGTGGTCTCCCACAATTCCTTGGCGTTCATCTCGCCCAGACCCTTGTAACGCTGGATGCCGTCGTCCTTGTTGATCTTCCTGCCCGCCTCCGTGCCAGCCGAAACCAGCGCATCGCGCTCACGGTCCGAGTAGGCGAACTCGGGTTCACTGCGCTGCCACTTGAGCTTGTACAACGGCGGCTGAGCGAGGTACACGTGCCCGTGTTCGACGAGGGGCCGCATGAAGCGGAACAGCAGCGTGAGCAGCAGTGTCGCGATGTGCTGACCATCGACGTCGGCGTCGGCCATCAGCACGATCTTGTGATAGCGCAGCTTGGCAATATCAAACTCGTCGTGAATGCCCGTACCGAACGCGGTGATGATCGACTGGACTTCGGTGTTCTTCAATACGCGGTCGATCCGAGCCTTCTCGACGTTGATGATCTTGCCGCGCAACGGCAGGATCGCCTGGTACATCGAGTCACGACCCGACTTCGCCGAGCCGCCCGCGGAATCGCCCTCCACGATATAGATCTCGGACTTGCTCGGGTCGTTGGACCGGCAGTCCGCGAGCTTGCCCGGCAGCCCCCCGAGGTCGGTAGCGCTCTTACGGCGGACGAGTTCACGCGCCTTCCGTGCGGCGACACGAGCCTGTGCCGATGACACGGCCTTGTTCACGATCGTCTTGGCATCGGCAGGATTGGCCTCGAACCAGTGCGACAGGTGCTCATTGCTCGCCTTTTGGACGAACGAGCGGACCTCGGTGTTCCCGAGTTTCGTCTTGGTTTGACCCTCGAACTGTGGTTCGCCCACCTTGACGGAGATGATCGCCGCGAGACCCTCGCGGATGTCGTCGCCGGTGAGCTTTGGGTCTTTGTCCTTGAGGAGCTTCTTGTCGAGGGCATACTTGTTGACCGTGGCGGTCAGAGCGGAGCGGAAGCCCTCCTCGTGGGTACCGCCCTCGTGCGTGTTGATGGTGTTGGCGAACGTGTGCACCGACTCCGAGTAGCCGGAGTTCCACTGCATCGCGACCTCGAGTTCGTGCCCGGTGCCCTTCGCTGTGAAGCCAACCACGGAGTTGTGGATCGGCTGCTTGGTGCGGTTTATGTGCCGGACGTAGTCCTCGAGCCCGCCCGGGTAGTGATAGACACGGGTCTTTACCTTGTGCACGGTCGGCGCAGCTGCCTGCGCCGACTCGTCCTCTGCGGTCTTGGGTGCGTCGGCGACCTGGCTGACCACATCCTCGGTGACCTCTGCTGCGCTGACGCGCTCGTCGGTCAGGGTGATAGTGAGGCCCTTATTCAGGAAGGCCATCTCCTGAAGCCGCCGGGCCACCGTCTCGAAGCTGTAGACCGTGGTCTCGAAGATGTCGGGATCGGACCAGAATCGGACCGTTGATCCCGTTTCCCTCGTGGCGTCACCCTTGACGAGTTCACCTGGCTTGGAATAGGTGTAGGTCTGAGTCCACCGATACCCGTCGCGCTTGATGTCGACCTCGAGTCGGCTGGACAACGCGTTGACGACGGAGATGCCGACACCGTGCAGGCCGCCGGAGATGGCGTAGGAGTCGGAGTCGAACTTGCCGCCTGCGTGAAGCTGGGTGAGAACGACCTCGAGGGTGGGGACACCGGAGGCGTGCATACCTACCGGGATACCTCGGCCGTCGTCGACGACCTGGACGCCACCGTCTTCGAGAAGGGTGATCTCGACCTTGCTGGCGTGGCCGGCCATCGCCTCGTCGACGGAGTTGTCGACGACTTCCCAGATCAGGTGATGCAGACCGCGTTCACCGGTGGACCCGATGTACATGCCCGGTCGCTTACGAACGGCTTCGAGTCCTTCGAGGACCGTGATGGACGAAGCGCCGTAGTCCTTGCTGGAGGTGCTGATGTCTGACTTCTGGGCAGCCACGGGTGGGTAGCTCTCCTTCTCCGTCCAATGCCCGAAACAGGCGCCTGCCGCCCTTGCCGGGCCTCAGGAGACGAGAATCGGGAATCTTGCCGCTAGTTACCTCGGCCATCCTACTGGTACGTCAGCCGCAGGAGCGCTATCCGACACCCCTGAGTGCCCTGTAGGCGAATTTTCTGGGCACCTGCGGAGTGAAAACCTAGGACGGTGCACTCCTGGACTCGAGTCCGGGGGACTCCCGATCCCGTCTAGCCATAGGTGTCGCGGGGTCCGCGCCCACGAATGTGACGTTCCCCCTTGCGCCAACTCGGAGCGGTCGGACCGGTGACCCGTAGCGACTTCACCACCCCGTTCCCGACGGCCGCAGCGATCTTCGCGAGGATCTGCGGCTGCATCATCCGAAGCTGCGTAGCCCACGCCGTCGACTCCGCGGAGATACTCAGGACCCCGTCCCGAAGCCCGGTCGGTTCGGCGTGTGCAGCGATTTCCTCACCGACCACCTGCACCCACCGGCCCAGGACTGTCCCCTCGGAGACCTTGGGAGACCAACCGCGTTGCTTAGCCAGTGCACTGGTCAGAGCGCCGAACGGCTGTGGATCGCGGTCGTCCGGGCCCGGACCCGACCAACCCCGTCTGCCCCGGGTGCGCAGGCTCCGCGCCCCTGATCCGGATCGACGGCCCTGGCCCACGGATTTTCCGCTCGCCTTCGCTGCCGCACGAGCCTCTTCGAGCGCTCGACGCGCAAGGTCGATCCCCTTCACCTCGGGTTCGCGGACTTCCTTGGGTGTGGTGGGTTCGGAATCATCCGTCATGACCGGCTTCCCCTGTCTCTTCTGCGATGCGCGAGATCCGTCCGTGGTCGGTGTCGTGGGCCTCGACGCCGAAGCCGACGGCGTCGAGTTCCTTCGGAACATCTTCCGCCACCGCCGCAGTAATCAATACCTGTTCCGCGTCCACGGCGATCTCGGCCAGTGCCCGCCGACGGCGACGGTCGAGTTCGGCGAATACGTCGTCCAGCATGAGCACCGGGTCGCTGCCGTCTGACCGCAGCAAGGCGAATGCGGCCAGTCGCAGCGACAGCGCGACTGACCAGGACTCCCCGTGACTTGCGAATCCCTTGGCCGGAGTGTCACCGAGGTGCAGTTCGAGATCGTCGCGATGAGGTCCGACGAGGCACACACCGCGGTCGATCTCCTTAGACCGCATCACGGACAGTTCGTGCAGGAATCGCTTCTCGAGAAACGCGATGTCACCCGCCTCCGGCTGCCGCGCAGGTTCGACGAACTCCGGTGGCAGCGAATCGCCCAGACTCGAGCGGTAGCGGATACCTGCGGGCCTCGATTCAGGGGCCAGCGAATGATACGACTGGGCGAGATGCGGCGCGAGATCGTGGACGAGGTGGAGCCGTCCGGCGAGGAGTTGGGCGCCGTGGGCGGCGAGGTGCCCGTCCCATACTTCCAGTGTTGCAAGAGCACTCGCTCCTTCCTCTGTCGATCTATCACTCTTGCGCGACACGCGCCGTAGCGCCCCGCCCGCGGTCTTGAGCAACGCCGAGCGCTGCCGCAGCACACGGTCGTAGTCCGCCCGCACCGCAGCCATCCGAGGGATGCGCGAGGTGAGTAGTTCGTCGAGGTAGCGGCGCCTATCGCCGGGGTCGCCGCGCACGAGTGACAAGTCTTCCGGCGCGAACAACACCGTCTGAAGAATCCCCAGAATCTCCCGCGGACGCCGGGTGGGCGACTGGTTGATCCGAGCCCTATTGGATTTGCCCTCGTTCAATTCGACATCGACGGTCAGTTCTCTGCCGACGTTGACGACTGTCGCACCGGTGAACGCCCGACCGGTTCCCGATCTCATCAACGGAGCATCCGAACTCACCCGATGCGAAGAGAGCGCGGATAGGTAGCCAAGCGCCTCCAGAATATTCGTCTTACCGTGACCGTTGGGTCCCACAAAGACGGTGCAACCCGGACGCAGGTCGAGAACGAGTGCGTCCCAGGAACGGAAGTCTCTGAGCGAGAGTGCGCGAACGAACACCTATTTTCCAGAACCGGCTTCTTCGTCGCCGGCCGCCTTGTGCACAGCGTGCCCACCGAACTGGTTACGCAACGCCGACACGGCCTTCATTGCGGGGGAATCGCCCTGACGGGACGCGAACCGCGCGAACAGGGCTGCGGAGATTACCGGTGCCGGAACGGCGTGTTTGATCGCTTCCTCTACAGTCCACCGGCCCTCACCGGAATCCGCTGTATACCCGGAGATCTCGGTGAAGTCGGGATCGTCCGCGAGAGCCTTCACGAGTAGTTCCAACAGCCACGACCGGACCACGGTCCCCTTCGTCCACGCACGGAGTACACCGTGGACATTCGTTACGAGATCCTCTGCTTCGAGGAGTTCGTAGCCTTCGGCATAGGCCTGCATCAATCCGTACTCGATGCCGTTGTGGATCATCTTCGCGTAGTGCCCTGCTCCGATCGGGCCGGCGTGGACGAACCCGTCCGCACGCTCGCCCTCGGGGCGCAGAGCGTCGAAGATCGGGAGCGCACGCTCGACATCTGCTTCCGATCCACCGACCATCAACCCGTAGCCGTTGTCGAGTCCCCAGACACCGCCGGACACTCCACAGTCGAGGTAGCCGATTCCACGCGAACCGAGCATCTCGCCATGCATACGGTCGTCGGTGTATCTCGAGTTACCTCCGTCGATCACGAGGTCGCCGGACTCGAGTACCGACGACAACTCCGTCACGGTGTCCTGGGTGATCTTTCCTGCCGGCACCATTACCCAGACGACCCGGGGAGCCTCGAGTCGCTGCGCGAGTTCGGATAGGGAGGCCACATCGGTGACTTCGGGGCGGGGGTCGAAGCCGAACACCTCGTGTCCATGCGCACGCAGCCGCTCGCGCATGTTGAATCCCATCTTTCCGAGCCCGACCAACCCGATCTTCATCGTGATCTCCGTCCACTCGCTGAGATTTCCTCCGCCGGTACCTCAGTCGCCGACTTTGCAGGTCAGCCGGGGAGTCGGACTGGCATCAGTAGGTAGGTGTATGCGCTGGCCGGAGCCGTGAAGTTGCCGGAATCGTTGGGTTCGATCGCGTCCTCGGTGACCGGACGCAGTACTGCGGGGCGACTGGGTGTCGTGAAACCGAACAGCACCTCCTCGCTGTGCAGCGAGGACAGCCCGTCGAGTAGGTAGCCCGGATTGAAGGCAATCGTGAGCGGTTCGCCTTGGAAGAAGGCGTTCAATCCTTCCTCAGCGCGGCCCGCGTCGTCCCCACCGGCGGAGAGCAAGAGTCCCTCGGTCGAGAACTGGAGTCGAACCTGCGCACCACGCTCGGCGACCAACGCCACACGCTTGATGGCCTCGACGAGCGGAGCGACCTCGACCGTGGCCATCGCTGCGTGCTCGGACGGCAAGAGTTGCCGGAATTTTGGAAATTCGGCATCGAGCAGGCGGGTGGTGTTGCGCCGCCCGCCGTTCACGATGCCGAGCAGTCCGTCGTTGCCGACCGACGAGCCCGAACCGAGAGCCAGCTCGACCGGAGAAGTGCCATCTCCGGTAAGAGTTTTCGCCGCCTCGGAGAGTGTCTTCGCCGGCACCAGGATCGCAGCGGTCGTGTCTGAGCCGGTCGGCGACCACTCGAGTTCGCGGACCGCAAGACGAAACCGATCCGTGGCGGCGAGGACGATCGCATTGTCCTCGATCTCAACCCGGATGCCCGTAAGCATGGGGAGGGTGTCATCCCTTCCTGCCGCGACGGCCACCTGACTGATGGCCTCGGAAAATAGGTCGACCGGGATGGAGCCGGTCTGCTCCGGTAACTGGGGTAGTTGGGGATAGTCCTCGACCGGCATGGTCGGGAGGGAAAACTTGGCGCTTCCGCAGGTGATCAAGACGCGACTGCCCTCGAGCGTCACGTCGACCGGCTTGTTCGGGAGCGACTTGGTGATATCGGCGAGCAGTTTGCCCGACACCAGAACCTGGCCGACGCTCTCGACCTCCGCAGCAACCCGAACCTGGGCGGACACCTCGTAGTCGAATCCGGAAACCGTCAACCCTTGTTCGGTCGCGTCCAGGAGAACCCCGCCGAGGACCGGGACCGGGGGGCGCGACGGCAGAGTACGAGCGACCCACGTCACTGAATCAGCGAATTCTTCCCGGGAGACACGAAACTTCAGGCTTCCAAGCTCCATCGCCGGGTTGTTCCTCTCGGTAGGCACGGTTGTTCGCCACGGTCGGGCCGTGACCGAAGCACTGCAGTCTTACACAGAGCGACGATGCATAACCGTATGCCCTCGAGGACGAACTTGAAAGTGGAACGGTCTCGTCCTCGAGTCTCTCATGGAGGCCTGTGAACTGACACAATCCCCAACCCTGTTTTGAAAGAGTTTCCTAGAAGGATTAATCAGAAGTACTATTAGGTCCTGTGGAATCTGTGGACGAACAGTCGTAGACGCTGGTGGGTTCAGGTTCCCGTGTGTGGAATTCTCGAGGACAAACTCGAGGACCAATCCGGTACCCGTGTGGACTACTCGAGGTTGTAAAAAGTTCTTCACCTTCTGTCCACAGAGATTCCACCTAATCCCCACACTTATCCACAGGTGTGAATGTTCCAAATCCAGGTCACAGCGTCGGCGTGTTGCCTCGGTGTGTCCGATGCCCACCCGGTCCACCAAACCTCGAGGATCGCTCGAGCAGACCCTCGAGGCACCCCTCGAGTAGACCCTCGAGGGGTGCCTCGAGTGATCTTGGCGCGGAGTCGCAGCCCGGAGAGTCCAGAAACGACCTGTGCCCCCGGTAGGGCTACCGGGGGCACAGGAACGGCAATCGTCGGATCTACCTCTTGGACCGCTGCTTGATCCGGGCGGTGAGTTCCTGGACCTGGTCGTAGACCTTCCGACGCTCCGTCATTTCCTTGCGAATTTTCTTGTCCGCGTACATGACGGTGGTGTGGTCGCGCCCGAACGTCTGGCCGATCTTAGGCAGAGACAGGTCGGTGAGTTCACGACACAGGTACATAGAGATCTGCCGTGCCGACGCGAGCGGCCGGGCCTTTCCGGGGCCGCAGAGGTCGTCGATGGACATGTTGAAGTACTCCGCGGTGACCGCCATGATTGTGGCTGCGTTGATCTCGAGGCTTGACGAATCGGGCATGAGATCGCGCAGAACCACTTCGGCAAGGGTTAGGTCGAGGGGTTGACGGTTGAGAGAGGCGAATGCCGTCACGCGGATGAGAGCACCCTCGAGTTCCCGGATGTTGCGTTCGATCCGGGAGGCGATCAACTCGAGGACGTCGTAAGGCACCTCGAGCCGGTCCATTCGGGCCTTCTTGCTGAGGATCGCGATGCGGGTCTCGAGTTCCGGCGGCTGAACATCAGTGATCAGACCCCATTCGAAGCGAGTCCTGAGGCGTTCCTCGAGAGTGGCCAACTGCTTCGGCGGACGGTCGGAAGACACGACGATCTGCTTGTTCGCGTTGTGCAGGGTGTTGAAGGTATGGAAGAACTCTTCCTGAATACCTTCTTTGCCCTCGATGAACTGGATATCGTCCACCAATAGCACGTCGGTCTCGCGGTAGCGGCGCTTGAACGCCACTTTGCGGTCGTCGCGGAGGCTGTTGATGAAGTCGTTGGTGAACTCTTCGGTGGAGACATACTTGACCCGCATACCGGGGAACAACCGTTGGGCGTAGTGGCCGGCTGCGTGCAGAAGGTGGGTTTTGCCGAGTCCGGAGGCTCCCCAGATGAACAGTGGGTTGTACGCCCTTGCCGGGGCCTCCGCGATGGCAACTGCGGCGGCGTGAGCGAACCGGTTGGACGATCCGATCACGAATGTGTCGAACGTGTACTTCGCGTTGAGACTGTTCGCCCCGGTCGCCGCAGGTGTAGGGCCGGCAGGCGGTTTGGAGAAATATGACGGCCATGACTCGTGGACGCTCGCCAGCGCCTCGCTGTCGTCGTCGACTTCTTCGAAGTCCGTCGTGTCGGAGTACGGCTGATCCTCCGAGCTGAATCGGCGCCTGCGGAACGATGTGGAATTTGCCACCGAAGACTCGAGATGTTGGGGCGGGTGGATCGGTTCCGATTCCTGCAGGTGTGCCCTTACGGGAGGTTCGGTAGGTGTGGGTTCGGACGCCGGCGTGTCGTCGACGGGGGCGGCAATACGAACGCCGATCCCTTCCACCTGCTCACCGAGACGTCGGCCCAGTGCGTGCAGGATCGGTTCACGAAGATCACGTTCGATTGCTTCCTGAGCGAACGGTGACGGAACCGACAGCAGGGCGAATCCCTGTGCCAGCGTCAGCGGTTTGACGAGAGCCAACCACGCCTTCTGTCCCCTCGTCAGCGGTGGCAGATCACCGCCTGGCGCATCGGACGTGAGGTCTGCGACAACGTCGATCCAGATCCGTGCAAGGGCGTTCGGATCGTCGTTCACGTGGTTCCTCCCCAGTTTGTTCGCGGACTCGGCGTCTGGCGGTGCCGAGTAGAGATGGCGGTGCCTGGTGTCGAGGTGAAGATGGGAGATCCCCGACCTGAGGATGGACCCTTACGAATCTACGAATATGCCATCTGAACTGTGTTTCCACACAATTATCCACAGATGTGGACTAATTGCAGTCGCCTCCCGGTGAGGCGCGGTTGCGCGGCGAGTAACCCAGATTCGGAGCGTTGACCTGCGCTTATGTCTGCGAAAAGGGGGATGTGCGCGTTCGGTGACCTGGGAAGTGGGGGTCGTCAACTACCCTCGGGGCGATCCGAATCGGCATACCATCCGCGACCTGTGGATGAATTGTGGCTAATGTGCAGATGAGAACGGTGAAGTCGAGGACGGGGCACTCGATCAGGGTTCATCGGCGAGACCATGCATAGACGCTAGCAACAGTATCGGCAACCTCACAGCGGTTTGCCACATTGAATGTTGGATGCAAATATTTGTCGATCCTCGGCGTGTCGGTGATAGATGAGCCGGGGTATGCAGGTAAGTGAGTTTGACCTGACTGGGAGTGGTAAGTACTCTCGAACGGTCACCCTGTGGTGAGGTGGCGGTTTCGTGCTGGCTCGAGTCCCGTATCGAGGTCGTTCCATCCCACCCAGCGTATGAGCACCTGAGTTTTGCCAATGTTAGATCCATGACGCCGGGAGGCGTCGATGAATTTCGAGGAGTGTTGACCGTGGCCAAGGGCAAGCGGACGTTCCAGCCGAACAACCGACGCCGCGCGCGCGTTCACGGCTTCCGTCTTCGTATGCGGACCCGTGCGGGCCGTGCAATCGTTTCGTCGCGTCGCCGCAAGGGCCGCGAATCCCTCACCGCCTGATCCTGAAATCTGGGATCAGGAGCTCGGGGTGTTGCCTGAGCCGCACCGATTACGTCGTCATGCGGATTTTTCCTTGACTGTGCGACGTGGTCGTCGGATGGGTAGAGGCGATCTAGTTGTGCACGCGCTAGACCATGCGCAGACAGACAAGCTGGTGAGTAGTGGCGGTCCGCGATTCGGACTTGTCGTGAGTAAGGCTGTCGGGCCGGCGGTGACTCGTCATCGAGTCGCACGCCGGCTTCGTCATGTGTGTGTTGACTTGATAGAGCTCATCCCCACCGGGACCGATGTAGTGATTCGTGCCCTTCCCGGAGCGGCGACCGCAAGCAGTCGCGATCTGGACAAGCAACTTCGTGCAGGTCTGCTTCGATTGGATCTTCTTGCACCCGTGAGTAACTCGGCATGAAGAGCGCATCTGACAAATCACCCGCCGGCTCCTCGACTTCATCTGCGTGGATGCCGGTTCGTGCGTTTCCGTCGAAGATTCTCATTTTCTTCATCGAGCTTTACCGGACGTATGTGTCGCCCCTGAGGATGCCGACCTGCCGGTTCATGCCGACTTGTAGCGAGTATGCGGTGGAATCACTACGAACTCACGGGGCGATCAAAGGCCTCTTTTTGACGGTGGTCCGCTTGTCGAAGTGTGCCCCCTGGCACCCTGGTGGATGGGATCCGGTCCCAGGCGGGCAGGATTCGATCAAGGACCACTGTCCGGGTAGCCATGATCGCTGTCCCGTGAACGTGGACGAACAGAGGAGTACTTAGAGCCGTGCTCGACTTCATTTACTACCCGGTGTCCGGGATCCTGTGGGTCTGGCACAAAGTCTTCGGCGCCATTCCATTCCTGGGCCCGGACAGTGGTATCACGTGGGCGCTCTCCGTGGTGTTTCTGGTATTTACCCTTCGTGCCGTGCTGTACAAGCCGTTCGTCAAACAGGTTCGGACGACGAGGCAGATGCAGGAGTTGCAGCCGCAGATCAAGGCCCTACAGAAGAAGTACACAGGTGACCGCCAGCGGCAGGCCACCGAGATGCAGAAGCTCCAGAAGGAGCACGGATTCAACCCGATCATGGGCTGCCTGCCAGTTCTCGCGCAGGCGCCGGTCTTCATCGGCCTGTTTCACGTGCTGCGTTCGTTCAACCGCACTGGCACCGGCTTTGGTCAGGTCGGCTTGTCGGTCGAGGCAAATGCCAACACCCCGAACTATTTCTTCGGTGTCGACGACGTCCAGTCATTCTTGAGTGCCCGACTGTTCGGCGCTCCCATCTCGGCTGCAATCACCACGCCGCAAGCGCAACTCGACGCGTTCGCCGCCTACGGTCCGATCCCAACGATGCTGAACATCGGTGTCGTGGCGGTTCCACTCATGATCATCGCCAGCATCGCGACCCATTTCAATTCGCGTGCGTCCGTATCGCGCCAAAGCCCTGAGGCAGCAGCGAACCCACAGTCGGCGATCATGAACAAGCTCGCGCTGTACGTTTTCCCTCTCGGTGTTCTCGTCGGTGGACCGTTCCTCCCCATCGCGATCCTTCTGTACTGGGTGAGCAACAACATCTGGACCTACGCGCAGCAGCACATCGTCTTCCGCCGTATCGACGAAGAAGAGGAAGAGAAGAAGCAGGCGGCCATAGCGCGTCGAGCAGACAATGCCCCGAAGCCCGGAGCGCGCCCCGATCTCTCCAAGAAGAAGAAGCCTGGGACGGCAACAACGGATGGTTCTTCCGGGGAGACTAAACCGGAGATCGTCGGGTCCGACGACTCCACCGATCAGGCGAGCGGCGATGTTTCGGCACCGGGTACCTCGAAGCCGAAACCTGGTAGTCGCCCCCAGTCGAACCGCGGCAAGTCCTCCAAGCGCAAGCGGCGCTGATTCAGAAAAGAGAACGAGCATGGCTATTGAGCCTGACATCGCAGTGGACGGAGATCGGATGGACGTGACTGCATCGACGCAGAACCCGGACACCGAGGTGGATTCTGATTCTGACGATTACCTGATCGAAGAAGGGGAGATCGCGGGCGACTATCTGGAGCAGCTACTCGACGTACTCGACTTCGATGGTGATATAGACCTGGACGTCGAGGGCGACCGTGCAATGGTCAGCATCGGCGGCGGCGACGATCTCACCAAGTTGGTCGGACGCAGGGGTGAGGTGCTGGATGCACTTCAGGAACTGACTCGGCTCGCCGTGCAGCAGTCGACGGGCGAGCGTAGCCGTCTCATGCTGGACATCGCGGGGTGGCGCGCTGGCCGGCGCGCGGAGCTCACCGAACTCGGCGACTCGACAGCCCGCCGAGTCCTCGACAGTGGTGAGCGGGAGGAGTTGTCTCCGATGACACCGTTCGAACGCAAGATCGTGCATGACGCAGTCGCGAAGATCGAGGGCGTGTCGAGTGAGAGCGAAGGCGCTGAGCCGTCACGCCGCGTTATCGTGATCAGGGACTGATTCGCTCAGCAGAAGCGAAGGCGAGGTTCCCGGAGCCAGTTCCGGGAACCTCGCCTTTCTTGCATGTCATTCTCGAGTAGATCACTGTGGTGATGTTTCGTTTCACGTGAAACACGAGCCACTCCCTCCCCTATCCCCTCCCCCGGCAGCGGGGGTTCCGCATGACTTGGTGATGTGAAACTAATGAATCATTCCTACTTCCAACGGAGCGTTACTGGTCGGGGCAGCTCACCATCGTGGCGGCATGGATGAACTCGTCCTCGGCACCCTGCAGTCGTTCAAACCACAGTCCTTGAAACTCGTCGCGGACGTATGTCTGCGCGGCTTGTGGACCGTCAGATGCCATCAATCGGCATACCTCGCTGGCCGAGTCTTTGAGGGGGCTGTCGGGACCCTGTCCCATCGGGGATCCCGCAACTGTTCTCTCATTCGGAACGGAATCGCGGATACGAGCGAGTCGCGGGCCGCCGCAGCTTCGTCCGCCGCTGATGCAGTAAGGTGCGTCTGGCAGGTCCCCGATAGTCGGGCCACGTGGTTTTAGAGCCACGGTGTGAATTGATGTCAGTCGATCTCGCAGCCCACAGGTTGGTGGATGTGGGTGCACCGGGCAGCGTACTCGGCCGGCGTTCGGTAGCCCAGCGACGAGTGCCGGTGCCGGTGATTGTGGTCCTCCTTGAAGTCGCCGATCACCACCCGCGCTTCGAGCAGATTCGTCCAGTAGTTCCGGTTGAGGCATTCCTTTCGCAGCCGGTTGTTGATCCCCCAAGGACTTCGTCCAGGGAGGTTCCCCCAGATTCGATATGCCCGTTGTTCCACGGAGTGCCCGGCGGGATGTACGAGATTCCGACCCTGCTGGCGCAGAACTGTTGCAGTGCATGGGAAATAAACTCCGGGCCATTGTCCATCCGCAACACCTGCGGTGGACCACCCCACAATACGAAAGCCTTCCCCAACTCCTCCACAAGCCGTTCCGCGGTGATCGAGCGCTCCACGATATTCAGAAGCGACAACCGAGTGTGCTCGTCGACCATCGATGCAATCTTCACCGCCTTCCCATCGATAGTGGAATCGAACTGGAAGTCGATAGCCCACACCACATTCGGTGCATCCGCTTCGACTGTCGGCACCGAACTCACCCCGGCCCGCTTACGGGGGTGATAGATCCGCACCTGCAGGCCTTCCTCCTTCCATAATCGGTGGACCTTCTTCTTGTTCACCTGCAGGCCCTCGTCGTGGCGTAGATGAGCCCACGCACGCGAAGAATCCGTGCAGCGGGTGTTTGAGGGCGTAGCGGCGAAGCCAGGCCCGTAGGTCGGCGTCAGGGTCTGACGGGGTCTGCGCTACGGGAAGCCGCCGAAAGGTGGATCGGGCGAGCCCAACAGCTTTGCATGCCAATCGCTGCGAGATACTCAACGTGCAGGTCAGCATCTCGACTGCGCGGCGCTTGGCGGCTGGGCTCAGAATTTTCCCTTGGCCACCTCACGCAGCGCGTCCTTCTCCAACTCGGCCTCGGCGAGCAGCCGTTTGAGTTTGCCGTTCTGTTCTCGGAGTTCTTTGAGTTCCTTCGCCGCATCGGTGTCCATGCCGCGGTATTGGCGTCGCCAGTTGTACAACGTCGCCGCCGACACCTCGAGTTCGGCGGCGATCTCTTCCTGTGTTCTCCCTGCTGCGGTCAACTCGTCCGCCCGCCGCAGCTTCCGAACAATGTCTTCCGCAGAATTGCGTTTCCGTCCAGCCATGATCTTCATTGTCCTTCCAACCCCAGGTCAAGGGGCAACAGGACTCCAAAACACTGTGGACCCATTCACGGGAGACACGCCACGTCGACTCGAGGGCGATGCTGTCCTGCGTGTTCCCCAACCCGCACCCGCCGCTCATCAATGCGATTCTCGCCAGTGCAGCACCCGCCGTGACTCGCCACCCGATGCCCTTCAATGAATATCCCCCGTTACGAATCGCCGTGGTGTGTCAAAATGCACCGGGTCGGCTATTGGTCCGCTTTGCATCGTCAGTTCAACAGGACGAGAAAGATCAAAATCTCGGATGCTCTACCGGATTTTTCCATCTCCGGTCCGTACCCTACGCATCGGTGGCGGGTGCGTAATCGCAACGCTCCTCTACCCGTGAGCCCCGCGCGGTTCGACGTTCAGGAGCTCGGTGATGATGTTGGGATGGGCTGGCCGTGGCCGGCGCACACCAAGGGGTGAACAAGCAGCTGATTGGAAGCTGTGACGGATCCATTCCGGATGCCGCTCGTTTCACCCGTCGTTCCTCGAGGGCGACGACTCACTGACTGACTCACTCGCTCACGAGCGACAACCGGTCCCAGACATCGAGACGGAACGAGTTATGTCAAAGGTGCGGCTTTTCATCGTTTCGATCCGGAATCAAGTTTCGGTTTCATCCACCCATCCACCCCCGGTAGTTTCGTCACTGTGATGATTACAAACCGGCCTCGACTAGTCGACACTCGGTGGAGAAGTAGACGCGGTCGTCTGGACTGTTTGGCGAGTGGACCGACTCCACTGCCGACACTATTCGGATCAACCCTCAGGCCCCACGTTGGTTGTATCAGACACTTTGTTGTTCCGCGTGAAACAGTCGGCCTTTGAAGGACTGGATGGGCGCCAGGATGTGTCAGTACTTCCTGTTGTCAGGGATGGCCTCACCTTTGAAGTTCGTACTCACGCTCGGCTCGTCCGTACCCACCGCCGGCATCTTGTGCATCGGGATCCCTGGGTGGACGTAGTGCGCTGAATGGACCGGACTTCCTCCGAAGGGCGCAGGCGCTGCGCCATGACCGTTTCACGTGGAACAATCGATCCTGGAACTCTGCTGACATTGGAAGCAGACCGAACCCCTCCCCTCCCTTATCGGTGGATGGGGTGCCGCCCGACACCATCCGGCGTTGCGCGCCCAAGTTGGTGGGCATACTCGCGAATGAGCCGGATAATGGAGACGTTGAGTTTGCTGACTTCGCGTTATTCGCGGGAGGATGTTTCACGTGGAACCACATGGTGAAGAGCTAACCGAATGGGACGAACAAGCGGTGGCACGCCAGGTGTTCGGTGAACGATTCGATATCGCGGAACGCTATTACAAGTCGCTTGCCAGTGATGGGGTTGAACGAGGCCTGATCGGTCCGCGCGAAATCCCACGACTATGGGAACGGCACTTGCTGAACTGCGCGGTCGTCGGGGAACTGATAGCCGTAGGTGAGTCCGTCGTCGATGTTGGAAGCGGTGCCGGACTGCCTGGCATTCCTCTCGCTATCGCCCGGCCCGATCTTCGTATAACTCTTGTCGAGCCACTCCTGCGCCGGTCGGTTTACCTCGCCGAGTTCGTCGAGTCCAACGGGTTGGATGTCCTTGTAGTTCGGGGGCGGGCCGAAGAGTCAGGTGTAGTCAAGGAGGCCGGAGGTGCTGACGTGGTGACCTCCCGCGCTGTGGCGCCGTTGGAGAAACTCGCCAAATGGTCGCTACCACTGATCCACGAGCATGGGAGAATGCTCGCATTGAAAGGTTTGAGCGCCGCCGAAGAGATTTCCCGTGACCGCGTTTCCCTCACCCGTTTAGGTGCGGGAAAGCTGGAGATTGTGGAATGCGGAGTGGGCTTGCTTCCCGTGCCCACAGTTGTGGTGAGGGCAGAACGAATACCAAGACACCGTCAGCGTCGATGATGGTCCGGTCGAGGCAAGGTAGCGAGCATGTCGAGTAACGAGCGATTCTCAATCGAAGGAGTAGTCAATGTCGGGTGGGCCTGAATCCGCCGTTTCACGTGAAACATCATCATGTGAAACCGACCATCAATACGACCAGGCGGCGCGCTCCGAGGACGGAGACGACGAATTCACGGCCCCGTACAACGGAATCTCGGTCGAGGAAACTCCGATCGGCGCTGCGGCGCACCGGGCGAGTCAAATCCTCCACCCTCACTCGGTAGCTCTTCCGAAGCCATCGGAACGACGAATCATGACCATCGCCAACCAGAAGGGTGGCGTCGGGAAGACGACGAGCGCCGTCAATCTGGCGTCCGCTCTTGCAGTACAGGGATTGACGGTTCTAGTGGTCGACCTCGACCCGCAGGGTAATGCCAGCACGGCGCTGGGAATTGCTCACAACTCTGGCGTGCCCTCCAGTTACGAACTCCTGCTCGGTGAGGTGACCGCTATAGAAGCGATCCAGACTAGCCCACACAACGATCGACTGTTCTGTATCCCGGCCACGATCGACCTCGCCGGCGCCGAGATCGAACTGGTCTCCATGGTGGCCCGGGAGGGTCGGCTGAAGAGTGCGCTGTCGGAGAAGTCGTTTGGCGACATCGACGTGGACTTCATCTTGATCGACTGCCCCCCCTCACTCGGACTGCTCACAGTCAACGCGATGGTCGCGGCTAAGGAAGTTCTGATCCCGATTCAGTGTGAGTACTACGCTCTTGAAGGCGTCGGACAGCTACTGAGGAACATCGAACTGGTGCAGGCCCACCTGAACCCTGATCTGCACGTGTCCACGGTGCTTCTCACGATGCACGACGGGCGCACCAAGTTGGCCGACCAGGTGGCCGAAGAGGCGCGTGCCCATTTCGGTGATGCGGTCCTGAAAGCAGTCATTCCGCGAAGTGTGAAGGTATCCGAGGCTCCTGGATACGGTATGACTGTGCTCGATTACGACCCCGGATCTCGGGGTGCCATGAGTTACCTTGATGCAGGACGTGAACTCGCCACACGCGTAGCCCACAGCACAGAGCAGGAGCAGCGATGAGTCAGACGCGCAAAGGGGGGCTGGGCCGTGGTCTGGCTGCGCTCATTCCTACCGGACCGACGATGAGCCCGGGACTCGGCGTCGCCGCGGCCGATGTCGTGATCGGAACCGACAGCCGTACCGCCACGGTCGCTTCCGGACCGCAATCATCCGAAGTCTCCGCCGATGAGGGGGCTGCCCAGACGTCCACGGTAAACAACGGAGACATCGACGGCGTCGACTCCGTGTCGGACAACGGGGCTCAGCCCCTTCCCTCCCCTGCTGGAGCGGTGTACCGAGAAATCGATCCCGACCTGATCGAGAGAAATCCCAAGCAGCCTCGGCAAGTCTTCGACGACGACGCTCTCGGTGAGTTGGTCCACTCGATTCGTGAGTTCGGGCTGATGCAGCCGATCGTTGTCCGACCGATCGAGAACGGCAAATTCCAACTCGTCATGGGCGAGCGTCGGTGGCGTGCCAGCCAGGAAGCCGACCTCGAAGTGATTCCGGCGATCGTCCGGGAGACCGGCGACGATGCGATGTTGCGAGACGCGCTTCTCGAGAACATCCACCGCGTTCAGCTCAACCCCTTGGAAGAGGCCGCGGCCTACCAACAACTCCTCGAAGAGTTCGAGGTGACGCATGAAGAACTGGCCGCGCGGATCGGCCGTTCCCGTCCCGTGGTGACCAACATGATCCGACTGCTCAAGTTGCCGATTCCGGTGCAACGCCGTGTGGCGGCGGGCGTCCTGTCGGCCGGTCACGCCAGGGCGCTGCTCTCACTCGAGGGCGGCGCCGATATGCAGGAGGTGATGGCAGCACGCGTCGTCGCTGAAGGAATGTCAGTCCGTGCGACAGAGGAAGCGGTCATACTTGCCAACCGCGGCGGGGATCAGACGGCGCAGCCCTCTCAGCGTCGGAAGCCGATGATGATGCCGGGCCTGCAGGACGTGGCCGCGCGGCTTTCAGATTCGTTCGACACCCGAGTCACGGTGAGTCTCGGCAAGCGTAAGGGCAGAATTGTGGTCGAGTTCGGTTCTGTGGACGATCTTCAGAGGATCGTGGGAATGATGGAGGTACAGAAGGCTGATTCGTAAGCTCCTGAGGAGGTAGAAGCACCCCACGGCGATATGTCACTGTGACAGTAGTCGCCGGCGAATCGGCTTCGGAACGGCCGTGGGGGGCGAAAACCGTTGAATAGCAGAGGATGTCGAATGATACGCGCATGTGACTCATGGAGGCTGAGCTAGCCAGTGTCGACTCATGTCACATCGCTCACTCTCGATGGCTTGGACAAGCTTTCCGCGCACGCTCGGCGCTGTGTTTTCTGGGAAATGGATCCGGCGGCGATCAACGGTTCGCGTGGGTTCTGTGATCAGGAATTCGAGAAGGAGGCATGGCTGTCGATGGTCATGCTCGAGTGGGGTTCGTGCGGTCAGGTCGCCGTGATAGACGGCAAGCCAGTCGGAAGTGCTCTCTACGCTCCGCCACGGACAGTGCCCCGCGCGCATCTTCTACCGACAGGACCCGTCGGCGCCGACGCAATCCTCCTCACAAGCCTTAGGCTCGAGCCCGCAGGCGAGGAACAGAACCTGGGAACGACGTTGATCCAAGCGGTCGTGGCCGATCTGGTGCGTCGTGGTGTTCGCGCCCTCGAGGCGTTCGGTATCCGCAACATGGATGTGGACGGATCGATCGAGACACCGGGTGCGGGCGTCTCCTCTGCCACCGCAGCCCGCGAGTGCTCCCCCGAGGAGTGCATGATCCCGGCTGATCTCCTCGAGGATAACGGCTTCAAAGTGGTTGCTCCTCACCCACACTTCCCACGTCTGAGACTGGAGCTGAATCGCGATCACGGATGGAAGGAAGATGTGGAGGCCGCCCTCGAGAGACTGCTGAACACATCGTCGGTGAGCATGGTGGATATCGGTGAACGCACACCTGTGGGTGTGCGCTGACTGCCGGCGCTCAGGGTCGTTCGGAGGCCGCCAATTCCTCGGCGAGCAGTTCCGCGAAGGTGAACGTTCCGGTCGGCTGATCGTCCTGACCGAGTAGGTACAGTCGTTTCACCGAGATGAGGATGGCCTCGGCGATCGCATCGCGGGCCCTGGGGTTGGCGAGAACCTCGGCATCCGAACGGTTGGTGAGGTAGCCCAGGTCGATCTGCACGGTCGGCATATTCGTCAGACGCAGCAGATCCCAGGTTCGCCCGTGCGTCCGGCAGTCCTGCAGTGGCGTGCGTGCCACGATTTCCCGCTGGATGAATCCCGTAAGGACCTGACCGATCATCGACGTCGAACCGTGCGAGTTACCGAAATGGAAGCTCGCGACACCGTTGGCCGCCGAGCATGCGTTGCCGTCGCACCGCATCGAGATCATCAGATCCGCATCGAAACCGTTCGCTGTGGAAGCGCGTTCGATATCCGAAGGATTGGCGTGGTGTGGTCGGGACAGGAATGTCTCCATCCCCGTCGCTGCCATGCGGCCCTCGAGTCTGCTGGCCAGGTCCCACAAGATATCGGATTCCGAGATCGTGCCGTACGGGGAATGCACGATGGCTCCGTTGCGGTCGCCGCCGAGGCCAGGGTCGATGACGATCCGCTTACCGCTCAACTGCGGACCGGAACTGCGAACAAGTTCTTCTTCGCTGATCGCGTGCGGTGAGCCACCGGTGACACGGGTTCCGAGCAACTCGAGGGATCGAAGAGTGGCGGGGCCGCAGATACCGTCGGCGGCGATCCCGATCTCCCGCTGGAACGAAGACAGGGAATCGTGGGTCCCCGGTCCGAAGAATCCGTCGACGCGCCCGATGTAGAAGCCGAGATCCTGCAGTCGGGTTTGCAGGGCGGCAACGTCGTCGCCATAGAGTGGAGCGGACAGTTGGTAGATCAGTGTGCGTGCGCCCAGGCGGTACGAGGCCTCCCTCATGGACCGGTATGTTGCGCGCCCCACGATTCCGTCGACGAGCAGCCCACGCTGCTGCTGAAAGGCTCGCACGGCGCTGTCGAGGTGATGATCGAACACGGCATCCGAAGCGATCCAGTGCGAGCTGTTGGTGATGTGGCGCCGGGTGTCGGCGACGGTGTTGTGCAGAAACCCGAGACCGGCCAGAATGCCCCGAATCTCAGCGACGGCCGGGCCACGTTCGCCTCGACGGAGTCGATGCATGTTTCAGGGCCTCTCAGTCTGAATCAATGACTGTGTGCGTCACCACAACACAGCTCAGTACAAACGAGTCTCGGTACGAACAAGACGATCGATGCGCCCGGTCCGGTCTAGCTGACGAGATCGGAGCGCATCGATCAATTGTCTCAGAGATTCCCACATAATCGAGAATCGTGCCGAGCGTTTGGATATCGATCAGAGAACGGCTGAGAGCTCTGACAGTAGAGCAGCTTTACCCTTGGTTCCGACGATGGTATTAATCGGCTTGCCATCCTTAAACAGGATCAGCGTCGGAATCGACATGACCTGGAAATCGCGGGCGATGGCCGGGTTGGCGTCGATGTCGAGCTTGGCGATGGTCAGCTTGTCGCTGTGCTCGCCTGCGATCTCTTCCAGGACGGGGGCGATCATCTTGCACGGCCCGCACCAGGTGGCCCAGAAGTCGACGAGGACCGGCTTGTCGCTGGAAAGAACATCCTGCTGGAACGAATCATCGGTGATGGTGACGGTATTCGACACGGGTTTCGCCTTACTCGAGGTGATCAGTGGGTGGTTCTTGCACAACTCAGGCGTCGACCGGTGACCCGGCGGCCGCCACGGTGTTGGCTGTGATGTCGCCGCGCTCGGCCAGCCAGCGTTCGGCATCGATCGCCGCGGAGCATCCGGTGCCGGCGGCGGTGATGGCCTGGCGATAGGTGTGGTCCACCAGGTCGCCGGCGGCGAAGACGCCGTCGAGGGAGGTCGCGGTGGTAGGCGACTGGATACGCACGTATCCGGCGTCGTCGAGAGACAGCTGACCTTTGACCAGTTCGCTGCGCGGATCGTGGCCGATGGCGACGAACATGCCAGTCACAGGCAGGGTGGACTGCTCGCCGCTGACCGTGTCGCGGATGACCAGACCGGTGACGCTGTTTTCTCCCAGGACTTCGACAGGTTCGGCATCGGTGACGAAACGAATCTTCTCGTTCGACTTCGCCCGTTCGAGCATGATGCGGGAGGCACGGAACTCCGCGCGACGGTGCACCAGAGTGACGCTCCGGGCGAAGCGGGTGAGGAAGGTGGCCTCCTCCATCGCGGAGTCACCTCCACCGACCACGACGATGTCCTGATCTTTGAAGAAGAAACCGTCACACGTGGCGCAGGCGCTGACACCGCGACCCAGCAACCTCTCCTCACCGGGAACTCCCAGGTAGCGGGCGGCTGCGCCCATCGCCAAGACGACGGCGTGTGCCTGATAGGTCTCCCCGCCGACCACGACCTTCTTGATCGGACCCTCGAGGTGGAGTTCCTCGACGTCTTCGGTACGGATGTCCGCACCGAAACGTTTCGCCTGCTCGCGCATCTGGTCCATCAAGTCCGGGCCCATGATTCCGTCGCGGAATCCGGGGAAATTCTCGACCTCGGTGGTGGTCATGAGAGCGCCGCCGAACTGAGTCCCCTCGAACAGCAGCGGTTCGAGTTGCGCCCGCGCCGCGTAGACGGCCGCGGTATATCCGGCAGGTCCCGAACCAACGATGATGAGTTCATGAACCGTCGATGGAGTGGTCATGCGAGCCTTCCAGTAGTGAGGGGTGCTCAGTCGTATGGGTCAACACCAGAGTAGGGGGTGTTGTTCCCAGACTGCAGGTGATACCGGTCGCTTCCCCCGCAACTCGCTTCCCCGCAACCCACTGTTCAGCGCAGAGTCTCCCGGATGACGCAACGGGTTCCCGTGTAGATGGTGGGCATGCACTTGTTGCAGTGAATGCAGAGTCCCTCGGAGACTTGCTGGTCACGAAACTTGTTGACCAGGTCGGGGTCGCGGAGCAGGGCGCGGGCCATCGCGACGAACTCGAATCCCTCCGCGAGCGCGTTGTCGATGGTGTCGAGCCTGTTGATGCCGCCGAGCAAGATGAGTGGCATGGACACGGCCTCACGGAACTGCCGGGCCATCGGGAGGAAGAAGGCTTCCTCGAAAGGGTAGGTAGGAAATATGCGCGGACCATACACCTTCAGTCCATACCCCACCATTTTCGGCTGTGAAGCAACGAATTCCGCCATCGGAACCTCACCTCGGAAGAAGTACATCCCATTGAGTAGTGAACTTCCGCCGGTGAGTTGCAGCGCATCGAGATGCCCGTCGGCTTCGAGGATCCGGGCGATCCGCAAACTTTCGTCGAGCCACAGTCCCTTCGGAACGCCGTCCGCCATATTGAATTTCGCGGTGATGGCAACCGAGTCGCCGACGCTGCGGCGCACGCGGTCGATCACCCGACGTGGGAAGGCTGCCCGCCGCTCGAGGCTGCCCCCGTACTCGTCCTTGCGCCTGTTGAGATTCGGGCTCATGAACGAGCTGAGGAGATAGTTGTGCCCGAGGTGAACCTCGATGGCGTCGAAGCCGGCATCGACGGCGTTGCGGGCGGCGTCCTCGAAATCGCGAATGACTCGGTCGAGGTCTTCCCTGGTGGCACCCCTCACGAGGCCCATGGCCGGCGGGCTGAAGCGAGTGGACGGAGCGAGGGTCTTGGTGCGGTTGGACCTGGTGTTCGCCACCAGGCCGGCGTGCCCGATTTGTGCCGCGACGAGTCCACCTTCGGTGTGGACGGCATCGGTGAGCCGACGCAGTTCGGGGACGTGGTTCTTGTCGAGCACAAGAGTGTTTGCGTGGACGCGCCCGCCGGGTGAGACGGCGCAGTATGCGACGGTGGTCAGCGCGGCACCGCCCCTCGCGACCTCCGCGTGGAAGTCGATGAGTTGGTCGGTAACTTGGCCTCGCGGCATGACCCCCTCGAAGGTGGCGGCTTTTACGATGCGGTTGCGCAGCGTCAGTGGGCCCAGCCGGGCTGGTTCCCAAATGCTTCGGCGCGGTTCTGGAACGGTCACGTATTGTCCTGGTTCGAATTTCGATGCCACTGACTCCGAATTGGACGATATAGCGCGCAAGCCAGTTCTGTCACACAATCACAACATTCAAGGCGGCGGTGAACCACCGCTATAGTTTGAGAACCTTGCGTGCTTTTTTCGAGATGTCGCAATGTCCGCTGGCCACCGAGTGTAGTAGTCCGTTGTATACCAGGTCCCACAGCAGTGGGTGGCCCTGGGCGTTGCGTAATTCGAGGGTGAGTTCTTGTCCCGATGAGTCTTTGAGTCGGATTACCCGGTGGAGGCCGTCGACGCTGAACCTGATGCGAACGATCTCGTAGGTGTTGATCCACTGGGGGCCTGATTGCACCCATTGTGATCCGGCGGCCATCCAGTTGTGTCCCCCGCGCCAGTACATGAATGCGCCGCCCGCTAACGCGACGCACCACAGAGTCCAGTTGTCGATCCACCCGAGTCCCTGATCCCTGATCGTGAGCCAGCCGAGGACCAACCCGACCATTAGCGTTGAGCCCTGCCACCGAACCTTCGTGGAGAACTCGGTCCACTCGAGGACGGGGCCGAGTTTTCCTGGGGCGGTGATGGCGCGGCGCGGTGCCGGCGCATCGGGTGTTGTTTCGTGTGCGCTCGACTCCCCGCGCGGCGCCGAGGGTGGCCGGGGTTGTCCAGTGTTCGGATCGGGCTTCGGTGGCAGGTGCGATCGGTGTCGTGACAGTTCGGTCATCGGGATCAGTCCGCCACGTATTCGATGAGTTCGCCGACACCGTAGCTGACCAAGATTCCGGCTCCGACCGCCGCGATGGTTGCCGGGCCTCCCGCAGCGCTGGCGAGCAGCAGGCTGGTTGCCAGCGCTGCCGGCCAGGAACCCTCCCGCGTCCTATGCCACCACCACCGCCACGTCACCGGCGTCTTCCGCGCCTTGCAGGTCGTATGCGATCTGGGCGCTCGCGAACACCACGCCCGCGCCGGGGATTTTGGAGCCAAGTTTGGATACATTCTTGGAGGCGACACTGTCGGAAAGGAATTTGCCGACAACACCTCCGGTCTGTCCCCCGATCAGCCTCGAGTTCTGCGCGGCGAATCGTGCCGCGTCGTCCGCGGCGGGCGCGAAGGCATTGACCGCCTTCGTTGCGGCGGGGCCGCAGCCGGTCTCGACAGCGAGGTTTCGAAAATTCTGCAGTTGCGTGGCCTGAGTTCGGGCGATCTCGCCCCACTTGTTTGCTTCTTGCACCGCTGTTCCGACGTAGCTGAGCGCACCACCCGCGAGCATCCAGGGCGCCGAACCCTTCAGCCGGTCCAGCCGATCAGTGCTGTCTCCGAAAGCACGTCGAAGATCCTCGTGCGCCAACCTTTCGATCTCACGCGCGGTGGCCAACATACTCAGGGCCTCGCCGTACGCGGCATTCTGTTGGGCGGACATCGTCAGTTGTTCGATACTCCAGGGGCCCACAGGCTGCAATGCGTCCGGGTCGGCGATCCATGTCGGAAAGCGCACATCGGGACCCACCCTCAGGCCGCCCTCCATGGCGCGCGCCGCCGCTTGTGTCATCCGCTTCTTGACGGTGTTCATGTCGTCGGCAAACGCGCGCAGTGCCGCTGCGATATCGTTCGCTCGGTCTGCAACCTCCTCTGACGACTTCGCGAGCTTGTCGACTGTTGCGCGGAAGTTGTCTCCCGCCGTATAGGTCCAGTCGTCTTCGGATTGGTTCCTGGCGTCGCGGAACCCACGAGCCCCCCGGTCGGCGGTGTCCGCAAGTTGGCGGAGCGCGGTGGCACATTCGATGCACGACGCCGGATCGGCATCGACATGGACATAGATCGGCATCAGGGTGTCCGTCCGTTGGGCGTGGGTGACATGCGCTCACCGACGACGGCGAGCTCATCGGCATTCGTTTGGTCGGACTCTGTGTAGTTGGCGTCGCAGGACGCAACGATGTCGGCTGCTCGGGCCGACGATCGGGCAATCTGCGACATCGCATCAGCGAGCGCGACGAGGGCATCGCCGACAAACGCGGTGGACGGCCCGGCATTCGGCACTGCCGGTGCTTGCGATCCGGCCTCGTCAACCTCCACGGCGCTGCGCGCCAGTATCCTCGCCGTCTCGTTCAGATTCTCGACGTTCAATTGATCCGCGCTCATCGGTCCTCCCCTTCCAGCCGGGCCAGTGCCGCATGCCTGCTGTATGAATGATGTCGGGATGCGGCTGCCGAGATCGTCACTGAGGAGCCGAGGTCGAGACGAGTCGTTGAACGCTTCCCCCTTTTCTCCTTCCGAACCGGAAACCTCCCGAGTGCGCCGATTCTCGGCGATCACCCTAACTGTCTGCCGTCGCGCAATTTCTCAGGAGTGGGCGTCACCATGAACTGTGTACTCAGGGAGCCGAGCAAGAAAGTCCTCGAGATCAACCGATATCGGTGACGGCGAGCGTCGCCGGATCAGTTGCGCTACAACCCCGGCCGACCACCAGGGCGGTGATTTGCGGCGGGTGTGGACCGGCGAAGAGGAGTAGCACACCGGGTACACCGGCGAGGCGGACCTCACCGGAACCCAGAAGCATACGTAACTCATCGATGTCGTTGGCGCGTAAGCAATCCGCAAGTACAGCAGGATCGTCGAGCGGTCCCAACTGATTCGAGCCGATCAGTGTGAGGAGACGTCCGGAATCGAGGTTGGTATCCAGATCGAGAACCGCCGATGTCGTGGTTGTCTCAGTACTCGGCAACGCGACCGGCGGTGTCTGCGGTGTCCGATTGCTCGGCGTCACAACGGCGACCGTCACCACGATCGCTGCCGCCGCCGCAAAGGTTGCCGCAGCAACCTTTGCCCAGGTTCCCCGCCGGATCGACGGTGCCACGGTGGTCACCGGGAGTCCGTCTCGCTGCGCGGCCAGTGCCAGGTTGATGCGGTCGGCGACCGCTGTGGGGATCGGCGTCGAGACGGAATGGTCGCGGCCCAGTGCAGCGAGTTGTGCAGTTACCTTGTCGAGGGCGTCGATCACCTCCATGGCCCGTGGATCGTTCCGGACGAGCGGCCACAACTGATCGCTCACCGACTCGGGCAGTAGCCCGGCATGTAGATCCGCGAGCAGATCGGCGGAGTACGGCGGAGCGGGAAACCCGGCGTCGGACGGGTCGAACTGACGGTCAGCCACCGCACCTCCTCACCGATCGGTTAGAGCCCGGGACATCCCCCGTGGGATGTAGGAGACTCTATTGCGCCCCTACTAGGTTTTGACGCTCCGGAGTCATGATCGGTTCCTCTCGTCACGGAAGTATTCCAGAGAGGCGGCAAGTTTCTTCCGTCCGCGTGCGCAGCGACTTTTCACGGTGCCTTCCGGGACTTCGAGCAGAGTGGCGGCCTCGCTAGTGGAAAAACCCTCCAGGTCGACCGCAGCGATCGCCATCCGCTGATCCGGCGGGAGCAAGGCCAGGGCTCGTTCGACCACGAGGTTCAGTTCCAATTCGGATACGTGGTCACGGATCTCGCGCGGTTCGTCCTTTTCCTCTGCGGACAGCGATACGGACGGGCGCGCCTTGTTCCGGCGGATACGGTCGAGGCAGGCGTTGACCACGATTGTGTGCAGCCAACTGCGCACTGCGGCGTCCCGGCGGAATGTGGCGGCCTTGCGATGCGCGGACAGCAGCGCTTCCTGCAGCGCATCTGCCGCGTCTTCGGCGGTGTAACTGGTGCGTTTGGCGACGTGCCACAGATGGTCGTAATGGCGGCCGAGCAGGGTCGAGAACGCATGTCGATCGCCCGCGACGTGCGCAGCCAACAGGTCGACATCCGAGGTGTTGTCCTCGGTCTCCCCACGGAAGGTTCGCACCGGCGGATGTTAACCCGCGTTCGCGTGTACCCGGGCAACCGGGTACCGACTAATTCGTGGCGTCGAATTCCATGTTCGCGATCGAGGACTGATTCCTTCCATCGGAACTACTCAGACCGGTGATCCATATCAAAACGTTCCTGGTGGGTCCGGCGGACGTCACAGAGATTTCGGTGACACCGTCATCGAGCACAGCGGAACCCAGCACTCGAGTCTGGTCGAGGGAGGGGTCCGTCGACGGCGCGCTCCGGATCTCGACGGCGGTGCCCGGTGAGGGTGAGTTGATCGAGACGTTCGAAAGGTTGACCGGCTGGTCGAACGTGACCATCAGGCCCACACCGTTCTTCAGTGTAGGGAAGGACTGGAAGTAGTTGTCGGTGCTCCACATCGTGGAGGCATCGCCGTCGATGGCGAGTCGGGCGCTGGCGGCTGAGTCAGGTGTGCCCTGCGGCGAGAACACCGTTACGCCGGCGGGCGTGATCGGTGCGCCCGGTGTCGGAGCGGTAGCCGGACCCGGACCCGGACCCGCTTCGGGGGCGACCGACGCTGTCGCCGGCGTGGTGAGCCCGAAACTTTGCTCGGTGAGCGGGGCGTTGGAGCTGCTGCCCGTGAGGAATGCCGCGAGCCAGAAGCCCAGCAGCGCCAGCACGATGATCGTTACGACGCCGAGGCCCGCGAGCGCCGCGATCATCCGGTTGGACTTCTTCTTCTCCGCCTCGAGCGCTTCCGGATCGGCGAGAACGTTACTCGAGCCACCGACGTTCCGCTGCCCGAGCCGGATCGCGGGGATGTATTCAGTCTTGTCGTTGACGACAGAGGCCTGATCGAGGATGTGTTGCACGGTGGCAGCTGTGCGAATTCCGCCGTCCGGCTCGAGTGCGCGCAACGCTACCGCCGAGATCTCGAACGGAACCTCCGGCCGGATCACCCGCGGTCCGATGGGCTGCCCGCTCGAGTCGCGGTCGGCCAGTCGCATGCCGCCGACGCTGCCCGGGCGGGGTGCGCCGGCGGGAGCGGACCGGTCGGTCAGCGGCCAGCGCGCCGTGATGAGCGCGTAGAGCATGGCGCCCAGTCCGCGCACGTCGGAACTGGAGTCGGAGTCTGCGAGTGTGGCCGGGAACGCCAGAACGGCATCGCCGGTGATGCTGATGCGAACCCGGTCGGGGTGGTCGATCGACAGTGCTCCACCCGCCCGGTGCGCGGTCTCGGCGGCCGCGGCGAGGACGCGGACGGCGCTTGCAGCGCCGATCGGGGACGGTCTGGTGTCGGCCATCTCCCGCAGCGAGCGACCGGGTGTCCACTCGGCTACGACGATACCGCCCGAGCTTCCACGGACCACGTCGAGCACGCGGGCGAGACCGGGCGAATTGATCCGACCGAGGCGCAGGGTACGCGACAGAATAGCTTGCGGGCCTTCGGGTGTGGCCGAATTGGAACGCTGTTCGGCGTCGACGAAGGTAAGGGCCACCTCGCGGTCGAGCTTGACATCGAGTGCCTGCCAGAACTGGAGACCGCGCGAACCTCCGTGCGGTGTCAGGAGGCGGTAACGACCGCCCGCGACGGAAGCACCTGGAAGGAGCTTGGGGCCACGAGGAGGGCGCCGCGCGTCAGCCGTCGGCTCACGATCGGGCGCGGGGGCAATGGGGATAACGCCGGTGTCGACACTGATGTCACGCCCAGGCGTGGTGCTGATGTCACGTCCGTGCGTGGCGCCGATGTGACGAGTATCTCGGCGCGAGTCGCCGCGGTGCTCGGAGTCGCCGGAGGACGCCTCCTGCTGAGCCTTCGGGTCCGCGTCCGCGCCCTCGCGATCACCGGTGTCCTTGCCCTGTACGGTTTTCGGCGTCCCGTCCTGTCCGGTCTTGGGCGTCCCGCCGGTGGACGTCGAGTTGCCGCCACCCTTATTCGCAGGGGTGTCGGGACCAATGGGTGCTGGGGCAGAATCGGATTCGGAGGCATGCACCACAGAACCTCCGGCTCTGTTGCTGCCGGACACGTCGTCGTCGCTCACCCTCACTCCTTCACTTTCGAATGCCCAACTCCGACCAGTACCGGGCGGCGATCCGATCCGCTGGTGTCCAGGGTACGGGAGATTATCGGGCCGTTTGCCACCCCGCGGTTGCCTTCCTGGGTGATCCGATTGGGCTCGGATGACGGGAATCAGTTCGGTTTCGGCGTCGATGAGCGAATCGACCTCAGATCCCGCCGCGGCGCCGCGACCGCGGAGGGCGCGTAACTTGCGGCTGACGGCGACAGTGATGGACATGATCTCCGGGATCTTCGCGAACCAGAGGATCACGAAGGTGATGCTGAGCATCAGAATGCCGCTGATGATCACGCGAACCATGGAGCCGGGGCCGCCGAAGAGTGTGGTGAGCCTGTCCAGCTTCAACAGTCGGTCGACGCCGAGCACGGCGAGTGCACCCGCCAACGACGCCAGGACCACCACCCACACCGTTTTCCCGACATTCGCCATCTGAAGATTTCCGAGGCTGCGGTGCAGCAGGTAGCCGCCGATCAGTGCTCCAATGATGTAGCCGAGGCCGTTGGCCGTGCCGAGCAGGATCACCACCTGTTCGTCGCTCGAGGCGATCATCGGGGTGAGCGCGGAGAGTGCGATCTTGACCGCGGTGATGCCGAGGACGATCCACGTGGGGGTCCACGCCCGTTCCCTGGCGTAAAAGACGCGTAGCTGGATCAGGACGAGCGAGTACGGGATCAACGTGAACGCCGACCAGCTGACAGCCTGACCGAGACGGTCGGCATCTCCCGAACCGAAGTTGCCGTATCCATACAGCGCGTGGCCGATCTCGGGTCCCGCAAACGTGAGAAACGTGATAATCGGGATCAGCGCGATCATGGTCAACCGGGTCGCGACCGACAGATCGTCGACCACGGCTGGGGTGTCGTCGTCGGCGGCGTTTCGACTGAGCCGCGGCATAATCGCGGTGAGGACCGTCACGCCCAGCACTCCGTACGGCAGTTGCAGCAGTAGCCAGGTGTTGGTGTAAATCGCCGGACCTGCCTCGTCCGCCTGGGCCGCGATTCGGATGGCGAAGGACATCCCCGCTTGGCTGATCAGCACGTACAGGATGATGGCGACGGCCATTCCGCCGAACTGCCGAAGCCGATCGTCGAGTCCCCACAACGGTTTGAGTGAGATGCCCTCGCGTCGGATGGCGGGCACCAGGCTCATTGCCTGGGTGACGACACCCAGCGTCACACCCACTCCGAGGACCAGCAGTTTCGGGTCGCCCATCCGCACCGGGTCGACGGTGATCTCCCCCGGAGTCACGTAATAGATGGCCAGCACCGTGATCATCACGACGTTGTTCAGCACTGGCGCCCAGGCACCCGGTTTGAACACTTGCCGAGTGTTGAGGATGGCGGTGAGTAGCGCCGACAGTCCGTAGAACAGGATCGCGGGTAGCAGGAGGTAGGTCAGGGCCGTGGTCAGGTCGGTGCTCACCTTGGCGCCGTCCGGCACGAGGATGGACGCGATCAGGGGGGCCGCGGCGGTGGCCAGCAGCGCCGCGGTCCCGAGCAAAATGCATGTCGCCGTGAACAGGCGCCGCACGAATGCCGCACCCTGGTCTGGGTCCTCGCGTTCGGCGCGCACCAGCACGGGCACGACGATTGCGGTGAGCACCGCTCCCAAGACCAGCTCGGCGATCATGTTCGGGATCTGGCTGGCGACGGTGAACGAGCTCGCCAACGACGCACCCAGCAGGGTCAGGACGAGTAATTGCTTGACGAATCCAGTGATGCGGCTGACGAGCGTCGCAATCGCGATGGATCCGGTGGATGCCAGTAGACGCGAGTTGGTTTGGTTCTGGGGTGCCGTCGAAGGACCGGAGTCCGGGACCGGCGGCGGGTGGTCGACCCGGATGGCCGCGAACTGCACCGTCGGTGCCTCGTCAGGTCGGATCTCCCGAGCCCAGTGGTCACGCTCCCACGGTGCGACCCGGGGATACGCTACCCGGGGATGAGAGTGATCGGGAAGCCTCCGACCCCCGCTGGGAATGTCCCCCGTCATGAACGTTCGTACCCTTCGTCAGCTCGATCCGGCTGGCCGCGGAACCGATGCCACAGCCGGCGGCCGGCGAGGAAAAGAAGCAGGGCACCCGCACCGGCTGTCAGCACTGCCAGCGCCTGCCCGTATGCGTTGGACCGTACTGTCACGCTGGTCGGCTCACCCAATTGCTGCCCATCACCGGTGGTCAGTGTGAAGTTGACGACGAGTTGGCGTGAGTCGTTGGCCGTGGTGGGCACGGTGAGGGTGCGACTGCCGCGCGGTGGGAGAGTAATCGCCCCGATGTCGGTGATATCCATCTCCGACGGCGCGTCCACCAGCAGTCGCACCGTGATACCCACTGGCAAGTCGTTCCGGGCCACCAGCAGCAACGGGCTTTGCTCCGACGCCAGCGTGTAGACACCGCCCGGCGACACGACGGTGGTGGCTCCGAACAGATCGTCCATAGTCTCGGCCACTACGTCGGCCCGCGTATCGGACGCCTCCTCCGCGTATCGGCGTTCGTCGTCGCGCCGGTGCGCGAGGCTCATCGAGCGCAAGATGTCCTCGCGGAGCGGTGCGATGAACGTGCCCGGGGTGAGCGGGGTCTGTGGATCGTCGACGAGCGCCGCGCTCAACGTGTCGATGCGGGATATCTGTGTGGCGGCAGCGTCGTGGATGTGCTCGGGGATGCGGTTTGCGGTGTGACCGGAGTAGTCGAGTGTCGCGACCTCCGTCGATCCGAGTTGGCCTCCCAGCAGCGCGGGCAGTGGGCGGGTCGTCGCTAACCCCGACCGCAACAGTGAAGACGCTGTGGACAGCAGGGCTGTCGCGTCGTCGGCGTCGGCGGTCCACAGTTGCGGCGGCACCACCATGAGCGAACGGGACGTCCTGGCGTTGCTCGCTGCTTCGGGTTCGAGAGCGGACCAGGCGACGGCACCGAGAGCGTCTTGCAGGCGGGCGGTCTGCGAGTCGTCGGCGAGGCGGTAGCGGGTGCCCTCAGGGGTGTAGATGGGCGTCTTCGGGGTAGTTCCCATAGCCGCGAGTGCGGCGCCGACCGAGGGATCGAATAGCAGGGCGTCGACGCTGCCGGTGGTGGAGGAGTTCTCGATGGTCCCCAGGGTGGTGGATTCACCAGTGCCCGGAACGGCGCTCTCGGCTTCCGCCGCCTCGATAACGTAGACGTTGTCCCTGGGGGTGCCCGTGTCGACGGCATTTGCCGCCACGAGCGCGGTGGTGGGAGCGTTCCCGCGGAGCATTTGTGCGGTCGCGTCGTCGAGCACTCCCGCGTCGCTCCACACGAAATTGCGTAGCGACGTGACACCCAGAACATCGTCGACAATGTCGGCGGGTGTCCTGATTGCGGCCGAAGTGAGGCTCGGGTTCGCAACTTCGGCGACTGCGGACAGGTCGACCTGCGAGAACGGTACCGAGGTCGTGCACATCGACGCGGCCAGCGACCGGGCGCGTTCGAGCCAGTCGGAAGCAGCCTCCCTGCCCGTGCCCTCGTGGGCGGAACCCGTGGGATCGGACGGATCGTCCACAACTAGGTATCCGCGGGTCATATTTTGGACAGTGATCAGCAGGTCGGGGTCAACCGCCAGGCACAGACTGTCCCGGAGCATGTGGTCAGGGTCGACGCTGTCACCGGTGGCGAATTCGGCAGCCGACAACAAGTCGTCGAGGCGTCCGCCCTCGGCGAGCGACTTCGCGAGGGCGTCGTCGACGAGACGAACCGGTTCGGTGATGGAACCGGGAACGCCCGCCGCGAGCCGAGGTCGGTCCGCCAGCGGCCACATCATTGTGAGGGCGACGGGGCTCGAGATGTCGGGTGGCACGGCGGGGCTCCCCGGGACGCCCAACACTGGGAGCAGGAAGCGGGCGTCGTCGAGACGCGCGGCGCCACCGTACTCGGGCGTGCCGTTCACGTTCACCATCAGCGGATACACACCTGGCTCGGTGATGTCGAGCGAGACCCCGGTGTCGGAGCGTAGCGGTAGCGAAAGCGTGAACTTTCTGCTCTGGCCCTCGTCGAGTCGGTTGGTGACGGTATCGAACATGCCGACTGTGTCGTACCGCGACTGATCGAGGGTGAGCGACGTACGGAGGCCTTCGCTGCGCGAGACGGCGGGAGCACGCTGCAGTCGTACATCGACATCGCGTACGGTGCGGTCGCCGACGTTCTTCACCGACCCGGACACGGTGACGGTCAGATCGCTGGTGGTGGTGACCGTCGCGGGCGTGACGGTGTCGATTTGCAATTCCAGAAACGCCGGGTCTTCGTCGATCATCTGGGTTTGGGCGCCCTCGTTCGGAATACGAGTCTGGGCGCTGTCATATGGAATACGACTCTGGGCGCTGTCGTATGGAGTAGGACTCTGGGCGACAGCCACACTGGTGCTGGTAGGAGCCAGCACGACCGCAAGTGCGGTCAGCGTCACGGCACCGACCCGTCGCAAAGCCATCCTCATCCGGCGTCTGGCCTCTTCTGGAGATTCACATCAGTGGTGGTTGTCATTCGGGAGATCAAGTCAGCGGCGATCTCCGCGAGTTTCCGTTCGTCTGCGTAGGCAAGGCGTGATTTCAACTCGGCGAGCGGCACCCACGCCACCTCGGTGACTTCGACATCTTCATCCGATAGTTCCCCACCCAGGCACTTCATCAGAAAATGGTGGACGGTCTTGTGGACACGTCGGCCCTCGGTGACGAACCAGTAGTCGATGCTGCCGAGCGATGCGAGGACGGTGCCCCGGATGCCGGTCTCTTCCTCGACCTCGCGCATCGCGGTCTGTTCGGCGGTTTCGCCCTGCTCGATGTGACCCTTGGGTAGCGACCACAGCAGTCGTCCGCGACGGTCGGTGCGGCCGATCAAGGCTGCGCACAAATTCGTTCTGGGTCCATCGAGGCCGGTGACGACGAGTCCGCCCGCCGAAGTTTCCCTGACCGTCTTCATGCGGGGTCTCTCGTGTTTACTGACGGCGTGTCGTCGCCGCGAGTTGCGGCGACTCCTATTCGCACGTTCGGCAGCAGACACCCCATTGATAGTAGTGGGCCCGGCTGTCCCCATATGTACGCCTCACCCGAACCGGGACACTTCGTGACAGTCCTGTTGCGGTGGGAACTGCAAGGTTCCTCGGCCGCAGCGGGTCGGGCTATTTGCGCACGTCGGTAAGCTTCCTGGACGTGACTGCCCCTTCTCTCGACGACGAGCGCCGTACACGACTGCTTGCCGCCGCCGCTGTGACGCTGCGCGAGTTGTCCGAAGTCCTGACGCCGCTCGGTGCGAGGTTCGCCGCCGCCGGTCATGAGCTGTACCTGGTGGGGGGCAGTGTGCGGGACGCGATCCTCGGCCGTCTCGGCACCGACCTCGACTTCACCACCGACGCCCGGCCGGAGCACATACAGAAACTGCTGTCGGGTTGGGTCGAGCACCAGTGGGACACGGGCATCAAGTTTGGCACGATCAGTGCCGTCAAGGCTGGTCAGCAGATCGAGATCACCACGTACCGCGCCGACACCTACGACCGGGTGTCGCGCAATCCCGCCGTCCAGTTCGGGTCGAAGCTCGAGGACGACCTGGTGCGCCGCGATTTCACGGTCAACGCGATGGCTGTGCGAATCGGCGCGGACGGGTCGCTGGATTTCGTCGATCCGTTGACGGGCATGGATGCGCTGCTGGCCGGCGTGTTGGACACGCCTTCAGCACCAGAGAACTCCTTCAACGACGACCCACTGCGCATGTTGCGAGCCGCGCGATTCGTCTCTCAACTGGGATTCTCGATGCACGAGCGCGTGAACCTCGCCATCGTCGACATGGCGCCGCAGATCGAGCGCATCACGGCCGAGCGCGTCCGCGCGGAACTCGACAAGCTGATCCTCGGTGAATTCCCCATTGAGGGTGTCAACGTGATGTGCGAGACGGGCCTCGCCGGCCACGTGCTACCCGAGGTGCCGCAGATGAAACTCGAGATCGACGAGCATCATCAGCACAAGGACGTGTACTCGCATTCTCTGACCGTCCTGAAACAGGCCGTCGACCTCGAGGAGGGTGACCCCGACCTGGTGTTGCGGTGGGCGGCGCTACTGCACGACATCGGCAAGCCAGACACCAAGCGCAACGAACCGGCCGGCGGGGTGAGCTTCCACCACCACGAGGTGGTCGGCGCCAAGATGGTCCGTAAGCGGATGCGGGCGCTGAAGTACTCGAAGCAGATGGTCGACGACGTCTCGCAACTCGTGTTCCTCCACCTGCGCTTCCACGGCTATGGCAAGGGCCAGTGGACCGATTCCGCTGTGCGCCGGTACGTGACGGACGCGGGACCTCTGCTGCCTCGACTGCACAAACTGGTCCGCGCCGACTGCACGACGCGCAACAAGCGGCGGGCCGCGGCACTGCAGGCCACCTACGACGACATCGAGGAGCGGATCGCTCGGATCGCAGAGCAGGAGGATCTCGCGCGGGTGCGCCCCGACCTCGATGGCAACGCGATCATGGAACTCCTCGCGATTCCCGCCGGACCAGACGTCGGGAAGGCGTGGAAGTTCCTCAAGGAACTCCGTCTCGACCGTGGACCGCTCAGCCGCGAGGAGGCCGAGGCGGAATTGTTGTCGTGGTGGGCCAAACGCGAGAAGTGACGGGCAGTGAGGA
Organism: Rhodococcus marinonascens NBRC 14363; assembly: GCF_001894885.1. Taxonomy (GTDB): domain Bacteria; phylum Actinomycetota; class Actinomycetes; order Mycobacteriales; family Mycobacteriaceae; genus Rhodococcus_F; species Rhodococcus_F marinonascens. The sequence continues at coordinate 84,902 of NZ_BCXB01000021.1, forward strand.
GCGCTATTTGTTCGGCGGCATGGCCGATGCTGCTCGACGGCGATGACTCCCACAGCGGGATTCCTCCGTATCCACTTTTTGGTGGCGCTGCTCTGCGAACGCGCCTGCACCCCGCGGATCCTGTCGGATCACCCGAGGGGGAGTTACTGATCCGTTATCTCACATAGCAAACCGGTGTGTATGTATCTGGTTGTCTGTCGAGCGACAGAAAAGGTGGACGAAGTGCCGGGTGGGGGTTCTATCTGTACTTGACGCCAGGCAAGCTGTTGGTTGTCGCAGCGGGCGCATTTGGAGGCCTGGCGGTGACGATTTGCGCGGCTACGACAGGTGTGACTTGCGCAGCTGTGTCAGCCGTACTCGCGTCACTCATGCAGTGGTTCAACAACCGTGGTGGGCTATGTCCTGGTGGGGAGCTCGAGACCAATGGGGAACCCCTTTAACCCTGGGATCTATGAGTTCAAGTGCGTGTGATGTGGGAGGTATCTGGTGAAGCGCTATGTCAGTGAGATTTGGCGTGCGGTCTCGCGGCGAGGCCTCCGGGTTCTAATCCCCTTGGTCTTCGTCATGACGGGTAGCAGCTGGGGCGCCCAGGGCTTCAGCGTGGCCGCGGGCGTCTTCGTGGCAGGCATGACAGGTGGGGCGATGGTTCTGCTGCTTCAGGCCCGCGCATCGGTGAACTCGGCGGGTACTGAACGCTAGTTGGTGGTTTCCGCGACACGGCTTCGACAGCATGACCGCTACGGAAGATGCGTTCCGAATCGATGCCGACGAGCAGGCTTCACTACCGTGGTGCCCGTCGGGTGCGAGAGAAGTCATCGAACGCTCACGGGGGTTAATCCCGACGAAACACGGTTTTCGGCAGCATGGAAGTCAGGTCGAGAGCCGGGTGGACCGGCGACGACCGTGCAGGTGAGGAGTACATCGATGCAGCACCAGATGGCCGGAACCTCCACCGTGAAGACCGCCTGCTCGTATTGCGGTGTCGGTTGCGGCGTGGTCCTCGAGGTCGGAGTCGATCCCGAGACGAAGGCGCGCCGTGTCATCGCGGCGACCGGCGACAAGGAGCATCCCGCCAACTTCGGCAGGCTGTGCACCAAGGGTGCGACCAGCGCCGAGATGCTGGTGGCCGGTGGTCGGATGGAAACCGGCTATCTACGCGACGAGCGCGGGCAGTCACCCGCGGCGGCGAACGTCGACGTGGTCATCAGCGAGACGGCCCGGCGACTGAAGGTGATACTCGACGAGCACGGCCCGGATGCACTCTCCTTCTACGTCTCCGGTCAGATGTCCATCGAGGCCCAGTATCTGATCACCAAACTGGCGAAGGGCTTCGTCGGCACCAACCAGATCGAGTCCAACTCCCGGCTGTGCATGGCCAGTGCAGGTACCGGATACAAGCAATCCCTCGGTGCCGACGGTCCACCCGGGTCGTATCAGGATTTCGACAAGGCCGACGTGTTCTTCGTGATCGGCGCGAACATGGCCGACTGTCACCCCATTCTGTTTCTGCGGATGATGGACCGGATCAAGGCCGGCGCCAAGTTGATCGTGGTGGATCCGCGGCGCAGCGCGACGGCGGACAAGGCGAATCTGTTCATGCAGATCACGCCGGGCACCGACCTGGCACTGCTCAACGGCCTGCTGCATCTGCTCGTCAAGAACGGACACACCGACCCCGAGTTCATCGCCGAGTTCACCGAGGGCTGGGAGGTGATGCCGGAGTTTCTCGAGGAGTACACCCCCGAGAAGGTTGCCGAGATCACCGGAATCCCCGAGGCCGACATCCGCACCGCGGCGCAGTGGATCGGCGAGGCCGCGAACTGGATGAGCTGCTGGACGATGGGGCTGAACCAGAGCACCCACGGCACCTGGAACACCAACGCGATCTGCAACCTACACCTGGCCACGGGCGCGATCTGCCGGCCGGGCAGTGGCCCGTTCTCCCTCACCGGCCAGCCGAACGCCATGGGTGGTCGCGAGATGGGCTACATGGGCCCTGGCCTGCCGGGCCAGCGGTCGGTCCTCGCCGCCGCCGACCGGACGTTCATCGAGAATCTGTGGGAATTGCCGGAGGGAGCCATCCGCACCGAGGTCGGCAGCGGAACCATCGACTTGTTCGAGCGCATGGTGGCTGGAGACATCAAGGCGTGCTGGATCATCTGCACCAATCCCGTCGCCACGGTGGCCAATCGGCGGACGGTGATCGAGGGCCTCGAAGCCGCTGAACTCGTGGTCGCGCAGGACGTGTTCCTCGACACCGAAACCAACGGTTACGCCGACATCCTGCTCCCCGGCGCGCTGTGGGCGGAGTCCGACTCGGTGATGATCAATTCCGAGCGGAACCTCACGCTGCTGCAGCAGGCCGTCGACCCGGTCGGTCAGGCCCTGCCTGACTGGCAGATAATCGCCCGCGTCGCCTGCGAGATGGGGTATGCGGAGGCGTTCACCTACGCAACCTCGGAGGACGTGTTCGAGGAGATCAAGCGCACGTGGAATCCTAAGACCGGCTACGACCTTCGTGGCATCACCTACGACCGCCTGCGTGAGACGCCGGTGCAGTGGCCGAGCCCCCCGGGTAACCGCACCGACCGCAACCCCATCCGCTACGTCAACGACGGCGTCAGCCAGAATCTGCTGTCGGCAGCGGACGGCTCATTCCCCCGACTTGCCTTCGCCACACCCACCGGGAAGGCGGCCTTCTTTCCGCGGCCCCACATGCTGCCTGCCGAGATGCCCGACGACGCCTACCCTTTCGTGCTCAACACCGGTCGTCTGCAGCACCAATGGCACACCATGACGAAGACGGGCAAGGTGGCCAAGCTCGGGAAACTGAACCCCGGTCCGTTCATCGAGATCAATCCCATTGATGCGCAGAAACTCTCGATCGTCGAGGGTGACAAAGTCGAGGTGGCATCCCGCCGCGGACGTGCCGTGCTACCCGCCGTCGTCAGCGACCGTGTCCTCAGTGGGGGTTGCTTCGCGCCGTTCCACTGGAACGACTCCTTCGGGGAGTACCTCAGCATCAATGCCGTCACAAACGACGCCGTCGATCCGGTGTCCTTTCAACCAGAGTTCAAGGTGTCCGCCGTGTCCCTGACTCGGGTGGCACCGGTGTCTGCGCCAGAAGGTCCGCAGTCCGGGGCGACGGTCGAGTTGCCGGAGGGTTCGCCCGCGGCTGAGATAGGCCGCCTCCTGGGTCTGGCCGACTCCGCTCCCCCCAGCTTTGACGATCACGAACGGGCGTATCTGGCAGGACTGCTTTCGGGGTTGCAGTCCAACGAGATTCAGGGTGTTCCGGTTCTTCCACCGAGCGCGCCGATCCACGGCTTCAAACGGATGTGGCTGGACGGGGTCATGGCCGGGCTGTTCTCCCGCTCCGACGTTTCGGATAGTGCGGTGGCTTCGGGCCGGAGTTCCGTGGGCACCGAAGCGGCGCGGCACCCGGTGACGGTGGTGTGGGCGTCCCAGACCGGCAACGCCGAGGAATTCGCTGCTGAGTGCGCCGAAAAACTGGCGGCGGCCGGGCACGCCACGCGGCTGATCAGCATGGACGAGTGCGACGTCGCGAGTCTCGCGGATGTCCGTGACTTGCTGATCATCACCAGCACTTTCGGGGACGGTGATGCGCCCGACAACGGCGGCGGCTTCTGGGCTGCGCTCAACAGTGACGAGGCGCCGACACTATCGCAGACCCGGTACGCAGTACTGGCTTTCGGAGACTCCAACTACAACGACTTCTGTGGGCACGGCAAGCGGATCGACTCCCGCCTCGGGCAACTCGAGGCGAAGCGACTGATCGACCGAGTCGACTGCGAACCGGATTATGAAGGCCAGGCAGGTGAGTGGTTGACCCAGGTCCAGAAGCTGATCGGGGAGCGACAGGTAGCGACGGGCACACCGGCGTCACCTGCGACGGCGACATCGGCGCGGCCCGCGACGGGCACACCGGCGCGGCCCGCGACGGGCACACCGGCGTCAGCCGTGCGCGAAGCGAAGAAGGCGTTGACGTATACCCGGAAGTCGCCATTGGTCACCCGACTGACCAGGAACGTCCCGCTCAGTTCCGCGGGTTCGTGGAAGGACGTGCGTCAGTTGGGCTTCGAAGTGAGCGATCCGGAATTTTCCTACGAGGCCGGCGATGCACTCGGTGTGTGGCCGACCAACAGTGAAGATGTTGTCGACGAGTGGCTGAAGGGCACCCGACTGACTCCGGATGTGCCGGTGAGGCTTCCGGACCTGCCGGAGATGTCGCTGCGGGACGCCTTGCGCACCCAGTTCGAAATTACCAAGACGACCCCCGACCTTCTACGGTTCGTGCGTAGCCGCACTCAGGACACCGAGCTGGATCGGTTGATGCGCCCGCAGAACAAGATCGCGCTCGGGCAGTGGTTGTGGGGACGGCAGTCGATGGACGTGCTGGCGGAGTACGAGGTGGACGCCGATGTCGAGGAGTGGCTGGGTGTTCTCACACGGCTTACGCCCCGGCTGTACTCGATCTCGTCGAGTTCCAAGGTCGATCCGGACGAGGTTCAGTTGACCGTCGCAGCGGTGCGCTACAACCACGAAGGCAAGAACCGTTCCGGCGTCTGCTCGACCTTCCTCGCGGACCAGTGCGATGACGCGGACGTGCCGATCTTCGTGCAGAAGTCGGCGCATTTTCGGCCCCCTCGAGCGGCCGATGCGCCGATGATCATGGTCGGACCGGGTACCGGAGTCGCGCCATTCCGCGGATTTCTTCATGAACGTCGGGAATTGGGTCACACCGGCAAGAACTGGATGTTCTTTGGTGAGCAGCACGAGGCAACTGACTTCTACTACCGCGAGGAGATGGAAGCCATGAAGCGAGACGGATTCCTCACGCACCTCGATGCCGCGTTCTCCCGGGATCAGCGGCAGAAGGTATACGTGCAGGATCGTCTTCGCGAACACGGCGCGGAGCTGTGGAGTTGGATGCAGGACGGAGCGTTCTTCTACGTCTGTGGCGATGCGAGCCGCATGGCGAAGGATGTCGACGAGACCCTCCGTGAACTCGTCCGCATCCACGGACGCCTCGACGAAGAAGACACCGAGCGCTACATGAAGCAACTGGTCGCCGACAAGCGCTACGTACGAGACGTGTACTGATTCGAATCAGCGGAGATCTTTCCTTGCTGATCCCGTAGATGCCGGCATACGATACCAATCATGGTGCATTTGCGGAACTTCTCTGTGTTTCTCGCCGCAGGTGCCGGGCAAGCACATTTGCGCACCGACGCCAGGATTTCGTTGTGACGAGGATTCGGATAAAGCAGGCCGCGGAACTGCTCGGTGTCAGTGACGATACCGTCCGTCGCCTGATCGACAATGGCAGCCTCACGGCGGCCAGGGACGAGTCGGGTCGCAAGGTGATCGACGGCGCGGATCTCGCGGAGTTCGCACGTACCAATGCGTCCACATCGCCGGATGTACTCAGGTCGGAGTCCTCGGCACGTAACCGCTTGACCGGCATTGTGACCGCTGTTGTGATGGACAAGGTGATGGCGCAGGTCGAAATGCAGTGTGGCCCCTTTCGTATCGTCTCGCTCATGAGTAGTGAAGCTGTCCGCGACCTCGGACTCGAACCCGGCACAGTCGCTGCGGCCGTCGTCAAGTCGACCACGGTCATCGTCGAAACACCCGGTACGGATTCATGAAGTCCTGGCGTCTGGTTGCAGTCGGAACCGCCACGGGCGCAATTGCCCTCACGCTACTCACCGGTTGTGGATCGGAAGAGAACACCTCGGACTCGACCGAATCTGCGTCGGGCCAGGGTGGCGACATCACAGTCTTTGCGGCGGCCTCGCTCGAGGAACCCTTCAGCGAACTGGCGAGAATCTACGAGTCCGACAACCCCGGATCCCACGTGGAGTTCAGCTTTGCCGGTTCCTCCGACCTCGCCGCACAGTTGGACCAGGGCGCGCCGGCCGACGTGTTCGCCTCTGCAGACACCGACAACATGACCAAGGTGGTAGATGCCGGCCTGGTGGAGGATCCCCCAGCCGACTTCGCGGCCAACACTCTGACCATCGTGACGGCACCTGGAAACCCGCGGGGCATAACCTCTCTCGCGGATCTGAACCGCGAGGGCACCCTTGTTGTCACCTGTGCACCTCAGGTTCCGTGCGGTTCCTCGACGCAGAAGGTCGAGAACGATTCGGGCGTCGAACTCACCCCGGTCAGCGAGGAGTCCTCGGTAACCGATGTGCTGAACAAGGTGATGGTCGGCCAGGCCGATGCGGGCCTCGTCTATGTCACGGAAGCGGCAGGTGCCGGCGATCGGGTGACGGCAGTCGCCTTTCCTGAAGCAGCACGGGCGGTGAACACCTATCCCATTGCAGTGCTGTCTGCTTCGGAGGAACAGCAGACGGCGCAGGGCTTTGTCGACCTCGTCGCCGGACCTGAGGGCCGGGCAGTCTTGGCACAGGCGGGTTTCGCGGCGCCGTGATTCGACCTGCGCTCGCGAGGGTCCCGTCCGGGCTTCCGGCCTGGATATTTCTTCCGGCGGCGCTCGGGGCTGGGTTCGTGGTCCTGCCGTTGCTCGCGATGCTGACGAGCGTCGACTGGTCGCGATTCTTCCAGCTGGTCACCTCGGAATCCTCCCTCGCTGCACTGAAACTGAGTCTGCAGACCGCTACCGCGAGTACCGTCCTGTGTGTTGTGCTGGGTGTACCGATGGCGGCGATTTTAGCGCGCAGTAGCTTTCGAGGAATTCACGTGCTGCGGTCGCTGGTGTTGCTGCCGCTGGTCCTCCCGCCGGTGGTCGGCGGGATCGCCCTGCTCTACACGTTCGGCCGAAAGGGCCTGATCGGCCAATACCTCGAGGTCGCGGGGATTCAGATCGCCTTCACCACCACCGCCGTGGTGCTCGCGCAGACGTTCGTTGCTTTGCCGTTCCTGGTGGTGAGCCTCGAGGGATCGCTCCGAACCGCCGGTCGGCGGTACGAATACGCCGCCGCCACGCTCGGCGCGAACCCCACCACGGTCTTCCGCCGGGTCACGCTTCCGCTGGTTCTGCCGGGGTTGGTGTCGGGAGCGGTCCTGTCGTTCGCCAGAGCGCTCGGCGAGTTCGGGGCGACACTGACCTTCGCGGGAAGTCTGCAGGGTGTCACTCGGACTCTACCGCTCGAGATCTATCTTCAGCGCGAGAGCGATGCCGACGCTGCGGTGGCATTGTCGCTGGTGCTGGTGGTGGTGGCCGTCCTCGTCGTGGTCGGAGCGCGGGGCTGGACGACGAGGGCCGCGCTGTGAGCGGCCTGAGCGTCGAGGCGCGGGTGGGCGCACGCGGGGTCGAGATGGGATTCGACCTCGGTGAGGGTGAGGTGCTGGCCGTCCTCGGCCCGAACGGTGCAGGCAAGTCGACTGCGCTCTCCATCGTTGCGGGTCTGGTACGCCCGGATACCGGGCGTGTGGAGCTGAACGGTCGCGTGCTCACCGATACAGCCCGGGGCGTGATGCTGCCCCCACACCGGCGCTCAGTCGCATTGCTCGCACAGCAGGCTCTGTTGTTTCCGCATCTCACGGTGGAGGCGAATGTGGCGTTCGCACCGCGAAGTGCTGGGCGGGGGCGCCGGGAAGCGCGTCAGATCGCCCAGAAGTGGCTGGATGCGGTGGAGGCGACGCAGTTCGCGGACCGCAGGCCCCACGAACTGTCGGGAGGGCAGGCTCAGCGCGTCGCGGTGGCCCGCGCCCTGGCTGCGGACCCACAGGCCCTGCTGCTCGACGAGCCGATGGCTGCGCTAGATGTAACCGCGGCCCCGGCGCTGCGGGTGCTACTCAGGCGGGTGCTGCGGGAAGGCCACCGGACAGCCGTCGTGGTCACGCACGATGTTCTCGACGCGTTGGCTCTGGCCGACCGAGTAATCGTCGTCGACGAGGGGCGAGTGGTCGAGTCGGGCTCGGTTCGGGATGTATTGACGTGCCCCAGAAGTTCCTTCGCGGCACGGATCGCCGGGCTCAACCTCGTATCCGTTTTCGGTGCGCCGGGTGACCTCTTAACCGCGACGGGGGTCCGGATGCACGGGCTGCCAGGTGCCGATTTCGTAGCGGGTTCGCCGGCAGTCGCGGTGTTCGCGCCGCACTCGGTCGCAGTGCACCTCCATCCTCCGGAAGGTAGTCCGCGCAACGTCTTCCGGGTCACGATCGCCGAGATCGAGGTGCGGGGCCCGATGGTCCGGGCGCGTGCGGGCACCGGAGATGGTCGGCTCGAGTTGAGCGCCGACGTGACCGCGGCGTCCGTCGCGGAACTCGATCTGATGCCGGGCGCCGACGTATTCTTCGTCGTCAAGGCGGCCGAGGTTGCTCTCCATGCCGCGCGAGCAGCATGATCTATGGTCGAAAAGTGTTCTCGGGGAATCTAGTTGAGCGATTCGCGTATCAGCAGATGTTGTAGCTGTCCCACTCACGAGATGGTGAATTGCTGTGAGGGAATCACTTTCGGTCAAGACTTCTCGCGCCGGCGGTTCGGGTTGCGGCATGTGGCCGCCTGGATGGGGAATCGGAATGGTTGGGGTCGAGGATCGTGTTCGAGCTTCGGGAGCAGTGAACCCCGAACCGGAAGATTCGGATAAACAGGAGAATTCGGACGAACCAAAAGAACCGGACTTCCGGGGTATCACAAGTGAACCTGCCCTAGCGCTGAGGGGGACTTGCGGCTACTCTTCACGGCATTCCCCGTCGGGGTGTCTTGGCTGTGGTCCGAGACACCTTATCTTGCAACAAGAATTCGACGGGGTCCACACGAAATTCGGGACAGCCTCGTTGTTCCATTGAGAGAGGATGCGTACGTGGATCGAGACGGTAGTTTGCGCGGCAAGCGCCCGGTCCGGGGGAGCTTCCCGCGTTTGTTGTTCGGGTTGACGACTACTGCTGCGATGATGCTCGGTATGGCCGGAGCGGGGGCGGCGACTGCGGTGGCGGATACCGCTTCTTCCGGTAACACGGTGATCGACACCATCTCGGTCGGGACCAACCCCGGGGACGTGGCGATCACTCCGGACGGGTCCCGCGCTTACGTCACCAACTATTACGACAAGTCGGTGTCGGTGATCGACGCCGACAGTAACACGGTGATCGGCACCGTTCGCGTCGGAAACAGGCCGTCGTCGGTGGCGTTCTCTCCGG
>NZ_BCXB01000022.1 GCF_001894885.1 Rhodococcus marinonascens NBRC 14363
CGACGTCGCGAGTGCCAGCGCCTCGTCCAGGGCCTGCCCCTCGGGAACCAGACGGTTAAGGAGCCTCGCGTCGTGGGCGACCGCCGCGGAGAAATAGTCGCCCGTGAGCGACCACTCGACGGCCAGTTGGTGGGGAACACGGCGGGGAAGCCGGAGGAGACCGCCGCCCCCGGCGAGTAGTCCACGCTTCACCTCGGGGAGCCCGAACACCGCCGTCTCGGACGCGACGATGAGATCGCAGGCCAGCACGATCTCGAAACCACCTGCAACCGCATATCCTTCGACGGCCGCGATCAGCGGCTTCTCCGATGACTTCTCGGTGATTCCGGCGAATCCCCGACCCTCGACCGACGGTCGCTCGCCCGCGAGGAAGGCTTTCAGATCCATGCCGGTGCAGAATGTCCCGCCGGCGCCGGTGATCACGCCGGCCACCAGATCGCTCCGGTCGTCGAGTTGGTCGAGGGCCTTGGCGATTGCGACGGCGGTGGCCGTGTTGATCGCGTTCCTTACCTCGGGGCGATTGAGGGTGATGACTTGCACCCCGCCCTGCTGTTCCACGTGTACTGGTGTGTCCATGTGATGTCCTTATGGGGCTGCATGTCCCTATCGGGGTTGCATGCGGATGGCGCCATCGATGCGGACGGTCTCGCCGTTGATCATGGCGTTGTCGACGATGTGGAGGGCGAGCTTGGCATATTCGTCGGGTTCGCCGAGGCGCGCCGGGTGCGGTGTCTGCGCCGCGAGGCCGTCACGAATCTCCTGGGAGAACCGGGACAGGATCGGAGTATCGAACGTGCCGGGCGCGATACTGTTGACGCGCACCAGTTTTCGCGACAGGTCACGGGCGGCCACCAATGTCATGCCCACGACGCCGGATTTCGCTGAAGCGTAGGGGATCTGGCCGATCTGCCCTTCCCAGGCGGCTACGGAGGCTGTCAGGACGATGGCACCGCGTTCGCCGTCGATCGGCTCGTTGCGGACCATCCGAGCCGCGGCCAGCCGTAGGACGTTGAAACTGCCGATCAGGTTGACCCGCACGATGGTCTCGTAGAGGTCGAGCGAGCCGGGTGTCCCGTCCTTCTCGACCACTCGCACGGTGCCGCCACGGCCGGCGCAGTGGACGACGGCGCGGATCGGCGCTCGTTCCTCGGCGGCGTTCAGTGCTGCCTCGACGGCGTCCGGATCAGTAACGTCGGCCGCGGCGAACACGGCAAGCTCGCCGAGTTCCTTCGCGACCGTTTCGCCGTCCGACGATGGAAGGTCGAGAATCACGGTGGGGACGTCGAGACCGACGAATCGCCGCACGGTCGCGAGACCGAGCCCGGATGCGCCGCCAGTGACGACGGCGGATCCCTGCGTGATGTCCATGGTCATTCCTCCTGCTTCTGCTGTCAGTTGCTGCCGAGTCGTTCGACGACGGTCGCGTTGGCCATGCCGCCCGCCTCGCACATCGTCTGCAGGCCGAACCGTCCACCGGTGCGTTCGAGGTGATTGATCAGCGACGTCATCAGCCGGGCACCGGAGGATCCGAGTGGGTGTCCGAGCGCGATGGCCCCGCCGACGGGGTTGAGCACGTCATCGGCGGCGCCGATCTCTCGCTGCCAGGCCAGGGGGACGGGCGCGAAGGCCTCGTTCACCTCGAAAGCCGCGATGTCGGACACCGACAGGCCTGCCCTCGTGAGTACTTTTCCGGTCGCGGGGATCGGACCGGTGAGCATCAGCGTGGGATCGTCACCGACGACGGCGGAGGCGCGGATCGAGGCACGGGGGCGGAGGCCGAGTGCGCGGGCCTTCTCCTCCGACATAATGAGAAGCGCGGCGGCGCCGTCCGAGATCTGGGACGAGTTCCCGGCGGTCACCTTCCACTCGATGTCAGGGAACCGGTGTCGCCACTGGTCGCTGTCGAAGGCAGGTTTCAGGCCCGACAGCTTCTCGGCGGTCGTGCCCTCGCGGATGGTTTCGTCCGCGGAGACGACGCCGTCGGGCGTGGTGACGGGGATTGTCTCGTTGTCGAACCATCCTGCGGCGCGCGCTGCAGCGGCGCGTTCGTGCGAGCGGGCGGAGTACTCGTCGAGCTCGGCGCGTGTGAGCGCCCACTTCTGCGCGACCAGTTCGGCCGCAATCCCCTGGGGTACCAGGTCGGGGAAGCGTTCCCGGGCACCGGGCCCGTGGGGGTCGGCACCTGCCGCGGCGGATCCCATGGGAACCCGGCTCATCGATTCGACGCCGCCGGCGATCACGATGTCGTAGGCACCGGCCTGGACTCCCTGCACCGCGAAGTCGACGGCCTGCTGGCCCGACCCGCATTTGCGCTCGATGGTGACGGCAGGGACATGGGTGGGGAATCCGGCAGACAGCAACGCCTGCCGTCCGGGGGTCGCGGACTGCTCGCCGGACTGGTTGACGCAGCCGATGATGACGTCGTCGATCAGGCCGCGGTCGAGATCGGAGCGGGCGACGAGGCCCTGCAGTACCTGGCCCAGCAGGTCGGCTGGGTGCAGGCCCGCCAGTGCTCCCGACGATTTTCCCTTGCCGACGGGGGATCGGACCGCGTCGACGACGACAGCGCGGTTCATGGCCACTCCTTACTGCGAGCCGAATCATTCATGATTATGGTTACTATAGACATGAGGTGGCTGACGGGAACTGTTCGACCCGATTGTGGTAATCCATGATTATGTTTAACATCCAATCACTGCATAATACGTGACCTTGACCACAGGCGCGGATCAGTTCTAGGGTAATCATGACCATGAAAGGTTGGGATATGGCCAAGTTGCGACTCGACGCGGACGACGATCTGCGTGAGATCCGCGCCTCTGCGGCACGTGTGGCTCGTGAGCGCTACGCGCCTAAGGCGGCTCAATGGGATCTCGAACGCACCGCGTTCCCGCACGAGGAGCGCCGATTCCTCGGCGAGCTCGGGTACCTCGGAATTTCACTGCCCGAGGAGTTCAGCGGCGCAGGTGCTCCGCTGTCGCAAGCCCTGGTCGTCATCGAGGAACTCGCGCGGGTGTGCCGGCCAGCCGCATTCCAGGTGTTCGAGGCCAACACCGGCCCCGCGCAGGCCGTTGCGCTGATGGGCTCGGACCATCAGAAGAAGAATTTCCTCCCGGACATCGTGTCCGGTGAAAAGACCATGGCCGTAGCCATTTCGGAGCCGGATGCCGGATCCGCGGCCACAGACATGACCACCAAGGCCACCCGGTCGGACGGCAACGTCACCGTATCGGGGAACAAGCGGTGGATCTCCAACGGCAGTGAAGCCGACGTGTACCTCGTGTACTGCCGGCTCAGTGACGCGCCCGGCTCGAAAGGGATCGGAGCGGTACTCGTCGAAGCTGACCGTGAGGGTGTCAGCTTCGGCGCGTGCGAGAAGTTGATGGGTTTCCGCGGGATTCCCTCCGCCGACGTCTATTTCGACGATGTGGTGGTTCCGGTAGAGAACATCGTGGTCGAGGCGGGCGGGTTCAAGTCCCTGTTCGGCGCATTCTCGATCGAGCGGCTCGGGAACACCACCATGAGCCTCGCCATCGGACAGGAAGCACTCGACCGCACGACCGACTACGTGCAGAAACGCATGCAGTTCGGCAAGCCGCTCGTCGAGTTCCAGTCGGTGCAGATGATGCTTGCCGACATGATCCTGCAGGTCGACGCCGCGCGTCTGCTCCGCGACCGGGCGGTCGCAAACATCACCGACGGGCTGCCGAACCCACTCGAGGTGTCACTGGCCAAATGTACCGCCAACGAGATGGCCAAGAAGGTCACCGACATGGCGATTCAGCTCCACGGAGGCAACGGCTACACCGAGGAGTTCGGCATCGAACGCCTGCACCGCGATTCGCACGGCTGGGCGCTCGCCGGCGGAACCCCCACCATGCAGCGCACCCGGATCGTTTCGGAGTTGCTGGGCCGCTCGTTCAACCAGCGCGCCTGACGCACTCACTCCCACACGCACATCGACTACTCCCACGAGGTGAATGGAATGCTCGGTCGCTACGAAGGTCGTATCGCCGCAATCATCGGAGGCGGATCCGGAATGGGTCGCTCCATCAGTCAGCGCATCGCGGCCGAGGGCGGCCACGTCTACGTCGCGGACCTCTCCGAGGACGGCGCCGCCCAAGTGGTCGAGGAGATCCGTTCCGCGGGCGGCGAAGCGACACCCATCAAGGTCGACGCGACGAACACCGACGATCTGAAGAGCCTGTTCGGCAAGATCGACGCAGACCACGGCGTGCTCCACGCCTTGCACGCGCAGGTCGGTATGCCCGGCCCCGGCGGGCTCGAAGTCGACGACGCCGACTGGGAGAAGAACATCGCGGTCAACGTCAAGAGTGCCTACTACTCGACCACTCTCGGGTTCGACCTGCTGAGGAAGGCCGAGGGCAAGGGTTCGGTGACGCTCACGTCGTCCACATCGGCGCTCATCGGGTCGCCGTTCAGCCCCATCTATTCGATGACGAAGGGTTCGCTCGTCCCGTTCGCGCGGTCACTGGCCCTCGTCGGCGCCAAGGACGGCATCCGCGTCAACGTCATTTGCCCGGGGCAGGTCATCACCCCGATGCTGGCGCAATTCTTCGGTCGCGAGCCGGGCGCGGACGTCTCCGCGCTCACCAAGGACTTCGTGGCCACCATCCCACTGGGCCGCGGGGCGCAACCCGAGGAGATCGCGTCCGTCATCGCGTTCCTGAACAGCGACGACGCCAGCTACATCACCGGCGTCACCATTCCGGTCGACGGCGGTCTCACCGCCCAGTAGGCCACAGACTCTTTCGAAGGGATCTTCCACATGGTTCAGGTCGGCTTGCTGCTCAGTGACGTGCCGAAGTCGGTGACCCCGGCGCAGCAGTTCAAGGACATCCTCCGCATCGTCGAGGCCGCTGAGGACAACGGCTTCAACTACATCTGCATCGGTCAGCACTTCCTGTACGGCGAACTGCGCTGGCTGCAACCGGTGCCGCTGCTCGCGCGACTGGCGGCGCACGTGGCACCGACCACCAAGCTGGTCACCCAGATCATGATCGCCCCGCTGTATCACCCGGTGATGCTCGCGGAGGAGATCGCGACCCTCGACGTCGTCACCGAGGGCCGGTTGATCTTCGGCGCAGGCCTGGGATACCGGCCCGAGGAGTTCGACTATCTGCAGGTGTCCTTCAAGGAACGCGCCGGGCGGTTCGACGAGTCGTTGCAGATCATGAAGCAGCTGTGGACCCAGGACGAGGTGACGTTCGAGGGCAAGTACTTCCAGCTCGACGGCGTCAAGCCGCATCTGTTCCCGGTGCAGCAACCGCACGTCCCGATCTGGATCGGTGCCCACGCGATGGGCGGTGTTCGACGCGCGGGGAAGTACGGCGACGGGTACGTCGTCCCGCCCGAGACTCCGAAACACGAAGTGGAAGAGCGTTACCGCGTCGTGCAGAAGCTGTTCGCGGAGCGGGGCAAGCCGTTCGGCTCCCAGCCGCTGCGGCGCAACGTGCTCGTGGCCGACACCAAGGAAGAGGCGATGGTCGAGTACGCCCGCGTGGCGAAAGGCCGCTACATCACGTACGCGAACAAGGGCCTCGACGTGATGGCCGGCAAGGACCTGGAGAATCAGTTCGCCGAGGCCGTATCCGGGCACGTCGTGGTCGGCACCCCCGACGAGGTGGTGGCCGACTTGACCGACTTCGTGACCAGCCTTCCCGTCGATCCCCTTCTTCTGCGGCCGCAGTGGCCGACGATGGACGCCGACGAGACGATCGTCGCCATCAACCGACTGGGCCAGGACGTCGTCCCCTCGATGCTGGCCATCGAACCCCGCACAGACTTCTAGAGGACACAGCGAACATGAACCAGGTGTACACGGATCTGCGACCGAACTTCTCGAATCCCGAGGACTGGACGCTGAATACGGTCCTGCGCGCGCACGCCGCGGAGCAACCGGATGCACCGTGCCTACTCACACCCGAGGAGGGCCTCGAGTGGACCTACGCGGAGGCTCTCGCCTCTGCCGAGCGGATCGCGGGAACGTGGCACAGCGCAGGTGCCCGGCAGGGTGACCGCATGGTGATCATGGCGATGAACTCGTCACGGTTGCTGCGGAGTTGGTTCGCGACTGCGGTCGGCGGCACGGTCGAGGTGCCGATCAACGCGAACAACGAGGGCGAGTTCCTCCGCCACCAGATCGTCACCGTAGACCCGCGCTGGGCCGTCGTGGACGACACGTTCGCCGAGCGCTATGTCGCGATCGCCGAGCACTGCCGCCGCATCGAGAAGTTCTGGGTGATCGACACCGGAGCCGGGATCATCGACAAAGCTGTTCAACTGCTTCGCGACAACGGCTGGGCGGCGGACGCGTGGGACATCCTCGAGAGCGGAAGTCCGGTATCGGTGCCTGCGCCGAAACCGCAGGATCTCGGCGCCATCTTCTTCACGTCCGGCACGACCGGGCCGTCGAAGGGAGTCGCGATGCCGCACTCGCAGCTGTACTTTTTCGCGCAGGAAGTCGTGAGCCTCATGCGGCTCACCCCGGACGATCGCTACCTCGCCACGACCCCGCTGTTCCACGGCAACGCCCAGTTCATGGCTGTGTACCCGGCGCTCGTCGCCGGTGCGAGCGCTGTGGTCCGGTCGAAGTTCAGTGCGAGCCGGTGGATCGATCACGTCCGCGATTCGGGGGTCACCGTCACCAACTTCGTCGGCGTCATGATGGACTTCGCCTGGAAGCAGCCGCCCCGGGAGGACGACCGCGACAACAGGTTACGCGCCGTGTATGCGGCGCCGACGGCGAGCACGATAGTGGACGGGTTCAAGGAGCGGTACGGCATCGAGGCGTTCCTCGACGCGTTCGGCCTTACCGAGACCTGTGCGCCAATCCTCGCGCCGTACGGTGTCGAGCGTCCTGCCGGCGCTGCCGGACTCGCGGCCGACGAGTGGTTCGACATCCGTCTCGTCGACCCTGAGACCGACCGTGAGGTTCCGGTCGGGGAGGTCGGCGAACTGGTGGTCCGTTCGGTGCAGCCGTGGACGTGCAGCATGGGCTACTACAACATGCCCGAGAAGACGCTCGAGGCGTGGCGGAACCTCTGGTTCCACACCGGCGACGCCCTGAAGAAGGACGAAAACGGCTGGTATTACTTCGTCGATCGCTACAAGGACGCACTCCGGCGTCGAGGTGAAAACATCAGTTCCTATGAAGTCGAGCAGGCGGTACTCGGGCACCCCGCCGTGGTCGAGTGTGCCGTCATCGGGGTGCCGGCCGACCAGGACGCGGGCGAGGACGAGGTGCTCGCGACCGTCGTCACCAGCACCGAGGTGGAGGCCGAGGAGATCCTCTCGTGGTGTGACGGCAAGATCCCGGCCTTCGCGATCCCGCGTTACCTCCGCTTCGTGACTTCGTTGCCGAAGACACCGTCCGAGAAGGTCCGCAAGGCCGTGCTGCGTGAAGACGGCATCACCCCTGACACATTCGACCGCACAGCCGTCTCCGCGGTCTGACGGCGAGGGGAACGCAGCGATGGACTTCAGCAAGAACGAGACGCACGAAGAGATCCGGCAGGGAATCGGAAATCTCTGCAAGCGATTCCCCGATGAGTACTGGTCGAAGCACGACGACTCACACGAGTTCCCGTGGGAGTTCTACAACGCCATGGCCGACGGCGGCTGGATGGGGCTGACCATTCCCGTGGAGTACGGCGGCGGCGGGCTGGGCGTCACCGAGGCCGCGATCGTGGAGCGGGAGATCGCCGCTTCGGGCGCCGGTATGGGCGGCTGTAGCGCCGTGCACATCGGCATTTTCGGCTTCGAACCGATCATCCATCACGGCTCGGAGGAGATGAGGAAGAATTACCTCCCTCGTGTCGTCACCGGTGAACTGCACACGTCGTTCGCCGTCACCGAACCCGACGCCGGCACCGACACCACCAACATCAAGACGTTCGCCAAGAAGGTGGACGGTGGATTCCTGGTGTCGGGCAAGAAGGTGTGGATCACCAAGGCACAGGAGGCGGAGCGGATGCTCCTGCTGTGCCGCACCAGCCCGCGCGACCCGAACGGAAAGCGCACGGCGGGAATGACTCTGCTGTTTGCGGAAATGGACCGCAGTACGGTGCAGATCCACCCCATCCCCAAGATGGGCCGCAATGCCGTCGACACCAACGAACTGTTCATCGACGAACTGTTCGTCGCTGACGAGGACGTGGTCGGCGAAGTCGGACAAGGGTTTCGCACCATCCTCGGCGGACTCAACGCCGAGCGGGTGATCTCTGCCAACGCCGCGCTCGGTATCGGTGAGGCGGCGCTTCGGCGCGGCGTCGAGTACGCGAAACAGCGCGAGGTCTTCGGACGTCCCATCGGCCGGAACCAGGGCATCGCATTCCCGTTGGCCGAGGCCCGCATCCGGCTGGACGCTGCGGAAGCCATGCTCGACAAGGCCACCTGGATGGTCGACCAGGGACTGCCGTGCGGTCGTGAGGCCAACGCCGCGAAGTTCCTATGTGCCGAAGCCGGTTTCTATGCCGCGGATGTCGCGCTGCAGACCCATGGCGGTTTCGGATTCGGCAAGGAGTTCCACGTGGAGCGGTACTTCCGTGAGTCGCGCTTGATGCGGATCGCACCGATCAGCCAGGAGATGGTCCTCAACTACACGGCCGAGCACGTGCTCGGCCTGCCGCGAAGCTACTAGGGAGGGAACCGGTGCAACCGTATCGTTCGATCCTGTTCGTACCCGGCCATCGTCCCCGCTGGGTGGACAAGGCGATCGCCGCCGGCGCGGACTGCCTCGTACTCGACCTCGAGGACTCCGTGCCGGCGCTGGAGAAGGAGTCAGCCCGCGCCACCGTGGCGGAGTCGATCGCCCGGGTCAGGGAGACGAGCACCGACGTCGGCCTGTTCGTCCGGGTGAATCCCTTGGCCACCAAGATGACCGGCGCCGACCTCGAGGCCGTCGTGGTGCCGGGACTTACCGGCGTCTTCGCCCCGAAGATCGAGCAGGCTGCGGACGTCTTGCAGTACGACGCCCTCCTCGACCATTTCGAGCATCGCAACGGGGTGCCGGGACTCGAGTACATCGTCCCCATCGAGACGGTGAAGGCTATCCACAACTGCCTCGAGGTGGCGACGGCGTCCCTGCGGGTGGGCGCGATGATCGGACCCTCGGCCGAACACGCCGACATCGCCCGGGAGGTCGGTTACGAGTGGACGCCCGAGGGGCTCGAGACGCTGTACCTGCGCAGCCGTGTCCTTCTCGCGTGCCGGGAAGCGAAGATCCATGCGCTGACCGGGCTCTGGGAGGATCTTGACAACCTCGATGGTCTGCGCCAGTTCGCGGTCCGGGGACGCCAACTGGGATTCCGCGGCATGATCGTGATCCACCCCACCCACGTGGAGACCGTCAACGACGTGTTCTGCCCGTCCGACGCCGACATCGAGTTCTACCGCGGGCTCGTCGAGTCCTATGAGAAAGCCGAGGCACAGGGCACCGGCGCCCTGAGATATCGGGGACTGCACATCGACAGGGCCCATTACGACAAGGCAATTCAGTGGCTCGAACGAGCCGAGTCGGTCCGGCTGAGGGCCGGTGCCGAGAGAGGCGAACAGTGATGCGCGGTTTGTATTTCGAGGAGTTCGAGGAGGGGAAGCACTACAAGCACTCCCTCACGCGCACCGTCACCGAGATGGACAATGTCCTCTTCACGTCACTCACGATGAACCTGCAGCCACTGCATCTCGACGAGGAGTTCGCGAAGAAGTCGATCCACGGACAGCGCGTCGTCAACAGCCTGTTCACCGTGGCCCTGATCGGTGCGTTCCACGTTCCGGAACTGACCATGGGAACCACCCTCGGCAACCTCGGCTACGACAAGATCAAATTCCCCCACCCGGTCTTCCACGGAGACACGCTCCGCGGGGAGACGACCATCCTGAAGAAGCGCGAATCCGAGAGCCGGACCGACAGCGGAATCGTGTGGTTCGAACACCGGGGATTCAACCAGCGTGACGAAATGGTCTGCCTGCTTGAGCGTGTCGGCCTGATGGCCAAACGCCCCACCGACGAAGAAGGTGCCTGATGACTACTGCGACCGAAGCCAAGAATCCCCTGAAGGATTGGGTCCCCGAGACTCGGACCCTACTTCTCGGTGACAGGAGCGCCGAGGCCGCGGGTGAGACGTGGGATGTGTACAACCCCGCCACCGAGGCCGTCATCGCGACGGTCACCGGTGCGTCGTCCGGGCAGGTCGACGAGGCCGTCGCCGCGGCGAGGCAGGCATTTCCGGCCTGGGCTGCGTTGAGTGGGGAGGAGCGGTCGCGGCACATCCACCGCTTCGCGGACGTTCTCGAGAAGGCCGCGGACAGGCTGCTGCCGTCGATCGTCAACGAGGTCGGCACCCCCGTCTCTCTGGCCGAATACCTCCAGGTGAAGATGGCCGTGGACGAGCACCTGCGCTGGGCGGCGGAGGCAGCGAAGACAGACCGCACCATCCACTTGGGCGAATTCGACAAGCCTGTCCCGACGATGAGCGACGTCGTACACCAGCCAGTCGGTGTGGTCGCAGCCATTACCGGCTACAACTACCCCCTCAACCTGGCGATCTTCAAGTTCGGCGCAGCCCTGGCCGCCGGATGCACCGTGGTGTTGCTGCCCTCGCCGCGGACCCCGCTCACCACGCTGTTCCTCGGCGATCTCATCAAGGAGGCTGGACTGCCGCAGGGCGTCATGAACGTCGTCATCGGCGGCGCCGACGTGGGACAGCAGCTGTCTTCGCATCCCGGGGTCGACCGGGTGTCGTTCACCGGTTCGGACGGCGTCGGCGCCAAGATCATGGAGCAGGCCGCCGCGAATATTGCCGGCGTGACCCTCGAGCTGGGTGGCAAGTCACCCAGCATCGTGCTGCCCGGGGTGAACGTGCAGAAGATCGCCGTGGAGATGCATCTGCGGTGGTCCCGCAACGGTGGTCAGGGCTGCGCCGCACTCGCCCGACTGCTCGTGCACGAGGCCGTCTACGACGAATTCCTCGACGCCGGCGCGTCGGCGTTCGACCAGATGGTAGTGGGCGATCCCTGGGACCGCGCCACCAACATCGGCCCCATGATCCGCCCCGATCACCAGGTGCGGGTCCGGGGCTTCATCGACGGCTCGGTCGCCGAGGGTGGCACGAAGCTGCTCGAGGTCACCAAGTCGCTGCCGGAGAAGGGTTGGTTCGTCAATCCCGTTCTGCTCGGCGGCCTTCCGCACAGCGCGCGAGCTGTGCAGCAGGAGATCTTCGGGCCCGTCGCGGTGATCGTCCCATTCAAGGACACCGAGGAGGCAATCCGCCTCGCCAATGACACCCCCTACGGCCTCGCCGCCAACGTGTGGTGCGACGACCTGGTCGAGGGTCGCCGCGTCGCGGAGCAGGTGCGCGCCGGCACCGTGTGGATCAACGGCGGCGGCGCCATGCGCCCCGACGCACCGTTCGGCGGGTACGGCAAGTCCGGTGTCGGTCGTGAGCTCGGCGAGTGGGGTATGCGGGAATACCTCGAGGTCAAGCACATTCAGTGGCGTATCTAGGGAGATCATGATGACTGCTTCGTCTGCGGGACCGTTGGCCGGGATTAAGGTTCTCGAGCTGGGGACCATGTACGCCGCGCCCACCGCCGGAAGAATGCTCCGCGACTTCGGCGCCGACGTCGTGAAGGTCGAGGACCCCACGACGGGTGACTATGCCCGCCAGTGGGTCCCGCAGAAGGAGGGGCTGTCGCTCGGCTTCTGCCGTCTCAATACTGGAAAGCGTTCGGTGGGAATCGATCTTCGCTCCGCCGAGGGCCGCGACCTCGTCCTCCGGCTCGCCGCGGGGGTCGACGTCGTGGTCGAGTCCTTCCGGCCCGGCCGGCTCGAGGAATGGGGACTCGGCTACGAGGAATTGAGCAAGGATCACCCGGGACTCGTCATGGCCCGGGTGTCGGGGTTCGGGCAAACCGGCCCCAAACGCCTGCTGCCCGGGTTCGGGACGGTCGCCGAAACGGTCAGCGGCTTCGCGCACGTCAACGGCTGGCCCGACTCGCCGCCCACGTCCCCACCGTTCGGGTTCGCCGATTCCATCGCCGGGCTGTCGGCCGCGATGGGCGTCGCGATGTCGCTGTATAAACGCGAGCGCACCGGACAAGGTGAATGCGTCGACGTCGCCCTGTACGAGCCGCTGATGTTCATCATCGGCGACATGTTCCTCAAGTACACCTCGCTCGGCGAGATCCAGCAGCGAATCGGCAACAGCACCGGTGCCGCGTCCCCGCGCGGCATCTACGAGGCCGGCGACGGCAGCTTCCTGTCCATCGCGGCGTCCAACCAGGGCATCGCGAAGAGGCTGTTCGCGGCGATGGGCCGGCCCGAGGTGATCGAGGATCCCCGGTACGCCACCAACGCCGCCCGGTTGCAGAACAACGACGAGGTCCAGGCGATGGTGAAGGACTGGGTGCGGTCGATGCCGCGCGCTGAGGTCCTCGCCATCCTGGAGAAGTTCGAAGTGGTGGCCGCACCGGTCAACGATGCCTCGGACGTCGTGGCCGATCCGCACTTCCAGGAACGCACCCTCGTCGAGATCACCGGCAACGACGTGATGAAGGGCGTCCTCATGCCCGGTCCGGTGCTGCACATAAACGGGTACGAAGGTCCGTCCTACGACGGCGTTCCTGCCATCGGCGAGCACACGGCGGAAGTGCTGTCGTCGGGGCTCGGTCTGAGTGCCGAGGAGTTGTTGACCCTCGCTGAGGCGGGCGTCGTCAGTCGCTCACCCGGCTAGTACCAGGTGCGTACCTATCGATCCAGGTACGCCCACATCACGTTGCCGATTCTCGCATCGCCTTGGCTCGCCGGAACGAAAACCGAAGCGATAAAAGGGGAATCGGCGTCACCGAACAGGGCATGCGCGACCGCTCGCCATAAGTGCCGTTGCAGTACTAGGCGGTGGTGTAGCTGGAGGATTCGAGGGTATTCAACGCGGTGAGCAGCCGGTCGGGGATGGGAGCTTTGGTTCCCTCGGCGCTTCGCACGGCGTAGGTGATCTTGCCGTGGGCGACGAGTTCGTCGCCGCGGACGAAGTCGAAGCCGAGCGTGTAGGACGCGGTAGCGAGCCAGTCGAGGCCCACCGTGCACGTCAGCTCGTCCGCGTCGTCCACGGCACATGGGTTCGTGCTCACTTGACACTCGAGCAGGTCGCCGATCAAGGCGAAGAGATCGCCGACCACAGTGCGGGCGCCGGTCGGTCCGCTCATTGTGAGTTGTCGGCATGTCCGAGTAGTTAAATCGCGACTTCTCCTACGTGCGGTGCATTAATACTTAAGTGATTACTTGACTGTCATCAGTGCCTATGCCTACGGTTGTGGCGTGCCCGATGACATCGATGCAGTCTTCAAAGCGCTGGCGAATCCCGCCCGGCGCGACGTCATCACGCGTCTGGCCTACGGGCCCGCGACCACATCGGCGCTCGCGGGACCGCTTGATATGTCCTTGGCCGCAGTGGTCCAACACTTGCAGCACCTCGAATCGGCCGATTTGGTCGTATCACGCAAGGTCGGACGGACCAGGGTGTATGAACTACGCCAAGACGGACTTTCGCGCCTGGAGCGGTGGTCGGCAAGCAGGCGAAATCGCTACGAGGCACGTTTGGACCGGCTCGACGAGGTGGTCGCTGCCCTGACGGCCGCCGACTCGACAGATCAGACCAACCAGAAAGGACCCTGATGAGCACTCCCACCCTGAGTCACAGCACAGTGGAGGTGGCCCGCAGTTATCCGGTGTCGCCGGACAAGATCTTCGCGGCCTATGCAGACGTTGAGCGGCGTGCTTCCTGGACGGCACCCGAGGGGCACGAGGTGGTGTACGTAAGCACCTCGTTCGACCTGGACGGGGTGGATGACTTCCGGTGCGGGCCTGTCGGTCAGGCAGAACTCACTGGCCGAGTCCGCTACCTCGATATCAAAGAGGGTGTTCGTGTGGTTTATAGCGAGACGATATCGCTGGACTCGGAACCACTGGCTATCTCGTTGGTGACCTGGAGCCTCGATCCGAATGACATCGGGACCGAGGTCACCGTGGTCTCGCAGATCTGCTCGTTTGTGGGTGACGACATGATCGCCGGCACTCGCGAAGGACTCTCGATGGCTCTCGACAACCTCGCCACCGCGCTCTGATCTTGCCCGGAATGGATTCGGGGCACGTACTTCACCGATCGCTACACACGAGGCGAAATGACTCTCCGCCTCCTCGATCGGTCCAACGGGCACACCTCCTATCGGGAGGCCGCTGACCGTGTGGCGCAAGTCCGCTCGGGGCAGGACAACATCTGAGCTACGGCCCGCCGCCGGACATCTTTGCTTGCGATCAATCAGGCGGCCTCCACTTGCTCTGGCTGCGCCCCGCACACGCGGAGGACACTCGCACCAAGAGCCGACCCGGACGATTCCAGAGGTGTTCGGAGGTCGATACCGATGGCGGCCAGGGGATCTGCATCGGGAGCCGGGGCAGGTGGCGGGGCGGGGCGGGGTTAGCATTCTGCGAAGGCTGTGGTCATGGCTGACCGCCGTCGACGGTGATGACGGAACCGGTGGTGTAGCTGGACGCGTCGCTGGCGAGGTAGAGCGCGGCGCCGACGATTTCTTCGGGCTGCCCACCGCGCTTCGCGGCGAATGTCTCGGCGCGGGCCGCGAACGCATCCTTGTCCCACGCGTTGCTCACGTCGGTGAGGAACGTGCCCGCCATGATGGCGTTGGTGCGGACCGTGGGGCCGAATGCGCGCGCGAATCCTGCGGTCAGTGCGTTGAGGCCGGCCTTGGCGGCCGCGTAGGGGAGGATCTCGGGCCGCGGGTGGACCGCGCCGACGCTCGAAATGTTGATGATGGATCCACCGTCGCCCTCGGCCATGCGCGTTCCGACGAGCGAAGTGAGCCGGAACGGGCCCTTGAGGTTGACGCCGAGAACCTTGTCGAACAGGGTCTCGCTGACCGTGTCGAGGCTCTCGTAGAGCGGCGACATTCCCGCGTTGTTGACGAGGACGTCAACCTTGCCGAAGTGGCCGTAGGCGGCGTCAACGAGCCCGTCGATCGAGTCCCATTTCCCCACGTGAACGCTGTAGGGGAGGGCCATGCGGCCGGTCAGGGCAGTGATCTCGTCGGCAGTGGTCTTGCAGGACTCGAGGTCACGACTGGCGACGACCACGTCGCATCCGGCGGCGGCGAGCCCGAAAGCCATGGCACGGCCCAGTCCGCGGCTGCCGCCGGTGACGATGGCGGTGCGCCCCGTCAGGTCGAACGCCTGGCTGGGATCGAAGGGGCCGTGATCCCTCCGGTCGGTCGATCCTGTCATCTGATGGTCCTCCGCGCATAGTCGTCGACGACTGGGTATCCCTTGCTATTGTGATCATAGATTACCGGTGGTGATGCAGTTCACGTCCCGAATGCCTCAACACGTGCCCGGCGGCCGACGCGTCTTTCGAGAATCATGAAGAATGGAGTACGACGTGAGTATCGATCAGCAGGAACTCTTCGCGCTACCGGCCGAGTACCGAGACTTGCAGGCGGAAGCGCGGGATCTCGCTGCGTCGTGTGCCGATATCGCGGCGCGCGCCGACGAAGCCGATAGCCTCGACACTGACACCCGGAAGCGGTTGCGGGCATCCGGTCTGGCCCGCGTCGTCGTTCCCGCTCGATTCGGCGGACGCTACGAACGGGTCGATTCCCTGGCCGTCACCCTCGTCCGCGAGCAACTGGCCGCGGAGTCGGCGCATCTCGATTCCCTGTTCGCGATGCAGGGCATCGGCAGCTACGGCATCGCCGTCGGCGGATCCGAGGAACTGCAGCGCGAATGGCTGCCGAAGGTTGCGAACCTCGACGCCATCGCTGCTCTCGGGCTCACCGAACCCCACGTCGGATCCGATTTGAAAGCGCTGACCACCACAGTCGTCGAGCGCGACGGAAAGCTGGTGGTCAACGGACACAAGTCGTTCATCACCAACGGGGGCGACGCCGACTTCTATAGCATTCTGGCGCGCGAGGGCGACGGATACTCACTGGTCCTGGTGCCAACGGACGCTCCCGGTCTGTCGACGCAGCGGCCGCACCAGATCATCGCCCCGCACGTCCTCGGCGACGTGATCCTCGAGAACGCCGAAGTGCCGATCGGCAACCGTATCGGCGAACAGGGCAAGGGCTTCGGTCTCGTGCTCGCGACACTCGCCACATTCCGCGTCTCCGTCGCGGGCGCCGCGGTGGGGATGGCCGAGGCAGCGTTGCGCGAAGCGGTGCGCCACGCCAATGGTCGCGAGCAATTCGGAGTGAATCTGTCCCGGCTGGGTTCGGTGCCCGAGCACCTCGCCTCAAGCTGGACCGACATCGAGATGGCCCGTTCGCTCACCTACCGCGCGGCCGCGGCGGCCGCCCGCGACGCCCGCGGCAACCTCCACCTGTCGTCGATGGCCAAGGTCGGAGCGACCGAAATGGCCGCCCGGGTGATCGACCGGTCGGTGCAGATTATGGGCCGATTCGGACTCGTGCGCGGCGGAAAGCTGGAACGCTTGTACCGCGAAGCACGGCCGATGAGGATCTACGAGGGATCCACCGAGGTCATCCTCGATTCCCTCGCGAAACAGCTGATCAAGGACCGCCACTAGGTAGAGAGATCTTGGTGCATCGATGACGACGGAGGCAAACTCCACGAAACTGGAGCGGGTGGCCATCCGCTTTGCCGGCGACTCGGGTGACGGCATGCAGTTGACCGGCGACCGGTTCACCTCGGAGGCTGCGGCGTTCGGCAACGACCTCGCCACTCAGCCCAACTTTCCCGCCGAGATCCGGGCGCCTCAGGGCACGCTGCCCGGTGTGTCGTCGTTCCAGATCCAGATCGCGGACTACGACATTCTCACGGCCGGCGACCGCCCGGACGTCCTGGTCGCAATGAACCCGGCGGCACTGAAGGCGAACCTGGCCGATCTGCCGCGCGGAGGCATGATCATCGTGAACACGGACGAGTTCACCAAGCGGAATCTCTCGAAGGTCGACTACGCCGCGAGTCCCCTCGACGACGACTCCCTCGACGACTACGTGGTGCATCCGGTGGCGATGTCGACGTTGACGGTCGGCGCGGTGGAACCGGCCGGCCTGAGCCGGAAGGACGGCGAGCGGGCGAAGAACATGTTCGCTCTCGGGCTGCTGTCGTGGATGTACAACCGTCCCACCCACAGCATCGAGCGGTTCCTGCGGACCAAGTTCGCAGCGAAGCCGCAGATCGCGGAGGGCAATTTCCTCGCGTTCAAGGCTGGGTGGAACTACGGGGAGACGACGGAGAGTTTCGCGACCACATACGAGGTGTCGGCTGCGGCATTGCCGCCCGCCACCTACCGTCAGGTCACCGGGAACACGGCCCTTGCCTACGGGGTGGTGACTGCGGGGCAGTTGGCTTCGCGGGACGTCTTTCTCGGCACCTATCCGATCACCCCGGCGTCGGACATCCTGCACGAGCTGAGCAAACACCGGAACCTCGGTGTCACCACCTTCCAGGCCGAGGACGAGATCGCCGGCATCGGTGCGGCGCTGGGTGCGTCGATCGGGGGTGCGCTCGGGGTGACGAGCACCTCCGGGCCAGGGCTGGCGCTGAAGAGCGAAGCGATCGGGTTGGCGGTGATGACGGAGGTTCCACTGCTGGTGATCGACGTCCAGCGCGGCGGCCCGTCCACCGGGCTCCCGACGAAGACCGAGCAGTCCGACCTGCTGCAGGCGATGTACGGGCGCAACGGCGAATCGCCCGTCGCGGTGGTCGCACCGCGCTCACCCGCGGACTGTTTCGATGCCGCGGTCGAGGCCGCCCGGATCGCTTTCACGTACCGCACACCGGTGCTGTTGCTGTCGGACGGTGCCATCGCGAACGGCAGCGAGCCGTGGGCCATCCCGGACGTGTCCGAACTGGCCCGGATCGATCCAGGCTGCGAGACGGCACCACCTGTGGACGGCGAGTTCGCACCGTACGCCCGCGACCGGGAGACGCTCGCGCGTTCGATGGCGATACCGGGAACACCCGGACTCGAGCATCGGATCGGCGGACTCGAGAAGTCAGACGGCAGCGGCGACATCTCCTACGATCCTGCCAATCACGACCTCATGGTGCGGTTGCGTCAGGCGAAGATCGACGGAATCGCGGTTCCCGAGGTGGTCGTTGACGACCCCTCGGGGAAGGCTGACCTGTTGCTCGTCGGATGGGGAAGTTCGTACGGGCCCATCGGCGAGGCATGCAGGCGTGCTCGTCGTGAGGGCAAGAAGGTGGCCCACGTGCACGTGCGCAACCTCAATCCGCTGCCCGCGAACCTCGGTGCGGTGCTTCGCAGCTACAGGACCGTCGTAGCACCGGAGATGAATCTGGGTCAGTTCGCGATGATCCTCCGTTCGAGGTTCCTCGTCGACGTCCAGTCGGTGACGAAGGTGCAGGGACTCGCCTTCCTCAGCGACGAATTGCACAAGGTGATCGACTCCGCGCTGGCAGGAACGCTGCGTGAGCACGAGCTCGCGAAGACCTCCGACGCGCTCGCGTCGGCAACCTACCGAACGACCGCAACAGTGCAGGAGGAATCGGCGTGACACGGATGATCGACCGGGTAGGTGCAGATCTGGGGCTGAGCGCCACCGCGCATGTCCCCAAGACCGACGAACCGCAGAAAGCCAAGGATTTCGCCACGGGGCAGGAGGTCCGCTGGTGTCCAGGGTGCGGCGACTACGTCATCCTCGCCACGATCCGAAGCTTCCTGCCGGAGTTGGGACTCCGACGCGAGAACATGATGTTCGTTTCCGGAATCGGATGCTCGAGCCGGTTCCCGTACTACCTCGACACCTACGGCCTGCACTCGATCCACGGTCGCGCGCCAGCCATCGCGACGGGTCTCGCCGTGACACGCCCCGACCTGTCGGTGTGGGTGGTCACCGGCGACGGTGACGCACTTTCGATCGGGGGCAACCATCTCATCCACGCCCTGCGGAGAAACGTCAACATGACGATCCTGCTGTTCAACAACAGGATCTACGGGCTGACCAAGGGGCAGTACTCACCGACCTCGGAGGTCGGCAAGGTCACCAAGTCGACACCGCTGGGGTCGGTGGATCACCCGTTCAACACACTGTCTCTCGCACTGGGAGCTGAGGCGACGTTCGCGGCCCGTGCGATGGACTCGGACCGCAAGGGGCTGACGGAGGTGCTGCGGCAGGCGGCGGCGCACCGAGGCACTTCGTTCGTGGAGATCTACCAGGACTGCCCGATCTTCAACGACGGATCATTCGATGTATTGCGCAAGGACGGTTCGGAGCAGCGACTGATCCCGCTGACCCACGGCGAGCCGATCGTGTTCGGAGGTGCCGGTGAATACTGCGTCGTCCGATCGGGTTTCGGGCTGAAGGTGGTCGCGACCGCCGACGTCGACCGGGACGAGATCGTCGTGCACGACGCCCACACCGACAACCCCGACTACGCGTACGCATTGTCGAGACTCTCCGACCAGGACCTCACCCACAGCGTGACCGGCGTGTTCCGCAGCGTCGCGCGGGACACGTACGACGACATGGTGCGCCTGCAGAACGAGCTTGCGAGGGAGAAGGACCCCGTCGACGACGGCTCGCTGCAGCGACTACTGGCCGGTCACGACACGTGGACGGTGGAGTAGTCGGCTTCGCCGCCCGGCGCTCTGAAGTATCCGCTGCTCCGAGATAATTGTGCTACCCACTAGTTCCATGCGCATCATTCGTATAAAGTGACGTCATCACAACAGTACTCGGTTCGGAGGAACCGGAATGTCGATCAGAGATGACATCGAAAATGCACTTGCGCGTTGCGGGTTGGCGTATGAGACGCAGACAGACCAGCGCCGCCACATCACCACCAACCGCCTCGTCGAGGATCGACGAGGCAACAGTGAAGACCGTCTCCTACCTGCTGATCACGTCGGCCGAGATCATCGAGACGGCGAAGAAGAATCTTGCGTCGTATCAGAAGCCGCGGTCGGTCGACTTCGTGGACGCACTGCCGAAGGTGCCGACCGGCAAGATCATGAAGCGGGATCTTCGGGCGCCATATCTGGCGGTCGAGGCGTGACGACTGTGGCCGATCTCGTGGCGCCGACTGAGAGAGAACTCGCCGAACTTGCGATCGTCTGACCCACACAACACCTTCAGGAGGTTTTCCGAACATGTCAGGTCGTGTAGAGGGCAAGGTCGCATTCATCACGGGTGCCGCGCGGGGGCAGGGGCGCAGTCACGCATTACGGCTGGCCGGGGAGGGAGCAGACATCATCGCGGTCGATATCTGCGAGAACATCGACACGGTTACGCCGTTCTATCCTCTTGCCACCGATCAGGAGTTTCAGGAGACCGTCGCGCATGTGGAGGCGCTCGGCAGGCGAATCGTGGCCGTCAAGGTCGACGTGCGCGACGTCGCCGGTCTCCAGAAGGCCTTCGACACGGGTATCGAGGAGTTCGGCCACGTCGACATCGTCGTCGCCAACGCCGGCATCATCACCTTCGGGCAGTCGTGGGAGCTCACGGCGCAGCAGTGGCAGGACATGATCGACGTCAATCTGACCGGTGTCTACAACACGGCCAAGGTCGCGATCCCGAGCATGATCGACGCCGGCCGTGGTGGGTCCATCCTGTTCACCAGTTCGATCTGCGGGCTCAAAGGGATGCCAGGGGCCGGGAACTACGTGGCCGCCAAGCACGGAATGGTCGGTTTGATGCGGACCATGGCCAAGGAGCTCGGGCAGTACAGCATTCGGGTGAACACCATCCATCCCACCAACGTCGACACCCCGATGCTCCAGAATCCGGGTGTGTACTCGGTGTTCTCACCCGACGAACCCGAGCCCTCCCTGGACGTGGCGATGCCGGGATTCATGTCGCTCAACACATTGCCCGTACCGTGGGTCGACCCGACCGACATCAGCAATGCCGTGCTGTTCCTCGGCAGTGACGAGGCGCGGTACGTCACCGGGGTCACCTTCCCTGTCGATGCGGGAGCGTACGTGAAATGACCGGCAAACCCGTTCTGGGAGTAGATGACAACGAGGATCTCCGCTCGGCGCGCGTCGATCCCCGCGGCGTGGCCTTAAACGTTGTCGATGGTGCGCGCGTACTCGAGGGCGTCGGCGCGTCCGTGCTTCCGGCTCTGATCCACACAACACCTTCAGGAGGTTTCCCAACATGTCAGGTCGTGTAGAGGGCAAGGTCGCATTCATCACGGGTGCCGCGCGGGGGCAGGGGCGCAGTCACGCATTACGGCTGGCCGGGGAGGGCGCAGACATCATCGCGGTCGATATCTGCGAGAACATCGACACGGTTACGCCGTTCTATCCTCTTGCCACCGATCAGGAGTTCCAGGAGACCGTCGCACAGGTGGAGGCGCTCGGCAGGCGAATCGTGGCCGTCAAGGTCGACGTGCGCGACGTCGCCGGTCTCCAGAAGGCCTTCGACACGGGTATCGAGGAGTTCGGCCACGTCGACATCGTCGTCGCCAACGCCGGCATCATCACCTTCGGACAGTCGTGGGAGCTCACCGCGCAGCAGTGGCAGGACATGATCGACGTCAATCTGACCGGCGTGTACAACACGGCCAAGGTCGCGATCCCGAGCATGATCGACGCCGGCCGCGGTGGGTCCATCCTGTTCACCAGTTCGACCGCCGGGCTCAAGGGGTTGCCAGGGGCCGGGCACTACGTGGCCGCCAAACACGCAATAGTCGGCCTGATGCGGACCATGGCCAAGGAGCTTGGGACGTACAGCATTCGGGTGAACACCATCCATCCCGGCAGTGTCGACACCCTCATGATCCAGAATCCGGGCATGTACGCGATAATGTCGCCCGGCGAACCCGAACCGTCCCAGGACAAGGCGATACCGGGATTCATGTCGCTCAACATGCTGCCCGTGCCGTGGGTCGACCCGACCGACATCAGCAATGCCGTGCTGTTCCTCGGCAGTGACGAGGCGCGGTACGTCACCGGGGTCACCTTCACCGTCGATGCCGGGCTGTGCGTGAAATGACCGGCAAACCCGTTCTGGGAGTGGATGACAACGAGGACCTCCGCTCGGCGCGCGTCGATCCCCGCGGTATGCGCGAGCTACTGGGCGCGCAGACCGAGTGCACGTTCTCGTTCACCACCGAGAAAGGCTGGCCTGCCGGTGTCGTGATGAGCTTTCTCCATCACGATGGCACTTTCTGGCTCACCGCGGCCGCCGATCGGTCGCACGCGAGGGCCGCAGCCTGTGATCCGAGGGTCACGCTCGTGATCTCGAATGCGGGAACAGCGCTGCCCGGGCGTCGCATGCTCGCTGTCCGCGGGCGGGCGACCGTCCACACCGACCGCGCGACGAAGGACTGGTTCTACCCGGCCTTCTCCGCACGGCTCGCCCCCGGTGACCCCGCGTCGTTCGCGCGACTGCTCGACAGCGAGAACCGCGTGGTCATCGAAGTCGACCCCGTTCGGGTCGCCGTCAGCCACGACTCCACCAAAATGGCAGGCGACGGCCGAGGCGGACGACTCTGAGGCGTGCCCAGTCGCACGACGATTCCGATACGCGGTCGGCGTATCCACATCTGCTGCAGTCGTCCGAGATCGGTCCGATGTAGTTCCGAAACCGGGTGACGCCGCCGCCGTACACGTCGGCGATCGGAAACTTCTTCGGCACCGACGAGGAGGCAGAGCGCAACCTCGCCTATTGCGTCGAACGGGCCTGTGGCGGTGCCGCCTGGTTCGACAGTCTCAGTGCCTTGGTGCCGAACACCGGTGTGAATAGGCGATGCGCGCCCATATGTCACCTGCCCTATCATGTCTCACGCATCATGATGCATGCCAACGCCATCTCTCGGCTGGCCGTGGCCACCCTCGTCGTCGACGACGGATGGACATACCGCCACGTCGCGGAACGGTTCCAGTGCTCGAGCGGCCGCCAAGAGATGGGTGGACACGTGACCGAGGTAGCGCTGCCCACAAAGCGTGCGGGGTTCTGGGGAGTCCTCGCTCAGCGAGATTTCCGGCTGCTGTGGATGGGAGACGCGGTAAGCGGACTTGGCAACGGCATCACGACCGTGGTGCTGCCGCTGATCGCGCTCCTAACCCTGTCTGCAAGCCCTTTCCAGATCGGGCTTTTGGCATCGGCTGTGTGGTTGCCCTGGCTGATCGTCGGCCTGCCTGCGGGTGCATGGATCGACCGTCTGCCTCGCAGACCGATCATGATCGTTTGCCATGCCGCGTCCGCGAGTCTCTTCACGAGCGTCTCCATCGCCTGGTGGCTGGATGTCACGACATACGGACACCTCCTGGTAGTCGCGCTGCTCACCGGCACCGCCACGGTGTTCTTCCAAACCGCTTATCACTCGTACTTGCCCACAATCCTTTCCAAGGGGGATCTAGTCGAAGGGAACGCCAAGCTCCAAGGCGCGGAGGCAGCCACTCGGGTGGTCGGCCCGGCTCTGGGCGGCCTGGTGATCGCAGTATTCGGTGCAGCCGTCGGGCTGTTCGCCGACGCGTTGACCTTCGTCTTCTGCCTCGTGTGCATGTTGTTGATTCGCACCCGGGAACAGGCCAAGCCCCAGTCGGAGTATGAGGAATCACTTCGGCGGCAGATCGCCATCGGTCTACGATTCGTCGCCCGGGACCCGTACCTGCGGCCGATCATCATCTACGGCACCCTGCTGAACCTCGGCTTGAGCGGGTACACAACCATCCAGATCATATTTCTCGTACAGGCCGTCGGTGTGAGCACCTCCGTCGTCGGCGGCCTCGTAGCTGTCGCCGGACTGGGCGGCATTCTCGGATCGATAATTGCCCGCCCGCTCGGCCGACGGTTTGGAACTGCACGAAGCGTCGTCGTACTCCAGTTGGTGACTGGGCCTTTCATCCTGCTGACACCACTCACCACACCGGGAGTCGGTCTACTCTTGTTCTGTGTCGGCGGCATGGTGGTGATCGCCGGAGTCGTCTCTTGCAATGTCGTGCTCGGCAGCTTCCGCCAGAACTACTGTCCACCTAAGCTTCTCGGCAGGGTAGTGGCCAGCAGCATGTTCGTACTGCACAGCACCATCCCGTTCGGTGCGCTCCTGGCAGGCTTCCTCGGCGACGTCGTTGGCCTCGGCGCAACCATGTGGATCATGGCACTCCTGATCGCTCCGTGCGGGCTGGTCCTCCTGTTGAGTCCCATGCGAAAGGAGCGCGACCTCCCTGTCGATTCGTGTGCGGAGCCGCTCTGGGCGTCAGCTACCGATAGCCCGTCAAATTGACCCAGAAGAGGCGATCGTGTGCACGAAAACGAGCGACAGTCAGTCCGTTACTGCAAAGAACTCGAATCCTGGGTTATAGCCCACAAACTCGGAGCCAAGACGGCCCTGACCGAAAGTGAACGTCACCGCGGACCGCAGAGGGTGGAAGCTACGTACCGCCCGACATGCAGGAGCAGTGCGCGGAACTGTCGGACATTCTCGCTCTACGACGACCTGAAGCACGGACCCGCCGGCCGCGACGGCCGCGAGGTGCAGACCCTCGGCGCCGCCTATGCGCCGCGCCGCCTGGTTTTCGCGCCGCGGCAGGCATAAGCGCTTGCCCGGCAGGTATGAGGTCGGCGATCAGCGATCAGCGATAGGTAGCCCAGGTCGCGTGCGTTTCCGGGTATTCCGCCGGCCGGGGATCCGTCCCTGGCCAGCAGATGCGGTCCGTCGTGGTGACCGCGGTCTCCAGGTCGCGGAACGGCACGGCGTAGAGGAAACGGAGGCGTCGGCTCGTGAACAGCCAGCGACCACCGCACCGGACATAGGCGTCCGAGTACCGGTACGCCGCCATCACCAGCGTTCCGTCGAGGGCGAGCTCGGCCTGACCGGTCAGCAATCCCTTGGCGTGGTCGCCGTCCACCGCGATTTGATTGCTCTGGGGGGTGTGCAAGGTCAGGGAGTAGCGATCCATCGCCTGTACGTAGAACGCACGGATTTCCTCGTGTCCCCGGGAGACGACGCCGGCGCGTTCGAACGTGCCGTCCTCGCTGAACAGACCCACCAGGGTGTCGATGTCGTGATCGTCGACCGCGATGGCGTAAGCGGCCGCGAGGTCCTGAATGCGGGCCCGATCCTCGAGTCGCGTGATACGCCGTTCGAGTCCGGCATGGATCTCTGGCATGACTTTCCTCCTCATGACATGGAACCGGCGAGGGCGTACCTGGCAGCCAGGCCGCGGATCGCGTCCTGGCTGCCAGGCGTTGAAGCGCTCGGTTCATGGTTACTCTGCGGGCGGGAACTGGGGCGGGCGCTTCTCGAGGAATGCCTGGGCGCCCTCGAGCATGTCTTCGCTGCCGATCGCCTGGATGAGCATTCCGAGCCCGTTGGTGAAGGAATCGCGCGCCGAGTTCCACCAGATGTTGGAGCTCGTCTTCGTGATCTCGAGATAGCGGGGGCTGAGCAGTTCGAATTCCTTGCACAGTGCCCGAACGGATTCCGTGAGAGCATCGTCGTCGACGACCTCGTTCACCAGTCCCATCTCGTACGCGCGGTCTGCGGAATACCTGCGGCAGAGTAGGGCGAGTTCCTTCGCCCGCTTCTCGCCGATCTGCACGCCCATGACGTTCGTGGCGCCACTGACGGGCGAACTTCCCACGCGCGGTCCGGTCTGCCCGAACGTCGCAGACCGTGCGGCGACCGCGAGGTCACACGCGACGACGAGTTCGTTGCCTCCGCCGGCGGCGGCGCCGTTGACCGCGGCGACGACGGGCCGAGGGCACATGCGGATCGCGTCGAACAGCTGGAGCGACGCGCGGTACAGGCCGCGCATCTCCTTGACCGTCGGCTCGCTGAGCTGTCCGAGGGAACCGCCGGCGCAGAAGCTCCGGCCGGTCCCGGTGATCACGACGGAGCGGTATCCGGCCGCGTCGTGCAGTGCGTCGACTATCTCTGCGCACATGTCCGCATCGAAGGCATTCATGCGTTCGGGCCGGTTCAAGCGGATCCACAGTGTCGAGTCGACGTCCTCGAAAGCGACATCGGTCATCGCGGCCTCCTGCATCTCGTCGGGGGTGAAGTCGGGTGTCGCGGAATACTCGGCAAGGCGCCGTCGTAATCCGTTATAATCGTAGATATTGATCCGTTACAATCTCGAGTATTTGAGTAGTGACGGCGGCGAGCGTTTCCGGGGGCAGATGCCGGGGCGATCGCGCGAGCGGCGACCGCTCGCGGACGAAGGAGAGTCAGATGATTGCGGGCAGAGCACCGAAGGCAGCAATGGTGGTGGCGCAGCATATCATTCGAGACACGACGCGCGGAGGGTTGAAAGCCGGCGACCTGCTCCCCTCCGAGCGGGTGATGCTCGAGAAGTACCAGATCGGCCGTGGAACCCTTCGTGAGGCGCTGCGGCTGCTCGAATTTCAGGGCGTCATTGCGCTGAAGCCTGGCCCGAAAGGTGGGCCGATCCTGCTCGACCCTGACGGATCGCACCTGGCTGGCACGATCATTCTGCTGATGCAGCTCAAGCAGGCGCCGTTCAGCGTCATCGCTGAAGCGCGGACCGCCCTCGAGCCGATGATCAGTCGTCTCGCCGCGGAACGAATGGACGACGAAACGCTGAAGTCTCTCGACGCCACCATCGTGCAGATGCGGGATTCGCTGTCCGACCAGCACGTCTTCCTCGAGGCCAACAAGAGCTTCCATGATCTGATCGCGTGGTCCTCCGGGAATCCTCTGTTCGGGTACATCGTCGATTCGTTGCTGGGCATCATGGACGGCACCGTCATCGGGATCGACTATCCACCGCACCGCCGGGAGGCGATCATCGTGGCGCACGCCGACATCTACGAGGCCCTCGCGCGTCGTGATCCCGCGGAGTCCGAGGAGCGGATGCGTGAGCACATCAACGCGTACACCCGTTACGCCCAACGCAAGTATCCAGAGCTTCTCGGTCAGGTCATCCAGTGGGACAGGGCGCTCGGCTGACACCGTGCTGACAAGGGCCCCGGGCGCAAAGTCCGGGGCCTTTCTCGTCGTCAATCCGATGTGACGGTGATGGCGCGTTCTGGGCAGGCCGCCGCCGCCTGACGTGCCGACTTCTCGTGCGTCGGGTTCGCCCCGTCGGGCAAGACGTACGAGTGGCCGTCCTCGTCGCGGAGGCCGAACACATCCGGTGAGGTCATCTGGCACAGGCCGTGACCTTGGCAATGAATCTCGTCGACTTCGACCTTCATGGTCGTCTCCTTTCAGTGAGCCAGCTGTCCTGAATCCCCGGCAGCTGGTTGAAACCTCGATTGCTTCGACGCTGGCGATGTGATCTGGCTTACTATAGCATCTGTTATAACCATTAGCAGGAGATGGCAGCGGCCATGAGACAGGAGGTTTCCGCGGCGATGGACACGGCGAATCGATGCCCGGTCATTCATTTCGATCACAACTCCCAGGAGCATTCGGCCGATCCGATCGGCTCGTACCGGAAGATTCGCGAGAACGGCGGAATCGGCTGGAGCGAGGCCCACGGCGGCTATTGGGTGCTCAGTGATTACGAGTCGGTGTTCGAAGCCGCACGCGACGACGAGGTGTTCTCCTCAGCGCGCACCGATGACGGCGGAGAAGGGCTCTCGGTGGTGATTCCCAAGACGCCCATGCACTTCCACATACCGATCGAGCTCGATCCACCGGAGTTCCGCAAGTACCGCAAGATCGTCAATCCGATCACGGCGCCCGCCGCCGTGGAGCGGATGAAGAAGCTCGTGGACCGGCACACAGACGGTTTCATCGACAGCGTGATCGAGGACGGCGAATGCGACCTCACGTCCGTGATCGCAGTGCCGTCCATCGTCACCGTCGACTGGCTAGGGCTCGATCTCGCCGACTGGAAGCGCTATTCGCACGCTCATCATCAGGCCCTGGCCGGAATCCCGAGCAGTGACGACTACAAGCATGCGATGGAAGTCGAGTTCCCATACCTCTCCGAGCGGATGCGCGAGACGATCACCGCCCGCCGGGAGAACCCCACCGACGACATCATCAGCTACCTGGTCCAGCAGGAACTCGACGACCGCACGATCGACGACTTCGAAGCATTCGCCATGCTGGAACTGCTACTCGCCGGCGGCGTCGGCACCACGGCGTCACTGGTCAGCCAGTCGCTCGTGTGGTTGGCGCGGCACACCGACGTGCGGAATCGGTTGATCGACGATCCGAGCCTCATGGATCACGCCGTCGAGGAGTTCCTCCGATACTTCTCGCCGACGCAGGCGCTGGCCCGCACCGTGGTCGAGGACACCGAGTTCCGGGGCTGTCCCATGAAGAAGGGCGATCGGGCCCTCCTCGCGTGGTCCTCCGCGAACCGGGACGCGAAACTGTTCGAGAACCCCGACGACATCGACATCGAGCGGTGGCCCAACCGGCACACCGCGTTCGGCATCGGTGTGCACCGCTGCGCCGGTTCCCATCTGGGCCGCTACATGTCGAAGGCGCTCATCACCCAGGTACTCGAGCGGATGCCCGACTACACCGTCGAATTCGACTCGCTGCAGGCGTACCCGCACCAGGGCACCAACATGGGATGGCAGCGGATTCCCGCGAAGTACACGCCAGGCAAGAAGGTCCTGACCGACTACGAGTTGTACTGACCGAACACGGGGAACCGGCGAGGATTTCTGATGGGGCACGTGAGTGCAGGTCAGGCGCACAGGGCGGCGGACGTCCTTGTGCGGTATGCGTGGGTGGTCGACGCGTACTTCGAGGCGACGATGTTCATGTCGGAGACCTCGCAGCGCCTCTTCCGCCGCTATTCCGATTCACTGGTGGAATCGGACGGTGACCTCAGGATTGCGCACAAGCGCATCATGGTCGACCGGGTAATGGATCTCCCGGTGACGTCGAAGGAATTCGTTCCGTACTGAGTGGTACACAAAGGTGGGCGGTGACAACGCCGGTCGCCGCCCGCCTTTCGTGCATCAGGGGCGTCCGCCGTGCGCGCGTGTTACCTGGGTGGCCAGCAGGCTCGCGTCGCGGGTGTTCCGGCGCGCTTTCTCGGACGAGGACGGTGCCGCGCAGGCGTAGAGAGTGTGTCCGTCCTCGCCGCCGAGCATGCACGCGAACACTGCGGTGGGGAACTCGACGGTGTCGGTGATCGCACCACCTTCCTCTACCCGGATGACGCTCCGGTGCAGTGCGTCCGCGACCCACACGGCGCCGTCGGTGTCGAGGCAGATGCCGTCCGGCGCGACCGCGGCGGCACTCATCGCCGCCTTCACCGAGTCCGTCGGGAGTTCGGGGCCGAACGCCGCCCAGGTGCGGCGATTCGTCAGCTCGCCCGACGGTTCGATGTCGAACCCCGTGAGCTTGTTCCCCATGCTCTCTGCGACGACGAGGACGCCGCCCGGGGTGATCACCATGCCGTTGGGGAACCGCAGGCCGCCTGTAGCGATGCCGAATGTGCCGTCGGCCGCGACACACAGGAGGTTGGCAGGTTCGATGCTCGAGCTTCCACGGAAGTCGAATCCGAAACTGCCGATGTAGGCAGTGCCGTCCTCGGCGACCACCATGTCGTTGAGCTTCCCCGTTGCCGTGGACGACAGGTCGGCGTGGGTGACGAGCGTGCCGTCGTCCTCGCGGCGGAGCAGCAGTCCCCGCTCCATCGACACGATCAGCAGCCGGCCGTCGGGAAGCCAGCCCAGACCGGACGGCTCGTCTCCGTCGAGCGTGGCCTCGACCCGCACGTCGCCGGTCGTTCCGATCGAGATCACCTCGTGGCGATACAGATCCGACACCCACACACGCCCGTCGCGCCACCGTGGGCACTCGAGAAAGGCGCGGTCGGCGACGACGGTATCGATGGTGACGGAGGAGCCGGACGTCTGGGAAGCGGTCATGAGTATTCCTTCGCGTTCGAATGGCGCAACCATATCGCGCAATATGATGATTATAGTTATCGTGATGCTCGTCACTCAACCCGGCGAAGGTAGAGAATCGCAAAGATCCAGGCCAGCTGTTACGGGTGTAAGTCCATGATGAATGCGTTCGCATGTGCGGCAATGTGGTCGTGCAGTCGGGCCACGGCTGCGGTTGGCCGGTGATGTCCTGTAGCGAGCCCGATGGCACGGTCGCGCACGCCGGACAGTGGAATGCTCACGAGGTCGGGTTGAGGAGATTCGGCTGCTGGCAGCAGGGCGACGCCGAGGCCGTGAGCGACGAGAACTCGGATTGTCTCGAACTCGCTGATCTCGAACGCCACACGTGGGACGAATCCGGTGTCGGAGCACCACAAGTCGAGGAGTCGGCGCAGGTGATAGGACGGCGGGCTGGCGATGAAGGACTCCTGTGCGAGATCGGCCAGATCGACTTGTGCCCGGGCGGCGAGCGGATGTGTGCGTCCGACGTGCAGGAGGATTCGCTGACGTCCCAGGACTTTCGCGGGGAGGTCGTCGGGAGGTGGGATCATCACAGCCAGGTCCAGGCGGCCGTCACGCACCATCTCGGCGAGTGCCTCGCCGTGGGCCTGGACGAGGTGTAGCCGGATCCGTGGTGCGGTTGCATGGAACTCTGCGAGCATCGAGGGGATGCTCACCGGTCCGAGGGTGAGCGGAAAGCCGAAGCGCACGAGGCCGCTGTCGGGGTCGGCATTGCTGCGCACCACGCTCACTGCGTCGCCGAGTGCCTGCACCAGGTGGTGGGTCCGTTCGTGGAGCTCGCGGCCCGCGACGGTAAGAGACACTCCGCGGCCGACCTGTTGGAACAGTGGCACTCCCAGTGTCTGTTCCAAGGTCTTCAGGCGCCGGCTCAGTGACGATTGCGGTACGCCGAGTAGCGCGGCCGCGCGTGTGATGTGACTTTCTTGGGCGGCGGCATCGAAGGCGGCGAGTAACGGCACGATGCGTGCCACCTCCTCCAACGAGTATTCATCCATTATCGGATCGTAAACCCGTGAAAACTTCATTGGACGGATGGATTGTGGGGGAGCACTCTAGGGGCAACGACCAGTGAGCAGGAGGCCCCATGAGCACAATCGGACCCGCCCCAACAGAACTCGGTAGCGACAGGCAGGTGCGCGATGTCGTCCTGGTCGGCGGGGGCATCATGTCCGCGACGCTTGGCGCGCTGCTGACCAAGCTGCAGCCCGAGTGGTCGGTGGTGATGCTCGAACGGCTCGGCGAACTCGCGGGCGAAAGCTCCGGCCCGTGGAGCAACGCCGGCACAGGCCATTCCGGGCTGTGCGAGCTCAACTACATGCCCGATGCGAGTGATTCGACGAAGGCCGAGTCCATCGGTCGCCAGTTCCACCTGTCACGACAGTTCTGGGCCTCCCTCGTTGCGGACGGCGACCTGCCAGCCCCCGCGTCGTTCATCAACCCGACGCCGCACATGGACGTCGTATTCGGGGAACGCGATGTTGCCTACCTGCGTGAACGATTCGCGACACTGCAAAGATCGCCGCTGTTCTCGGCGATGCAGTACACCGAAGACCCCGAAATGATCCGCCAGTGGGCACCGCTGATGATGGACGGCCGCACCGATACCTCATCGATGGCTGCAACGCGCTACGAGGCCGGCACCGACATCGACTTCGGCGCACTGACCCGGGCCCTGGCGCGCAGCATGACTGACCGCGGCGCAGGCGTCCACCTGCGGCACGAGGTCATGGGTCTCTCGCGGGGTCCCGACGGCCTGTGGACCGTGACCGGCCGCGACCTGAACTCGGGACGTCGCTTCCGGATCCAGTCCCGGTTCGTCTTTGTCGGAGCCGGTGGGTACGCCCTCAAACTCTTTCAGAAGGCCAAGATTCCGGAAATATGCGGCTACACCGTGTTCCCTATCGGCGCTCAGTTCCTGCGCACCGACAACCCCGCAGTCGTCGCGCAGCACGAAGCGAAGGTCTACAGCCAGGCCTCCGTCGGTGCGCCTCCCATGTCTGTCCCTCACCTCGACAAGCGCGTCGTCGACGGCCGCTCGTCGGTGATGTTCGGCCCCTACGCCACGTTCAGCACCAACCTTCTCAGGCATGGCAAACTCATCGACTTCTTCACCACCATCCGGTTCCGCAATATCGCAGTACTGCTCGCGGTCGGCATCCAGAACCTGTCGCTCGTGCGCTACCTGCTTGCTGAGCTGCTCGCGTCGCGGAAGCGAAAGTTCGCGCAACTGCAACGCTTCTACCCCGCGGCCGACCCCTCCGACTGGGTACTCGTGGAGGCAGGACAGCGAGCTCAGCTGATCAAGCCCGACCGTCGACGGATCGGTGTGCTGACCTTCGGGACCGAGTTGGTCACCGCCGCGGACGGCACCATCGCCGGACTCCTAGGCGCCTCACCCGGTGCGTCGATCGCCCCGTCCGTCATGGTCGACCTCCTCGCCACCTGCTTCCCCGACCAGTGCCAACAGTGGGAGCCGACGTTGTACGAACTCATGCCAGGCTTGGCCGCGCCGGTGGACGCCGACGAGCACACCGTGGACCGCAACCTCGACCACACCGGGCGACTCCTGGGCGTGGCGTAACGCCCAGGCATCCACCCCGCCTAGGGATCTGGCCTCATGAGGACGACACTGTGATCGATGAACTCTCCGGATATGCCCGACATTGGAGAGACCGTCAAATGCCTCCACCGCGCCGAATTACTTAGCTTCTCTCAGTATTTTTTCAGGACTTGATGGCATGCTGTTGCGATGAGCTTGAAAAAGATCGTCGCGACAGTTGCGTTGGGCGGAGGGCTTGGCCTGGGCTCCCTAGGAGTCGGTGCAGGTCTGGCGAATGCGGACCCGGCGCCGCCACAGGGACCTCCCCCGAGCCCATCACAGCAGAGTACGAGCCCATGGGCGAAGTTCGGCTTAGGATATGGTGATCCCTGGTACAACTCCGGAGTAAACGATTCCTTGAACTTGGGGCTGCTGGGGCATCACGGCAACCATTGATCAGGGCAGCTGAAAGACGATCTCGTTGAGGCACACCGACGCCGCTCGGGGCCATCGGCACCCTGCCAATCGCACGAAACGTGAACCCGAAAACGTCAACGCGGTGTGCTCGTGAGCATCCGCGCAGTCGGCGGAGCCGCCTACTTCTGTTGCGCGAGTAGTTGGTCGACAGCACGCACGCTGAGGACGTGGTCGAGTGCCATCGTGGCACTGCCGACCACTCCCGATAGTTCCCCGTGCGTCCAGGGTAGGATTTGAAGCTGTTGGGTTGCAACGGATATTGCGTTGCCGTAGAGAGTTTCGCGTAGCCCGGCGACGAAGGTGTCATACGCCTGTGCCATGTCGCCGCCCACGATCAGAACCTCCGGGTTGAGCAGATTGACCGCCCCGGACAAAACCTCGCCGATCCGGCGCCCGCTCTCGCGGATCATTCGCCGAGCGTCGGCATCGCCCGCCAGGGCAAGTGCGATCACGTCACGGATGTGAGTGATCTCGCGTCCCTGCTCCTGCAGGTTGCGTACCAGCGCCCACCCGCCGGCCACTGCTTCGATGCATCCCACGTCGCCGCAGCGGCATATCATGCCGTGTGCCGCTGCGGTTTTCGTGTGCCCGATCTCGCCGGCCGCGCCGAGGGCGCCGCGCTGGAGTGCGCCACCGGATACGACGCCCGCCCCGAGTCCGGTGGATGCTTTGATCAGCAGCATGTCGGCGAAGTCGCGGCGGTCTCCTCGCCGCTCCGCGAGAACCATTACGTTGGCGTCGTTGTCGACGAATATCGGTGCGTCGGTTACCTCGGCGAGGAACGGTTGAAGAGGGACGCCGTCCCAGCCCGACATCATGGGGGAGTTGAGGCTGCACCCGCGCTGGGTGTCGACGGTTCCAGGGAGACTGATCCCGATCCCGACCGTCCGTCTCGCGTTCTCGCCCAGACTCTTGCGCAGCGCGACGAGACGCTGGGCGATGACGGGCATCAACTCGGCCGGACTGGCACCGATCTCTTGTTCCACATCCTCGGCGACGATGACGTCGCCGGCGAGGTCGCAGACTGCCAGTTGGGTGCGACTCCGGCCGATGGCCGCCGACAGCACCACACCCGCACGTACATGAAACGACAACTTCGCCGGCGGCCGGCCGCCGGTCGAAATGCCCTCCTCGCGTTCGGCGACGAGTCCCGACGCCTGCAGCGTCGCCACCCGTGCCGCGACAGCCGTGCGGGAGAGGCCG
This sequence comes from Rhodococcus marinonascens NBRC 14363, assembly GCF_001894885.1. Taxonomy (GTDB): domain Bacteria; phylum Actinomycetota; class Actinomycetes; order Mycobacteriales; family Mycobacteriaceae; genus Rhodococcus_F; species Rhodococcus_F marinonascens. The sequence goes on from NZ_BCXB01000022.1 coordinate 34,100, forward strand.
GTGAGGTTCCCGATCTCGGTGCGCGTCGTGGCTTGACCGGCGCGAATGAGGGCGAAGACGTCGCCACCCGTCGCCGGGGTGGTCGTCGAGCGAAGCGTCCGCATGTTGGTCATTCAACCAACAGGACGCGTGCCTGACAACGCTATCCCCCGATCTTTGTTCAGGAAAAGCCTTAAGTATGTGTTGATCGAAAGCGAAAGGTGGCCTACTGTCGTCGGCGATGGCCCACAAAGCCAGCTTTCGGAAAGGGATGACATGCCACCAGCGACCACCGTGGAACCCTGCGATTTCGTCGTGTTCGGAGGAACCGGCGACCTTGCGGTTCGCAAGCTCCTTCCCGCGCTCTACCTGCGGGATCGGGACGGCCAACTGCCCGCTGAAACCCGTGTGGTCGGTGCCTCGAGGGCAGGCCTCGACACAGCTGGTTACCGCGACAAGATGCGGGGAGAGCTCGAGCGGTTCGTATCCGACGATCAGCTGGATTCGGAGACTCTCGTGCGATTTGTCAATCGGCTCGAATACGTCAGTGTCGATGTCGCGGATCCGGCAAACTGGGGCGGCCTGAACGACTGTCTGGCGCTCCGGGAAGGCGCGATCCGGGTGTTCTACCTCGCGTGCGCTCCGGCCCTGTTCGGGCCGATCTGCGAGAACCTTGCGCTCGAGGACCTCGTCGACGCGAAGTCCCGCGTCGTGCTGGAGAAGCCGATCGGACACGACCTCGACTCGGCGCGTGCCGTCAACGAGGCGGTCGGCGCCGTTTTCGAGGAGTCGCAGATCTTCCGCATCGACCACTACCTCGGCAAGGAGAGCGTCCAGAACCTACTGGTCACTCGCTTCGCCAATACGTTCCTCGAACCCCTGTGGAATTACACGTCCATCGACCATGTGCAGATCAACGTCGTCGAATCGCTCGGAGTCGGAAGCCGCGGCGGTTACTACGAGTCGGCGGGTGCGCTCCGCGACATGTTGCAGAACCACCTGTTGCAGCTGCTGTGCCTCGTCGCGATGGAGCCTCCCACCTACGTCGATCGCGAGACCGTGCGAGACGAGAAGCTCAAGGTGCTGCAGGCGCTCAAGCAGATTACCTACGATGACCTCGAAAAATGCGTCGTATCAGGCCAGTACGGCCCAGGACTTGCCGACGGCGTGGCCGTGCCCGGGTACCAACAGGAGGTCGAGAACCCGGAAAGCCAGACAGAGACGTTCATCGCCGTCAAGGCCGAGATCCAGAACTGGCGCTGGGCCGGCGTGCCGTTCTACCTGCGTACCGGCAAGCGCATGGACCGTCGGTGCTCGGAGATCGTGGTGCAGTTCAAGTCCGTCCCGCACTCCATGTTCCCGGGAAGCGAGGGGCACAGTGAGCCCAACCGCCTGGTCATCCAACTACAGCCCCACGAGGGCATGCGCCTGCACATGACGGCGAAGGAGCCGGGCCCCGGCGGTATCCGGTTCAAGCCGGTGTCGCTGGACCTCAACTACATCGAGACATTCAAGCGTCCCTCGCCCGACGCCTACGAGCGCTTGTTGATGGATGTGGTCCGGGGTAACCCGACCCTGTTCATGCGCCGAGACGAGGTGGAGGCCGCCTGGGAGTGGGTCGAGCAGATCCTCGTCGGCTGGGACGTGTCCGAGCGCGGCCCGCGCTGCTACCCCGCGGGTACCAACGGACCGACCGACGCGACCACCCTGATCGAGCGCGACGGACGCGCCTGGCACGAAGGAGTCACCGCATGACCGACCTAGGTAGTCGCACCGACGACATTCACCCCGTACTCGCCGCCGTCACCGAACGCATCATCGAGCGCAGCAGGACCGAGCGCACGATCTACCTGGACCGTATCCGGGAAGCAGGAAACCGAGGTCCCGCCCGCGGACGCCTGGCCTGCGCCAACCTCGCACACGGATTTGCTGCCTCGGGCAAGGTGGACAAGGCTGCACTGCGCGGGATGGTGAAGCCCAACATTGCCATCGTCTCGTCCTACAACGACATGCTGTCGGCGCACCGGCCGTTCGAGGACTTCCCGAAGCGACTGAAGGCCGCTGTCATGGAGGCGGGTGGCATCGCCCAGTTCGCCGGTGGTGTTCCAGCCATGTGCGACGGCATCACTCAGGGTCGTGACGGAATGCAACTGTCGCTGTTCAGCCGCGACGTCATCGCGATGGCGACGGCGATCGGACTGTCTCACGACATGTTCGACGGCGCACTGATGCTCGGTGTCTGCGACAAGATCGTCCCGGGAATGCTCATCGGCGCACTGAGTTTTGGACACCTGCCGACGCTCTTCGTCCCGGCGGGACCGATGACGTCCGGTTTGCCCAACAACGAGAAGTCCCGCGTGCGCCAGCTGTACGCGGAGGGCAAGGCCGACCGCGCCGAGTTGCTCGACGCCGAGGCGTCGTCGTATCACGGCGTCGGGACCTGCACATTCTTCGGCACCGCCAACTCCAACCAACTCCTCATGGAGGTCATGGGCCTGCACTTGCCCGGTTCGAGTTTCGTGAACCCCGATACGCCGTTGCGCGACGCCCTCACTTCGGAGGCGGGAAGGGTGGTCACCGGACTCACCGCGCTCGGTGACGACTACACCCCGGTCGGCGAGGTCGTGGACGAGCGCGCCGTGGTCAACGGTTGCGTCGCTCTGCTCGCCACGGGCGGTTCGACCAACCACACCATGCACCTCGTGGCGATCGCCCGGGCCGCCGGAATTACCCTCACCTGGGATGACCTGGATGAACTGTCGGCGGTAGTCCCACTTCTCGCCCGGATCTACCCGAATGGATCGGCCGACGTGAATCACTTCCACGCGGCTGGCGGCCTCGGCTACGTGGTGTCGTCGATGCTCGACGCGGGACTGCTCCACGACGACGTCAAGACGGTCGTCGGACCGGGACTCCATCGCTACACCGAGGAGCCGAAGCTGTCCGACGACGGCGTCGAATGGCAGCCGGGGACGCGAATCAGCCTCGACACCAGTGTGTTACGGGGTCCGGAAGATCCGTTCGATATCAACGGTGGGCTCAAGATGCTCACCGGGAACCTGGGCACGTGCGTGATGAAGACATCGGCAGTCCACCAGGATCACCTCGTAGTGAGCGCTCCCGCCAAGGTTTTCGACGACCAACTCGACTTCCTCGCGGCATTCGAGTCGGGCACGCTGAACTGTGACTTCGTCGCCGTGCTCCGCTACCAGGGGCCGCGCGCCAACGGAATGCCCGAATTGCACAAACTCACACCGGCGCTCGGTGTTCTGCAAGATCAGGGCCGTCAAGTCGCGCTGGTCACCGACGGTCGGATGTCCGGTGCCTCCGGCAAGGTTCCCGCAGCCATCCATCTCACCCCGGAAGCGGCCGTGGACGGACCGCTCACTCGGGTCCGGGACGGCGACATCATCACCGTCGATGCGGTGTCCGGTTCTGTGAATGTGCAGGTCGACGGCAGAGAGTTAGCTGCTCGTGCCATCACCGGGCGTACGCTGGGCGCCGACGAATGGGTCGGTACCGGACGTGAGTTGTTCGCGGGCCTGCGTGCCGCGGTCGGCCCGGCGACACAGGGTGCCAGCGTCTTCCATCCGCAACCCGCCTGAAGGAGTATCCAGTGACGAACAGCCCCTCCCTCCTCGACCGTGTTCCGGTCATCCCCGTCGTCGTCGTGGACGACCTCGGCGATGCAGTGCCGATTGCCCGCGCACTGGTGGCCGGTGGCGTCCCGATGATCGAACTGACCCTGCGCACATCCTGCGCGCTCGGCGCCATCGAGGCGATCGCAAGCGACGTGCCCGAGATCTGCGTCGGCGCGGGCACGGTCGTGGAACCAGGGCAGGCTGCGCTCGCGGCCCGGGCCGGGGCGCAGTTCCTGGTGTCGCCGGGCAGCACCGAATCGCTGCTGAAGGCAATGACCGATACGGGCCTTCCGCACCTTCCCGGGGCGGCGACGGTCTCCGAGGTCCTGTTCCTCCTCGAACGCGGCTATCGGGAACTGAAGTTCTTCCCGGCGGAGGCATCCGGCGGTGCGAAGTTCCTCGGAGCAATTCACTCGCCGGTACCGGCAGCACGGTTCTGTCCCACTGGTGGTATATCGAAGTCCAACGTCGGAGACTATTTGGCGCTCCCCAATGTCGGGTGTGTGGGCGGATCATGGCTCACGCCGACAGAGGCGGTGAAGGCGAAGGACTGGGACCGGATCGCCGGGTTGACGAGGGAGGCAGCGGGGCTCGCTCGGTAGCCCGACTTGCGCGCGGTGTTGGTGTTCGTGCTGCCGTGGTTGAAGGAGAGGCCCTCATGACGCGCACCGATTCGTTCCGGGCTCCCTGGTGCGGATCGGACGAGAAGTCACATGACTGAAGACGTCCCGTCGTCGAGTGCGGAGCCGCCCGGCGACATCGGAGAGGGGACGTCTGTTCCGGTTCGTATTGCAGCGATCGCCGCGCTCGGCGGGTTGCTGTTCGGGTACGGCACCGCGGTGATCAACGGCGCGTTGTCGGCGCTCGAGGACAGGTTCCAGGTCGATGCCGGTGTGCTCGGATTCGTGATGGCATCGGCGCTGCTCGGCGCAGCGGTGGGCGCGCTGCTTCTATTACTCCAGCATTCTGTGGGAGTCCGTCGGTTTCGACGAGTCGCCGGTCGCCGTAGCCGAGTTCGCGCGGCTCGATGCGGAGCGGAAGGCCGTGCTCTGTGGTCTTGACCGAGATGGTGCCGGAGCGGTCGCTCATCGTGGCGGCCGTTCTCCCGCAAGCGGATGCACAGGCACACGAGGAACTGACACCGAGAACGCCGAAACGGCCCGCCACCTCATCCGAGGTGGCGGGCCGTCTGGTTTCGAGTCAGCTACCGGACACGCCCTCCACCGACCCGGACCCCAGCGACCCGGACCTCAGCGACCCGGACCCCAGCGATCCGGTCTCGGATTTGATGCGGACGGTTACGCGCTCATCCACGTCACCGGCACTATTGCTGGCGGTAATGGTGATGGGGAATGATCCTGCCTCGGTCGGTGTCCCGGACAGGACGCCCTCTTCAGACAGGGTCAGCCCCGCCGGTAGCTCGCTTGTGGTCGTGACGGTCGGAGTCGGGGATCCCTCGATCCCGAACTCGAAGTAGTAATCGAACCCGACCTTCCCTTCTGAAGGGTCACCCCAGATCGAGGGGGAAAGTTGGGGGCGCACGGTCACGGTGAAATTGCCCCTTGCCTGACCCGCGCTGGTGTTGACGCTGCATCGCACCGTATTCGTCCCCACCGGGAAGCTGCTGTCCGAAGCTCGATCGCAGCTTCCGAAGGTGGTTCCGGTCAGGTTCGGCGGTGTGGGCCAGGTGACCGTCGCGTTGCCGGACTCATCCGCCGTCGCAGTCGTGTCGGTAGGAATCAGCATCGTGTCAGTCAGGTCCGTGCCATCGGTCAGCCGAGCCCCGGTCAGGTTCGCCCCGGTGAGCACGGCACCGGCCAGTTTAACGTAATCCAGGTTCGCGCCGGTCAGGTTGGCGTCGGTGAAGTTCGCCCCGAGTCCGCTAGGTGGCCAATAGAGTTCTAGGGCAGTCAGGTTCGCGCCGGTCAGGTTGGCGTCGGTGAAGTTCGCATTGACTACTCTCGCAGCGTACAGGTAGGCGCCGGTCAGGTTGGCGCCAGCCAGATCTGAGTCGGTTAGGAGCGCATAGAGCATGTCCGCCTCGGCTAGGTTCGCGCCGGTGAGCTTCGTACCAGTGAGGTCCGCATGATTCAGGTTCGCGCCGGTCAGGTCTGCGTAGGAAAGGTCCAGGCCGGTCAGGTCCGAGCCAGGGAGGTCCAACCCGGGGCAGACGGCGTGGTTTTCGGGAGTGGGGTTGTCGACGACGGTGCAACCACCGATGACGATGTCCGCGCTGGCGACCGGAGTCACCGCCACCAGGGAGACTGCTGCCAACCCTGCGCCAAGTACCGCCACTCCACCCCTGCGCGCCGTTGTACCCTGTGGACGACAGGGCACCCCGGTCTTGGTCCTGAGAAAAGTTCGTAACGGCCGTATCATTCGGTTCAATCCCCTCCTATGGAGACGCGACTGTCGCGTCGTCATTCGTGAGACGGCAGGGTGGAACTGGGGCCGCCGCCTCTTCAAACCCCGGTGATTGTGCCTGAGTCATGAGACAAAACCACCTATTCGGCGTTGATTCGGCTGGTGTGTCGCAGTACGCGCGTTGTCGACTTCGTGCAGCGATCTCGGTAGTACCAGCTATCCCAGGCTCATCGCGTCTCCCCATCCATGCGTTCGCAGCCCTGGATCTGGCGCAGCACTAGGATTCGGTACAGGATCGTCAGCCCCAACAGCAGGATAGCGGTGTCCTGGAGGTCACCTCGGATCGAGTACTCACCCAGATGATGCTCGGACAGGATCTGCGCGCCCAGCAGCGCCAGCGCCGCGGAGGTGGACATCATCGCCTTGCCCGCCAGGGTGGAGCGCCACCTGGAGCGCCCGGCGTACAAGACGACGAACGTCCACGACAGTACGGTCAGCGCCGCGGCCAGGACGTACGCCTGATGCGCCGGTCCCAGCACTACGATCGCCACGATGCCCAGCAGGGCGGCCAATGCTACGGATGCTCTCACCGTGTGTTCCCCTTTCTCCTGCGGCGGAGTGCTGTCTCGGCGGCCTCGCCGAATCCGTTTCGCTCGACCAGCTTCCCGTGACGCCGACTCAACTCGGCGATCTCCTCGTCCCGACCACGGGCGTGATCGAGCGCCTTCCGGGTCTCCGCGAGACCTGGATCACTCTTCCTTTTTCGTCTCAGAGGAACCTCGCTCGCCGGAGGCCCTGACGCACACGAGGCTCGGTGAAAAACGGCGTGAACGAGTCTCCGCCGCACCAGATCACGGCATAATCACACAGCTCGATCTCGAAATCGAAAGTGAGTTCGGGGTCGTCGAAGTCGATCAGACGGCAGCCCACGCACTGGAGCCGCGGGGGGCAAAAATGCTCAGGGTGGACGCATTCGTCGGCCCCCAGGATTTCGAGAGTGGTCACGAGAGTTCCTTCACTACTACTGATCGTCGGGCCCCCATTGGCGTGACCCGCTGCGGTGAATTCCACCGCATACCATCAAGTGTCGAGTACCACAACCCTTGATGCAAATAGAAATCGACACATCCGGAAACCATATTCTTCATGACTTATACTCCGCCGTTGGAGCTGAATTGCACCCTCCAAGAGCCGGTTTCGGTCGCCCCGAACCTCACGTCGCCGTAGTCTGGACTCTCCGACACAGCCTGGGAGGACCGATGACCGATGACCGATGACCGATGACCGATGACCGAACACGAACACGAACACGAACACGAACACGACGAGAGCCTGATCCGGTTCCGGACAGCCACCGGCGTAGGCGCCAGGCACCGACTGGACGACGTCATCGAAGAACTCCTGGACGTCGACGACTAGTTCTTGTGCCTCAACGCAAAAAGCCCCTCCGCCGCCGGAACCAATTCGGTGCCGTCACCCAATACCTCCGGCCATCTGAGAGTCGGCCCGGGAAAACTCTTCGCACCGGAGAGGTCGAGCTCTCCGGCCTGAACGGTGCGGACCGTCACCGAGCGCCGCTCGCAGAGGGTGATGAACTCCTCGAGCTCGGCAGGGGAGCGGTGCAGCCGATCGGTGTGCCAGGCGAGCACGGCCTCGGCCTGGCCGCTGTCGAGCAGCTTGAGCATCGCTCGGTAGCCGGGCCGGACCCTGCCCGAATACGCGCTGATGTCGAAGGCCTCGAAGGCCTCGAAGGCCTCGACGACCTCCCAGCTCAGCTGAGCAGCTAGCGTCTCGCAATCCTCGCGCTGGCGGCCTATGCCGAGACCGGCGCCGGTTCGATCGCGGGACATCCTGGTGTAGATGACGGCACGCATCTGTCCATCACAATGCCGTAGTCCGGGTTTCTACCCCCTCGATCGCACGCCGCTATAGCAGCCGAGACCCGATCTGCGTCCTTCCCGTTGGTCACCAGCGACACCGTTGCGGCCGACGTGTCGGCTCGTTCGGCAACCACCGCCGCAGTGGTACCCGCGAGCGGCCGAGCTGTAGCTGACCTTCTGTCCGGAATGCCTTGATCGTAGGCGAGTCGGAATTACGGGGTGCAATTACAGGTTGCGAGAGTTAGACGCTTAACGCAACTCCTCCGGAACGCTCGTCAAGCGCTCAACGTGGCCATGATCGCGCGAGCCCTGCGGCAGCGGACGAATCAGTTCAACGATGCGGAGACAGCATGCCCCGAAAGGTCATCCATGACTGCGACCCGGGGCATGACAATGCCATCGCAATGCTTCTTGCCCACGGCAATCCCGATATCGAATTGCTGGCAGTGACTAACGTTGTCGGCAATCAGGCACTTCCGAAGGTGACTCGAAATGCTCTCGCCGTCGCCCGTGTCGCCGGGGTGCCGATAGCCGCCGGCTCGCCCCGCCCGCTCGCGCGGGCACTCGAGAACGCGCCCGAGATTCACGGCGAGTCGGGCCTGGAGGCCCCGTTCTTCCAGAGCCGACTCTGGACTTGGACTCCCGCCATGCCGTCGACCTCATCATCGATCTGGTCATGTCGCACGAACCCGGCGAGATTCCTCTCGTGCCCACGGCCGGCCTCACGAACATTGCACTCGCCGCCCGCAAAGAACCGCGGATCGTCGAGCGGATCGCGGCGCTCGGCACAGGGCCTGCACTCTTCGAGGTCGAGCTCCTCGAGTTCTTCGGAGAGACCTACCAGGAGGCCCAGGGTTTCGAATCCCCACCGGTACACGATTCGTGCGCGGTGGCGTACGTGATCGATCCGTCGATCGTGCTGACCGTTCGTGTCCCGATCGATATCGAACTCGCCGGCGCGCTCACACTCGGCATGACCGTCGCCGATTTCCGGCCGCCTGCCCCCGCTGACTGCACCACGTTCGCCTCCACGACCCTCGACCGTGAACAATTCGGGGACCTCGTCGTCGACGCGCTCGAGAACATCGGGAAAGTTACGCTGTGAACCGCACCGAAGTGAATTCGGGCGTGCGCATCGGCGCACTCATGACTGCGCTACTCGCGGCGTGCGTGGCATTCCAGCTGAACGCCAGCATGCTCAGCCCGGCTCTCGTCGGCATCGCCCGTGAACTGGACACCGATGACGCCACCGTCGACTTGTCACAGACGATGTTCTTCACCACCGCTGCGCTCTTCTCAGTCTTCCTCCCACGATTGAGTGACATCGTTGGTCGCAAGCGCGTACTCACCGCGATGCTTGCCGTCATGCTCGTCGGCACCGTCGTCGCCGCACTTGCAACGAACATCGAAATGCTGTTCGTCGGCCGCATCATCCAGGGCGTCTCCGGACCTGTCGTCCCCATCACCCTGCTGATGCTGCGTTCGGAGATTGCCGACCCGAAACGGTATGGCGCCATGATGGGCCTCGTTACCGCCGTCAACGGTGGCATCGCCGGCGTCGATGCGTTCGTCGGCGGCTGGCTCGTCACGAACCACGGATTCCGGTCTGTGTTCTGGATGATGGCCGCCGTGACCGCGGTCGCCGCGCTCTTCGTTCTCTGGTGGGCGCCGGACTCCCGTCCGTCGAAGGGCACCCGCATGGACTGGTGGGGTGTTCTCCCGTTGGTCGTCTCGATCGCAGCGCTGCTCACTGCCTTCAACGAGGCCGGGAATCTCTCGGCCGCGAACGGTCTCGTCGTCGCGGGTTGCGTGATCATCTCACTCGTCGCGTTCAGGATCTTCTGGGCAGTAGAGAACCGCGTTGCCGAGCCCCTCGTCACCACCGCCGTCCTGCGTCGGCGTAGTACATGGGCGCTGTCGATTACGACGTTGCTCACCTTGACCGGTGTCTTCGCGGTCGTGAACGGTCTTGTGGTGTCACTCGCGCAGAACGCTGATGCCGGGTTCGACATGGAGGCCGACGTCGCATCGCTTGCGTTCCTCACCCCGTATGCGATCGTCGGATGGATCGTAGGACCGTTCGCGGGCCGATTGGCTCCAACACTGGGTTACCTCAAGGTGCTGAGGACAGGGCTCGTCGGCAGTGTCGCGGCAACAGTCATCATGGCTCTCGTTGGTGTCCACTCGATGCCGGTTCTCATCGCTGCGACGGTGCTGATCGGCATCACGTACGCAGGCATCGGCAACATCATGCTCAACGGGCTTGGGATAGTGCTGTCCCCGAAAGAGAACCCGGGCTTCCTACCCGGACTCAACGCCGCTTCATTCAACCTCGGCGCCGGCCTGAGCTTCGTAATTCTGCCCGCGTTTCAGGTGATCGGATCCCCTGCAGGCAGCTCGTCGACCTCCGGCTACGCGATCGGCCTGCTGATCGGCGCAGGCATCACGGCCGCCGCCCTGGCGGTGTCCTTCCTCATTCCGAAGCCCGTGACCGCCGAAGTCGGCACAGCACCGGAAGACGGCCTCGACGGCGCGGATACAAATCCAATATTCACCGCCGGCTAAACGAGCGGCAGAGTGGTCGGTCATTGCCAATCACCCTGCCGCACCACCACTTTGTGCGCTAGCTAGCTCTCGTCCTGCATCTGCTTCACTGCCATGGCCGATTCGGTCACGATCGTGCGCATTGCAGTCTCGGCGGCTTCGGCGTCTCCCGCCCGGATGGACGAGGCCACCACCCCATGCAGGTGGACGGCCTCACCCTCGGCTACGTGGGGCATGAGTGAGTGGCGAGTTCTGCCTTCAAGTACTTCCGCCACGATCTGCGACATCGCGCGCAACAGAGGATTGCCTGAGGCGGTCAGCAGGGTGCGGTGAAAATCGGAATCGTGGGCGAGGTACGTCCGTGTGTCTGCAGCACGGGAGGTGGAGGCCATGCCGATGACGGCCGCCGTGAGCGCTCCACACTGCTCGGGTGTGGCGCGTTCGGCTGCGAGTCGGGCGGCGAGTGGTTCGACGCCGGAACGGAGTTCGCTGAGCTCCGACAGTTGCTCGAACCGCTGTGGACGCTCCCTACTGGACACGCAACTCCCGGCGGTCGGAGCACTGAGTTTTTGAACCGCGAAGGTTACAGAAACTACGAGGGGCTGATCGCCTTGCGCAGCATCGGTGCGACCGTGATCATCAGTCCCAGCAATGCGACTCCGGTCACGAGTATGAGGGCGGAGTGGAATTGGTGGAATCCGGCTCCGTCTGCACCGTCGGAACCAACAGCGACCAGCGCGGTGGTCAGGGCCAGCACGAGCGCCGCACCGACTTGTCCGGAGGTCTGCACTAGTCCTGACGCCAACCCTTGCTCGGAGTCGTCGACCCCCGCGGTTGCTTGCACCATGATCGAGGTGAATCCGAGCGCGAAACCGACGCCCAGGAGGATCACGCTCGGCAGGATGGTGACCGCATAGACGGGATGGTCGCTGCCGGAGAAGAGGAACCACAGATAGCCGATGCTGAATGAGGTCAGGGACGCGATGATCATGCGTGTGGTGCCGAAGGCGTCGATCAGGCGTCCGGCGAACGGCGATCCGAAGGCCACGATGACGCCGGTCGGGAGGAGTCCCAGCGCCATCTTCAGCGGCGACCACCCGAGCACCGACTGCAGGAAGATGGTCATCATGAACTGGAAGCTCAAGTAGGAACCGAACAGTGCCATGATGGCGAGGTTCGCCCGCATGATCGATCCGACCCGGAGGATGCTCAGACGCACCAACGGGTGAGCCGCGCGCTTCTCGGCGAAGAAGAAGGACGCCAGGAGGGCCGCAGCCAGCGCGAAGGAACCGAGAGTCAGTGGATCCGTCCAACCCCGATCCGGGGCCGACACCACTGTGTATACGGTGAGTAGCATTCCTGACACGAGCGTGGCGGCTCCCAGGATGTCGTGCCCGCCGTTGTCGGCTGGGCGGTCGCGAGGGATCAGGATTATGCCCGCCACCAGGGTCAGAACCGCGAATGGCACCGGCATCAGGAATGTCCAACGCCACCCGGCGCTGGTCAGCAGTCCGCCCAGGATCAGCCCGGACGAGTAACCGCTGGCTCCGAAGACCGAGAAGATCGACAGGGCCCGGTTGCGCGCGGGCCCCTCCCTGAAGGTGGTGGTGAGGATCGACATCGCAGTCGGCGCGGTGAATGCCGCGGCGAGTCCTTTCACGAATCGGCTTGCGATGAGCAACGTTCCGTTGTCGACAAAGCCGCCGACGAGTGAGGCGATTGCGAACACGGCCAGGGCGATGAGGAAGACCCGACGCCGGCCAAGGAGGTCGGCGGTGCGCCCACCCAACAGCAACAGGCCACCGTATCCGAGAACGTATCCGTTGACGATCCATTGCAACGAGGTGGTCGACAGCCCTAGTTCGGACCCAATGGAGGGCAGAGCGACGCCGACCATCGATACGTCGAGACCGTCGAGGAACAGCACCACGCACAGCACGGCCAGAACGCCCCAGAGGCGGGGAGTCCAGGTATGGCCGGTCGACGGCGCGGTGTCAGCGATAATCACAAAAGCCAACATAAGTGCGCGTTCAACCAGTACGCAAGCATCAATCCCGGATGCAATTATTGCACTTTGCATCATTTTCGAACGCGAGCTACCCTGCGGAGCATGAGCTCAGACGCAGACCTGCGTGCCATGTGGCGACGGCTGGCGAGCAGATACAACGAGATCGCGTGCGAGTTGGACCGTGAGATGCAACACGCTCACGGACTGAGCATGAGCGACTTCGAGACGCCCGACCGCCTGATGGATGCCACCGGCGCGCGGCCTCGCATGCAGGATCTGGCGGCCGAGATGTATCTCAGCGCCAGTGCATTGTCCCGAAGCGTGGCTCGACTCGACAAAGCCGGACTGGTTGCTCGCTCACTCTGTGAGGCCGACAGGCGGGGTGTGTACGTGGAAGTCACCGACGCCGGACGTGTAGTGCACGCCGACGCCAGGAAGGTTCAGACCGGCATACTTGCCGAACGGCTCTCGAGCGCAACCTGATCAGTCACATCCGTGATATAGGAGACCCTGTCGCCGTGATGCCGGGGACGCTGTCGCGTCGTGATGCCGGAGCGTTCCTGCGTTCCATCCCCAGAGTCTTGGGAACATCGCACCGAGTCAGCCCGGCACGCGGGGGCGTAGCCACTTGACCAGATCGTCGAGAACCTGCTCATTCTCGGGCTCGTTGAACACCTCGTGGTAAAGGTTGTCGTAGATCTCGACGGTGAGGTCCTCCGAACCGGCATACTCGGCGATCATTTCGGTGCCGTGGACGCTCACGAGCCCGTCCTCCCGACCGTGCTGGACTAGCAGGGGCAGGGTCAACGATGGCAGTCGCTCGGGTAACCGCTCGGCGGCGAGGATCATTCCCCGTGCGATACCCGCGGGGACCTTCCCGTGGTGGACGAGAGGATCCTCTTCGTAAGCCTTCACGACGGCGGGATCGCGGGAAACCAGCTTCGCGTCGAGTGATTTTACGGGCACTCCGGGCAAGAAGCGGCCCACAAGTTTGCCGATCTCGATCACGATGCGCGAGGTTTCGTTCGTCACGTCTACCGTTGGGCCGGACAGCATGAGGGCCTTCAGGTCTTGCTGATGGTCCAGCGCGTAGGTCAGCGCGATTGCGCCGCCCATACTGTGCCCGAGCAGGAATCGGTCGACGTTTGGCCAGTCCGTCGACGCGATGCCGAACAACTGGTGCAGATCGTCGGTGAAATCGGACCAATTCTTCAGGTGTACCCGCTTGCCGCCCGACCGTCCGTGACCACGGTGGTCAGGTGCATAGATCGCAAGGTCGAGTTCTCCGAGTCGCTCGACCACATGGTCGTAGCGGCGGGCATGTTCACCCAGGCCGTGGCAAAGAACCAGCACGCCACGCGGACGCCGCACCGGGAGCCACACGTCGTAGACGATGGGAACTCCCCCGACACCGGTGAAGGATGATTCTCGATGTTGCATGACGCCCTTTCGTGGTCCGACTTCGACGAATCAGATCATTGCACGACGAGGAGTCCTGGCAGAGGAGGAATTAGGGGATTGGCCCTTTCGACAGCAGATCCATGACGGCACTCGATGCGCGCCGCCGCAGCCATCCGCGCGGTCCGTGCTCGCCGAGCGCGGCACGGGCGGCGTTGAGTCCCGATGCCCCGTGGACTCCTCCACCCGGATGCGCCGACGCACTCCCCAGGTACAGGCCGCGGATCGGAGTTTCTGACCGCGACATGCCGGGTCCGGGCCGGAAGATCAGTTGCTGATGAAGTTGCGCCGTGCCACCGTTGACCGCGCCTCCCACTAGATTCGCATCGGCCGCCTCGAGGTCGGAGGGGCGCTGGACGACTCGCCCGACCATCCGATCCATGAAACCCGGCGCGTGCGCCTCGAGGACGTCGTCCACGCGGCTCGCCAGCAGGTCGGCGGACGAGTCGTCGGTGATGCCGCGTGGTAGGTGCGTGTATGCCCAGGCGCTTTCGGTACCCCTCGGTGAGCGCGAGGGGTCCGACGTGGTCATCTGGCCGAAGAGTAGGAACGGTGAAGTCGGGATGGTGCCGGTGGTGAGGTCGGCCATCCAGCGCACGAGTCCGTTGCTGTCGGCGCCCAGGTGGACAGTGCCGGCGCCGCTCAGGCTGGGCGAACGCCACGGGATCGTCTGCGACAAAGCGTAATTGACCTTCAGGACGGGGGTATCCCACTCGAAGTGCTCGAGGTCGGCTCGCACGCGGGCAGGAACGGCGTCGCTCGGGAGCAGCGACCCGTACAGCGCGGGCGCCGAGACGTCGGCGATCACGGCGCGACCAGCGGCGTAGCGGATGCCCGACGCAGTCCTGACACCCACCGCGCGACCCGACCGAACCTCGATCCCGGTGACGGCGTCGCCGTAGTGGAACTGAGCACCCGAATATTCGGCCCTACGTACCATCGCGGCAGACAACTCCCCCGCTCCTCCCACCGGCACCGGATACCCGCCGTCCTGGGCGAGCATCGTGAGGAGGTAGCCCATGACGCCGCTGCCCGGCGCATCCGGCGGGATATCGGCATGCATCGCGTTGCCCAGCAATAAGAGTCGGGCGTCCTCGCCGCGGAACAACTCGTGGCCCATCCGCCGCGCGGGGAGGAGTAGGAACCTCGCCAGACGCAGTGCGTCGCCCGTGCCGAGTTGCCGCAAAAGACGACTCGGACCGCGGACGGGAGGGAAGGGGCTGAAGAGCGTATTCAGCAGAGGTTCCTTGATGTCGTACCACCGCTCGACGAGCGCCGACCACGCATCACCGTCGCCCGGCTGGCGTCGTTCGAGGTCCGCGGCCGTGTCCGCGGGTTCTGGGTGGATCACCGGCGCGTCCTCGTCGGTGGCAGAACGGGCGTGTCCGAGTGCGCTGGGCGCGCGAGTCCACCGAAGGCCGTGTGACTCGAGTTCGAGACCGCGGAGGGCGGGCGACACTACAGACAGAGGGTAGAAGGCACTGAACAGGTCCGAGGTGTAGCCGGGGACAAGTTCTGCAGACCTCACCGCGCCGCCGGGTGTCGGTTGCGCCTCGACCACCGCGACATCCCACCCCGCATCGGCCAGGGTCGCCGCTGCGACGAGGCCATTGGGGCCGGACCCGATGACTACGGCGTCGACGTTGTTCACTCGTCCAGGCTGGCAGAATCAACTACCGGCCCGCCAGGTCTTCGGGGATGTTGGTGCAACAGTGTTGCTGGAACAGTGTTGCTGGAACAGTGTTGCTGGAACAGTGTTGCTGGAACAGTGTTGCTGGAACAACGCAAAAGCGACTCCGGAGAATCGAACTCTCCGGAGTCGCTGTCGCTATGGTAGCGGGGACAGGATTTGAACCTGCGACCTCTGGGTTATGAGCCCAGCGAGCTACCGAGCTGCTCCACCCCGCGTTGCGTTCACAACAGTACACCCTTCCCCGGTCGCCCTTGACCACCCGGCGAGAGGGATAGCTCACATCAGCCGGAACTGGACCATCTCGATGGCGTTCTCGATTGCCTCGGAGACCTCCGGCAGTCGTTCGTCGGCACCTGCGGCGGCGAGGACCCGGAGGCGGTCGGCGTCGCCCATCGGAATGTAGGTGGCAATCTCGTACAGCCTCGTGCCGAGAGAACCCCGGAAGCCTCTTATGGCGGGGACGTCGGGTGAAACGTTGCCGGTTTCGGCTGCGAATCGACGGAGCAGCCCGTACAAGAATTCGAGTCTCTCTATGAGAGAAGAGAATTCGTAGTCCGCAGTCTGGGTTCCGGTGTTCTCGTCCGGCCACGGGACGACCTCGGCGATCGGATAAGGGTTGTCAGGTAACCACCTCGACACCTTGATGCGTTCCTGGGTGCGGCAGAACAGTTCGTACCGACCGTCACCGATCGCGACGTGGGATTCGATTCGGGCCATGGTGCCGATGTCATGGCGGGCGTCGCCGCCGCCGACTTCTGTGCCGCGCGAGATGAGAACGACCCCGAATAGAGGGCCGCCGGGAGCATCGAGGCAGTCGCGGACAAGTTCTCGGTAGCGGGGCTCGAAGACGTGGAGCGGAAGTTGCTGACCGGGGAGCATTGCTGAGCCCAGAGGGAACATGGGCAGCAGGGGCATCAGGGGATTCTCAATCGGGGTACCGGCGTCGCGGGCAGCGGGTCGATGCGGTCGATCTCGTCCGTGAGGTGTTCGGACCATGTCAGTAGGCCGGAGATGTCCAGGCCGTGTGGCGCCGCCATTTCGTAGTGCCGGATCCGGTCGTGGCCCTGGCGCAAAAGCGAGCGCGCGCCGGTCTTGTTGCCGCGCATCAGATGGGTGAGACCTACGGCGAGTTGGGCGAGTCCCTGCCACAGTTCCCGTTCGTCCTCCGGGGCGCTCTTCCACGTACCTTCGAGGATTTCGTGCGCATGGAAGGGCATTCCGTGGTCGAGAAGCCGCTGGGCCTCGGTGATCGCCTCGTCGGGTTGCAGGCGCAGGTCGTCCGGGATCCGCGCAACTCCCTCGGCGTCGTGAGGCAGGGGACGGCCGAGTACGTCGCGGGGACGTGCGTTGAGGGGTTTACCCGTCCCGTTCCTGTCCCGATCGGCCATACGACAAGGGTAACGCTCAAGTGCGTTTTGTACTTCCGGCGTGCGCTCGACCCCGCGCCGCCCGCGCCGCCCGCGCCTGCACCAGGTCCTCTGCCGATACCGCCGTGACCACCGTTTGCGCTTGTGCCGCTGTCCGTGTCGGGCCTGACTCGCTCTGCGTCGACGCGGCCGACTTCGGTGTGCTGACGCTGGTAGACCTGGGTGTGCGGTTCGGCGCCCGTATAGCGGGGGAGTGCTATCGAATGAAGATCACTTCGACGAGGACATAGGCCGCCACGGTGAAGATTAGGTAGGCGAACCACTTCTGCAGTCGGGCGGCGTCGACGTTCTTCCCGTAGCGGGCTGCCACGAGCGATCCACCGATGGCGGTCGCCGTGAACACGGCGACGACACCCCAGTCGAGGCTGAGATTGCCGAGGTAGGCGAGGAGTCCGGATCCGGAGTTGGCGGTGACGATCACCAGTGAGGTGCCTACCGCCACGGACATCTCGATGCCGAGCAGCATAACGAGGGCCGGGATGATGAGAAACCCGCCGCCCACGCCGAAGAGTCCGGTCAAGAATCCGACGCCGAGACCAGCCGGGATGGCTCGGGAGGTGCACCGACGCCAGTTAACCGTGTATCCCTCTGCTCGGCAGGCAGTTCCGGTTTTCTCCGTGCTCGAGAGCATTCGGACTCCCGATGCGATCATCACTATCGCGAATCCGGCGAGGGTCACCGAGGGGGGGAGAAGTCGGTTCAATGCACTCCCGGCGAATGCGGCCAGGAATCCGGTGACGGCAAACACGCCTGCGATTTGCCACTGGACTCGGTGGGCCCGGATCTTGGGGATGCTACCGAACAGGGATGCGATACCGACCACCAGAAGGGACATCGGCACTGCTTGCGCGAGTGGGATTCCGAGCCCGTAGACGAGACCGGGAACGGCGAGGATCGACCCGCCGCCGCCGAGGAGGCCGAGCAGAATTCCGATGACGGCACCCAGCACCACGGAGGCGAGAATCGTCATGAATATCTCCTATCGGTCTCGAGTCGTGTGGAGTTACCGGCTTCCCTGCCCGGTTGCGGAGTTCTCAGGGCTGAGAGGCAAGGGTGTCGATGGCGGCCTGCAGGCGTGTCCCGGCGTCCTTGGCGACTGCTTCGAGTTCTGGTTCGCCGGTGAAGTTCACCATCAACTGCGGATTCATCGCTTCGACCAGGACGGCGCCTTCAGCGTTCGAGTCCTCGCGCACGATGACGTTACAGGGCAGGAGTAGCCCGATCTGACGGTTCACTTCCACGGCTCGATGCGCGAGCGGCGGATTGCAGGCGCCGAGAATCAGGTAGCGTTCCATGTCCTCTCCGAGCTTGGCCTTCAGGGTTGCCTGCATATCGATTTCGGTGAGCACCCCGAATCCTTGTTCTTTCAATGCGGTTCGGGTTCGTTCGACTGCGTCGGTGAACGAGGTTTCCAGTGTCGTCGACAGTGCCAGTTTCATTGGGTGGGTCTCCATTTCGGTCGAATGGGATGGAAATGTCAGGGTGATTTCGAGGTGGTCAGTGAGGTGCGATAGCTCACCCGCTGCAGGCCGGCGCGCGGCGCAACCTGTTGAGGACAAGTGCGACGCTCTCTTCGTTTCCGACCATGGTCGTTCCCTTCAGTGAATCTGACCTGCTCTATAATACCCTATGGGGTATGTGCGGTGGGTGTGTGTTTGCCTACCGCACATACGTATTGGGTCATCCGTGAGAGAAGCTGATGTTCGGCAGCACACGCCGCAACCAGGCCGGGGACCACCAGGCGGCGTGACCGGTCAGTCGCAGCAGCACCGGCAGCAGCACGAGCCGGATGAGCACCGCGTCGAGCAAGACCGCGACACCGAGGATGATGCCCATCTCCTTCGGCGGGAGCGGGTCAGCAAGGGCGAAGGTGAAGAACACCGCCACCATCACCGCGGCGGCGGCGGCGATCACCCGACCCGAGTGCGCGAGCCCCATGACATGCGCGACCTTCGGGTCGCCTGACTCCTCGTAGTGCTCCTTCGCGGTGGCGAGCAGGAATACGGTGTAGTCCATCGCAATGGCGAAGATCATCGCGAAGAAGAACACCGGCCCCCAGCCGTCGAGGAATCCCTGCGGGGTGAAGCCGAGCAGGCCTGCCCCGTGCCCGTCCTGGAAGATCAGCTTCGCCACCCCGAACGCAGCGGCGGTCGAGAGCAGGCTGACCACGGTGCCCAGGATCGCGATCAACGGCGCCTGCAGGGCCACCAGTAACAGGATGAACCCGAGCGTCAGGATGATGCCGATGATCACGGGCAGGTAGTCGTTGAGCGCCTGCTGCAGGTCGAGGTTCTCCGCGGGTGCGCCTCCGACCAGTGCCTGCGAGGGCAGGTCGGCACGCAGTCGGTCGAGAATCGAGCCCATCGCACTGTCGGAGGGGTCGACGTTCGGGACGGCCTGAAGCATGACGTAGTCGGAGCCGTCCAAGGCAGGCGTCGGCGGGGTGACCATCGCGATGCCCTCGGTCGACTTCGCCGCGGCGGCAGTCGCCTCGGCTTCGGATGTGGGGGCAACGATCTGGAGCATGCCGGGTGCGCCCTCGCCCATCTGGGCCTGGACCAGTTCGTAGCCCTGGCGGACCGGGGCGTCCGTCGGCACGACCTCGATGGAGGGCATCGCGACCTTGAGCCCGAGCACCGGGATCGACAGCGCGACCAGTACCAGGAGCGAACCTATTGCGAACGGCCATGGGTGCTTGTGCAGCAGGTTGCCCCAGGCATGGAATCCGGGGGACCGGTGTTGCTGTCGCTTCGCATACGGGAGCGAGCCGGCGTTGACCTTCCGTCCGAGCTTGCCCAGCACGGCCGGGAGCAGCGTCAGCGTGGCGGCGAGGACGAACGTCACCGCGAGCATGATTCCGACGGCCATGGTCCGCACCGCGGGGGCGGGGACCAGCAGTACCGCGGAAAGGCTCACCAGCACGGTCAGGCCCGAGAGTGCGACGGCCTTGCCCGCGGTGTCCATGGTCTCGGCGACCGCGGAGCGGGGGTCGCCGCTCTTGGACAGTGAATCCCGGAACCGCGCGACGATGAACAGGGCGTAGTCGATGCCCAGTGCCAGGGCGAACATCATCGCGAAGTTCATTGCCCACACCGAGATCGGCGTGACGGTGTTGAGCAGCACCAGTCCGCCGGCCGACGCGACCAGCCCCGCGAGGGTGAGCAGCAGCGGCAGGCCCGCGGCCACGAGAGAACCGAAGGCCAGCACCATGATCGCCATGGTCAGCGGCCAGGAGAACATCTCCGCCTTGATCATCGCGTCGTGATTGGCCTTGTTGAAGTCGCTCCACAGCGCGGAGGCGCCGGTCGGGTAGACCTCGACCACGTCCCCCGACAGCGCGGACAGCTCACCCTTGAGGTCGTCGACCGCCTTGACCATCTCGTCCGTGCTTGCGTTCGCGCCTGCAATCAGGATGCCGGTGTGCCCGTCCGGGCTGATCGACATCCCGGGCTGCGGTGCAATCACCTCACCGAACCGGTCGTCCCCTTGGAAGACGGCGGTGGCCTCGGTGAGTACCTGCTGTACCGCCGGGTCCGTGATGGGCTTGGTATCCGAGTGCACAACCACCTGCACCGCAGCGGAGGAGTTTCCGCCAAAATGCTCCTGGGCGAGTTCGCGCACCCGCACCGACTCCGAACCGTTGGCCTGCCAGCCGGCGCCAGCCAGCGAGTTGAAGACGCTTGGAGCAGCCGCACCGAGGGCAACCAGCACGATCAGCCAGACGCCTAGCACCCATTTCGAATTCGTCGCCATGACAGCACCCATGCGCGCCAGCGCGCCACCCTGCGCCGGAGACTGGGATCCATCCGGCTTCGTCGCTGTCGTCGACAGCCGATCGCCGATCGCCGGTGTCGATTCTCCTTACGGTCATCTGCAAAACTCCTTATACGGGTAGGGGTATATACGCGGGCGCAATACGCCCGGTAGATGCGAGAGATCACCCACGTACGGTCGGCACTGGGGCCGTCAATCCTTCGCGCTGCGCGGCGAACCAGTGCACCCCGTCTGCGGGCGATGAAGGAGAGGCGAGCCATCGCCCCTTTCTTGTCGCGTGCAGCTCGCCGGCGGCGGGATCAGCGGCCGAAAAACCAGCTGAAGATCCCAGACTTGCCGGCTGGGTCGGGGTCTTCCTTGCAGGTGCAGCGACCGGACGCGGGAACCGACTTCATGACGCTCTCGACGTGCGCTCCGCAGCCTCCCCAGGTCGCCTTCTTGCAGCTCGAGCAGGTAACGGGATAACACATAGGGTCCTCCTGTAGGTGGGATACAGCGACGACAATACCCTATGGGGTATACATAGGGTGGGTGTGAATGGTCACGTGAATGTTGATCTGTCCTTGCGTTTCAGTTTTCACCGGCACGGGTCGGGCCAACGACGGTCCAGCGGGCGCCGCGGATCGGTGCATGCATGCTCCGAGTAACTCTTGCGAGGTCCCGGTCTCAGCGACTGCCGCCCGCAATGGGATGCCCAACTGGATCTTGCGCATGACGTTTTCACTAATGTGGGACATATCCTCGGGGGAACGGCAGAAGAGCGGTTACTGATGACTGACCTCCAGAGTCCCGCTCGGGGAATCCCGACGATCGCAGCTCGGATGGACCGTCTGCCAATCACGCGGCACCATCGGTGGCTGACGGTAGTGATCGGGCTCGGACTGTTCTTCGACATCTACGAAATCTTCTTGGCCGGGGTGCTCGGTAGCGTGTTGAGCGAGGAATTCCATCTGAGTGCCTCGCTCCTGCCGCTACTGCTGTCGTCAGCATTTCTGGGCATGTTTATCGGTGCGTTGACCCTTGGGCGCCTCGCGGACCTGCTCGGACGCCGCCGCGCGTTCCTGTTGAGCCTCGGTATCTACTCGGTGTTTTCCTTGCTGGCCGCGTTCAGTGCCGGTCCCGTAATGCTGTTGGTCACCCGGTTCTTGGCCGGCATCGGGATCGGCGCAGAGCCCCCGGTATCGGACACGTATCTCGGTGATCTGTTGCCGCCCGAAAACCGAGGGCGTTATACCGCGTGGGCCTACACGCTGTCGTTCTGCGGTGTGCCGGCAGCGGGATTCCTCGCCCACTGGCTGGTACCCATTGCACCCTTCGGCTTCTCGGGGTGGCGGTGGATGTTTCTCGTCGGAGCACTGGGCGCGGTGATCGTGTTCGGGCTGCGCACGGCGCTTCCGGAGTCACCGCGCTGGCTGGAAGCGGTTGGGCGCACCGACGAGGCCGATGCGGTGGTGCGCCGCTTCGAGGTACAGGCCCTCGCGGAGGGCAATGTTCTACCGCGACCCGACGCCAGGCCGGTTGTCGCTGCATCGGAGACCGCGGCGCTGCGGAACCTGTTCGTGCGACCCTACTTCCGGCGAACACTGATGATGTCGGTGTTCCATGTGCTGCAGGCCTGGGGCTACTATGGGTTCGGAACCCTGGTGCCTCTTGTGTTGGTGGCGAAAGGTTTTCCGGTCGTGCAGTCACTGTTGTTCAGCGCCGTGACCTTTATCGGCTACCCGGTGGGGTCAGCGTTGTCGATCCCCATCGTCGAGCGGATCGAGCGCAAGTTCCTGGTGATGGGTTCCGGGATCGCGATGGCAGTTTTCGGGCTGGCCTTCGGTTACGCGAGCACCACCTGGGTGATCCTGTTGTTCGGGTTTCTCTACACGGCGATCAGCAACCTGTTCTCCAACTCGTCCCACATCTACCAGGCCGAGATCTTTCCTACCCAACTGCGCGGCACTGCTACCAGTGGCACCTACTCGCTGTCCCGGCTCTCCAGTGCGGCGATGCCGTTCGTACTGGTGCCGCTGCTGCATCACGCCGGGGCTGGGATTGTATTCGCGGTGGTCGCCGGCGCCATGATCGCCATGGTTCTGGATATCGGCCTGCTCGGCCCGCGCACCACCGGCCGTGCGCTCGAATCGGTCAATTCCATCCCGGCCGCTCAGGCGGCGAGTTGTTGACTTGGGGGACGGTGGCGGATCGTCAGTGTTGCCAACGCGCTCATCAGGCAGCACGCAGCGACGATGGGGAAGATGTAACTCGTCTTGCCGGTTACGTCCATGACGTACCCGGTGATCGGTGCTGCGGCACCGGCGAAGAGATAGGCGAAGAAGTTCACTACGCCGATCGCGGTCCCGGCGACCTTCGTGCCGGAGATGTCGACGGTGAGGGCCCAAAATGAGGATTGTGGGCCGTAGACGAAGAATCCGGTGAGGAAGAGGACGATCATTCCGGTTGTGAGGCCGAGGGGGGCGGCGTACATCGTTATCGATGCGGCGGCCCCGATGACGGTGAACAAGATGATGGGCCGGTCGCGTCTGGAACCGAACACCCGATCCGATATCTCGCCGTTGGCCAAGGCGCCCACCGCCATGCCGGTCGGAAGTGCGACGGAGGTCCAAATAGGGCTGACGGCGCCGTCGTCCTGGCCTCCAGTCGCAGTGAGGAAATACACGGGCACCCAGGTCAGAAGGCCGTAACGGGCCGCGTTCAAGAATCCGATGGCAATCCCCGTCGACCAGATCCTGGGGTTAGACAGGACGTGGGTGTATCGGGACAGCGACGATTCCTCGGCGGGTGGGCCTTCGGTGGTGTCTGGTTCGCGGGTGTCGGATTTCGTGACGGCGTGCTCGAAAGCCAATTCCTCGGTGAAGTGTTTGGGCGGGATGATCTTCGCGCTCTCTGGAGATTCCCGGGACACCAGGAAGAAGACGATCCCGCCGACGAGCATGAGCAGCACGGGAATGCGGAAGATCCATTCCCAGTCCAAGTGGAGGACGTCGACGATGATGGTGGAGGTGAGGTAGGCGATCACCGAGGCCACCCCACCGGCGAATGTGTAGAAACCGAAACTTCGGCCCCGCTCGCTTGGTGGCCACCAGTTCGAGATGACCCGCCCGCCTGCGGTCCACCCCATCGCCTGGGCGTAGCCGTTGGCCGCCCACGCCGCACCCAGGCTCAACGGGCCGATCGCGAAACTGGTCACCCAGTTCAAGATGGTGGACAAGACCGTCCCGGCGGCCATCACCCGCCGACCACCGATCTTGTCGACGATGTTTCCGTTGATTATCTGCCCGATCGCGTACGTCCACAGCAAGAGCCCGCTGATCCCGCCCAGCACTTCCTTGCTCAGGCCCAACTCGGCCTCGATTCCGGGAATCGCGAACCCGAACGTTTGCCGACCGGTGTAGAAGAAGGCGTAGCAGAACATGGTCGCAACCAACATGCGCCACTGCAGCTTGCGGAACTTCTGATCGGGCACCGGATCGGCGGTGTGTGAATCGTTGACGGTCATGTGCGTCGCTACCTAGGTCTCA
Organism: Rhodococcus marinonascens NBRC 14363; assembly: GCF_001894885.1. Classification (GTDB taxonomy): domain Bacteria; phylum Actinomycetota; class Actinomycetes; order Mycobacteriales; family Mycobacteriaceae; genus Rhodococcus_F; species Rhodococcus_F marinonascens. Next base: position 58,395 of record NZ_BCXB01000022.1, read on the forward strand.
GAGGAATAAAACCTGTTCGCCGGTTTTGGCATCGCTCGGTGATCGCGCGGTGTTGGAGGGCAGTTAAACTGCCGGGCAGCATCTTTCGCGGTGGGGTGGAGATCTATACCAGGGAGGGACGTGCGGGTTGCGGGCGGTTGAGCGCGGTGGTCGCGACCCAGAACGCGTCGTAGTTGTGCACGCGGGCCGAACTACCGAGGTGTGTGTCGACCAGTTCCGGTTGCTCGAGTTGGCGGTTGATCACGAACGGGATGTTCAGTTCGCCCAGCGCTCCGTGTGAGCGTAGCGGCGCGTCGAGCTGCGTCAGATCGTGCCATTCTGCAAACCGTCCGACGGCGGTGTTCTTCTCGGCCAGCACGACGAGGTCGCCGATACGATCGGCGGGCAGCTCGTAGCGGTCGGCTGCCTCCTGACGCCTGTGTACGGCCTCGATACCGTCGATGCCGGCCAGCGCCTCGGAGACGGCATCGACATCGGCGCCCGCAGGCAGGTACACGCTCGCGAACGAGCCGAGCGCGCCGTGGTGAACGGTGTACGGGTCGGTAATCGGCAAGATGACCCGGACGTCCTCCGACGGAGTGCCGAGCTCGTGGAGAATGCGTTTTACCTCGTCTTCTACGAAGATGACGTTGGGTGTGCCATCCGGCAACGACTTCGCGCTCATGCCATGGTCTGCGGTGATCACGACAATGGCCCCGAGTGCATCGAGCTCGCTCGCGTACCGGTCGATCATCTCGTAGAAGGCGTTCGCGACCTCGGTGCCGGGCGCGTTCTTGTGCTGGATGTAGTCGGTCAGCGTCAGGTACATCAGGTCCGGCGTGCGGGTCTCGAGGATCTTGACGCCGGCAGCGAGCGCGAATTCGCTCAGGTCTGCCGAGTACACCTCTGGTAGTGGCCGGCCGGTCAGACTCAGGACATCGCCGATGCCGTTGGCCTCGATCGTTGCCTGGTCGGCCTTTTCGGCAGAGAAACAGATGCCGCGCCGAGACGGAGCCGTCATCCCTGGTGCGCCGTCGAGGTTCGGCCCCTCTTCGACGAGTCCGGCACCGAGCAGGCGTCGGAGCTTGTCCTTGGCGGTGACGACGGCGACGTCGAGGCCGGCCTCGTTGGCGACCGCGAAGATCGTCGGGATCCGCAGGAACTTCTTGTCGTTCATCAACACCTCCTCGCCGGTCTCGGTGTCGAAGATGTAGTTTCCGCTGATGCCGTGATATTTGGGCGGTCGTCCGGTGGCAATGGAGATGTTGTTGGGGTTGGTCAGCGCGGGCATCGCGCAATGGGCCGGTATGTATGTACCCCCTTCCGCCAATACCGCCTCGAGCCACGGCATCCGCCCCGCCTCAATCGCCTTCAGGTGATACTCGGGTTCACTACCGTCGATGCAGATGACCACCACGGGCGTGTCGGGGACATTGTATTCGCGGCCGTTGACGCTGAAGGATCTGGCGGGCATCTGAAACTCCTCCGGATGGGTACGACCAATGGCCTGCGCGGCGCTGTCTCGACGCCGAACCGCAGGTGGTCGGATGTAGCTGTTCGCTCTCGTTTGCCACTGTGCGCTTTTGCTTCGGTGGGCGCAAGGAGATGTTCCGAGATTTATGGAAAATGGGTCGTGACCAAGTTGTTCGTCAGGAGGGGTGAGCTGTGGTCGCCGGTTCTCGGGTGCGTCAGTTTGCGGGTGCGTCAGTTTGCGGGTGCGGTGGATTGAAGAGGTGCCGCGAGGCCCACGTATGCGACGATCTCGTGTGCTCCTGGGTTGGTCTGGACGGGAATGTCCAACCAATTGTTGGCGAGCCAGACGTTGCCGGACGGGTCTACTGCGACCCCGGTGTTTCGCTCGAGTCCGTCGAATGCGTATCCCGTGATGGCAGGTGAGATCGGGTCACCGCTTCTCATTCCTGGAGGGCATGTGGACGCGTCGGTGCCGCAGAAGTTCGACAACCTTTTGCCACCGAAGTTGGCCACCCAGACGTTGCCGTCACCGTCGGCCGCAATGCCCCACGGGATGGTCAGTCCACCGCCCATGTATGGCCCGCCCTGCATGGACCCGTCCGGATTCAGGAGGGTGATTGATCCGACCCCCGGGGAGAGACCGGGGACGTCCGGGCAGGGCAGTTGCACGATGCTCGAATTGGCGACCCAGACATTTCCGGACCCATCGCTTGCGATACCCATCGGATTGTTCAGGCCACCGCCGGACACGGGGGAGTTGGGCAGGGGAGTCCCGTCTCTGTCGAGAACTGCCACCGCGTTGTTCAGCATCCCGGTCGCGAATACGTGACGACCGTTGTCCACCATGCCGAATGGCCGCGCCAGGCCCGCGTCGATATTTTCGGCTCGGCTCGGGTCGCCGTCCGGGTATCGGGTCAGCGTGTTCGAACCGCAGTTCGCCATCCAGATGTTTCCGTCGCGGTCGGCAATCGTTCCCTGCGGCCAGTCGATTGCACCCTCGGTGAAACCCTCTGGGGGAGAAAGTGGCTGACCGTCCGAGGTGAACTTCGAGACACTGTTGTGCGGTGGCTGCTGATCCTCGGGGCATCCAGGAGGCTGCGCGGCGAATCCGTAGTTACCCACCCAGACGTCGCCGTTCGGGTCGATGGTGATCCCGAAGCCGGCTCCACTCAAACCGCCGCCCTTGAAGGGCGAACCCGGCACGAACTGACCTGTCGGGCTGAACTTGAACACCGAGTCGCCGCCGCACACGGGAACTCGCGGGTCGGGGTTGTACTGATAGTTGTTGTTCACCCAAATGTAGCCGTCCTCGTCGATGGCGAAATTCCCCGGACCGGCAAGCGAATGTCCGTCACCATTGAAGCGGAGAGCGAGGGTCCATGCCGCCGGCGGGAGGTCGAGCGCAGGAAGATATGGCCGGGGCGGAAGCATCGAGATGCCGAACAGGGGCAGGACGGCATTCGCCGGACCGCGGGCGACATCGGACATTGCGCGGAAGGTGTCGACCGGACGTGGTTCTCCAGGAGGAGTTGCCGCGTCTAGCAAGGTGTCGCATGGTATCCGCATCGTGACGCACGCAGACAGCATGTTCGACAGTGAGTTGAAGGCCGCCATCGTGGAGGTCTCGGCACCGTTGGGAGACGAGACCAGCACGGCCCCGGGCTCGCCTGTTGCGACGTCGACGAGGTTGCGCACCATCCCAGCCGCATTGGTGATTCCCGGGTTCGGCCCGGAGATTCCGCCCGACGTGACAAATTGCGCCATCGCGAACGCGGAGGCCACGGTGGTCCTCTCGTTGACGACCACGTCGGCCGGCAACGGCCCGCTGCCGAGAACGCTGGCGAGCACCAGCGAACCGGGATCGGATCGAACCGTGTTCTCCGCGAGCAGATACAGGACGGATCCCGGTGGCCGTGAGCTGCTCAGGTTCACTACGAAGCGCCCGTCGGCGTCGGTTGTTCCGCTACCGAGCGGATGCGCTCGTCGCTCGCCGCCGTCGCCAGCGCTCCAGGCGGTGACCGAGAAGGATTCAAGCGGGCCACTTGCGCCCCGGACGTGGCCGGAGAGGGTGCCGAGTTGAGCGGATACCGGCGACGGAGCGGTGATGGGCACGGCCATCGCGGCGAGTAGCAGCGCGGCAGTGGAGGCGACAAAGCTGAACGAGCGGAATCCGTGCGCCATGAAACCCTCCGTCAGAATGCAATGCTCTGATGGTCATGTGCTCAAGCGGTTGCTCACAGATTACGCATGGGCACCACGAGATTTGGCGAAAATACCTGAAGCGCTGGATATTGCCGGTGAAGCCGGACGTGCTCGCGATTTTCGGCAGAGCCGAGCAGTCCGCGTGATTCGCGCTAGCCCGCACCCACCATGCGCATCGCAAGGCCTGCATAGAGGTCGGCAACGACCTTCGGTTCGGTATACGCACCGGCGGGGAACCAGCGGCAGATATCGACGCACAGCGACATGAGGGCCAGCGTGACGCCTTCGCTGTCGGGCACCGTGAATTCGCCGGACGCGGCGCCGGCGTCGACGACGGCACGAACGATGCGGGTGATTTCCCGGCGCAACCTGACAACCTCGCGATAGTGCTCCGTGGTGAGGGCATTGAGTTCGTACTGCACGACACGAGCCTGCGTGTGGTGAGTGGCCTGCCAGACGGCGAAGGCGCCGATAAGTGCCCGCAACCTCGTCGACGGGAGTTCGTCGGGAAGGTCTGCACGCGTCACGACATCAAGGGTGGCGGTGTGGCCTTCGTAGCTGATCGCAAATAGCAGTTCTTCCTTAGACCGGTAGTGCGGGTACATCGCGGCCGGACTCATGTCGAGGCGAGCGGCGATCTCGCGGGTCGTAGTTCCGCCGTAACCGCTGCTCGCGAACGCGTCGGCGGCTGCGACCCGGATGCGGGCGGCAGCCTTGGACGGGCTGATCACCTGGTTCGGCGGTTCGCTCATGCCTCCTCCATCCCTGGCTGTGCGGATGTTGACAATACCGCGCAGTCCCAGCATTATAAGCAATCGCTTATAAAATAAGCATACGCTTACATATTGTAGGCATGCATTGCAGGAACAGTCCGATTTGAAGGAGGAGCGGTCATGCAACGCACCCTGTACGGCCCTGATCACGAGGCATTCCGCGGATCGGTCCGGGAATTCGTGAACCGCAAGATCCTGCCGGTGGCCGACAAATTGATCGAGCAGCGCTTCATCGACCGTGAGATCTGGCTTGAGGCCGGCCGCAACGGCTTCCTAGGCCTCGAGATTCCCGAGGCCTACGGTGGGAGCGAGGCCGGCGACTACCGGTTCAATGCCGTGCTTGCCGAAGAACTTGCGCGGGCAAACGCGGCAGTGGCGTCGAGTATCAGCATCCACGCGGACGTCGTGGCCCCGTACCTCGTGCAGTTGACGACGGAAGAGCAGAAACTGCGTTGGCTGCCCAAGTTCTGCACTGGTGAACTGCTCACCGCCATCGGTATGACCGAGCCGTCGGGTGGATCAGACCTTGCCGCGCTGAAGACCACGGCGGTCAAGGACGGCGGCGATTGGATCATCAACGGTTCCAAGACCTTCATCACCAACGGCTACAACGCCGACTTGGTGATCGTCGCGGCGCGAACCAGCCCCGAGAAGAAGTCCAAAGGCATCACCCTGTTCGCCGTCGAGACGGGCATGGAGGGCTTCGAGCGCGGCCGAAAACTCGACAAGGTGGGCCAGCACGAGTCCGACACCGCCGAGTTGTTCTTCGAGAATGTCCGCGTGCCGTCGATGAACATCATCGGTGAGTTAGACCGCGGATTCATCCACATGATGGAGATGCTGCCGCAGGAGCGTGTCGGTGCCGCGATCTCGAACATCGCGCACGCCGCGCCGATCCTCGAGGAGACGATACAATACGCCAAGGACCGCAAGGCTTTCGGGCAGCCGATCGGCTCACTACAGTGGAACAAGTTCCTCCTCGCGGATCTGGTCACCCGAGTTGAGGTCACTCAGGCATTCGTCGACAACTGCGTCGCCGCACATGCAGACGGTGAACTGACCGCCGTCGACGCCGCGAAGGCCAAGTGGTGGACCGCCCAGGTGCAGAACGAGGTCCTCGACCACTGCGTTCAACTACACGGTGGCTACGGTTTCATGACGGAGTACCGTGTCGCTCGTGCGTGGATGGATGCGCGGGTCACCAAGATCTGGGCCGGGTCCAACGAGATCATGAAGGAATTGATCGGCCGGGATCTCGGTCTCTGACCCCGAACCCCTCAGCCCCACAACAAAGGAGTCACCCCAAATGTCCGTTCTCGACAAATTCAGGTTGACCGATCGGGTGGTCGTAGTGACCGGGGCGTCGTCGGGTCTCGGGGTCGCCTTCGCGCAGGCCGCGGCGGAGGCCGGCGCGGACGTGGTGCTGGCCGCACGACGCACCGACCGTCTCGAACAAACCGCTGAACTGGTTCGGGGGGCGGGACGTCAGGCGTTGTGCGTCGCGACGGATATCACGGACCCGGCTCAGGCACAGAACATGATCGACGCGGGTATGGAGAAATTCGGCCGGGTGGACGTGCTTGTCAACAACGCTGGAGTGGGCACGGCCGTCCCCGCGACGAGGGAGACTCCGGACCAGTTCCGGCAGGTTGTCGACATTAATCTGAATGGTTCCTACTGGGCGGCGCAGGCGGCAGGCAAGGTCATGAAGCCGGGTAGCGCGATCGTCAATATCGCGAGCGTACTCGGTATCACCACCGCGGGACTTCCGCAGGCTGCGTACGCCGCCAGCAAGGCTGGGGTCATCGGGCTCACCCGTGACCTCGCCCAGCAGTGGGGTTCCCGCAAGGGGATTCGGGTCAACGCGATCGCTCCAGGATTCTTCGAGACGGAGATGACGGCGCAGTACCAGGGCGGGTACCTCGAAGCGATGAAGCCACGTCTGGTTCTCGGTCGCCTCGGCGACCCGCCGGAACTGGCCGCGACGGTGGTCTGGCTCGCTTCCGACGCCGCAGCGTACGTCACCGGGCAGACGATTGCGGTGGACGGTGGCATGACCATCACCTGAGCGTCGAGTTTGGGCGTGGCTGAACATTTGGCGTATAAGTAGGAAATGACCATTCACATCGTCGATGAAGACTGGGACGATCAGCCCGCCCCGTCGATGGCGGCTACCGGTCTGCTGCGTGAACCGCCGGCCACGCCCCGTGGTGCACGCACCCGTGCGGCCCTCGTGGCGGCTGCGAGGACCGTATTCGAGCGGTCGGGATACCTGGACGCCAGGCTCACCGATATCACCAAGGAGGCCAACTGCTCGACGGGGTCGTTCTACACGTACTTTGACAACAAGGAGCAGATCTTCGCCGCCGTGCTCGAGGTGGCCCAGGAAGACATGATGCACCCGGGCATGAAGCGGGTGCAGGACACGGACGACCCCTACGCCGTCCTGGAGGCCAGTAACCGCGCCTATCTCGAGGCATATCGGCGGAACGCCAAATTGATGGGCCTGCTCGAGCAGGTGGCGCACATCGACCCGAATTTCGCCGTTCTGCGGCGTAGGCGGGCAGACGCATTCATCGCGCGGAACGCCCGCGGAATCGAAGAACTGCAGGCACGGGGCATCGCCGACAAGCAACTCGACCCTGTCCTGACCTCTCGGGCACTGTCGGGGATGGTCAGTCGCCTGGCATACAACGTTTTCGTTGCCAATGGAGTCGTAGCCAGTAGAGACAGGGGCGACGGAACTTCCGTCGAGTTCGAAGACGTCGTGTTCACCTCGACGCGCATCTGGGCGAACGCACTGAGGTTCCACGACCGGGATTGACGTTCGCGTACGCCCCGACCCCGGTGAGGTCAGGGTCTATTCCTGCCGGGACGCTAGTGGCCGCTCCGGTCGCGCTTCGCGTACAGCTGCTCGAGGTTGTTTCGTAAGGTCACCTCGGAGTTCTTCACGGCCGTTTCGATGAACGGTTCGATGATGAGACCGAGCGCCTTCCCGGTCAGGCCACCGGGGAGTCTGTATGCGAAGTCCACACTGATTTCGGTCTTGTTCTCACCCTGTGCGGTGAACTCCCAGGTGGAGGAGTTTGCGGCGCCGTCGAGTGACGCTACGGTGATGACGCGATCCTGTTCCCACTCGGTCACCTCGAGTCGTGACCGCAGAGTGCTGGGGCCGATGTGGATCGCGGCGTCGAACGTCGATTCCAACCCTTGATCGAACTCCCCAATAGGGCTGAATTCCGAGACGCCGAACATCCAGTCGGGGACGGTCCTGTAGTCGTCGATGTATGCGAAGGCGACGTCGAGAGGTACGGCGGCGATCGCGGAATGACGGACGTGGATCATCGGGTGGTCCCTGGCTCTCTGTTGGAGAAGGCCGTCGATCTGGGCGACCTCGTTCGACTCTAGTCAACTCCCGGGACCACGTAAGGGGGGGCGGGTACCAGCTTCAACGGTAGGGACCCTGAAGGTAGAGGACACTCGACCCCGGCGCTGCCGACGTTCGTCGGGCTGATCCCTTGACCGGGTCGAGTCCCGTGTGGAACGGTCGTTCTTCAGCCGTGAGCGTGATTGGTCGGTTGCAGTACGGTCCGTTGAGTGGAGGCATGTGTGGCGATCGGACTGGATCTTCCCGCCCTGCAGAATTTTCTGTCCGATTCAGGCCTTACGCTCAACGGTGAGTTGCGGGCCGAACTGATCTCGGGCGGCAAGTCCAATCTCACTTACACCATCTTCGACGACTCCTCGAGGTGGGTGCTGAGGAGGCCACCCACCGCAGGACTCACACCCTCCGCGCACGACGTGGCACGCGAGTTCCGGATCACCTCCGCGCTACAAGGCACCGACGTCCCGGTCGCCACCACCGTCGCACTCTGCGAGGACGACAGTGTGATGGGCGCACCGTTCACTGTCGTCGAGTACGTCGCTGGTCAGATAGTCCGGACCAGGGCTGATCTCGAGGCGCTCTCCGACGACGACATCGGGTTGTGCGCGAATACCTTGGTAAACGTGCTCGGCGCGCTTCACGACGTGGACTACGTCGCCGCCGGACTGGGCGCGTTCGGTCGCCCGGACGGCTACGTGGCCCGGCAGGTGAAGTTGTGGGCGAGTCAGTGGAGCAGGGTCAAATCGGAGGATTCAGCCGATGTCGACCGCCTCTATGGTGTTCTATCGGAATCGATTCCTGCGCAATCCGAGTCGTCCATAGTGCACGGCGACTACCGGATCGACAACACAATCCTCGCGGTCGATGATGTGAGCACGGTTGCAGCCGTGGTGGACTGGGAACTCTCGACGCTGGGTGACCCACTCGCAGACGTCGCGCTGATGTGCGTTTACCGGCATCCGGCGCTCGATCTGGTACTCGGTCAACCCGCGGCATGGACGAGCCCACGGCTGCCGTCCGCCGCCGATCTCGCGCAGAGCTATACCGTGGCCACGGGCCGGGAGTTGGTGAACTGGAACTTCTACATGGCGCTCGCCAGTTTCAAACTCGCCGTGATCGCCGAGGGAATCAACCATCGCTACCGTGTCGGCGCCACCCGCGGCGAGGGTTTCGACAGGGCGGGTGAGTCGGTACCCGAGTTCATCGCGGCAGGTCTGCGTGCACTGCAAGGAAAGGCCACATGAGCAGGTCCGCAGGTGCTTTCGGTCCGCCGAACGCGCTCGTCGCTATGATGTCGCCGGCCTCTCTCGCTCTTCGGCAATATGCAATCGGACTCCGGTGCACCTGATACGTTCGAGTTCGTCCGGGTCGGCACCGGCATCAGTGACGAGATCGTGGACTTCCCCGATATCGGCCATCCGCGCGAGAGTGACTCGGCCGACCTTGGAACTATCGGCGACGACGATGACGCGGCGGGCGTGAGTGACCATCGCGTGGCTGGCGCGAGCCTCGATTTCATCGTGGGTCGTTATACCGCCTGCTGCGCTGACACCATCCGCTCCCAACACCGCAGTTGCGACATTGATCGAGTTGAACGTCGCCTCGGACAGGGGGCCTGTCGCTTCGAACGAGTGCGACCGGACCACGCCGCCGGTGATGATCACTCTGACATGAGGCCACGGCGCGCTTTCGGCTGCGATATGGAGGGAATTGGTGATTATGGTCAGGTCAGCGCGATACCGCAGAGTTCGAACCACCTCCGTGGTTGTCGTTCCGCCGCTGACGGCGAGGGTGTGGGGTCCGGGCGGGATCATGCGAGCCGTCTGTTGAGCAATCAGCTGTTTGGCTCGGCGGAACTGTGAGCCGCGAAGTCGTACCGGGATCTCGTCTGGCAGTTCCAGGGCTTGGGCACCACCGTGTGTTCGGACCAGGAGACCCTGTTGCTCGAGTTCTGCTAGATCACGACGGATAGTTGCCCCAGAGACTTGTAGCAACGCAGACAACTCATCGAGCATCACCGCCTCGCGGTCCTGAAGAAGCGAGAGGATCTGGTGCATGCGCTCGAGCCGTTTTTGGCTGACGGCGCGCGGCATCGTGTCTCCGTATCGCCGGTGTGTGAGGGGGGCTCGCTGCTCAAAACGTGCAGTTTCATTGATCATTTACCGGCCAAAGGTTGATTGTTGTGATCAATCTTACGCAAGATGGGCCCATGAACAGCAGGTTCTCGACTAGTTGGTCGCGCGGCGTCGCAGGAAGCCACAAGGACGGCGCGATCCGGACAGCCGATCGCATCGGTCTCCCTGTGCGGCGCTACCGCGCCGACGGTGGCGACAAACCGTGCCCAGGCGGTAAGCGGTGACGCACGTAGCGACCTCCGATCTCGTCTCGGCCGCCGTCGACAACCGGAGTGCGGTTCCTGCGTTCAACGTTATCTCCCTCGACCAGGCGGAGGGCATCGTCGCCGGGGTCGAGCGCGCGCAATCAACCGCGATCCTGCAGATTAGCGAAAACGCCATCGCCCACCACGGCGGTTTCCTGGAGCCGATCGTTGCGGCATGTGTGGAATTGGCCGATAATTCTTTGGCGGAGTTGGCAATTCACTTGGATCACTTCCGCGATCCGGACCTGCTGACGCGAGCGATCCAGCACGGTCGTCGCCTCGGGGTGAGCTCCATCATGGTCGACGCGTCGTACCTACCGCATGCCGAGAACGTAGAGCGAACCCGACTGTGTACAGATCTGGCGCATGCTCAGGGGCTCTGGGTCGAGGCTGAACTCGGGGAGATCGGCGGCAAGGATGGCGCGCACGCGCCCGGTGTCCGGACCGACCCGGCCGAGGCTGCCGAATATGTGCGGCGTACAGGCGTGGACGGATTGGCGGTCGCGGTCGGGAGTTCACACGCGATGAGCTCGAAGAATGCGCAACTCGATCAAGAACTGATCACCACGATCGCTTCTGCGGTGCCGGTACCCTTGGTGCTGCACGGCTCCTCCGGTGTTCCGGACGACGGTCTTACCGCCGCGGTTGCCTCGGGGATGCGGAAGATCAATATCGGGACCGCCCTGAATATCGAGTACACCGGGGCTGTTCGACACTATCTCGATGCGAACCCGGCGGCGTCGGACCCGAGAAAGTACATCCGCGAAGGCCGAGACGCGATCGCCACCTTGGTTGCGCACCTCTGCACCCTGCTGTCGTCGTCGGCCCAACAGCCGGCCGCATATCAATAGCTCCAGAGGTAGACGCTCCAGACATGGACATGGACATGGACGAGGAAGGAACGACGGTGGTCAACCATCTGCACGACACCATTCGCCGCCACAAGGCGGGAGAGGTCGTGGGTATCTATTCAGTGTGTTCAGCGCACCCGACCGTGATCGAGGCGTCGATTCTACAAGCTGTGGAGGACGCTACCTATCTGCTGATCGAGGCGACGTCCAATCAGGTCGACCAATTCGGCGGTTACACAGGGCTGAGGCCGGCAGGCTTCCGTGACCTCGTCTTCACCCTCGCCGACAAACACGGTTTCCCGCGGGATCAGGTGGTACTGGGCGGCGACCACCTCGGCCCGAACCGTTGGCAGAGCCAACTCGCTGCGGAGGCCATGCGCCTCGCCGAGGATCTCGTGACCGCGTATGTCGAGGCCGGCTACACCAAAATCCATCTGGACTGCAGCATGTCGTGCGCGGACGATCCAGTCGTGCTCGGCGACGACACTGTCGCTACCCGCACGGCCCGACTTCTCGAAGTTGCCGAGGAAGCTGCGCACCGGGCGGGGTCAACCGACGAGATCTGCTATGTCATCGGAACGGAAGTTCCGACACCGGGCGGAGCGCATGAAACCCTTCATCAACTGACCCCTACCTCGCCTGACGCCGCCCAGTCCACGTTGGAGCGTCACCGCGCGGCGTTCGAGAAAGTCGGCCTCGAGGGCATTTGGCCGCAGATCATCGCAATGGTCGTTCAGCCTGCCGTCGAGTTCGACCATCTCCAGGTGATCGACTACGACCGTGCCGGCACAAAAAAACTGCGCACCGTCCTCGATGGCGAAGCCACGCTGGTATTCGAAGCGCACTCCACGGACTACCAGCAAGCGCCGCGGCTGGCCGAGTTGGTCGCCGACCACTGGGCGATCCTGAAGGTGGGGCCGGGGCTTACCTTCGCAATGCGTGAAGCACTGTTCGCCCTCGCTCGAATCGAGGACGAGATCGTCCCGGCCGGCGCACGCTCGGAGCTCGTCGATGTCCTCGAGCAACGTATGCTCGCCAAACCTTGTTACTGGAAGGGTTACTACGAGGGTGATGCAGCCGAGCAGAAGATCGCCCGGCGCTTCAGCTACAGCGACCGCCTGCGCTACTACTGGCCGGACCTCGAGGTCGAAGTCGCGGAGATGCGACTGTATGAAAACTTGTCCATCGTCGAGATCCCCCTCCCGCTGATCAGCCAGTACCTGCCCGAGCAGTACGCGCGCGTTCGCGCCGGCCTGCTGAAGGCCACTCCCCGTGATCTGGTCATCGACAAGATTCGTGACGCGTTGCGCCCCTATGCGTCCGCGTGCTTTCCCCATACCCGACACGTCACCCAAACTGGAGGGCGCAATGCCTGATTCCACAATCGCCCCAACCGCCGGGCGCGACACCGCCACAAACCGCGAGATCATCCAGCAGCCCGAGATATGGCGTCAAACGGCTCGGTACATCCGTGATCATCGTGAAGAGATCAATGCGTTCCTGACCCCCCAACTCAGTCGTGAGGGACTCCGGATCATTTTCACCGGCGCTGGAACGTCTTCCTTCGCTGGAGAGATTGCGGCACCGGCTCTCGCCCGGAAACTTTCGCGGCGGATCGAAGCGATTGCCACCACCGATTTGGTCTCGAACCCCGCCAACTATCTTGCCGAGGACATTCCCACGCTGCTGGTGTCCTTCGCGCGATCCGGCAACAGCCCCGAGAGCGGCGCCGCGACCGGAATCGCAGACCAGATCCTCAGCGACGTAAGCCATCTGATCATCACCTGCGATCCAGCCGGCGATCTGTACCGGGACCATTCCCGAAAGCCGAATTCGCTGATTCTACTCATGCCTGAGCGCTCGAACGACGAAGGCTTCGCCATGACGTCGAGCTTCACCTCGATGCTCCTGGCCAGCCTTCTCGTCTTCCACGGCGACAACGATTCGGCGGTCGAATCCGTCGCTGCGGCTGCTGACAGCCTCATCGCGTCGAGAGAGACGATCCAGTCCCTCGTCGCCCGCGATGCGGAACGCATCGTGTACATCGGCAGCGGTCCACTGACCGGACTTGCCCGGGAATCCGCGCTCAAACTCCTCGAACTCACCGCAGGTCGAATCGTCACCTATTTCGATTCCGCACTCGGATTCCGGCACGGACCCAAAGCGGTGCTGAACGACAAGACCCTCGCCGTCGTATACGTGTCCTCCGACCCCTACACCCGCCGATACGACGAAGACATCATCTCCGAACTACGCGCCTCTCTCGGTACAGACCGGGTCGTCACGATCTCATGTAAATCATCCTCGACCGCAAGTGAACTCAGTTGGGTTCTCGATGACGTCGAAGGCGTCGACGACGTGTATCTCGCCCTCGCCTACGTCGTATTCGCGCAGCTGTTCGGCCTGCACTACTCCGTACATCTAGGGGCGACGCCCGACAACCCCTTTCCTGGCGGCGACGTGAACCGCGTCGTGCAGGGCGTTCGGATCCACCCACTGTTCGCGGGCACCGAACAGCAGATGGGCGGATAGCCGTGGCACTGTTTCTCGGCGTCGACGGAGGCGGATCGAAAACCGCCTTCGTCTTGCTCGACGATGCCGCACGGATTGTCGCCGAGACACAGGGGCCGAGCTGCTACTACTTCACTTCCGGCATCGATCTCGTCTCCACGGTGCTCGCCGACGGCATCACTCGAATCACAGCAGAGGCGGAGGTGAGCACGCAAGAGATCGACTATGCCTTTTTCGGTCTTCCCAGCTACGGCGAGGCCAGTGCCGATATCGCTGTGCTGGAATCTATTCCGAAAGCTCTCCTTGGCCACGACCGCTACACCTGCGATAACGACATGATCGGCGGTTGGGCTGGTTCTCTGGGCGGTGCGGATGGAATCAACATCATTTCCGGCACGGGGTCCATGACCTACGGGGAACGCCACGGAACCGGCTACCGCGCCGGCGGTTGGGGCGAACTGTTCGGGGACGAAGGCTCCGCCTACTGGGTTGCCGTTCGGGGACTCAATGCGTTCTCCCGTATGAGTGACGGGCGCCTCCCCCGTGGACCCCTATACGACGTAGTCAAGGAAAGAGTCGGTATCGGAAGCGACCTCGACCTCATCGGGGCCGTCGTCGACGACTGGGGTGGAAGGCGATCAGCTATCGCAGACTTATCCAAGACGGTCGTCGAAGCCGATGCTCGTGGTGATCGCATCGCCGCCGGCATCCTCGTCGATGCCTGCCACGAACTGGCTCACCTCGTGGACGCCACGCGAGTGCAGCTCGGCTACGGCGGTGAAGAACCGGTCCCCGTATCGTACTCGGGTGGGATGTTCACGGCTCCAGCGTATTTGACTGGATTCACCGCCGCCCTCGATGCCCTCGGGGCTCAGTACCGGCTCCGCGCCCCGCTGTTCGGCCCCGGCATTGGATCCGCTCTCTACGCCATGAAAAAGCATGGCGTCACCCTTCCGTCCCCATCGCTCGCCCATCTCCACCAAGCACACGCCACTCGAAGGTGACCTCTATGAAGAAGACTCAAAGCTGGATGCTGTACGCGGGGCTGTTGGTGCTGTTCTGGGGCGTCTGGGGGGCGTTCTCATCATTGCCCACCACTCGCTACGGCTATCCGGACGAGATGGTTTACGTGATCTGGTCGCTCACCATGATCATCCCGGCTGCGTTCATCCTCGCGCGGCAAAAGTTCGATCGCCGCCCGGCAGCGGCAGGCTACGGCCTCCTGATCGGATTCAGCGGTGCCGGTGGCCAACTCGTCCTCTTCAAGGCGCTCGCGCTCGGCCCCGCGTACCTCATCTTCCCGATCATTTCCATTTCGCCGGCGATCACTGTTCTACTGGCCATCGGATTCTTGCGTGAGCGACTGACCAGACTCGCAGTAATCGGACTGGTTGCCGTGATGATCTCCCTGTTGTTGTTCAGCGTCACCAGCGGCAGCGGCGAATCCGGTTCTGGTCCCTGGCTCCCACTCGCCTTGCTTGTGTGTATCGCCTGGGGCGTGCAGGCGTTCTTCATGCGCAAGGCCGCGACTATCGCCGTGAACGAAGCCACTACCTTCGCCTGGATGGCGGTCAGCGGCCTGGCCCTCGTTCCCGTTGCGATCTGGATGATGGGTGGCCTCCCGGCCGGTGCCCCCTGGCAGGCCCCCGCGCTGACCGCCAGCACCCAGATTCTCAACGCAATCGGAGCGCTCTTCTTGGTCATGGCCTTGAGTCGAGGCAAAGCATCGGTCGTCGCCCCCATCACGAATGCTCTCGCCCCCTCACTCACGATCGTCATCTCCCTGCTGGTGTACCAAACCCTGCCAACGATCTATGGAGTCATCGCGATCGTCCTGGCCCTCGGCGGTTCGACGCTCATGGTGTACAGCGACGAGAAGCGCGGCGAGGGGGGCGACGACCCGTCCTTGACTGCGGAGGCCTCTGATCGTCGACTGGCTCACCCGACGTAGGAGTGCTCGGCCCTGGCCGAATGTACTTTGGGCGCTTCAGATGCGCCGAGAGGTACATTCGCCCTGGCGGATGGCCGGTTTGATCTACAACACCTGGCCGTCGTCGCGGGCTTCTCCCCGCTTGCGGAAGAACTTGAAGCCGGGGACGCCCTGGATGGCCTGACGTACCCCCTGAACCTCCTCGAGGAGTTGATGGATCTCCGGTGAGACCGTGTCGAGGGTCGCGAGTATCGGCAGTAGGCCCTCCATGCGGAGCGTGAGTTCGGGTAGATGGTTCACCAGCCCGACAGCCGCGCGCGCCTCTTCCTCGGAGAGCTCGTCGACGAACAGTTCCGCCATCGGGGCCGCCCTTTGCGCGAGCGGTTCGTAGAGTCCGATCAGGGCCTGCGCGGACGCGGATGCGCCCGCTGCCGTGGCAACGACGGCAGCCGCATCATTCGCGACCGCGTTCGCCCTGGCCACCGCGAATTCGGCGCCGATGCTGATCGCCTCGATCCGGGCGACGAGCACCTCGACCTGGTCGATCAGGTGATTGATCCGGCCCGGGAGCGAGACCACCAGTCCGGCGGTGTCCACCGAGAACCGGGTGAGGCCGGTGGCGGCACGCGCCAGGTCGCAGGGGCCGCGCAGTGCGAGAGGCATTTGTCCATCCTGCCTGATGCCGAGCGGCGCGACGGCGAACGACGATCTCACGTTTCGGGGTTGACAGGCGTTTACCTGTCAGAGGCCGTACACCTGGAAGGATGGACATCGTGAATGCCCAGCGAACAGCACACACCGTCATCGATTCGCCGATTGGCCCGTTGACGCTGGTCAACGTAGACGGGGTGCTCTGCGGCGTCTATATGGCCGAACATCGACATCAGCCGAATCCCGCGACATTCGGGGAGCGCGACACGGCAGGTTTCGACGAGGCCACCACCCAACTCGCCGAGTACTTCGACGGCCGACGCACCGACTTCACGGTGACCCTAGCGCCGCGCGGCACTCCGTTCCAGATGCGGGTGTGGGACGCGCTGCGCACCATCCCGTACGGCGAGACATGGACGTATGGCCAGTTGGCGGACGCCCTCGGAAGTCCGGCGGCCGTGCGGGCGGTGGGTGCCGCGAACGGAAAGAATCCGATCAGCATCATCGTCCCGTGTCACCGCGTCGTCGGGAGCAACGGCAGCCTGACCGGGTACGCGGGCGGGCTCGACCGTAAACGGTTCCTGCTCGAACGCGAAGCGGAACGGGCTGGACTCCGACTGGGGCGATGACGCTGACGCCATTCGAAGTCATCGTAGCTGAGCACGGTCCGACCGTCCTGCGAGTCTGTCGGGCCGTGGTCGGACCGGCGGACGCCGAGGACGCCTGGTCGGAGACGTTTATCGCCGCGATGCGCGCCTACCCCGATCTGCAGCCGGAGCGCAACGTCGAGTCATGGCTGGTGACGATCGCGCACCGGAAGGCGCTCGACCATATCCGTGCACGCAATCGCCGGGCCGTGCCGACCGACGAGCTTCCCGAGGAGAGCGCCGACTGGGGTCTCCCGGGTAGTTACGACTCGGAATTGTGGGATGCGGTGGGCGCCCTACCGGTGAAGCAGCGGGCAGCGGTGGCGTATCACTACCTGGCAGGGCTGCCATACTCCGAGATCGCGGTGATCTTGGGTAATTCCCCGGACGCATCCAGGCGGGCAGCAGCCGATGGGATTGCAGCACTTCGTAAGACCCTCTCGATCGCCGTGAGTGGAGACATCAGATGACTACCGTCCCCGATATCGTCTATGCTCTGTCCTCGTCGGACTCCGCAGTCGAGCAACGGCTCCGTGAACGACTCGCCGCCGCAGCCGCGGAGGCAGGACTTCTCGACGTCGCCTATCGGACTCTGGACACACCCGTCGGTTCGCTTCTGCTGGCGTCCACCGATCGTGGTCTGGTACGGATCGCTTTCCCCCGCCAGGATCACGACGTGGTCCTACAGGCTCTCGCCGAGCAGATCAGCCCACGGATACTGCGAGCGCCCGCACGGTTCGACGCGGTGGCCCGTGAGATCGAAGAATACTTCCGCGGTGAGCGGACGACGTTCGACCTGCCGCTCGACTTCCGGCTTTCCACGGGATTCCGGCGTTCAGTGCTCAGCCGCCTCGTCGACATCGAGTATGGGCATACCGCGAGCTATTCCGCAATCGCGGCGGCAGCGGGGAGTGCGCGGGCAGTCCGCGCCGTGGGTACCGCGTGCGCCTTGAATCCGCTCCCCATCGTGGTGCCTTGCCACCGAGTCGTCCGTAGCGACGGCAGTATGGGTCAGTATGCGGGCGGGCCGGAAGCCAAGTCGATTCTGCTGGCGCTGGAGGCAGCGGCATGACCATTTCGATGCGATGTCTGCACTGATACCCCGACCCCGGGCGGAGATAGCGCCCGGCGCCGTCCACGTTCCCGACTGGCTCACCCTGGATGAACAACGCCACCTGGTGGTCGAATGTCGTCGCTGGGCGACGGCACCGGTCCCGATGCGGGCGGCGCAACTGCCGACCGGGCATCGCATGTCGGTGCAGACGGTGTGCCTCGGTTGGCATTGGAGGCCGTATTCCTACGCACGCACCGCCGACGACGCAGGTGGTGGTCGTGTTGCGCCCGTACCTGACTGGCTCGTCGGGCTGGGCCGGCGCGCCGTGGCCGCGGCTTACCAAGATCCGGCGGACGAACACTCGGCCGACGACTACACACCGGACGCCGCGTTGATCAACTTCTACGACGACACTGCGAAGATGGGTATGCACCAGGACAAGGAAGAACGGTCCGACGCGGCCGTCGTGTCGCTGAGTATCGGTGACACGTGCACGTTCCGGTTCGGGAACACCACCAATCGCACCAGGCCATACACCGATGTCGAACTCGTGTCGGGTGACCTCTTCGTGTTCGGCGGTCCTTCGCGTTTCTCGTATCACGGTGTGCCGAAGGTGTTTCCTGGAACGGGCAATGGGGACTGTGGGCTGAAGGCCGGGCGGTTGAATATCACGCTGCGCGTGACCGGACTCGAGGACGCATGAAAGTCCTTCTGCCGTATCGCCAACCTTTCGCGGGGGCGCCACTCTGGGGCGCTCTCCGCGCGCACACCGTCTCCGGACTCGAGCATCATGACCCCGATTCCGGAACCCACACGCGCGTGGTGAACGGGCGCCACGGACCAGCACTGGTGTCCGTGGCGGTGCACCCCGATCAAGAGCACGTCGAGGCGCACCTGACCCCGGCGCACCCAAGCGACGTCGAAGCTCTGACGACCACTCTTCGACGCTGGCTCGACCTCGATCCAGATCCGTTGCCGATCGATGCCGCGCTGAGCAGGCACCCGCGGCTAGCGTCACTGGTGGAGCTGAGACCTGGATTGCGGCGCCTCGGGAGTGTAGGCGGGTTCGAGACGGCGGTGCTGACCGTTCTGGGACAACAGGTTTCGCTTGCTTCCGCCCGCACGTTCGGTTCGCGACTGGTGTCGGCTTACGGCCGACCTGTTCATGACGGATTTCTTGCGTTTCCCACGCCGGAGGCTCTGGCGGCACGCTCGACCGAGCACGTGCGGTCGACGGTCGGCCTCACCGGCGCTCGGGCGCGCACGGTGCATGCGCTGGCCGTGGCCGCCGCCGACGGGCTTCGACTTGACGCGGACACGGATCCGGCGGACTTCCGAGCAGGTCTGCTCGCCCTACCCGGGATCGGGCCGTGGACCGCCGACTACCTGACGGTGCGGGTGCTCGGTGACCCGGACGCCTTCGCACCGGACGATCTCGTTCTCAGGCGGGCGCTGGGTGTGAGGACCGGGCGGGAAGCGGCCGATGTTGCGCAGGCCTGGAGACCGTGGCGCGCGTACGCCCTGTTTCATCTGTGGGCGGAAGAAGCCTTCTAATCCTTTGCTTTCGCCAGTGCGGACGGCCACCAGATTTTCTTGCCGATATCGTGGGAGAGCGCGGGAACGAGGATGCTGCGCACGATGATCGTGTCGAGCAGCACGCCGAAGGCGACCGCGAATCCGATCTGCGCGAGGATGACGAGTGGCAGCACTCCCAGGACCGAGAACGTCGCGGCGAGTACCACACCCGCCGACGTGATGACGCCGCCGGTAACCGCCAGTCCGCGCAGCACTCCCGATCGTGTCCCGACATTCTGGGTTTCCTCACGGACGCGGGTCATCAGGAAGATGTTGTAGTCGATTCCGAGCGCCACGAGGAATACGAACGTGAACAGCGGAAAAGCTGGATCAGAGTTGGCGAAGTGGAAGACGTGGGTAAAGAACAGTCCGGAGACACCCAACGTGGCAGCGAAAGACAGCACGACCGTCGCGATGAGGATGACGGGGGTGAGTAGCGCGCGCAGCAGCAGCGCGAGCACGATAAAGATGACAACGAGCACGATTGGGATGATGAGGTTCCGGTCGTGCACCGATGCGATCTGCACGTCGAGAGTTGTTGCGGTAGTGCCACCGACGAGTGCGTCGGCACCGGGTATGGCGTGCGCCACATCGCGAAGTCGTTCGACTGTCTCGAGGGCCTCGGGGGAATCGTAGGAGTCGGCGAGCGTCGCGTTGATCACCATGCGTCCGTCGATCGGCGCGACGGTCAAGAAGTCGGGCGCACAGCCCTGGCCCGCCGCGGACGCCACCGCGGACGGGTTCGATTGGATGAGTGCGGACAACTTCTCGACATCGACCTGTGGGCACACCGCGCCGGCGTCCTGGGAGACCCCGTCCACCGCGCTCACGGCGTCGATGACGGTCTGCGTCTGATCGGCGTTAGTGACGATGACGGCGGGGGCACCGGCGCCCGGGTCGAACTTCGAGTCGTACAACTCCTGGCCGACGACGGCGTCGGGGCGGTTGGTGAAGTTCTCCGAGGAGGTCAGTCCGTCCGTCTTCAGACTTCCGATGCCGACGAGGAACAGCACTGCCAATAGTACGGTTGCGCCGATCCAGAAGGGCCGATCCCTGCTCCCGACCTGCGCCGCGATCTTGCCCCAGAGTCCCTGCGAGGTGAGGTCTGCTGCCTCGTCCACCGCGGGTCTGCGCGGCCAGAAGACCCACTGGCCCGCCGCAGACAACGCCACAGGAAGAAATGTCATCATCATGAGGTAGGTGCAGGCGATACCGATCGCCGCGACCGGGCCGAGGCTCTTGTTGGAATTCAGTTCGGAGAACATCAGGCACAGCAGACCGAGGATGACGGTGACCGCCGACGCAGTGATGGCGGGGGCAGATTCCTTCCACGCCTTGGTCATCGCCTCGAATCTGTTGGGATGGAAGTGCAGTTCTTCCCGGTACCGCGAGATCAGGAGCAAGGCATAGTCGGTGCCCGCACCGATCACGAGGACGAACAAGATGCCCTGACTCTGCCCGGTGAGCGTGAGCACCTCGGCCTCGGCGAGGAAATAGATGACCATTGACGCCAGGCCGAGGGCAAGCAGTGCCGAGAAGATCGGGAAGATCCACAGCACCGGAGAGCGGTAGACCACCAGCAGGATGAGGACAACAACGAGCAGAGCGGCGCCGAGCAGTGCGCCGTCGAGTCCCTCGAAGGCGTCGATGAAGGCGACCAGGAGACCACTCGGTCCCGCGGGGAGCACCTCGAGGCCACCGGCAGCGTTCTCTGCGGCGGTGAGTACGTTCTGCTCGGTGGAGGCCACAACGTCGCCGGCGACGGCAGTGCCGTCCTCCTTCACGACGAGGGGAACGAAGATCGATGCGGTGGTCCCGTCCTCGGAGAACTGTGTCTGAGCCATGCCCTCGGCATCGACACCGTCGACCCCGGCAATGGCGTTCCGTGCCTGCGTGATCGCGGCCTTGTCCTGATCGGTGAGCGGGGAGTCGCTGTGGAACAGAACGAAACCGGGAATGGTCTCGACGGTGAGAAACTTGGAGGCCTCGTTCGTAACGACGGTCGATTCGGCGGAACTCGAGAGGTAGGCGGCGTTGTCGTTCTTCTGGACCTCACTGAGCTTGCCCTGGAAGGAACCGCCGAACCCGCCTGCGAAGAACGCGATGATGGCGATGGCCACAATGGTGAATGCCGGCCAGCGATACCTGCGAGAACTCTCGTCGCTCATGTTCGAGTCCGTCGAATCCACCTTCGTCATCGGGTCCCCTTCGCCGGTGCCGGGAGTGCGCTTCAGTACACCACGTCAAGCCCACATGCGACGGCGAAACCGTGTGCGCGCTACGGCTCCTCGGGACCTTCCGCGTAGCAGTCGCGCACCGCGATATCCATCGGAAACCGCACCCGGGTCTTGCCGAACAGGAGACGGGTAGCAACATCGACGGCACCGAGAACGTGCCGGGTGGCGGTCTCGGGATCGCGGGTGTGGACCATGACTTCGTCGTGTTGGAAGAAGACGAGCTCACTGTTGGGATCGCCAGCGAGCCGACGTCGCAGATCTCCGAGCACGCACAACGCCCATTCGGATGCAGTGGCCTGCACCACGAAGTTCCGGGTGAATCGGCCACGGGATCGCGCGTCGCCATGGGACCAGAAGTCGGGTGACGGCGGCGGGCTGGCCCGGCCGAGCCAGGAGTGCACCACTTCGCCTCGCTCACCTGCGCGGGCCGCTCTCTCGACGAACTCGACAGCGCCGGGAAACCGGGTGCGCAGCAGGGTGAGGAGTGAACGTGCGTCGCCCGCCGTCGCGCCGTAGAGAACA
The DNA here is from genome assembly GCF_001894885.1 of Rhodococcus marinonascens NBRC 14363. Lineage (GTDB taxonomy): Bacteria > Actinomycetota > Actinomycetes > Mycobacteriales > Mycobacteriaceae > Rhodococcus_F > Rhodococcus_F marinonascens. Next base: position 80,565 of record NZ_BCXB01000022.1, read on the forward strand.
CCCAGGATCGCGACCTTGGCCTTGTCCCTGTCGCCGTCGAACGCCTCCGCCGCGACCGGGGCGTACAGATCGTCCGCGCCGGCGGCTGTCACCATGCGAGTGTCACCCGACATTGCCGCCAGGATGCGGGGTTCGAGTTGCCCGGCGTCAGCGATGACGAATGTATGTCCAGGATCGGCGATCACGCTCGACCGCAGCGGCTTCGGAATCTGCAATGCACCCCCACCGCGACTGGCCCAGCGGCCGGACACGACGCCACCGGGAACGTAGATCGGGCGGAAGCGGTCTTCACGTACCCAGTCGTCGAGCCACTGCCAGCCATTGGTGGTGAACAGCTTGGACAGGTCCCGGTGGTGCAGTAGGAACGGCACGGCAGGATGGTTGATCTCGCGCAGCAGGTGCTTGCGTGTCGATTCGAGTTCGATGCCCTCGCGGCGGAAGGCATCGATTACCTCGACGTGTGAGGCCGGATTTATTCGACGGCCGAACGCCGTTCCGATCTCCGCCGACACGTCCCGGATGCGCTGTGGGAGGTCGTACCCGGCTGGGCGCGGCCCGAGCGCGGCCTCGAGGAATGCCCGGTGCGCGCCGGCGGAGAACGGCAGTCCGTCGAAGCCCATCTCCGCAGCGGCTAGAGCTCCCGCAGACTCGGCGGCGACCAACAGATCGAGTCGGGCGGCGTCACCGATCGTTCGTCGCTGATCGGCGAAGTCGGCGACCACACGCGCCGCATCGGTGCTGGGCGCGGTGTCGAACAGTCCAGGGCGATCGTCGACGGGTTCGACCGGCGGCGGTGCGGGAACGCCGTCGCGCATGCTCAGGATCGCGTGGGTGAGCGCGAGGTCGTGGCAGCGCTGCACCCGCACCCCTGCTCGGAGAAGTGCTGGATAAACCGCCGCGGTACTCGTCCAGATCCAGCGGGGATGTTCAGTAGCCTCGATGTCCTGGACAGCGGCAGCGGCGTCGGAATGGTGATGCGGCGATTCGAGCGGAATGCCCGCGGGATCGGTACGGACGGTCGTCGCGCCACCTCCGGCGTCGGGAACCAGCACCATTCTCACGGGGCCAGTCTGCTCCGCGACTCCGACAGACCGGCGCAGGGTCTCGGGTAGAAGGGGAACTCCCCGGTCGGCACTACACTGAATCCAGACGCTTCTCGCCGAAAGGAGGGGCATCCGGTGGAAACCCTGGCAACACTGGAGGAGTTCGAACGGACGGTGACCGACAAGGTGATCGCCGGACTCCATCAGAGGTTCGCCGACTACGAGTGCCGCGGGGTCGGAGTGCGCGACCTCGGTGACGCTGACCAGTTCGTCAACCGGATCCTGGATGCGGCGCCTGCCCCGCATCTCTGGTACGAACAGTTCGGCGCATTTTGGGTGAGTCCATCCTCGTAGCGCGGTGGATGCGGGTCCGAATGCGCACTTCTGCAGACTCTTCCTCACGCTTTCGCTGCAAAACTGCGCACTCAGCGTAACCTGACCAAACTAATTCAGCTATATACTAAAAGTGGACGTGGTGGACGCTCGGTTCATCACCTGCTCGCGATAAGGTTCCTCCATGACTGCAGACGAAGTGTCGGCATCACTCGAGGTGCCGGATCGCCTGAACTTCTGGTCGTTCATCGAACTCGCGAACAGGCGGCTGAGCACCGAATACGGTTCGACGCACGAACTAGCGACCCAGGTTCTGCTGACTCTCAATCGGGCGTCGAACGTGGTGACCTATGACCTGGAGTCGTCGATCCATCGCCCGCGCGGATTGTCGTGGTCGGCGTTCCGGCTCATGTTCGTCACGTGGCTGGCCGGGCCAGTCGACGCCAAGACAGCGGCAAAGCTCACCGGCATGAGTCGGGCCGCAGTCTCGAACCTGACCAAGACGCTGATCGGCGGGGGTCTGATGGAACGGAAGGCGGACGAGCGGGACGGACGATCGGTCCAGTTGTCCCTTACCGACCGTGGTCACAGCGAAATCGGCGAGATCTATCGCGAACAGAACGAGCGCGAATACGCCTGGGCGAGTGTCCTCACCGAACCGGAACAGCGCATTCTGGTCATGCTGCTCGACAAACTGATCACCAATCGCGATCAGTTCGACGTCCGCGGACGCAACTGAGGCCCATCATGCCCTCCGGAAGATCTGTGCTTGCCATCACACCTGCAGTGTAGTTAATGTATTTACTACTGCACTGAACTTCTAGGGAGATCGATCATGGCGTTCTATCGGCATGCGGGCAACATTCCGCCGAAGCGGCACACCCAGCACCGCGACGACAGCGGCCAGCTCTACTTCGAGGAGCTGATGGGGGAGGAAGGGTTCTCCTCGGACTCGTCGCTTCTGTACCACCGCCACATCCCCTCGGCGATCGTCGATGCCACGGTATGGGAGTTGCCGGACCAGAGCACGACTCCCAACCATCCGCTCATGCCGCGCCACCTGAAGTTGCACGACCTCTTCCCTGAGGCCGTCTGGCCCGACACCGATGTGGTCACCGGGCGCCGGCTGATCCTCGGCAATGCGGACGTGCGCATCTCCTACGTGGTCGCCGGCAAGGAATCGCCGCTCTATCGCAATGCGATTGGCGACGAGATGGTCTATGTCGAATCCGGTTCTGCCACTGTCGAAACAGTGTTCGGTGCGCTCGAGGCCAAGCAGGGCGACTACGTCCTCCTCCCGATGTCGACCACGCACCGCTGGATCCCTCGGGGCCCGGAACCGCTGCGCGCCTATGCGATGGAGGCCAACAGTCACATCGTCCCACCGAAGCGCTACCTGTCTCGGTTCGGTCAGTTCCTCGAGAATGCGCCGTTCTGCGAACGTGACCTGCACGGTCCGTCCGAGACCTTGCAGGCCGAGGGTGTGGACATCGGCGTGCTCGTCAAGCACCGCACGTCACACGGGATCGTCGGGACGCGAATGGTGTATGCGAACCACCCGTTCGACGTGGTGGGCTGGGACGGGTGCCTCTACCCGTACACGTTCAACATCTCCGACTACGAGCCCATCACCGGGCGCGTGCACCAACCACCGCCGGTGCATCAGGCGTTCGAGGGCAACAACTTCGTGATCTGTAACTTCGTGCCCCGCAAGGTCGACTACCACCCGCTGTCGATCCCGGTGCCGTACTACCACTCGAACGTCGACTCCGATGAGATCATGTTCTATTGCGGCGGAGACTACGAGGCGCGCAAGGGTTCCGGTATCGGTCAGGGTTCCATCTCGATCCACCCCGGCGGTCACGCCCACGGCCCGCAGCCCGGCGCATACGAGCGCAGCATCGGCGCCGAGTTCTTCGATGAACTTGCAGTCATGGTTGACACGTTCCGCCCGCTCGAACTCGGCGAGGGCGCACTGGCTTGCGAAGATCCGGGCTACACCTGGGCCGGGCGGGGGCCCACGCAATGATCCCCGCCCTGTTCGCGGGTCTCTGCGACGACGCCGCACTCTTTCCGCCAAGCAACACGCCGATGCAGGATGCGCTGCCCGCCCATGCACGGCACACGTCGGCACCGTACACAGAATTGGTCGGTCCGTTCGTCTTTCCTGTCGCTCGACTGGGTGAACTGGCGCCCGGAGAATTGAAACTGAGCCTCACTCTGCCAGGCGGTCCGGCAACTCTCGAGTCGGCTCTCGCGCAACTGGCCTCAGTCGGCGGCGCCGAGGCCGTAGCCCTCGAGATTGCCGTTCCGGCCGAGCAGCCGGTGGGCGAATTCCTGAGCGAACTCGGCTCCGTGGACGCTCTCGCGCCGGGCCTTGACGTCTTCGTCGAGATCCCACGCGACGGCAGAAGGCCCGGGCTGCTGTCAGCGCTCGCCGGTACCCCCTACGCGGCCAAGTTCCGCACGGGAGGCGTTGTCGCCGAGGCATACCCGGACGAAGGTGAGCTCGCCGCCGCGCTGCACACGGTGATCTCTGCGGGTGTCCGATTCAAGGCGACCGCGGGACTGCACCGTGCAATTCGCAACACCGATCCGGAGACCGGATTCGAACAGCACGGTTTCCTCAACGTGCTTTTGGCGACCCGGCAGGCACTCGGCGGCGGCGGTGTCACCGAGTTGGCGGACACCCTCGCCGAGCGTGACGGCGCCCGGATCGCCCAGAAACTGAGGGATCTTCCGGAAGACTTAATTACATTGGTACGCAATAGCTTCCGATCATTCGGAACCTGCAGCATCCTCGAACCTCTCTCGGATCTCGTTGCGCTGCAACTTGTGCCTTCTTCAATTCTCATCTCCGCAGATGAAGGAGCCCCTGCATGACCGTCCTCGATATCCCCGCCGATTCCCTCTTCGGGCTGCGGAACCTGCCCTACGGGGTCTTCCAACCAGGGGACTCGTTGCCACGGATAGGAGTGCGGGTGGGTGATTCCGTCGTTGACCTCGCAGCCACGTTGAGTGACGACGTTTTCGCGCAGCCCACCCTCAACGCCTTCATGGCGCAGGGCCGGGTTCGCTGGACCGAGGTGCGCCGTCAGGTCACCGAACTCGTGCAGGGCGACATCGCCGACACCGCGGTGTTTGCGGTCGACGAGGTGACGATGCACCTGCCCGTGGCGATCGCGGACTACGTCGACTTCTACGCTTCCGAGAACCACGCCGCCAACCTCGGACGGCTATTTCGTCCGGATTCGGCGCCGCTGATGCCCAACTGGAAGCACCTGCCGGTCGGGTACCACGGCCGGTCGAGCACCGTGATCGTGTCCGGCACCGACGTCGTTCGCCCGTGTGGGCAGCGGAAGACCCCGGATCAGGACCGCCCAGACTTCGGTCCGTCCCGGCGTCTCGACATCGAGGCAGAGATGGGCTTCATCGTCGGCGTTCCCACCAGGCTGGGGGATACCATCACCCCGGATCGGTTTGCAGAGCACGTGTTCGGTGCGGTTGTGGTGAACGACTGGTCGGCCCGTGACATCCAGGCCTGGGAATACGTGCCGCTGGGCCCGTTCCTGGGAAAAAGTTTCGCGACATCCATCTCACCCTGGGTGGTTCCGCTGGACGCGCTCGAGGCCGCCCGCATCGACACCCCGACACAGGACCCCGAACCGCTGTCGTACCTGCGAGGTGACCAGAAGTGGGGCCTGGACATCGATATGGCCATCGAGTGGAACGGTCACGTTGTGTCGCGTCCGCCGTACGCCGAGATGTATTGGTCGCCGGCACAGATGCTCGCCCACACCACAATCAACGGCGCCGCAGCCAGCACCGGCGACCTGTTCGCTTCAGGGACCGTCTCGGGGCGGGAGAAGGACGAGCGGGGTGCGTTTATCGAACTGACCTGGGGTGGGAAGGAACCCGTCGTGGTTGGCGACCAGACCCGCACCTTCCTCGAAGACGGTGATGAGATCTCGATCTCGGCCACCGCACCCGGAACCGGCGGCACGCGCATCGGATTCGGTGAGGTACGGGCACGCATTCTTCCCGCCACGCAGGCGCACCGGTAGATACCCAACGTGCACATACGGGTGGTAGGCAGGAGTCATGAACCCGAATTTCGCCCCGACCACGGTCGAGCCGGACACCGGCATCGCGTTCTGCACTCTCAACCGCCCCGAACAGCGCAATCCGCTGTCGTCCGAAGCCATGTGGGACGTCACGGCGGCACTTCGGGAGTTGGGCAACGACGACACAGTGCGCGTCGTCGTCGTCCGGGCCGCAGGATCGGTCTTCTCTTCGGGGCACGATCTGAAAGAGATGATCGGCCGCACCCTCGAGGAGGAACGCGCCATCTTCGAAGCCTGCGTCGAGATGATGCAGGCGGTTCAGGAGATTCCGCAGCCCGTCATCGCCTCGGTTCAGGGCGCGGCGGTCGCGGCGGGCTGCCAACTCGTTGCGTCGTGCGACCTTGTGGTTGCGTCGTCGAATGCCGTCTTCGGGACACCGGGTGTGAAGATCGGACTGTTCTGCTCGACGCCGATGGTGGCGCTCAGCCGAGCAATCGGACGTAAACGCGCGATGCAGATGTTGCTGACCGGCGAGACGATCGACGCGGACACGGCGGCAGATTGGGGACTGGTCAACCTGGTGGTGCCGGCCGAGGATCTCGCTGCCGAGACCCGAGCGCTCGCGGAGAAGATAATCACGGCCAGCCCGTTGACGGTGACGATCGGCAAGCAGGGGTTCTATCGCCAGATCGACCTGCCCCAAGACCAGGCATATACCGCGATGGCCGAGGCGATGGCGACCAATGCCATCACGTGCGATGCGCAGGAAGGCATGCAAGCCTTCGTCGACAAGCGCACCCCGCAGTGGCAGGGGCGGTAGTCGAGGTTCAGGCCTGTTGCGCCGACGAGTTGACGGGCGCAGGATTGACCGTGCAGTGGCTGCGGCCACGGGCCGTCGGGTGTCCACTGACGGTGGACCGTGGCGGGTCGGCCACCGAGATCGTGCTCGGAGCGGGGCAGCGGCTCCGCCGAAGGAGATGAGAGATGTTCATCCAGGTAATGCAAGGAAAAGTGTCGGATGAGGAGGGCCTGCGCAGGTGCCTTGACCAGTGGGTAGAGGAACTGCAACCGACGGCGATCGGTTTCCTGGGAGCCACGCAGGGCGTGTGCGATGACGGGACGTACATCGCGTTGGCCCGGTTCGAATCCGCTGAAGCGGCCAGACGCAACAGTGAGCGCCCCGAACAGGGGGCATGGTGGGCCGAGGCGCAGAAGTGCTTTGAGGGAGGGATCTCCGCCATGGACTGCCCCGAAGCGATGTCGTGGATGGGTGGAGGCTCGGACGAGGCAAAGTTCGTGCAAGTGCTCGAGGGCCACACTACCGACGCGAGTCGGATGCGGGACATATTGGATGAGGCCGAACCTCACTTGCGCGAGCTGCGCCCCGAGATTCTCGGCGGAACGCTGTGTACCTACGGTGAAGACAAATTCGTGGAAGCCGTGTACTTCAGCTCCGAGTCCGAGGCCCGATCACACGAGAAGATGGAGAATCCGGCCGGGCTTCAGTCGTTGTTCGAGGAAGAGAATCGGTTGATGGGGGACGTGTCCTACTACGACATGCACGCGCCGATGTTGGTCTCTGCAGGGCGGTAGAGGCTGCGCGAGTCGATCTGATCAGCATCGCGTAGAGGCCCGTACGACGAGTTCGACGGGAAGTTTCACCGACTCCACCTCGTTGCCCGCGATCATCGACAGGAGATGGCGCACGCCCGTCGCGCCGATCAGTCGCGCGGGCGACCGGATCGTCGTCAGCGGAACCGGCAGTTGGGCCGCCACCGGAATGTCGTTGTACCCGACGAGCGTTAGGTCTTCCGGGATGCGCAGGCAGAGGTCACGGGCGACGCCGAGAACGCCGATCGCGATCGTGTCGCTGACCGCAAAGATCGCCTTCGGGCGCGATTTTCGTTCCAGGAGTGTCTTGGCCGCGGTGACACCGCCGGACACTTCAAAGTCCGAGCGCACGATCCGGCTTGGGTCCAGTGTGATCCCGTTCTCGGACAGCGCGTTCAGGAACCCGGCGAGCCGGTCCCGTGAGGTGCTGGCGTGATCGGGACCGGTGATGACGGCGATCTCGGTGAACCCGAGGTTGAGCAGATGCCGTCCGGCGAGATATCCGCCTCGGTGATCATCTCCAGACACGAACGGCAGACCTACGTCGGCGTGGCGGTTGAGTTGCAGAATCGGTAGTGCGCCAACCTGCAATGAGTCGACGAACGCGCGTCCGGGAGTGTGCAGGCTGCTGAGCAGCAGGCCGTCCACTTGTCTGCTGACGAGGAATTCTATGGACCGGCGCTGGGCGTCGAGGTCGTCCGGCGGACTCGACAGCAGCACCGAGTAGCCGGCCTGCGTGGCGGCCTCCTCGATGCCCTGGAACATGGTCGCGACGACCCCGTCTGTGAGGCGCGGCATGACGACGCCGAGGGTGGTGGTCTTTCGCGTCCGCAGACTCGCCGCCCACAGGTTGGGCTGGTAGCCCAATTCGACGGCCACCTCGCGCACTCGTCGTGCGGCCGCGGACCAGCCGTCGGCGGGTTCGGGCTGACGGAGCACCCGGGATGCCGTCGACACGTGGACACCGGCGCGTTCGGCGATCTCCCGCAGGGTAGACGGACGCCCAGAGGTGCGGGTCGGGCGGTCCGGCAGATTCACGTTCGATCCTCGCGGTCGGGGGAATGGACCCGGGCACGTCGCGATTGACGGCGGTCGGATTGCGCCATAGCGTACGTGACGAAATCGTATGTGCAATCGTTCTTGCGAACGTTTGCGCACACGCGCTCCCACCGGCCCCGTGGAGGAACCATGTCCGATCCGCAGACCCTGTCCCAGCTGTTCGCGCTCGACTCGCTGCTCGACACCGAGGAGATCGCGATCCGTGACACCGTGCGCCGATTTGCAGAGGAACGGATTCGCCCCCATATCGCCGAATGGTTCGAAGCGGCGGTGCTACCGGTTCGGGAGTTGGCGGAAGGTCTGGGTGAACTCGGCGTGCTCGGTATGCACCTCGAGGGATATGGCTGCGCTGGAATGAGCGCCACCACGTACGGTCTGGCCTGCCTCGAACTCGAGGCCGTCGACTCCGGAATCCGTAGCCTCGTGTCGGTGCAGGGGTCGCTGGCGATGTATGCGATCCACCACTATGGCAGCGAAGACCAGAGGCAGGAGTGGCTGCCCCGCATGGCCGCGGGCAAGGCGATCGGATGTTTCGGGCTGACAGAGCCGGACTTCGGGTCCAACCCCGGCGGGATGCGGACCAATGCCAAGCGGGACGGGGACGACTGGGTGCTCAACGGCACCAAGATGTGGATCACCAACGGGTCCGTCGCCGATGTCGCTGTGGTGTGGGCACGCGCCGACGACGGCGTACGCGGATTCGTCATCCCCACCGCCACCCCCGGCTTCTCGGCACCCGAGATCAAGAACAAGATGTCACTGCGGGCGTCTGTCACGTCCGAACTCGTGCTCGAGGACGTGCGCCTGCCCGCCTCCGCCATGCTGCCCGGGGCGAAAGGGCTGTCCGGACCGCTCGGCTGCCTCAACGAGGCCCGCTTCGGCATCATCTTCGGATCGATGGGCGCGGCACGTGATTGTCTGGAGACTGCGATCTCGTACGCACAGGACCGCCAGGTGTTCGATAAGTCTCTTGCCGCCTATCAGATCACTCAGGTCAAGATCGCGGACATGGCTGTCGAGGTCGGTAAAGGACATCTGCTTGCGTACCACCTCGGACGGCTCAAGGACCGCGGTGACGTGCGCCCCGAACAGGTCAGCACGGGAAAACTGAACAACGTCCGCGAGGCCATCGCCATCGCCCGTGAGTGCCGCACCATCCTCGGTGCGAACGGAATCACGTTGGAATACCCCGTGATTCGCCACGCCAACAACCTCGAGTCCGTCCTTACCTACGAGGGCACGTCCGAGGTGCACCAACTGGTGATTGGTAAGGCGCTGACCGGCGAGGAAGCGTTTCGGTGAGCGGGTCGCTCGATTCGGCTGTGAGCGGGTCGCTCGAGGGCTTGTTGATCGCCGACTTCGGCCGAGTGCTCGCCGGGCCGTACGCCACGATGCTGCTTGCCGATCTCGGTGCCGACGTCGTGAAGATCGAGCGTCCTGGTACAGGCGACGACACCCGGCGGTGGGGTCCGCCGTGGGTGGGCGACGAGTCCACCTACTTCCGGTCGGTCAACCGCAACAAGAGGTCGTTCGCGTGGGACCTGCACGACCCCGACCACCTGGATCAGGTGCGGGAACTGGTCACCCGCGCGGACGTCGTGGTGGAGAACTTCCTTCCCGGCACGATGGACCGGTTCGAACTCGGCTACGACGCGGTGCGTGTGCTGAACCCCGACGTCGTCTACTGTTCGGTTACCGGTTTCGGCGGACACAACGACCTGCCGGGCTACGACCTGCTCATCCAGGCAGTCGGCGGACTCATGAGCATCACCGGACCCGACTCCGGGACGCCGACCAAGGTCGGGGTTGCCATGGTGGACGTCGTCACTGGACTGCACGCCGCGGTCGGGATCCTCGCCGCGCTCCGGCACCGAGACCACACCGGGGAAGGGCAACGCGTCGAGGTGAACCTGCTGTCATCGTTGTTGTCGGCGCTCGTCAACCAGACGTCGGGATACGTTGGCGCCGGCGTCGTGCCTGCGGCTATGGGCAACCGGCATCCCAGCGTCGCACCGTACGAGGTGTTCGAGACGGGTGGAAGCCAGCTCGTGCTGGCGGTGGGAAACGACCGTCAATTCGCCTCTCTCGTCAAGGTTCTCGGGATCCCCGAACTTGCTCAGGACGAGCGTTACGCGACCAACGACCAGCGGGTGGCGCACCGAGATTGCTTGGTCGACGATCTCACGAAGGCGTTGTCCGTGGACACCGCCGACGCATGGTTCGAGAGGCTCACCGCCGCGGGCGTCGCGTGCGGTCCGCTCAACGACATCGCCGACGCCGTCGCGCTGGCCGAGCGACTCGGCCTCCATCCGGTGGTGGAGATCGACGATCCGAGTCGCGCTGAACCTGTACGCCAGGTGGCGAACCCGATCCGGCTCAGCGCCACGCCTGCGACCTACCGCGGCGCACCGCCACGCCTTGGTGAGCACACCCCGCCGGTGAGAACCAGCCAGGCTCCGTCAGTGTAGGGCTTGCTTGATCAGCCCTCGTCCGATGATGAGGCGCTGGATCTCGCTGGTGCCCTCGTACAGGCGGAGTAGGCGGACGTCCCGGTAGATTCGTTCGACGGGCACGTCCCGCATGTAGCCGCTGCCGCCGTGAATCTGCACCGCCAGATCGGCTACCTTGCCAACCATTTCGGTGCAGAAGAGCTTCGCGACGGACGGTGCGATCCGCCGGTCCTCGCCGGACACCCACGCCCGTGCGGCCTCGCGCACGAGGGAGCGCCCGGCCATCACCCCCGCCTGCTGGTCGGCGAGCATGGCCTGCACCAACTGGAATTCGCCGATCGTGGTGCCGCCCTGGGTGGCAGTGGCCGCGTAGTTCACCGATTCGTCGAGGGCACGCTGCGCAGCACCGACCGACAACGCCGCGATGTGCACACGTCCACGTGCCAGGGACGACATAGCGGCGCGATACCCGACGTCCTCACTTCCACCGACCAGAGCCGAATGCGGAACCCGGACATCGGCGAAGTGCACGTCCGCCGTCCACGCGCCCTCCTGACCCATCTTCCGGTCCTTGGCCCCTACCTGAACGCCTGAGGCGTCGGCGGGGACGAGGAACACGGCGATACCGGTTCCGTCCGCGTCTGCGGGACGGGTACGGGCGAAGACTACGAACAGGTCCGCGAGGGGAGCGTTGGTGATGAACCGCTTCTCGCCGTTGATGATCCAGCCATCATCGGTTTGAATGGCCTGGCTGCGCAGCCCCGCCGGATCGGATCCCGCACCCGGTTCGGTGAGCGCGAAGGAGGCCACCACTTCACCCGAGGCGATGCGCTCGAGCCATGTCGACTTCTGCTCGTCGGTACCGAACGCGACCAGAACCTGGCCGGCGATGCCGTTGTTGGTGCCGAACATCGACCGTAGTGCGAGCGAGGTATAACCCAACTCCATAGCGAGATCGACGTCCTGCGTGAGGTCGAGACCGAGGCCGCCCCACTCCTGCGGGATGGCGTAGCCGAACAGGCCCATCGCCTTGGCCGCGTCTCGGATGTCGTCCGGAATGGCGTCGGCGTCCATGATTTCCTGCTCGCGCGGAACCACCGATGTGCGCACGAAACTGCGCGTCTGCGTGAGAATGTGCCGAAAGTCTTCGGAACCGACCTGTGACGTTGTCATGGAATCACCGATCCGCAGCGTTGTCGTGGAATCACCGTCGAATGGTAGCCGTCACGAGATAGTTGTCGTAATTTGTGATCCGTATTCCACGAAACCTATGCTCTGCCCCGTTCGCCCGTGAAGCTCGCAACGCCGCGGTCTGCCCCGAGCTAGGCGTATCACGTTGGTGTGCAAAGGTCCTGGACGTCAGTCGGGCGAAGGAGGGTCAGTCGGCCGTCGCGGCGTGGTTTCGTCGCTCGACGGTTGCTTGATCGGTGTTCCGTGCCGTCGGGTAGCCGACTCCGGGAATGAACCGCCCGACGGTGCCGCTGTAGTCGCGGTAGTCGTCGCCGTGAACGAGGAGTAGATATGGCTCCTCGACAACCCTGACCTGCAGTTCGATTGTTGTCAGCATCAGGACGAACCCGGCGATCGCGAGGATGTTCGGCGTCATCAGAGCGATACCCCCGGCGAAAACGAGCATGGCGGTGAAGATTGGGTTGCGGACCATGGAGAATGCGCCATGTCGGACCAATGTTGTCGTCTCACTGGCATCGACTCCGATGCGCCAGGATTCGCCCATGCCGTTTTGTGAATACACAGTGGCCGCAATGCCGAAGAGAGCGAGCGCGACCCCGAGCGCCTGAATCCACCATGTGTGAAGAGAGCCGAGCGGCGACACCATCCGGGTCAGCTGCAGCAGCGCCGCGGCGATACCGGCGACAATCGCGATGATGAATCCTGCGCCAGCCATCCATTCCAGCGACCCGAGCCGGCCGCTGATGCCGCGGAACCCGGTGGATCCGGTGCGCCGCCATTGTCGCCAGCTGCGCCACCCGAATCCAAGCACGGCGAATACGAAATAGAGTGTGAGCGCTGCGATGACCATTGGTTGACCCTCTTCTTCTCGATCGATGTCGGGGGATCGATGCGTGCGATCTGACTGGCTGATCCCGGCATCCGGAACCATATGCACATATTGCAATATATGCAATATCGAAGACATTTAGTACGGAAATCGTGAGTCCCGGGCATTCAGTGCTGGGGCTGACCGCATTCACCTCTTTGTCACTCCGGCGCTCTGAAACGGCTTATCCGCTTCAATGGTTCAGCGGTAGGTAGCGAGGAACCCCGGCCGTTCAGGGTCGGGAGGAATTGCGTCAGTGTGCGGGGCGTTTCTGGGTTTCGATGTAGTCCTTGACGATCGACAGGGGCGCACCGACGGTG
>NZ_BCXB01000023.1 GCF_001894885.1 Rhodococcus marinonascens NBRC 14363
AGTCCGGGTCGGGGAAGCGATCCGGTGGTAGTGCGCCTTCGGCGCACCCCGATTCGAGCTTCGCTGCGCTCCGCCCCGACAAGAGCATTTCCTTTTCCCTTCTGGCTTTCCGAGTCTCGCCGGGCCGGTCCTCCGCGCAACCGCCGGCGCCTACGCCGGCCCAGAGGGCTCCGAAGGCTTTTCTCCCACGCTGCGCTCCTCCGAAAACTCTCCGACCCGCCAGTTGCACTCCGTCCCTACTCCCGTCGGACCTCTCCCATGCCAGAAGGGCAAGAAAATTGGCGGGCCGCCCGGGCCTGCCACCGACCGGAGGGGCCTTCATGACCAACCTGATTCGCATCCGCACTGCCGGAGAGATCATCGCCTCGATTCCCGTGGCGCTCGAATTCATTCCCGCACGATCGGTCATCGCACTCCTGCTCGCGGACACGAAGAGCATCTCCGCGGTCCGTGTCAATGCTGACGCCGACGGCGCAGCCGCACAGATCACCGAAGTCGCCCAGCGGCAGGGCATCAACACCGTGGTGCTGGTTGCAGTCGCAGACCCCGATGTCACCGGCGACGCGTTACGCACGCTCGAGGCGACCAGGGACGCGCTACACGCCACCGGAATTGCGATTGGCGGCGCGACGACCAGCTCGCCCAACTTTCAGACACCCAGCTCGGCCTCCTCCCCGACACGGACGCTACGAAAACCGCTACACCCGCCCCGGCGGGGGGTGGACCCAACACCATCGACCAGGCCAAAAGCGTATTCGACTCGATCGGCCGCGGACTCGCCCAAGCAGCCGGACCGGTAGCCGGCGACGACGACGTCGCCGCCCCTCTCGCACCGGTCAACCTCACCCAACTGGGCGAGGAAATCGCCAACCTGGCCGCCAGCATCGCCCCCGCGATGAAGGCAGCCATGTCCAGCCACCCCCGCACCATCAAAGAACTCCTCAACGTCGAACAACGCCCCGACGAACAGAATGAGATCGCGTTCGAGCAGGACACCGAACTCCACCGACAGGCCGACCGCGACACAGCGCACACACTCTAGGCCCCCACCCCGATGCCGGCAGAAACCGAAAAAAGAGGTCGCCGCACCCTGCTGATCCGAGAACATTTCCCGGATCAGGGCCGACAGGGAACATTCCTTGTCGAACACGGCAGTGTGCGGCGACCTCTTTCTCGTCGCGGCAGCAGTGTAGAACGGGCCTGCAACACGGTCGGCCGCCAGTTCACCCGACCACCGCACGACTCACGTCAACGAACCGGATGACGCCGCCACCCTCACGGTCGAGGTGGCGGCGTCATCCGGCTAAACGGTGCCGTTGTCAGCTGAACGCGCTGCCTGCACCCGAGCCGCTGCCGGTCAGCGACCCGAAGTCGAGGCACAGCGAGCCGAGGCACTGGTCGATGGCGATCACCGACACCGAAGCGCCGAATATGTTGGTGACGTAGGCGCGTTTCCCGTTCGGGGTGATCGCCACCCCGAACGGGGCGTCCCCGACCGGGACGGTGTCGACCGATCACCGACACCGAATCATCGGCACCGTTGGCGACGTAGGCGTGGGATCCGTCCGGGGTGATCGCCACCCCGACCGGGGCGTCCCCGACCGGGACGGTGTCGACCACCGTGTTGCCGGCGGTCTCGATCACCGACACCGAATCGTCGCTACCGTTGGTGACGTAGGCGTGGGACCCGTCCGGGGTAGTGACCGCCACCCCGACCGGGGTTGCAGCAGTCCACAAGGGGAATGAAGCTTCCTGCAACGTGCACCGGTCTGCGCGGCGGACGAACTTGCGCCCGAGCTACCTGGAGTTCTCGTATCCCGTGACGAGTCGTTCTGGACCGAGAACGCAGTGAAGCGCCGGTGCGGTGCTCAGTCGGCGACCAGGGCGGGCAGCAGTTCCGCGGGTACGGGCTGGTGTGGGAGGGCGGGCCACCCGGAGAATGATCCGTCGGGTTTGGCGTGGGCCATAGGACCGGTTTCGCCGTCGAGGATCACCCGTAGGTGTGGTTCGAGGTGGTGGATCCACCAGGAGGACATTGCGGATGCCTTGTCGGAGACGCGGGCTTCCTCCCACGCGTACCAGAGGGATTTGAGGCGGGCCGCGACTTCGGGGTAGAGCCACCAGCGGTCGTCCCAGGCCAGTCCGCCTTCGCCGCCGCCGGCACCCAGGCGGCGGCGGATGACCTGGGTGAAGAAGTCTTCGACCCACTCGACGACGCTGCCGTACATCGGTTCGACCTCGCCGCCCTCTCCGCCCTCGCTGCCTTCGACGGTTTCGTCGGCGGCCGTGGTGGATTCGGGGTTCTCGTCCTCGTCGGGGTCGAGGGTCGGGTCCTCGTCGGCGGCGGTCGGGTCGTAGTCATCCGGGTTCTGGTACCCGGTTTCGTCGGAGGTGTCCCAGCCCTCTTCTACGGTGTCGAGTTTCATCAGGGTGTTCCTTCCGCGAAGAATTCGGAGTCGAAGATGTCGTCGAGGCTGCGGGCGGGAATGGGTGGGCCCGTCTGCCCGTCGACCTGATGGGTGGAGAGTGCGCCGAGGTTGTCTTCGGTGGGAGCGTCGATGCGCGGTATCGGGCCGGTGACGTCCGTCGTCTCCGCACGGTCGGAGATCCCGACCGGGAGTGCCTTCTGCTCCACCCGGCAACACATTCCGGCATTCCGCTCCGTTTCCATGACCAATGACCTCGAAACCGCTGGTAGTTTAAGATGGTACGAGTAATGGACAAGCGAGAACCGAGGTTACGACGATGGCGAACGTCGCCGATGGTGCCCGCGCGAGCGAACTGGTGGACGACGTCACCACGACCATCGTGCGCCGAGTCCTCGCAGGTTGCGACTCGGAATTCGCTGATTGGATCCAGACCGGCCTCGGACTGGCCCGGTTGTTCCCCGGCTTCCTCGGCGGAGGATGGCTCAAGGAAAGCAGTGTGTCCGACGTGTGCGTGATCGTACTGAAGTTCGAAACCCGAGCTGCGCTGGATAACTGGCTTACATCTTCGCTGCGGGCCGGATGGCTGCGGACCGGCCGGAACATCGCCGTAGACACACCGGCCGAGCAGGTGTCACGCATGGAGGGAATGTTCAAACGCCTCGGCTCCGACCTCCGCAACAACGGTCAGGTCGAATCTCCCGGAATCATCGCCCCGGACGGCATCCCCTCCCCCAAGTAGGTCTGGTAGAGCGGTCTCCACTCCGAAGACATTTCGCCGCGGTGCCCGGACACGTCCGATCCGTCCAGGAACCGGTTCAGGTCGGTGAGACACACACTCCATCCGGCGGCGATTCGCGCTGCGGTGTTTCGCACCTCCAGGACGTTGACAAGCGTCAGCGCGCAACCCTCGGCGGTGGGTTCTACCTCGAAATGGATCTCGTCGCCGCTCCACGTGAACGCGAGGGTGCGCGGGGCGCTGTACACGAGGACAATCCCCGTTTCGGGATCAGCGTGTTGATCCGGGAAGAACTCGATATCGCCACCGGCATAGGGATCGATCCGAACGCGCGATGGGAACCAGTGCGCAAGTTCGTCCGGCTCGGACACAGCCTTCCACAACGTCTGCTTGGAGCACTGATACGCGCACCTGAACCGCACGGCGGGACGCCCCTTGAACTCGAAGTACCTTCCGCGGATCACCGGCCCTCCTCGAGGTAGTTCCTCATGTCAGCTTGACACGAGAGACCGCCTTACTTGGGGAGGTTGACGGAGATTCGGTGCGCCATACCGGAGTTGTGAGGTGCGACCCACGGCTCACGTAAGGGAGACCCCCTCCTTCTAGGAGAGAGCCTGGGCGTTCGGGTGCCCTGCGCCGTCAACGACGACGCTCGCCATCAACCGATACATGGAAGCACGAGACGCCGTCGGGGTAACGTCACCCGACGGCGTCTCACTCTGCCCGCTTGACAGATTTCGAGATGTGCGGCACCCGGAGGATGCCCGGCATCCGCCTGATCAATCAGGCCATGTTCCATAGTTGATTGGCGTGTTCGGTGCACGGAGCGAGCTGCACAGGGGTGCCATTGGCAGAGAAGCTATCTGCCACCTCGAGGCATCTGCTGCCGGTGGAGGCTTCGACGATAGGGCCACCCCGTTGGCTACCGTCGGTGACTTCGGGGAAAAATACCCATTGTTGGTTCTGGTTCCCGGAACAGATACCCAACTCGACCGGGGTGACGCCATCGGCGCTGGGATCATCGCCGAACTGCCCTGAGCCGACGTTGAGTTTCTGCAAGCACATCCCGGAGGAACCGACAATCTCACGTGAGAACGCATCTGAGCCGGTTACCGCCCACTTCTGGTTCGGTCCGCCGTGTGGATCCCATATCTGTATCCGAGAACCGACGTCGGTTCCCTCGTCGACCACATCCAATACCCGACCATCCAACCCGTAAATACTGGCGACAGAGAGGTCGTCGGTGGAGTTGAGGCTGTCGTCGGTGGAGTTGGGGAGAACGGGAATCGTTGTCAGCGGCTGACCACCGACATTCACCGTCGAGGTTGGAGTATCCCGAGGTGAGCAGCGGATACTGTGATTGCTGAAATTTTGGTTGCCAACGATCTTACTTCCGTCAGAGTGTCCGTCCTCATATCCATGATCTGTTTGGAAGGTGAAGAAGTTCTTCGGGCTCTGATAAGCGTCCGCTCCGACATCGCCGGGATTGCCGACCGTACTGCGCAGGGTCGGTTCAATCGTGGTGGCGTCCGCATCGGCCATGACTGTCACCTCGATGGCAGGAAAATCAATTTCCTGTCGTGAAGCGCCCATCTCGGGAGTGGCTAGTCCGAGCCTCTTGTCGTGCCCCCAGTCTGCGGACAGAGCATTGGGCCCGTTCCCCGTCGGGGCCGCCGACGTTCCTTCGGTGATGTTGCCCACCGACAGCCTCAGCACAGTCCCGTTCTCAACCTCCTCGCCGTCGGTGTTCACGCGAAGCAGGTCAGGCGCCTCGCCATCGACCTCCTCGCGAAACACGCCATGCTTCTGGTCATCGGTGACTGTGGCGCCGCCGATATTCTTGTTCATGTCGTTGCCCGCCGTAGCCCTGACGAACGTCGTTCCCGACGGGATATCGATGTCATACTTCATCCGAATCCAGGAGGTGCGGTCATCAGAAGACCCGGTGACCGAGACGCCGGTAGGGTCTTTCGACCTCATCCACACCGAGTCGGGTTGGATTCTGTAGGTGAACTGTTGCCCGGGAGCCACCGTGGTCGGCGCGGTGATCGATACCCCCAGTCGCTGGTGGCATTCCCGTCCTTTCCGATGCCGAAGGGATTGTATCGACCGTGAGATGACCAGCAACTGGTCGTGAACTTCACGTCGGTGGTCTGCACGTCCGCCCCGGAAGGTGCGTCGTCTGCCGATGCCAACCCGCCTGGGAGCATGAACGTTCCCGCGGTCAGGGTGATCGCGGCGGCGATCGTCGGCCACTGCCTGGCTGTCTTCATCTTTCCTGCTCTCTTGCCGAGTAGTACAGAAAGGGAAACTGTCGCGTGGGTGCGAAAACGGTGCGCAAATTGCTCAGTGGTGGTGAAGGCACGATCCTCCCTACGGCCCACTGCGACAAAATCTATAGCCAAGCGAAAGGCTTAGATATCCCCCGAACAGCCTCCACATCGGGGGAGCTTGGCGTCCCCCGATCGGACCCGATGGAAGAACCATCAATCCGGTTCTGCGACGTGCGAGTGCCCGACTCGGTCGGGGACCAGGGATCAGGCGAAGCGGTTCGGAGTGCTCGGTGAACGGCTTCGCGGCGCAGCCTGGCGATCAATGTCGCTGCTTCTTGCCAGACGCACATCGCCGCCCAAGCCCTGCGCCACTTGGCGAGGAACGCTGATTGTGACCTGAAACCATCACACCCAGCCCGAATACGGCTTAGCTTGACCCCCTGAGACGTTGTCTCCTGGGGCGCGCGAGCGGCACATGAGAAGCGAGTCGGCGACCGCCCCACGAAGATTTCACGGCAGCACCGCCGAAAGGTGCGCGTCCTTCCTCCCCGTGCGCCGCAACAGCCTACGGTGGCGAAGTGACGTCGCCTTGGTCGGAAGGACGGGCCGCATCGGTTTCCCCCGATGCTCGCTCGCTCATTGCCACGAGCAAGCTATCGACTTCGCGCGCACAAACCGGCAGCACGTGCGATGCGTTCGCGAGCGAGCTGTTCGGACGACGGGGCGAATGGTCTGCCGGATCCGGCGCCGTGCCGCACGACGACGATTCGCGGCATCAACTACCACCCGCTGCCGCATCCCATCTGATGAAGTTGCTCGCCGCGAAGTCGTGGACGCTCCCGGAGTGGTTCGCGGCGGCGGCCGAGCGCGGATACCGGGCGCCGGACCATCTCGTCGAGGACCTGATGGCAATCGCATCCACCAACGAGATGCACCGCGAGAACATCCTGCGACTGGTCGGCCCGCGCGGCCAGTGGCTCGCCGCCCGAAACCCGGATTGGGAGATGCTCATCCGCAGGACAGATCGCTCCGACGTGTGGACCCACGGCTCACACCCAGAACGCCTGCAATGGTTCACCACGATGCGTGCAGTCAACCCGGCGGCCGCGAGGGCCGAACTGCACCGCACGTGGGACTTCGAGCGGGGCGAGCACCGAGCGGCTTTCATCGCGGCATTCCGGACGGGACTCGGCAACTCTGATGAGGCACTGCTCGAGCACGCACTCGACGATCGGCTGGAAGAGGTACGCCGGCACGCCGTCCAGTTTCTCTGGCGGCTACCTGACTCCGCGTACGCCGCACGAATGGCGGCCCGCTCCCGGGCGTGGGTGCGGGTGGAGACGAAGCCAGTGCGCACTCGTCTCGCAGTGAATATGCCTGGTTCCCTGGATGATTCAGCACGTCGGGATGGCATCGAGGAATTCCACTACAAGAACAAGGGAATCCGTACCTGGTGGTTACGCATGGCCGTTACGGCTGCTCCGCTGTCGTTGTGGGAGAACATGATCGGTTCGGCCTCCGCGGCATTCGAAATTCAGATCGAGGATCAGTGGCGCGAAGTGATGATGGAGGCGTGGACCAACGCCGCGGTGCTCCAGCATAATCCGCAATGGGCCTCCGCATTGCTGCACCGGGAGGGCCGGAAGGCTGAACGGCGCGTGGTTTCCATAGTCCCCGCCCGCGAACGACTGGAATACATCCTGTCGGGGCAGGCCGACTCCTACCTGCTTGGAGTCGACGGTATCGCCCTATTCGACGGTCTCCCTCACCCCTGGCCGCTCGAACTCGCGAGACGGATGATCATCCGTCTCGAGGACGTTGCGGACAGACACGCCGAAACAGGCACCGATCTCGGGCCACTCTCCCGTCACAGCCACTATTCGATACTCCGCAGCGCCGAGACCCACTTCCCTTTCTCCGCAGTGCCACTGCTCCACGCGGCCGCCGTCGGCACCCGTGACCACGGCTGGCGGCAAGCCTTCTCCACGGCGGCCGCCAACATCGAACATCGCAAGACAGGGCTGAGGGAACTCGAGTGATCGAGAATATCCGCTCTCAGAGCGGTCTCCAGATGAGGCAGTCTCCGGACGAGCCGAGACGGACGTTGCGGCTCAGCCGACGGCCATTCGGCGGTCACTGGGCAGTTCCGGATGTGCGTCGGCACGGATCCTGAGCAGGACAAGACCGGATACCGACGCGACGATCAACGACGCGACGGTCCCGTGGACGTGCAGTTCGGAGATTCCCATCCCCGCACCGACGAGCCCGACAACGAGCAAGCTCCACATGATCGCTTTGACTGGACTGGACCCCATAACAGCGCTCCTCCACCGGGATGACCTACATCCCTCGTGAGTTCGAAGACGGTGTTTCGCGCCGAACGTTAGCCGCATCACCTCCGGGGTCCCTGTGCGACACGTCGAATGCGCTCTATCCGATACCAATCCGAGACCAACACCATATGGATACTTCTCGACCCACCGTGGTCGAGAAGTACCCACGGGCGGGTGCTAGATGATGCTCACAGTCCCCTGCGAGACTGCTGACGCGAGCACCCGCAGGTGGTCGTCGGAGCCGCCGAGGGTGTGCTCGATAGCGGTCAGCCTGCTCAGATAGTGACCGACGGGGTACTCGGCAGTCATGCCGATCCCGCCGTGCATCTGGATCGCCTCCTGCCCGATCTCCCGGCCGGAGCGGCCGATCTGCAGCTTGGCGCGGGATGCAACCACCGCGTCCACTGTTCCGTCGGCCAGCGACATGGTCGCGTAGAGGCTCATGCTGCGGGCCAACTCCAGCAGCACGTACATGTCGGCGGCGCGATGTGTGAGAGTCTGGAACTTCGCGATCGGGACGCCGAACTGCTTGCGGGTCTTCAGGTACTCGGTCGTCAGCCGTAGCGCTTCCTCCATCGCACCGACTGCCTCTGCGCACAGTGCGGCCTGCGCCCGGATACGGGATTCCTCAATCGCCGGCGAAGCGTCACCGCCCTCGCCGAGAGACTCGGCCACAGTGTTCGAGAGTTCGACCTGCGCCGCCCGCAGTCCGTCGTGGGTGGCATATGCGGTGCGGGTGAGCCCGGGTGCGTCGGCATCGACGAGGAACAGCCCGAGACCACCGCTGGGGAGAGTCGCGGTGACGACGAGCGCGTTCGCGTTCCCGCCCTGCGCGACAGGGTTCTTGATTCCCGTCAGGGTCCAGGAGTCACCGTCCTGCACCGCCGTCGTGGACACTCGGGTGGACGGCCAGCGCACGCCGGGCTCCCGGTCGGCGAATGCGAGCAGGAAGTTGCCCTCGGACACCTCGGGGAGAATTCGGCGACGCTGCTCCTTGCTACCTGCCGCGGCGATCAAACCGCCCGGCACGAGCACCGCGTCGAGGACGGGTTCAGGGGCCAGGCGGCGACCGATCTCGGTCATCACCGCTGCGACCTCGACGGGTCCGGCGCCCATTCCGCCGTCTTCTTCGTCGAAGCTCAACCCTAGCAAACCCACCTCAGCTAGCTGCTTCCACACTTGCGGGCTCCAGCCCTGCTCGGTGTCGGTTACTGCGTTGCGCTTCTCGGTATCGTAATTGCGTACCAGCAGTTCGCGAGTGGTGTCGCGCAGCAGCTTCTGTTCGTCGGTCAATTCGAAGTCCATGTCACGCCTCACAATCCGAGGATCGAGGAGGCGATGATGCTGCGCTGCACTTCGCTCGATCCGCTGTAGATGGAAACCTTGCGGTAGTTCATGTAGGTAGGGGCAGTCTGCTGCGCCCACAGTGGTGAGGAGATGGCACCACCAGCCCTGACGGGGAGGGAATCCTGCCCGGCGACGTCGGCGAGCAGTTCGAGCGTGGCCTGCTGCAGTTCCGACCCACGCAGCTTCAACAACGACGACGCCGGGTTCGGCTTGCCGTCAGCCGAACTGGCGACGACGCGCAACTGGGTCAGTTCGAGCGCGATGATCTCGTTCTCGAGTTCCGCGATCCGCGCGGCGAACAGCGGGTCGTCGAGGAGCGTCCCCGCCCCGACCGAGATCTCGGCGGCGCACTCCTTCGCCTGCGCAAGCCGGACTTTGGAGAATCCGAGACGGGTGACTCCGGTGCGTTCGTTGCCGAGCAGGAACTTGGCGTAGCTCCAGCCCTGATTCTCCTCGCCGACAAGGTTCTCGGCGGGCACGCGCACGTCCTCGAAGAAGACCTCGTTGACCTCGTAGCCACCGTCGATCAGCTTGATCGGGCGCACCGTGACTCCGGGCGTCTTCAAGTCCACCAGAATGAACGAGATGCCGGCCTGTCGCTTGGGGGCATCGGGGTTGGTCCGGACGAGGCAGAAGATCCAGTCGGCGTACTGCGCAAGGGTGGTCCACGTCTTCTGACCGTTGATCACGTAGTCGTCGCCGTCACGAACGGCGCGGGTCTTCAGCGATGCCAGGTCGGAACCGGCCTCCGGCTCGGAAAAGCCTTGACACCACCAGATGTCGAGGTTGGCCGTTGGGGGAAGGAACCTCTCCTTCTGCTCCTGCGAACCGAATGCCGCAATGACCGGCCCGACCATCCCAACATTGAATGCGAGCGGCTCAGGGACCGATGCGAGCTGCAACTCGTCGAGCCAGATGTGCTGCTGCACCGGCGTCCAGTCCCTACCACCCCATTCCACTGGCCAGTGCGGCGTCGCCAGCCCATGCGCATTGAGGATTCGCTGGGCCTCGGTGAAAGCCTCTTTCCCCACATGTTCGCCGCGCGCGTAGCGCTCGCGGATCTCCGCCGGAATCTGTGTGGTGAAGAACGTTCGCATCTCCTCGCGGAACGCCAGCTCCTCGTCGGTCAAGGCCAGATTCATCGGACTTCCTTCGCACTCGAGGTCAGATTCATGTTCTGATCCAGACCGTACCCTGACCGCCCCCGATTCACCACGGCATCCCGGGGCGATTATTTCGTCCACCTCAATTCCGCTGTCGGGACCACTCAGGTGTGGCCACCGCCCGCCGGTCGGCGATCCGACGGGTCAGTTCGTGCGGACGACGAGTAGGAAAGCACCGCCGGCGGCATCGACCTCTGCGTGAACGCGCAGTTCCGGCGCGAGGCGGGACAGTCGATCGAGCAACCACTCCGACGCCTCCTCTGCGTCCAGCCTGCTCGGGCATCGAGCCACCGCGACACGTCCACCCTTGCGGCCGAGTTGTTCGACCACACCGATGATTGGGGCAGGGTCGACGACGAACAACCGGTCCGGCCACGGCACGACCGGCCTCACAGCACCCTTCTTGGTGTTGCACGCACGGTGAGCGAGCCGCTCCACTCCGCCCTTGGCCTTCGCCTTCGCCTTCGCCTTCTTCGCGGTGACCACACTGTCGATACTGGGGCCGCGCGGATCGTTGACCGACATGTCGGGGTCCACCGGTTCGTCACACAACCAGCAGTGCCACGACTCGCGGTCGCCTACCTCTCGAAGAGTGCTCATGGGCGCAAACGCTACCCGCGGCGGTCTGGTGTGCCCAGGTCAGGCTGACCGCTACCGGTTCACACGAATCAAGATTATTGCGCCGACATCCTGTAGATCCGCAGCGGGAAAGAGGCGTGGGAGGCCCACGCGTACCGGCCACGATCACTACTGTGGAACACAGGGCAGGCAACTCGAAGGGGATCGACGATGACCAGCGACTCAGGCGAACGCAGCCGTGTGCAATTCGGTGCCGGAGCGATGCCGGAACTCATGAGTTCCGAAGGGCGGACCATCATCGCGGACGCCGTGGTCGCCAAGATAGCGGGGATTGCTACACGAGAGATCAACGGCGTCTACGACGTGGGGGGAGGCACTGCTCGTGCCGTCGGCGCCCTGCGTGATCGCATCCCTGGCGCCCGCGTCAACCACGCCCAAGGCGTGGCCGTCGAGGTCGGCGAGAAGCAGGCCGCCATCGACATCGGCATCGTCGCCGAATACGGTGTTGCGCTCCACGAACTGGCAGTCGGTATCCGCCGCAACGTGATTACCGCCGTCGAGCGGATGACCGGGCTCGAGGTGACCGAGGTGAACATCACCGTCTTCGACGTCATGCTGTTCGAGGAATCCGAGGCCGGGTCAGAACTCGATACCAAACCGAGGGTGCAGTGACCGGTGCACCGTCGCCGGGAACCGACGGTGAAGACCTCTCCGAACGTATCGTGGCCGCCGTTCTTGCAACTCCGGGCGTTGCCGCCATGCACGGGGGCGCGTTCGGTGAAGTGGCGACCTACCTTCCGGGCCGGCGTGTGACCGGCGTGACCGTGGGCCCCGCGTCTTGCGCCGTCCACCTCGCGGCGCGCTACCCGGCAAATGTGGTCGAAACCGCCGAAAGAGTACGGGCCGCAGTGGAACCGCTGGTGAGCGTCCCCGTCGACGTGACCATCGAAGATCTCCTGACAGAGACAGGACAAAGTCAATGAACAGCACAGTCACCGGCTTGATCGTCGGATTACTCCTGGCAATCGCAGGCATCCTCGGCGGATTCAGCGGGTTCGTATTCGCTGTGCTACTCGGCGCCCTCGGCATGGCTGTGGGCGCACACCGCGATGGTCACCTCGACCTCGGCGCCATCCTGCGAAGCCGCGGCCGTGGCTGAGCCCTTCGCCGCCAGTCCCTCCACCGAACCCCACAACGACACGGCGTTCGAGGAAGCCGACTCGCGCGGCGCTGTGGTCATCAAGGAGCGCGCCATCGTCAAGATTGCCGTCGCCGCAGCGCTCCAGGTACCCGGCGTCGTCAAGCAGTCGGGCGGACTGTCCCGGTTCACCGGACGAGACCTCCCCCGCGCCGACGTCTCGACCGGCGCCAACGCTGTTGCCATCAACCTCTACATCGCGGTGGGATGGCCGTGCCGACTCGATGTCCTCAACCGCCGACTGCGCGGAGAAGTTTGCCATCAGGTCGAGCAGATGACCGGGATGCCGGTCTGCGAACTCAACATTGTGGTTGCTGGAACAGAATCTGCTGCAACCGAGGAACTTTCACCAGATACCCTATATCCGGAGCAAGCCGATTCGACGACGTCACCCATTCGGGCGGTACCCGTCCGGCCACGCACGCCACGGGCAACACCCGCCGCCGTGCCTGCTGCCGTCATCGTGGCCATTACAGCCCTCGGCCTCGCCGTCGTCGCGGGGCGTGAACTTCTCATCATGCGCGGCACCCTGGGCAACGCACCCTGGATCCGCAACACCGCCGAATGGCTGGGGCGACTCCATTGGTCCGACTGGATAGTCCCCGTGGCGACCTGCGCGGTCATCGTGGGGATCGCGTTCATCGTCGCGGCCCTCAAGCCCCGGCCGTGCACCCACCTGCCACTGAAAATCGGTGACACCCCGACCGTCTGGCTACGGCCCACGGACCTGGCCCGCAATACCAGCAGCCACGCCGGCACCGTTCCCGGCGTGCTGTCGGCGCACACGACCGTGGATCGCAGGCACGTCACGGTCCGAGTGGTGCGCAACGAGGCAGCATCCGCCGCAGATGTCACCACTGCTGTCCGCGAGTCCGTCCAGCCGACGTTGTCGTTGCTCGGCACCTCGCCTGAACTGCGAGTGCAGGTGAGGTCATGACGCATCGGACCGCCGCCGTCAATCGGCTGATCGTCCTCGTCGTCGGACTAGCACTCCTCGGGGTCGGCGGTTACGCCATAGCTTGGGACCTGAAGGTGCCGATCGTGCGCGAATGGGTGTCGCGATACGACCGCGACCTGGTCAGCAGATTGCCCGAACAGGGTTGGTGGGTGTGGGCACTCGTCGCCACGGTGGTCGTGGGACTGGTGTTCGGGATCATCCTGCTCGCCCTGGACCTGACCCGGCGACGCACCTCCCCCGTCGCCGTGCCGGACCCGGAGACGGGCACCTACGTGACAGTGGACGTCAATTCCATCGCCGGCGGAGTGTCCAGCGAACTCGCCAAGTATCCCGGCGTCCGGCAGACACGGGCGCGGGCCGTGATCGAACGCGGACTCCCCACCCTGTTGATCGTCGTAACCGCCGATCCAACTATCAACATCGCCGACTTCACCCGCGCATCAGAGGACATAGCGGCCTGGGTCGAGTCGACGATCGGTGGCGAGCAGGTCGCCACCCAGGTCCTGCTCCATCTCGACCGTGCCGACCATCCGGCGGCACACGTCGAACTGTGAGGAATGGCGGTAGACCACCGCCCGCCTTCAGAGAAGCCGCAGTTCGGAGAAACGCCAATAGCGCCCACCCCGGAGGGTGAGCGCCATTGGCGTTGGTGCCTACTTGGTGATCGCGTAGGCGGTGCCTACTTGGTGATCTTCGTGACCTTGCCGGCGCCGACGGTGCGGCCACCTTCGCGGATAGCGAAGCGCAGGCCCTCGTCCATGGCGACCGGCTGGATCAGCTTGACGAACATCTCGGTGTTGTCACCGGGCATGACCATCTCGGTGCCCTCGGGGAGGGTCACAACGCCCGTCACGTCCGTGGTGCGGAAGTAGAACTGCGGACGGTAGTTGTTGAAGAACGGCGTGTGGCGGCCGCCCTCGTCCTTGGACAGGATGTACGCCTGACCCTCGAACTCGGTGTGCGGGGTGGTGGTGCCGGGCTTGACGACAACCTGTCCACGCTCGACATCTTCGCGCTTGATGCCACGAACCAGCAGACCGACGTTGTCACCGGCCTGGCCCGAGTCGAGGAGCTTGCGGAACATCTCGATACCCGTGACCGTGGTCTTGGTCTTGGTCTCCTTGATGCCGACGATCTCGACATCCTCGTTGACGTTGACCGAGCCACGCTCGATACGACCGGTGACAACGGTGCCACGGCCGGTGATCGTGAAGACGTCCTCGACCGGCATGAGAAAGGGCTTCTCGGTCTCGCGGATCGGATCCGGAATGGAGTCGTCGACAGCCTTCATCAGCTCGAGGATGTTCTTGGTCCACTCCGGGTCGCCCTCGAGCGCCTTGAGTGCGGAGACCTTGACCACCGGAGCTTCCTCGTCGAACTCCTGCGCAGCGAGGAGTTCACGGACCTCCATCTCGACGAGTTCGATGATCTCGTCGTCGTCCACCATGTCGGCCTTGTTCAGGGCGACGAGGATGTACGGCACGCCGACCTGGCGGGCGAGCAGCACGTGCTCACGCGTCTGGGGCATCGGGCCGTCAGTGGCCGCGACCACGAGGATAGCGCCGTCCATCTGCGCGGCACCGGTGATCATGTTCTTGATGTAGTCGGCGTGGCCGGGAGCATCGACGTGCGCGTAGTGGCGCTTCTCGGTCTGGTACTCAACATGCGAGATGTTGATCGTGATACCGCGAGCCTTCTCCTCAGGAGCCTTGTCGATCTCGTCGAAGGCCGAGGCCTCGTTGAGATCCGGGTACGCGTCGTGCAAAACCTTGGTGATGGCCGCGGTCAGCGTGGTCTTGCCGTGGTCGACGTGACCGATGGTGCCGATGTTCACGTGCGGCTTCGTCCGCTCGAACTTCGCCTTCGCCACTTTGTGTCCTCCTGGACTGATTGATGCTTGCGGTATGCAGCAGTGCGGTTGTTATTACTTCGATCGTGCTTCGGCCGGCTGGAACCGAGGTTACTCGCCGGTCGCCTTGGCGATGATTTCCTTCGAGACGTTCGCGGGAACCTCTGCGTAGGAATCGAACACCATGGAGAAGTTTGCCCGGCCCTGGGTCCTCGACCGCAGATCACCGATATAGCCAAACATCTCCGAGAGCGGAACCAGCGCCTTCACGACACGGGCACCACTGCGTTCCTCCATGGCCTGGATCTGGCCACGTCGGGAGTTCAGGTCGCCGATCACGTCACCCATGTACTCCTCGGGGGTGGTGACCTCGACAGCCATGAGCGGCTCGAGAATGACCGGGCCGGCCTTGCGGGCGGCTTCCTTCAGCGCCTGCGAACCGGCAACCTTGAAGGCCATTTCCGATGAGTCGACGTCGTGGTATGCACCGTCGAGCAGCGACAGCTTGAGGTTGACCAGCGGGTAACCGGCGAGAACGCCGTACTGCATCGCGTCCTGTGCACCGGCGTCGACGGAGGGGATGTACTCACGCGGAATACGGCCACCGGAGACCTTGTTCGCGAACTCGTAGGTGGCGCCGTCCTCACCGACGAAGGGCTCGAGCGCGATGATCACCTTGGCGAACTGACCCGAACCACCGGTCTGCTTCTTGTGGGTGAAGTCGTGCTTCTCGACCTTCTTGGTGATGGTCTCGCGGTAGGCGACCTGCGGCTTACCGACGTTGGCCTCGACCTTGAACTCGCGACGCATGCGGTCGACGAGGATGTCGAGGTGAAGCTCGCCCATACCGCCGATGACGGTCTGGCCGGTCTCGTCGTCGAGTTCGACGGAGAACGTCGGATCCTCTTCGGCGAGCTTCTGGATCGCGGTGCCCAGCTTCTCCTGGTCGGACTTCGTCTTGGGCTCGATCGACACCTGGATGACCGGGTCCGGGAAGCTCATCGACTCGAGCACGATCGGGTTGCTCTGATCGCAGAGGGTGTCACCGGTGGTGGTGTCCTTCAGCCCGATCATCGCGTAGATGTGACCGGCCACGGCCTCGTCGACCGGGTTCTCCTTGTTGGCGTGCATCTGGAAGAGCTTTCCGATGCGCTCCTTCTTACCCTTGGTCGCGTTCATCACCTGGGCGCCGGGGTCGAGACGGCCCGAGTACACGCGGACGAAGGTCAACTTGCCGAAGAACGGGTGCGAGGCGATCTTGAAGGCAAGCGCCGCGAACGGCTCGTCCTTGCTCGGCTTACGTGTGAGGATTTCTTCCTCATTATTCAGGGCGTGACCCTCGACGTTGCCGATGTCCAGCGGGTTCGGCAGGTAGTCGATGACCGCGTCGAGCATGGGCTGGACGCCCTTGTTCTTGAACGCGGAACCACAGATAACCGGGTACAGCTCGGAGGCAACCGTCATTTTGCGAATGGCGCCCTTGATCTCCTCGACGCTGAGTTCCTCACCGGCGAAATACTTCTCCATAAGCTTCTCGTCGGACTCGGCGACCGTCTCGAGCAGCTTCTCGCGGTACTCGGCAGCCTTGTCGGCCAGATCCGCCGGGATCTCCTCGAAGGTGGGAGCGGCACCGATGGCGACCGTGCCGCGCCAGGTGATGGCCTTCATCTCGACCAGGTCGACGACGCCGTCGAAGTCGTCCTCGGCGCCGATCGGCAACTGCAGGACGAGCGGCTTTGCGCCGAGGCGATCGATGATGGTCTGGACCGTGAAGTAGAAGTCCGCGCCCATCTTGTCCATCTTGTTGACGAAACAGATGCGCGGAACGTCGTACTTGGCGGCCTGGCGCCACACCTGCTCCGACTGGGGCTCGACGCCCTCCTTGCCGTCGAACACGGCAACAGCGCCGTCGAGAACGCGGAGCGAACGCTCCACCTCGACGGTGAAGTCGACGTGCCCGGGGGTGTCGATGATGTTGATCTGGTTGTTGTTCCAGAAGCAGGTCACCGCGGCGGAGGTGATCGTGATGCCGCGTTCCTTCTCCTGTTCCATCCAGTCCGTCGTCGACGCACCGTCGTGCGTCTCACCGATCTTGTAGTTGACACCGGTGTAGAACAGGATCCGCTCGGTGGCCGTTGTCTTGCCGGCGTCGATGTGCGCCATGATGCCGATGTTGCGGACCTTGTTCAGGTCGGTCAGCACTTCCTGTGCCACAGGATTCTTCCCCGCTCGTAGCTCGTGTATCGGGTGTCGGCCTCCCCGGTGTTCACCAGCGGGGCCATTGTCTCGAGTTGTAGATCAGCCGGTTCCCCTGTGGGGCCCGACGCGGCGACAACGTCGGAGCAGCCATCAATGGTGACCGCTCCGACGTGACGTCACCAGCGGTAGTGGGCGAATGCCTTGTTGGCTTCGGCCATCTTGTGGGTGTCCTCGCGGCGCTTCACAGCGGCACCGAGGCCGTTGCTGGCGTCGAGGAGCTCGTTGGCGAGACGCTCGACCATGGTCTTCTCACGACGTGCGCGAGAGAAGGTGACCAGCCAGCGCAGTGCCAGCGTGGTGGAACGACCGGGGCGAACCTCGACCGGCACCTGGTACGTGGCGCCACCGACACGGCGGCTGCGCACCTCGAGAGCCGGCTTGACGTTGTCCAGCGCGCGCTTGAGTGTGACGACCGGGTCGGTGCCCGTCTTCTCGCGTGCCTGCTCGAGAGCTTGGTACACGATGCGCTCGGCCGTGGACTTCTTGCCGTCCATCAGGATCTTGTTGACCAGCTGCGTCACCAAGGGCGAACCGTAGACCGGGTCGTTGATGAGGGGGCGCTTCGGAGCGGGGCCCTTACGTGGCATTAGCTCTTCTCCTTCTTGGCGCCGTAGCGGCTGCGTGCCTGCTTGCGACCCTTGACACCCTGGGTGTCCAGTGAGCCACGGATGATCTTGTAGCGAACGCCGGGGAGGTCCTTCACACGACCACCGCGGACGAGCACCATCGAGTGCTCCTGAAGGTTGTGTCCCTCACCAGGGATGTAGGCGGTGACCTCGACGGAGCTGGTCAGACGCACACGCGCGACCTTACGAAGCGCGGAGTTCGGCTTCTTCGGGGTGGTGGTGTACACGCGGGTGCACACGCCACGACGCTGCGGGCTACCCTTCAGGGCTGCCGTCTTGACCTTCGCGGTCTTGTCGCGGCGGCCCTTACGGACCAACTGATTAATGGTTGGCATTTACCGGCTTTCTCGTATTGAACAGACTGCTCTGGACAAGCAACCTTGGCTGTTCTGAAATTAGGGATCTAGCAGTTGGGGCAAGAGAGCTACTGCCCCTCACCCGCACCTCGCACGTACCCGAGGTCGGGTGTGTCGCATACCCCCACACAGGCAGCCGGATACTCGCTCCATGCAGACAATCTGCACGAACGCGCGCTCGGCAATACCATGCTAGGCACACAAATCGGCCGGCTCAGGCCGGACACGACCCACAACGATACCCGTCGGCGCGCCGGAAGGTCAAAACGGCCCAGATTATGCTAAAGGCGAACTGCGTGAATGTTGATTTGCAGGACCGATCAGCGGAAAGTTCTACGGTAGAACGGCTCATATCCGAGCAGAAAGAGGGCCCGCAATGGCGTCTACGCACACCGATCCTGCCGAGACTCGCGACGAACAGTTCGCCCGGGGATCGAAAGTCCTGACTTCCCTCCACGGCGAAGACGGCCAGAAAGTTCTCGACTCGCTCGCTGATATCTCACCCGAACTCAGTCACCAGATCGTGGCCTGGGCGTTCGGTGACATCTACAGCCGACCCGAGCTCGCACTCCGAGATCGACAACTGCTCACCCTCGGCATGCTCACCGCCCTGGGCGGCTGCGAACCGCAACTGACCGTCCACATCAACGCTGCGCTCAACGTCGGACTGACGCCTGAAGAGATCGTCGAAGCACTCCTGCACGCAGCCGTCTACTGCGGGATGCCGAAAGCAATGAACGCCACCTTCGTCGCCAAGAACGTCTTCGCCGATCGCGGACTCCTTCCACTGGGGCGTTGATCCATCCTCACCGCCAGAGCACCCGTCAGCGGATCGCTACCGACGCCGACGCCCCTCGTTGATCGTCGCTACATCCCGGAAGGAAACCCCTGATCTAACTGCTCAAGTTGAGCGTCAGATCGACGAGCGTCGATGCCGTATCACAAGGATCCGCCGCCCCAGTCTTGAACTGTACCCACCAACCGACGATCCCCCCGGAGGGCGATCCGACCGTCACACCGCACGAACCTGGATCGTCCGGGGGCCGCATCACCACGGACCTGCGGCCTTGGACGGTCGATGACTCCACCGCGTAGCCCAGCTTCTCGCCGGTCGCCTTCTCGGTATCCAGCGACCCCGTCTCGAACCAGTTGAACGTGACCTTCGCGGGCCCGGTGGCCCCGACCGTGTCCCACCGGCAGATCGCGCCGAAGAAACCACGTTCGATCGCGTCAGCACCGACGGTGCGCGCGATCTGATCTTCGGTCACCGCATTACATTCCTCCAGCAGCGCGGTGAACTGCTGCCTGTCACCGGACGACGACGCCCCCTCGGCGCGGGGGGAGCCCTGGATCGACGAACCACACCCCGCGATCAACGCGACTGCGGTCGTCGCCGCCACCACCTCCACAGCGCGCCGAGTCCGGCGACTGGTCACGTTCGCGCTCATGTAGCCCTCGAGACACTAAGTTCAGCGAGAACACGAGCCACCTCGCAGGGGTCGGCCGCCGGTCGCGCGTTCGCATACATCACCGACCAGTGAATGAAGTCGCCGCCGAATTCGACACCGAGTTCACACAAGATTCCTCCCGATGACGCAACGAACCCCGGATGCCCCTGGATGTCGATCGTGGTGGCCGGTCTTCCGATCAGCTCGGACCCGGCACGTTCGCGGCCGATGGGGCTGCCGCGGTACCACGAAAACGTCACGCTCGGGCCGCCGGCTCCCGCCACTTCCCATTCGCAGCCGACCGAATTGCGTGTCACCGCGGTGAAGGGTGGCATCGCGAACGCCTCCGCCACCTCGTCGTCGGTGACGGAGCCGCACTCGCCGAAGAACGGCCCCGGAGCGGTCACCTGATGCGGCGGCGCGGCGGCAACCGTGCTGGAACCGTCCCCCGCGTCCGCGCAGCCGACCAGAACGGCCGAGACAGCGACCAACACGAGCGCTCCCGATTTTCGACCCATGATCGGTGACTCTACCGACCGGTGACCTCCGGGCAGGACGAGCCGAAGTCATTGCTCATGACACGGAGGTCTTTCTCGCTCCGTCGAAGCGTCCCCAGGAATCCACACACCGGCGCCATCCAGCCCGCTCAAGGTGAATTCGAAACCACCACAGTGAGGTCTTCTCAGTAGCGGCCCCGTTGGAGCGTCGACAGAATAGTCGCGGCGACGACGATCGAACCGATCTTGCGCGGACACAGTCGGATTCGTCGGAGACATGCCCGACGCTCCTTCAATTCGGCATTGGCGCGCTCTCCGATCGCGCGTACCGCGGTCAACAGCATGTTATAACTGCGATTCTCGACTCCGAGACTGCGACCCTTGACCGGGGTGTGCACCCCGATCCCGGAGCCTTCGTAGCCCTTGTCGGCCAGAGTCGGTACCCCGTCGGCTGCGGCCTTGTACAACGCGCCCAGACAGTGTGTCCGGGCTGCGGTGAGATCGTGGACACTGCCCGGTTCAACCGGGCTCGACCACACCGGAACCCGGACGGGTCGGCGAGGATCTGAACGTTTCCGACCTGGGTCTTGTGGTTGCCCGAATACCACAGGTGATGACCGCCGTCGTTGCGCTCGCCGACCCGGTCGATCCCGATCAGCGTCCCGTCCAACGTCAGGTGCGACCATCCTTGCTGCGTGGCTCGATCAAGTACCTCCTGCAGGTCCGGGGCGTGCTCGGAGAACACCTCGATGCCCTCGTGCAGGTATCGATACGCGGTGGAGATCGCCAGGCCGGCCTCGGCGGCGAGAACCCGCAGCACCGCATCGTCGCGGAACCACCGCAGGACCAGTTTCGCTGGCGTGCGGGCCGTCGACGCCCGCCGACCGGGCCGGGTACGGATCCGGTGTCGGTGCGCCTGCAGTAACGCGGTCACGGACCGCAGGGTCTCCTCGGGCACGTCGCAGATGGCAGGGTAGGCGAACACGTGGGGTCTTTCGTACAGGGCGGTTCGGAATCTTCGTCGAAACCGAGCCTGCTGCAAGGACTCCACGTCCTGCTCTCACGACACACCGGCACCGCCAGTTGCATCGACCTCACGCATTCCAAGTGAGAAGACCTCAGTGTGCGCGCTTGGTCTCTGAGGTAGCTATCATGCCCACGAATTCTGATGCAGAATCCCTGCGTACAACGCTGCGAGCAAGAATGCTTGCCGCACGAATCAATCCACTGAATGTGTCGCGGAACATTGATTCTCCGACAACAATACGGTGGTGAAGGAAAGGGGGTTGAATTGCAAACGGCACTTGTCGTGGTCGTGGTCGTGGTCGGAATGATCACTATCGATAGATTAGGGCTCTGGGCAGAACAGAAGGGTTGGATCTTTTGGCGGAAAGGTAACGGAAAGCGCCGCGGTAGTGCCGGCAGCGGCATGTTAGGGGCGATGGATGAGCTCTTTGCTCCTTCGAATCAACATTCAATTGAAGAAATTCAGAGCAAGAAAACAACACGGCTGGATGCATCCTCCGGCCAAGGCATCGATCTATCGACGGGCCGTGTCCGTATAAGTCCAACGAACAACACCAGTGCCGGCGTTGATTTGGATGAGTAGCGACAGGCTTGGACTAAATACTTGTAACTCTCAGCGAGAGTCGAAACTCGACCTGGTATTCTCTCTCCGGGATTCGACCTCGCGAATGCAGCCGCAAGGTAGTTCCTGTATCGAATTGATTCCGGGGGGGACCAACTGGATCCCTGGAACGCGTCCTATTCAAGTTGCACGAACTTCACAACGAAGCACCGCGGGGGAATGTTGACAGAGATCTGCTCAATACGCGGCAAGGCCTCCCGACAAAAAATATGGCTTTCGTCGGCGACCGAGATTTACAGTATCGACAATGGAAGCATGTGGACTCCCCCGTCATGACGACCCGAACCACGCTCGCCAACCCTTCCTGCCACTGAACTGTCTACAAAGAAAGGGCAACAGGATGGGTCGCCGCACCGGTTCT
The DNA here is from genome assembly GCF_001894885.1 of Rhodococcus marinonascens NBRC 14363. Lineage (GTDB taxonomy): Bacteria > Actinomycetota > Actinomycetes > Mycobacteriales > Mycobacteriaceae > Rhodococcus_F > Rhodococcus_F marinonascens. The sequence continues at coordinate 22,061 of NZ_BCXB01000023.1, forward strand.
CAACTCGTTGTCGCACCACTGATCGCAATATCATTCTCGTCCTCTGCAATCGCGTGCACATCCCCGGCCCGCGAGATGCGCTACCAACCTACCCGCGATTCTTCTACACGAACAGCTGACGAGCTATTCGAGTATGTCCGAGACTTTATCGTCGACACACTTGGCATCACTGACGAACTTCACGTCAAGAGCACCGATCCAGCCGATCCTTCGCTCGAAATAGGAACTAGTGGAAACTGCGACATCCGTAATTCCACGGGAGTCGAATAGGTATTGCGCGTCTACACAAGTCCCTTCGTTCAGGACGAAATCTAAATGAACGGTAGTCGCTTACCGTTCTCGACACTGATCGGTACAGACTCGTTGACAGTCAACGGCAATGATCGAAATCGGAGAGTTCGTCGTTCGCGGAATCGAAGAATTCCGAGGCTGACTTTTCACTCTCTCCCAGACTCCGGGCCGATGCGGCACTGGTCGAGTACGGCCAACTCGAGGACCACGCCAGAGAAGGTCAACGGGTCACGTCACTCGCGCGTACTTCACCCGGCTCTACCAATTCGCCGCGTCGCATCCCGGCATCCAACTGGGCCGCCCAATGACGGACGACCTCGGCACGTCGCTTGGAATCGTCCGTGAGCACGTTCGCGAGTCCGAGTCCTCGGGCGAGGTCGAGGGTGGCCTGCACCATGCGATGCGCGACCGGGTCCGAGTCGTCGAACCCGAGGTGTTCGACGGCGGTGCGATGCGCGATCCGACCGAACCGTTCCTCCAGCGGCACGATTCGTGCCCGGAGCTCGGGGTCGGCGGCGGCCGCCGTCCACACCTGAAGCGCGGCCTTGAACAGGGTCCCCGTGTAGTAGTCGACGAGCCTCGACACCACGGCCTCGGTGCGACCCACCCCGATTGGAAGATCAGTGGCCTCGCGCCGCGCCTGTTCCATCCGAGCCTCGAACATGACCTCGAGCGCCGCGGTGAAGAGGTCTTCACGAGTAGGGAAGTGGTGCTGTGCCGCGCCGCGGGATACGCCGGCACGCTGAGCCACGAGCCTGACCGTCGTGGCTGCCCAACCCTGCTGCGCGAGACAATCGATGGTTTCCTCGAGAAGGTGTCGGCGCGTGACCCGGCTACGGTCCTGTTTGGGTTCGCTGGTCATCGTGTACCTTCCGCTCTCAGCGCTTCACCCGGCGCGTGGGTCGAGTCCAAGAGACCCTCAATCACGTGTGGGGCCGGAAGCCCATCTCGGCGGCCGCTTCTGCAGAAACGCCGTCATGCCCTCCCTGGATTCCTCGGATTCGAAGAGCCTCGCCGACTGTGCGGTCAACTCGTCGGTGTACCGGTCGAAGTCGGCGAGCACGGCGCGGGTGGTCAACGTCTTCGACTCGGCCAGCCCCTGCGGCGACGCCAGCCGGAACTGATCGAGCAACTCCTCGACCGCGCCGTCCGGATCCTGAGCGGCCGCACTGATCAGCCCGATGGCTTCCGCCTCGTCGACGCCGAACTTTTCACCCGTGAGGAAGTACCGGCTCGCCGCACGAGAGTCGATCCGCGGCAGCACGGTGAGCGAGATGATCGACGCAGCGAGTCCGAGGCGCACCTCGGTGAGGGCGAAAGTGCTGCGCGGCCCGGCGACCGCGAGGTCGCACGCTCCAACAAGTCCCATACCGCCGGCCCGAACGTGTCCGTCGATCCGCGCGATCACCGGTTTCGGCAGCTCGACTATCGCGCGCAGCAACTCCGCCATCTGCCGAGTGCGCGAGCCGACGTCACCCGAGGTCTCGCTCAGGTCGGCGCCAGCGCAGAACGTACCGCCGGTGTGGGTGAGAACGACGCCACGAACGTCCAGGTCCGCGGCCGCTGCCCGCAGACCCTCGTGGAGTTCGTTCACCAGCCGGCCCGAGATGGCGTTCCGGTTGTGCGGCGAGTCGAGCGTGAGGGTCGCGAACCCGCGCTCCACCTCGTACCGGACGTACCGGTCCGACGTGACATTCGTGTCCGTTGCAGTGTCGGTCATGGATTCCTCCCTGCTCAGTACGACTTCGGCAGGCCCAGCGAATGCTGGGACACGAAGTTCAGAATCATCTCGCGGCTCACCGGCGCGACGCGGCCGATGCGCGCCGCCCCCAGCATGGAGGCGAGGCCGTACTCCTTGGTGAGACCGGCGCCGCCATGCGTCTGGATCGCCTGGTCGAGGGCCTTGATGCCGGCCTCCGCGGCCGCGTACTTGGCCATGTTCGCGGCCTCGGCGGCCCCGAAGTCGTCGCCACTGTCGTAGAGGACCGCCGCCTTCTGCATCATCAGTTTGGCCAGTTCGAGCTCGATCTTGATCTGCGCCAGAGGATGGGAGATCCCTTGATGGGCGCCGATGGGGTCCTTCCAGACCGTTCGCTGCTTGGCGAAGTCGACGGCGGCGTCGAGGGCGTAGCGTCCGACGCCGATTGCCATCGCCGCACCGAGGATGCGCTCGGGGTTGAGCCCGGCGAACAGCTGCATCAGAGCTGCGTCCGCCTCCCCCACCAATGCGTCCGCCGGAAGCCTGACGTTGTCGAGGAACAGCATGAACTGGTGATCGGGTTCGACGATGTCCATCTCCATCGCCGTCTTCACGAAGTTCTCGGCATCGGTGGGGACGATGAACAGCGCCGGCTTCAGCTTCCCGGTCTTCGAGTCCTCGGTCCTGGCGACGATCAGCACGGCGTCGGCTTGGTCGACACCCGAGATGAAGATCTTGTTCCCGGTCAGCAGCCAGTCCGCGCCGTCACGTCGCGCCGTGGTCGCTATCTGGTGGGAGTTGGAACCGGCATCGGCCTCAGTGATGCCGAACGCCATGATCTTCGAACCATCCGCGAGACCTGTCAGCCACTTCTGCTTCTGGTCTTCTGTACCGTACTTGCCGATGATGGTGCCGCAGATCGCCGGCGACACGACCACCAGCAGGAGACCTGCGCCGTGGGCGGCGAGCTCCTCCTGGACCAAAGCGAGTTCGTAGATACCTGCACCGCCACCGCCGTATTCCTCAGGCAGATTGACCCCGAGGAACCCGAGCTTGCCTGCCTCGTTCCACAATTCGGTCAGCGGCTCTCCGCGCCGCGCCTTCGGCAGAACGTAGTCAATGTAGTTGAAGCGCTCTCCGAGGCGGGACACCGAGGCCCGGAGTTCCTTCTGTTCTTCGGTCTCGATGAAAGTCATGACTCTCCCTCAATTTTTTCTGCTGTGTTAACTGTCGATGCTTCGACGACGGCCAATACCGTTCCCACCTCGACCTGTTGACCGGGGACGACAGGAAGTTCACCGACGACGCCGGCGGCCGGCGCCTTGATCGTGTGTTCCATCTTCATTGCCTCGAGCCAGATGATCGGCTGGCCCGCGACGACCGAGTCGCCGACTGCCGCGCCCAGTCGGATCACCGAACCAGGCATCGGCGCGAGCAGCGATCCCTCCGCCACGACTTCGCTGGGGTCGGTGAATCGCGGTGCCGCGTGCAGGCTCACCGGCCCGAGCGCGGAGTCGACGAACACGTCGTCGCCGTACCGGGCCACCTCGAATGACCGCCGCAGGCCGCCCACCTCCAGCATGACGTGCCGCGAGGTTGCCGACACGAGCGTGACGTTCTCGAACTCGTCGGCCTTCAGCCCGGATCGGGTGAGCAGGTACCGGACCTCGATGTCGCCGTCGCTCGCGGTGAACGTCTTACTCTGCGACGCGGACGCCAGGTTCCGCCACCCACTGGGCAGGGACGTGTTCACCGGGGCGACATCGCGGTTGTGTGCGGCGTCGGCGAGCGCTGCGGCCAGTGCCGAGAGTCGCTCGGTCTCGGCCGATGCCAGAGGTCGCGACAGCACGTCCAGGGAGTGGGTATCGAAGAAGGCGGTGTCGGTGTCGCCGGCGAGGAAGGCCGGATGACGGAGGACGTTGACCAGTAGGTCCCGGTTGGTGCGCAAACCGTGAATTCTTGCGCGGCTCAACGCAGCGGCCAGCCGCGTTGCTGCCTGCGTGCGGGTGGGCGCAAACGAGATGATCTTGGCGAGCATCGGATCGTAGTGCACGCCAACCGTCGAACCACCGACCACACCGGAATCAAGCCGGATACCGGGCGCGTGCAGAACGTCGAATTCTGTGTAGCCGCCGGGTAGTTCGATGTGGTGAACCGGGCCGCTCTGAGGTTGCCAGCCCCGCGCAGGGTCCTCGGCGTACAGCCGCACCTCGATCGAATGTCCGGACACGGCGGGAGGTTCGGCGGCGAGAGCCTGCCCCGATGCCACCTGCAGTTGCAGTTCGACGAGGTCGAGACCGGTGGTGCACTCCGTGACGGGATGTTCCACCTGCAGCCGGGTGTTCATCTCGAGGAAGTGGAAGTCGCCGGCGTCGTCGGCAAGGAACTCGACCGTTCCGGCGCCCTCGTAGTCGATGGCCTTCGCGGCCAGACGGGCAGCGTCGAACAGTCGGTCCCGCATGCCCGGACGCGCCTCGACCAACGGCGACGGCGCCTCTTCGACCACCTTCTGGTGACGACGCTGGATCGAGCACTCCCGTTCCCCCACCGCCCACACCGCTGCGTGTCGGTCTGCCATCACCTGGACCTCGATGTGCCTGCCGGTCTCGAGGTATCGCTCACAGAAGACGGTCGGGTCGCCGAAGGCCGACTGCGCCTCGCGGCGTGCGGCTTCCAGCTGCTCCGGCAGGTCCGCGAGCGCACGCACCACGCGCATACCGCGACCGCCACCACCCGCTGACGCCTTCACCAGAACCGGCAGATCAGCCTTGGTGACGGCATCGGGGTCGAGGTCCGACAGCACTGGGACGCCGGCCGCGGCCATGAGTTTCTTCGACTCCACCTTCGAGCCCATCTTCTCGATGGCGGGTGGCGGCGGACCGATCCACGTCAGTCCGGCGTCGACGACGGCGCTCGCGAACTCCGCGTTCTCCGAAAGAAATCCGTAACCGGGGTGGATGGCGTCCGCACCGGCGAGGCGCGCTGCCTCGATGACGAGGTCGCCACGCAGATAGGTGTCGGCAGGACTGCTGCCCGGCAGCCGAACAGCGACGTCCGCTTCCGAAACGTGCGGACTCAGCGCGTCGGCGTCCGAGTACACGGCCACGGTGCCGATACCCGCGCGCCGACAGGTGGCGAAGATGCGACGCGCGATCTCGCCGCGGTTGGCGACCAGAACGGACGCGATCATGCTCGGGGCAAGCGGAGCGGTCGGGGTAGACAACACAGTCCTCACATCCGGAAGACGCCGAAGTTCTCGGCGCCGTCGATTCGGGCGTTGGCAATGGCCGACAGGCACATTCCCACCACGGTTCGAGTATCGCGCGGATCGATCACGCCGTCGTCGTAGAGTCGGCCGGACAAGAACATCGGCACCGACTCGGCCTCGATCTGGTTCTCGATCATCGCCCGCATGCCGGCGTCGGCTTCCTCGTCGAAGGCCTGCCCGCGTGCCTCGGCCGAGGCACGACTGACGATGGAAATCACTCCGGCGAGCTGTGCGCCGCCCATCACCGCCGACTTGGAACTGGGCCAGGCGAACAGGAATCGCGGGTCGAATGCACGTCCGCACATGCCGTAGTGCCCGGCTCCGTACGAGGCACCGAGCAGTATCGAGATGTGCGGGACCGTCGAATTGGAGACCGCGTTGATCATCATCGACCCGTGCTTGATCATGCCGCCCTCCTCGTATTCCTTACCCACCATGTATCCGGTGGTGTTGTGCAGGAATAGAAGTGGCGTGTTCGACCGGTTCGCGAGCTGAATGAACTGGGTGGCCTTCTGCGATTCCTCACTGAAGAGCACGCCGCGGGCGTTGGCGAGGATGCCCACCGGGTAGCCGTGCAGTTCGGCCCAGCCTGTGACCAGCGAGGAGCCGTACATCTGCTTGAACTCGTCGAAGTCGGAACCGTCGACGATGCGGGCAATCACCTCGCGTGGGTCGAATGGGATCCTGAGGTCGGCGGGGACGATGCCGAGCAGTTCCTCCGGGTCTTCGATCGGCTCGATCACCGCGGCGCGAGGCGTCGGACCCTGCTTCTTCCAGCCCAGCCGCTTGACGATGTTGCGCCCGATCCGGATGGCGTCCTGCTCGTCGACGGCCAGGTAATCGGCGAGACCAGACTTGCGCGCGTGCATCTCGGCACCACCGAGAGTCTCGTCGTCGGACTCCTCACCGGTAGCCATCTTCACGAGAGGCGGTCCGGCGAGAAAGACCTTGGACCGTTCCTTGATCATGACGACGTGATCGGACATCCCGGGGATGTAGGCGCCGCCGGCCGTAGAGTTTCCGAACACGAGCGCGATCGTGGGGATGCCCGCCGCCGACAGCTGCGTGAGGTCGCGGAACATGCGACCACCGGGGATGAAGACCTCCTTCTGCGTCGGGAGGTCGGCACCCCCCGACTCCACCAGGGAGATTACGGGCAGCCGGTTCTGCCGCGCGATATCGTTGGCGCGGAATCCCTTCCGCACGGTCCACGGGTTGCTGGTTCCACCGCGAACAGTGGGATCGTTGGCGACGATCAGGCACTCGATACCTTCCACCACCCCGATTCCGACCACGGTACTGGCGCCCACCGGAAAATCGCTGCCCCACGCCGCTAGCGGGCATAGTTCGAGGAACGGCGAATCGGGATCGAGCAGCAGTTCGATCCGCTCTCGCGCGAGCAGTTTCCCGCGCTTCTTGTGCCGCTCGGTGTACTTCTCCCCGCCGCCGGCGAGCACCTTGGTGTGCTCGGCCTCGATCTCGGCGAGCTTGCCGGTCATGGCCTTCGCAGCCTCCGTGTACTCCGCAGAATTCGTGTCGAGCAACGACTTCAGCGTCGTCATGACTGATACCCCAATCTCTTGGCCGCGAGCCCGGTGAGGATCTCGGTGGTCCCGCCCCCGATACCCAGGATCCGCATGTCGCGGTACTGACGTTCTACTTCACTCTCGCGCATGTAGCCCAGCCCGCCGTACAACTGGACCGCCTGGTTGGCGACCCACTCTCCCGCCTCCACAGCGGTGTTCTTCGCGAAGCACACCTCCGCGATGAAGTCCTCGTTCGACGTCAGCGACCGCTCCACGAGCGCACGGGTGTACACCCGTGCGACGTCTACCTTGCGCGTCATCTCCGTGACGGTGTTCTGCACCGACTGCCTGCTGATGAGCGGGCGGCCGAAGGTCTCCCGGTCTCGGACCCACTGCAGCGTGAGGTCGAGGCACCGCTGTGCACTCGAATACGCCTGTGCGGCCATCGCGATCCTCTCGGTGAGGAACGCCTGGGCGATCTGTGCGAAGCCGCTGTTCTCGGCACCGACCAGGTTGGCGACCGGAACCCGCGCGTCGGCGAACGACAACTCGGCGGTGTCCGAGGCACGCCACCCCATCTTGTCGAGCTTGCGGGTCACCTCGAATCCCGGTGTCCCCTTCTCGATCACGAGCAAGGAGACACCCGATGCCCCTGGCCCACCGGTGCGCACGGCGGTGACCACGAAATCGGCCCGGACGGCGGAAGTGATGAACGTCTTCGAGCCGTTGACGACGAAGTGGTCGCCATCGCGCACCGCGGTAGTCCGCAGGTGCCCGACATCGGAACCGCCGCCCGGTTCGGTGATGGCAAGCGACCCGATGAGTTCCCCGCGCAGCGTGGGGCGCACCCACTTCTCGATCTGGCCCGGATCCCCTGCAGCCACCAGATGCGGCAGCGCGATGCCCGCCGTGAACAGCGACGCGAACGCGCCACCGGACGCCCCGGCCTGGTGAAACTCCTCGCAGATCAGGACCGTGTCGATCAGGTCGCCACTCCCACCGCCAACGGATTCGGGGAATCCGGCACCGAGCAGTCCGAGTTCGGCGGCCTCGCGGTGCAGCGCTCGGGGCAGTTCACCCTCGCGCTCCCAGTCGTCGAGATACGGCAGTATCTGCCGTTCGACGAAACCTCGCACCGTCATGCGCAGCTCCAGCCGTTCCGCTGTATCCCATACGCTCACAGAACTTTCCCTTCGAGAAGTGCATCCGGGACATCGAGGTGACGCGATCGCAGCCACTCACCGAGTCCCTTGGCCTGCGGGTCGAACCGCGCCTGGGACGCCACACCCTGGCCGAGAATTCCCTCGATGACGAAGTTGACGGCACGCAACTTCGGCAGCACGTGCCGCGTGACGGTGAGGTCGGCGGCTTCAGGGAGAAGTCGCTTCACCTCGTCGACAGTCAGCACGTGCGCGAGCCACCGCCACTCGTCGTCGGTGCGCACCCACACCCCGACGTTCGCGTTGCCACCCTTGTCGCCGCTGCGGGCGCCGGCGACCACACCCAGCGGGACGCGCGTCGTCGGCCCCACTCTCAGCGGGCTCGGCAGGTCGGGTTCGGCAACGTCCTCGAGGTCGCGGACCTCAGCGGCCGGCTCGACGTCCACGCGCGCGCCGCCCGACAGAACCGCGACGTGCGGCACCTGCTTGCCATCGACATAGCCCGGCGTGAAGACACCGTAGGGCTCACCGTGGCCGGGTGGCGCCGTCAGGGTGAATCCGGGATAGCTCGCGAGAGCGAGTTCCACTGCGACGGAAGAGAACCCTCGCCCCACCGCCTTCGGGTCAGAGTCCCGCACGACGCAGCGGAGCAGCGCGCTGGCCGCCTCCTCCGTGTCGGCATCCGGGTGGTCGGTGCGTGCGAGCGACCAGTCGAGCTCGGCCGGCCGGGTGCTGAGCCCGCCCTCGAACTGACGCCGCACCAGTGCCGCCTTGGCCTCGATGTCGAGTCCGGTGAGAACGAACACCGCCTCGTTCCGGAACCCGGCAAGGCTGTTCAACGACACCTTGAGTTTCGGGGGTGGTGCCTCACCGACGACGCCGGTGATACGCACGCGGTCGGGGCCGACCTGCGTGAGTTCGGCGGCGTCGATGCGGGCGGTCACGTCAGGTCCTGCGTAGCGACCGCCGGTCACCTCGTACAACAACTGCGCGGTGACGGTGCCGACAGTGACCGCGCCGCCGGTGCCCGCATGCTTGGTGATCACCGACGACCCGTCGGCCTCGATCTCGGCGATCGGGAAGCCGGGCCGGTCGAGATCTGAGATCTCGGTGAAGAACGCGTAGTTGCCGCCCGTGGCCTGGGTGCCGCACTCGATGACATGGCCTGCCACCACCGCCGCGGCGAGCTGGTCGAAATCGTTGCGCTGCCAGCCGAAGTGCGCTGCGGCGGGGCCGACGATCACCGAGGCGTCGGTGACCCGTCCGGTCACCACGACATCGGCGCCCGCATTCAGGCACTCGACGATGCCCCACGCTCCGAGGTACGCGTTGGCCGTCAACGGATTGCCGAGTTCGAGGTCGGCCGCACGTGCCGCCAGGTCGTCGCCCTCGACGTAGGCGATCTTCGCCGACAGCCCGACCGTGTCGTTCACCGTCCGCAGAGCGTCGGCCAGACCCGCGGGGTTGAGTCCCCCGGCGTTGGCGACGATCCGCACGCCCTTGTCGAGCGCCAGCCCCAGGCAGTCTTCCGCCTGACGGAGAAACGTCTTGGCGTAGCCGAGGTTCGGATCCTTCATCCGGTCGCGGCCGAGTATCAGCATGGTCAGTTCGGCGAGGTAGTCGCCCGTCAGATAGTCGAGTTCGCCACCTTCGAGCATCTCGCGCATCGCCGACAGGCGGTCACCGTAGAAACCGGAGCAGTTGCCGATCCGTACCGTCATCGCGTTCCCGCTTCGCGGCCACCGCCGGCCGGGCCGGCGAACGCCTGCGCAATGTCCAGCCAGGCATCGGCGTCCGGGCCGGTGACGACGAGAGCGAGATCCTCGCGGTGAGCGCGCTGGGTGACGAGCAGACAGAAGTCCTCCGCCGGGCCCGTCACCCTCTGTGCCGCATCTTCTGGGCCCCAGACCCAAGACGACACCCCGTCGGGGGCGGTGAGTTCGACCCGGAACTCCTCAGCGGGAGGCGTGAGCCCGTTGACCACGCTGGCAAAGTCGCGGGTGCGCACACCGAGGTGGGCGATGCTCCTCAGCCGCCCGGTAGGCTTCCGCGGCACCGACAGCGCGTCGGCCACGTCCTGACCGTGCGCCCACGTTTCCATCAATCGGGCGGTCGCCATCGACGCCGCCTTCATTGGCGGGCCGTACCAGAGAATCTTCTGCCCGGGAGGCACCGTCATGAGGGCCTCAGCGAGACGAGCCCTGGCCGTGCGCCAGCTCGCGAGCAGTTCCGCGGGTGGCCGCTGCGCGTGGTCTTCGGCGCCGGCGTCGACGAAGCCGGCGGGGTTCGATGCAGCAACCGTCAGTTGTTCGGTAAAGCCGTCGGGGTTCGTGATGGCCAGCAGGGCTGCCTCATCCGTCCACAACAGATGCCCGATCTGGTGAGCGATGGTCCAACCCTCGGCTGGTGTCGGCTCGGCCCAGCGAGAATCGGGGATGCCCGCGACCAGCGCATCCAGCGACTCACTCTCGGCACACATGTCATCAATGAACCTCTGAAGTTCGGCCATGAGAGCAGCATCACACCATTAAAATAGAAAAGCAAGCACGATTGATTGTTATTTGAGTGCATGTCCCACAAAGAGCTGACAGTCTGGTCGAATGATCCGACAGTTGCTGACTCAGGCCGCGCTCAACCCACTTCCCTCCCCTCTGGCACTGGCCTCCCGCCTCCTACCGGAAACCGGCCACACCGTCGCCGGGAAGAGAATTCTCGTGACCGGTGGATCGTCAGGCGTCGGCGAGGCTGGCGCGCGTCGTCTCGCCTCTCTCGGCGCGGAGGTCGTCCTTGTCGCACGCGGTTCCGAGGCCCTCGAGTCGGTTCGCGACGATATTCTCGAATCCGGGGGCAACGCGCACGCCGTCCCGTGCGACCTCACCGATCCGGAGTCTGTCGACGCCCTCGTGTCGGAGGTGCTCGGCGAGATCGGCCCCGTGGACGTTCTCGTCAACAACGCGGGTCGCTCCATCCGACGGACGGTCGAGGACTCGCTGGACCGCTTCCACGACTTCGAACGAACCATGTCCATCAACTACTTCGGCTCGACACGACTGACACTCGCGTTACTCCCGTCGATGATTGAGCGGGGCGAGGGACACATCATCAACGTCGCTACGTGGGGCGTGCCTGCCGGCGTCATGCCCAAGTTCGCCGCCTATCACGCGTCAAAGGCCGCGGTCGGCGCGTTCGGTCGCAGCCTCGGCTCCGAAGTGCGCCACCACGGAATCGTTGTCACCACACTCGACTTCCCGTTGGTGCGTACCCCGATGATCGCGCCCACCGTCGACTACGACGCCATGCCCGCACTGTCTCCCGAGCAGGCGGCAGAGTGGTTCGTCACGGCGGTCCGGACCCGACCGACCGAACTCCTCCCCACATACGCGGAGGTGTTCCGGGTACTCGGCATGTTCGCGCCGTCAGCCACCGATGCTCTGGTCCGGCGCAGCGGCATCTGAGCAGTGACAGACTGGGGCGGTCTCTACTCATCGCCCCGCAGCCCAGGGAGTCGTCATGACCGGCGCCGTGCTCATCACCCACGATGACGACATCATCACCTGGACGCTCAACCGACCGGAAGCCGATAACCCGATTTCCGAACCGGACGTGATCGAGGCACTCCGGAACGCGGGCGCACCGGTCGGCCGGGTGGCGGTCAACCCGCCGCGGGACCTGCGAACGACAAAGAAGCTGCGGCAAGAGGGCCGGCGCCCGAATTGCACTGACCAATGACTACGGGCACCCGCTCACCAGGGACCACGGAACCCCACAGTCAGCTTCTTCCCGTCGTCTCGGTCCTCGGAGCGGTGTTGTCCGTACAGTTCGGCGCCGCCTTCGCGAGCACTCTGTTCGACACGGTGGGTGCGGGGGGTGCCGTGTTCTTGCGCCTCACCATCGCCGCGCTCATCCTCGGCGTGCTCGTACGGCCTCGATGGCGGCGGTGGACGAGATCGCAACGACAGGGAATGCTCGCGCTGGGAGTGGCCCTCGCCGTGATGAACTCGGCATTCTACGAGGCTGTTGCGCGACTGCCGCTGGGGACCGCCGTCACGATCGAGTTCCTGGGTCCACTCACACTCGCCGCACTGCTGTCGCGAAGACTGCGGGACGGGGTGTGGGTGCTGGCGGCACTGGCCGGCGTGGTTCTGCTCGGCCTACGCGAGAATTCGGGCGGCGAGTCCCTCGACCTCGTTGGTGTGGCGTTTGCGCTGACCGCCGGGGCTGCCTGGGCCGGATACATCATCGCCGGCTCGAATCTCGCGGCAAAGGTTCCCAGCGCGGACGGCCTCGCAGGAGCGAGCATCGTTGCGGCAGTCCTGACGATTCCCCTGGGAGTGGTGTCGGGCGGCTCCGAACTGTTCGATCCCCGAATCCTGGCCGTCGGCGCCGGAGTGGCGCTGCTGTCCTCGGTGATCCCGTACTCACTGGAGTTGCGGGCGCTCCGGGTGATGAGCAAGAAGGTATTCGCCGTTCTCATCGCGCTGGAACCGGCGGCGGCGACCCTGGCCGGTGTGATCGTGCTCGGACAGTTACTCGGCATGCAGTCGCTGGCCGCGATCGCGCTCGTCGTCACGGCCGGAGTCGGATCCGTGCTGAGTAGCAGGTCGCGACCGGACCGCGTGAATTGAATGTCCTGACGGTCAGGAGGCAACTCGTGGACCGGAAGGAGCATTCGACGGCCGAGAATGCCGCTTGCGATTCCTGCGACCGTTCAGCATCCATCGAGCATCGAGTTCACTGGTCCCGTGGCGGTGCCGCCTGATGGTGAACGACGTGATCGGTAGCCGCTCGACCACACGCGCGTCGGCACGCGGGTCGCCGGCGATTCCTTGTTCGAGCATCGAGTACGCGGTGCGGTTGATTGAGTACACCGCCAACCGGAGGGCGTCGAGTGCCGTGGGTCGTGGGCCGAACGCGGCGAGCGTGTGACCGCCGTCCACCGCGGTTTCGACCACCGCGTAAAAGTGCCAGCCTGCGCCCAAATCGCTAGTCATGATGCGCCTCACTCGATGTGCTTCTGTGAGCTGTGACACACACACTAGCGTCAGGTGACGACAGGTTTCCGGCGGCGCGCCGCTCACTCGACAACTTTGCCGCGCAATCGCCCTGCACCCGGCGTCGCTCAGGCCACCGAACGGCGTCCGATCTCGAACAATTCCTGCGGAGCGCCGATACCCTTCAGTCGATGACGGCCCAAAGTCTCGCCCCAGAACTCCCCGGTGTCGAGTTCGTCATAGAAATCGCCGGTTACCACCACTTCGTGTGACGGCGCGACCGAGACGACCCGACTGGCCATGTTGACCGGTCGTCCGAACCAGTCGCCCCCGCTCGGTACCGCGGTGCCCCACGCGATCCCCGCCCGCAGCGGCGGAAGTCCTTCCGTGCGAGCGGCCTGCACGAGATCGAGAGCGGTGTCGGCCAGGGCCGCGGAATTGGGGGACACCAACATGACCGCGTCGCCGATCGACTTCACCAGTCGCACCGGTGGCTGCACTATCTCGGTGGCCAGTCGGTCGAGTCGCTCGGCCACCCGGCCCAGATCGCCGGGCGCCACCCGCTCACCGAGAAGCGTGAACCCGACAAGGTCGGCGAAACACACACCGACCTCTTGAGCACCACGCATGTGCAGATTGGAATCGCCAGCGATCCCGACTGCGTCGGACCGCAGTTGGTGACGAAGATTGGCCGCCAGGATGTGGCCCAGGATCTGCGCCTGAAAATCCACCATCCGCCGCACCTCGACCGCGTAGCGCAGCGCCAATTCTGGATGGTCACGCGCGGCCTCGAGGCGTTCCTGGAGGATTGCACCGGCCGAGTCGGCAACTGTCGAGATGTTGCGGCCGAGAGCGCGCGCGGCTGCGAACATCCCACTCTCATCCAACCCCAGTTCGCGGTACTGCTCGAGCCCGCGAACGAGATCCGCGTCGGCGTCGGTGTAGTACTTTCCGTCTTCCGACACCCCCCTGCCTATCGCCCGGAACCACCTTCGAACATCCTCCACGGTGACTCCGGTCATCTGAGAGATCTCGTCGATGCTGCGGTTACTCTTCGGAGCCAGCGCGTGTTCGAGCAACAGGTGCGCAAGCTGGTTTTCGTACGAAGCGGTGCGCAGTTCTTCGATCGATACACCTTCACCGGCCAGGGTGTTCAACACTCCCACGCGCGCGGTACGGTCCGAGCCGCTGAGACCGTCGAGCAGACCAGCACGCTCGAAGTCGTGCAGTTGCACGGGTTGCGGCCATGATCGACGGAGGGGGCGAGGGGGCGGCGAAACCAAGCGTCCCGGTCGCGGGGTGAACCATCGTGGATTGCGCACCCCCTCATCGTCCCAGCAATGACGTTGCCCATCGCAAAATTTTTGGCAAATACTGACCACCGACTACTTGGGCGCCACGAAAATCGGGCGATCAGCTGGGACGGTTCGATTGCCCGCGGAACCTCGGATCTGGGTGGAGCAGATCAGTGCACCATGACCGTCGGGGCATCCTCGGCCCCAAGGTTCGGGTTCACCGACTTCTTGCGCGGCAGCAGGAAGGCAGGGATGAGCGTCAGCAAGATCAGAACCGCCGCCACGACGAACGTGTTGCCGAAGGAATCGGCCAGTTCCGAAAACCCGTTTGCCAGCACGTCCGGCGGCGTCTGCGCGGCGATCTGCGCCGCTTCCGGTGAATCGCCACGCGACGCGGCCGCCAGTCCGGCCGCCCCGTGGCTCAGAATCTGATTCGTCAGGACCACCGACATCACAGCTGTCCCGATCGAGCCGGCGGTCTGCTGCACGATGTTCATCAGCGTCGAACCACGCGCCACCTGCTCATGGGAAAGCGTCACGATCGCCGCGGTCATCAGTGGCATCATCGTGCAACCCATGCCCATACCCATCACGAACAGAGCACCCATCAGCAACCACGTCGGGGAATCCGCGGCAACCTGAGTGAAGACACCCAGTCCGATGAAGATCAACGGCAAACCGGTCAGCACGATCTTGCCCGCACCGATCTTGTCGACAAGACGTCCGGCGATCGGCATGGTCAGCATCGCGCCGAGACCCTGCGGCGCCATCAGTAGACCGGCGGCGAGAGTGGTGTGACCACCGACTTGGATGAAGTAGCTCGGGAATAGCAGCCCGGCACCCATGAACGCGACGATGAACATCGACATAGTGATCACCGCGACAGTCAACTGCCGGTTCTTGAACAGGTGCAGGTCGATCAGCGGATGGTCCTTGCCCAGGGCGTGGAAGACGAACGCGACGATCAGCGCGAGTCCAATTGCACCGGACACCAGCACCCGGGCGGATGCCACCGTTCCGACCTCGGGTATGGACGACACACCGAACAGGAACAGCGCCAGACCGGGCGAGAGCAGCAGCATTCCGAGGAAGTCGAATGACTCCGAAGGCGACGGCCGGTCGGACGGCAGAATAATGAAGGCAGCGGCCAGGGCGACAGCACCGATGGGAACGTTGATCAGGAAGATCCAGTGCCAGCTGGCGGCCTCGATCAGCCAGCCGCCGAGGATGGGGCCACCGATAGGACCGAGCAGCATCGGGATGCCGAGCACCGCCATGACCCGACCCACCCGCTCAGGACCCGCGGCCCTCGTCATGATCGTCATACCAAGGGGCATCAGCATGCCACCGCCAAGCCCCTGAAGGACGCGGAAGCCGATCAGCGAGGTGATGTCCCAGGCCATGCTGCACGCTACGGAACCGAGGACGAACAGCACCAACGCCGTCATGTACAGGCGCTTGGTTCCGAAGCGGTCGGCCGCCCACCCGGTCACCGGGATGACGGTGGCCAGCGCGAGCGTGTACGCGGTCATCGTCCATGCGACGGTGGCGTAGGTGCTGTCGAAGTCTTGGGCGAACGTAGTGAGCGCGACGCTGACCACGGTCACGTCGAGGATCGACATGATGGCGCCGAGCACCACCACGGACGCAATCTTGAGGACCGTGCTGTCCAGCTTGTCGGGCGCCGCGGGCGCGGCCTTCGGCGTTGTCATCCGCATCTCTCCTGGTTAAGTTCTCGCAGGGAATCCCCCGCGAGGATCGGCTGTAGTGCCTCGATCAGTCGAGTCCGGTCGGTATCCGGAATCAGTCCTGCGAACCGTCGCAACTGATCACGCTTGTATTCGACGTGCCAGGTGGCGATCCTTCGCCCAGCATCAGACAACGAGACCCGCTTGACGCGCCGGTCACGCTCGTCCTCCCGGCGAACGACCAGTCCGAGCTTCACGAGTTGGTCGACGTTCCGACCAGCCGCGGCCACAGAGAGCCGCAACCGTTCCGCCACCTCGTTGATCGGAAGCGGTTCATCGTGATGGGTTAGCGCGAAGAGTATCCGCACCTGTGAAAATGTGAGGTCCAGTTCGATGAGGTTGTCCATCGACTCCGACTCCCCCACGCACAACAACTGGGTGAAGAAATCGTTGAGAAGTTCGAAGAGGAGATCAGGAGGTTTGAGAGGCACTTCCAAATACTAACGCTTACGCAACTATTGCCCAAGAGCAACTATGACGCAACCTAATTAAGGGTGTCGGGTGTCACAATCCCGACGCGTGCCCCTCGACTTTCCGTTCGAGCGGACAGCAGGACGAACCAGTCGGGCCAACGAGCGAAGAGATGCCTGCGCTTTCGGGCGACGGACACCATCTCGGATCGGTCGGTCACCTTGACCCTCGGCCGTCCGGAACTTGCCGCACGCGCCCTCTCCGCCGCATCGATCGCGCGCCGGCCCGCGAACCCGATCCGTTCCGGTTGTCGTCGCTCGATCAGCTTCTTCGCGTCCGTACGGGCCCCACCGTGGTCGGGAACCGCCCGGCCTCAAAATCGGCAAGCAGAGTCGACACCGTCTCCTTGGAGCACACTTTGTTGGTCCCGATGACGCCGCTGGGACCGCGCTTGATCCACCCGGACACGAACACTCGATCGCAGACGCGGCCCCGTTCGTTGGGGATCACGCCACGCTTCTCGTCGAACGCGACTCCGCCGACAGGGTTGCCGCGATACCCGATCGAGCGCAGTACGAGGGAGGTGTCGAGCGACCCCTCTTCGCCCCTCGGCTTCGCCGATAGCAGTTTCGAGGACAGCAAGCCTGACTCGTCGATCACCAGTTTGTTGCGTCCGTAGCGCAGGGCCTCGACCCGGGCGGAACCCGTGACCACGAGCGGCGATGTCAGGTAGTGGAACACGATGCGCTTGCAACCGGGCCGCGGTTCACGCTGCCCGAACTCCCTGGCGAGCCGGACCTCCATCGCGGCGGCCGGATCGCCCGGCCGGACCGGGTCTGCGGCACCGAGGTCGAGGTCGGCGCCGTCGATCACGCCGTCCACGTTCTCGAGGTCGCCGAGCGCCAGGAACTCCGGACCCGAGTAGGCAGCCTGAGCGCGACCGCGGCGACCGAGGATCACCACCTCCTCGACGTTGCTGAGACGCAATACAGCCAGGGCTGATCCGCGATATCAGTCCGCTCCAACTCCTCGACGTTCATCGTGAGGATGCCGGCCACGTCGAGCGCCACGTTGCCGTTGCCTACAATAACCGCACACTTCCCGGACAGGTCGAACGTGCGTTGCACGTAGTCGGGGTGACCGTTGTACCAGGCGACGAAATCGGAGGCGGCGTGATAGTTCTCCAGCAACTCGTCGTGAGTGACGTGCTTGCCGATCTCGACGTTGAGGTGAAACTCGAAGTTGGGCCTGTCGAGACTCCACTCGAACATTCGCGTCACCTCCTTGGTTCCGGGATGGTCGGGGGCGACGCCGGCTCGCACCAACCCGAACGGCGTGGGCAGCTTCTCGAACATCTCGACCTCGACGTCAGACCGGTCGAGCAGTTCACCGGCCGCGTAGCAAGCGGCCGGTGCCCACCACAGCGATTCGTAACGTGCCCAGATCGCGTCGCGGCGGAGTCGCAGGTGTCAGCGGTATCCAGCCCTCGGGCATCGGATGCGTCTTGTAGTAGTCGGCGTTGATGTCCTTGTATCGGGCCAGGGAGCCGAGGAGCTTGTCCTCGGGGAAGATCGCCTGGGCAAGCGTCGACGCAGGCCCCGCAGCGATGCAGGTCTCCGGGTCGATACGCAGCATCTCGGTCTGCGCGTACTCCCGCTTACCCGGTACCGGGTGGATGCAACACGCGGAGACACGACTCGCGTCGTTGCAACAGGCCTGGGTGATGACATATGCCATTGCGGTTTCCTCACGCGGTGCAGAGGATCGAACTACTTTATGTCACCTCTAGTAACACATATATGATATGTACTGAGAATCACGTCCACGAACAAGCACCTGTGCGAACTGGAAGAATCGGGGCTACGCCCACGACAGAAGGAACAGCATCTTGGCACTCGACGGACCACTCGCCGTTCCACCCTCACAAGGTCGATTCTTCGAGACCTCCTGGCCCGTCCGTACGGGCGATATCGACGCCGCAAAGCGATTGCGCCTCGACGGGATCGCGCGCTACCTCCAGGACGTCGGACTGGACAACCTCGATGCCGTAAATGCTGCAGACAGCCACCCGCTGTGGATCGTCCGGCGCACCGTCATCGACATCGTGCGGCCTGCCGTGTGGCCCGAGCGGGTCCACCTTCGGCGCTGGTGCTCGGCGCTGTCGACCCGCTGGACGAACATGCGGGTGCAGGTCAAGGGCGAGGCGGGCGCCCTGATCGAGACCGAGGGCTTCTGGATCCACATCAGCGGCGACACCGGGATGCCCACCAGGATCGACGACGGATTCATCGAGCGTCTCGGCGAATCCGCCGACGAACACCGGCTCAAGTGGAAGCGCTGGCTCGTCGAGAACGCTCCGGCCGCCGATGAGGAGGGCATCGAAGACTCTGAATTCGTCCTGCGCCGCACCGATATCGACCCGTTCGACCACGTGAACAATGCCGTCTACTGGCAGGCCGTGGAGGAGTTGCTTGCGGACCACGAGCATCCCGGAGGCGGCCGACTCGTCGACAACCCTCATCGCGCCGTACTCGAGTACCTTGCCCCCATCGTCTCGAGCGACAAGATCGTCCTGCGTTGGCGCCGGGACGACACGTCGCTGACCGTCTGGTTCTTGGTCGAAGGTGCCCTGCGGGCGGTGGCCCATGTCGGACCACTCGACACAACAGCATCCACACCAGCGGAATCTCCGAGTTCAGCGAGGCCAACGGGCTGATCTCCACCTCGAGCTGGTGGACCAGCTCGTCTGGGGCAACGTTTCGACTACCGGCACAATCGATCTCACGCGTCAGATCTCGCGCGGCATCGCTGTACTCTTTTCCACGGAGTCGCCCGAAACTACCCGCACCTCAGTGCGCCGCCTCGTGGGTCGGGTGGGTCACAGGCGTGAGATGCGGTCGAACGGGTACCCAGCCACCACGGAGACGACCATGCCGTAAGCGGCGATGGCTAGGAGTTCTTTGATCGAGAGTTCGATCTGGAACTCCGACAAGATCCTGGGCATCAGGGCTACCGCGGGGATCAGCGCGAGCACTGAAGACACCGCGCACCAGCGGGTGACGAGCGAATTCGCGACTCGAGTCAGCTCGGGGCTGTCGCGTACCTTGTCGGGAATCGGCCAGCCATGCTTCTCCGGGTCGGTGACCCAGCCCCGGTAACCGACGTATACGCCATAACCGTTCACCAACGCAAACATCAGGAACAGAAGCGCTACTACGGTGTCTTCCATGCGCAGCAATCAGACGTTCAACGACGGGTCCTGAGAGACCGGAGGATTCGCGCGGGTGCGCGACGACTGATCTGCACCGCGCCCGTTGTGCGACGCGGTCTGGCGCACAGCTCTCCTCCGCAGTTCGGGCACTGATTGTCCATCTCGGCTGCGCAGGCACTGCAGAATGTGCATACGTAGCTGCAGATCGTTGCGGCGGAATCGTTTCGTAGAGACGATCGGCACGCCTCGCATTTCGTCTTCATGGTCAACATCTTCAGGCTCCCATATCGTGTCGGTCAGGATTTTTCAGGAACAGCAACCGCCGCCTGTATCGAGGAAACCGCGTTCTCTGGCTTCTTCAGCCATTCGACGTGCCCGCCGCTTCCGGCGACAGAAACGACTCTTCCGTGTGCGTGTGGAAGTGTCGCGACGAGTGCCTCGGCTGTCGAGACCGGCGCCAGTGCGTCATCGTCGAAAACGATTGCAGTAAATGGCCGGTCGAATTTGCTGAAATCGGTTGAACTGCCTTGGATCCCCCGGAGTTTTGTGAAATCTCCCGACCAGGAAAGGCGTGCCCAGTCTCGAGTGAGGTACTTCGACTGCCGGCCACCCATCCCGAGCCTGTCGCCGGGCCAGTATCCGACTGCGGCTGCGACGAAGGCAGGTCCGGTGGTTCCCAGGAGCGGCCGCCATGCATCGAGTAGCGGGTAGCTGCGGAAGTACGGCGTTCCTCCTGCTATGGAAATAACTCCTTCGGCTGCGTCGAGACCGTCCGTGCCGACGGCAAGCGTAATCAGTTGGGCGCCAAGACTATGTCCACCCACCCATGTCAGCACTCCTGGTTGTGCGGCCGCAGCGAGTGCAGCAGGTATGTCGATAGTGGCGATCTCTGTATATCCGAATCGGCTGCGGCGATCGATGCTCGAGTTGCCATCTTGGCCGCGGTACTCGACGGTGATGCACGTGATCCCTGCGCGGGCCAGACCTGCCGCGAATCTTCGGTAGTGGCGGATCTTGACACCCATCGCTGGGAAGAAGACCAAACGAGTGTGCTCGTTCTCGGCATGGAACCATTCCGAAGAAAGTTTTCCATCGGGAGTCTCTATGAACTGTTGCCGGCCTTCAATGTCCATCAATGCGTCTCCACTTGGTCTGCTATCGCGGGAACGGCCCGGAAAGAGATCCGTCCGCCGAATGCTTCCGGATTCACGAATTACGCTTCGGTGCGGGGAGACCTCGGCGATTGCCTCGGCACAACACATACAGAATTCGGCCAGCAGTCACCTACCTCCCCCTGCTGTTCTGGCGCAGACAGCCACCACCTGAGCCCCCAACTCTTTCAGTAGAACAACCGGTTCGCACAGTAAACTCAATCTACTGACTGGTAGCAACGACTCGCCCAGAATCTTCTCGACCCCGTGTGCCACCGAAGAATCATCGGCAAATCTCGATCCGCGCAGACTCGCGCTCGCGAGGAACCTGATCTAGCGTCAACCCATGCCCGCGAACTCCCCGGCACCCGCCCGCACCCTGATCTTGATGCGCCACGGCAAGTCGGGGTATTCGGAGGGCGCCACGGATCACGAACGCCCATTGACCTCGCGCGGGCGCGAGGATGCTGGAGCGGCTGGCGAATGGTTACGGTCGACTCAGCCACCGATCGATGCTGTGCTCTGTTCGACCGCTCGCCGCACCCGCGAAACTCTCGAGGCCACGCGGGTCGACGCCCCCACCCGATTCGCGGACGAACTCTACGGCGCATACGCCGCAAAGGTTCTGGCGGAGATCGCGCGGATCGAGCCTTCGGTGCGCACTCTGCTGGTAGTCGGCCATGTTCCGGGTATGCCCTTGACAGCATTGGATCTGGCGGACGACCTCGAGACCGCGGCGGCCCGCGTGACGCGGGAGAAGTTCCCGACGTCGGCACTCGCCGTGCTCACGGTGGCGTGTGACTGGGACGAACTCACCTCGAATGGGGCGTCACTGACCACATTCCACGTCCCGAGGTAGCGGCGTCAGAACAACTTCCGCCCGGCGACCGCGACGACCCCGAGCACCACGGCCAACACAAGCGCAAGCCAGAATCCGAGCAGCCACCACACCACGCCGAACACGACGAGTGCCGGTGCCACCGTGATGAGTGCGATCGTGGGACTTTCCCGCACCGCCTCGAGCGCCGACTCAGCCTTGACGCGATCGATCTTCTTCTCCGGCATCCTCGTCTCCGTTCAACGAATCAGGGATATCAGGGATATCAGGGATATCAGGCAGGTGTAGTCGAGAGTAGTCGTTATGGAGCACCGGGGCCGAACATCGACCGCGCATCGCAACTGTGGCCACCCACAGACCGGTGGGTCAAACAAATGTTGGCCCCACCCCCGAAGAGAGTGGGGTGGGGCCAACACGTCTGTATTGCTTGGTTGAAGAGTCTCGAGACTTGTCAACCAAGCACAGAGCAACTACCGGTAATCGTTGCTGAACCCGTAGTCGTCCAGCGGCACTGCGGCACCGGTGCCCTGGCCGAAGCCGTCCGGGCTGTAGTACTGGTCGTCGTACGACGGAACCGCGTACGCGGCAGCGCGGGCCTCCTCGGTCGGCTGAACCTGAATGTTGCGGTAACGGTTGATGCCGGTACCTGCAGGGATCAACTTACCGATGATCACATTTTCCTTCAGACCGATCAGCTTGTCCGAGCGGCAGTTGATGGCCGCATCGGTCAGCACACGAGTGGTCTCTTGGAACGACGCCGCAGACAGCCACGAGTCGGTCGCCAGTGATGCCTTGGTAATACCCATCAGCACCGGACGTCCGGCTGCAGGCTCGCCGCCCTCGGCGACAACCCGACGGTTGGCCGCTTCGAAGTCCGCACGCTCGGTCAGCGAACCGGGCAGGAACTCCGTGGCGCCCGAGTCGATGATCGTCACGCGACGCAGCATCTGGCGCACGATGACCTCGATGTGCTTGTCATGGATCGACACACCCTGGCTCCGGTACACCTCCTGGACCTCGTTGACGAGGTGGATCTGCACCTGTCGGGGACCCATGACACGCAGCACCTCATGCGGATCGGCAGCACCTTCCATGAGCTGCTGACCGACCTCCACGTGGTCACCATCAGACAGCAGGCGCTCGCTGCCGTCTTCGTGCTTGAAGACACGCAGACGCAGACGCTTCGAGAGCTTGTCGTAGACAACCTCCTCGCCACCGTCGTCCGGGACGATGGTGATCTTGTAGAAGCGATCGCCGTCCTCGAGTTGCACGCGACCGGTGACGTCGGCGATCGGAGCCTTGCCCTTGGGGACGCGGGCCTCGAATAGTTCCTGGACACGCGGCAAACCACCGGTGATGTCGTCTCCGGCGACACCACCCTGGTGGAACGTACGCATGGTCAGCTGGGTACCGGGCTCACCGATGGACTGCGCGGCGACGATACCGACCGCCTCACCGATGTCGACGAGCTTGCCCGTGGCCATCGAACGGCCGTAGCAGGTGGCACAGACGCCGGTACCGGTGGTGCAGGTGAGCACCGAGCGGACCTTGACCTGCGTAATGCCTGCTTCGAGCAGCGCATCGATAGCCGGGTCACCCAGGTCATGTCCACGCTCGACGATGACGTTGCCGTTCCCGTCTACCGCCTCGGCGGCCAGCGTACGGGCGTACGTGCTCGTCTCCACGTGGGCATCGCGGATCATCGACCCGTCGGCCTGCTTTTCGGCGATCGTGGTGACGATGCCGCGCTCGGTTCCACAGTCGACCTCACGGACGATGACGTCCTGCGAGACGTCCACCAGGCGACGCGTCAGGTAACCCGAGTCGGCGGTGCGGAGCGCAGTATCGGCCAGACCCTTACGGGCGCCGTGCGTGTTGATGAAGTACTCGAGAACGGTCAGGCCTTCCTTGAAGGAAGACTTGATCGGACGCGGAATGAACTCACCCTTCGGGTTCGTCACCAAGCCCTTCATGCCGGCGAGCGAACGAACCTGAGTCATGTTGCCGGCGGCGCCGGACTTCACGATCATCGGGATCGGGTTGTCGTCGGGGAAGTGTGCCTCCATCGCCCTACCCACCTGATCGGTGGCTTCGGACCAGATCTTGACCAGTGCACTGTTGCGCTCGGTCTTGTTCAGTGCACCACGCTGGTACTTCTTCTCGATCTGATCGGCCTGCTGCTCGAAGGACTCCATGATCTCGGCCTTCTCCGGCGGCACAAGGACATCGGAGATCGAGATCGTGACACCCGAACGCGTGGCCCAGTAGAAGCCGGCGTCCTTCAGCTTGTCGACTGTCTGCGCGACCACGATCATGGGGTAGCGCTCGGCGAGATCGTTGATGATCGTGGCCTGACGCTTCTTCGGCATCTGCTCGTTGACGAACGGGTAGTCCACCGGGAGCAACTCGTTGAAGAGCACACGGCCCAGCGTCGTCTCCGCAGTCCAGCCGTCGCCATAGTTCCAGCCCTCGGGGAACAGCTCAGCCTCAAGGTCACGGGGCGGGCGCTGCTGCGTGAGCCGCACCTTGATCTTCGCCTGCACGACGAGAGAGCCGCGATCGACAGCCATCTGGGCCTCGGCCGGCGAGGAGTACACGCCATGCTCAGCTTCGTCGCTGGTGGACGCGACGAGTTCGCCGACCACATTTTCGTCCAACCGGGTCAGGTGGTACAGACCGGTGACCATGTCCAGACGGGGCATGGCAAGCGGTCGACCCGACGCGGGCGACAAGATGTTGTTCGATGACAGCATCAGGATGCGAGCCTCGGCCTGCGCCTCCGCGGACAGCGGAAGGTGCACGGCCATCTGGTCGCCGTCGAAGTCGGCGTTGAACGCCTCACACACCAGCGGGTGCAGCTGGATGGCCTTGCCCTCGACCAGCTGCGGCTCGAACGCCTGGATGCCCAGTCGGTGCAGCGTCGGTGCACGGTTCAGCAGCACAGGGTGCTCGGCGATGACCTCTTCGAGAACGTCCCACACCTGTGCGCGCTGACGTTCCACCATGCGCTTCGCGGACTTGATGTTCTGCGCGTGGTTCAGATCGACCAGACGCTTCATCACGAACGGCTTGAACAGTTCGAGCGCCATCAGCTTCGGCAGACCGCACTGGTGCAGCTTGAGCTGCGGACCGACGACGATGACGGAACGACCCGAGTAGTCAACGCGCTTGCCGAGCAGGTTCTGACGGAATCGACCCTGCTTGCCCTTGAGTAGATCGCTCAGGGACTTCAGCGGACGGTTACCGGGACCGGTGACCGGACGGCCACGACGGCCGTTGTCGAACAGCGCGTCCACCGACTCCTGCAGCATCCGCTTCTCGTTGTTGACGATGATCTCGGGAGCGCCGAGATCGATCAGTCGCTTGAGGCGGTTGTTGCGGTTGATCACGCGGCGGTACAGGTCGTTCAGGTCCGAGGTGGCGAATCGGCCACCGTCGAGCTGAACCATCGGCCGCAGCTCCGGCGGGATCACCGGCACCGCGTTGAGAACCATGCCCATCGGCGAGTTCTGGTTGGTCTGGAACGCGGCGACGACCTTGAGTCGCTTGAGGGCGCGGAGCTTCTTCTGCCCCTTGCCGCTGCGGATGGTCTCGCGCAGGTTCTCGGCCTCGGCGTTGATGTCGAAGCTCTCCATGAGCTTCTGGATCGACTCGGCGCCCATGGCGCCGGTGAAGTACTCGCCGTAGCGATCGACCAGCTCGCGGTAGAGGAGTTCGTCGACGATGAGCTGCTTGACGCTCAGCTTCGTGAACGTGTTCCAGATCTCCTCGAGACGATCCAGCTCCCGCTGGGCACGGTCACGGAGCTGACGCATCTCGCGCTCGCCACCGTCCTTCACCTTGCGGCGGACGTCGGACTTGGCGCCCTCGGCCTCCAGTTCGGCGATGTCGGCTTCGAGCTTCTGGGCGCGGGCCTCGAGGTCGGCGTCGCGCTGATCGGCGACAGTCTTCTTCTCCACCTGCATCTCGGCTTCGAGCGTGGACAGCTCGTTGTGACGAAGTTCCTCATCGACGCCGACGATGACGTACGCGGCGAAGTAGATGATCTTCTCGAGATCCTTCGGCGCCAAGTCGAGCAAGTAGCCGAGGCGGCTGGGCACACCCTTGAAGTACCAGATGTGGGTGACCGGGGCAGCCAGTTCGATGTGGCCCATCCGCTCACGCCGAACCTTCGCGCGAGTCACCTCGACACCGCAGCGTTCACAGATGATGCCCTTGAAGCGGACACGCTTGTACTTACCGCAGTAGCATTCCCAGTCCCTGGTGGGGCCGAAAATCTTCTCGCAGAAGAGGCCGTCCTTCTCGGGCTTGAGCGTGCGGTAGTTGATGGTCTCCGGCTTCTTGACCTCACCGTAGGACCAATTGCGGATGTCCTCAGCGCTGGCGAGGCCAATGCGAAGCTCATCGAAGAAGTTGACGTCGAGCACGTAACTTCCTTTCCCCAGAGGGATTGTGGATCAGCGGTGGCCGCCGATTCCTGACTGCCAATTCCAAATGTGAACTACGCCCCCGGGCCGTGATTTCCCACGACCCGGGGACCGTTACCTAGTTCGCGAGGTCGTCGACCGTCGCCGCTTCGTTCCTGGACAAGTTGATGCCCAGGTTCGCCGCGGCCCGCTCCAAGTCCTCGTCGTCACCGTCCGCCATCGCAATGGCCGCACCGTCCGAGGACAGCACCTCCACGTTGAGGCAGAGCGACTGGAGCTCCTTCAGGAGTACCTTGAAGGACTCGGGAATGCCCGGCTCGGGGATGTTCTCGCCCTTGACGATGGCCTCGTACACCTTGACTCGACCTACCACGTCGTCCGACTTGATGGTGAGCAACTCCTGCAGCGTGTAAGCCGCGCCGTAGGCCTGCATAGCCCAGCACTCCATCTCACCGAAGCGCTGGCCACCGAACTGGGCCTTACCGCCGAGCGGCTGCTGGGTGATCATCGAGTACGGACCGGTCGAGCGAGCGTGGATCTTGTCGTCGACCAAGTGGTGCAGCTTGATGATGTACATGTAGCCGACCGACACCGGGTACGGGAACGGCTCGCCGGAACGGCCGTCGAACAACGTCGCCTTTCCGTCGGGCGCGACCATGACCTCGCCGTCGCGGTTCGGCAGCGTCGAACCGAGGAGACCGGTGAGCTCGTCTTCCTTGGCACCGTCGAACACCGGGGTGGCGATGTTGGAGTCGGCGGGAGCCGTCAGCATCTCCTCCGGCAGGTTCTCTGCCCAATCGGGGCGGGAGCCGTCGCCTGCGATCGATACATTCCAGCCGGTCTTGCCGATCCAACCGAGATGAGTCTCCAGGATCTGACCGATGTTCATACGACGCGGAACACCGTGGGTGTTCAGAATGATGTCGACCGGGGTGCCGTCGGGCATGAACGGCATGTCCTCCTGCGGGAGGATCTTGCCGATGACGCCCTTGTTTCCGTGACGGCCGGCGAGCTTGTCGCCGTCCTGAATCTTGCGCTTCTGCGCCACGTAGACACGGACCAACTCGTTGACACCGGGGGGCAGATCGTCGTCGTCGTCGCGCGAGAACACACGAATGCCGATGACCTTGCCGGTCTCACCGTGGGGAACCTTCAGCGACGTATCGCGAACCTCGCGAGCCTTCTCACCGAAGATGGCGCGCAGCAGGCGCTCCTCCGGGGTCAGCTCGGTCTCGCCCTTCGGCGTGACCTTTCCGACCAGTACGTCGCCATCACGAACCTCGGCACCGATACGGATGATGCCGCGCTCGTCGAGATCGGCAAGGACCTCGTCGGAGACGTTCGGGATGTCGCGAGTGATCTCCTCGGCACCGAGCTTGGTGTCGCGGGCATCGATCTCGTGCTCCTCGATGTGAATCGAGGTCAGGACGTCCTCTTCCACGAGTCGCTGCGACAGGATGATCGCGTCCTCGTAGTTGTGGCCTTCCCACGGCATGATCGCGACGAGCAGGTTCTTGCCGAGCGCCATCTCACCGTTCTCGGTGCAGGGCCCGTCCGCCAGGACCTGTCCGAACTCGACACGCTGTCCCTCATCCACGATCGGACGCTGGTTGGCGCAGGTGCCCTGGTTGGAACGCGCGAACTTGCGCATCCGGTAGGTCTTGCGGCTTCCATCGTCGGCCATGACCGTGACGTAGTCGGCGGAGACCTCTTCGACGACACCGGTCTTCTCGTTGACGATGACGTCGCCTGCGTCGACAGCGGCACGCAACTCCATGCCGGTACCGACCAGAGGTGCCTCGCTGCGAACCAGCGGCACCGCCTGACGCTGCATGTTCGCGCCCATCAGCGCGCGGTTGGCGTCGTCGTGCTCGAGGAACGGGATCATCGCGGTCGCGACGGACACCATCTGACGCGGCGAGACGTCCATGTAGTCGATGTCGGAGGACGAGACGAACTCGACCTCGCCACCCTTACGACGAACAAGGATCTTTTCGTCGGTGAAGTGACCGGCGGAGTCGATGACGGAGTTGGCCTGCGCGACGACGTGGCGGTCCTCCTCGTCCGCGGTCAGGTAGTCGACCTGATCGGTAACCTGCCCGTTCTCGACTTTGCGGTACGGGGTCTCGATGAAGCCGAACGGGTTGACCCGTGCGTACACCGAGAGTGAACCGATCAGACCGATGTTCGGACCCTCAGGGGTTTCGATCGGGCACATGCGGCCGTAGTGCGAGGGGTGCACGTCTCGCACCTCGAGGCCGGCACGCTCACGGGACAGGCCACCCGGGCCGAGTGCGGACAGACGACGCTTGTGCGTCAGTCCGGACAGCGGATTGTTCTGGTCCATGAACTGCGACAACTGGGAAGTTCCGAAGAACTCCTTGATCGCTGCCACGACAGGCCGGATGTTGATCAGCGTCTGCGGCGTGATGGCCTCGACGTCCTGGGTGGTCATACGCTCACGAACAACACGCTCCATGCGGGACAGGCCCACGCGGATCTGGTTCTGGATGAGCTCACCCACCGTACGCAGACGACGGTTACCGAAGTGGTCGATATCGTCGACCTCGACGGGCACCGCGACGCCGCCGGGGGCGGTCATCTCGTTGTCACCGGCGTGCAGGCGCACCAGGTACTCGATGGTGGCGACGATGTCTTCCTCGGTGAGGGTCGACGCGACGATCGGCTGTCCGGTGTTGAGACCCAGTTTCTTGTTGATCTTGTAGCGACCCACGCGAGCCAGGTCGTAGCGCTTGTCCTTGAAGAACAGGTTCTCCAGGAGCGTCTGCGCGCTCTCCTTGGTCGGCGGCTCGCCGGGACGCAGCTTGCGGTAGATGTCGAGCAGAGCCTCGTCGGTGCCGGCGGTGTTGTCTTTCTCCAGCGTGGCCATGAGGATCTCCGAGAAACCGAAACGCTCGGTGATCTGCTCGGTGGTCCAGCCGAGAGCCTTCAACAGCACGGTAACCGGCTGACGGCGCTTGCGGTCGATGCGGACACCAACGGTATCGCGCTTGTCGACGTCGAACTCGAGCCACGCACCACGGCCCGGGATGACCTTCACGCTGTGCAGGTCCTTCTCGGTAGCCTTGTCGACGGAGTGGTCGAAGTAGACACCAGGGGAACGCACCAACTGGGAGACCACGACACGCTCGGTGCCGTTGATGATGAACGTGCCCTTTTCGGTCATCATCGGGAAGTCGCCCATGAAGACCGTCTGGCTCTTGATCTCACCGGTGTTGTTGTTGATGAATTCCGCGGTGACGAACAACGGCGCCGCGTAGGTCATGTCCTTGTCTTTACACTCCTCCGTCGTGGCCTTGACCTCGTCGAAGCGCGGGTCCGAGAAGGACAGAGACATGGAGCCCGAGAAATCCTCGATCGGCGAAAGTTCCTCGAGGATGTCCTCCAGGCCACCGGAAACTGCGTTGTCGCCACGTGCCGCGGCGCGTTCGCGCCAACTCTGCGCACCGATCAACCACTCGAAAGAATCGGTTTGTACATCAAGTAGCCCGGGAACTTCGAGGGGTTCGCGAATTTTCGCGAACGAAACCCTCTTCGGGGCTCCGGGGATTCCGGAAACTGCCTTGGTCTGGCTAGAGACTGCCAAGATGCGTCCTTCCAGCACCTCACGCGGGCCGCTCTTGCTGTTGCGACCGCCGCTGTATCTGCTTCGAATTTCGCTGCTTACAACCCGAACGAAACTCGCCACAGTTGCTGAAGAGTGAAGCCTTCAAAGCGTTACGGACGAGAGGTGGACAGGAGGCAGCCAGCGCAACGTCCAAAAGTACACCCAAACTCAGTAGATGTCGAGTCGGGCACCCGAAGCAGCACCCGCTGGGGCGCTCGGCCACGCGGCACTGCGCATGTTCACGCATCAGAGTGACGGGTGATCAACGTGGCGTCAAGAGATAGGGCGCATGTCGCGTGGTTTCACAGCGGTCGCAGGACGCTCCCGGGATCCCTCCATAGCCGCTGACGTCGGCGAATGATGTGCGCCCGCGATCGCGGACAATTTTGACGGAACCGACAATCTTCGGGGGAGGCGGGGCCGCGAGCGCCGGAACGCTCACGTCATCGACCGTCCGAGTCCGAGTCCGAGTCCGATCCGTCGCCACCGCCACCCGCCACCCGCAAGGTGCTCGTATCCGCTCTCGCCGACGGGCACAGGGGTCGACGGGCACAGGGGTCGACGGGCACAGGGGTCGACGGGCACAGGGGTCGACGGGCACAGGGGTCGACGGGCACAAGGGTCGACGGGCACAGGGGTCGGATGATCCTCCATTCGCTGACGAGCGACTCTGCACGCCGATCTCCCGGGTGCCGGACCCCCGCAAGGCGCGGAGTCGCGTAGCGCGTCAGCCGTCACATCGGCGGTGCCGACTCAGCCGTCACTGTCAGAGATATGGGACAGCACCCATTTGCCGTCGATCTTCTCCATCTTGATTGAGAGCGGGGTCGCGGCACTGCCGATCGCCACCGAGTCTCCGGTCGCGCTGACGTTCATGTGCGCGAGAAGTTCGGCTCGGTCGCCGTCGAGGACGGTGACACCGATATCGGTGACCGCTGCCTGGGTGGCCGTCTTCGTCTGGATTGCAGCATCTTTCGTTATGTCCGCGGTCGAATCGAACTCTTGCCGTCTGGCGTCGTCAAGGTATTCTCGAGCGTTGTCGAAGTCCTGGTCGATGGTCTCGTAGTTGTACGTGTACAGCGTCTCGATCGCGTCGGTGCCCGCCCTGGTCACTTCCGCGGTCGTGCCTTCGTCGACCCACGCGGTGTTGGTGATGTTTGCTCCCGGTTTGAACGCCGCCGCTGCAGCAAACACGCCCACCACGAACGCGGCCGTACCGAGGATCCCTACGAGCTTCCACGTGATCCTGTTGCCCCCGCTGTTCCCGCCGGGCGCCTCGACCCAGACGGCGGGCGGAGGCTGCTGAGTACCGATCCGCGGCTGCAGGTTCGCGATCTTGGTCTTGCCGGCTGCAGCCGGCTTTTCGGTCGACACCGGCTTCTCGGTCGACACCGTTGGTTCCGCCCCAGTGGACTTCTTCGCCAAGTCCGGCTTTGCGGGCTCGGCCTGCTTTGCGGGCTCGGCCTGCTTTGCGGGCTCGGCCGTCTTCGCCGGCGGCTTCGGGGTTGCCTTGCGGGTCCCCGCTACGCGCGGACGCCTGCCCTTTGCAGCGCTGCCCGGCACGTTGTTACGAGGCTTGGGAGGCATACTTTACCGCTTTCTCACTACACGACGACTCGTCGTCATACTCAAAACACGACGACCTGTCGTCGAGGGGATACCGCAGCACATCAGGTCTACTGACCACCGGCACTACCATCGGGCGCCGGCTCCTGACCGGTGGGCGCAGGGTCCGCGCCTACCGCCGGGATCCGACCATTTTCGAGCGGAATCCGTCCGCCAACCGGTTCGACCGACGACGCCTTCCAAACCCCGTCCACGTCCTCGACGCCCAGTCGCATCGTCACCTTGACCTTGTCGAACCGGTCCGGCCACGTCGTCGTCACCGCCACGACGACCAGAGCTTTCGCCGTGCCGTCATCCGTGTTCAATTCTGTCAGGGTGCCCTGAATCAATTCGGCCTTGCTCGACGCCCCCGTCTGCTGCATCTGGTCGGTGAGCCCGTCAATCGTCGACTGAAGATCTTGGTTCATCTGGTCGCCCGTGATCGACGACTTCATGTTCTCGAAGGACCCCTCGATGTTCGCGGAGTCCACCGTATTGAGGTTGATCCCCGCCTGTTGGGCGCCGGTCAACGCCGAATCGCGTGCGACGGCGATCGGCTTGTCCGCGAAGAGAGCACGTGCCCACCCCGAGCCGAACCATCCGGCTGCGACGACCGCGATCACCACCAGTGCGGTCACCGCGCCGAACGAGGCATTCAGAATTCTGTTCTTCCCCGGCGCGGGTTGTCCCGGCTCCGGGTCCGTGGTAATTCGCGTCACAGCAATACCCTACTTATTGTCTTCTTCTGCTCACTCGCGGCGGAGGCCGAGTGCTACTTGGGGGTAACCCCGAGGAGCGGTGCGAGTTGCGTTGCGATGGGATTCAAGTTGAGCGTGTCCGGCATGACCTTCGGATCGAAGTCCCATGGCTGAATCGTATCCGGATCTGCGAACACGATTCTGTCTGCACTACGCACGCCGGTCACACTTCCCTGGGGCACATCGCAATTTGCCTCGGTGTTGAAGGGAAAGTCCTGCTGGGTATCGTCGAAGTTCGGGTCCTGCCGCTTCATCTCGGCCAGGATCTCGTAAGTCCCTTCGTAGCCGATTGTGCACGCCGGTGGATTGTTGGTTTCCAGAACAAGGCCCTGGTGCACAGTTCCATCCCCCGGTGCCACGGTCCCGGCGGCCCCGGCGATAGCCGGCAGGAAGATCAGGAGTGGACGGAGAGCGACTGCCCGTGGAGCCAGCTCTTCGCTCAGTGCGGCAAGGTTCGTCAAGTCGGTGGTGAGGTTCGGACCAGTCTCGTTCACCAGCTTTCCGATCTCCTCGCTCGCCGGAATTCCCTGGTCGATGATCGAGCGGATGTCGGGGTCACTGCTCCGTAGCTGCGCGGCAACGGCGTCCAGGTCGGAGCTGAACTGAACGATCGCCGACGACTGATCGGTCTGCGTCGCCAGCACGGTCTCACTGTCTCTGATGAGGGACAACGTCTGCGGGAGTACGTCGAGTCCGTCCTTCGACAGCGTCGAGAGGGAATCCGCCAATGTCTGCAGGTCCTCACCTCTGCCGTTGAATGCCGCTCCCAGTTCGGTGACGACTGTGCGCAGAGGGTCGATCGGCACCGACTTGACCAGAGTGTCGGTGGCCATCAGCACCTGCTCCACGGGAACGGGTGTGCTGGTGTTACTCTCGACGATCTCCGAGCCACCCCCGAGGAACGGGCCCTCATCGCTGTCGGGCTGGAGGTCCACGTACTGCTCGCCGATCGCGGACCGGTTGGCGACGACCGCCTTGGCCGATGCAGGAATCTCCGACCAGCTGTTGGAGATCTTCAACTGGACGTTGACACCAGTCGAGGTGAGCGACAGATCGCCCACCCGACCTATCGGAACACCGCGATACGTGACCTCGGCATTGGTGAAGATTCCGCCGGAGTCCTTGAACTGCGCGTTCACGTTGTACTCACCGAACCCCAGCAAGTTGTCGAGTCGGACATATTTGCCCCCGACGTAGACCACCCCGAGTATCGCCACGATGGCGAACGCGATGAGCTGGATCCTGATCACTTGCGACCTCACTGTCCACCTCCGATTCCGAACTGTTCGAGCAGTCCCTCGAGCGGATTCTGCGGAGACCGCGACTCGCTGGGTATCGTGCTCTCCTCGTCATTGCCCTCGCCGTCCGCGGGTGCCGCTTCGGGAAGACCCGGGGCCGCCACATCCGTCGGGGCGGGAATCGTCGGCAGAATCGGAAGTAGCGACACGGTTGGCCAACCTGACTTTGGACCATTGCCGTTGTAGTACGGGTTCGACGGATCGACGATCGGCTTCGGTTCGCCGTACTTTGGCGGCAAATACACCGGATCGCCCTGGCCGACTCCGAGGGCGCTCAGTGCGTTGCCGATCTGAAGATCGACCGACAGGAACAGGTTGACCGATCCGCCAAGCGCAATCTTCTCGATACCGTCCGGAAATGGGAGCGTCGGAATGAATGCGAGTGATTTCGGCAGGTCGTCGCCCGATTCAGCGAGAGCCTTCAACGTCGGACGGAGAGCGAGGAGATCGGCGATCAGATCGTCCTTCGACTGATTGATCACGTCGGTCCCGACCGTGCCAAGCCGGTCCAACTGCACGAGCAGCTCGGTGAGCTGCGGACGCTGTTCGTTGAGAACTTCGGCGGCAATCGGAAGCTCGTCGAGAATGAGCCCGATCCTCTCGTTCTGTTCGTCGACCCGTGTGGTCAGCGTCTCGAGTCCGTCGAGGGCGCGCGTGATGTCGTCGCGCTGCTGGTTCAGACCGTCGATGAGGGTGTTCGCCTGTTCGAGCAATCCCCGCACACGATCCTCACGCCCGTCGAGGGCGGTGCTGAGTTCGTGCACGATCGGCTGCAACTGGCCCACACCGCCACCGTTGAGAAGCAGCGACAGCGCGCCGAAAACCTGCTCGATTTCGGTGGCGTGCCGTGTTCGGTCCAGACCGATCCTGTCGCCGTCTTCCAGTCGCGCGGGATCCTTGTCACCCGGTGTTTCGGACAGCTGCACGAACTTCTCACCGAGCAGACTGGTCTGATCTATGGCAGCGACAGCGTTGGCCGCAAGATCGACCGACGAGTCGAGGATGACCTGGACGTCCGCCGTCCACCCGTCCGACGCTACCTTGATCGATTCGACCCGGCCCACGGGAACACCGTCGACCTTTACCGCGGACTGCGGCACGAGGTCGAGAACGTCATCGAACTGAATCGTCAGATGCATCGGATCATTGCCGATATCAGGACCGCCCGGCAGAGGAACTCCGTAGATTCCCTCGGACGAGCAGGAACTCACTGCGACCGCCAAGGCACAAACACCGGCTCCAAAGATTATCGGCCGCTTCATTGGCCCTCACCGCCCAGTACACCTTCGAGTCGCGGCGACACCACACCCGGCACTGTGCCAGGCGTCACCATCCGCTGGATGTTTTCCCCACTCATGATCCCGAACGGAAGCACAAGCGACGGAGACGATGTCGCTTGTGTGATATCCGAGGCGATGTTCATGCAGTTGTCGATCAACGGCCGCATCTGCCGTCCGAGTTGCTCGAACTGCGGATCTCCGGGCTTGAGCTTGCCAAGATCGATCAGCTTGCAGACAAGGGCGGCAGGTTCCTCCAGATCTTGCAAGACCACACGCGAGGCCAGGGTGCCCGACTCCGCATCGTACGAGTTGGCCAGATTGCTGATCGCCAGCGGAAGCAGGGTCAGCGAGTTGACCAGAGACTCCCGGTTGTCCGCGAGCGTCTGCGTCACCGGAACCAAGTCGTCCACATTCTTCGCCAGTATCTCCCTGTTGTCCGCCACGAACTTCGAGACGTCACCGAGCGCAATCGCCAGCTGGTTGAGGGCAGCACCGAGGTCCTCCCGCTCCCCCGCCAAGAAACCCGACAGATCCGAGAGCTGCGAATTGAATTCTCGGACTTGCTGGTCGTTGGCCGCCAGCGCGCCCACGAACACCTGGAGGTTCTTGACGGTGTCGAATATCTGGCCGCGACTCTCGTTCAGCGTACGGGCTGCGTCTGAAAGGTTGCCGATGCTCTCACCCAACGCCTCTCCGTTGCCGTCGAGGTTTGCTGCGCCGGTCTCGATGAACTGCGACAGCGCTCCGTCCTTGTTCGCCCCGTTCGGGCCCAGAGCGTTCGAGAGTTGA
This sequence comes from Rhodococcus marinonascens NBRC 14363, assembly GCF_001894885.1. Taxonomy (GTDB): domain Bacteria; phylum Actinomycetota; class Actinomycetes; order Mycobacteriales; family Mycobacteriaceae; genus Rhodococcus_F; species Rhodococcus_F marinonascens. The sequence goes on from NZ_BCXB01000023.1 coordinate 57,435, forward strand.
TCGATGCTCTCGTACAGCTGGTCCACCTCGACAGGTGTGGCCGTGTCCTGACGCTCGATAATCGCGCCGCTCGCCATTTTGGCCCCTCCCGTGTAGACGGGCGTGAGCTGAATGTAGCGGTCGGACACCACGGACGGGGTAATCTGGGCAGCCTTCGCGTCCACGGGAATGTCCACTCCGCGATCGACCCGCATCTCGACCTTCACCTGCGCGCCCTGCGGCTCGACGCTGTCGACAGACCCGACCTTTACTCCCAAGATGCGCACATCGGAGCCCTCGTAGATACCTACTGACTTGTCAAAGTACGCGGTGATCTTCGTGGTACCTGCCCGGGCGAACAGCCACCATACTGCGCCCGTAATCACCAGCGCTGCAACGACGATACCGGCGATGAGCGTGATAGCGCGGCGGCGTCCACTGCGAGCGGCTCCGTTCTCGACGTCTATCATCAGTTGCCTCCCAACTGTCGGCCTGGTTCGCGCGTATTGGAAGAATCGGGTATCGACGGCGGCAGGACATTCACAACGGCCTGATCGAACCAACGGCCGTTACCCACCACGTTGGTGTAGAGGCGAATGAAGGGCTCGTACAGTTTGGTCGCCTGATCCAGGTTCTCGTTGTTCGCCTTCAGGATCTCGACGACGCCATTGAGCTGTTCGAGCGCGGGGCCGATGGCAGCCTCGTTCTCGCGAACAAGTCCGGTCAATTGCTGTGACAGCCTTTGCGTTCCAGTCAGCAACTGCGAAATCGACTGTTGACGGCTGTTCAACTCGCCCAGCAGCAGTCCGGCATCACTGATCAATCGGTTGAACTCGGCATCGCGGTCCGCGAGGATCGTCGTAGTCGTGCTGGTCGCATCGAACAACTTTCGCAGTTCCTGGTCGCGGCTCGCGATGGTGTGCGACAGCCTGCTCACGCCATCCAGCGATGCGCGGATCTCCGCGGGGGTCCCCTCGAATGCCTGAGACAGCGTCGCCAAGCTCTCCGCGAGCTGATCGGAGTCGATGTCGCCGATCGTCTCAGCGGTCGACGAGAACGCTTCGATCACGTCGTACGGAGAAGTGGTGCGATCCAGGGGGATCACATCACGGGGATTCAACGTCTTCGAACCACGCGGCTCGAGGGCCAGATACTTCTGGCCGAGTATGGTCTTGATCTGAATCGAGGCCGACGTCTCGTTACCGACCCACGCATCCGACACCTTGAAGGCCACATCGACGCGGTCACCGTCGAGGTCGACCGAAGTGACCTTTCCGACCTTGACACCTGCAATCCGGACCTCGTTGTTCGGCTTGAGACCCGCTGCCTCAGCGAATTGGGCATGGTAGGTCGATCCGGCCCCGATGATCGGCAGCGAATCGAGGAAGAAGGCCGAGACGGTAACCAACAGCACTACGAAAATGCCGAGGGCTCCAGCCACTGCCGGGCTGCGACGTCTGCTCATCGTGATTGCAACTCCTGTAGCCCATCTTGGGTACACCGCTTCGCCGAGTTCGTGTAGACGGCCTCGTTGACAGTAGGTAGGCCAGTGGGCAAGTTCAGTTGGGGCGCGGTACCTGGTCCTGCGACGATGTCGACCCCACAGAGGTAGAACTGGAACCAGGATCCGTAACTGGCTGCCCTGCCCAGCTTTTCAAGCTTCACTGGAAGCGTCTCGAGGACACTGTTGACCGTTTCGGAGTTACGATTCAGCGTGGTGGCCAACGTGTTGAGCGACGCGATGGATTCGGTGATCGCGGGCCTGGTGGGTTCGAGTAGATCGGCCGTCGCGTCGGTAAGTCCCGCGAGAGAGGTCACCGCCGAGCCGACCGTTCCCCGCTCGGCTGCCAACCCAGTGACGAGTTGCTGAGTGTTGACGATCAGCGAATCGAGTTCATCATCACGTTGATTCACCGTGGCGAGCACGTCGTTGAGGTTGTTGACCACCGTCCCGATCACCTGATCCTTGTCGGCAATCGTGTTGGTGAGGCTTGCCGTGTTCTTGACGAGATCCTCTATCGTTCCCGACTCACCTTGAAACACCTGGATGATCTGGTACGACAACTTGTTCACGTCGTCGGCGCTGAGGGTTTGGAACAAGGGCCGGAATCCGTCGAACAGCGTGGTGAGGTTGACGGCCGGATTCGTCCGCTCGATCGGAATGGTTTCGCCGCCAGTCAATTTCATACCCTGCGGCCCCTCCCCTTGTTCGAGCGCGATGTAGCGCTGCCCAACGAGGTTCCGGAACCGGATGGTTGCGGTGGTGCCGGCCGGAAGCCAATCGCGTTCCGCCACCGTGAACTGGACCTTCGCTTCGTGCTCGTTGTAGATCGCGATGTTCTCCACTTGGCCGACACGCACACCGGCGATTCGGACTTCGTCGCCCTCGTTAAGCGAGGTGACATCCGAGAAGATCGCGTTGAACTTGGCGCCGCCCCCGCCACCGAGGTTGGCAATGGTGGCCGCGAGCAGACCGGTCGCCAGAATGGTGACCACAGCGAACACGATCAGCTTCACCAATGGTGCTGCCAGGCTCTTCACTTGAAGCTCACCTCGGTCCCCCTCATGGCCGGCGCGCCGACGAGTGTCGTCCAACTCGGTACGTCCTCGGGGGTGATGCCGCCGGCCTCGCCGTAAACAACATCCAATGTGTCCTGTTCCATCTTCGAACCCGCGTAACTCGCGGGCATGACCTCGGCCCCGTATCCCGGGACCTTGTCCGGAACGCCGGCGGGCGGCGGCAAGAACTCTACGGTCGAGGGGCCCGGATTGCGAGAAGGAACCTGGTAGGCGCCGTCGTTGTACGAAGACCCACCCGGATACTGCGGGAAAAATCCTCCGGATGCAGTCACGTTGTCGTAGCAAGCGGGCGCACGGTCATCGAGCAGGCGCGGCTCATCCTGGTTGGGCAAGTATCGACCCTTCGGGTTCACGAACTGCACGGTGGCACGTGCGCCCGGATACGGATCGTCCAAAGCCAGCAATTCAAGAGCGGCGGGTGCGGTCTTCGCGAATCCCGCGAAAGCACAACCGAAGGTCGGTGAGTAGCGACCGAGAAGTTGCAGCGTCTCGCGTGAATCTGCGGCGATACCGACGATCGAATCGGCGTTGGTCTGTAGGAGATCTGCCGTACTCGCCGAGGTCCCGGTCAGAGAAGCGAGCAGTGTGGCGATCTCACCCTGCTTCTCCACCACAGTATTTCCGGGAGTCCGCAGGTTATCGAGTGCGTCGATCAAATCGGGCGCCGCCTCGGAATACGTCTGAGAGAAGTCGGCCAGACCGCGCAGATCCTCCTGGATGGCCGGAAGCTCGGTGTTCAGTCCGCCGAAGATCTCTTCGAGACGGTCGATCGTCAAACCGACTTCGGTACCGCGCCCACTCAGGCCCTGGGCTAGTGCGCCCAGCGTGTTAGCCACGTCTTGTGGCGGAATCGCCTGAAGCAGCGGCAGCAGACCGTCGAGAACCTCACTGACCTCGATAGCGTTCCCGCTCTGGTCCTGATACAGCGTGTCGCCGGGCTGGATCGGGGGAGCGCTGTCATCCTCGGGAAGGATGAGCGACACATAGCGCTCACCGAACAGTGTCTTGGGCAGCAGACGAGCCGTCGAATCGACCGGGATCAACCCCGCTTTGTCCGGCTGGATAGCCAGAGCCAACGTGACCGCGCCTTCCCTGGTGGACGTCGATCGGACCTCGCCGACGATGAGACCGCGGACCTTCACGTCCGCGTTGGCCGGCAGAGCGTTTCCGACGGTGCCTGTGAGGAGGCTGACCTCGACGACCTTGGTGAACGACTTGTTGTATATGCCGATGGTGACGGCCAGGAACAGTGCGAGGACCAGGAAGAACACCAGTCCAAGCACCCGTCGGCCCACGACCGGCGCCGTGTTGCTCATCCGGCCACCCTCACAGTAGTAGTCGTGCCCCACAGGGCGAGGCTCACGAAGAAGTCGAGAACGGCGATGGCGATGATAGCCGTGCGAACGGCCCTACCCACGGCCACACCCACTCCGGCGGGACCGCCGGAAGCGTGATAGCCGTAGTAGCAGTGGACCAGAATCAGCACGAAGGCGAAGATCAGCACTTTCGCAAACGAGTAGAGGACGTCTTGCGGTGGTAGGAACAGGTTGAAGTAGTGGTCGTACGAACCTGTCGACTGTCCGTTGAAGACGGTGCTGATGGTGCGGGAGGCCAGATAGGCGGCGAGCAGACCCACGATGTAGAGCGGGATGACGGCAACGAACCCCGCGATCATGCGAGTGGTGACGAGGAAGGGCACGCTGGGCACCGCCATGACCTCCAGTGCGTCGATCTCTTCCGAGATCCGCATGGCACCTAGTTGAGCGGTGAAACCACAGCCGACAGTTGCCGACAGCGCGAGCGACGCAACGACCGGGGCGATCTCGCGAGTGTTGACGTAGGCAGACAGGAAGCCGGTGAGGACCGAACTGCCCAACTGTTCGAGCGCAGCGAAGCCCTGTAGGCCGACGACTACGCCGGTGAAACCGGACATCATCGCGATGACGCCGATCGTGCCACCGATGACAGCAAGAGCGCCGGTGCCGAAGGTGACTTCAGCGAGCAGTCGGAGCACTTCCTTGCGGTAGTGCACAAGAGTGTGGGGAATCCAGGCGATGACCCTGGCGTAGAACGACATCTGCTCGCCGGCCTTATCGAGCACGTTGAGCGGTGCACGACCGACTCGGCGTACCGCCATCAGGGTTCGGTCACCGCGTCCCTTTGTGATTGTCATCGGGTCACGATCCCTTCGCCGGAACGATCTGGAGGTACACCATGGTGATGATCAGGTTCGCGAAGAACAGCAGCAGGAACGTGATGACCACCGACTGGTTGACTGCGTCACCGACGCCTTTCGGTCCGCCCTTCGGATGGAGCCCCTTGTACGAAGCGATGACGCCGGCAATGAGTCCGAAGACGGCCGCCTTCAACTCGCCGACCCAGAGGTCGGGAAGTTGTGCAAAGGCCGAGAACGATGCCAGATACGCACCGGGGTTGCCCCCTTGGAGGATCACGTTGAAGAAGTAGCCGCCTGCGATGCCGACGAAGGACACGAGTCCGTTGAGCAGAACCGCGACAACAATCATGGCGAGGACCCGAGGCACGACGAGACGCTGGACCGGGTTGATGCCGAGAACTTCCATCGCGTCGATCTCTTCGCGGATCGTCCGTGCGCCGAGATCCGCGGTGACCGCCGAACCTGCCGCTCCCGCCACCAATAGTGCCGTCACCAACGGGGCGCCCTGCTGGATGACGGCCAGCACACTGGCTGCTCCCGTGAATGACTCTGCACCAAGCTGTTTGATCAGCGATCCGGTCTGCAGTGACACCACTGCACCGAACGGAATCGCGACCAGCGCTGTAGGCAGAATCGTGACGCTCGCGATGAACCAGGCCTGTTCGATGAACTCGCGGAATTGGAACGGCCGCTTGAACGCGTTGCGTGCGACCTCGACGAAGAGCTCGACTATGTTGCCGGCCTGCGTCAGCGCGCCGTCGACCGGCCGCAAGATCGAGTTGCGGGTAAACCCCATCCGTTGCGCCTACCCTTGCCCGCTAGTGGTGTTTTCGTATCCATCGCCCTGATATACGGGGATGATCTGCGTGTCTTCCAGGCTGTATGCGTGGTCAGCTCTGCCGTTGGGATTCTCGTCGAGGCTTTCCTGAATGGCGAACTGCGCGTTCTCTGGCAATGTGTGCATGATGTTCCGCACCCGTTCCTGCCTGCGGGCTACGGCCTGACGGAACGGCATCCCTGGTGTCGCCTTCATCTGCGGGACGATGCCCTCGACGTCGTCCACGCCACCGGCATGATGGCCGGCGTCGACCATCGCCTGCTCCTGCGCCATCTGTGCCTCGTCCTTCTCCTCCGACATGCCGATCGGTCCGATCATCGTGCCGTTCAGGAACTGCTTGACCACCGGCTCCTCGCTGGTGAGCAGCACCTCCCGCGGCCCGAACATCACCAACTGCCGGCGAAAGAGCATGCCGATGTTGTCCGGCACCGTACGCGCCAGGTTGATGTTGTGCGAAACGATCAGGATTGTCGCGTCGATCTCGGCGTTGATGTCGATCAGCGTCTGGCTGATATAGGTGGTGCGCACTGGGTCCAGACCAGAGTCCGGCTCGTCGACCAGGATGATCTGAGGATCCAGGACCAGCGCCCGGGCCAGCCCGGCACGCTTGCGCATCCCACCTGAGATCTCGCCAGGTAGTTTCTCCTCCGCCCCGAGCAGACCGACGAGTTCCATCTTCTCCATAACGATATTGCGGATCTCCGACTCGGACTTCTTCGTATGCTCCCGCAACGGGAACGCCACGTTGTCGAACAGGTTCATCGATCCGAACAAGGCACCGTCTTGGAACAGCACACCGAACAGCTTGCGGATTTCGTACAGGTCTTTGCTCGAGCACTCCAGGATGTTGGTGCCATCGATCACGATCGATCCCTGCTCCGGACGAAGCAGACCGATCAGGGACTTCAGGAATACCGACTTGCCCGTACCCGACGGACCCAGCAACGCGCTCACCTCGCCTGCAGGGAGAGTCAACGTGACGTCTTGCCAGATCCTCTGCGAGCCGAAGGACTTTGTCAGTCCCTCTACGGCTACCTCGACTCCCACCAAATACCTCCGCGACCGTCCGATGTACGCACTCCATATGGGCTGGGTCACCCTATCGCATCGAAGTGCTATCTGTAACGGGGGATACTACTCATGAGTAAGAATAGATGCCAAAGTCCGGTCCACCACCCCAGACCAACGTGTCCAGACCGGGATTTGACTTCCTCCCGGCCCTGAAGGGCCGGGATTCCCGGGTTCGCACCCAGGGTTTCCTGGTTCACCGATAGTTGCCTTCCCCCACTTACGTGCGGGACGGTCTCACACCATCTCCGCAGGCTGTCACCGTCAGTCCAACGGCCAAAATGTTCTTCGCCGCGTTCACGTCCCGGTCGTGGACGCTGCCACACAGGCAGGTCCACTCCCGAACGTGCAACGGCATCTTCGACTCGACCCGAGCACAGGCGGAACACGTCTTGCTCGACGGATAGAACCTCTCGATCGCCACCACCTGCCGCCCATACCAGCCGGCCGCCCCGTCCGGCAGCGGCCGAGACCAGACGATGTGCAGTGGTTCGGCCTGTTTCGCGAGCGTGATCCGCCCGTCCCGGAACCTGAAGCAGTTCGAGTAGTAGGTGGCCGAGTCCCGGCTCCTGCCCTTCTTCTTGAACTGCGGGTACCGGGTTTGTTTGCGCCAGAACTTGTCGAACGCCCCATGGAGTTGCCGCAACGATTCCTGTAGCGGCCCCGTGGAGGGTTCGGTCGGCCAGGTGGTGTCTTCGTCGCGCTTCCACCCGGTCAGCATTGTCGAGGTGTCCGCGTAGGTGACACGCCGCTGTTCCTGCGTCCAGGCGTGGGACCGCTCGGCCAGTGCCCGGTTGTACACGTACCGGGTGCGGGCCGGGTTTGCGCCGAAGAACATCTGATCAGTGAGTGAAATCCTGGTCCCGCGTCCGGGTTTCGACGGCCCTCTCGATACCTTGGGACCGTTCGCGGAGACGACGACAGGGCCATTCCCCACGAGGGGGAATGGCCCTGTCGTCTGCTCCGCGAACGGCGCAGTAGCGACCGTCTTACTTGACGGTGATCTTCGCGCCGGCAGCCTCGAGCTTTTCCTTGGCAGCCTCAGCCGCGGCCTTGTCAACCTTCTCCAGGATGGCCTTCGGAGCACCCTCGACGAGGTCCTTGGCTTCCTTCAGGCCGAGGCCGGAAACGACCTCACGGACGACCTTGATGACCTGGATCTTCTTGTCGCCGGCCGACTCGATGACGACGTCGAACTCGTCCTGCTCTTCAGCAGCTTCGGCGCCGGCAGCAGCCGGGGCGCCTGCAGCGGCAACGGCAACCGGAGCAGCGGCGGTGACCTCGAAGGTCTCCTCGAATGACTTCACGAACTCCGAGAGCTCGAGGAGGGTGAGCTCCTTGAACTGGTCCAACAACTCGTCGGTGCTGAGCTTCGCCATTGTGGCGGTCCTTCCTGTAAGTCCCATGTCGCTGATCCGCGACCGGGCTGGGTTATAGCAGTGATGCGCGGGTGCGGATCAGCTTTCGGCTGCAGCCTCGGCGGGCGCCTCTGCGGCTCCGCCTTCTGCGGCCTTCTTTTCCTGCAGTGCAGCGGCCAGACGGGCCATCTGCGAGGCAGGAGCGTTGAACAGGCCTGCGGCCTTTGCCAAGTTGCCCTTCATCGCGCCGGCGAGCTTGGCCAACAGGATCTCGCGGGACTCGAGGTCCGCGATCTTGTTGACCTCGTCCACGGACAGCGCAGCGCCATCCATGTAGCCGCCCTTGATGATGAGCGCCTTGTTGTCCTTAGCGAAGTCCTTCAGAGCCTTCGCAGCATCGACGGGCTCGCCCTTGATGAATGCAATGGCGGTCGGACCGACGAAAAGGTCATCAAGGCCCTCGACGCCCGCCTCTACGGCGGCACGCTTGACCAGGGTGTTCTTGGCGACGGAGTAGGTGGCACCTTCTCCGAGGGCGCGTCGCAGTGTCGTAATGTTGCCCACCGTCAGACCACGGTATTCCGTGATCACAGCAGCGGTCGAACCCTTGAACTGCTCGGCGATCTCCGCAACCGCGGAAACCTTCTCAGGCTTTGCCATACTTCGCCTCCTCTCATGACAGTCGTTATCCCACTTCGGAACCGCCGCGCACTACCGGGACGTTCCGGAGCACACAATCCACGACATGCAAAACGCCCCGGTGCAGGGCACACGGGGCGTGTGAGGAAGCGATACGATCGCGGCGCGAAAACCACAACCGAATAGCGTCCCCCTACCTCGTCCTCCTGCGTGGGCCGCCGGACATTCCCGGACTTTCAATCGCACCCTTGCGGGAAGCGATCACCAACGGTCTTGGGTAGAACATGATTTGGGGTGGAGTTCACATACTGCGCTGGACTCCGCAGAGAATCCTACGGCATTGCAGGTTCCGCCACCAAATCGACCCTGGCACGCACACTGATTCGGTGTAGTGCCAGCTAGCGCACGAATCCCATGGGGTTCCTTCGACAACGACAGAAGCCGCAAAAAAAAGTGGTTCGGCCGGTACGGAGGTTCCGTACCGGCCGAACCGTGTGAACTGTAACGAGACCTACGCTTCGGCATCCTCGAGAAGATTGCGCGTGCGGTTCGGGTCCACCGGGATGCCCGGTCCGGTGGTCGTCGACACGGTGACCTTCTTGACGTAGCGACCCTTCGCGGAGGACGGCTTCGCACGCAGGATCTCGTCCAGCGCGGCACCGTAGTTCTCCACCAGCTTGGCGTCGTCGAACGAAGCCTTGCCGATCACGAAGTGCAGGTTGGCCTGCTTGTCGACGCGGAAGTTGATCTTGCCGCCCTTGATGTCGGCAACGGCCTTCGTGACATCAGCCGTCACGGTGCCGGTCTTCGGATTAGGCATCAGGCCACGCGGTCCGAGGACGCGGGCGATGCGGCCGACCTTGGCCATCTGATCGGGGGTTGCGATCGCGGCGTCGAATTCGAGCCATCCACCCTGGATTCGCTCGATGAGGTCCTCGGCACCGACCACGTCGGCACCAGCGGCCTCGGCCTCGGCTGCCTTCTCGCCGACGGCGAACACGATGACGCGGGCGGTCTTACCGGTGCCGTGCGGCAGGTTGACCGTGCCGCGAACCATCTGGTCCGCCTTACGCGGGTCGACGCCGAGGCGGACGGCAACCTCGACCGTCGCGTCCATCTTGCTCGACGACGTCTCCTTCGCCAGCTTCGCAGCCTGCAACGGGCTGTACAGGTTGTCGAGGTCGATCTTCTCAGCGGCGGCGAGATACGCCTTACTGCGCTTTGCCATAATCTTCTGTCCTAACTTCTCACCGCGGTGCGCTTCTTACCGCAGTGGTAAATGGTTCAGTTGTGGTCCGGGCCTGGCAGACCCTCCCACGCTTACTTCGACCGCGGTCCGGTCAGTCGATCCGACGGCGATGCCGTCAACAGATCAGATGACTCAGCCGTCGACCGTGATGCCCATCGAGCGTGCTGTGCCGGCGATGATCTTCGCGGCCTGCTCGATGTCGTTGGCGTTGAGGTCTTCCTGCTTGGTCTTCGCGATTTCGCGCACCTGGTCCATGGTCACGGATGCAACCTTGGTCATGTGCGGCTCGCCAGAGCCCTTCTGCACGCCTGCAGCCTTGAGTAGCAGCTTGGCAGCCGGAGGGGTCTTCAGCTTGAAATCGAAGGTCCGGTCTTCGTAGACCGAGATCTCGACCGGCACCACATTGCCGCGCTGAGACTCAGTCGCCGCGTTGTATGCCTTGCAGAACTCCATGATGTTCACGCCGTGCTGACCAAGCGCGGGACCCACGGGCGGTGCAGGGTTAGCCTGACCAGCCTGGATCTGTAGCTTGATGAGCCCGACGAGCTTCTTCTTCTTCTTGGGGGGCATCTCGATTTCCTAATTCTTGCTGGGTTTGTTCTTGCTACTGCAGTGCAAGTATGTAGCCGCTAGATCTTCGCGACCTGCGTGAAGGACAGCTCGACCGGGGTCTCGCGACCGAAGATCGATACGAGGACCTTGAGCTTCTGCTGTTCGGCGTTGACCTCGCTGATACTGGCGGGGAGCGTCGCGAACGGGCCATCCATGACGGTGACCGACTCGCCGACCTCGAACTCGACCTCGATGAGCGGCTTCGCGATACTCTCTGCGCCGGACTCCCCCGCTGAAGCCGCCGCGGCCTGCCTCTTCTGCTCCTGTTGCGGGAGCAGGAACTTGACTACGTCGTTGAGCGTCAGCGGGGAAGGGCGCGAAGTGGCACCGACGAATCCGGTGACGCCGGGTGTGTTCCGCACAGCTCCCCAGGACTCGTCGTTCAGCTCCATGCGGACGAGGATGTAGCCGGGCAGAACCTTGCGATTCACCTGCTTGCGCTGTCCGCCCTTGATCTCGGTGACCTCTTCGGTGGGAACTTCCACCTGGAAGATATAGTCGCCGACGTCGAGGTTCTGGACACGGGTCTCGAGATTGGTCTTGACCTTGTTCTCGTAGCCGGCATAGGAGTGGATGACGTACCAGTCGCCGGGAGCCCTGCGCAACGCGGCCTTCAACTCGGCAACTGGATCCTCCGCCTCCTCAGCCGCGGCAGGCTCGTCGTCCGCCGCCGCCTCGTCGAGCGGAGCCTCGGCAAGGTCGTCGCCTGCGGTGTCCGTGGCTTCGGTGTCCGTGGCTTCGATGCCCTCGTCGGCAGCCTCGACATCCACTTCGGCTGCCGCCTCGGCAGAAACACGCTCTTCGGCCAAAGCCTCATTCGTGTCGTTCTCGGGGGTGCTCACTGGGGCACTCGCTTCCTCTCGTCACTCACATACTTCGGATCCACCGAGGCGGATTCCGTCAATCGAACAACCAGGTGACGCCCTTGATGACCGCCAAATCCAGCACTCCGATCAACGTCACCATGAACACCAGGAATACCAGTACCACGCTCGTGTAGGTAATCATCTGCTTGCGATTCGGCCAGATCACCTTGCGGAGTTCCGCAATGACCTCGCGGAGGAACCTGCGCAAGCGCTTGAAGATGTTCTCCTTGCGCGGCTTCTCGGCCCGGTCTTTCTTTGCGGGTCTGACCTTGGTGGCCGCGTCCGGCTTCGAACGTTCCGGCGACTTCACGGAACCTTCGGTACCTGCCGACGAACGACGGCTCTGACGCTTCCCACTGGGCTTGCCCGAGGGAGCGTCGGAACGCGTAGTGGCGTCGGCCGCGGCATCTTCGACACCGTCCTGGCGCGTCGACCCTGATGTGTCGCCGCCGCGCTTGGCGCGCTCCTCGCTCACGTCGTTCCTCTCAGTCGCTGGCATCCGGGGGCAGGGGCGACAGGACTTGAACCTGCAACCTGCGGTTTTGGAGACCGCTGCTCTGCCAGTTGAGCTACGCCCCTTTGGTCGGGTGACCTGATCCATAATTGTGGACCAGCTCCGTACCGACCTCTCTGCGATCACATGACACGCGCGCTACCCTTAGCCGGCTGAACAGCACCGTAGGGCAGCGCGCAGCGCTGAGTAATCCCAGAAATCTCAGTGTACTTCAAAGCCCCGGAACAAACCCAATCCGCCCGGGCTGTCAGGCCAGACGGACCGTTGCGGTGGCGCGACCGAAGATCTTCTTTCCCTCGGAGCGCGCCACGATCGCGACTACAGCTGTCTTACTTTCCTCGTCGAGCGACTTCACCTTGCCGGTGAACTCCACGGCGGCGGCCTTGTGAGCCTCTACGAACACGGGACTCGTGAACCGGACGTTGTACTCGGCCACTGCACCGGGATCTCCCAGCCAGGAAGAGACGAATCCGCCTCCGAGACCCATGGTGAGCATTCCGTGCGCGACAACGTTGGGCAAGCCCGCGAGCTTAGCGACCTCGTCGCTCCAGTGAATCGGATTCGGATCACCGGAGACACCGGCGTAGTGAACCAAGTTTCCACGAGTGAGAGTGACCACCCGCTCAGGAAGCTCGTCCCCCACCTTGACCTCGGCGAACTTACGAAGCGACATGCATCATCACATCCTTGACAGCGTGGGCGATGTTCTCGTCGACCTCACCGCCGGTTCGACCGACCAGCGTGGTCCAGGTGGTCTGAACGAGATCGTCGTTCTGATCCGTGATGACGTTCTTGGTGACGATGATGTCGCTGCCCGCGACCTGCCGGAAGGAGTCGAGGTACACGTCACAGAAGAGTCGGTCACCGGCCGTGATCGGCTTGTGGAATACAAGCCGCTGATCGGTCTGCATGATCTGACTGAGGTCATATCCGATGACGATCTCCTCGAAGAGGCGACGCTGCGCGATAGCACCCACGATAGAGACGAAGGTGAGCGGTGCGACGAGACCGTCGTAGCCGAGGCCCTTTGCCGCGCTCTCGTCGTAGTGCGCGGGGTGCGTGTCCTGCACCGCCCGCGCGTACTCGCGAACCTTCTCGCGCCCTACCTCGTAGAAGTCCTCTACACGGTAGTGATGGCCGACCATCGCCGACGCCTGCGCCGCCGGATCCAAGGAATTGCCAGGCACCGACGCTGTCCACGTCGGTTCAGTGGTCACGTCGATATCGGTCACGCGAAACAATCCCTTCCAGCCTGGAATCTAGCCTGGGACGCCGGCCCGTTCAGGAGCCCGAAAGGCTCCCACACCGACGCTGCCCTGCCTTGATCTCGTTACTTCGACTCTCGGTGCGACTGGTGAGTTCCGCAGTTCGGGCAGAACTTCTTGATCTCCAGGCGATCGGGGTCGTTGCGCCGATTCTTTTTTGTGATGTAGTTACGATGCTTGCACACATCGCAGGCCAAAGTGATCTTGGGCCGAACGTCAGTCGAGGAGGCCACAGGATGCCTTCTTTCGGGTGTATCTGATTACGATCAATCAGGTTGGATCATGCATATTGTGTAGCGGTGACCGGACTTGAACCGGCGACGCAACGATTATGAGTCGTTTGCTCTACCAACTGAGCTACACCGCCTCGGTGTCGAGTGTCGCGCACAATGCGTCCCACTTCAATCCAGCGAGCCCCCTAACGGAATCGAACCGTTGACCTTTTCCTTACCATGGAAACGCTCTACCGACTGAGCTAAGGGGGCGTGCTCCGCTCGCACATCGCTGCGCGTCGAAGCCTTGACGAGATTACACAGAAGTCTGTTCCAGAACCAAATTTGCTGGTCAGCGACTTCCCCTAGTTGTCTCACCCGACCGTTCCGGCGCAGCGAGGCCGACGACGAGGCGCCCACCGGTAGAGCCCAGTTCTCGTCCACGAACGACAGAACCCCGGCGAGCGTTCGCTCACCGGGGTTCTGTGGGTGGCAGATGTAGGATTCGAACCTACGTAGGCATAAGCCGACGGATTTACAGTCCGCTCCCATTGGCCGCTCGGGCAATCTGCCGGGTCGCAGGAGGAGCTCGAAGTCTGTGCGAAATCACTCTCCGCTGCGGAAAGAAGAATACAACGAATAGGCCCCCGTTTTGCAAACCGGGTGGATACGGGCGGTTGCGAACCGATAGCGTCGAATCTGCTCGCCGGCATTCGGTGAGCCGTCGGCCGGGTTGCGACGAGGAAGACTAGATGAACCTAGGAGTATGAAGTGGCTGATTCGTCCTTCGATGTGGTGAGCAAGGTGGAGCGTCAAGAGGTGGACAACGCCCTGCATCAGGCCGGCAAGGAATTGTCGACCAGGTTCGACTTCCGGAACACGGGAGCATCGATCGAATGGTCCAGCGAGGAAACCATCACCCTGACCGCCGACAGCGAGGAGCGACTGCTTGCGGCGCTGGAGGTCTTCAAGGAGAAGTTGATCCGGCGCGACATCTCGCTCAAGGCATTCGATGCCGGCGAGCCCTCGCAGTCCGGAAAGATCTACAAGCTGTCCGGCAGCCTTGTCCAGGGCATCACCACAGAGAACGCCAAGAAAATCACCAAGAAGATCCGCGACGAGGGCCCCAAGGGGGTCAAGGCTCAGATCCAGGGTGAAGAACTACGGGTGAGTAGCAAGAAGCGCGACGACCTGCAGTCCGTCATTTCACTGTTGAAGGGTGAGGACTTCGGGATTGCTCTGCAGTTCGTGAACTACCGCTAGATGGTTGATGCCTCAGTGGGGTCAACGGTGGTAGGCGACCGGTGACCATTTGGCGGGGGTTGCCGGTGGTCCAGTTGTGTGAGCTACCGGCAGCCAACGCCAGAAGCCGTCGACGAATACCCCCAGCAGTAGGGCACATGCTGTAGCCGGCGTGCCCCGACCTACCACCGCCCTCGCTGCGGCTCACCTTTCAAGAAATCAACTATCTCGCGGAGCGAGCCCAAGACCGTCCAGGAAGCTGTACTTGTCCCAATCGACCCATGTCTCGACGAGCTTGCCGTCTTCGTACCGATCCGTGTCGACTCCGGTCCATGTGCTCGTCTTGCCAGTCGCTGCGAGGCCCTCGAAGGCGCCGGTGTGCTTGCCCGTCATTCGAAATCGCGAGCAGACGTAGTCTCGCTCGTGAACCTGTAGCAGGACTTCCATTTTCACGTCCGAGAAGGCCTCGTGGAAGCCCGCGAGCAGGGACTTCCATTCTGCCAGCGACTTTGTCGACGTGCCGCCCGCGGCGTCGGGCATCTGATGGTTGACGTAGCTCGCGGCCAGGTAGTCGTCCGACCTGTGCATTGCATTGTCACCCCAGAGCTCGAGGAAGTGTTTGGATGTCGACTTGTGATTGGTTGCCATGCTGTCCTCCCCAGGTGTCGAGCCTCCCCATGCGTCGAGCCGAGGCTCCACACCTCAGACTGCATCATTTCATCGCGATACACCAGGGACCGTCGACGAAGGGTTGGCGATCCACTGAAGCGCAGACCCCCAAAAGGCGGCAATGTTATCCGGCGGCGGAGCCGTCTACATCCCCGCCATCCGCTCGAGACGCTGGATTCGTTCGGCCATGGGCGGGTGGGTGGAGAACATCCTGCTCATCTTCTCACCGGTGCGGAACGGGTTCGCGATCATCAGATGCGACTGGGCTGCGAGCTTAGGCTCCGGCGGCAGAGGGGCAGCCTGGGTGCCCTGCTCGAGCTTTCGGAGCGCGGACGCAAGCGCCAGGGGGTCGCCCGTGAGTTCCGCGCCCGACTGGTCGGCCTGGAACTCGCGCGACCTCGACACCGCCAGTTTCACGATCGTCGCGGCGATCGGACCGAGCAGCGCCACCAGTAGCAGCGCGATCGGATTGGTGCCCTGCCCCCCGCCGCGTCCCCCGAACATGTTCGCGAAAATGGCGAAGTTCGCAAGACCCGATACGACCGCAGCCATGGCACCGGCCACCGAGGAAATCAGGATGTCTCGGTTGTAGACATGGGAAAGCTCGTGCCCGAGCACCGCACGCAGTTCCCGATCGTTGAGGATTTGCAGGATGCCGCTGGTGCAACAGACCGCGGCATGGCGGGGGCTACGACCTGTCGCGAACGCGTTGGGCGCACTCGTCGGGCTGATGTAGAGCCGCGGCATAGGCTGGTGCGCCGTCGTAGCCAACTCCCGGACAATCCGGTACATGGCCGGCGCCTGCACCTCCGTGACCGGCTGGGCACGCATAGCCTTGAGCGCCATCTTGTCGCTGTTGAAGTACACGTATGCGTTCATCCCCACCGCGAACACGATCGCCATCAGCAGGATGGTCGGGTTGCCGAACAACGCGCCGATGAACACGATCAGCGCCGACATGCCGACCAAAAGAACCAGAGTCTTCATCCCGTTTGCGTAGTGCACGTCTCACCTTCCTATCGCTGTCACCCCGATCACGATCGTTTCATATTTCGGGATCATGATGATTCAACGAAGCAAGGTGGCCGGACGGTTCCCGTTCGGACGACGAGAAACCGGGTGATGAGGACCCGGGTGATGACCAGTACGGCTCAGCCGACGCGCTCTATCGTGTAATCGACGAGCTTGACGAGTGCGTCGTTGGCGGGACCTTTCGGAAGTTCGGCAAGCTGCGCACGCGCCTGGACCCCGAACTCCCCCAGCTTCGCTTTCGCGGCGGACATCCCAGGCGACCGATCGAGGAGCGTGAGGGCTTCCGCGAGCTCGTCGTCATCGGTGATCGGGCCGTCGAGGAGTACCCGCAGGCGATCGGCGTCGGGACCCTCATCACGCAGCGCGTACAGGACGGGAAGCGTGTGGACGCCCTCCCTCAGGTCGGTTCCGGGCGTCTTGCCCGACTGCGCCGACACCGAAGAGATGTCGATGATGTCGTCGGAGATCTGGAACGCGGTGCCAACTGCATCGCCGAGGCGTTCGAGCCGCTCGACGTGGTCCGCATCCGCACCCGAAAACGTGCCGCCGAAGCGTCCGCACGCCGCGATCAGCGATCCCGTTTTCTCCCAGACGACTTTGAGGTAGTGCTCGACCGGATCTTGCTCGTCGCGAAGGCCGATCGTCTCGCGCATCTGGCCCGTGACGAGTTCGGCAAACGTCTCGGCGATGATCTGAACGGCGGACGGTCCCAGCGTCGAGACGAGACGTGACGCGTGCGCGAACAGATAGTCGCCCGCGAGAATCGCAACGCTGTTGCCCCACCGTGAGTTCGCGCTGACGACGCCCCGACGCATCGACGCCTCGTCCATCACGTCGTCGTGGTAGAGAGTCGCGAGATGAACCAGTTCCACGACCGTAGCGGCCGTGACGACCGAGGGGTCGGAGCCGTTGGGTCCAAGCTGCGCCGTGAGCACCGTGAACAGCGGGCGGAAGCGCTTACCTCCCGCCTTCGCGAGGTGCAATGCGGCCTCCGTCAGGAAATCCTCTCCGTCCGAAAGCTCACTGACCAGCAGTTCCTCAACCTTCTCCAGTCCTTCACGGACCGCGGCGGCGAGCTGCGGGTCGCCGAGATCGATCCCGGCGACCGTAGTCTCTACTACGGCGTCGGCAGCAGTATGTGCTGTGCCCTCGGTGCTCACGTTCTCAGTACCCATTCCTGTCGTCAGTGACGGCTCGGTCCCGCGCCGTCGTTGACGGCCCGGATACCACGCTAGTGAACCTAGCGGTACCGCTCCCCGTCGGGCTCGCCGCGGTACGGATGACGGCTCGCCGTGGTCGAATCGCGACGCCTGACAGGATGTACATGTGCTAGCAGAAGAACAGTCGCCCGCGGGCTCCCCGCCACCCACCGCCACCGATGTCCTGGTCATTGGCGCTGGTCCGGCGGGTTCATCGGCTGCGTATTGGGTCGCCCGCGCGGGCCGCGACGTAGTCCTCGTCGACGCCGCCGTATTCCCCCGAGACAAGACGTGTGGCGACGGCCTCACACCGCGCGCCGTCGCGGAACTCGATCTTCTCGGTCTCGGCGAGTGGGTACGGTCGAAGGGGACCAACCGCGGACTGCGGCTCAGCGGCTTCGGCCACGAACTCGAACTCGAGTGGCCGGGCAAGTCCTTCCCCTCGGTCGGCAGCGCCGTGGCCCGCACCGAACTCGACGACAAGGTCCGGGCGAACGCGGTCGACGCCGGTGCGGTGATGGTGCAGGGCGCCAAGGCGGTCGGGGTCGAACGAACCGGCGATCAGGTAACAGCCGTCACGCTCGAGACCATCCACGGCACCTCTACGATCGCCTGCCGAACACTGATCATCGCGGACGGCGTCCGATCCACGCTCGGCAAGCAACTCGGCCGTGAATGGCATCGGAACACTGCCTACGGGGTCGCCGCCCGCGCCTACATCGCGACCGCCCGCAGCGCGGACCCGTGGATCACGTCACACCTCGAACTGCGTGACGGCGCCGGCACGCTGCAGTCGGGATACGGCTGGGTGTTCCCCCTCGGAACCGGCGAGGTCAACATCGGTGTCGGCACCCTGGCTACCGCCAAACGTCCAGCCTCGGGTGCACTGCGGCCACTGCTCGACCTTTACACCGCGCAGCGACGCGCCGAGTGGAACTGGAACGGTGAACTCCGGGCCGTCGGATCCGCCTTGCTGCCGATGGGCGGTGCGGTGTCACACATCGCAGGCCGGAACTGGGCGATCGTCGGTGACGCGGCAGCCTGTGTGAACCCGTTGAACGGCGAGGGCATCGACTACGGACTCGAGGGCGGTCGTCTGGTGGCAGAGATCCTGGACGCCGACGACCTGACGCAACTGTGGCCTTCTATTCTCCGGGAGCGTTACGGTCGGGCGTTCTCGGTGGCGCGGCGCCTCGCCGGACTACTGACCGTTCCGCAGATTCTACCGACGTCCGGTCCGGTGGCGATGCGGTCACGGGCGCTGATGACCGTCGCGGTCCGTGTCATGGGCAACCTCGTCACCGAGGAGGACAGCGACCTCACCGCCCGCGTATGGCGGGCGTCTGGTCGGGTGGCGCAGAAGGTCGACTCGCGACCCCTGTTCGGCTGAGGTTCAGCGAGTGGCGCGGTGTAGGGCCACCACACCACCGGTGAGGTTGCGCCACTGCACGTCCCGCCACCCGGCTGCCTCGATACGCTGGGCGAGTTCACGCTGGGTCGGCCACGCGCGGATGGACTCCGCGAGGTACACGTAGGCGTCCGGGTTGCTGCTGACGGCGCGGGCGACCCTCGGCAGCGCCTTCATCAGATACTCCATGTAGATCGTGCGGAACGGCCCGAACACCGGCGTCGAGAACTCGCTCACGACGAGGCGGCCGCCGGGCTTGGTGACCCGGGCGATCTCTCGGAGGCCGGCGTCGAAGTCTGAGACGTTGCGAAGGCCGAAGGAGATGGTTGCGGCGTCGAACACTGCGTCGGCGTATGGCAGGTGCATGGCGTCACCCGTCACCATTGGAACGCGGCGGTCGATGCCTGCCTGCAGCATCCCCTTGGAGAAATCGGTGGCCACACACCACGCACCCGACTTTCCGAGTTCAACGGTCGACACCCCCGTACCCGCGGCAAGGTCGAGAACTCGCTCCCCGGGCTTCAGCGCCAGCGCGGACCGTGTCGCCTTGCGCCAACTGCGATCCTGCCCGAACGACAGAATCGTGTTGGTGAGGTCATAGCGCTTCGCGACTGCGTCGAACATCGACGCGACCTCATGCGGATCCTTTTCGAGCGACGCCCGCGAACCGTGTGTAGTTGCCACAGGCGAAACGCTACCAACCGCGGCCCGATACATATGTCGGCACCATGCGCGGACTCCGTGGCGGATCCCGTCGAAGGCCGAGCAGAAGGCAACCAGCCGCAGATCTCAGGCCACGTGCGAACTTCGCAGACTCACGATGAGGTCGGCACCGAAAGCACTGCCGAGTTTTCGTGCCGCCGGAGATACCAGCTCACCGGACCCGCGACCAGCCACGTCACGACGATCACCGACCCCGCCGGGACAATGGCCACCCTGGCGTCGCGGCCGGACACCCGGACCAGGTCGGGATCGCTGCGCGCGTATTCGACGTCGATCCGCTGGCCCACGGTGAGATTGGTCGGGTAGAGCACGCCGAGTTGGGGATTGTGCGTCACCCCGTCGGGTGTCACGAAGCTGATCGCCGAGCGCATGGAACCCGCCGACAGCACCTCGGCCGTAGCGACGCCCCTATCGGACTCGATGGTGTGGTCATTTCGCCAGGCGGCCAGCACCAAGAGAACGGCCAGGATCGAGATCCCGGCCGCCGCTACCAGCACTCCATACCGGAGGCGCCTCGCTACCTGCGCTGTCACAACTGCGCCCGCACCGAGGCGTGCAATTCGCGCAGCCCGGAGCGGTCGGTGGTCACCTCGAGTACCCGGATTCCACGGTCACATGGGGCTTGCGGAACACTCAGCCGATCGAACAGCTCGACAACGTCGACCAGATGGTGTTCTACGCGGTAGGAGGCGCAGAGCGCGGCGAGATCCACGCCGTGCGGCGTGCCGAAGACCCGTTCGAACACGCCGGCGTATTGGGGATCTCCCTGTTCGAGTAGTCCGAAGATGCCGCCGCCGTCGTCATTGGCCACCACGATCGTCAGGTCTGAGGGCCGTGGTTCACCCGGGCCGATGAGCAATCCGGATGCGTCGTGCAGGAATGTGAGGTCGCCGAGTAGAGCCACGGTGCGCCCTTCCTCATATGCGAGGGCCGCGCCGACTGTCGCGGACACAGTGCCGTCGATGCCGGCCACACCCCGGTTGGACAGCACCCTGATCCGCAGAGACGGGTAACTGACGAGCGCGGCATCGCGCACCGGGTTGGACGACCCGAGCAGTAGCTGGTCACCGTCGGAGAGGGCGTCCATCACCGCGGCTGCCACGTGCAGTCCGGTTGTTTTCGGGTGAGCGGTGAGCTGCGCCCGCATCGCATTGTCGGTGTGCTCGGACAGCTTGCGGCACCGGTTGATCCAGGCGACGTCAGGTTCCCCAGTGACCACCGCGCGGGTACCGGTCGCGAGAACGTTGCCGGACACATCTGGCCAGCGCGGGCCTGTAGTAAGCGCGTAGACGTCAACCGTGGGATCGGCGAGAACCTTCGACACCGAACGGTGCAGTGTGGGGCGTCCTGTAATGATGACCTGGCGCGGTTTGAGTTGCGTCAGTGCCATCGGGTGCACCGGAATGCCGTGCAAGGGCGCCGTCGGTTCCGCGACCGTCGGAAGCCCGGCGAGCTCAGGCCGCAGGACGGACCCGTGCCCGGAGATCACAATGGTGTCGGCAGTGACGTCGAGATCGAGCGGCACGTCGAGCGTGGCAATCCGGGTGGTGGTCCACGCCGCCCCTCCTGGTCGCCCCTGCGGGGTCGGGCCCTGTGCATGGACGTCGGGGACGAGTGGTTCCCTCAGCGGAATGTCGAACTGCACCGGACCGGCGTTGCCCGACCGCGTACCCCTAGCCGCGGCGAGAACCCGGCACACGGCCGAACGCCACTGACTGTTCTCGCGGAGGTCGCTCTCGGCCAACCCCAGGCTGATGGTGGCGCGCACCTGGCTGCCGAACAGTCCGAGCTGCTCGATGGTCTGGTTGGCGCCCGTTCCCAGCATCTCGTATGGGCGATTCGCACTGAGTACCACTAGCGGCACCCGTGCATAATTGGCCTCGAAGACCGCGGGACAGAGGTTGGCCACCGCGGTGCCGGAAGTCATGACGATCGGGACGGGACTGCCGCTCGCATCGGCAAGACCCACAGCGAGGAATCCCGCGGTGCGCTCGTCGATGCGCACGTGCAGCCGCAGTCGCCCCTCTGCATCGGCCGCATGCAGCGCGAACGCTAGCGGGGCATTCCGCGAACCCGGGCAGAGCACAGCGTCTCGCACCCCCCCACGGACCAGTTCGTCGACGACTGTAGCGGCTTGCGCAGTGGAAGGGTTCACAACCTGAGCTTGCCAGATCCGCGGGAGCGCGTTCGGCGACGTAACCTCGTTGGTTCGCGGCCACACCACGGACGATGCACCATGAACCCATGCGCACGATCTTCGATCCCGCCGAACTCCCGCCACTCCGCATGTACCAGGTCCTGACCGCCTCGGTGGTGCCGCGGCCGATCGCCTGGGTGTCCACGCTCTCGCAGGATGGCGTGGCCAACCTGGCGCCCTACAGCTTCTTCTCGGTCTCCAGCGTGAACCCGCCGGTGGTCCAGTTCACGTCGGTCACCCGCAAGGACAGTCTCCACAACATCGAGGCCACCGGAGAGTTCGTCATCAACCTGGCGACAGAACCACTGATGGCGGTGATCAACTCCAGTTCCGCCGCCTTCGACCGCGACGTCGACGAGTTCGCCGAACTGGGCATCGAAACCGAGCTCAGCGAGCAGGTGCGGCCCGTCCGGGTCGCGGGATCGCCGGTCGCAATCGAATGCACCCTGAAGCAGGTGGTACCGGTCGGCGACTCGTTCGTGGTGATGGGCGACGTGGTCACGGTCGCAGTGCGCCCCGAGGCGGTTGCCGACGACGGACTGCCGGACTTCACGAAACTCGCCCCACTCAGCAGGCTCGGTCGCAACGAGTGGGGGCTGCCACCGCACGTTGTGACGTTGGACCGACCACAATGAGAGACTATTGGTTAGGCTTACCTGACAAATCGCACCCAATGGGGGATAAACCAACGCCATGGCTCAGCGCGGCAAGTTCGTCAAACCTCAGAACCGCCAAATCTCGTCCGCGCGGGTCGTCGCCGGAAAGAAGATCAGCCCGAATTTCGTCCGGGTCACCATCGCGGGAGACGAACTCAGCTCCGTGAGCCCGATGGGTTTCGACCAATGGTTCCGGATGTTCGTCCCCCAGCAGGGTCAGAGAACGCTGCGGCTACCGACGTCCGCGAGCGGGTTCTGGTACGCCCAGTACAAGCTGATGGCCAAAGATCTCCGGCCCGTCGTACGCAATTACACGATCCGCGACTTTCGCGCGGCCGGAGCGGGGATGTTCGGTGATACCACCGAGATCGACATCGACTTCGCCTCGCACGGCGACCTCGGTCCTGCATCCGCGTGGGCGCGCACGGCCACTGCCGGGGACGAAGTGGCAATTCTCGACGAGGGACTGATCTACAACCCCACACCCGGTGCCGAATGGCAACTGCTCGTCGGCGACGAGAGTGCCCTCCCCGCAATGGCCGGGATCATGAATTCGGCGCGTCGCGACCTGCGCGCCGAGGTATTCATCGAGATTCCCGATGCCGACGACGCTCAGGACGTTCGGGTGGGCGACGGGGTGAACGTGCACTGGCTGATACGCGGGGATGCAACTGCCCGTCCGGGGGCGCTGGCGCTGCACACGGTCATGGAGGCCGAGTTGCCGGCTGGGCCGTCGTACACGTTCGTCGCAGGAGAGAGCGGACTGGCCACCGCCCTGCGACGCCACCTCGTGAGCGACCGAGGCGTCCCCAAGTCCGACATCGCGTTCACCGGCTACTGGCGCCACGGCCACGCCTCCTACTGACCCGCCCGCGATGTGGCGAAGTGTCCCGCGGCACACTTCGCCACATCACAGAGGACTTCAGCCGGCGTACTTCTGGACGAGAGTTCCCAGACGCGGAAGTGCCTCGATCACGTTCTTCTTTGCCGACGGACGCAGCGTGGAGTACACCTTCTTGATCGCGGAACGGTCGCTGCCCTCAATGCGCTCGTCGGTGATGCCGAGCAACGAGTCCGCGACCTCGTCGCCGCGCGCGACCAGGTATTCGGAGAATCCACTCTCGCCACTGGCTGCGAAGGTTTGCCAGTACGGCTCGAGCTTGGTGACGAATTCGGGTAGCAGGCCCTCGACTGCGGACGGCACGATGGACGGTCCCAACTTCTTGACCGTGGCGTACCCACCCTTGAGCGCCAGCCCCGAGGCTCCCGATTTGTCCGAGACCTCTGCGTCGATCAGAGCTTGCACGTCCGCGATCACCGCGGGAACGCGCGACTCGTCGAGCAGGGTTTCGTTTAGAGCTGCAACCACTTTCAATGCCTCCGTATT
The DNA here is from genome assembly GCF_001894885.1 of Rhodococcus marinonascens NBRC 14363. Classification (GTDB taxonomy): domain Bacteria; phylum Actinomycetota; class Actinomycetes; order Mycobacteriales; family Mycobacteriaceae; genus Rhodococcus_F; species Rhodococcus_F marinonascens. The sequence goes on from NZ_BCXB01000023.1 coordinate 81,304, forward strand.
CACTGAGCGATCAGGTTCGGCCAGACACTATACGAAAAACAGACCATCACGTTTATCGAGCAGGGCATGGCACCGGCGCAGCCTTTCCATCCACCAGCGCGAACGCCCTGCAGGCGCGGCGAGCGCCTTGATTCGGGTTGTGTCGGGTCTCACTGCGCGGACGGCCATCGCCCCGCCGACAGGTTCGCGTAGCCCGGCCACGTCCGACTCGAACAACCCCCCGGTTCCCAGCCCGCACGCGAACTGCAAGTCAGGAAGCGCTGCTGCTGCTGCCACGCCGGCGGCGATGCCCACAGCAGTGTCCAGGGCGCTCGACACGACCACCGGCACCCCGTGCGCGGACAACTCGTCGGCCAGCGACAGCACCCTCCGCATCCCCCCGAGCGGGGCGACTTTCACGACCGCTATGTCGGCTCCACCCGCTCGCACGACCTTCAGGGGATCCTCTGCGCGGCGGATGCTCTCGTCGGCGGCCACCCGCACACCGGGCACCCGTCTGCGCACCTCCACCAATTCGGGGACGCTCGCACACGGTTGCTCTGCATACTCGAGCGGACCGTCCGCGGTGAGGGCTCGCAGCGCCGCCTCGGCCTCATCCACCGACCATCCCCCGTTGGCGTCGATACGCACGTTCGGGATGACCGCGCGCACCGCAGTCACCCGCGCGAGATCGTCATCCAGGATCTGCCCGCGCTCGGCCACTTTCACTTTCGCGGTGCGCGCGCCGGGATAGCGTTCGAGGACGGAGGGCACCGCGGAGGCCTCGACCGCGGGGACGGTTGCGTTGATCGGCACCGAAGCCCGCACCGCGGGCGGCGGTCCGAGCCAAGCGTCCTCTATCGCGGACTGTAGCCAATACGCCGCTTCGTCGTCCGCGTACTCCGGGAACGGCGAGAACTCACCCCAACCGGCCGGACCGCGGAGCAGTAGTGCCTCTCGCGTCGTGATGCCCCGAAACCGCACGCGCATGTGCAGACTCACCACGACGGCGTTGGCCAGGACTTCCTCGACGGCAGGCAGGGACGTCACGGCGTCAGGGCTGCCCGGGTAGCAGCTCGAGCATCAGCGCCTCGCAGTCGGCGAGCAGCGTGTCGCCGTCGGTCAGGCGGGCGGTGATGAACGTCTTACGTCCCTCGACGCGGTCGACGCTGCCCTCCACGGTCAACGGCTTGTCGAGCGGTGTGATCGCACGGTAGTTCACGTGCAGGTAGGCGGTGCGACTGATGGGACGCCCATACGCGTGGACGATCATTCCCATCAGGTCATCGAACAGCAGAGGAAGCGTGCCGCCGTGCGCCGCGCCGTTGCCGCCGAGGTGGAAGCGCCGGAACACGCCCTTGCTGCGGACCCCGTCCGGACCAAATTTTTCGACGGTCCACGGGAGCATGAGCAGGCTGCCGCGTCCAGGGAGTTGGATCGACCGGCCTGCCGGAGATTCGCCCTCGGGAGCAACGTAGCGACCGAGGAGTTCGCCGAGTGCTTCGACCTGGTCGGCTGCCTGCGCCAGGACGTCGTCGGGTGCGTTGATCGACACCGCAAGATCCTGCAGAGTGCGCATGCCCTCGACGAACCGTGACCAGTCGGGATCGGGCGCTGCGGCCTCGAACTTGGGGAACCCACCGTGATGCTCGTAGTCGTCGTCGCGTTGCGGCAATGAATCTGCCCGGTTTGCCGCGTCGGCGGTCTGTTCGCTCATACCTGCACGGTAAACCCGGACGAAGCGCCTGCGCGCGCGGCACCCGACAACACCACCCGATAGCCTCGACGCCGTGACCTTCGACCCACAGCACTGGCGACCGGTTCCCGGTTTCGAGAATCTGACCGACATCACCTACCACCGGCATGTCACCCAGGGCATCGTCCGCGTGGCATTCGACCGTCCCGAGGTGCGCAACGCCTTCCGCCCGCACACCGTCGACGAGTTGTATCGCGCGCTCGACCACGCCCGGATGACCTCCGATGTGGGTGCTGTGCTGCTCACCGGCAACGGCCCGAGCGCCAAGGATGGCGGCTGGGCGTTCTGCTCCGGCGGCGACCAGCGTATCCGTGGCCGCAGCGGATATCAGTACACCGAGCAGGATGCGACCACCGGCCGTGCCGGCGAGACCTCGGACACCGTCGACAAGGCACGCTCGGGACGCCTTCACATCCTCGAGGTCCAGCGACTGATCCGGTTCATGCCGAAGGTCGTCATCTGCCTCGTCAACGGCTGGGCCGCAGGCGGTGGCCACAGCCTTCACGTGGTGTGCGATCTGACGCTCGCCAGCCGCGAACACGCCCGCTTCAAGCAGACCGACGCCGATGTGGGCAGCTTCGATGGCGGCTACGGCAGTGCCTATCTCGCCAAGATGGTGGGACAGAAGTTCGCCCGCGAGATCTTCTTCCTCGGCGAGACCTACACCGCGGAGGAGATGCACCAGATGGGCGCGGTCAACAAGGTCGTCGACCACGCCGAGCTCGAGGACGTGGCGATCGACTGGGCCACCAAGATCAACGGCAAGTCCCCCCAGGCGCAGCGCATGCTCAAATACGCGTTCAACTTGCAGGATGACGGACTCGTCGGCCAGCAACTCTTCGCCGGTGAGGCAACCCGCATGGCGTACATGACCGACGAAGCCGTCGAAGGCCGCGACTCCTTCCTCGAAAAGCGCGAACCGGACTGGACGCCTTACCCCTGGTACTTTTAACCTCCTCTCTGCTCCACGTGGAGCAGAGATTCCTGTACCGAGAGTCGAGAATCGGCTGCGCGGGCCACCGGGGCGGACGTGCTGGTCCTCGGTCCTGTGGCGGATCCGCACTCGACGGTGCCGACGTGTCTGTCCACGCACCTCGACGACGCCACGGCGTGTTCTCCGGAGCTCGCGGTGGCGATGAACGCCTCCGGCATAGCGGCCGAGGCGGCGCCCACCGCGGCCGGGGCGTTCGGCACGCCGATCTCACCGACCTGTCCTGCACAGCCGACCGTTGCCCGTTAATCATCGGCAGCGACCTGGTTCCGCGACGACAACCACCTCACGATCGAGTACGCAAGGGCGCTCTCCCCCGTCATCGCCCTCCCCCGTCATCGCCGCGCTCGCCGACCGCGCCGTCGACGACGGATGAGCCCGGCGGCCGCGCTGCGCTGCGCGAGGCCTGGACTCACCCGTGACCCCACCGCCCACTGTCCCCAACCACGACGGCCCCGGGGCGCGTCGGTGTGCGAGCACATGCAAGCTCGGCGCAAGGCTGATGTGAGTTCTATGCAAGCGGCCTCCCTCATCGTGAGGTCATGAACCTCAACACCTCACCCCCGGCAATCGAAGCCGTCGGGCTCGTCAAGACCTTCGGTGGGCAGCGCGCGGTGGACGGCGTGAGCCTCACTGTGCCGACCGGATCGGTGTACGGCGTGCTCGGCCCCAACGGTGCCGGCAAGTCCACGACCGTGCGCATGCTCGCGACGTTGCTGCGTCCCGACGGCGGCGAAGCGCGAATCTTCGGCCGCGACGTCGTCCGCGAGTCGGCGGCCGTCCGCTCCATTGTCGGCGTCACCGGCCAGTACGCGTCGGTCGACGAGGATCTCACGGCCACCGAGAATCTCGTGATCTTCTCGCGTCTGCTCGGTCTGGGCCGCGTGGCCGCCAAGCGCAGAGCCGCCGAACTACTCGAGGAGTTCGCGTTGACCGAGGCGGCGTCCAAGCCCCTGAAGAACTTCTCCGGCGGTATGCGTCGGCGTCTCGACCTGGCGGCCAGCCTCATCGCCCGGCCCCCGCTACTGTTCCTCGACGAGCCCACCACCGGGCTCGATCCGCGCACGCGCGCCCAGATGTGGGACACCATTCGACAACTCGTCGCGCAAGGCTCGACAGTGCTCCTCACGACGCAGTACCTCGACGAGGCCGACCAGCTGGCCGACCGGATCGCTGTCATCGACCGCGGTCGGGTGGTCGCGGACGGTACCGCCGACGAGTTGAAGGCTTCGGTAGGAGCATCGACGCTGCAGCTGACCCTCGCGAACCGCGAACTGATAGAGCAGGCCCGGACCGCACTCTCCGCTGCACTGGGCATCGAAGTCATCGTCAACCCCGAATCGGGCCGTCTCACAGCACCGCTGTCCGATCCGTCGGTTGCCTCGGATCTGCTTGTGCAACTTCGGGATCGATCGATCGCCGTCGACGAGATCACCGTCTCCAAGCCAAGCCTCGACGAGGTCTTTCTCACTATCACCGGGCACGACACCACAGAGTCCGAACGGAGCGTCGCATGACCACCACACTCACCCCGCCCGCCGGCACCGCAGGAACGCCGACCATAGAAGCCGTCGACCGGATCAGCCTCCGGGACTCGGTCGCCCACACCTTCACGATGGCCTACCGCGGCATCCTCAAGATCAAGCACAATCCCCAGCAACTGTCCGACGCGATACTCCAGCCGATCGTCTTCACCGCCGTATTCGCCTACATCTTCGGCGGTGCGATCTCCGGCGACGTGCAGTCGTATCTGCCGATCATCATCCCGGGCGTCCTGGTGCATACGGTGATCACGACGTCGACCGTGACCGGAACACAGTTGCGCGAAGACATGGACAAGGGGGTGTTCGACCGATTCAAGTCACTGCCGATCGCCCGGATCGCGCCGCTGTCGGGGGCACTGCTCGCCGACGTCCTCCGGTACCTGATCGCGACGACCGTCACGATCGCCGTCGGTCTCGCCATGGGCTACCGCCCCCAGGGCGGCCCCGTCGGCGTGGTGTTAGCCGCACTGCTGATCATTGTGTGCGGCTTCGCGATCAGCTGGATCTTCGCCCTGATGGGTGTGCTCATGAACAAGGCCTCTGCCGTGCAGGGCAGCTCGATGCTGATCCTGTTTCCGCTGACGTTCCTGTCCAACGCGTTCGTCCCGGCAGACACGATGCCAGGATGGATGCAAGCCTTCGTCGACGTCAATCCCGTGTCACATCTGGTCACCGCCGTCCGCGAACTCGCGAACGACGGACACCTCGGCATCCACACCGCGTGGGCCCTACTCGGCGCGGCCCTGATCGCCGCGATCATGGCACCGCTGACGGTGTGGATCTACATGCGCAAGGCCTGACGGTTCACGAGTCAAGCCCGGCGAGGATGTCGAGGATCTCGCGGTGCGCGGCGGCGCGGGGCGTCCTCTCCACGGACGTCAGCGCCGTCGCGACGCCCGCGCCACCGAGAAGCGTCCGCGCCCGTGTCAGGTGCCGGTCCAGGCGCATCGAGGGACAGTCCTGCCGGGCAGCCACTCTCGTGGCAAGCGCGAGCAGGCGCAGCCCCCGGCCCGGGTCGCGACCGGTGACGATGTCGACCGCGCCGACCGCGCACGCCACGGCGCCCGTCTGTGGGAGGTCGGGATACCCTCCCGGCCCGAGCCGGACCACAGCGACGGACGGCAAGCGGTCCGCCAGATCGGCGATCAGCTCGATCCGTCCGGCGAGGACATGGGCATCGATTGCCGCTGCCGCCACGATGACCTCGTAGGGGTAGACCCCCACCGCTAGTGCGAGATCGCCGGCACACGCGGCGGCGCGCCGGTACTCGGCCAGGCCACGGTCCACGAACCCGGCCGCGAGATCCGCCTCCGCCGTGGTCATCGCGAGCGACGCCTGGTTGTGCGGATCGTCGGCGTGCACGAGCCCGCCGCGGTGCGCCGGGCGGAGCCGCGCGAGTTCCGCTCGCGCCTGCGCGATCTGCCCGCCGCCGACCAGTGCGGCCACCATGAACCCCCGCACCTGCAGGCTTTCGTCGTAGAGGTGCAGCTTCCACAGCCCCTCGGCGGAGCGCCGGTAGTGGGCGATGGCCTCGGCGTAACGCCCGGACTGAGCGCAAAGGCGGCCCAGATGTTGACTCAGCAGCGCATGATGCCACGAGTCGGGTTCCGCCGTCAGCGTGAGCGCGCGCTTCGCGTCCGATTCGGAGCCGTGCAGGTCACCGTTGTTCTCCCGGACGCTGGACCTCGCCACCAGCGCGAGGATGCGGGCGTCCGGATCGTCCGAACGGACGGCGGTCGCGAGCAACCGCGCCAACCCCCTGCCCGCCGCAGGGGTGAGTATCAGCGCCGCTGCGATCCGCAGCTGCTCGGAGATGTCGGGTCGCGCGGCGAGCAGACGCCGCAGCCGCGTCCGTGCGAGCGCCATCGTGCGGACGTTTCCGTTCATGGTCCCGTTCATGGCGGCCAGCACGTAACTGATGGCGAGGTGGTCGCCCGGAACCTCGTCGGGTGAGAGAGTCGATCCGTCGAGGTCCAGCAGTCTCGGCGCCCAGGCAGACACCTCGGAGGGGGCACCGCAGCCCGCCCACACGCCACCGAGCACCGGGAACACCGTCAACGCGGTCCGGACCTGTCTTTCGGCCAGCGCATGTCGGAGGACCACACGTAGGTTGTCATGCTCGGCCCGGACAAGGCGTGCTACCGAGATCTGCTTGCCTGCAAAGAAATCACGCACGGCCTCCTGGGAGAGCTGTTCGGCCCACCGCACTGTCCGGCGCTGAACCTCTTCGGCCTCAGACGAATTCGCGCCCATGAGCAACTGCTCTTCGCCGAACTCAAGGACGGTCTCGAGCATGTGATACCGCAGCCCCACCGAGTCGGTCCCCTCGGCCGGTTCGACGACCGACAGCATCGACTGGTTCGCCAGCCCTTCGAGTGCGTCCGCGACGTCATCGACCCCGTCCCACTGCGCGAGCGCGGTGGCGGCGTCCAGGGTGAACCCGGAGGGGAAGCGGCACAGCCTGCGCAGCGCGGCGCGTTCCGACTCCTCCAAGAGGTTCCAACTCCACTCGATGACGGCACGCAGGGTGCGGTGGCGTGCGGGAGACGTGCGGTCACGCGAACGCAGCAGCGCGAAGCGGTCCACAAGACGGGCATTGATCTCCTCGACGCTCATCGTGCGAACCCGCGCGGCGGCCAGCTCGATCGCGAGCGGCAGCCCGTCCAGCGTCCGGCACAGCTGCGTCACCTCGGCCGGATCGAGCCTCGCCGACGGCCGGACGGCGAGCGCGCGTGCCCGGAACAGCTCGGCCGCCGGCGACGTCTCGTCGCCGATTGCCAACGGAGGCAGAGGATATACCGCCTCCGAGGTGATCGACATCGGGGAGCGACTGGTGGCGAGCACCGTGAGTTGGTCACTCGCCCCGATCAGATCGGACACCACCTCGGCGACATCGTCGATGAGATGCTCGCAGTTGTCGAGGATCAGCAGGGTCGGCGCGGCAGACAGTGCATCACGCAGCCGCTGCGGCGAATCGTGGATACGCGCGCCGGTCAATGCTCCTGGGGTGAGACCGTTCTCGCTGAGGCCGAGGGTGCTACTGATGGCGGCCATCAGGTCCTCACCGCTGCGCAACGACGCCAGTTCGACGAGCACGACAGGCATCCGACCGGCCATCCGAGCACCGAGCGCATGGACCACCCGGGTCTTGCCGGTACCACCCGGCCCCAGCACCGTGACAACGCGCGAGCACTCGAGCAGGCTCTCAAGCGCGGCCAGATCCCCCGTTCTGCCGAACAGTCGGTTCGGTGCGGCACGCAATCCGATCACGTTCGGCAGCATGCCGGGTTCGTATGCGCGCGTTGCGCTCACGTCGTCCCGAACAGCCCGGAGTGCGGGCTCCGCGCCGCCGCGCAGGATCGCCGCGTTGAGGTCGACGAGCCGCGGCGACGGGTCGGTCCCGAGTCGATCAGCCAGCCGGTCGCGCAGACCCGCGAACACCTCCAGTGCCTCGTTGGATCGATCCCCACCGCGCAGGCACTCCATCAGCACGGCGTGCGCGCCCTCGTCCAACGGGGCAGCATCCGCGACGGCGCGCGCCTTCGGCAGGGCTCGCTCGAACTCCCCCAGGGCGAACAGGGCAGTGAGTTCCGTCGCAGCGAGCGCGTCGCGGTACGACGCTGCCTCGCTCACCAGCTCGCGCGCAAGGTCGCCGTCCGACAGGTCCGCGCCTGGCTCACCGCGCCACAGCGCGCCGGCCAGTTGCACGGTCTCGATGGCGCCGAGATGATCGCCGTCGGCATGCTGCTCGCCCGCCGCCCGGGCGAGCTGTCGCGCCCGCGCGAGATCGACCTGTTCGGCTGTAAGGGTGAGCCGGTAGCCTGCGGTCCCGGACTCGAGGACGCCGTACGGCAGAACCGCACGCAGCCGCGATATCTGGGTGTGTAGGGCGTTCGCCGGCGACTTGGGTGGCTCCTCACCCCACACATCCTCGACGAGGGCTGCGACGCTACGCCTGCGTCCGGGCCGTCGCGCGAGCGCGACCAGCAGACTCCGGGCCCGGGCTCCGGCCAGCGGCACCAGGGCACCGTCCCTGCGAGTGGCGACGTCGCCAAGCACAGCCACCTCGACGGGCAGCCGCGTCGATGCAGGGATGTCGGGGACGCTCGTCACAGGCTGCACAGGCAGCCAGCCTATTGGACCGGCAGACCGCGGACACCCGATTCGGTGTGGGTGCGGCCACTGGATTCAGTGCGGGTGAGGATCGAGGCGAGGAACGGCCATGGCAACTACCGCGGATGGCACCCCCAACGGGGGCGGGGCGACCCTACGCGAGCACCCACTGCGCTGCCGCCCGCTTCGCGTCCGAAGTTGCTGCGCTCGGGCACATGTCATGACGGCGACTCCAGCGAGCTCTCACGGGGCAATCGTGGGCTCGCGGTCGTCCCCAGAGGCCCGTGTCACTCCGCCGTCTTGCTACCCAGACCGGAGAACATGATGCTCACCGCGGTCTCGGACACCTGTTCGAACGACGCCTGGCCGAGTTGCAGCTGAGTCGCCTTCCATCGCAAGGCGACGATGCCGTCCATCATCGCCCAGAGTGCGACGGCAACCTGCGTCGGATCGGAGGGAAGCGCCATGTCGCCCGACTGCCAGGCGTCGCGCAGCAGTTGCGCGAGCCGCGCGACCTCCTTGCGCTGCAACTCACCGAGCCGCTCGCGGGCGTCGTCGTCCACCGGGTTGGCCAGAAGCTGGAACTCGCTCGGATGCTCGGACGCGAAGGTCATGTAGGCCGCCGCGATGGCCCCGGCCCGTTCCCGGGGAGTCCCCTGGGTGTCGAAGGCGTCACCGAGGAGTTGGCTGCATTCCTCCATCGCCTGCTCTCCGACGGCAAGCAACAATTGCGATCGCCGACCGACGCGGTTGTAGATCGTCTGCACGGACATGTCGACCATGTCCGCGACAGCCTCGACCTGGACCGCTTCGATTCCGCCGTCGGCCAGGATCTGCCGGGCAGCACCGATGATCGCCGACCGGCTTGCCTCCGACCGTTGCCGACGACGATCTCCCGAGCGCAATTGCATCAGGCCATCCTACGAACCGGCATCGCAATATCCCCGCCGGACTCCGAGCTAGGAGTGTCGGGCGAAGGCCGCTCCGACGGCCCCGGCCAGGGACACACCGAGTACCAGCAGCGCGATCACCACGGGTGCCGCGCCGACATGGCCGGCGAGGGCGAAGATGTTCAGGACGACGAACAAGACCGCGGCCACACACGCGACCGCAGCCAGCGCCACAGGAGCCCTGTTCTGCTTTCGGTCGATTGGGCGCTGGTGAGCTGGTGCGTCGGCTACCGCGGGTTCCAGGAACATCGTTGAATAACTCATACCCCAACTATATGGAAGCGGATCTAATTATGTAAGCGCCTCC
>NZ_BCXB01000024.1 GCF_001894885.1 Rhodococcus marinonascens NBRC 14363
CTGTATGAGGCCATGACGTTGGTGACACCGGTGTGGAGTCGGGTCGCTGGTGGCTGGTTCCCGGCGGCAGTGTGGGGTCGATGGTAGTTGTAGTGGATGTTCCACACATGCAGGGCCTCGGAGCGTTGCTGTTCGGAATGCCATTCGCGGGCGTAGAGGAAGTCCTCGGCGAGGATGCGGTTGTACCGTTCCACCTTCCCGTTGTGGCGTGGGGTGTACGGGGCGATTCGCTGATGACGTGCCCCGTGGAGCACTTTGGCGAAGTCCTTCGCCCGGTAACAGGACCCGTTGTCGGTGACGACCCGGTCAATATGGGTGATGCCGTGCGCGGCGAAGAACACCCGGGCACGGTGCATGAAACTGATGGCCGTGGAAGCTTTTTCATCGGACAGGGCTTCGGTATACGCCAGTCGGGAGAAACCGTCGACAGCCGAGTGTAGGTACACGTAACCGGTGCGGGCACCGGCGGTCTTGGCCCGATCGACCGCCTTGGCCTTCGCGGATCCTTTGCCGTGGGCCCACCAGCCACCGCCGTCGGGTATCCGGCCGACCTTCTTGATGTCGACGTGGATCATGTGTCCGGGCCGGCGGGCGATGATCCGGCGTGGTTCGCGGTTGCTCTGGCCGGTGGGGCCCTAGGAATCGGCGCCGGTTCAATCCCAGATGCGCCAGGTGCCGGCTGACGGTGCGGACCGAGATCGCGGTGCTGTCACTGCCGAGTTCGTGGGCGATGCGTCGGGCCGACCACTTCTTGTCGCGGCGCAGTGTCTCGATACGGGCCACCACCTCGGGATCGGTGGCGGTCGGCTGGTGATGCGGGATGCTGGGGCGGTCGATCAGGCCGAGGTCACCGAACTCGCGGAAGCGGTTCACCCACTTGCCGGCGCAACCGCGGGAGATACCCATCTCGGCGGCGACGTGGGCAACAGGACGGGTTTGGCATCGTCGGACGAGTCGGCGGCGGCCCTCGACGGACAGCGGGGCGTTACGGTGAGTCACGGACGGGTCTTCCTGTCGGCGGATGTGTTGGTTGTACTTCTCATCCTGCCGTCGGAAGGCCCGTCCCCTTCGTCAGTCCCTCCGCGTGCCCGTGTCTACAACGTCATGACCCGCAACAACTAGCAACCCTGTCATCGTTGAATCTGGGGTCCGTATGCGAGACTATGGACCCCAGACCGACGCTCCGGGGAAGACGCTCCGGAGAAGATCCGAGTTGCACCCAGATGGAAGGTGAAGGATGGTCAACCGCACAGTAGCGGGTAGGTACGGGGTCCGACTGGCAGTCGCGGCCGCTCTGGCGGCAACGCTGCCCGGTTTCGGCGTTCCGGCGTTGGCTTCGGCAGATCCGACCGGCAACACCGCGGTCGCCAATAGTGGCACGTATCTGGTGAGCAACACGAACGTCAAGGGCCGTCAGTCGACTATGACGGTGCATTCGGCGTCGATGGATCGGGACATTCCACTGCAGGTGATCACGCCGGCGGATACGAGTGAGCCGAGGCCGACGCTGTACCTGCTCAACGGGGCGGGCGGCGGCGAAGATTCGGCCTCGTGGCAGGCCAACACGGATCTTGTCGGCTTCTTCGCCGACAAGAACGTCAATGTCGTATCACCTTTGAAGGGTGCGTTCAGCTATTACACGGACTGGGAGAAGCCCGATCCGGAGTTGGGCGTCAACAAGTGGACGACGTTCCTGACGGAGGAACTTCCGCCGGTCATCGATGAGGCTCTCGGAACCAACGGGGTCAACTCGATTGCCGGTATCTCGATGGCGGGTACTTCGGTGTTGAGCCTGGCCGAGTCGGCACCTCACCTCTACGAGGGCGTCGGGGCCTACAGTGGCTGCGCGATGACCAGCAGTGACCCGGGTCGTGCGTATGTGAACCTCGTCGTGGCGGCCGGGGGCGGCGACACCACGAACATGTGGGGTCCGGTCGACGGCCCGGATTGGGCGGCCAATGACCCGTATGTGAATGCGGAGAAGTTGCGCGGACTCGATATCTGGGTCAGTAACGGGTCGGGTCTGCCCGGTCCCGGTGATCGTCTCGACTCGCCGGGGATCGACGGCGACGTCGCGGCGTTGGCCAACCAGATCATTGTCGGCGGTGCCATCGAGGCCGCGACCAACCAGTGCACTCATGCGCTGGCGGGCAAGTTGTACGATCTCGGGATTCCTGCGACGTTCGATTTCCGTCCCACCGGCACGCACTCCTGGTCGTACTGGGAGGAAGACCTCCACAAGTCGTGGCCGATGCTCGCCGCGTCGATGGGCATTTAGCCGCCCGGGCCTGCGGAAGCGAATCGACCCCTGTGGATCACTGATCCACAGGGGTCGAGCCGTCTGGTTCGAGAAGGACGTGGAGTGCCCGCGTGTGCAGACATTGTTTTCGGCGGAGCCGATTGGGTCATTCCGTTGCGGGTGATCACGCCGGCGGACACGAGTAAGCCGAGGCTCACGCTGCATCTGCTCAACGGGGCGGGCGGCGGCGAGGATTCGGCCTTGCGGCAGGTCAACACGGATATGGCCGGCTTCTTCGCCGATAAGAGCGTCAATGCCATCTCACCCGGCCAACGACCCGTATGTGAAAGCAGAGAAGTGTCGTACTGGGAGGAAGACCTCCACATGCGTGGACGACGCTCACGACGTCGCCCATAGCCACCTGACTTTCGGGACTTGTTGCAGACGGGTCGGATGACGGTTCGGGTATACCGCAGAGACAGAAGATGCCGTCCATTTCGTGGGTGCCGATATCGCCCCGATGGGCTGCGCATGAGAGCGATAATTTGAAAACCCCCGAATCAATGGCCCGGAGAATGTTTTGTCGCTGTCCGATCACGACGACCTAGCATCGAAGGGCTCGGAATCGCAGATTTCCAGGTAGTCGGACCGCCGGCAAGGCGACTGGGGGATAACGGGCGCGAGGCACTCAAATGACCAAGTATCGGGCAACTTTTCGAAATTCTTTCCCGATTCTTGTTCTCATCTGCGATCGGTCGGGCACAAGGGAAAAGCGTCATGGAGGGCGCGGATCGTAGCCCACGAGAGTCAGGAGCTCAGATGTTCGGATCTTTGGGCTTAGAAGGCGTTATCGACCCCATCCTGGTCGACCTCCAGGCCGCATCCAGTGCCGGATAGACGCCCTTGAAGTAGACCCGTACTTCACTGAAATTGGGGTCCACGTGTGGCGCTGTGGGCCTCAGTTTCTGCGTTCTGTGACGGTACCAGTTGCGCCCATTTGGAAGATGAAGGATGGTCAACCGCGGCCTAGTCAACCTCGGCCTATAGGAAAGTCCGTATCGTCCCTCCCAGCTAGCGACTCGTCTTTGAATGCGGAAAAGTTGCGTGGACTCGACATCTACGGCGGCAGCGGGACGGGTCTGCCCGGTGACGGCGATCGTCTCGACGCACCGGCGGCGATCGGCGGCGACAAGGCTACCCTGGCCAACCAGATCATCCTCGGCGGAATGATGGAGTCCGCGACGAGCCGGTGTACTCATGCGTTGGCGCGCAAGTTGAAGGAACTGGAGATTCCTGCGACGTTCGATTTCCGGCCCACCGGCACGCACTCGTGGTCGTACTGGGAGAATGACCTCCACAAGTCGTGGCCGATGCCCGCTTGGTCCATGGGTCTGTAACCACCCGACTTTCGGAAGTTGTCGGGGACGGGCCAGACGAATGCTTCGCCTATGCCGCAAAGAATGAAGATGCGTTCCATTTCTATTTTAAATATTGTCTCGATTTGCGCAACATTCTGAGACCAGTCGGGTACAAATGGAAAAGCGCCGTAAAGGGCGCTGATCGAAACCCACAATGATCAGGAGTTCAAATGAACGTCCCACAGCCAGGATCAACCGCGTCGTTCAGTGCCATGGTTGAAGCGATGATCTCAATCGTGTTCGGATCTGCCGGGTCCTAGGCGCCCTGATACGCCCGAACTCGAGCGAATCTGGGGTTTACGTTCGACACTGTGGACCCCAGTTTCGGCGCTCAGGGTGTTTCGAGTTGCGCCCATACGAAAACGTGAAGAATGGTCGACCGCACGGTGGCAGGTGGACACGGGGTCCGACTGGTGGTTGCGGCCGCTCTGGCGGCGGCGCTGCTGCCCAGTGGCGCATCCAGGCGTCCGCGCCCGCGTTTGGGTCCGCGTTTGCGGATCCGGCCGACGATGGGCTCCTATCTAGATGGTTGATTCCGTGGTGCGGTCAGTGGTCGTAGGCGACCGGTGATCGTTTGGCGGGGTTGCTGGTGATCCAGTTGTGCTAAAAGCCGCTGCCATCGCCAGAAGCCGTTGGGCGATGCGGGTGAATACCCCGTGTGTGGCGCGATCACCCGTGTTTCTCCAGGCCAAGCTGACCCTCGAGGGTTTGGTTGACCGATTCGATCCACTGCTGCATCCCGCCGAGGTTGCCGTTCTTGTAGGTATGTGGTGGGCGTCGAAGAACTCGCTCGTCCAGGACCAGGAGACAGGGGCGGTCTCCTCCCTCTCGTCGCAGAGGATCTCCGAGTACGCGAGCTGGGAATGATCGTCGACCGCGTGGTGCAGAAAGGCGTAGCCGCGGCTCTTCTTCTTGTGGTGGCGGTTGCCGCGGTAGAGGACCGCTACCACGGTGGATCTGATCAGCCCTGGACCTCTGGTGGTTCGGTGCGAGCGTCTTAACCCACACCGATACCGGAGGTCCTCGCTTCGCCCATTTCACGCTGCCCCGCCGTTCGCAACCAGTCTGGGAACTACAGGTAGCGACCGGGATGTAATTGCGGAGGAAGTCCGTGCCGGTAGGAACATCGCCACAGACTGTGGCCGATGCTTGCTGCGTCGCCCTTAGCCACCCGACTCTCGGAAGTTGTTACGGACGGCCAGGATTGGCAGGTCCCCGATAGTCGGGCCACGTGGTTTTAGAGTCACGGTGTGAATTGATGTCAGTCGATCTCGCAGCCCACAGGTTGGTGGATGTGGGTGCACCGGGCAGCGTACTCGGCCGGCGTTCGGTAGCTCAGCGACGAGTGTCGGTGCCGGTGATTGTGGTCGTCCTTGAAGTCGCCGATCACCACCCGCGCTTCGAGTAGATTCGTCCAGTAGTTCCGGTTGAGGCATTCCTTTCGCAGCCGGTTGTTGATCCCCCAAGGACTTCGTCCAGGGAGGTTCCCCCCAGATTCGATATGCCCGTTGTTCCACGGAGTGCCCGGCGGGATGTAGGAGATTCCGACTTTATCGGCGCAGAACTGGTGTAGTGCATGGGAAATGAACTCCGGACCGTTGTCCATCCGCAACACCTGCGGTGGACCACCCCACACTGCGAAAGCCTTCCCCAACTCCTCCACAAGCCGTTCCGCGGTGATCGAGCGCTCCACGATGTTCAGAAGTGACAACCGTGTGGGGGTACCGCCCTGCACGCAGTGCTCGGGGGAGGTTCGTCGACCATCGATGCAATCTTCACCGCCTTCCCATCGATAGTGGAATCGAACTGGAAGTCGATAGCCCACACCACATTCGGTGCATCCGCTTCGACTGTCGGCACCGAAGGCACCCCGGCCCGCTTACGGGGGTGATAGATCCGCACCTGCAGGCCTTCCTCCTTCCACAATCGGTGGACCTTCTTCTTGTTCACCTGCAGGCCCTCGTCGTGGCGCAGATGAGCCCACGCACGCGAAGAACCCGTGCAGCGGGTGCTTCGTGGCATAGCGGCGAAGCCAGGCCCGTAGGTCGGCGTCAGGGTCTGACGGGGTCTGCGCCACGGGAAGCCGCCGAAAGGTGGATCGGGCTAGCCCACCAGCTTTGCATGCCAATCGCTGCGAGATACTCAACGTGCAGGTCAGCATCTCGACTGCGCGGCGCTTGGCGGCTGGGCTCAGAATTTTCCCTTGGCCACCTCACGCAGCGCGTCCTTCTCCAACTCGGCCTCGGCGAGCAGCCGTTTGAGTTTGCCGTTCTGTTCTCGGAGTTCTTTGAGTTCCTTCGCCGCATCGGTGTCCATGCCGCGGTATTGGCGTCGCCAGTTGTACAACGTCGCCGCCGACACCTCGAGTTCGGCGGCGATCTCTTCCTGTGTTCTCCCTGCTGCGGTCAACTCGTCCGCCCGCCGCAGCTTCCGAACGATGTCCTCCGCAGAATTGCGTTTCCGTCCAGCCATGATCTTCATTGTCCTTCCAACCCCAGGTCAAGGGGCAACAGGACTCCAAAACACGGTGGACCCATTCACGGGAGACACGCCAGGATGAATGGCTCGCGTATACCGCAGAGAAAGAAGATGTGTTCCACTTCGCGGATGCTGATATCGCACCGTTGGACTGGTTTCGAGAGCGATGACTTGAAAAACTCCCGAATATGTGACATCAAGTATGTTTTATCGCTCTCTGATCACGAAGTCTGATGCGGCGAAGTGCTGGGATCGTAAATTCGCAGGTAGTCGGCCTGCCAGAGGGGCAGCTGGGGGATAACGAGGTAATCAAGTGGTCGAGTTCCTGGGTAACTATTCGAAATTTTCTCCAATTCGCATTCTCTTCGGCGCCAGGTCGGGTACAAAGGGAATGGCGTCATCGAGGGCGCTGATTGGCAACCAGCGAAAGTCAGGAGTCAGACATGTTAGAGGGATCTGCAGATCTTGGTGCCATGTTCTTCGAACTCATCTTGATCTCTCTCACATTCGGGTCCGGTGAGATCAACCCCGGACCCTAGACCAACTGTTGAAGTACCCACACGTTGCGTACTTCGTTGAAACTGAGGTCCACGCGCAACATTGTGGACCTCAGTTTCAGCATTTGGATGCGGTAGTGGGTGGAGTGGATTCGGAAGGCGAAGGATGGCGCAACCGCACTGAGGTCGAGAATAATTTGGATGAACTCGAGATCCCCGCGAAGACGTTTTCTGGACGCAACGCTGGACCGTTTTCGAGAGCGATGACTTGAAAAGCCCGAATTATCAGCCTGAAGTATGTTTTGTCGCTGTCCGATCACGGAACCAGAAGTCATGGGCCATTCGGAACCATAAATCGCCTGGTGGTGGGCCTGCAGGCGGGGAAATTGGAGGGTAACCAGCTAATCAAGTGGCTGAGCGCGGGATAACTTTTCGAAATGTTCTCGATTCGCACTCTATTCGGCGACCGGTCGGGTACAAAGGGGAAAGCGTCATGGAGGGCGTTGCTCGAAACCCACACGACAAACAGGAGTTCATATGTTTGAATCAGCTGCGCAATTCTCAGCCGCGGTCGAAGCCATGATCGCAATCGTGTTCGGATCTGCCGGGTCCTAGACGCCCTGACACACCCGAACTTCACCGAAACTGGGGTCCACGTGCAACACTGTGGACCCCAGTTCGGCGCTCTGGGGAAGTTTCGTTGCGCCCATACTGAAAAGGTGAAGGATGATCAACCGCACAGTGGCGGGTAGGTACGGGGTCCGACTGGCGGTTGCGACCGCTCTGGCGGCGGCACTGCCCGGTGTCGGCGTCCAGGCATCCGCATTTGCGGATCCGGCCGACGATGGTAACTCCTACCTGGTAGGTACCGAGAAGATCGACGATCGCCAGTCGACCATGACCGTGCATTCGGTATCGATGGATCGCGACATTCCGTTGAGGGTGATCACGCCGGCGGATACAAGTGAGCCGAGGCCCACGCTCTACCTGCTCAACGGGGTAGGTGGCGGCGAGGACGAGGCCTCGTGGCAAGCCAACACCGATACCGTCGACTTCTTCGCCGACAAGAACGTCAACGTCGTCACGCCTATGGAAGGCGCGTACAGCTACTACACCGACTGGGCGCAGCCCGATCCGGTGTTGGGGACGAACAAGTGGACGACGTTCCTGACGAGGGAACTTCCCCCGATCGTGAATTCCGCTCTCGGAGCGAACGGCGTCAACTCGATTGCCGGCATCTCGATGGCGGGTACCTCGGTGCTGAGTCTGGCGCAGTCGGCGCCCGACCTCTACGAGAGCGTCGGGGCCTACAGTGGCTGCGCGATGACCAGTACCGTTCCTGGCCAAGCATTCGTGCGAACGGTTGTCGAGTCCCGTGGCGGCGGTGACGCCACGAACATGTGGGGGCCCTACGACGGTCCGGGGTGGGCGGCCAATGATCCGTATGTGAATGCGGAGAAGTTACGTGGGCTCGACATTTACGTCAGTAATGGGACGGGTCTGCCGGGTGAACGCGATCGTCTCGACGGACCGGGGATCGACGGCGACGTATCTGCTCTTGCCGGCCAACTCGTCCTCGGTGGTGTCATCGAGGCCGCGACCAACTTCTGCACGCAAGCACTGGCGGGCAAGTTGTACGAACTGGGAATCCCGGCGACGTTCGACTTCCGGCCCACCGGTACGCATTCGTGGTCGTACTGGGAGGAAGACCTCCACAAGTCGTGGCCGATTCTCGCCGCGTCGATGGGTCTGTAGCGACCCGGCTTTTCGGAAGTTGTTGCGGGCAGGGCGCGTCGGACTGGTTTCGAACCGATCACGTGGCGGCACCCGAGACAACTTCCGAAAATGTTCGCGATTCTTGTTCTCAACCGTGACCGGTCGGGTAAAAATGGGCAAGCGCCAGCAAGGGCGCGACACATTCGCGAAAGTCAGGAGCTAGGGTATGGAGTTGGGGTCTTCAGGGTCATTGGAATCGGGTGCCTGGTTCGAACTCATTTTGATTTCTATCGATTTCGGATCTGGTGAGCGCCCGCCAGTCGGGCCCTAGAGGCCGTTGAAATAGACCCGTACTTCGCTGAAACTGGGGTCCACGTGCGAGAATGTGGGCCCCAGTTTCGGCGTTCTGGGACGGTACGAGTTGCGCCTACATGGAGGGTGAAGGATGGTCAACCGCACAGTAGCGGGTAGGTATGGGGTTCGACTGGCGCTTGCGGTCGCTCTGGCGGCGGCGATTCCCGGTTTCGGTGGCCAAGCGTTTGCATTTGCGGATCCGGCCGCCGGCACGACGATCGCCGATGGTGGCTCCTATCTGGTGAGCAACACGAAGGTCAAGGGCCGTGAGTCGACTATGCGGGTGTATTCGGCGTCGATGGACCGGGAAATTCCGCTGCGGGTGATCACGCCGGAGGACACCAGCGAGCCGAGGCCCACGCTGTATCTGCTCAATGGGGCTGGCGGCGGCGAGGATTCGGCCTCGTGGCAGGTCAATACTGACTTGGCCGACTTCTTCGACGACAAGAACGTCAATGTCGTCTCGCCCATGATGGGCGCGTTCAGTTACTACACGGATTGGGAGAACACCGATCCGAAGTTGGGTACGAACATGTGGGCGACGTTCCTGACACAGGAACTTCCGCCGATCGTCGATGCCGAGCTCGGAACGAACGGGATCAACTCGATCGCCGGTATCTCGATGGCGGGTACGTCGGTGTTGAGCCTGGCGCAGTCGGCGCCCGACCTCTACGAGGGCGTCGCGGCTTACAGCGGTTGTGCGAGGACGAGCACCAATCCCGGTGAAACATATGTGCGGATGGTCGTCGAGACCGCTGGGGGCGGTGACACCGAGAACATGTGGGGACCCTACGGGGGTCAGGGTTGGAGGGATAACGACCCGTATGTGAATGCGGAGAAGTTGCGCGGACTCGACATCTGGGTCAGCAGCGGGACGGGTCTGCCCGGTCCCGGCGATCGCCTCGACGCACCGGGGATCAACGGCAACGTCGGTACGTTGGCCGGCCAGATCATCGTCGGCGGTGTCATCGAGGCCGCGACCAACCAGTGCACTCATGCGTTGGCGAGAAGATTGGACGCACTCAATATCCCAGCGAAGTTCGATTTCCGTCCCACCGGCACGCATTCGTGGTCGTACTGGGAGGAAGACCTCCATAAGTCGTGGCCGATGCTTGCAGCGTCGATGGGTCTGTAGCCACACGGCTATCGAGAGCGATGGCACGAAAAGTTCGCGAAGCAAAGTTCGCGAAGGGATGGCTCGAAGTATGTCTTGCCTCTGTCCGATCACGACCGTCAGATCCTGAAGTGGGACAACTCTTCAAAATGTTCTCGATTCTCGTCCCCTTCCGCGACCGCTCGGGTACAAAGAGAACGCCATCTAAAGGCGTGGGCCGAAACCCACATGACAATCGGGAGATCACATGTCGTCGGACATCGCGACCATTCTGGAAAGCATCACCATCCTGCTCTCGTACATCCCCGGGTCTGTCGGGGGATAGAGACCCGTGCGGTACTGAAAACTGGGGTCCACGTGCGACACTGTGGTCCCCAGTTTCGGCGTTCTGGGGGAAGTTGACCCGGGGAAGTCACGGTTTGCGCCCATTTGGAAGGTGAAGGATGGTCACCCGCACAGAAGCGGGTAGGTGCGGGTCTGACTGGCGGTTGCGGCCGCTTTGGCGGTAGCGCTGCCCAGTGTCGGCGTCCAGGCGTCCGCATTTGCGGATCCAGTCGGCGACACCGCGGTCGCCGATGGCGGCTCCTATCTGGTGAGCAATACGAAGGTCAAGGGCCGTGAGTCGAAGATGCGCGTGTATTCGGCATCGATGGACCGGGTCATTCCGTTGCAGGTGATCACTGCGGCAGACACCAGTGAGCCGAGGCCCACGCTGTATCTGCTCAATGGGGCTGGCGGCGGCGAGGATTCGGCCTCGTGGCAGGTCAATACTGACTTGGTCGACTTCTTCGACGACATGAACGTCAATGTCGTCTCGCCCATGATGGGCGCGTTCAGTTAATACACGGATTGGCAGAAACCCGATCCGGAGTTGGGTACGAACATGTGGACGACGTTCCTGACGCAGGAACTTCCGCCGATCGTCGATGCCGAGCTCGGAACGAACGGGATCAACTCGATCGGCGGTATCTCGATGGCGGGCACGTCGGTGTTGAGCCTGGCGCAGTCGGCGCCCGACCTCTACGAGGGCGTCGCGGCTTACAGCGGTTGTGCGAGGACCAGCACCGATCCTGGTCAAGCTTGTGTGCGGATGGTGGTGGAGTCCCGTGGGGGCGCCGACGCCACGAACATGTGGGGATCTTACGACGGTGACGGTTGGACGAAGAACGACCCGTATGTGAATGCGGAGAAGTTGCGCGGATTCGACATCTACGAAAGCAGCGGGACGGGTCTACCCGGTCCCGGCGATCGTCTCGACGCTCCGTGGATCAACGGCGACAGGGCTACCCTGGCCAACCAGATCATCCTCGGCGGCGCCATCGAGGCCGCGACCAACCAGTGCACTCATGCGCTGGCGGGCAAGTTGGGCGAGCTGGGGATTCCCGCGACGTTCGATTTCCGGCCCACCTGCACGCACTCGTGGTCGTACTGGGAGGAAGACCTCCACAAGTCGTGGCCGATGCTCGCGGAGTCGATGGAGTCGATGGAGTCGATGGATCGGTAGCCGCCAGGCGAGCCAGAGCGATGGCACGAAAAGTTCGCGAAGCAAAGTTCGCGAAGGGATGACTCGACGTATGTCTTGCTGCTGTCCGATCACGACCGTCAGATCCTGATGTGGGACAACTTTTCGAAATGTTCTCGATTCTCGTTCTCATCCACGCGCCGATCGTGTACAAAGGGAAAGCTATCAAGCGCGTGGGGCGAAACCCACATGACAATCGGGAGATCGTATGTCGTCGGATTACCTGGAACTCTTCTCAGCCGTGATCAAGTTGATCCCCGCGTTGTTTGGTTGATCCCCGTTCTGCCCTAATGGAGCGGGAGACCTGAGCTTCGCCGAATCGGGGGTCCACGTGCGACACTGTGGACCCCAGATTCGGCGATCTGGGGTGGTACGAATTGCATATGGAAGGTGAAGGATGGTCAACCGCACAGTAGCGGGTAGGTACGGTGTCCGACTGGCGGTTGCGACCGCTCTGGCGGCAACGCTGCCCGGGTTCGGCGTCCCCGCGTTGGCTTCGGCAGAAACGATCGGCGATTCTGCGGCCGCCGAGGGCGACTCGTATCTGGTGAGCATGACGAGTGCGACGTCCAAGAAGGGCAAGACGAATCTCGAGGACCGCGAATGGAAGATGCGCGTGTACTCGGCGTCGATGGATCGGGTCATCCCGTTGCAGGTGATCACGCCGGCGGATACGAGTGAGCCGGCACCGACGCTGTATCTGCTCAACGGGGCGGGCGGCGGCGAGGATTCGGCCTCGTGGCAGGTCAACACGGATATGGTGGGCTTCTTCGCCGACAAGAACGTCAATGTCGTCTCGCCCATGCAGGGTGCGTTCAGCTACTACACGGACTGGGAGAAGCCCGATCCGGAGTTGGGTGTCAACAAGTGGACGACGTTCCTGACGGAGGAACTTCCCCCCGTCGTCGATGAGACTCTCGGAACCAACGGGGTCAACTCGATTGCCGGCATCTCGATGGCGGGTTCGTCGGTGTTGAGTTTGGCGCAGTCGGCACCTGACCTCTACGAGGGCGTCGGGGCCTACAGTGGCTGCGCGACGACCAGCAATGGACCGGGCCGCGCCTACGTCAACCTTGTCGTCGAGTCCCGTGGGGGCGGCGACACAGAGAACATGTGGGGCCCGGAGGGCGGCCAGGGTTGGTTGGACAACGACCCGTATGTGAATGCGGAGAAGTTGCGCGGACTCGACATCTGGGTCAGCAGCGGGACGGGTCTGCCCGGCCCCGGTGATCGTCTCGACGCACCGGCAATCGACGGCGACACGGCCGCTCTGGCCAATCAGATCATCCTCGGCGGTGTGATCGAGGCCGCGACCAACCAGTGCACTCATGCGCTGGCGAGAAAGTTGAAAGAGCTGGATATTCCGGCGAACTTCGATTTCCGTCCCACCGGCACGCACTCGTGGTCGTACTGGGAGGAAGACCTCCACAAGTCGTGGCCGATGCTTGCCGAGTCGATGGGTATGTAGTCACCCGGGCATCGGAAGCGAATCGACCCCTGTGGATCAGTGATCCGCAGGGGTCGAGGCGTCTAGTCTGGCGAGGTGGAGACAGTACCGATCCAGATGCCCGACGGAACCACCACTCCGGTTCGACTGTTTCCCGGTGCTGACGAGGCCCCCGCGATCGTGATATTCCCTGGCCTGGGAATTCCCGCCGGATACTACGAGCCTTTCGCCCAGGAACTCGTGTCCCGCGGTTTCAACGCGGCGATCGGCGAACTTCGTGGCCAGGGTGACAGTCGCCCCCGGCCGAGTAGTGCGAGTACGTACGGCTACCACGAACAGGTATCCGTCGACTTCCCCGCGATTTTCGAGGTGGTGCGGGAGCGGTTTCCGGCCTCAACGCCCTTCCTGCTGGGGCACAGCATGGGCGGCCAGTTGGGCATGATGTACGCGGCGCGGATTCGGGGACGTCTCGGTGGGCTCGTCCTCGTGGCCTCGGGATCGCCCTATCATCGCGGGTTCCCGGGGCTGCATTCCCCGTGGGTCCTGATGGGCGCCGCGGCGATGTCGGTGACGGCCAGTCTTGCGGGTTTCTGGCCGGGCGACAAACTCGACATCGGCGGGTTCGGCAGGCAGTCGAAGGTTCTGATCTCCGATTGGTCCAGGTTCGCCCGCACTGGCAGGATCGAACCTGATGGCGCCGACATCGATTACGAGGAACGAATCGGCAGACTGAAATTGCCGGTGCTGTGGGTGACCATCGAGGGTGACGATCTTGCGCCGAGATCCTCGGCGAATAACCTCGTCGCGAAACTCCCGAACGCCGACGTCACGCTCTGGCACCAGCCCCGGCCGCTGGGGCACAACGGGTGGATCCGTGACGCCGCGAGCACGGTAGACCGCATCGTCGAGTGGCTGCACGATTGCACCTAGGTACCGGTCGGAGGATCTAGCGGGTGAGTTGATTCCAGAGAAACGTAAAGGTGAGGGCCGACTTGAATGCGGCCTGCGCGTTGTCGGCTGCGCCCCCGTGCCCACCTTCGATGTTCTCGTAGTACCAGACCTCGTGGCCCTGCTCCTCGAGCAACGCGGCCATCTTGCGAGCGTGGCCGGGGTGGACGCGGTCGTCTCGGGTGGAGGTGGTGATGAGAATCGGTGGGTAGTCGGCCGCGCTGGTCGAATTCTGGTATGGCGAGTACTCGCTGATGAACTTCCAGTCCTTGGGGGCGTCCGGGTCGCCGTACTCGGCCATCCACGACGCCCCGGCCAGTAGCAGGTGATACCGCTTCATGTCGAGAAGTGGCACTTGGCAGACGATCGCGCCGAACAGCGTGGGGTAGCGGGTGAGCATGACGCCCATCAGAAGTCCGCCGTTGCTGCCGCCCTGGATGCCGAGTTGTTTTACGGTGGTGATTCCACGGGAGACGAGGTCACGGGCGACGGCAGCGAAGTCCTCGAAGGCCCTGTGGCGACCTTCCCGCACGGCCTGAGTGTGCCACGACGGGCCGTACTCGCCGCCGCCGCGGATGTTCGCCACGACGTATGCGCCACCGCGTTCGAGCCAGGCGGATCCGACCGAACCGCTGTACCCGGGCACCATCGAGTTTTCGAAGCCGCCGTAGCCGTACAGCATCGTGGGGCGCGGCCCCGCGGCGTCCTCGCGGCGTACAACGAAGTAGGGGATCTCGGTCCCGTCGTCCGACACCGCGAAATGCTGCGACACCAAAATCCCGTCCGCGTCGAAAAATGACGGTGCCTGTTTTACGGGTTCGAGGGGTCCGCCTACCGTGCCGTAGAACAGCGTCGCGGGCGTGGTGAAGCCACTGGAGTTGATGAAGAAGTTGTCACCATTGCGATGATCGGTGCCGATGATCGAGCTTGCTGTCAGTTCTGGTACTCCGTCGAGGGGCTTCTCCTCCCAACCGGTGTCGTTCGGGGTGAGCACCGACAACCTGGTCTGCACGTCCGAGAGTCGCACGAGGAGAAGGTGATTCTGGGTCCACCTTCCTTCCTCGAGGGCAGTGTGCTCGTCCGGGGTGAACAGCGGAGTGATCTCGCGCGTACCGGCGAGGAAAGCGGGGTAGTTCGCGATCAGCAGCGAACCGGCAGGGTGGACAGTGCCGTCCGCCTCCCAGTCCGTGCGGGGTCGGATGGCCAGCCAGTCGCGGTAGACGGACGTTTCGGCGTCATTCGGGGTCTCGATCCGTAGCAATGACCCGTCCGAGAGCAGTTGATACCGCTCCGAGTTGTAGAAGTCGAGCGAACGGACCACGAAGTGTCGCGTGTATCCGGGGGTGTCGTCGTAAGATGCGCTGACGGACACGTCGGTCGCCTCCCCCTCGAACACGGTGACCGCCTCGGCGAGCGGAGTGCCGCGACGCCAGCGCTTGGTGATCCTCGGGTACCCGGAGTCGGTCATCGAGCCCTCACCGAAATCAGTCCCGACATAGACGGTGTCCTCGTCGATCCAGCTAATACTGGTTTTCGCTTCGGGCAGGCCGAATGCGTGGTCGCCGACCACGAATTCACGTGTCTCCAAGTCGAACTCACGCACCACTGACGCGTCGGCACCGCCACGTGAGAACGACAGCAGTGCGCGCGACCGTGCCGGGCGCAACACGGTTGCCCCGGCCCACACCCAGTTCTCGCCCTCGCGTTCGGCGAGCGCATCGACGTCGAGCAGCACATCCCACTCGGGTTCGTCGGTGCGGTACTGTTCGAGCAGCGTGCGCCGCCAGATGCCGCGCTTGTTCTTGCCGTCCCGCCAGAAGTTGTAGAGGTACTCGCCGCGGATCACGACGTAGGGAATGCGGTTGTCGGTGTCCAGGATGTCCCGGATGCGGCTCTCGAGCGCGGAGAACTCCGCCTTCTCGGTGTACTCGTCGAGTGTGCGGGCGTTGCGCTCCCGCACCCAGTCGAGTGACCGTTCCGCTGTCACGTCTTCGAGCCAGAGGTATGGATCTATCATGACGCCATTCTTACAGGGACGACGTCGGATAGCCTTTATGGCGTGGAAGCCGCCGTCGCGAACCAGACGTACCCACTGTGGGAGCAGCACTGCTGCTTGCCATTGCAACCGACGGCGTCAATCGCGGGGTTGCGCCGTTATCGACGTCCAGCGGGAAGTTACCTGTCGGTAAACGTCGGCTACGCCGCGCAAGGCAAGGCGGAGTCGACGGCGATTGCCGAGAATTTCCGTTCTCAGGCGGGTGGGGACATCGAACTGGTGACCGAGTTCGGCGACGTGGATGCCGTGCGCGACGCCGGCGGCCTTGCGCTCGCCTTCGACCTCGAGGACTCGGCACCGCTGGACGGCGATCTCTCGAACGTCGCCCATTTCTACGAACTCGGGGTGCGGTCGCTGCTGCCCACCTACAACCGAGCAAACGCCGCAGGCTGCGGTTGCCTGGACACCGACGACACCGGGCTCACGCGCTACGGTCGGGACCTAGTCCGGGAGATGAACAGTGTCGGCATGATGGTGGACGGTTCTCACTGCTCGACACGGACCGGGCTCGACCTCTCCGCGAGCACTGAACGGCCGATGATCTACAGCCACTCGAACCTGCGGCGGTTGTGGGACCACCCGCGCAACATCACCGATGACCAGGCCCGCGCCTGCGCGGACAGCGGGGGAGTGATCGGCATCAACGGGGTCGGGATCTTCCTCGGCGTCAATGCACCGGAAGACGAGGAGCAACGACTGTCCGCGATGGCCGACCATATCGAGGCCGCCGTGGACCTGGTAGAGGTCGACCACGTCGGTATCGGGTCGGACTATTCGTTCGACGCCGAGGACTGCTTCGCGGAAATTGCCTCCCACGCCGACTCGTTCTCCGCCGCGTACACGGCGTGGGGTCCGCTCCAGTGGGTACCGCCGGAGGACGTCCTCACCCTCGACCGGATATTGCGGGATCGAGGGTTCGACGAGGCATCGATCGAGGCCGTCTACGGGGGCAACTTAGCGAGGGTTGCGGCAGCCGTGTGGGCTACTCGCGGGTAACGCGACCAAGGTGAGACGGCGGTTCGAGACGGGACTATCCTGAACAATCGTGACCTCACACTATGACGTCGTTGTCCTCGGAGCCGGCCCCGGTGGGTACGTCGCCGCTATCCGCGCGGCACAGCTGGGATTGAGCACCGCCATTATCGAGCAGAAGTACTGGGGCGGTGTGTGCCTGAACGTCGGCTGCATTCCCTCCAAGGCACTTCTCCGCAATGCCGAACTTGCGCATCTCTTCACCAAAGAGGCCAAGACGTTCGGTATCTCGGGAGAGGCGTCCTTCGATTTCGGCGCAGCCTATGATCGCAGTCGCAAGGTCGCGGATGGGCGCGTCAAGGGCGTTCACTTCTTGATGAAGAAGAACAAGATCACAGAGTACGACGGCAAGGGGTCGTTCACCGACGCCAACACCATCTCGATCGAGCTGTCCAAGGGCGGGACGGAGACGGTGACGTTCGACAACGCGATCATCGCCACCGGTTCCACCACGAAGCTACTTCCGGGCACCTCGCTGAGCGAGAACGTGGTCACCTACGAGGAGCAGATCCTCACCCGTGAGTTGCCGAAGTCGATCCTCATCGTCGGCGCCGGCGCGATCGGGATGGAGTTCGGCTACGTCCTGAAGAACTACGGGGTGGACGTCACGATCGTCGAGTTCCTCGACCGCGCGCTGCCGAACGAGGACGCGGACGTCTCCAAGGAGATCGCGAAGCAGTACAAGAAGCTCGGCGTAACCATCAAGACCGGTGCCGCCGTGCAGAGGATTGATGACGACGGCTCCAAGGTCACCGTCTCGATCAAGAACAACAAGTCCGGCGACCTCGAGACCGTTGTCGTCGACAAGGTTCTGCAGTCGGTCGGGTTCGCCCCGCGGGTGGAAGGCTTCGGCCTGGAGAAGACCGGTATCGAGCTCACCGACCGAGGTGCCATCGGCATCACGAACACGATGCAGACATCGGTGCCGCACATCTACGCCATCGGTGACGTGACGATGAAGCTGCAACTCGCCCACGTGGCCGAGGCGCAGGCCGTTGTAGCCGCCGAGACGATCGCCGGTGCGGAGACGCTGCCGATCGACGACTACCGGATGATGCCGCGGGCCACGTTCTGCCAGCCGCAGGTCGCCAGCTTCGGTCTTACCGAGCAGGAGGCCGAAGACGAGGGATACGACGTGTCGGTCGCGACGTTCCCGTTCACCGCCAACGGCAAGGCACACGGCCTCGGCGACCCGACGGGTTTCGTGAAACTGATCGCAGACAAGAAGTACGGCGAACTCCTCGGCGGGCACCTCATCGGACCCGATGTCTCTGAACTTCTACCCGAACTGACCCTCGCGCAGAAGTGGGACCTCACGGTCAACGAACTGGCCCGCAACGTACATACGCACCCGACGCTCAGCGAAGCATTGCAGGAGGCCATCCACGGTCTCGCCGGGCACATGATCAACTTCTGATCGACTGTTTCACGAACGCCCGCACAGCCGATGTGCGGGCGTTCTGTCGATTCGGGCCGCACCGAGCGTGTACCGATGGCGAGTGCCCGGCGCCGATGGCATCGGGGGAGACCCTGGGCCAGCGGCTGGCGGAGGAGGAAGCAGCCGAACACATCGTCGACGACGACCGCGACTGACGAACATCTACGCCGGCCGTCATCCACCCTTGCAGTGAGCGCTTCTCGACCGCAGGCGGTTACGAGGTACTCATGGGCCGCGAAGCGGCGAGTACGCTACCCAGCCAGTCGTGGTGGTTCTCAGGACGGCGACAGCAGCGAGATCGAGGAGTTTGCAGAAGCTGGTGTAGGTGCCCATTCTCCGGTTGATCGCGATCGGATCCGACTACACCTCAGCAATGGCCGGATGTTTGGTGGTCGTGGGCAGCAGAAGTGCGTCATAGTCGTCGAACAGTGTCCTCTCGGTCGGCGTCGTATTCAACCCCGTGGACATGCCCGCATACGCTCACGAAGCGGTCGAAGCCCTAGTCTCCTACCATGACGAATCCTCCAGAAGACCTACCTCGCTACCGCGTGCTCACTGGGCCCGATGACACCGCGTTCTGTCATCGGGTGAGTGAAGAGCTCGCCAAGGGGTATGTGCTCCACGCCGGGCCGACCGCGACCTTCAATGGGGAGTCGGTGATCCTCGCGCAGGCAATCGTCTGGGGCAGGTAGCGGCGTCGGGCATGACGTCCGGACCACTCCCAACTCGCGACTCGGCCAGAAGCCGTGAAAATCCGTGCACTCTGAGGTATGGCTTACAAAGCCGACCCGAAGAAGGCCGCGAACGACGAGATCAGCGGGGATCTGTGAAGTCGCACTCGATCCGGAGCGTGCCGATGGTGGTGGCCAGAGCGTCGTATTGAGTCACGAGCACGCAGAATTCGATCATCTGGCGGTCGTCGAAGTATCCGGTAAGTGCGGACCAGGTTGCATCGTCGAGGTTCTTGGTGGTGACCAGCTGGTCAACTGCGGTGAGGATGGCGCGAGGGCGCGGATCCCATCCTGCGGACTCGGGGCCTTCGAGTACCTGCTCGAGGAGTGTGGGAGTGACGCCGGCGCGTCGTCCGATGCGCACGTGGTGGTCCATCTCGTACTGGCATTCCCGCAGGTGCGCCACGCGAAGAATGACCAGTTCGGTTTCTTGCCGAGGAATTCGTCCGCCCGGCATGAGCTTGCTCGAATAGCGCAGCCATGCGCGGAAGAGACCCTTGGTGCGGCCCATCGTGCGGAATAGATGAGCGTCCGGGGCGCCGACGCCGAGCGAGATGATTCGCCACAGCAGCCAGTTGACCGGTCCGAGTTCCTTCAGACGTCCTGGTGGAATTCGTGCGGTCATGCGGCCCCCTCCCTTTCTGTCCGCCCTCGCGCGTGGAAGGTTGCGTGCGATCGTAGTCCTATCGTCCGGGTCATTCCGGTGGCCCGAAGCGCGAGCATACGCACCGAACCTGTGCCGGGCACCCGTGACGGTACGTTGATTCGATTCCTGCGTCCGGCGATGCCCCGTTCAAGCGCATCGACCGCGACCGTGATGGAGGACGTCCTGGCCAGTGCGCTGCGGTGCATCGCGCGGGTGGCGGTGCCGTCGAACTCGATCAGCGTTCGGTCTGTGTCGATCTCGCCGAGTCGGGCTATGCCCACCTTGGCGCCGAGTGGTTTCAATTCTTCCCGCAGGGCCTCGCCGAGTTCCTGGGCGCCGCCCCGCGTGGCACCGTGCACGCCGAGTAACGGAGTGAATGCGGTCGACGACGCCAGGACCAGCGCGTAACCGTTGCTGTGTCCGATGTGGCGGCCCGCGGCCCGCAGCGTGTGGTACGTGCCCATCACGTTGACCTCGACGGCGTACCGCATCACTTCGGGATCACCGTCGACGATCCCCAGCGGGGGCATGACACCCGCGTTCGCGACGACGGCATCGAGGCCACCGAGCCGGTCGGCGAGGTAGTCGAACGAATCCTCGACGGCGTGCCGATCTCGGGTGTCGCAATACTGCCACGGCGCCCGCCCGCAAACGGTGGCCGTCTGCTCGAGGAGTTCGGGTTCGAGACCGAGTAATCCGACGAGCGCCCCCCGCTCGTGAAGGCGCTTGGCGAGTCCGGCACCGATACCCCTGGCCGCGCCGGTGATCAGGATGCGGCGCCCGACCAGATTCTCTTCGAGTGTGCGTGACATGAAACAAGTTCCCAACCTGTGTTACTGGGCAGTAGCAAGACGCTAGCACTTGCTCGCCTCAGGTGAGGCAAAATTCTTGGTCCGAGTTGGACGCCGAGTTGGACGCCGAGTTGGACAAGGATCTTTCGCGGATCTTTCGGGCGTTCAATCCAGGCCGTGCGAGTGACGAAGATTCCTGCTCGGTCTCTACTTCTGTGGGTCAGGACTCCCGTCAGCGGATCAGGTAGGGGGAGACCGAACTCTGGTGCTCGCTGATGGCGAGTTGCTTACCGAGCGGGGGGAATGCGCGCTGAGGACAGTTCACTCGTTCGCACACGCGGCAGCCCGAACCGATGGGGGTGCCGGGGTTGGAGTCGTCGAGGTCAAGCCCGTCGCCGTACACGAGGCGGTGGGCGTGCCGGATCTCGCAGCCGAGTCCGATCGCGAAGATCTTGGCAGGCTGACCATAGCGCGCGGCGCGACGTTCGACGGTGCGGGCGATCCAGAGGTACCGGCGTCCGTCGGGCATCTGCGCGATCTGGTTCATGATCCTGCCCGGGTACGCGAACGTCTCGTAGACGTTCCACAGCGGGCACGTGCCACCACTGGTGGAAAAGTGGAAGCCGGTCGCAGACTGTCGTTTCGACATGTTGCCGGCCCGGTCGACGCGGACGAACATGAACGGCACGCCACGCAGTTTCGGGCGTTGCAGTGTCGAGAGGCGGTGGCAGACGGTCTCATAGCTCACCGAATAGAACGCAGACAACCGCTCGATATCGTATCGGAAGTCTTCAGCGACGTCGTGGAACTGACCATACGGAAGGACGGTAGCCGCGGCGAAGTAGTTGGCAAGACCGAGCCGGGCGAGTGCGACCGACTCGTCGCTGGTGAATCCGCCCTCCGCCACCAATTTGTCCAGCAGGTCACCGTATTCGAGGTACGCCAACTCGGTGGCGAACTTGAACACCTGCTGCCCACCCGAGAGGTGGGGCGAGATTTCCAGCAGTCGGGAGTCCGGGTCGTACCTGTGAAGGACGTTCTCGCCGAGGTCGATGCGCTTGACGATCTGCACGTCGTGCACCGTCTGCAGCCTGCGAGCGATCTCGCCAGCGACGTCTCCGCGGTGGAAACGCATCCGCGCGGTCAATTCCTCGGCGGCGGTGTCGAGTTCGTGGAGATAGTTCTGGTGCTGATAGAAGTAGTCACGAACCTCTTCGTGCGGCATCGTAATCGAACCACTGCCGCTGCCATCGCTGTAGCGGTCCTCGGTGGCCTGGGCTAATTGTGCGGTGGTATTGCGGAACCGGCGGTGCATATTGACCATTGCCTTCGCCAGGCCCGGGTGCGATGCCACCATCTCGGCGATTTCCTGCGCGTCGGCGTCGATCCCCATCTCCTGATCGAGGGCCACCTCGCGCATCTCCGCGATCAGGCGCGTGTCGTCCTGCGAAGAGAAGAATGTGGTGTCGACGCCGAACACCTCGCTGATCCGCAGCAACACCGGCACCGTCAGAGGCCGGACGTCGTGCTCGATCTGGTTGAGATAGCTCGCCGAGATCTCCAGCGTCTTCGCTAGCGCCGCCTGACTGAGACCCCGCTCGGTGCGGAGCTGACGCAACCGGGTACCGACGAAGGTCTTCGACATAGAGCAATGGTACCGGTGCAGGTCAGATGTGTGAATGAAACATTTGCAAGATTCGCTCGCGTTTGTCTGGGTAGTGCTCCAGATGGGCACTACCCGTCAGGAGGAGGCCGAGTGCTCTGGAATTGGCAGGGCCCCGTCCGGTAACGCGGTCTCCCGGCTCGGGATGGCTGACCAGGGGTGCACGTGCGGCCCGCATTGGCCACGAAGTGTGGACATCACTTCTCGGGGTCAGCGATCCAGCTCATGTCGTAGTGGGGCAGTTCGGGGACATCGCCAACGCCACGGGCATCGGCTGGCAGGACCGCAAAATTGCCCGGGATGCCGAGCGTGTCGCAGCCGGTTTCCCAGTTCGCACACCAGATTCCCAGCGCCACAGGCGCATAGAACCGCGACGTGGTGGTGGTATGGAAGTCGAACCGCACCACTTTATGTTCGCCTCCTACCAGTTCTGTCACCGCTGCGCATCGGGTGGTCTGGGCGTTGTAGGACGACGGCGACCACTGACACACCTCATAGCAGCGACCGAACGACGAAAGCGGTGCGACGTCGACCGCCAGCGGCACCTCACAGTGCGGATCGGAGAAGAAGAGCGACTTCAGCGGCAGGCGGCGATGCATGACTCGCTCCATCGCGCGGACGGACAAGGGCGTGAAGCGTGATCGGTATCCCACCGCACAGACGCAAACCACGTGATCCTTCTCGGGATCGAATCGGTTACCAAGGTGTTTGACGACGCTGCTCTGGTCGGCACCCGGGCCGATCCAGCAGGTGCCCGCTCCCATCCGGGTGGCCTGCAGCACCACCTTTTGCAGACTGCGGCCGACGTCGACAAGCGCCAGGCGGTCGTAGTCGTGTGGCGCGATCGCGACGAGGAACTCGTGTGCGCCCACTCCCGGCCAGATCGTCAGTGGAGCTGCGACGTACTCGAGTCGAATCGGGCCGGCGCCGATCAGGCGGTCGTGTCGGGTGTATTCGTTCACTGCTTGCATCAGCTCGGCTCCGTCGGTCGCGGTGAGATCGCGGCTCTGAAAGGAGTGGCAAGAGCGTCGTGCGCGTATCAAGTCGAAGGTGTCGAGGTCATCCCTGCGCTGTGGCAGCGGCTCAGTGGGCCGTACTCCCCATTTCACGGTGATGACATCGAAAATCGCGGCGGCGAGCAGCAGCAGACCGATCGCCAGAGGCAACCAGAACAGCAGCGGCTGCCAGGTTCCGATCAGCCATCCGGCAGCCGAGACAACGAGGAATACGATCGCGACGCTGGTGGTGATGAGGTATTGGAGCCAGCCCGTGAACTGTAGCCATAGCTTCAACCGCCACAACCTCGCGCGCCGCGATCTCGCGGTCGGGTACATGTCGTGGTTGCGTGGTAGTTGTTCTGGCTGAGGCATCGCCGACCTCCCGCCCGGACACCCATCTAGTGCAAGTATATACTTGCACTAGATGGGTGTCCGGTTACCATTTGATCCGGGTACGACGTTCGGAGGCACATGCCCAGATATATCGACGTCGATGGACTATTCGACACGGCAGTCGCGGTTTTCGCCGAACGCGGATACCGAGCCACCACAACCCAGGAGATCGCGAGTCGAGCCGGCGTCAACGAAGCGACGCTGTTTCGCCGATACGGCGACAAGGCCACCCTGATCAACACGGCGCTGACACAGGCTCTAGCCAAAGCGCAGTTCGCCCGATTGACCACGACCGACGACGTCACCGCAGATCTTGTCGCACTAGCTACGGCCTATGCCGACGCCAACCGCAACTACGGAGGCGCTGTCGGGACGCTGCTGGTCGAGATGCCGCGCCACGCTGAGCTACGTGCCGTCATGGCTGCGTTCATGCCGCATCTACTCAACGCGGTGCACGTGATCGCAACACACCAAGATCGAGGCGAACTCACACCCGGTGACCCGGTACAGAAGCTGATGATCCTCCTTGCGCCACTGATGGTGTTCGGCATGTTGGCGCGCAGCAGAGCCGAATTGATCGTCTCAGAGTTCGACCCCAACGCGCTTGTCGCGGCTTTCCTCGACGGCCATCGCGCCAGCTGACACAACGACATTCGACACGAAGGTGCCGTTGAGATCTGCCAAGGGCGTGGATGAACGCGGGGCCACCTGAGTCGATGAAACACAATCGCCAGGACATGCGTGAGAGCCTGCTGGCTCTGGCGATGGGAACGGGCAGGCGATGAGGGCGTTGACGGAGCCGATGTGGCCACCGGTGTGCGGGTTCGAGGGCTAGGTCCTTGATTTTTATTGCGAGTTATCACTTGCAGACATCTGGGCGAAGGCCTACCGTTGTTTTGGTATCGCCACCAAAGAAGTGGGGTGAAGGATGTCCAACCAATCCGTCAATCCGTTTTTTGAAGAGCTCTACGGCGAGGAGCAGTCACTCGACGCACTGCCGGCGTTGACGCCCTGGGACATTGGCGGTCCACAGCCGGTGGTCCAGGAGTTGGTGGCCTACGGTGCTGTGCACGGCGAGGTGCTCGACCCGGGGACCGGTCCAGGCCACCATGCGATCTACTACGCATCGAAGGGCTACTCGACCACAGGGGTCGACGCGTCGCCCGCAGCTATCGAACGGGCCAAGCACAACGCGCAAATTGCCGGGGTCGCAGTGGACTTCCAGCTTGCCGACGTGACCAAGCTCGACGGGTATGAGAATCGATTCGACACCGTCGTCGATGCTGCGTGCTATCACACCTTTCTGGACGACGAGGACACCCAGAAACTGTATGCGCAGGCCTTGCATCGAGCCACAAAGCCGGGAGCGCGGCTGTATATGTTCGAATTCGGTCGCCACAACGTCAACGGCCTACAGTTGCCGGGTCTGTCGTCCGAAAATCTCGCGCGTGTGCTTTCGGCGTCGGGCTGGCACATCGACCATCTAGGGACCACCACCTACCAAGCACGCTTCGATCCCAAGGTTTTTGCCAAGATGTCCGAGCACGGTGAGCAACAATTTGCGGCGTTGCTGGCACCTATGCCAGATCAACTCCAAGTCATAGCGCCGCTGCTGGAAAATCACCTTGTGCACTTGCCGTTTTGGGCCGTGCACGCCACCCGAATCGACTAACTGCCTGGTCCCCGTGTCAACAGTCGCCGCAATAGTGAGCAAGCTGTCGGCCCGTAGGTGACGAGATGGTTGCGCCCCGATCTCAAATACGGGTGCAAGCAGTTCGACGGACCAGGTTGATGCGGTCTTCCCTACCCGGTCGCAGATGATCAGCCGCAAGCGTGGGGGCAGGCCCTCGAACGCGGATTGTCGGATTCTCTCCGAAAGAGCGGACCGACTCCCATTCGCCCGCTTTCTGGTGGCACTTCGGTCGTGATTGCAGTCACAAGCGGTGTTGCGGCCGCCCGGGTTCGAGCC
Source organism: Rhodococcus marinonascens NBRC 14363 (assembly GCF_001894885.1). GTDB lineage: Bacteria > Actinomycetota > Actinomycetes > Mycobacteriales > Mycobacteriaceae > Rhodococcus_F > Rhodococcus_F marinonascens. Next base: position 25,451 of record NZ_BCXB01000024.1, read on the forward strand.
GCGGCGGCCAGATGGGCGCCTGACGAAGAGTGGGAGATATCTGCCCGCAACGGGTTTGCGTAGTTCGGGTTCATCACCTGCGCTTTCTTGCTACTGGCAAGTATCCTTCTGTCCTCGATCGAGCAGGCTTGGTGTCGATTGTTCTTAACAAGATTCGCAAACTGGTGCGAAAAGCTAGCCAAGGTTGGCATTAGCTACAGGTAGACGGCACTTTTCGGCTGTGTCATTCTCAGTGAGTACATACGAAGGGCCTGGCAAGGATGTGAAGAAGTACATCCGTACCGGACGAGCAGATCGAAGAGATGGAGTCTTGATGTCGACCACCGGCACCCCGAAGACCGCAGCCGAAATCCAGCAGGATTGGGACACCAACCCGCGTTGGAAGGGAGTTACCCGCAACTACACGGCCGACCAGGTCGTCAAGCTCCAGGGCTCAGTCGTCGAAGAGCAGACCCTTGCGCGCCGTGGTTCCGAGATCCTGTGGGATCTCGTGAACAACGAGGACTACATCAACTCGCTTGGTGCGCTCACCGGTAACCAGGCCGTCCAGCAGGTCCGCGCGGGCCTCAAGGCCATCTACCTGTCCGGTTGGCAGGTCGCCGGTGACGCGAACCTGTCCGGCCACACCTACCCGGATCAGAGCCTCTACCCGGCCAACTCGGTGCCGCTGGTGGTTCGCCGCATCAATAACGCGCTGCTGCGCGCCGACGAGATCGCCAAGGTCGAGGGCGACACCTCCGTCGAGAACTGGCTCGCCCCGATCGTCGCGGACGGCGAGGCCGGCTTCGGCGGCGCGCTCAACGTTTACGAGCTGCAGAAGGCCATGATCGCGGCCGGTGTCGCCGGTTCGCACTGGGAGGACCAGCTCGCGTCGGAGAAGAAGTGCGGCCACCTCGGTGGCAAGGTGCTCATCCCCACCCAGCAGCACATCCGCACCCTGACCTCGGCGCGTCTCGCATCCGACGTCGCCGACGTTCCGACGGTCGTCATCGCGCGCACCGACGCCGAGGCCGCGACCCTCATCACGTCCGACGTGGACGAGCGCGACCGCGAGTTCCTCGACGGCACCCGCACCGCAGAGGGCTTCTACGGCATCAAGAACGGCATCGAGCCCTGCATCGCCCGCGCCAAGGCCTACGCGCCGTACTCCGACCTCATCTGGATGGAGACCGGTGTGCCGGACCTCGAGGTCGCGAAGAAGTTCGCCGAGGCCGTCCGCAGCGAGTTCCCGGACCAGCTGCTGGCCTACAACTGCTCCCCCTCCTTCAACTGGAAGGCGCACCTGGACGACTCGACCATCGCGAAGTTCCAGAAGGAGCTCGGCGCGATGGGCTTCAAGTTCCAGTTCATCACTCTGGCCGGCTTCCACTCGCTCAACTACGGCATGTTCGACTTGGCCCACGGCTACGCCCGCGAGGGCATGACCGCCTTCGTCGACCTGCAGGAGCGCGAGTTCAAGGCTGCCGAGGAGCGCGGCTTCACCGCCATCAAGCACCAGCGTGAGGTCGGCGCCGGCTACTTCGACAGGATCGCCACGACGGTCGACCCGAACACCTCTACGGCAGCTCTCAAGGGTTCGACCGAAGAGGGTCAGTTCCACTGAGGCTTGTCCTTCCAAGCATCGACCGATCCAGGTTCCACCTGATCAACTCGACCAGGGGGACGGGCCCGTCACAGGGTCCCTTCCCCGGGCGATGACTCCACTTGACGAAAAGGAGCTGACGTGACCAGCGAAAAAATTCAGCGCGTCGGCGTTATCGGCGCCGGGATCATGGGTGCCGGAATCGCAGAGGTGTGTGCTCGCGCGCACGTCGACGTTCTGGTGTTCGAGCAGACCCGCGAACTCGCCGCGGCAGGGCGCTCTCGCATCCTGCGATCGCTCGACCGCGGTGTGAGCAGTGGCAAGATCACCGAGCGGGAGCGTGAACAGGGCGCCTGGCGGCTGCGGTTCACGTCCGATCTCGGTGATTTCGCGGACCGGCAGCTTGTGGTGGAGGCCGTCGTCGAGGACGAAAAGGTGAAGAGTGAAATCTTTTCCGAGCTCGATCAGGTCGTGACGGATCCGAACGCCGTGCTGGCATCCAACACGTCGTCGATCCCGATCATGAAGCTGGGCATCGCCACCAAGGCCCCGGAGCGGGTCATCGGCATGCACTTCTTCAACCCTGTTCCGGTTCTTCCCCTCGTTGAGTTGGTCACCACCCTCAAGACGAGCAAGTCGGTGTCGGAGCGGGCCGAGGCGTTTGCGAGCGATCTGCTGGGCAAGCAGGTCGTCCGCTCGGCCGATCGCTCGGGGTTCGTCGTCAATGCTCTGCTCGTGCCGTACCTGCTCTCCGCCATCCGCATGGTGGAGTCCGGTTTCGCCACGAAGGAAGACATCGACAAAGCCACGGTTCTCGGCCTCGCCCATCCGATGGGTCCGCTCGCGCTCACAGATCTGGTGGGCCTGGATACGGTCAAGTCCATTGCCGACTCGATGTACGAGGAGTTCAAGGAGCCGCTGTACTCGGCGCCGCCGCTCCTGCTGCGCATGGTGGAGGCAGGTCTCGTCGGCAAGAAGGCGGGTGCCGGCTTCTACGAGTACAGCGACAACGGCCGTTCCGGTAAGAAGGCAAGCTAGTAGGCGACTGTACCTGTGCGCCTTTCACGACCACTGGCGGTTGTGAGAGGCGCACACGTGCATTGAGCCCCAGCACTGTCCGCCACTAGGACTGAGCCCAGAAAGGTCGACCGCATGTCCAGCACCGCAGCATACGGATCCAGCATCCTGGGGTATCCCCGTATCGGACCTCGCCGCGAACTCAAACGTGCCCTCGAGTCCTACTGGCACGGTACGAGCACGAAGGAAGATCTCGTCGCCGTGGGCAGGGAACTTCAGGAGGAGACGTGGAGTGAACTCGCTGCGACCGGTCTGACTCAGGTCCCCGGCAACACGTTCTCCTATTACGACCACGTACTCGACAGCGCTCTACTCTTCGGTGCCGTGCCCGAGCGGTTCACTCCGATCGAGAACCAACTCGATCCACTGGACTTCTACTTCACATTGGCGCGTGGGCGGCCGGACTTCCCGCCGCTCGAGCTGGTGCGGTTCTTCGGCACCAACTATCACTACCGTCAGCCGGAACTGGACGAGAACACCGAGTTCTCGCTCCGTTCCGAGACCGTGATGGACGAGTTCGAGCGGGCGAAGGCGCGGGGGATCGAACTGCGTCCGGTCGTGCTGGGGCCCGTGTCACTGTTGCTGCTGTCGAAGGTCGGTCCGACTTCGAGGGCCGAGGGTTTCTCCACGCTCGACCTGCTGGACAAACTCCTGCCGGAGTACGAGCGGCTGTTCGAGCAACTCGCCAAGGCCGGCGCCACATGCGTCCAACTGGACGAGCCGTCGTTCACCGAGGATCGACTCCCCGAAGAATTGGCTGCATTGGCCCACGCCTACGAGACGCTCTCGCACGCGCCGCTGCGTCCGCGCATCCTGGTCGCGGGTCCGTACGGACAGCTCGGCGAGGCCCTGGCAGTTCTCGCCGCGACCAAGGTCGAAGCGTTGGGTCTGGACCTTGTCAGCCACCGGACGAGCGCCGACGAACTGGCGAAGATCCCCGGAATCAAGCGCAAGCGGATCTACGCCGGAGTCGTCGACGGTCGCAACGTGTGGCGTGTCGACCGGTTCAACACGCTGACGTACCTGAACACGCTGAAGGACGTGGTGCCGGATCTTGTGGTCTCGACGTCGACGTCGCTGCTGCACGTGCCGTACGACGTGCTCTCCGAGTACGACATCCCCGGTGACGTCGCAGACCGGTTGGCGTTCGCCAAGCAGAAGGTCGGCGAGGTGGTTTCGCTGGCCAAAGCGCTGACCGAGGGTCCGTCGGACAAGTGGCGTAAGCGTCCCACGTCGGTGCACTTCAAGCTCAAGCATGCGGTGCGTGCGCGGGTGAACGCGATCACGTCGGCCGATCGCGTCCGGGTTCCTTACCAGGAGAGGCGAGTCGCCCAGCAGGAGCGATTGAACCTGCCGCTGGTTCCGGCGACCACGCTCGGCTCGTTCCCTCAGACGGACGCGATTCGGCAGGCCCGATACGAGCTGGGTATGGGGCGTCTCGAATGGGAGGAGTACTACAAGCGGATTCAGGCGGAGATCGAGAGCACGATCCGGTTGCAGGAGGACATCGGTCTGGATGTGCTCGTACACGGTGAGCACGAACGCAATGACATGGTGCAGTACTTCGCAGAGCTTCTCGAGGGGTATGCCTTCACTCACAACGGCTGGGTGCAGGCTTATGGCTCTCGATGTACGCGCCCACCGATTCTCTACGGGGACGTGTCGCGGCCGAAGCCGATGACTGTTGAGTGGACTGCCTACGCTCAGTCGCTGACGGACCGCCCGGTCAAGGGCATGCTCACGGGCCCGGTGACGATGATTGCGCGTTCGTTCGTTCGCCAGGACCAGCCACTGTACGAGACAGCCGACCAGTTGGCGCTGGTGATTCGCGACGAGATTGCCGACTTGGAGGCTGCGGGCATCGCGATCATTCAGGTCGACGAACCGGCGATCCGGGAACTGCTGCCGCCTCGAAAGGACGGCCGCGAAGCGTATCTCGAGTGGGCGGTCGATGCGTTCCGACTGGCGACGGGCGGGGCCAAGCCGGAGACCCAGATCCACACACATCTGACGTACACGAGCCGCGCGTCGGTGGTCGACGCGATCGAACGTCTGGATGCGGATGTGACAGCGATCGTGGCGACGCGTTCGATCGGCTGGGTGCTGGGTGCGATCAAGGAGCGGGCGCTGACCCACGGTGTGGGACCGGGCGTATACGAGAGCCGCTCGGCGCGGATCCCGGATATCGACGAACTCGACGGGTTGCTCACGGAGGCCAGTGAATCGGTGTCGCTCGAGCGGCTCTGGGCCAACCCGGACGGTGGTCTGAAGACACGTCACTACTGGCAACTCGAGCCTTCCCTCCGCAATTTGGTGGCGGCTGCGAGACGTCTCCGTCGCCGTGCCGAAAAGGAAGAACTCAGGACCTGAGATCGGCCATCGTTCGCCGGCCACCGCCGTGGCGGTGGCCGGCTGACGTGGCGTCCCGACGCAGAAACCTGTACGTATATACGAATGGTTACCGCAGCCGCATACGCAGTCACGTCCAGCACAAGCCCGTTCGAGAAGACCACTATCGAACGCCGAGAACTCGGACCGCTCGACCTGCTCATCGAGATCAAGTTCGCCGGCATTTGCCACTCGGACATTCACACCGCCCACGATGAATGGGCAGGCACCCACTACCCGCTCGTCCCCGGTCATGAGATTGCCGGCGTGGTGAGCGCGGTCGGTTCCGACGTCACCCGGCATCAGGTGGGCGATCGTGTCGGGGTCGGCTGCTTCGTCGATTCCTGCGGCGAATGCGATGCGTGCCGAACCGACGACGAGCAGTACTGCTTCAACCGGGCGACCGGAACCTACAATTCCAAGGGCCGGGACGGCGAATGGACACAGGGCGGCTATTCCACGCACATCGTCACGACCGAACGATTCGTCTTGTCCATCCCGGACGGGTTGGAACTCGATGTCGCGGCGCCTCTGTTGTGTGCCGGCATCACCCTGTACTCGCCGCTCGCTCACTGGGGTGCGGGACCGGGCAAGAAGGTCGCCGTCGTTGGAATGGGCGGCCTCGGGCACGTCGGAGTGAAGATTGCGCACGCGATGGGCGCCGAGGTCACGGTGCTCAGCCGGTCGCTCGCCAAGAAGGGCGACGGATTGAAGTTCGGTGCCGACGACTACTACGCCACCTCGGATCCCGCGACGTTCGAGCAGTTACGCGGGAAGTTCGACCTGATCGTCAACACCGTCTCGGCAAATCTCGACATCGACGCCTACATCTCGATGCTCGCGATCAATGGCACTCTCGTCGAACTGGGGTTGCCGGAGAAGCCGATCGAGGTGGGCGCGTTCAGTCTCGTACGCAATCGACGAAGCCTGGCCGGTTCGTTGGTCGGCGGTATCGCCGAGACGCAGGAAATGCTTCACTTCTGTGCCGAGCACGGTATCGCCGCTGAGATCGAGGTGATTTCGGCGAGCGAGATCGACGAAGCCTATGACCGAGTGCTCGCCAGTGACGTGCGGTACCGATTCGTGATCGACATCGCGACGATCTGAGTCACTCGTCACCGAGTTGATCTCGCAGTGACGCGAGAGTCTTCGCCAGTAGTCGGGACACGTGCATCTGCGAGATGCCGACTCGGTCGGCGATCTGAGTCTGGGTCATGTTGCCGAAGAACCGGAGCATGAGGACGGTCCGCTCCCGTTCGGGCAGTGATTGGAGCAGGGGGCGCAGGGTTTCGTGGTTCTCGACGTCGTCCATCGCGGCGTCGTAGTCACCGAGCGTTTCCACCATCGCCAGTTCGCCGGACCGATCTGGAGACGTGTTGTCGACCGAGACGGTCTGGTACGCATTGCCGGCGAGCAGACCCTGCGCGACTTCCTCTTGCTCGAGGTCTAGGTGCTCAGCGAGTTCGCTGACCGTCGGCGCGTGGCCGAGGGTCTGGGACAACTCGGCTACCGCCTTGCTGAGCGCGAGATGGAGTTCCTTCATGCGGCGCGGTACCCGGACTGCCCACCCGGTGTCGCGGAAGTGCCGACGAATCTCGCCCATGATGGTGGGGACCGCGAACGACACGAAGTCGGAACCACGCTCGACATCGAATCGCTTCACCGAGTTGACCAGGCCGAGGCGCGCGACCTGGACCAGATCATCGTGCGCCTCTCCGCGACCGTCGAAGCGGCGCGCTATGTGCTCCGCCAACGGAAGGCAGCGTGTCACGATGGCATCGCGCTGCCCGGTGTAGCCTGCATCGCCATCGTTCAAGGCGGCCAGTTGTTCGAACATTGCTGTGACGTCGTGATACTCGTCCGGCCAACGGCCCGGATGCCCCCTACTGTGAGGGGACGTCACAGAATCAAGCCGTTCTTCACCTTGGTGAATTCCAGTGTGGTCGCGAAGTTCGACGTAGCGGGGTCAGGTTCCTGCTTCAGATCGACCGAATCGGTCAGCGCAGTGAGCACATGCCACGCGAACGAGCGTTCCCCGATCGAGTCGAGCGTGGTGGTGGTGCTCGAAACGGCGACTCGCAGGGTGCCGTCGAGATACTGCAAGCGGCACACCAGAACCGCATCCGGCGTCGCCCGGACGATCAACTGGGTACAGACCTCGTCCATCGCCAGTTTGATGTCAGCGATGGAGTCGAGGTCGAAGTCCTCGTGGATGGCAACGGTTGTTGCCAGGGCGCGGAGTACGGAGAGTTGGTCGGGCGTTGCTCGTACGCGCAGTTCGACGACAGGATGAGTGTGGTCCTGGTCGGGTTCGATTGTTTTGGCGATGGCCATGAGACCTCCGGGTAGGGGCAAACCAGGCTGGCGGTGGGTCGGTTCGCGGTGCGTCGGCCGCGGTCCTGCGAAGTTAGGGTAGCGATCCAACGACACTGGAGGTGGAATACCGCAGAACAGGATCGATCAAACCAGTCCGATCAGTACATTTGCCCCGATAAATGCATCTGGCCGAGTATTGTGAGGCCACGATCAGCATTCCTCGGGCCCTAGGCCGGGGTACAGCGTCTCAGGAGAGACAAGCGTTCAGGGGAGACGAGTGGGATGCCTGGCGACATTCATCCGTTCAAGTTGAACAGTGACGGCGAGTCGGCGAATCCCGGACCTGACCCTGTCACGGTGTCATTTGACATGCTGCTCGAGCTGCTCGAGACCGAGGATGAGATGAAGGTCGTGCTCGAAGCACTGTGTCGCCAGATCGTCCAAGCATTCCCGATGGCGACCGCGGCGGGGATCACGGTTCTGCGGGAGACGGGTTCCGCAACGGTGGGGACGTCAGACGAGGTCACCCGACTGGAAGAGTTGCAGTATCGCTTCGGCGAAGGGCCGTCAATCCACGCGGCGCGATCAGGCGGAGTCGTCCGGGTCGACCGCGCTGCCGTGCGCGAGCGGTGGCCGGCATACGCGTCGAGTGCCGAGCGGGCAGGTATTCACAGCCATCTGTCAGTGCCACTCCTGTCCGGCGTGGAGCAATCCGGTGCGTTGGCTTTGTACGGCGTACTCCCGCAGGCCTTCCATCGGATGGACGAGTCCGTGCTCGACCCATACCTGGAGGCGGCCGCCGTCGAGGTGCGCAAAGCGCGGCGCCACGGGGAGGCGAGAGGTTTGATCGTGCAACTGGGGATCGCCATTCGGTCGCGCGCTGCCATAGACCAGGCCAAGGGCATAGTGATGGCGCTGCATGGTCTCGATGCTGCGACCGCATTCGATGTTCTCGTTACGCATTCCCAGCACGAGAACGTCAAGTTGCACGAAGTTGCAGAACGCGTCGTGGCGGCTGTGACAAAGTTCGTACCCGTGCGTAACGGTTTGTAATCGTTCACCTGGGCAAGGAATGTGCGATATCTGTTATTTCCTTGTGACAAATTACAGCCGGGAGTAGTCTCGAACCGAGGTTGAACACACAGCCGATGTCGGAAAGCGCTGCCGTAGCAGACGGTGTCCAGGTATCCGAGTTCAAGTTCGTCTGTGGGTGCTTTGCTTTCTCACTCAATGTTCGAGATGGGGTGGGCCATGTCTGTTGTTCCGGGACTCCCAAAAACTGAACTGGTGCGTTCGGGTATGGAGTCGGGTATTGAGTATTCGTCGAGAATATCGTCCTCGATGGTCGGGTTCGCTTCGACACGCCGGACGAGCGCAGAATTCAGTTTTGAGCGAGTCGGCTCCGGGGTGATGTTGGTGGGGGTACGAGGAGAGATCGACTTGTTCAGTGCGCCGGACTTCCGTGACTACGTGTGCACTCGCACTTCACCGGAGGGGCAGTTCATACTCGACATGTCTAAGGTGGACTTCATCGGAACTGCGGGACTCGCGGTGCTTGATACCGTTCACACGAGGAACATCCGGGACGGGCGGACCTGGGCCATCATCTGTGGTCGTCCGGTGTACCGACTGCTTCGCGCGGCGGGCCAGGAAACGGTCTACCCGTGTTTCGCGTCCGTGGACAGCGCTCTTGGGGCTTGGCACGACAGAACCGCCTGATCGCACGAACCGGCGCAGTTGATGCGGTTCGGATTTTCGGCTGGGCACCGGCGGTGGTGTTGTTTCCGCTGGCCCGGATGCCTACCTGCCCGACGGTTCAGGGTACCTGACGGTTCAGTGGGCGCCGGGTCGATTCGTGCGCGGAGGCGCGGATACGCAGCGGCCGTAGGCGCGGAGAGTGTCGGTCGCGACACGGTCCCACGAGTACCGTGCACGGGCGCGATCGCAACCTGCCATGCCGTATCCCGTCCGTAGTGCGTCGTCATCGAAGATCTGCCGCAGGGCTTCGGCGAGGCGCATCGGGTTGCGAGGTGAGATCAAGCGTCCCGTGATCCCGTCGACCACCGTATCCCGCATTCCGCCGACAGCGGAGGCCACCACCGGCGTGCCGCAGGCCATCGCCTCGAGGGGGACCATGCCGAACGGTTCGTACCAGGGTGTGCAGACGACGGCGTCTGCGGAACGCAGCAGCGAGGGCATATCTTCTCTCGGGACCCGTCCGATGATCCGTACTCGGTTGCGTACCTTCGCATTACGGGCCACTTTCAACAACCTGGTCGCCTCGGAATTGTCGGCGACATCGTCCGCGGCGGGTCCGCCTGCGATGACGAGTTCGGTGTCGGGGAAGTGTGCGAGTGCCTCGATCGCGGTGTCGAATCCCTTGCTCGGTGCCAGTCGGCCGGCCATGACGAGGCGATGACGCTTGCCCTTCTCGTCGGTGCGGCCCTCGGGTGTGAACGCCGAGACGTCTACGCCGGACGGGACCACCGACGTGCGTGAGCGTGGCAGACCCAGGTGGGAGAGTTCCAAGACCTCGTCCGTACACGTGGCCACTACGCGCGTGGAACCGCGGGCAATCAACTGCTCCAATCGGATTCGATTCTTGGCGGCCGAAAACTCTGTGTCCCCGAATCGCTGCTCGACCACTCCGAGGGCATGAAACGTCTGTATGACGGGAATGCCGAGGGTGCGGGCGGCCAGTTGCGTCGCGATCCCTGACATCCAGTAGTGAGCGTGAACGATGTCGGGCCGTTCGGCCTCCCACTCGGACTTCAGGAAGCCGCCGAACTCACCCATCAGCGGCAGGGATTCCTCCTCGGACATCGGCCGCGGTGGACCGGCAGGCACGTGAACGACGGTGTACCCGCCCGGTGCCGTGACTCGCTGGGGAGCGTTCTCGCTGTCCTTCCGTGTATAGACGGTGACGTCATGACCCGCCCGCGTGAGGGCGGCAGACAGTTCGGCGAGGTGGATGTTCTGGCCCCGGATATCATCGCAGTCCGATACGTCGAGCGGACCGGCGTTGGCCGAAACCATCGAAATCCTCAGTCGGCGTGAGGTTCCGGTGTTGGCTGTTCTCGTCGGCTGATTGCCGCACACGGGAGGTCTCGGTTCGCGATGAATGGCGGTCATGTCAAGGGGATTCCCGAACTCACGATTTGTAAACCGACCGACTCGTATTCGGTCGCAAGGTGGGTGGTCCGGGGCAGTTTTTTCCTTGTCGGCACAGCGGGTCCGGCGTAGCCTCGGGACCAGGTTCCTCGAAGGTGAGGTGGATGGCATGAAACTGAATCTCTTTGCCGCATGGGTCAGCTTCGCTCTGGTGCTGGTCTCAGTGGCCGCGCTCGGCGGGTTCCTCGTTGCCGCGGGTTCAGGGAACGCGGCTTGGGCCGCGCTCGCCGGATCTGTGTGCGTCGTTGGAGTGGCTGTGGCGGTGGCGTTGTACGGCGGCACCGTGCGTCACGACCACAGACTCCATCACGAGACGCCGCATATTTTCTGACCGGGCGGGATGGCGAAGGGTGCTCTGCACGTTCTCAGGACTCTGCGAGCCGTCTTTTCTCGGTCTCGACGTCGAAGTCGGCGGTCGGCCAGTGGAGGTCGAGTTCCTCGAAGGCGGCGATCAATAACTCGGTGACCGCAATCCTGCTGTACCACTTGCGGTCGGAAGGAATCACGTACCACGGCGCGTAGTCGGTGGACGTCTTGTCGAGCACCGCTTGGTATGCCGCCTGGTACGCGGGCCACAACTTGCGCTCGGTCACGTCTGCGGGGTTGTACTTCCAGTGCTTGTCGGGGCGGTTGAGCCGCTCCTGGAGCCGCCGCCGCTGCTCGTCCATTGACACGAACATGGCCACCTTGACCACGGTCGTGCCGTTGTCGACGAGTTCCTTCTCGAACTGGTTGATCTCGTCGTAGCGTGCGCTCCACACCTTCTCGGGCACGAGGTCGTGGACTCGTACGACGAGGACGTCCTCGTAGTGGGATCGATCGAACACCCCCAGTTGCCCAGCGCGGGGGAATGCCTTGTTGATGCGCCACAGATAGTGGTGTCGCTTCTCCTCCGGTGTGGGCACACCGAACGACGCATGGTCCACGCCTCCGGGGTCGACGTGTCCAATGACGTGCCGGACCATGCCGCCCTTACCCGCGGTGTCCATGCCTTGCAGTATCAGAAGAATTGAGCGCTTGTCGCCGGACCGCCCGTTCGCGTACAGCTTCTCTTGTAGCAGGGACAGGTCCGCCCCGCGTTCTTCGAGAAGGCGCCCGCCGTCCGACTTGTCGCCGGTGAAGCCGGGGGTGCTATTTCGGTCGAGATCGGAGATTGATTGTCCGGGGCGGCTGCGCAGGATTTCGACGGCGGGTGTCTGCCAGAAGTCGCGCTTCGTGTCTGCCATGTACAAACAGTGCCACAGGAGCGTTACATGGAGGTGTGGCCAGCGTCGTACACCGGTGTCGTGTCCTGGTGATAGGGACTGGCTTCTCGGGTCTGGGTATCGCCATCCAACTCCGAAAGCGAGGTCGCGACGACTTCATCCTGCTGGAGAAGGCGCACGAGGTGGGCGGCACCTGGCGGGAGAACACGTATCCAGGTTGTGCCTGTGACGTTCCCTCCCACCTGTACTCGTTCTCGTTCGAGCCCAACCCCGGGTGGACGCAGATGTGGTCGGGCCAGAAGGAAATCTTCCACTATCTGCTCGGTCTCGTGGACAAGTACGACCTGAGACCCAATATTGATTTCGGCCAGAAGACGACCGGCGGCTACTGGGATGGCGAGGAGCAACGGTGGCACATCCGCACGGAGTCGGGGGATGAGTTCGTAACGCAATTCGTTGTCTCCGGGATCGGGGCCCTCCACATTCCGAACTTCCCCGACCTACCGGGGAGAGACACGTTCGAGGGTGCCGCGTTCCACTCCGCGCAGTGGGACCACGACTACGATCTGAGAGACAAGCGGGTCGCCGTGATCGGCACAGGCGCCAGCGCCATCCAATTCGTCCCCGAGATCCTGGGCGAGGTGGCCGAGTTGCAGATCTATCAACGGACGCCGGCCTGGGTGACACCCCGCATGAACTTCGACATTCCGGCCGGCGCTCGGCGGTTGTTCGGCCGGGTTCCTCTAGCCCGCCGCATGTTCCGCGCCGCCGTGTATTGGATACATGAGTCGGTTGTGCTCGGGTTCAACGGGCACCCGCGCCTCATACGGCCGATCGAGGACGTTGCGAAGTGGAATCTCGACAAGTCGATCACCGATCCCGACATGCGCCGAAAGCTCACGCCGTCGTACAGCATCGGCTGCAAACGCATCCTCGGCTCGGACGACTATTACCCGGCGCTGAACTCACCGAAGACCCAGGTGATCACAGAGGGGATTGCAGAGATCCGGCCGGATGGAATCATCGCGGGAGACGGGACCGAACGCGAGGTCGACGCGATCATCTATGCCACCGGATTTCATGTCACCGATGGTTTCGAGAGTATCGACTTCACCGGGATTGACGGGCGACACCTGGCTGGCGAATGGGCTGAGGACGGGATCCAGACCCACCTCGGTATCACCGTGGCGGGCTATCCCAACGCGTTCTTCCTCCTCGGCCCCAACACCGGTCTTGGTCACAATTCGGTTGTGTTCATGATCGAGTCGCAGATCCGTTATGTGCTCGAGTTGATGGACGAGATCGACCGGCGTGGCGCCGCCTCGGCGGTGGTCCGACCGAGCGCGCAGCACGAATTCAACAGTGAGATTCAACGGAGGCTGGCGAGAGGTGTGTGGTCCAACGGTGGGTGCGTTAGTTGGTATCTCGATTCGTCTGGCGTGAACCGGACGATCTGGCCGGGTTCGACCGTGCGCTATTGGCGTGCGACGCGGTCGGTCGATCTGGGGGACTTCGAGTTCAGCCCCGGCTGAAGCGTGAGGCGTCACTCCGCTGCCGGAGTGGATGGGTGCCACTACTCGCTCTCGGTCGGTAGTAGAGGGTGAGGGATCGAATTGAAACGCGCGGGCGATCCGCTGACCTCTGCGATTCCTGCGAGGCCGCCCCAAGTCATCATCGTGAGGTAGTTGATCAGCGCCTCGACCGACATGGACCGGTTGGAGATCCACCAGTGCGTGGCCAGTTGAACGCCGCCGACGATCGCGTAGGCCCACGAAACGACACCGCCGGAGTCCATCTCCAATTCGCGCAGTCGCTCGCCCAGGACCGTGGCGAGGACGTCGGCGATCAGTCGTTCTGAGTCGGCCACAGCGTGGCGACCGGACCCCGAGTCGTTGGCCATGATGTAGAGGTAGACGTCGGGATCCGACGCTACCGTTTCGACGTACGCGGTGATAGTGGCGCGGGTCAACTCGAAGTCGTCGAGGTTTTCGCCTATGGCCTCGTAGATCTTCGGCGCGAGCGTGGTCTCGACGTAACGCGCCATGGTCGCGTTCGTCAGGTCGCTCTTGTCTGCGAAGTAGCGATAGAGCACGGTCTTGGAGATACCGATCTCGGACGCGATCTCGTCCATGCCGATATCCCGTCCGCGCAGGCGGATGGCGGCGATCGTCCCGTCGACGAGTTCTTGTCGTCGCGCGATCTTGTGCTCGCGCCAGCGGCGCTTGCGCCCATCGGGTTTTGTTGCTTTGTCCAGCTTCGTCTTAGACTCGGTCACCTGTTCGGGATCTCTCACGTAGTCGTTCGCCACTATGTCTCGCCGCATCCGGTGTCTCGTCGCATCCGGTGTCTCGCCGCATCCGGTGTCTCGTCACAACCGTTTCGTATCGCAATCTGCGATCAGCCTAGTGCGCGCAGGTTCTCGCGTCGCTGAACGCGGCCCTGTATGGGTATGTCCTGCCGTCTTGCTGCCGCACTTGGGCACAATGGCGTTTGTGGACCAATTGAGCCTCAGCACCTTCGACGACGATGTGAAGCGTCGCGACCTTCGCAAGATGAAGGCTGTGGCGACGGGTTTCCTCGTCTTCGCGACCGTCGTGTACCTGGTCTGCCGGTGGCAGGAATCCCGGGGGGCGGGGGAGTGGGTCGGCTACGTGCGGGCTGCGTCAGAGGCAGGCATGGTCGGTGCGCTGGCCGACTGGTTCGCGGTTACAGCCCTCTTCCGACATCCGCTCGGATTGCCGATTCCGCACACCGCGATCATCAAGCGCAAGAAGGATCAACTCGGTGCGAGTCTGAGCAGTTTCGTCGGCCAGAACTTCCTCGCACCCGAGGTGGTCTCCGCCAAGGTGCAGGCGGCCGACATCCCGTTGCGGCTGGGTACTTGGATGGCGGAGCCGAAACACGCCGAACGAGTCGCGGCCGAGACGGCCACGATTCTGCGTGGATTTGTCGAGGTCCTGCGCGACGAGGACGTTCAGCAGATCATTGACAGCACCCTCGTGCGCAGGCTGGCCGAACCCCGTTGGGGGCCGCCGATCGGGCGCGTTCTCGGCGAACTTCTCCGCGAGAATCGGCAACTCCCGATTCTGGATCTGCTCGCCGAGCGCGCGCACCAGTGGGCACTTGGAAGCCAGGAGACCATCGATCGGGTCATCAGCCGCGATTCACCCGCGTGGTCGCCCAAGTTCGTGGACGAAATGCTCGGCGAGAAGATCCACAGGGAGTTGGTCGAATTTACCTGGAAGGTGCGATCGAACCCGGAGCACGAAGTGCGGCAGGCGGCCAATCGCTTCCTCATCGACTTCGCCGACGATCTGCAGAACGATCCCGCGACCATCGAGAAGGCCGAGAAGATCAAGGCCGAGATCATGGGACGCGAAGAGGTGACCGGATTAGCCGCGGCGACCTGGAAAGTTGCGAAACGCCTGGTCATGGATTCCGTCGACGACCCGCACAGCACACTGCGCACCAAGGTCGCGGAAAACGTCGTGGGGTTCGGTGAGCGGTTGCGCGACGAGGACGCCCTGAGGGCCAAGATCGACGGTTGGGTGCTGGCGGGCACGCGGTACGTCGTCGACCACTACACGGACGAGATCACCGGGATCATCTCGGACACCGTGGAGCGCTGGGACGCAGAGGAGGCGTCGGCGAAGATCGAACTCCAGGTGGGGCGCGATCTGCAGTTCATTCGCATCAACGGCACGGTGGTCGGTGCGACCGCAGGACTCGCCATCTACACGGTCTCGACGCTGATGTTCGGCTGAACGACCGGTAGTACGCGGGCGCCGGCACGTGGGTGCTAGCAGAGTGCTTGCAATTGCTAGCACTCTGGTTTAGGCTTCATCATGCTCAGCAATTCGGAGGACTGATGGCAGGCGACGAGGATCGCGAAGCAACCGGGGCGGGAGATCTGGCGGCTCGCGTAGTCAGCAACGCCGCTCACGACATCGGCGGGTTCATTCGTGCGCAGCGCGAAGCAGCCCACGTGTCGATGCGACAGTTGGCGCAGCTAGCCGGTGTCAGCAATCCGTATCTGAGTCAGATCGAGCGGGGGTTGCGCAAGCCCTCGGCGGAGGTGCTTGGGCAGATAGCGAAGGGTCTCCGGGTTTCATCGGAGGTCCTGTACGTCCAGGCTGGATACCTCGAGCAACGGCCACACGGTCCCGTCCGCGATGCCCTGCTCGCCGATGCGGCACTCACCGAGCGACAGAAGCAGATGCTGCTCGAAATCTACGAAACGTTCTGCCGTGAGAACGACTCGGCGGAAACTACCGGCCCCCAGACATCCGGGCTACGGACAGAAGACCGGACGTCCGAGCCTCGAACAGAAAAACACCAGCGTTCTGATTTCCAGACGCCGGAACCAGAATCACACACCGTTGAACAGGAGAAAGCCGATGACTGACCTGAAGAGCATCGATAACGTCAAGACTTCGCTGTATGTAGCGGTAGGCGCAGGAGATGTCATGGTGCAGGCCGTGGGCGACGTTGTCGCCCAGGTTCGCTCGCGCGCCGAGACCACCCAGGGCGATGTCGAAGAGCGCGTCGACGGTGCCCGCGAGCGCTTCGTCGGGCTGCAGGGAGAGGTCACAGAGGGTGTCGAGAACCTCCGCGATCGTCTCGCAGGGCTGCCCTCCGAGCTGCCAGAAGAGCTTGCCGAGCTGCGTGAAAAGTTCACCGCCGAGGAACTGCGCAAGGTCGCCGAGGCGTACCTCAAGGTCGCATCCGACCTGTACTCCTCTCTTGCGGAGCGTGGCGAAGAAACCGTCGAGCGTATCCGCAAGCAGCCGGCCGTCGAGGAAGGCATCGTCAGGGCTGAGACTGCTTTCGGTGACGCCGTCGAGCTGACTGAGGAGGCTCTCGGCACCGTGGCACGTCAGACCCGCGCTGTGGGCGAGCAGGCTGCCAAGCTCGCGGGCCTCGCTTCGGGCCGTATCTCCGACACCGCCGAGGGCCTCGGCGAGGTCATTGCCGACGCCGGCGACGAGGCTGCGCTGAAGGTTCTCGACCTCGGCGACCAGGTCGAGGAAGCGTCGAAGGACGCCGCCGATCGCGTCACCGCCACCGCGGATGACGTCCAGGCCCGCGCCGGACAGGCGGCCCCGACCAAGGCTGCCGCTCCCGCGCAGAAGGCCGCGCCTGCCAAGGCTCCTGCCGCTGCCGCCGCTCAGGCCAAGAAGGCTGCTCCGGCGAAGGCTGCGGGCGCTCCGGCCAAGAAGGCTGCTCCGGCCAAGAAGGCTTGATCCTCGACGCCTTTCGGCCCCCGCGTGTATAGCGTGGGGGCCGTTGCGCATCGACCTCGTAGTATGAGGGTGTGATTCAAGTTGACGGCATCATGTCTGTGATCTTCCTGGCGATTAAGGTCGTCGCGTTGGGTGGTGCGGCCTTCGCGCTATTTCACGCGGCGCGGCAGCGAAAAGACGCGTTCACGGCCGTGGACAAGCTGACCAAACCCATCTGGCTGGGCATCCTCGTCGCAGCGTTCCTCGCCCTTCTGCTGTTTACCCCAGTGGGATTGCTGGGCATCATTGCAGTGGTCGCCGTGTGTGTCTATCTGGTGGACGTGCGTCCGCGCGTTGACGACGTGCAGCGCGGCCCGCGCCGGTAGGACTTGCAGCGGGCCGGTTCAGAGCAAAAAACCGACCGAGCGTGCAGGAAGAAAAGGCGGGGTGGGAATGTCCGGCGGTTCGCGGATCACCAGACTTCAGGCGCTCGTCGGAGTTGCAGCAGTGGCCGCGGTAATCGTCGCCGCTGCCGCGGCGACCCGTCACAGGCGCACGACCCGCGGGTCGATGTCGCCGCCCGTGGCCTCCCCGAACGAATTGCTGCGCACTCCGAGCCTGCAACCTGATGTGACGGAGATCCTGACCGACGACGGAGCCGCGCTGTGCGTCCGCGCCTACGGGCCGGTGGACGGCGAACCCATTGTGCTCAGCCATGGTTGGGCCTGTTCCTCCGAGTACTGGTATCCGCAGGTGAACGCCCTGGCGGGGAAGTACCGCGTGATCACATACGACCAGCGGGGACACGGCCGCAGCACGGTCGGCTCGCTCGCTTTCGGCCCGGACGTTCTCGCGGACGACCTGTCCGCGGTGTTGAAAGCGACGGTGCACGAACACAACAAGGCTGTGATCGTCGGTCACAGCATGGGCGGCATGAGTATCATGGCCTGGGCGGATCGGCACCCCGACCAGGTGAACAAGTACGCCTCGGCGGTGCTGCTCGCCAGCACCGCGTGCGATCGGCTCGTCGCCGATACCAATGTGATCCCTCTCCCGAACGGCTTCCCGCGGGTGCCGGTCCAGGTCGGCCGGGCGGTCATGAGCACACCGGTGCCGCTCGTCCCCTCCCCGGCGATGACCCGCGCGATCCAGTACACGGCGATGTCACCGAACGCTACGCGCGCCGAAGTTCAGTTCTGCGAGAACATTGTCAGGGACTGTGACCCACGGATTCGCGGCGGCTGGGGTGAGGCGCTGAGCGGTTTGGACATTCATGGGGCGCTGGAGAACCTCGACGTGCCCACCACAGTGCTCGTCGGATCCGCGGACCGGTTGACCCCACCGGTCCACTCCCACAGGCTCGCTTGCATGTTGAACGGCGCCGGAAACCTCGAGCGCCTGGTCGTCCTCCCTGGCGTCGGACACATGAGTTCCGTCGAGAACATCGAGGAGTTCAACAAGGAGATCGTGCGCCTGCGGAACCTGTAGCACCGGTCGCCTACCGCATGGCGGCAGTCAACCGACCGCATGGTCCGCCCGTGCTAGCTGAATACCACCGTCTTACGACCGTGCACGAGGATGCGATCCTCGAGATGCCAGCGAAGGCCACGGGAGAGGACGAGTTTCTCGATGTCGCGGCCCTGCCGCACCATGTCCGAGACCTCGTCCGCGTGGTCGACGCGAATCACGTCCTGCTCGATGATGGGGCCCGCGTCGAGTTCTGAAGTCACGTAGTGACAGGTGGCGCCGATGAGTTTCACCCCGCGCGCGAACGCCTGGTGGTACGGGCGGGCGCCGACGAACGAGGGCAGAAAGCTGTGATGGATGTTGATGGCGCGGCCGGCCCAGTGCTCGCACAGCGTCGACGGGAGCACCTGCATGAAACGTGCCAGCACCACGGCGTCGGGGTTGTGGGCGTCCACCAGTTCACGCACCCGATCGAACGCCGGTCCGCGCTCCGCGGGATCCTTCGAGAACGGAACGTGGTGGAAGTCGATGCCGTGCGCTCGTGTGACGCTCTCGAGGTCGCGGTGGTTGCCGATCACGGCGCAGACCTCGGCGGGTAACTCACCACCTGCGGCGCGTCCCAACAGGTCGTGGAGGCAGTGCGGCTCTTTGCTCACCAGCAGCACCACGCGCTTGCGTTCACCCGTGTCGGACACTGTCCATTCCGTCTCAGGGCCGAGTTCGGCGGCAACGCGCGCGAAGCGCTCCCGAAGTTCCTCGATGGACATGTCGACCGAAGAGGCTCGCACTGCCTGACGGGTGAAGAACCAACCGGTGTCGGCATCGGCGTGGTAGGCCGCCTCGACGATCCAACCGCCCACCTCTGCGAGGAACGTCGAGATGCGGGCAACGATGCCGGTGCGGTCAGGGCAACCGAGAGACAATACGTACCGGTGATCGTCGGTCGAAACAGCGTTCATGAGGGATAGTCTTTCAGGTTGCGTTCCGACCTTTCACGATGGCGGTCCCGACAAGCGTCCCGGCATCGATGTCGTGAATCGCACGTTCGGCGAGTAACTCGAGGAAATCGCCACGGATCACCTCGACGGTCTGTGCGTCGAACGGCGACAGCGCCCCGCGCATGGACCCACCCAGGACTAGGTCCCACGCGAACTCGGGGGTCGCGGGAATGATGTTGGACAGTTCTCGAACCTCGGTCGAGCGCGTGCCGAGTTCGGCCAGCCACTGGTGCAGACCTTGGGGGGTGTCTATGCGTTCGAGGAGATCGAATGAACTCTCGGCCTGTGCGGGTCGGGGTTCGCCGTGTCGTGCGACGGCGTCGAGGAAGGCGCTCGCTAAGTCGCGCAGCGCTCCACGCCGCCACACGGTGATTCCGACCTTGCCGCCCGGGCGAACCAGGCCGGCGAGCCGGGTGAACGTCGCGTCCATGTGGGGCAGAAAGAAGACCCCGTACGAACAGGCGACGGCGTCGTAGCCGACTTCCGGTACGGTGCTCGGCGGCTCCCACTCAATAGCATCCGCGCAGACGAATTCGATGTTCTGCAGTCCACGCTCGGAGGTTTTCAGTCGCCCCTGTTCGAGCAGTTCGTCAGCTAGGTCGACAGCGTGCACGAGTCCGGACGGACCCACTGCGGTGGCCGCCGGGATCGCCGAAGACCCTGCGCCGCAGCACACGTCGAGAACAGCATCGCCGGGGCGCAGACCGAGTTGGAAGACCAGAGACTGGCCGGCCGGAGTCCACACTGCCCCCGTTAACCGGTCGAATTCCTGCCGAGCCTCGTCGAAGATCGAACCCCGATCGTCCATACCGTGATGCTAGCCGCGATGCCAGCCGCGGCGAGTGCCGGAGAAGGCGTTGTGCGAAGCTCACAGGTATGCCCCACGCTGCACCGACCCGTTCCCAAGTCGCCGACCTCGTCGACCACACGCTTCTCGCGCCGCAGGCGACAGCCGACGACGTCAAGGCGCTGATCGACGAAGCCCGATCCCTCGGCGTACTCGCCATCTGCGTGTCGCCGTCGATGCTGCCGGTACGGGCCCCCGGTCTGGTGACGGCCGCAGTGGTCGGATTCCCCTCGGGAAAGCACCACTCGCTGGTCAAGGGGGCCGAGGCCAGGCTGGCGGTGGACCAGGGCGCGCAGGAGATCGATATGGTGATCGACATCGGTGCTGCGGTGGCCGGCGATTTCAACGCCGTGCTCGCCGACGTCCTCACGGTACGGGAGGCGATCGGTGACGGCACAGTCCTCAAGGTAATCCTCGAGACCGCCGCGCTCACCGACGAGGCGATCGTGGAGTCGTGCCGGGCCGCAGAACGTGCCGGCGCGAACTTCGTGAAGACATCTACCGGATTCCATCCTTCGGGCGGAGCATCGGTCGAGGCAGTCCGACTGATGGCTCAAACCGTCGGCGGGAGGATCGGGGTCAAGGCGAGCGGAGGAATCCGTACCGCTCAGACCGCGCTCGACATGATCGCGGCCGGAGCGACGCGGCTGGGCCTGTCGGGAACTCGGGCCGTCTTGGACGGGTTGCCCAGCTGACCCTGCCGGTCGCTCAGACCAGGATTCCGCAACTGCTCTGCTGTTGCTGCTGCTGTTGAGCGGTGTCTGCGGCCGGCATCGTGTACGCGCCGCCCTCGAGTGTGATGTCGATGGCGTCGTCGGTGACCTGCAACGAGGTTGGCTGCATACCGAGGGGATAGGTCTGCAGACTCGAAGTGAGGGTCTGGACGATACCGTTCACGAGATCAGTCGGAAGCCCGAAACCGAGGATCTCGGCGCCCACGGTTTCCACGTCGACAAGTCCGTTCGTGACGGTAGGTTTCACCGTCAGGCCGGCCAGTCCGCCCGGGCCGACGTCGAACTTCAGCGTTCCCGCGTTGGAATCGGCAGTCACTCCACTGATCAGCGAGCCGAACGCCTGTTCCTGCAGAGTCGTGAGAATGCCTGCGGTGGACCAATTGACACGGGCCTCGGAACTGCCGATGGTGCCGCTGCTGTCGGCGGTGTCCTCGATCCGGATGTCGTTGACCCGGGCGTGTACCTGCATTCCCTGCGCTGGACCGAACTTCGTGTCGTCGCTGTCGATGGTGATGTAGGGGGTGTTCTTGTCGACCGATTGCAGAAGGACGGGCTTCCAACTCAGGCCGATGTCGACCTGCGAACCGAGTTGACTCTCGAACTGGTCCGCCATGCAGGTCTTCACGCTGTGGCGCACGAAGAGTTCGCCGCTGACGAGGATCGCCACGAGTACAGCGATGACGACCAGAGAGATGACGAGCACGCGGTTGCTGCGGGGCGCGGAGTTCATTCGGGCTGTCATTGCAGGGATTCTTCCCGACAAATCTGAACGAACTCTGTGAAAGCGACGGTGATGAATCGACGAGATCGCTGAAAATGTGATGTACGACATAGTTGCCCAGTAATCTAGGGAAATGTCCGGATGGTTGGCCCCGCGTCCCGGTGACCCGGAGCGAGAAGGTGTCGGCGAAGAACTGACCCGCGCCGCGACGGCTCAAGCCGGTTACTTCACCACGGCGCAGGCGCTGCGCCTCGGTTTCGCCGCCGCAGACATAGGCGAGCACGTCGCAGATGGGTCGTGGGTCAAGATCGAGCGAGACCTGTTCCGCTTGAAGGATTGTCCGCGCTCCGACCTGGAAGAGTTCGCGAAGTGGTGCACCTGGTTCGGTGCCGCGGCGGCGGTCTCCCACCAGAGTGCCGCCGAACTCCACGGTCTCGGGCACCTGTACCCGCGATTCATCCACCTCTCCACGGTGCTGTCGCCGCCGGCGCCGACGCAGCAGCTCGCGCTACACCGGCGTTCGTTGCGCCCGGAGGATTGTGAGCAGGTGGGTCCGCTGCGCATCACGACGCCGAAGCGCACCGCACTCGATCTCGCAGCCGGCGGTATCTCTCAGGAGTTACTCGACGAGGTGGTTGCCGACGGGGTCGCCATAGGTCGGCTGGATGCCAGTGCACTGTACGGCGAATGCGGGTCGCTGCCGGAGCAGGTGGCGCAGAGGGTCGAACACGCTCTGGCCGCGTGCAACTGACCGATCACGTCTGCGTGATCAGAACGGCCACTCGCTGTTCCGGGTGTTCTCCAGAAGCGGGATCATGGAAAACCCCGCGTCGGAGAGACCTCCGAACGTGTGGCGGTTCGCGGTACCTGTGGGTCCGTGACCGTGGCGGTATCCTGCAACGTTCCACGTGTACACAGGCACATCGGCCGGAACATGTTTCGCCGAATCGCCCCACGTCGACTGCTCGTCGGTCACGATGACGACGCGGTCGTGTCCGCGGTAGTACTTGCGCACCGCAGACGGAGTGTCCGTGCCGCCAAGGTTGCCGAAGCTGTCGACCACCCGAAGCACCGGCAGGTGCTTGAACGACACGTACCGACTCCCCGTACCGAACTCGACCAGGTTCGCCCGCTCGGCGCGTGCCGCCAACACGGTGCCGAACACGGCGGCTGCGTCCGCGCGTGTCAGTTCCGACCGCGCCGAGATGCGGCTGTAGAACATCGACCCCGACCGGTCGACGAGAACCAGGGTGCGCCCGGGTAGCGACGGCACTGCGGAGAGCGACGCCCCGAGGGCACGCTCGAGAGCATGCCCCCATCGCAGGCTCGGTGCGTTCCGGTACGCCGCAAGCAGCCGCATCGGCAGCTGTCGCGACTTCGCGACCTCACCCGGATCTGCGATCCGGGTGGCTACCCGCTCGGCGATGTGATCGTCGATCCCGGACTCGTCGAAGTTGCGCAGATTACGCAGCAGCGCAGCGTATCCCATAGACGGGATCATTGCCTGCCATGCCGCGGAATCCATCGGTCCCTGCAGCCAGCCCGCGAGCGACTCCCACGTCATCCCGGCGGCGGACAGCCGCTCAGGCGTGCGGAGGACTGCGCGCCGCTTCTCCAGCGGAAGCGCTGCCAGTGCGGCGCGTTCGCACAACATGCTCAGGCCGGCAGGTACGGCGTTGTCGCGTCCCTGCCTCCGATCGATTGCGTGCCGAAACAGCTCGCTCTGCCACGCCGCCGTCGGCGAAGCGTGAGTGAGCTCGATGACGTCGCCGAAGCGGACGTCCCTCGCGTCGGAATCCCATTTCAACAGTGAGCGTTCCGAGTAGAGGCGGGCGGCTGCATCGGCGACACCGCGCTTGACCGGCTTCGGGATCGAGCGACTATGACGGCTGATCCAGTACGCCAGGATCTCACCGGGTTCGTCCGCACGCTCCAGCGCGGAGGAGATCACGGCCCGGTTACGGCCGTGCACGCCGGCGCCCAGGCGGGCGCGGACGAACTCCGCCGCCGCAACCACCGCTGCCGAACGCAGGTGCGCGTCCCGGCGAAGCCAGCCGATCATGCGGGCGGTCCACTCGGGATCGGAGAGGGTGACCTCGTGGACGAGTTCGACGAACCGCCCGTCGCGATCGTGCTCCGGCTCGTAGAAGGTGTTCTCACCCACCATGTTGGTGACGGCGAGAAGGAACAACTCGCTCCTAGCGTCGCGGGTGTAGCCGTTCCCGCCCTCGAACGTGCGTCCCGACGGTTGCGTCTCCGATGTGATGGGGCTCAGAACGTTCTTGCGGCGACGCGTTTTCAGATTGAACTTGCTCATGAGTTGTTCCTCCTTCCGAGAGGTGCCGTTGTTCTTGAGAGGTGCGCGCCACCCGAGGACGAGGCGACGGCGGGATGCGGAATCGAAACCGCGTGCTTGCGCACTTCGCCGAAGAAGTATCCGTCGTCTGCGCACCGAGTGACGCGCACCTATGTCGTGCCGAGTTCAGGGTCGGCGGAGGCATGGACGCGCTCTACTACTGAGCACCGGGAACAGGTGTCCCCGGCCGGATTCGAATCGGCGACCACGCGATCTACAGTCGAAGTAGCCCCCGCCTGCGCACCGACACAACATGTTTCGTGAAGAGACTCTACGGGGAGGATCGTGCGATGTCGCGCGAATTAGTTCGTTGCGCGGGGTGCGACCAGTGACCACGGAACGGTAAGGATGTTGTCGCGTCGCCGATGCCTCTGGTGTTGCACCGGAATCCCCTGCGCGCGAAGGAGTTCGAGGGCAGTCCGCCACCGCACTCGAGGTCCGAACGAACCGTGTGGCGCTGCGGTGGCCCACGCCAGGTCGGCGGTGGCGAGCAAGGCGTGGACCGGCTCGCCGGGGACGTTCCGGTGGATCAAGGCCTTCGGAAGGCGTGCGGCGATGTCGGAGGGTCTTTCGACGTCGAAGGGATCCCAGGCGAGCGTCAGCGACAGCGGCCCTTGGGTGTCGAGCAGCACCCAGGCGCAGCGGCGGCCTAGTTCATCGCACGTGCCGTCGACGATCAGACCGCCCGGTGCAAGCCCGGCCTGCATGCGTGCCCACGCAGGCCCGACCGCTTCCTCGGGGTACTGCCGCAGCACATTGAATGCACGGACGAGGACGGGACGCAGCCCGGAGAGTTCGAACCCGCCGCGGGCAAAACTTACTCCGAGCCTGCTCTCGACCACGCGCTCCGGATCGATCTCGAGGCCCACGACTCGGCGGTCCCTACGTACCGCGGTGAGTCGATCCGCGAGCTCGAATGTGGTGTGCGGGCGGGCGCCATACCCGAGATCGACCACGACTGGGTCGGCGGAGTCGTTCAGTGCCCGCCGCACCAACGGATCGTGAACCAGCCACCGGTCACTGCGTCGCAATCGGTTGATGCCGGTGGTGCCGCGGGTGGTGACACCGTGAGGCCGCCGCAGCGTCGCGGAAGTCATGGGAACTGTGGGTCGTGGCCGTCAGTGCTGTGACAACCAGTCTTCGGTGATCTCGGCCTCGGAGCGGAACAGGTCGATGAGATTGACGAGCATCAGTTGCTCCAGCTTCCCGCCGATGAAGGGTAGATACACCTTGGCCTCCGACGTCGTGCGGAATGTGCACCCGGTGTCGGTGGTGAACAACTTCATGGATCCGGTGAGGCTGCCAGGTCCCGCAGGAATCGACGCCTCGTATGTGCCCATCGTCGGCTCACCGAAAGGGGTGTACAACTCCTTGCGGGTGATGACCATGTCCTTCTTCATCACTGCCTGCGCGATCTCTGGAAGCTCCGAGCGCGGCAGGATGTGATGAAGAACGACGGCGATCCCGTCGTTGGTGACCTCGAAGTGCTCGATGTGATTGTCTGAGTACTTCCGCATCTCCTCGATGCGAGCATCCCAGTAGTCACGGTCGGTGAACGCGCTGTACACCTGTTCGGGGGTGTGTTTGTAGCGGGCTGAGTAGTCGATGCGGCGAGCCATGATGGACAAGGTTACCGGCTGTGACCGAACGCGCCAGATACGTGCCCCAGGGTCAGGCTCCGAGCCACCGCTCCGTGAACTCCTGCTCCTTCTCGATCAGACGCAGGACCTCGTCCGCGATCGCGCTTTCGATCTTGCCGCCGATCAGCGGGATCTTGACCTCGGCCTTGCCTTCGAACTTCACATTCGATCCGGCGCCGTCACCGGTCAAGGTCTGGGTTCCGGAAATAGTGGCGGGAGCACCCTCGATTTCGGCCGTGAACGTTCCCGCGGCGCGATCGCCCTCGAGCATGCTCCATGTTTCGATGCGCCTGATCACCAGATCGCCGGGCCGGATCTTCGTGACGATGCCGGGTAGATGCTCTGCGGGAATCGTCTGCGACATGGCCACCGAGATGGTGCCTGGGCCGGTTGTGGCCTGATCGAGAGTGGCCCCCGGCCCGCCAACCTGCTCGAGTCGGTCACGCCAATACTGCTCGACGATCAGGCACGCATGCACCTGGGCAACGGGAAACGCGTAGGACGACGAATGCTCGATGCGGCGGCTCACGACCGGCACGCTACCGTTTGCCTTTGTGTGGGATGTGAGCATTGTCGGTCAACTCGTCGATTCGGGCGCCTTCACGTCCGAAAACCTCGAACTGTCGGGGCTGACCACGTTGCGCGTCGGCGGGCCGGCACGGATCGTGGCGGAGTGTGCAACGACGCAGATTCTCGTCGACGTCGTGCGACTCCTCGACTCCGCGCACATCCCGACACTCATCCTCGCCGGCGGCTCCAATCTCGTGGTCGGGGACGGCGGATTCGACGGTGTGGTGGTGCGTGTGTCCAATAACACGGTCGGCCTCGAAGAGGATTTCGTCACTGCCGAGGCCGGTGCCGGGTGGGACCGGGTGGTTGCCCAGACCGTCGCCGCAGAGTTGGGCGGGCTTGAGTGCCTGTCGGGAATTCCGGGTTCGACCGGGGCCACGCCGGTGCAGAATGTCGGCGCATACGGAGTCGAGGTGGGCTCGATGCTCAGGCGGGTGCAGCTGCTCGACCGAAGGAGCGGCGAGACCCGATGGGTCGAGCCCCACGCCCTCGGTCTCGGCTATCGTACGAGCGTTCTCAAACACTCGGACGCTGCCCTGGTGCTGGCGGTGGAGTTGACGGTGCATCCCGACGGTCTCGGCGAGCCGCTGCGCTACCGGGAACTGGCCGCGGCGCTCGATGTGCCCGAAGGCCGCCGGCTGCCTCCGGCGCAGGTCCGAGATGCCGTGCTGGACCTGCGCCGAGGTAAGGGCATGGTGCTCGACCCCGCCGATCACGACACATGGAGTGCGGGCTCATTCTTCACCAACCCGGTGGTCAGTGACACCGAGTTGATGCGTGTTCTCAGCATGATCGAGACCCGACTCGGCGACGTCGCCGTCCCGCAGTACCCGGTGGACGGCGGAACGAAGTTGTCGGCGGGATGGCTGATCGAGCGGGCCGGCTTCTCGAAGGGGTATCCCGCTGAGAATGCTGTGGTGCGGCTCTCGACGAAGCATGCCCTCGCCCTGACCAACCGAGGCGCCGCAACGAGTGCAGACCTGCTGGCGCTGGCCCGCGATGTCCGCGACGGTGTTCACGCCGCTTTCGGGGTCCGTCTCGAACCGGAACCCGTGACAGTGGGCTGTGCGCTCTGAGATTGTCCGTAGCGGAGGTAGCCTCGTCGTTGTGTCTGAACTGTATTCCCGGAGAGGTCGGCCGCGGGCCGCGTTTGTAGTGGCAGCGCTGGTCGCGCTGCTCGCACTTGTGACCGGATGCGCGGTGGGTTCGACGTCGGGAACGGCCACGGCACCCCCCGGGCCCATAGTCGAGGTCACGCAGAATCCGGCGTCGGGCACCGAGGACGTCAACCCGGTGGCGCCGATCTCGATTACCGCATCCCAGGGTACGTTCACCGACATTTCGCTGGTCAACGCCCAGGACCAGTCGGTCGAGGGTGCGCTGTCACCTGACCGGACTACGTTCACGGTCGGCGAGGCGCTCGGCTACGGTTCCACGTACACGTGGAAGGGGACAGCAGTCGGCACCGACGGCAAGTCCGTCGCTGTCGACGGCAGTTTCGCAACGCTCGAACCTGAAAAGACCGTCTCCGCCGCCTTGAACATCGGCGACGGCCAGGAAGTCGGGATCGCCGCGCCGATTATCGTGCAGTTCCACGGCACCGTCGAGGACAAGGCCGCCGCGGAAAAGGCGCTGACGGTCACGACCGACCCACCCACCTCAGGTTCCTGGGCGTGGCTACCCGACGACAACGGTTCGCGCGCTCACTGGCGGCCGCAGAACTACTGGGCGCCCGGTACTACCGTCGACCTCGACGCCAGGCTGTACGGCGTCGACTTCGGTGCCGGAGCGTACGGCGCTGCCGACCTGACGCTGGACTTCACCGTCGGACGCAGTCAGATCGTCATCGCGAACGCGCCCAGCCACCGGATGCAGGTGGTGCGCGACGGCGAAACAATCATGGACATCCCCGTCAGCTACGGCGAAGGCAACGAACCACGCAACGTCACGCGCAGCGGCATCCACATGGTGACCGAGAAGTACGAGGACTTCCTCATGTCGAACCCCCCCTTCTACGAGAACGTGCGCGAGCGCTGGGCCGTCCGCATCTCCAACAACGGTGAATTCATTCACGCCAACCCGGAGACTATCGGCGTGCAGGGATCGTCCAATGTCACCAACGGGTGCATAAACCTCTCGCTCGCAGACGCCCAGCAGTACTTCGGCACCGCCATGTACGGCGACCCGGTCGAAGTGACCGGGACGTCCATCGACCTCTCCGCCGCCGACGGTGACATCTACGACTGGGCCATCGACTGGCCAACCTGGCAGTCCATGTCCGCACTCGCCAATTAGCGGTTCCCCACGGCTAAAGCTGGGGGCTTCTCGGGCGGAATTCGGTGAGCGGCATGTCGTTGGTGGGTAGGGCTGATGTGCGTGGCACAGTTGTGAGCGGGGAGGGCGCCGACGTTGCTCGGCGCCCATTCACTCTGATGGAATCACTCGAACTCGTGGAATGAGGCATCGATGGTCTGGCAAGAATCGCGTGCAGAACTGAACGCCGGCATTGCCAGACTTTCGCAGCAGATGGACTCGAGCCTCGAAGACCTGCGCCGTGAGTCTCAGATGTTTTCGGATCTGCTCGACACTGTGTTCGACGACCGATAAGTCTTGGGCGACAGCTAGCCGGGCCGGTTTAGGTCGTGCGGTGGAAACGGGTGGCATCTGCCTGATCCCTGGGCCTGACGAGGATCTGGTCAAGGTTCACATGGGACGGGCGGGAAGCGGCGAACCCGATGACTTCTGCGATATCCATGGCCACCAGTGGGGTGATGCCCTCGTAGACCTTCTCGGCACGCTCCTGGTCGCCGTCGAATCGCACCAGCGAGAACTCCGTCTCCACAGCGCCCGGCAGAACCTCGGTGAAGCGGACGGGCTTTCCGAGTAGTTCGCCCCGCAGAGTGCGGTGCAGGGCGGCTTGCGCGTGCTTGGCGGCGGTGTACCCGGAGCCGTTGTCATAGATCGACACAGCGGCAATCGAGGTGACTGTGACGATCAAGCCGTCACCCGACTCGATCAACTTCGGCAGCAGCGCCTTGGTGACTCGAAGTGTGCCCAGGACATTGGTGTCCCACATCCACTGCCAATCGTCGAGGTCGGCGTCGATGATCTGGGCCAGGCCCTTGGCGCCGCCGGCGTTGTTCACCAATACATCGACACGAGGCAGGACGGCGGTGAAGGCATCCACGGAGTCCTGATCCGTGATGTCGAGTTCGAGGGCGGTGCCCTCGATTTCTTTGGCGATCTTCTCCAGCCGATCTAGTCGCCGGGCTCCGACGACCACATGGAAACCCTGCTTGGCCAGTGTGCGGGCGGTGGCTTCTCCGATCCCGGAACTGGCTCCGGTGACGACGGCGATGCGGGTGTTCGAAGAAATGGTCATGACAACATGTTAGGGCCGGTGACCGGGGCAATGGGTGGTCAACCAACCGGAGGGGCGGACGTCGACTCCGGTGCCGCGCCGCGCCTTCGCAATTCCGCCCTGGCCCTCTCGATTCCGCCGTGCTCGAGCGCCGCCAGCGGGGATTCGTCCGCCCACACGAGTTCACCGCGCCGGCGAACCGTGACACTCATTGATCCGCCGAGATGCTCGAGAGCGCCGGGAATGTTGCGCCGCTCCGTCGGGAGTGGTACCGGCAGAACGTGGGCCGAGTCGAGCGGGGAACCTCCCTCGATCTCGACGCTCCAGGTAGGGCTGCGACCCTTCAGGGACCACCGTTCGTCCGTGACGTGCGCGCGTACTGGGGAGGTGACCGGGTTGCAGAGACGAACCACTCTGCCGTCGGGCAGTACCACGACGACGGATGTGATCTCGGTGCGCAGTGGGCCCGCGACGACCTCTCCGCCGGCGAACGCCACACAGGCATGCTGGTCGGCGAACCCCTGGGCTTGCCCCCACCACCAGGAGTCAGGGAAACCGCCCTTACCCCAGTTCTTTTCGCCGTAGACCTGGGCCCCGTCGAGGTCGATCTCGGTGTCGCCCAGTACGGCCCTTCCTTCGACTCTTCCGCCGAGAAGCCACGGATGCCAGTACTGGTTCAACGCCGGCACGGAATGAAAGACACCGGATCCGCCGAGTTTGCGCCGCGGCCACCGGACCTGTCCGCCGATCCGGACGTCGAGTCGGGCGTCCGGTCCGAGATCCACCTGGAGGCGGTCGACCGACCCACGGAACGCTTCGCCGGCGAACGCACCCAGTCCGGCGGGGTTCGCGTAGCCCTCGGGGTGTGCGGCGGTACGCACGAAGGGAACGGGGTGACCCGCGAGGCCGAGTGTGGACCAGTGGCCGTCAGCGGCCCGGTTGATCCCGGCCAGGGCGATCACGACCTGGCCCGTGGCAGGCTGAGTGAACCGCCAGAAGTAGCCTTCCATCGCGACATCATGCGAGGGGAGCACGTTCCCGAGCGGCAGGTCCGCCCCCGTCGCCCGGTAAGCCCGGAGAAGTCGCGACAGCGGCCAGCTTTCCGGCTGAGGATCGGCTTGGCTCATACCTGTCGATGCTAGGGGTGGAACCGCACCTGCGCAGGCGGTTCGCCGGGCTGGACCGGCGGTCCCGCCCCGTCTGCTGGAAGCCGGTCGATCAAAGGGGCAGGGAGGACTCCGAGAGTCCGGCGGGTGCGCCGCGCCGGCGGAACCACTCCAGACCGAACGCTGCGCGCAACTGGTCCTCGGGCATGTGCAGGAACGGGCCGAAATCCCCGATCTGGGTGGCATGCGCGTGCATGGCGGCACGTTTGGCGTCCATCACGCCGCTGACATCCACGACCGTGGTGATCTCGGATTCCGGCAGGCCGAACGTGTCGAGGTCCGGGGGTTGGACCTCGTCGGACCACTCGGGATTCATGGTCATCAGACGCCGAAGGTGGTCGCGGCTCACCGCAGCCTCGTACACGTGCGGCACACCGGCCAGCTCGGCCGCGCGGATGCCCACATGATGGACCTGTACGTGGTCGGGATGGCCGTATCCACCGTTGGAGTCGTAGATCGTGACCACGTCGGCCGCTTCCTCGACGAGAATCGCGGCGAGTCGGGCAGCAGCCTCCTCGATATCGGCGTTGCAGAACGCCGCGGGGTCGTCGTTCTCGGGCGTTCCCTCCATCCCGGAGTCCGCGTAGTGCAGCAGCACCACACGCCCGGCGCCGAGGAGTTCCGTCGACTTCTCGAGTTCGCGGCGTCGCCGCTCGGACAGCGACTCACCCTCGGACAGAAGGCCGTCCGGGGTCTCACCGAGCGCCCCGTCTGTCGCAGTGACCACGACGACACGGTGGCCGGCATCGGCGGCCTGCCGCATCACGCCGCCGGTGGTGAACACTTCGTCGTCGGGATGGGCGTGGAAACACACCAGGACACTCATAGAAGCCATACTTACACGTGCCGGAAGTCGCGACGGCAATCTGTCGACTCTCGACGCGTGCCCGGCGCCCGTGCCCGCGGGGTACGTGGTCGCGGTGGCGGCTGTGACGGCGGCCTCTATCGTGACCGCATGGCCATTCGTGAAACTGTCGGCATCGACGGAACGCCCCTCGTCTACTCCGTGACCGGTGCCCCCGAAGCGCGGCCGCTGGTTCTCCTGCATGGTTGGGCGCAGTCCTCCAAGTGCTGGGGTGCCGACGTGCTCGACGACTTTGCAGCCCGCTACCGGGTCATCGCCGTGGACCTGCGCGGGCACGGATACTCCGGTGCCCCCGATACGGGATACGACGACTCAGCCATCTGGGCAGGGGACGTCGACGCGGTGCTGGCAGCAGAAAGCGTCACGTCCGGCGCTGTGCTGCTCGGCTGGTCATACGGCGGCCTCGTGATCTGCGACTTCCTGGAGGCGCACGGAACCGGCGCGGTAGACGCCGTCGTGTTCGTCGGAGCGATCACCAGCATCGGTCGAGGGGAGCTCGGCGGAAAGGTCGGGTCGGCGATGCGCGCCGCGATCCCCTGCGCGATGTCCGACGAACCGCGTGACGCGATCCGTGCCCTCGGCGCGTTCGGAACCGCCCTGACGGGTTCGCCAGAGGGGAAGGGCGCGCAGTCGCAGGCGCTTTTCGGTGCCAGCCTCAGTACCCCGCCGCGAGTTCGGGCGGCGCTGTTCGACCGTGCGGCAAGTCACGACGACCTGCTGCGGTCGCTCGACATTCCTGCACTCGTAGTGCACGGGACCGCGGATTCTGTTGTCGACGTCGCGGCCGGTAGGCACGCGGCCGGCCTCATTCCGAAAGCGCAGGCGTCTTTTTGGGACGGGTGCGCCCACGGGCCGTTCGTGGAGGATCCCGAACGGTTCGTCAAGGAAGTCGGCCATTTCGTCGACAACCTCGGTGAGGAGCGACAACCTCGGTGAGAGCCGCTGCCACGAGAGAGGGCAGTATGGAGCCGTGACACCCATGCACAACGCGCCTACCCGCAGGGTGGCAGTCCTCTCCGTCCACACCTCACCCCTGGCGCAACCCGGTACCGGCGACGCGGGCGGCATGAACGTCTACGTGCTGCAGTCCGCGATACAGATGGCGCGACGAGGTCTCGAGGTGGAGATCTTCACCCGGGCGACGTCCTCGGCCGATGCCCCGGTCCAGGAAGCGGCGCCGGGGGTGCTCGTCCGCAACGTCGTGGCGGGGCCGTTCGAGGGGTTGGACAAACGGGATCTGCCCACGCAGTTGTGCGCATTCGTGGCCGGGGTGCTCCGCGAGGAGGCCCGGCACGAACCCGGCTACTACAACCTGGTGCATTCGCACTACTGGTTGTCGGGGCAGGTGGGTTGGTTGGCCCGAGACCGCTGGGGTGTCCCGTTGGTGCATACCGCGCACACTCTTGCCGCGGTCAAGAACGCGTCGCTCGCCGCGGGGGACACCCCCGAACCCGCCGCACGTCAGATCGGTGAGCAGCAGGTAGTGGCGGAGTCCGACCGACTCGTGGCCAATACCAGGGAGGAATCCGATCAGCTGGTCCGCCACTACGGCGCCGACCCGAGCCGCGTCGACGTGGTGGCGCCCGGCGCCGACCTCACCCTGTATCGGCCGGGTGACCGGGCCGCAGCCCGGGCGAAACTCGGCCTCGACCCTCGCGAAACGATCGTGACCTTCGTCGGGCGTATCCAACCGCTCAAAGCGCCCGACGTCCTGCTCCGCGCCGCCGCCGAACTGATTGCCCGCGACCCCGAATCGACCCTGCGGGTGCTCGTCGTGGGAGGGCTGTCCGGTTCGGGACTCGCCCGTCCAGACGGTTTGATCGAACTCGCGTCGTCGCTGGGCATCGCCGCGCGCGTGACGTTCCTCCCGCCGCAGGCGCCCGACCGCCTCGTCGATGTGTACCGGGCGTCGGATCTCGTTGCCGTACCAAGCTATTCGGAGTCATTCGGACTGGTCGCCATTGAAGCGCAGGCATGCGGGACGCCGGTGATCGCGGCGAACGTCGGTGGGCTCGGCGTCGCCGTGCGCAACAGTGAAACCGGACTGCTGGTGGACGGACATCGAACCGAGGACTGGGCGACCGCGTTGCAGTCGTTGATCTCCCACCCCCGACGCCTTGCCGCGCAGGCCGCCGAGGCCCCGCGTCACGCGGAGAACTTCTCGTGGGATCACACCGCCGACGGACTCCTTGCGAGTTATCGGAAGGCGACCGCCAACTACAACTACAACTACAACTACGGAAGCGGTTCGAGCGAGTTCTCGCCGCGCCGCGGACGCGGCTTGTGGAAGTTGCGCAGGGTTGGGGGAGTGCGCGCATGAGCGACCTCGCCGGAATCATCGAATCCGCACTTGCCGACCGTGAACTGGATTTCACGAGGAAGGATTCGACGCATTTCGTCGTCGAATTGCCGGGTGAGCGCAAACTCGCGACAACGACACTGCTGACCCTCGGAAAGCACGGTCTGCGCGTCGAGGCGTTCGTCTGCCGCAAGCCGGACGAGAACTTCGAGGGCGTTTACAAGTACCTGTTGCGCCGCAATCGGCGGCTGTACTCGGTGGCATACACGATCGACAAGATCGGCGACATCTACCTCGTCGGGCAGGTTGCCGAGCACGCGGTGACCGCCGACGAACTTGACCGGGTCCTCGGGCAGGTGCTTGAGGCGGCGGACGGCGATTTCAACACCCTCCTTGAACTCGGATTCGCAGGCTCCATCAAGCGGGAGTGGGAGTGGAGAGTCTCGCGCGGGGAGTCGCTGGCGAACCTGAAACCGTTCGAGCACCTGATCGAAGATTCGAAAGAATAGCCGCTCCCCCGCTCCCGGGTCGACAAATCCGCGCGGGTAGAGTGTCCCCGAGCTTGTGACTGTAGTCACAGTTCCGGTGCAGTGAATCGGCGCTCATTGAATCTTGCACCGACCAAATGTTGCTTCAACGCTTCGAGGGAGAGGCCCCAGTGAGCTTCAAGAGCCCGTTTCCGGATGTCGAGATTCCGAACCTCAGTGTCTACGACTTCCTCTTCGGCCAGATCGACCAGACCGATCTCGAGAGGCCCGCACTGATCGAAGGTGCCTCCGGCGCGGTCACCACGTACCAGTCCCTCGTCGCCCAGATCAACGGTGTGGCCGGCGCGCTCGCCGCCCGTGGTCTGGCAGTGGGTGAGGTGGTGGGCCTGCATTCGCCGAACGTCCCGGCATTCGCCTCGGTGTTCCACGGCATACTCCGTGCCGGCGGCGTCGCTACCACGATCAATGCGCTGTACACGGCGGAAGACATTGCCAAGCAACTCACCGACTCGAAGGCCAAGTTCCTATTCACCGTTTCCCCGCTGTTGCCGCAGGCAAAGGAGGCGGCCGCGAAGGCCGGGATCCCGGACGGAAACCTGATCGTCCTAGACGGCGCCGAGGGGCACCCTTCGCTGAAGGATCTGCTGGCCCAGGCGGCACCCGCACCGGCGGTGTCGTTCGATCCCGCCACCCAACTCGCGGTGCTGCCGTACTCGTCCGGCACCACGGGTCGCCCGAAGGGCGTCATGCTCACCCACCGCAACCTGGTGGCGAACGTGTGCCAGATCAACCCGCGGATGGGCATCGAGGCTGACGACAAGGTCCTCGCGGTGCTGCCGTTCTTCCACATCTACGGCATGACGGTGCTGCTCAACGATGCACTGTTCAACCGGGCGTGCCTGGTGACGATGCCGAAGTTCGATCTCGTCGAGTTCCTACGGGCCGTCTCCGAGCAGAAGTGCACCTACGTGTTCATCGCCCCGCCGGTCGCGGTGGCGTTGGCCAAGCACCCGCTCGTCGACGAGTATGACCTGTCGTCGGTGCACTCGGTTTTCTCCGGTGCCGCCCCGCTCGATCAGGAACTGGGCAAGGCTGTCGCCAACCGCCTCGGCTGCCGCGTCCGGCAGGGCTACGGGATGTCCGAGATGAGCCCGGTCAGCCATGCCATCCCGTTCGACCGCGACGGCATCGCGCTCGACTCGGTCGGCCCTACGATCGCGAACATGGAGTGCATGCTCGTCGATCCCGCCACCGGCAACGAGATCGCGTACCCGACCGAGGGGGTCAGCGAGTCCGGTGAGTTGTGGTGCAAGGGCCCCAACATCATGCTGGGATATCTCGGCAACGACGAGGCCACTGCAGAAACGCTCGACGCCGACGGCTATCTGCACACCGGCGACATTGCCACAGTCGATTCCGAAGGCATCGTCACGATCGTGGACCGTCTGAAGGAGCTCATCAAGTACAAGGGCTACCAAGTCCCGCCGGCGGAACTCGAGGCTCTACTGCTGACGCACCCCCAGATCGCGGATGCGGCCGTCATCGGAGTTCTCGACGACGAGGGCGAGGAGGTGCCGAAGGCGTTCGTCGTCAGGCAGCAGGATGCCGAACTCGATGAGGCCGCGATCCTCGAGTTCGTCGCAGAGCGGGTTTCGCCGCACAAGAAGGTCCGGAAGGTGGAGTTCATCGACGTTGTGCCGAAGTCCGCTGCGGGCAAGATTCTCCGCAAGGACCTCCGGTCGAGCGAAGCGAGGGGTAGTTGAGCGGGTCGAGCGAAGCGAGGGGCAGTTGAGCCGGTCGAGCGAAGCGGGGCGTTGACGGCGGGGTTCAGGCCGCGGGTGCTCAGAGTGCAGGGGTTCCGGGATTCGTGCCAGGATGAACGGCATGAGTACCGGAACCCTTGTGCTGCTCCGCCACGGCGAGAGCGAATGGAATGCACTCAACTTGTTCACCGGCTGGGTGGACGTTCACCTGACTGATAAGGGCATCGCAGAGGGCAAGCGTGCCGGCGAATTGCTGGTCGAGCACGATGTGCTTCCCGACGTGCTCTACACGTCGCTGCTGCGCCGCGCCATCAGCACCGCCAACATCGCGCTCGACGTCGCGGACCGCCACTGGATTCCGGTCGTCCGCGACTGGCGTCTCAACGAGCGTCACTACGGCGCGCTGCAAGGACGCAACAAGGCGCAGGTCAAGGACAAGTACGGTGACGAGCAGTTCATGCTGTGGCGGCGCAGTTACGACACGCCGCCGCCTCCGATCGAGGTCGGCAGTGAATACAGCCAGGCTGTGGACCCTCGTTACGCGCACCTCGACGAAGTGCCGCTCACGGAGTGCCTCCTCGACGTCGTGCAGCGTCTGATCCCGTACTGGGAGGAGGCGA
Source organism: Rhodococcus marinonascens NBRC 14363 (assembly GCF_001894885.1). Lineage (GTDB taxonomy): Bacteria > Actinomycetota > Actinomycetes > Mycobacteriales > Mycobacteriaceae > Rhodococcus_F > Rhodococcus_F marinonascens. Next base: position 62,307 of record NZ_BCXB01000024.1, read on the forward strand.
TCTCGGCTGACCTGTTGGCCGGCAAGAGCGTCCTCGTCACGGCGCACGGCAATTCGTTGCGCGCCCTGGTGAAGCATCTCGACGGAGTTTCCGACGACGACATCGTGGGGTTGAACATTCCGACGGGCATCCCGCTGCGGTACGACCTGGACGAGAACCTGAAGCCACTCAACCCGGGTGGGACTTACCTCGACCCCGCGGCTGCGGCGGCCGGTGCCGCCGCGGTGGCCAACCAGGGCGGCCGGTAGCTCGTCTGCCAGGCCGGAGGTTTGTCCGGAGCCTTCCGGCCTGGCAGCAGGGGCGACGCCGGGTGAAGAGCCAGGACCCTGCGTCGTAGTTCCGCCGCGCGAACGTACGATTCAGACGTGAGTGTTACGCAAGCCGTTCTGTTCGCCATCATGGGCGGCTTCGTCGGATACCTGGTCGGTGGTGTACTGATACCCATGTTGGGCACGAGACGGTCACGGCGGGCCGAACACGGCTCCGGGCTCACGATGTCGCAGGTGCTCGACCTGATTGTGCTGACGTCGGAGAGCGGTATCGCGGTTGTCGATCAATTTCACGACGTCGTCCTCTTCAATCCCCGCGCCGAAGAATTGGGTCTGGTGCGCAACCGGCTCCTCGACGACCGTGCGTGGGTTGCCGTGCAGAGGGTCCAGGAGACCGGCGAGTCCGTCGAGTTGGACTTGAGTTCGAAGAAACCGCAGCGTGGTCGCAATCGGATCGCGGTACGCAGTACCGCGCGACTCCTGAGTCAGCAAGACCGCAACTTCGTCGTGCTGTTTGCCGACGACGACTCCGAGCAGGTTCGGATGGAAGCGACGCGGCGTGACTTCGTCGCCAACGTCAGTCATGAACTCAAGACTCCGGTGAGTGCGATGGGTCTGCTGGCCGAGGCACTTCTCGAATCTGCGGACGACCCCGAATCGGTGCGGCACTTCGGCGAACGCGTGCTCGGCGAATCCGTACGCCTCGGAAAGATGGTCACCGAACTGATCGCGTTATCCCGGTTGCAGGGCGCAGAGAAGTTGCCCGACCTCGAGGTCCTTTCGGTCGACGAGGTTGTGGATGAGGCGCTGGCGCGCTGCAAGATCTCCGCGGAGGCGGCCAATATCGCCGTCACCACCGACCACAACGGCGGCTTGGAAGTGCTCGGTGACCGTGCCCTACTGGTCACCGCGCTGTCCAATCTGGTTCAGAACGCCATCGCCTATTCGACGAACGGCGCGCCGGTCTCGGTCAGCCGGTCGATCCGTGGGAATAATGTGGCGATCTCGGTCACCGACCGCGGCGAGGGGATCGCCAAGGCCGACCAGGAGCGCGTGTTCGAGCGGTTCTTCCGCGTCGACAAGGCACGAGCGCGGGCGACCGGCGGAACAGGGCTCGGCCTCTCGATCGTCAAGCACGTGGCAGCCAACCACAACGGCTCGATCGACCTGTGGAGCAGGCCCGGTACAGGTTCGACGTTCACCCTGCAGATTCCTGCACACATCGAAACAGCAAGTGCGAATGGCGGGGACGCCGAAGGCAGCGACGTCCGGATGAGAGAAACCGATTTGGAGGCCCAGCGATGACAAGTGTGTTGATCGTGGAAGACGAGGAGTCACTGGCCGATCCGTTGGCATTCCTGTTACGCAAGGAAGGGTTCGAGACGACGATCGTCGGCGATGGGCCCTCCGCCCTCGCCGAGTTCGATCGCGCGGGCGCGGACATCGTCCTTCTCGATCTGATGCTGCCCGGTATGAGCGGCACGGATGTGTGCAGGCAACTCCGCAGCAGGTCGGGTGTTCCCGTCATCATGGTGACGGCGCGCGACAGTGAGATCGACAAGGTCGTCGGGCTCGAACTCGGTGCCGACGACTACGTGACCAAGCCGTACTCGGCGCGGGAACTGATCGCCCGTATTCGCGCGGTGCTGCGCCGCGGCGTCGACAGCGAACTCGATGTTGCGCAGGACTCTGCAGTCCTCGAGGCCGGACCGGTTCGGATGGATGTCGAGCGACACGTGGTCCGGGTGAACGGCGAGACCGTCACCATGCCCCTCAAGGAGTTCGAACTTCTCGAGTACCTGCTGCGCAACTCCGGGCGGGTCCTCACGCGCGGGCAGTTGATCGACCGCGTGTGGGGCGCCGACTATGTCGGCGACACCAAGACTCTCGACGTTCACGTCAAGCGTCTGCGCTCGAAGATCGAGGCCGACTCTGCCAAGCCGGAACGCCTGATAACGGTCCGCGGGCTCGGCTACAAACTGGAAGCGTGATCGGATCCCGATCTCCGGCGGCTCGGGGTTATTCGGACGCCCTCTGGCGTCGCTATCTGGCTGCTGCGTGCTGCTGTGCGATGGTGGTGGCGGGATGGACGGCGATCAACCCGAGCCCGGCACGACGCTTGCATAGCCTCGCCAACTCGCCGTAGATGGATTTCCCGAGCAATTCGGTCAGTTCGGGGGCATACGACTGCCAGACGGCCTCGGCGCCCACGTGGGCGTCGGGGGAGCCGGAGCAGTACCAGTCCAGGTCTTGGCCGCCCTCACCCCACCCCCGTCGGTCGTATTCGCTGATGGTGGTCTTCAGGATCTGCTCTCCGTCAGGACGCTCGACCCACTCCTGGGTGCGACGGATCGGAAGCTGCCAGCACACGTCGGGCTTGACCTCGAGCGGTTCGATTCCGCGCCGCAGCGCCATCGAGTGCAGTGCACAGCCGCCGCCGCCATCGAAATCCGGGCGGTTGAGGAAGATGCAGGCACCTTTGTATCGGCGGGTGCGTAGTGTGGGCTCGTCCTCGAGATCGTCCTCTTCGATGTAGCCCTTTTTACCGAAGCCCTTCTCCATGAACTGCCAGTCGGCCGGTGTGAGAAGTTTCACTGATGCGTTCAGCTTTGCGAGGTCCTCCTCGTCGGAGAGGAACGCGCCGTGCGAACAGCACCCGTCGTCCGGTCGGTCACCGATGATCCCCTGACAGGCGGGGGTGCCATACACGCAGGTCCAATGGGAGAGCAGCCACGTCATGTCCGCGGCGATGATGTGCTCGGCGTTGTCGGGATCGGGAAACTCGACCCACTCGCGAGCGAAGTCGAGGGGCGCTTCCGGGTGGGGTTTCATCTTGTGCGAGCGCCCCAGGTTACCTGCTGTCACAGGCACCGACGGTAGACCCAGTACCGTGTCATTGTGCGACTAGGGGTGCTCGACGTAGGAAGCAATACCGTCCATTTGCTCGTAGTGGACGCCCACAGGGGCGGCCACCCGACGCCCATGAGTTCGACCAAGTCAGCTCTGCGGTTAGCGGAGAACACCGATCGCCGTGGTCACATCACATCTCAGGGTGCAGATCGCCTGGTGTCCACGGTGGCTGATTTCGCGGGCATCGCAAAGACGTCGGGGTGCGGTGAGTTGATGGCCTTCGCCACGTCTGCTGTGCGTGACGCGAACAACTCGGATGATGTGCTGGCGAGGGTCTATGCGGAGACCGGGGTGACTCTCGAGGTGCTGTCGGGCACCGACGAGGCAAGGCTGACGTTCCTCGCTGTGCGCCGCTGGTTCGGGTGGAGCGCCGGACGCATCCTGAACCTCGACATCGGGGGTGGGTCGCTCGAACTCACAACGGGTGGGGACGAGGACCCGGACGTCGCGTTGTCGTTGCAACTAGGGGCTGGACGCCTCACCCGGGACTGGCTCGAGGCCGACCCGCCGGGCAAGCGTCGTGTGGCGGTACTCCGGGACTGGCTCGACGCCGAACTCGGGACCCCTGCCAAGGAACTGCGCACGGCGGGGGAGTGGGATCGTGCCGTCGGTACGTCCAAGACATTCCGCTCGCTGGCCAGGCTCACGGGTGCGGCGCCTTCCGGTGCCGGCCCGCGCGTCAGGCGGACCCTCACCTCCAGCGGTCTCAGGCAACTAATAGCTTTCATCTCGCGGATGACGGCCTCTGACCGTGCAGAATTGGAAGGGGTGAGCGCCGACCGATCGCAGCAGATCGTGGCGGGGGCCCTCGTTGCGGAGGCCAGTATGAGGGCGCTGGGTGTGGAGGAACTGGAAATCTGCCCATGGGCTCTGCGTGAGGGATTGATCCTCCGCAAGCTCGACACGGAAATGGGCGGTGAATTGATGGTGAGTGCTCAATGACCGAGGACAGTCAGCAGATTTCTGTTTCAGAACTGCTCAAACGCAACGGACAACAGGTGGAGTCCAGCGGCGGACGCCGTCGCCGTGGAGCCAAGGGTGGAATTTCGGTCGCCGAACTGACCGGTGAGATCCCAGCAGTCCGGCGTCGATCCGAGTCACGGGCGCTAGATTCCGAACTGGCATTCGAGAGGAACCCAGCCTCAGCTCCCGAGTCGGCATCCGAGCGGAACACCGCCTCAGCTCCCGAACCGGCACCAGTTCCCGAGCACACCACTGCCTTTGCAGCGCGGTTCGACGGTGATGTCGATGACGACGATGAGCCCATTGCCAGCCGCCCCTCCATCCGCCTCGACGGAGCGGCACCCGCAGGTACGTCGCGCGATCACCAAGGATCGTGGGTCAGCCGATCCCTGCAGCAGGAACGGCCGGAGACCGGGATTGTTGTGCCCGCCACGGAGTCCGCGGTGGCTTCTTCGGTGGTGAAGAAGCCTGAGCCCGCTCCGATCGGTACCGATTTCTTCGCGAAGCCGAGGCTCGAGCCGCCCGCCGTCGCGAAGCCGAGGCAGCCGCCCGCCGTCGCGAAACCGAGGCCCGAGCCGCACTCTAGATTGAGCCCGGAACCCCAACTGCTGTCCGGATCGACGCTGGCAGGCGACCTTATGCGCCAGTCCCAGGACTCAGCGGCGAACGTCGGCGAAGAAACGGAATTCATCGAGGCTGCCCCCGACGGGTCACGGGTCGAGACTCTGGACGGCGATACCCGGAAGTCCGAGGCGTCTCGTCGGTCCCGCAGAGAGGCGAGGGTCGAGAAGGCGGAGGCGAAGAAGGCCGGACGGACAGACGGTGCAGGCGAAGACTCCACCCGAGAGTGGCTCGTCCTGATCGGGCAAGGTGTCGTGGCAGTGATTGCCGGGGCCCTACTTTTCAAGGGTTTCGAGAAGTTGTGGGACGTGCTCCCCTGGGTCGCGTTGATTCTGGCGCTCCTCGTCATCGTAGGACTCGTCGCTATGGTCCGGATCGTGCGTCGCACCGACGACATCACAAGTTTCGTGATCGCAGTCGTCGTCGGGATGATCGTCACCCTCGGGCCACTCGCCCTCATGCTTGCGTCAGGCTGAGTCGGTCATGGTCGATGACAGTGAGTACGGGCAGGCTCGACGGCCACCGCGTGGGCCGAAGATTCTGATCGGGTTGTCGACTGCCTCCGTGTATCCGGAGAACACTGAGGCAGCGTTCCGGTACGCCGCCGATCTGGGATATGACGGCCTCGAACTGATGGTGTGGGCCGAATCGGTCAGCCAGGACATCGGCGCCGTGACCGCACTCGTGCGCAAGTACGCGATTCCGGTTCAGGCGGTACACGCGCCGTGCCTGTTGATTTCGCAGCGGGTTTGGGGGGCCGATCCCGTCGCGAAACTGGAGCGCTCTGTCCGCACCGCAGAGGCTCTCGGTGCGTCGAGCGTCGTGGTGCATCCGCCGTTCCGTTGGCAGCGTCGCTACGCGGACGGATTCGCGGATCAGGTTGCCGATCTGGAACAGCGCGGCGGCGTGATCATCGCGGTGGAGAACATGTTCCCCATGCGCGCGGACGGCTTCTTCGGTGGCAAGGAGCGCTCGGCTGAGAGGCTCCGCCGACGCGGTGGTCCCGGCGCTGCAGTGTCGGCGTTCAGCCCGTCCTATGATCCCACCGATTCGGATCACGCGCACTACACCCTCGATCTGTCGCACACCGCCACCGCCGGAACGGATGCAATGAAACTGGCGCAGCGAATGGGCACGGGACTGGCGCACCTGCATCTTGCCGACGGCAGGGGCGCGTCGATGGACGAACATCTCATTCCCGGTCACGGCGCCCAACCCTGTGTGCAAGTGTGCCGTCATCTCGTCGACACCGGATTCGATGGGCAGGCCGTGATCGAGATCAACACTCAGAATGCGCGAACTCGTGGGGAACGCTCGTCCATGCTGGCCCAGTCGTTGGCTTTCGCCCGCGAACACCTCGAACCAGGGCGGGCCGCCTCCCGGTCAGATCGCGGACACTCCGGCGGCGATCACGGCGACTCCTGAGATCAACAGTCCGATCACCAGCACGGCGGCGCCGATCCACAGCGATACGGTCATGCGGTTCGGCTGTTTCGGGTTCTTTCCCAGAACGGAGAGGAAGAACCCGGCTGGGATGAAGATCGCAGCAGACAGGACGCCGATCGCTCCTGCGAGAGACCACGCGGGGTGTGCGCCCGCAGCATCGGAGAGCAACGCGACGACGAGCCCGAGGGTGACCAGCACTCCGGCGTGGGCATGGCCAGCGCGGAAGTACGTTTTCTGCAGTTCGTTCGCGCCTTGGGCGCCCGAAACGACGCGGAGCATGAAGGTGCCACCGAAAGCGATTCCGATGACTGTGAGCAACGTCATGCCTGTGACGACGACGAGTGCGGCATTCATGTGTAGAGCCTCCTGCGGTATGCTCACCGCGTAGTTAGATAGTGATAGTATCCAATATTGGATAGCGGCACTATCCAATGTCAAATGGCCTGATGTCAAGTGGCCTCGAGGAGGGATGGATGCGCGTATCGGAGCTGGTTGCGCGATCCGGCATCCCTCTGCCCACCGTGAAGTACTACTTGCGGGAAGGGCTCCTCATGCCGGGCGAATCGACCAGCGCTACTCAGGCGAGGTACGGCGAGGAACATGTGCGCAGGCTCGGTCTCGTCAAGGCGCTCGCCAGTGCAGGTCTGCCTCTCCCTCGGATCCGCGAGGTGCTGAGGCTGATCGACCACCCCGGCCACTCGCTGTTCGAGGCGCTCGGCCAGGCCATCGGCCAGCTACCGCCGTACCTCGACCCTGTCGAATCGGCAGCAGCGGGTGAGTCGTTCCCTCGGGCGCGGGCCGCGATCGAGAAGCTCGGGCAGGTGTACGACCCCCGACATGCGGCGGTCAGGCAGCTCGATCGGGCGCTCGAGGCGCTCGAGGAGGCAGGGGTCCCCATGTCGGACGTACGCCTCGAGGCATACGGGAAGCACATGCGCGGGATCGCCGAGATCGAGATCGGCCAGATGCCGACGGGCTCGACCGCCGACGCGATCCGCTACGCCGTGCTCGGCACGGTGATCTACGAGCCGGTGATCTCCGCGATGCGCAGGCTCGCACACCAGGACATTGCACAGAAGCGTCTCCGGAACTCCGAAGAACAGGATCAGCCATGACCTCAACTCCTTTCCATGACCTCAACGTCCTCACCGACATGGGGCACGGGTCTTACACTGCGTCGATCGATCCGATTTGGACGATAGGCAACAAGGTGCACGGCGGTTCGATGACGTCGCTTTGCGCGATGGCGGCACGGAAGAGACTTCTCGACGAGACCGAACACGCAGACCTCTCCGGCGTGCAGCCGTTGGCGGTCGGGGCCAACTATCTGGCGGCCCCCGATCCCGGCGAGGTCACGTTGTCGACGGCCGTGCGCAAGCAGGGGAAACAGGTGTCGTTCGTCGATGTGGAACTGAAGCAGGGCGACCGTGTGGCGGTGCGTGCCTCGGTCACCCTCGGTGTCCCGGATGTGGGGGAACCGCTGTACACCAGAGACCACCCTCTCGCCCAGCTTCCGGTGGAACCGCCCGCCGACGCAGTGTCGGTGACCGCCGACCATCCGATGGGGCAGGTCATCCACGTGGCGCAAGGATGTGACATGCGCGTAGACGGCACTTCGGCGCACTTTCTGACCGGCAACAAGGGCGAACCCGAGGTCCGCATGTGGGTGCGTCCCCGCACCGGCGACGAGAACGATCCGGACACTGCTGCTCTCTTTGCGATCATGACCGGCGACATCAGCACGCCCGTGACGATGAATCGCGGCATGTTCGGCTGGGCGCCCACGGTGCAGCTGACAACCTACCTGCGCAGGCAGCCGGCGCCAGGTTGGCTGCGGGTGATGGCCAGCAGCACGGTGCTCGGCGGCGCGTGGTTCGAGGAGGATCACACCGTCCTCGACTCGACCGGGGCGATCGTGGTGCAGAGTCGGCAGTTGGCGATGATCCCCCGCTAGAAAGCCCCGGTGGGGCGTCGTGGCAGGCTGTCCGGCATGACGAGAATTGCGGTAATCGGAGGCGGCAGGATCGGCGAGGCTCTCATCTCGGGGCTTCTGCAGGCGGGTCACGCCGTCAGGGATCTCGTGGTGGCCGAGTCGTACTCGGCGCGAGCCGAGGAACTGGCGGCCGCATACTCGGTGAGGGTCACCACGACCGCGGATGCCGCCGAGGGTGCCGATGTCATCGTGATCGCCGTCAAGCCGGACGACGTCGAGGATGCCCTTACCGAGGTGTCCACCGTGGATCTCGACGGGGAGCGAGAGCAGTTGCTCGTATCGCTCGTGACCGGTGTCGCCACTTCCTTCTACGAGGTGAGACTGCCCGCGGGGTTCCCAGTGGTGCGGGTCATGCCCAACACCCCCATGCTGGTCGGTGAAGGGGTCAGTGTGCTCGCCCCGGGTCGACATGTGAAGAAGGGGCACCTCGAACTGGTCCGTGGCGTGCTGTCGTCGGTAGGCAAGGTCGTGGTCGTCCCCGAATCACAGATTGATACCGTCACCGCCGTCTCAGGCTCGGGACCGGCCTACTTCTTCCTCGTCGCCGAGGCGATGATCGATGCAGGCGTCGGATTTGGCCTCACCCGGGCGACCGCGTCCGAGCTGGTAATTCAGACCATGGTCGGTGCAGCGGCAATGCTCGACCAGTCGGGGGAGAGCGCCACCGAACTCCGGGCAGCTGTGACGTCCCCCGGCGGAACCACTGCGGCTGCGGTCCGCCAGTTAGAGAGAAATGGGCTCCGAACGGCCTTCTTCGACGCCATCGAGTCCGCGAAACTCCGCTCTGCAGAACTCGGCGCGACCCCCGAATAGACATTCGAATCTCCACATCAGTCGCAGTAACCCCATCCGTCCCGCTAAGCTCGGATATAGCACGTGCGTGTCCGTTCCGCCGGGGGGAAGCCGGCGGCGCGACATGTGCCGGAGGTAAGTGGTTGATGATGTCTGAAAAGAAACCGTCCAAGGGCTTGGCCCCTGACGGACAGCCGGCCCTGGCCGGAACGCAATTTCTCACCGTTGCCGAGGTAGCGGCGCTGATGAGAGTGTCCAAGATGACTGTGTATCGGTTGGTGCACAGCGGCGAACTGCCCGCCGTCCGTGTGGGCCGCTCGTTCAGAGTGCATGCGAAAGCAGTGCACGACTACCTCGAGACCTCGTACTTCGACGCCGGTTGACCGATCGGCACGAAGAGGGTGACCTCGGTTTCTCCCGGGCGACCCACACCGGTACGATTAGCGACTGTCGTACCAGTCAGCTGGTGTCGTAAGGCGCTGAGCTAGTTAAAAACGAGGCCCAGGCGCCAGAGAGGCGCAGGCGTACGTAACCGGCGTGCGCAGGAACGCTAGAGAAGAACGTGAGGGACACCCGCCATGGGTTCAGTGATCAAGAAGCGACGCAAGCGCATGTCGAAGAAGAAGCACCGCAAGCTGCTTCGCCGCACTCGAGTGCAGCGCAGGAAACTCGGCAAGTAAAGAGTCGCGTCTGGATGCCCGTCACCTCAGGTGGCGGGCATCCGTCGTTTGGGATAGTTACTCCAGCTACTCGGAGTGACCAACTGTCGCCGAGCGGAGCGATCATTTGCCACGGCGCGGAGCGATCATTTGTCGCGGCGCGGAGTGACCATTTGTCGCCGAGACGAGCGTCATCTCCCGCCTGCCCGTATGGTTGACCTCACTCACTACGTGATCGGGGGTCCTAGTGGTTGTGAGTGGCGAAGACGGCTCTGCGCCGGCGGCGGTGCCTCGCGTTGTGCTTGTCACTGGGGCGAGCAGGTTCCTGGGTGGGTACCTGGTGACGAGGCTCGCCCAGAATCCGGACATCGAGCGCGTCATCGCGGTTGACGCGGTGTCGCCGAGTAAGGACATGCTGCGCCGGATGGGCCGCGCCGAGTTTGTGCGCGCCGATATTCGGAACCCTTTGATTGGCAAGGTTATTCGCAACGCAGAGGTCGACACCGTCGTGCATGCCGCGACTCTGACCCGACCGCCGAAGTCGGGCAGTCGCGCGGCGATGAAAGACGTGAATGTCCTCGGCGCCATGCAATTGTTCGCCGTCTGCCAGAAGGCTCCGACCGTCAGGAAGGTCGTTCTGCGTTCGGCTTCCGCGGTCTACGGTTGCAGCGCCAAGGACCCAGCCAAATTCACGGAGGAGATCAGCGCCCGGCGGCGTCCCGCGGGCGCCTATGCCCGAGACTGCATCGAGATCGAAGGTTACCTTCGCGGGATGGGGCGTCGGCGACCCGACATTGCGGTCTCGATTCTCCGTCTCGCCCCGTTGGTCGGCCCTCGCCTCAACGCGACGGTCGCGCAGTACCTCACCGCACCGGTGGTACCGACGATCCTCGGTCGTGACGCGCGACTGCAGGTGCTGCACGAAGAAGACGCCCTCGCCTCGCTGGAAAGGGCGACCGTGGCGGGTTCGCCGGGGACGTTCAATATCGCCGGAGACGGTGTCGTCATGCTGTCGCAGGCCATCCGCCGGGCCGGACGCGTCCCGGTCCCGATGCCGTTCGCGCTTTTCCGCAGCGTGGGACGGGCAGTCATGGGGCCGGTGATTCGGTCGTACACCACCGAACAACTCGAGTACTTCCACTTTGGTTGCGGACTCGACACCACTCGCATGCGAACCGAACTGTCCTTCGAGCCACGGTGGACCTCGATGCAGGCACTCGACGACTTCGCTCGCGCAACGGGAGTCCAGCCGATCATCAAGAAGGAATGGGTCGACTCGGCTGAAAACGCACTACTCGCTCTAACCGGTACTGCGAAAGGGGAGAGGTGAACGAAGTGGCGAAGGTCATTCCGATACACGGAGTGACAGGCACCCGTGGGGCCGGAGCCAGACGGTCGAGGAGTGAGCAGGGCGAGAGTCGGCATCCGTCCGGCAAACCCCGTTCCGCCGTGATCACCGCACCTGAGTTCGCCTCGGAGACTTCGGCGGTGGAGACTGCCCGGAATGCTCTGGCCGAGCAGATCGTCAATACCGCAGAGTTTCTTCGGCGCCGTCTGTCGGGCGACTATCACGTCGACGACTTCGGGTACGACCCGCACTTCACCGAGAATGTGTGGCTCCCCGCGCTCAGGCCGTTGTTCGACAAGTGGTTCCGTGTCGAGGTCAGCGGACTCGAGAACATTCCGTCGACCGGTGGCGCGCTGGTGGTCGCGAACCATGCCGGCGTCTTTCCCATCGACGGATTGATGACCTCCGTCGCAGTCCATGATCATCACCCCGCCCATCGGCCGCTGCGAATGCTGGCCGCCGACATGGCGTTCGAGATGCCGGTGGTTGGCGATATCGTCCGCAAGGCGGGGCACACGCTCGCCTGCAACCCGGACGCCGTGCGACTTCTGGGCGACGGCGAGGCTGTGGCCGTGTTCCCGGAGGGGTTCAAGGGCATCGGCAAACCGTTCAGTGAGCGCTACAAATTGCAGAGGTTCGGCCGTGGTGGCTTCGTGTCGGCCGCCATGCGGACGGGGGCACCCATCATTCCGTGCTCGATAGTCGGTTCCGAGGAGATCTATCCGAAGATCGGCGAACTCGGGATGCTTGCCCGACTCCTGAACCTGCCGTACTTCCCGGTGACACCGCTATTTCCGCACTTCGGACTGCTCGGCCTCGTTCCGCTGCCGTCGAAGTGGTATATCGAGTTCGGTAAGCCCATTGTCACCGAGGGTTACGACGCGTCGGCAGCAGACGATCCGATGGAACTGTTCGAGGTCACCGACCACGTCCGGGAGACCATCCAGCAAACTCTGTACCGGCTTCTCGCAAAACGACGGAACGCATTCCTGGGCTGAACCGACTTCCGCGGCTCAGACCGCGTGCTCGCGGCGGCGCGCGACGACCGCCGCGAGCGCCCCGCCGACGGCACCGAGGAGCAACGCCGTCGGTACACCGATCTTCGCCGCCTTGCGTCCGGTCCTGAAGTCACGGATCTCCCAGCCCCGATTCTTGGCAAGTTCACGGAGATCGGTGTCGGGATTGATCGCGACGGCGGTGCCGACGAGCGACAGCATCGGCACGTCGTTGTGACTGTCGGAATACGCGGTGCAACGTCTGAGATCGAGGCCCTCGCGGACTGCCAGGGCGCGCACGGCATGGGCCTTTCCGAGTCCGTGGAGGATGTCGCCAACCAGACGTCCGGTGAATCGTCCGTCCATGCTCTCGGCCACCGTGCCGAGGGCGCCTGTCAGACCGAGTCGCTGCGCGATGACCTGAGCGAGTTCCACGGGGGTCGCGGTGACGAGCCATACTTGCTGCCCGGCGTCGAGATGCATCTGGGCGAGCGCGCGGGTGCCAGGCCAGATCTTGTCGGCGACTACTTCGTCGTAAATCTCTTCGCCGAGACGGGCGAGTTCGGCGGTCGAGCGTCCGGCTACGAACGAGAGAGCCTTCTCACGACCGGAGGCAACGTCTTCGCTGCTCTCCTTGCCGGTCACTCGGAACTTGACCTGCTTCCACGCGAAATCCACGAGATCCGACGACTTGAGGTATTTGCGGGCCGCCAGCCCGCGGGCGAAGTGGATGATCGACGCGCCCTGGACCATCGTGTTGTCGACGTCGAAGAACGCCGCAGCGGTCAGGTCGAGCGGAATGTCGTGCTCCTCGACCTCGACTTGGCTACCGGACGCCACGCGCGCGAGGGCGGCATTCGCGCTCGCCTCGCCTGCGACATTTGCGCGTACCTCGGCCTCGCTGGGTCCCAGCGGATTCCTGAACTGACGTCGGCCCGGGAGGATGATCCCCGCCAGACCTGAGCCGAATCCGGTGCCGTTCGGCAGTGATCGCGCAGGCACTCGTACCTCCCGTATTGCAGCATCGTCTGAGGAGCAGCCTATCCCGCGCATTGGAGACTGGGCGGTTGGATGGCGGCGCGGGGCAGAAGTCTGTGACGTTCATCTCCGGTCCGACTGGCGTCGCGCGCCCCCGAAGCGGCACAGTGGCTCTACCGGAGGCGTCGAAAGGGAGTGGCGGGGCATGAACGATGTCGGGCATGAAGTGACGCTACTCACGCGGGCGGGATGCGGTGCGTGCGCGCCGGCTCGAGAGCGGCTAGTGGCTCTGTGCGAGGAGTTCGGGCTGGAACTGACGTGCATAGACGTCGATGAAGCGGCGACCGAGGATCCGGAATTGCGCGCCGAGTTCGGCGACCGATTGCCGGTAGTTCTACTCGACGGACGTGAGCACAGTTACTGGGAAGTCGACGAAGAGCGCCTCAGGACAGACTTACGCAAGTAAGCCGACCCTAAAGAAAGCATTCTGTGATGCTATGCAGGTAGAACCGCATGTGGCGCAGTCGCAGCGACTTTGTGCAGGGGTTCACAAGCAGTTACCGTGGTGTGAACAATTCCCCGGAGCATCGTGAAGAACGGCATCGAACGCCGGTCGGACGAGGAGCCAACGACGTGACCGAAACGCACCAGACTCATGGGTCTGTGGCCCTTGACGTGACGGGCGTGGTCGAACCGGCTTCCGTCCCTTCTGTCTCCGACGGGTCTTCCCTCCCTGAATTGCGGGATATCCCCCAGGCTACGGTGACTCGCCTCGCGACGTACCTGCGGGTCCTCGGAGTACTCGCGGATCGTGACACGACCACCGTGTCGAGCGAGGAACTCGCCGCTGCCTCGGGTGTGGGATCCGCCAAGCTGCGGAAGGACCTTTCTTTCCTGGGTCCGAATGGCATCCGCGGCGTCGGCTATGACGTGACTCGACTGCGCGCCCGCATCGAGTGTGCACTGGGTCTGGACCGCGGGCATCAAGTCGTCCTTGTCGGCGTCGGAAACCTCGGCCAGGCGCTCGCTTGCTACCCAGGTTTCGGCCGTCGTGGGTTCTCCATGGTCGGCCTCTTCGACAGTGACTCCGAGAGGGTCGGTGTGGCGGTCGGAGACCTCGAGGTGCGGCACGTCGACGAACTCGAGCAGGCATGCCCCGAACTCGGAGCCACTCTCGGCGTGATCTCGACGCCGGACGAAGCGGTCCAGGATGTGGCCGATCGTCTCGTTCGTGCCGGCTTGCGCTGCATTCTCAGCTTCTCCCCGACCTTGCTCGATGTTCCCGATCACGTAGAGACGCGCCACGTCGACCTTGCCGTCGAAATGCAGGTTCTCTCGTTCAACAGCGCACGCAACATCGAAGCCGGGTCCATCACCCAGAACCGGGAGTCGGTTGCGGCGGCACCCAGTGCCCGTATCGGGCATTCCGCTCTCTCGTCCACTTCACCAAGGAACGGATCAGTGATCGCGCCGTGAGTGTTCTGCTTGTCGGGATCTCGCACAGGACGGCCCCGGTGCCGGTTCTCGAGAGGGTCGCTGTCACCGACACCGATCGACCGAAGTTGATCGACAAGCTTCTGGCGTCGTCGCACATCTCGGAGGCAATGATCGTGTCCACCTGCAACCGGGTGGAGATCTACGCTGTCGTCGATGCGTTTCACGGTGCGCTGACCGAGGTTGGCGAACTGCTCGTGGACCACTCCGGTCTGGATCTCGCCGATCTACACCGGCACGCCTACGTTCGCTACAGTGAGGCGGCGGCCGAGCACCTGTTCGCGGTGGCCAGCGGCCTTGATTCGATGGTGATCGGCGAGCAGCAGATCCTGGGCCAGATCAGGACCGCCTACGCGGCCGCCGACGCGCAGCAGGCCGCGGGTCGCACGCTCCACGAACTCTCCCAGCAGGCTCTGCGCGTCGGCAAGCGGGTGCACTCGGAGACGGGCATCGATTCCGCCGGTGCGTCCGTCGTATCGGTGGCACTGGACCGGGCGGCCGGAATTGCCGGAAGTGGGGGATTGGTCGGACGTACCGCCGTTGTGGTCGGCGCCGGGTCGATGGGCGGTCTCGCGGTCGCTCACCTCACGCGCGCGGGTATCGATCGCATCACCATCATCAACCGCACCAGGGAGCGCGCGGAGCACTTGGCCGACACTGCCCGGTCCCACGGTGTCGAGTCTGTGGCTCTCGAGCTGAGCGAACTCCCCACCGCAATGGCGCAGGCCGACGTTCTGGTGACCTGTACAGGTGCGGTCGGGGCCGTCGTCACGCTCGCGGACACCCACCGTGCGCTGGCACAACCCGGCCGTGACCCGGAACGCACTCTGGTGATCTGCGATCTCGGGTTGCCACGAGACGTGGAGTCCGCGGTGTCAGGTCTGCCTGGAGTCGCTGTGCTCGACATGGAGTCGCTGCAACGCGATCCGGCGGCGGGTGCGGCCGCATCCGAGGCCGACGCCGCCCGGCGCATCGTCGCGAACGAGCTCGGCAACTACCTCGCCGGGCAGCGACTGGCTGAGATCACACCGACCGTCACGGCGCTGCGCCAGCGCGCTGCGGACGTGGTCGAGGCTGAACTCATGCGCCTGGACTCCCGTCTGCCCGGGCTCGACGATCCCCAGCGCGAGGAGGTCGCCCGCACCGTACGGCGGGTGGTCGACAAACTGCTCCACGCACCCACGGTTCGAATCAAGCAACTCGCTTCCGCGCCCGGGGGCGATTCCTACGCCGCCGCTCTGCGGGAACTGTTCGAGCTCAGCCCCGGAACCGTCGAGGCCGTCGCGAAGCCCACCGATCTCGGCGCCACCGACCTGGTAGGTCTCGGCGCCACCGACCTGGTAGGTCTCGGCACCACCGACCTGGCAGCTTTCGACATCGTTGACGGATTCATCGCCGGCCAGGATCCGCGCCTGCGACACTTCGTCGCGGAAGACGACCACGGGAAGGAATCGCAGGCATGAACACCGTCGGCACCCGCACCCTGCGGATCGGGACCAGGGGGAGCGAGCTCGCCACCACCCAGGCCGGCAGCGTCCGTGACGCACTGATCTCGGGCGGGCACGCCGCCGAACTCGTAATCATCGCGACCAAGGGCGATCAGTCCATGGAATCGGTGGAGAAGATCGGGGTCGGCGTCTTCACCGCCGAACTGCGCGAAGCCCTCGCTGACGGCCGGGTCGACGTGGCGGTGCACTCCTACAAGGACCTTCCTACCGCCCGTGACGAGCGATTCACCATCGCCGCAATTCCGCCGCGGGAGGATTCACGCGACGCACTCGTGGCACGGGACGGATTGGTCCTCGGCGAATTGCCCGTCGGTTCCAAGGTCGGCACCTCGGCCCCGCGGCGCACCTCCCAACTCCGGGCACTCGGCCTCGGCCTCGACATCCGCCCCCTGCGCGGCAACCTGCAGCGTCGGCTCGGCAAGGTCGAGTCCGGCGAACTCGACGCGGTCGTGCTGGCGCGGGCCGGGTTGGCGAGGATCGGACGCCTGGACCTGATCACCGAGTCGATCGAGCCCGTCCAGATGCTGCCCGCACCCGCGCAGGGTGCGCTGGCCGTCGAGTGTCTGGCGGAGGATCAGGTGTTGGTCGCGATTCTTGCAGAGCTCGACGACCTGCGCAGTCGCGCGGCCGTCACGGCGGAACGCGCACTGCTCGCCGAGCTCGAGGCCGGCTGCACCGCACCCGTCGGAGCCATTGCCGAGGTCGTCGAATCACTCGACGACGACGGCAGGATCTTCGACGAACTGTCCGTCCGAGGTTGCGCGGCAGCCATCGACGGTTCCGACGTCATACGCACGGGGGCCGTGGGCTCCCCGGACAACGCCGAAGAACTCGGCCGCTCCGTCGCGAGGGAGCTCCTCGAACTCGGCGCGCGGGATCTGATGAATGTCACCGAGCCCGGTGATGCTGATGTTTGATGTGCGAAGGCCGACTGATCGGCCAATCCGCTTCCCGTACCCATCTCGACATATGATCGCACTGGAGAATTACCGATGAGCCGAGTCCGTAAGAACACCCCCGGGCGAATCCTGTTCGTGGGATCGGGACCGGGGGATCCGGCGTTGCTCACTGTCCGTGCGCGGGACGTTCTCGCCGCGGCGACGCTGGCGTTCACCGACCCCGACGTCGACAGGGGCGTCACGGTTCTGGTGGGCGCCGACCTCGGCGTCGACGCCGAGACTGGTGAGCCGCACGCCGAGGTCCGACCCGCGCTGGGCGAGCCCGCAGAAGTCGCGAAGACCCTCGTTCACGAGGCCAGGAACGGCCACGACGTGGTGCGCCTGGTGTCCGGTGACCCGCTGACCACCGATTCCGTGATCGCCGAGGTCACCGCCGTCGCCCGGACCCAGGTGCAGTTCGAGGTCCTGCCCGGCCTGCCGTCCGCCTCGGCGGTGCCCTCCTACGCCGGTATGGCGCTGGGCTCCGGGCACACGGAGGCCGACGTACGCGGTGAGGTCGACTGGGCCGCCCTCGCGTCCGCACCCGGACCCCTCGTCCTGCACGCCACATCGGGGCACCTCGCCGAGACCGCGAGCGCTCTCGTCGAGCACGGCTTGGCCCCGCAGACACCGGCCGCCATCACGGTCCGTGGCACCACCCGGCAGCAGCGCACTGTAGAGGCCACCCTCGCGACACTGAACGAGGCCGGTTCCGAACTCGTCGGTTCGCTGGTCGTCACGGTCGGCAAGGTCGTCGCCCAGCGCAACAAGATGTCGTGGTGGGAGTCGCGAGCACTGTACGGCTGGAAGGTTCTGGTGCCGCGCACCAAAGACCAGGCCGGCGATATGAGCGACCGCCTGGTCACGCACGGCGCCATTCCGATGGAGGTGCCTACCATCGCCGTCGAGCCGCCGCGAAGCCCGGCCCAGATGGAGCGCTCAGTGAAGGGCCTCGTCGACGGTCGTTACCAGTGGGTCGTCTTCACCTCCACCAACGCGGTGCGGGCCGTGTGGGAGAAGTTCGAGGAGTTCGGACTCGACGCCCGGGCGTTCTCCGGCGTCAAGATCGCCTGTATCGGCGAGGCCACCGCGGCCAAGGTACGCTCATTCGGAATCAACCCTGAACTCGTACCGACCGGTGAGCAGTCGAGCGAAGGTCTGCTCGCCGAGTTCGCCCCGTACGACGACGTGTTCGACCCGGTCAACCGGGTCCTGCTGCCGCGCGCCGACATCGCCACCGAGACGCTGGCCGAGGGTCTGCGTGAACGCGGCTGGGAGATCGACGACGTCACCGCATATCGCACCGTCCGGGCTGCGCCGCCGGCGGCCGAGATCCGCGAGATGATCAAGACCGGTGGATTCGACGCCGTCTGCTTCACCTCGTCCTCGACGGTGCGCAACCTGGTCGGCATCGCCGGAAAGCCGCATGCGCGCACCCTCGTCGCTTGCATTGGTCCCAAGACTGCCGAGACGGCCATCGAATTCGGGTTGCGCGTAGACGTGCGACCGGAGACCGCTCAGGTGGGCCCGCTGGTGGAGGCGCTCGCCGAGCACGCTGCGCGCCTACGCGCCGAAGGTGCTCTGCCACCGCCTCGCAAGAAGTCCCGCGCGAGGCGATAGGCGTCACGCGACCCGGAGGAGGACAAGTTCGTGTTTCCGTCTCAAAGACCGCGACGGCTTCGCCGGACGCCGGCGTTGCGTCGGCTCGTGGCCGAATCTTCGCTCGAGCCACGGCACCTCGTGCTGCCGATGTTCGTCGCGGACGGCATCGAAGCCCCCCGGGAGATCTCGTCGATGCCTGGAGTGTTCCAGCACACCCCGGACTCGCTGCGGCGCGCGGCTACGCAGGCAGTCGAGGCGGGCGTCGGTGGAATCATGCTCTTCGGGGTACCCCGCCCCGAGGACAAGGACGCCGACGGCTCGGGGGCATCCGATCCGGGCGGCATTCTGAACCGCGGACTGCGTTGGCTTGCAGATGAAGTCGGTGGCGCAACGGTGATCATGGCCGATACCTGTCTGGACGAATTCACCGACCACGGTCACTGCGGGGTCATCGGCGACGACGATGATGTCGACAATGACCTCACGCTGCAGCGCTACGTGGACATGGCGGTGGCGCAGGCCGACTCGGGCGCGCACCTGCTTGGCCCGAGCGGAATGATGGACGGTCAGGTAGCCGCCATCCGGAAGGCTCTGGACGGCGCGGGCCATACGGATGTCGGCCAACTGGCCTACTCGGCGAAGTACGCCTCGGCGTTCTACGGCCCGTTCCGAGAGGCCGTCGGATCCTCGTTGCAGGGAGATCGCCGAACGTACCAACAGGATTCGGCGAATCGTCGCGAATCGCTGCGTGAGGTGGACCTCGATATCGAGGAGGGTGCCGACCTCGTCATGGTCAAACCGGCGATGTCGTACCTGGACATCCTGCGCGAGACGGCCGACCGCTCGCCGGTGCCCGTAGCGGCGTATCAGATTTCGGGCGAGTACTCGATGATCACGGCCGCCGCGCAGAACGGCTGGATCGACCGGGACGCCGCGATCCTCGAGTCACTCACGAGCATCCGCCGCGCGGGCGCCGACATCGTGCTGACCTACTGGGCCACCGAAGCGGCGGGTTGGTTATGATCGCCGCCGCCGCCGGTAGGGCGTCGGCGCGGCGCCGGTTACGGTAGCTGTCATGACCGAGCAGTGGCCACAGACTCCGCCGCACCAGCAGGGCCCGTCTCCGCACAATCTCCCGTACCCACCCCCGATTCCTGAGCCGAAGCCCGAACGTCCGGTTCCGGTCGATGTGGGCACCGCAGCCCAGTTGCTGTGGGTCGTGGCGGGCCTCGGTCTGATTCAGGCGCTGGTGGCGATGACCGCCATACTGGGGGAGAAGTCGACGTTCGCCGACCAGCTGCTGAACGAACCGGCCATCACGTCGAGTGAGATCGACCTGAGCCGTGACACCGCCGAGAATCTGCTCTTCGTGGCTATCGGATTCCTCGGACTCTTCATCCTGATGTTCACCGCTCTGTTCTTGCTTATCGTGTATTTCATGCGGAAAGGTCGCAACTGGGCCAGAAAGCTGCTGACGATCGGGTGCGCGACGATCGTGGCCTTGACCGTCATGGCGGTGTCCACGACCGAATCAGGCGGCGGTGCAGAACTTGCCCTCGGCGGCGTGCAGATCCTTCAGGCAGTGGTGGCAGTCGGCGCTGTAGTGCTGATGCATCGCAAGGATTCGGCCGCGTACTTCTTACGGCTACCTCCCTCCACCGAGTAGTCCCGACATGACCCACCACGAGAGTTGGTTCGCCCGTGCCTGAGGCGGTGTTGTTCAGTGAGCCCGGTGCCCGTTGGCGGATGGTGGCGTTCGGCCCAGTGTTCTGCCTGATCGCGTTGGTCGTCGAACTGCTGACCGGGCCGGTGGTGCACTGGTTCGCGCTGCCGCTGTTCGCGGTGTTGCTCAGTGGATTCATCTACGTCCAGATGGTGGCGGCACGCAGGCACGCGAGTGTCGAACTCACCTCCTCGTCGCTGCGGCAGGGCACCGAGGACCTTCCGATCGCCGAGATCGTGAAGATCATGCCTCCCGCCGACCCCGAGGCGCGCGTTCAGCAACCGTGGGAGACGGCCCGGACTCTGGGCGAGTTGTCGGACGTGCCGCGCCGACGGTCGGGGATCGGGTTGCGCCTGAGCAACGGTGCTCTGGTCCAGGCCTGGGCGAAGGACGACGAGGGCCTGCGCGAGCAACTCGAATCATTGCTCGCAAAATCGACGGGAGGGTCGGTGGAGTGAATCGACGGGTAGTGACGGTCGCATTCGAGTGGATCGGGGCGGTGACCGGACTCGCCCTGGCGGTGTGGTGCTGGAACCTCGCACAGACCACCTCCGAGTTCGGTCCCATGGCGCCCGGCGAACCCTCCTACGAAGGAACCGAGTATTCGGGTGCGTGGATCGCGCTCGCCGCCGGACTCGTCACTTTGGCGGGCCTGCTGGCGATTGATTCCGTGCGCCGGATCCGACCCGGCCCGGAGGGCGAACCCGCCGGGCCGGCGCCCTTGCTGGAAGAGTTGGCGGACGAGCCCCCCTCACCGGAAGTTCTGGGTGCCCCGGACGGCGTCGGTCCCGCGGCCGTCGATCATCGCGGAGCCGAGTAGCGCTTCGGAACCCCCCAACCAGGGGTCAAGTTTTCCAACGTGGGGGTGTAGGCAGGGCCCCGGCAAAGTCGCATAAGCGCATGTCAGATGGTGCGCAGTAGGTCGACCGGCCGGTGTGGGTTTCGGCCGTGATGGCGTAACGCGGCGGCGATGTTCGTGTTGTCCTGCGTCCGCGTCGGGTGACGGTGCGGCGAACCTGCAATACCTGCGTGGCGTGCGGGAAGCCGAGTCCGGCCGCGACCTCGGTGGCCTTGATCGTGCGACGCTCCCGTCTCCCGTGACCACGCCTCGCACCCGAGGAAGAGACCGGAATGCTCGTCCACGGCAACGCCTTCAACCGGTTTCTCAGTGAGGGTTGGTTGTTCTTGACGGTGAACACGTAGTGCCCGCCACGGGCGACGATGTACTCGGCAGTGGCTCGCTGGCAGTGCAAGGCGTCGGCGGTGACCACCGCATCGGTGAGATCGAGTGGGTCGAGCAGGTCGGTGAGCATCGGGATCTCGTTGGTCTTCGCCCCGACCTCGAGCTGACCGAGGACCACACCGCTGCTGTGGTCGAGTGCGGCCAGCAGATGCGTCAGGCACCCGGCCGCATCCCTCGCACCCCGCAACGTCTTGCCGTCGACCTCGATCACCCGGCGACCGTCGATCACACTGCTACGCAGCCACGCCCACGCGCCGATGAGCTGGTCCAACACGGTGGCGTCGACGCGGGCGAGGGTACGCCGGATCGTGAACTCACTCGGTGCCAGTCCGACCACACCCACACGTTCGAGTACTGCGGTCGGCGCATCGTGAACCCATTCGGCGATCGCGGTGAACGACCTGGCCCCGGCACACACGCCGGCCAAGGCGAGCGCCAGGATCACGGGAAACCGGTGCCGGATACCTCGGCGGGCTCGGGGATCAGGCACCCGTGTGAGCGTGTCGAGAATCCCGCTCGCGAATGGGGTAGTGGGCATGGGAGAAGATGGGGCTGCGGGCACGGCTCGTTCCTGGTGGTGGTGATGGCGTAGGAACTTGAATCATCACCGAGGCGACCGCGCCCGCCACACCCCCTGCCGCAAACCCTCAGGTCAGGAACCTCTATCCACGACTTTGCCGGGGCCCTGGCCCTTGCCGCGAGGTCGACCAACTTGCTGTAGCTGAGCGCGAACCCCAGGGCTGTGTCGTACCACTCGGTCGATCAGATCGACCTTATTCACACCCGAAACAGCGGGTTCAAGTGAACTTGTCGATGAGAGTGC
>NZ_BCXB01000025.1 GCF_001894885.1 Rhodococcus marinonascens NBRC 14363
GAGCTCCGAGCGCTCCCGACGAACGTCGATGGAACCCGTCCGACCCCGCCGAGGACCTCCTCGACGGGGTCGATGCAGTGATCCACCTCGCCGGAGCATCCATTGCAGGACGGTTCACCGACAGTCACCGTCGGGCGATCAGGGACAGCCGCATCGAGCCCAGTCGGCGACTGGCCGAGGTGGCCGCGGCTGGACGCGGACCGAAGGTGTTCATCAGTGCTTCGGCGATCGGATACTACGGCCCACGCCGTGGTGATGCGATTCTCGGCGAGCAGGACGAGCGGGGCGAGGGGTTCCTCGCCGACGTCGTGGCGGAGTGCGAAGAGGCGTCGAAGGTTGGCGCCGACGCCGGGGTGCGGGTGGTGCACGTTCGAACCGGGATCGTGCAATCGCCGAAGGGTGGTGTGCTGCGAGTGCAGAGGCCCCTGTTCGAGGCCGGTCTCGGCGGCCGGTTGGGAACGGGAACGCAGTGGTTGTCTTGGATCGACATCGACGACCTGGTGGACGTGTACCACCGTGCCCTGGCCGACGAAGAGTTGCGCGGCGCAGTCAACGCGGTGGCTCCTAATCCTGTTCGCAACGAGGAATACACCGCCGTGCTCGCCTCGGTGCTGCACCGCCCGGCGTTTGTGCCGGTACCCGACTTCGGGCCGAGGTTACTACTCGGCGAGCAGGGCGCACGTGAACTCGCCCTGGCTGATCAGAGGGTTACTCCTGGGCGCCTCCTCGAACGTGATCACCGCTTCCGACGGCCCGACCTCGGCACGGCGCTGCGCCACCAACTGGGGCGATTCAGGCCGGAAGAGGGGTAGTGCGCTTCAGCGTCGAAAGACGCGACCGCGCACTTCGGTGTCGAAAGCCGCGACCAGGCGTTTCGGTGCGGTGAGGCGCCACGCCTCCTCTACCAATTCAGCCAACTCTTCGGCATCGACGCGGTCGAGGACCACATTGATCCAGCCGTGTCGCCCGAGGAACGGCGCTACCAGAAACACCTCTGGATCCTCCTGAAGCAGTGCCGCCTGCGTTTCCACCGTCGCCTTGAGGCAGGCCGTGGGGCACCGTGGCCGACGAGGCCGAATATCTTCTTGCGCACACGAAACGTCGGTTGATCGCCCCAGTTGGCGACCACCACCTCCTGGGCCTCCGGCAACGCCAGCATCATCGCGCGTACGTCGTGTTCGGTGGGCATCACAGCTCCTGGGGATGGGGCACCGGGTGGAAGGTGGTCGAGTAGTTTTATATCTTCTACCACCGACAAACCGGACCGCGGCGCGATCGCTCTCAGCGTCGAAAGCCGCGACCACGCGGTTCGGGGCCGCGAGGCGCCTGGAACCTCAGAAAGTACTGAACCTCAGGAAGTACTGACCGCGCGCCACAGGTCGATGCCGCCTTCCACGGCACTCATGTCGATCTCGGCGAGTTCTTCTGCCGAGAAGTCAAGATTGTCGAGGGCTCCGAGGCTGTCCTCGAGTTGCGAGACACTCGATGCGCCGATCAGCACCGAGGTCACTCGCGGATCGCGCAAAGACCAGGCGAGTGCCATTTGAGCAAGCGACTGCCCACGGCGCTGAGCGATCGCGTTCAGCGCGCGGATGTGGTCGAGATTCTTCGGTGTGAGCATGTCTTTCGAAAGAAAAGTTCCCTTGGCCATTCTCGATCCGGCCGGTACGCCGTCGAGGTACTTCGATGTCAACATTCCCTGGGCAAGCGGTGAGAAGGCGATGCAGCCGACGCCTTCGGTCTCGAGAGTGTCGAGCAGTCCTTCCTCGATCACACGGTTGAGCATGGAGTAGGACGGCTGGTGGATAAGCAGTGGTGTACCCATCGACTTCAGAATCGCTACGGCTTCGGCCGTCCGGGTCGGCGAATAGGACGAGATGCCGGCATACAGTGCACGCCCGGAGCGGACGGCTGTATCGAGGGCTCCCATCGTCTCTTCGAGTGGGGTGTCCGGGTCGAACCGATGCGAATAGAAGACGTCGACGTAGTCGACCTGCATCCGCTTCAGCGACTGGTCCAAGCTCGACAGCAGATACTTGCGTGAACCCAGGTCGCCGTACGGGCCCGGCCACATGTCCCAGCCAGCTTTGGTCGAGAGGAACAACTCGTCCCGGTACGACCTGAAATCGTCGTTCAGGATCCGCCCGAAGTTGGTTTCGGCCGACCCATAGGGCGGCCCGTAGTTGTTGGCGAGATCGAAATGTGTGATACCGAGATCGAATGCCCGGCGCAGGATTTCGCGCTGTGTATCTATCGCGCGGTCGTCACCGAAGTTGTGCCAGAGGCCCAGCGATATAGCGGGCAACTTGATACCGCTCCGCCCGCAGCGGCGATAGCTCATCGACTCGTAGCGGTTGTGCGCGGCGAGGTAGGTCATTGGGAGTAGTCCTCTCAGTTGTGCAACCGGCGCAAATCAAAATCCGCCGTACGATGATGGCGATGGCCGATCCACGACAGACATACCGACCGGCCATCTAGCCGATCGGGTGGCCTCGGCGAGGCAGTGCGGGTCGGTGCTTCGCGCGCGAATGTCTACCCGGTCGAACCGGCACTCGGCCCGCCACCCCAAGCAGCGACGGCCCTCTGGCCACAGTAAATGCGATTCACATCCCCGTCAAATAGTCGCCGGCCGAGCGTTGACCATCGGCCCTGGGCAATCTGTAATCGTCTGTAATACCAAATCTAATCCGATATTTCGAACCCGTGGTGCTGGATGGAACTGACACGCGACTTTAAGCGGCCGGCGCTGCGGGCACAGCCGATCTTGCTACCAGACTTGTCCGCTGGGGTGGGCGCGTCGTGCGCACCGTCTTCGGCGCGTCATCTCGAGCCTGGGTTCACGCGGTGGAGGCGTTCACGTCCGGTGTGTTGGATCCGAAGTTGATCATCAGCGGTGATTTCGAGTTGAGAGATGCGGGAGAGGCGCTACGGTTCCTCGAAGACGGCGACCAGAGTATCGTGAAAATCTTGCTGCATCCGTGACGCGAATGGATTTCTCTACCAAGAGGAATGAAAATGTCCTATGACATCCACCGAATACGATAGGCAGTGGTGATGACTCGTGTAGAGCAAGTGACGATCCCTGCACGCAGCACGGCGAAGGTCCGGTGTGGCACGCCGGCTGGAACGGACTTCGGTGGGTGGACATGCTCGCCGGCGATGTCCTGATTCTCGACCGCTCCTCGGGCGTGATCGACCGACGACATGTCGGATCGGTAGCGGCGGCGCTCCGGCCGCGTAGTCGTGGCGGCGCGATAGTCGCGATCGAACGGGGGTTTGCCCTTGCGAATGACGAGCTCTCGGATGTCCGGCCGCTCGGTGACATATGGTCCGACAAGACAATTCGATGAATGAAGGGAGCTGCGCGCCGGACGGCAGTTTCTTCTGTGGCTCCATGTCCTACGACACCGTCCCAGGCGCCGGAACGCTATACCGGCTGGATCCCGAGGGCAAAGTCACGGTTGCGCTTGGCGGCGTCACCATCTCCAACGGTATTGGGTGGAGTCCCGACGGATCCACGACGTACTACGTGGACACGCCGACACAACGTATCGACGCCTTCGACTACGCCGAGGGGATCCTTTCGGCACGGCGAACGGTAGTGCACGTAGACCCACGCAAGGGCGCCCCGGACGGGCTGGCGATCGACTCCGAAGGCGGGCTGTGGGTGGCGTTGTGGGGTGGGGGCGCCATTCATCACTACACCTGCGACGGAACCCTCGCCGACATCATCGAACTTCCAGTCCCACGGGTCACGTCATGCATGTTCGGTGGCCGGGAACTCGACGAGCTCTACATCACGACCTCACGCCTCGACACCGACCTGGACGCCCACCCTGAGGCCGGGGCGCTGTTCCGCGCATCCCACATGGTGCCGGGAATGCCCACGCTTCCTTACTCCGGGTAGGTGCCGCCGAGCCTGCGGGACAGCTCCGTGGCACCCTCGCGGACGAGCTTCTCCCAACGCGGCCAAGCGTCATCGGTGTGCCGCGAGGTCGGTATCGAAATGCTCATCGCGGCAACCCATTTCCCTGAGCTGTCCACCACCGGCGCTGCGACGCAGCCTGCCTCGGGGTTCGATTCACCGCACTCGTAGGCGATACCGGTACGGCGCACCTCGTCCAACTGCCTGCGTAGCTCGGTGCGCGAGGTGATGCTGCGATCGGTCAGGGGCACCAGCTTGCGGCCCTTGAGTAGCTCGTTCAGTTTCTCGCGCGCCAGCCCTGCCAGCAGCACTTTGCCGACGCCGGTGCAGTAGGCCGGCAATCGCCTGCCCACCTCGGAGATCAGACGCACCGAACGCGTCGAGTCGATCTTCGACACATAAACGACCTCGAGACCATCCAGGATCGCCACGTGGACAGTCTCGTCGCATTTGGCGGCAACCTGGCGCGCGACCGCATCAGCCTCCGTGGCAAACTCCAGCGTTTGTTGATAGCGCGAACCCAACTCGAGGACACGCGGCCCCAGTCGGTAGACGTTTTCCTCGCCGGACTGGCGGCTGAGGAAGTTGCGAGCGACGAGCGTAGCCAACAATTCGTGTGCGGTGGAACGAGGTAGCTGTAACCGTTCCACGATCTCCGTGGCAGTCAACGAGACCTCGCGGCCGAGGAACAACTCCAGAATATCTGCAGCACGCAGCACTGCGGGAACCATCCGCGGCATGTCAGCCCCCTCACTGCCTGATGTCGGCTATAGCAGATCATGTCCGAAATACCGGCATGGTTCCCATACGCTACTCGACGTGCAATCAGGCCACCTCATCGAATGTCCGGAGTTCATCGAGATACACGGGACGACGAGATCGCGATTGCGCCGAGCAGTCCCACCAGGGCGAATGCGTAAAAGCCCCATGGCACCGCGTAGCCGGCGCCGAGCATGACACCGCCGAGGATCGGGCCGCAGATCGCTCCGAGCCTGCCGATTCCCGCCGACCAGCCGAGGGCGGTCGCGCGGATCTGCGAGGGGTGATTGGCGCTCGTGAACGCGTACACGAGTACCTGCGCGCTGAAGACGAAGCAGCCTGCGAGGAACACAAGAATGTAGATTCCGAACGAGATCTTGACGCTGAGCAATGCCAGGAAGACGGCGGCCCCGGCGAACCAGATGATCGCGGCCGTCCGGGGGCCGATCTTGTTTGCGACGCCGCCCGCAATCAGGAGACCCACGACCGCGCCGACGTTGAGGACAAGCAGGAACGTGAGCGATGCACCGAGGTTGTAGCCCGCCTCGCGCATGATCGTCGGCAGCCAGGTGTTGAGTCCGTAGACCAGCAGAAGTCCCATGAACGAGGTGACCCAGATGGCGATGCTGTTGCGGAGGAACCGAGGCGAGAACAGCGTGCGTACCGGATTGACCGTCGCGGCGGCGGGAGCGTCGGCGGCCGGTGCGGGCCCGAGTTCCAGGCCGTGCTGCCTTGCGATGCGCTCGGCTTCGGCGCGCTTACCTCGCCCGATCAGATAAGACGGGGATTCGGGGAGGTGGCGCAGCATCAGCGGAATCAGGACCACGGCGGGCAGTGCGCCGGCAACGAACATCGAACGCCAACCGAACGGTTCGATCAGGACGATCGCCAGCGCGGCCGTCGCAACCGCACCTACGTGGTATCCGGTCATGAGCAGTGTCGATGCGGATCCGCCGCCCTGCTTCTTGGAGAACTCGTTGACCAGGGCCAGTGCCGTCGGCAAAGCGCCACCGAGTCCGACTCCCGCCAGGAACCGGAACAGCCCGAACAGGAACGGGTTGGGCGCCACCGCGCAGAGGAGAGTAAGGATCGAGAACCCCGCCACTGTGAACAGCAGGACTCGGCGACGTCCGACTACGTCGGTGAGTGTGCCGATTGTCAGAGCGCCGATGGTCATGCCCACCAGGCCCAATGTCGAGATGAACGTGAGGGTGCCGGTTGTCAGGCCCCACGCCTCGTATTCGCTCAGGGAGGGGATGATCGCACCGAGAACGACCAGGTCGAAACCGTCTAGCAACACGGTGACCCAGCAGAGGGAGGCTACCCAAGATACAGAGGAGGTGCGGGGCTCGCTCTGTAGGGAACGGGGCTCGCTCCGTAGGGAACGGGGCTCGCTCCGTAGGGACTCGATCATGGAATCCTCGATTGTCAATGATGTTCGCAATCCGAACTTTGGTTCATTAAGTCCTGCGGTCATTGTGTGGTGCGTCATATTCGGATGTCAACCCCTTCCAGGTCCGCACTCGATGCTCTGCCAACCAAGGCCGTCGCCCAATGTCACACCGGTTCCGTCCACGCAGGCCGATGTCACATTCGACGCTTCCCGATGCTGGCCACGGGTTGGTGGCGACCGGAATACTGACCACATGTCCGACGAACGCAGCATGCTGGGGCGCGCCTTTCTGGTGCTGGGTTCGTTTACCTCGGACCGCCCGCGGCTGTCGCAGTCGGAGTTGGGTCGGCGCACTGGGCTGCCGCTGCCCACGGTTCACCGATTGTGCCGTCAGTTGGTGGACAACGGCGCGCTCGAACGCATCGCCGACGGGCGGTACGAGATCGGGGTGCGACTGTGGGAGTTGGGTGCTCTCGCACCACGCGCCCACGGATTACAGCAGGTGGCGCGGCCGTACCTCGAAGATCTGTACGAGGCGACGCGCGAAAACGTGCAATTGGTGGTTCGTGAGGGTCTAGAGGCGCTGTACCTCGAACGACTGTCGGCGCGCGGCGCCGTCGTAGTAGTGGGGCGGGCCGGTGGCCGGCTGCCATTGCATGCGTCGAGTGGCGGACTCGTCCTGTTGGCGTTCGGCGGCGGAGAGTTGCTCGATGAGGTCCTCGCGGCCGGCCTCAAGCGCTTCACCCCGTCGACCATCACCACCGAGCACCGACTGCGCAGCACCCTCGACGACATTCGTCGCACCGGTTGGGTGGCGTGCCGCGAGCATCTCAATGTCGGGACGCTGGCCGTGGCGGCACCGGTATCGCGGTCGACGGGTGAAGTGGTGGCAGCGGTGTCCGTGGTGGTTCCGACCGCCAAGGATTCGGCACCGCTGATCCCCGCTGTGTGGGCCGCCGCACGTGGTATTTCCCGGGGCGTCGCCTAGCTCGTCTTTCACTCAGTGGAAGGGAGGGTGTTGTGATCACGATTCTGGCGGGACAGTGACTGGTGCTACGAACTACGCGAGGAGCCTGCTCATGGATACACAGGTCGGGATCGTCGGAGGAGGCCCGGCAGGACTGATGCTGTCTCATCTCCTGCACCTGAAGGGCATCGATTCCGTCGTGCTCGAAAGCCGAACCCGCAGAGAGGTGGAATACACGATCCGTGCCGGTGTGCTCGAACAGAGCACCGTCGACCTGATGGTCGACACCGGAGTCGGAGACCGGATGAAGCGCGAGGGCCGGGCCCACCAGGGCATTGAACTGCGGTTCGGCGGTCGCGGTCACCGCATCGCATTCGACGAACTGACGAGCGGTCGCGCCGTCACCGTCTATCCGCAGCACGAGGTCCTCAAGGATCTCATCGCCCAGCGTCTCACGGACGACGGCGACATCCGCTTCGGAGTGTCCAAGGTTCGGATCCACGACCACACGTCCGGGACGCCCAAGATCACTTATCGCGACAGTGAGGGCAACGACCAGATGCTCACGTGCGCCCTGGTCGCCGGATGCGACGGCTCGCGCACCTCAATCCGCGATCTCATCCCTGGGGACGTTGTGCGTAACGACTACTTCCGTCGGTACCCGTTCGCCTGGTACGGCATTCTCGCCGAGGCGCCGCCATCGTCGGAAGAGCTGATCTACGCCAACCACCCGCGCGGTTTCGCGCTGGTCAGCACCCGCACTCCTGAGGTCCAGCGGCACTACCTACAGGTCGACACCGACGATTCGGTCGACGACTGGTCGGACGACCGCATCTGGTCGGAACTGCACGCGCGCGTCGACGGTGAGGGCGTGGAGATCAAGGACGGCAAGATCTTTCTGAAGTCGATCCTGCAGTTCCGCAGCTTTGTGTGCGAGCCGATGCAGCACGGCAACCTCTTCCTCGCCGGCGATGCCGCCCACACCACCCCACCGACCGGGGCCAAAGGCATGAACCTGGCGATCGCCGACGTGTACTTCCTGTCGAAGGCGATGGCCGAGTACTTCGCCAACCGCGGCCGTGGCCGCCTCGACGGCTACACCGAGACGGTGCTGCCGCGCGTGTGGCGCACCCAGCACTTCTCCTGGTGGATGTCCTCGATGCTGCATCGACTGCCCGACGAGGCCGGATTCGGCCACCAGCGCCAGGTCGCCGAACTCGACATGGTGACCCGCTCTGTCGCGGGCCGCACGCTGGTCGCCGAGAACTACGTAGGCACGCCGTTCGAGTAACAGCCGCTTGGCGACCGGCTCTCACTCGCGGCCGACAACTACTTGGAGTGGCTCGACGACCGCAAGTAGGCGTACGTCCGCCCGAAGGCCGGGCCTTCGGTGACACCCCGCTGAACCTGGAGGTTCTCGGGCATGGAGATGCGCTATGCCATCTTCGCCACCAGAGACAAGGGCAGCAGCTTCATCGCCACGGAGAGCGGCGCCCACGGCCACGCGGGGACGTATGCCTTGCTCGGCTCCTTCTCGATGGCTGCAGCCAGTGCACGGCAACCGGTTTCGGTGTCGACGATGAACGGCGCGTTCTTCACCTTCTCATTGATCTCCGTGCGGATAAAGCCGGGGAAGATGGTACTGACGTCGATACCGGTGTTCGCCAGATCGGCGCGCATACCTTCGCCGAGTGCCGCGACCCCGGCCTTCGATGCCGCATAGGTCGTGAGATTCCGAGGCATGCCGCGCAACGCGCTCATCGACGAGATCAGCACGACGTGACCGGCGTTCCGGGGCCGGAACAGCTCGAGCGCCGCCTCGCTCTGCGCGAGCGCGCCGAGGAAGTTGGTGCGCGCGGTCTGCACGTTGGCGCTAAAGTAGCCGGTACCCAACGGCTGCCCCTTGCCGAGTCCTGCGTTGACGATCACCCGGTCCAGGCCACCAAGTTCCTCGTCGAGTTCGGTGAACACGCGAAAAACCTCGTCGTGCACGTCGACGTCGAGCTTGCGGATTGCGACCGTGATCTGCGGGTGCGCGGCCAGCAGTTCGGCGCGCAATTCCTCCAGCCGCTCGGTGCGCCTGGCCGCCAACGCGAGATTACGTCCACGCGAAGCGAATTCGCGGGCCATGCCGCATCCGAGGCCCGAGCTGGCGCCCGTGATGAGAATATTCTTGCGTGTCGTACGCTTGCTCACGCGTCTTCCTCCGTATCGGTGTCAAGTCCGTCGATCAGTTTGTTGCAGCGGATGTCCAGGTATCCCACGGCGATCCAGAAGTGCTCGAAGGCTGGGTTGGTGGTCTGTCCATGGTGGTACCGGTAGTAGATCTGCTGCGCGATTACCGCCAGCCGGAACAGCCCGAACACTTCGTAGAAGCGCCAGTTGTCGACCGGCAGCCCCGTGCGTTGACCGTAGTACTCGACGATCTCGCGGCGGGTGAGCATCCCCGGAAGGTCCGAGGGCTGCCTCTTGGTGGCTTGCATCATCGGGTGATCGTCTTCCTGCACCCAATAGGCCAGACTCGACCCCAGATCCATGAGCGGGTCACCGATCGTCGCCAGCTCCCAGTCCAGGACCGCACGCGGCTGCAGGTCGTCGCCGAGGACGACATTGTCGAGCCGGAAGTCGCCGTGGATCACCGCGGACGCGACATCGGCCGGTTGATTGTCGGCGAGCCAGGCCGTCACTCGCGCGAAGTCGGGCACGTTGTCGGTCCGGGCGGCCGCGTAGCGCTTCGTCCACCCTGCCACCTGTCTGGCGACATAGCCTGTGCCACGCCCGAACTCGTCGAGTCCGGATGACTTCGGGTCGACACCGTGCAGTTCGATGAGCAGGTCGATCATCCGCAGGCACACCTCCCGCGTGTTCTCGGGGGTGAGGCCGAATTCGGCCGGGGGAGCAGAGCGCAGAATGGTGCCCTCGACACGTTCCATGACATAGAAGTCACTGCCCAGCACCGACGGATCGGTGCATAGTCCCACCATCGTCGGCGCGTGCGGGTACACGGGTGCGAGCAACGACTGGATCCGGTACTCGCGGACCATGTCGTGTCCGGACGACGGCTTGGCACCCGCCGGGGGTCGGCGCAGGACGAGGTCGCGATCCGGATAGCGCAACAGGTAGGTCAGGTTTGATGCACCCCCGGCGAACTGACGGACCTCGGGGGTTGCGCTCAGATCGCCGGACCCGTTCTCGCGCAGCCAGTTCGCCACCGCCTCGACATCGAACGCATCCTCGTCGCGGACGCTGCGGGCGTTGTCCGGCAGCCCTGTCATTTTAGGGGTCACTGGTACTTTCCCAACTCGAAGCGAGCCACCAGCCCCTGGTGCACCTCGTCGGGGCCGTCCGCGAGCCGTATCGCCCGCGCCGCTGTCCACGCGCCGGCGAGCGGGAAGTCGTCGGACAACCCGGCGCCACCGTGGATCTGGATCGCGAAGTCGATCACCTGCTGTGCGACCCGAGGTGCGGCGACCTTGATCTCCGATACCGCCGAGCGCGCCCCGGCGATGCCCTGCGTGTCGAGCAGCCACGCGGCGTTGAGCACCAGCAGCCGCAACTGGTTGATCGCGATACGGGCGTCCGCGACCCGTTCCCGATTGCCGCCGAGATTGATCAGCGGCTTGCCGAACGCGACGCGATCGGTGCCGCGGCGGATCGCGAGTTCGAGCGCAGACTCCGCGAGGCCGACCAAACGCATGCAGTGGTGCACGCGGCCAGGACCGAGTCGGCCCTGCGCGATCTCGAATCCTCTTCCCGGACCGGCGATGATCGCGTCGAGGGGCAACCGCACGTTCGTGAACGACACCTCGCCGTGGCCGCCGGGCTCGTCGTAGAAGCCCATCGTCGAGAGCATCCGCTCTACCCGGACACCGGGTGCATCGATCGGCACGAGAACCATCGAATGCCTCTGATACTTGTGTGCTTCCGGATCGGTGAGACCCATGAAGATGAGGAGCTTGCAGTCCGGACTACCGATGCCTGTGCTCCACCACTTGCGGCCGTTCAGCACGACCTCGTCACCCTCGACGACGGCGGTCGCGGCCATGTTGGTGGCGTCGGACGACGCGACGTCGGGCTCTGTCATGCAGAACGCGGAGCGGATCTGGCCGTCGAGCAGCGGGCGCAGCCAGCGCTCCTTTTGCTCGGTGCTGCCGTAGTGGTAGAGCACCTCCATATTGCCGGTATCGGGGGCGTCGCAGTTGAAGATCGCAGAGGCGAAGAGGGAGCGACCCATCTCCTCGGCGAGCGGTGCGTACTCGACGTTGCTCAGGCTGGCACCGATTTCGGAGTCGGGCAAGAAGAGGTTCCACAGTCCCTGCGCCCGAGCCTTGGACTGGAGCTGCCGGAACTCGTCGGACACTTGCCACATCGCGGCGCCGGGGACGTCGGAACGCTGCGCGAACGGCTCCACCCGCTCGGCCCGCAGACGCGCCTCGACGGGGGCGACCTCGGTAGCGATGAACACACGTAGCCGGTCGAGGTACTCCTTCGACCGCGCGCTGTGAGCGAAATCCATGCCTTACCTCCATGACGTCGCAACTAACTAAGCATTGCTCAGTTAACCTAAACGTAGACTTGCCCGGCAATCAAATCCTGGGGGTGCCATCTCGTGTCGACCGAAACCTCACTACCCGGCGTAGCCGCCAACCGGCGCCGGCTCCCACCGGAAGAGCGCAAGCGGCAACTCGTCGCGATCGGCCTGCAGGAGCTGGCGACCCGACCCATCCACGCGTTGTCCATCGACCAGGTGGCCGAGAAGGCTGGGATCTCTCGCGGGTTGCTGTTCCGGTACTTCCCGACCAAACAGGACTACTACGTGGCCGTGGTGGGCGCGGCGGCCCGGCGCTTGCTGCGCGCGGCGAGGGCGGACCCCGACGGCGCATCCGGAGAGCCACTGCGGGCCGTGGTCCGCGCGTTCGTCTCCTTCGTCGACCGGCACGGCGCGAACTATCAGTCGTTCTTCCACGGCGGCTTCGGCGCCGATGCGCAGATCCAAGAGATCCGCAAGAATCTGCAGAACACCATGGTCGAGCGCACCCTCGACGCCACGGGCGCCGAGTCGTCGCCCGCAAACCGCGTACTGCTGCGCGCATGGTGGTCCATGGTCGAGAGCCTCGCCATCGACCGCACCGTCGATCCCGTCTTCACCGTCGACGACGTCGTCGACCGTGCGATCGAGGCGCTACCGATCCCGCGCGGACACTGACGCCCCCGGGGGTCCGGCGCGGAAGTTGCTCGGGCCAACGCCGTGTGACGGTGATGACGACAACAGGATGATCCGGCGCCCGGTATGCGTCAGAGTCTGCCACGACCGGAATCGCTGTGGCGGCGCATGGGGTGTTTCTCGACGAGCATGTCGAGCCTCGTCGATCTTGTGCGATGGATGAGTTAATCCTGTGCGATTGACGAGCGGTGGACGTTCCGCTGCGAGCCCGCCGCAGCATCGGGCAGCGTCGGACCTCGACGCCTGGATGCGATAGGGGCACCGACCGATTCCGGGCCATCTCTCCGGCAGTATTGCCACAACGGAATGTAGTACCTATGCTACAAATCATTGAGTAGCACAACGATGGGGAGGCTCATGAATTCAAGTAGTGGCATTGCGCTCGACGTCGCCGGCCTGCGAATGCGATACGGCGCCAACGATGTTCTGCTCGATGTGACGTTCCAGGCCCGGCGCGGCGAGGTGCTGGTCATGCTCGGTCCCAATGGGGCCGGAAAGACGACGACCGTCGAGATACTCGAGGGGTTCCGCAATCGCTCGGCGGGCCGTGTCACGGTGCTGGGCGTCGATCCCGAGGACGGCGACGAACACTGGCGCGCTCGGGTGGGCGTCGTCCTGCAGTCCTGGCGCGACCATGCCAAGT
This sequence comes from Rhodococcus marinonascens NBRC 14363, assembly GCF_001894885.1. Taxonomy (GTDB): domain Bacteria; phylum Actinomycetota; class Actinomycetes; order Mycobacteriales; family Mycobacteriaceae; genus Rhodococcus_F; species Rhodococcus_F marinonascens. The sequence continues at coordinate 12,912 of NZ_BCXB01000025.1, forward strand.
GGCGCGTGCGTGACCTGCTCGACCATCTCGCCGCCTTCTATCGGCCGTATTCCGCGAGCGATGGCCGACAGCCCTGGGATACAGACGAACTCATCGACCTCGTCGGGCTCACCGAGCAGGCGCGGGCCAAGATCGCGGCTCTCTCGGGTGGTCAGCGCCGCCGACTGGACGTGGCAATCGGCATCGTGGGCCGGCCGCAGGTGCTGTTCATGGATGAACCCACCGCCGGCTTCGATCCGGCGGCTCGCAGGGACTTCCACGATCTTGTGCATCGTCTGACAGACGTCGAGGACACTACGGTGCTCCTGACCACCCATGACCTCGACGAGGCAGAGAAGATTGCCGACCGGATCCTGATCCTGGCAGGCGGACGCATCGTCGCCGACGGCTCGCCCGATGCACTGGCTCGCGAGATCGCCGGGGAGGCCGAGGTGCGCTGGACGGTCGGCGACCAGCGCTTCGTGCACACCACAATCGAGTCGACGAAGTTTGTCCACGAATTATTCAGGCAGCACGTTGATTCCATCGGTGAGCTCGAGGTGGGCCGTGCCTCGCTGGAGAACACCTACATGGCGCTGGTCCGCCGTCACGAGTCTGACGAGGGCCCGACCGGCGCACTCACTCTCACGGAGGTCGCACGATGAACCCCACTGTCAACGCGGTTCGTGCCGGCCTCGTTCGCGGCTGGATCGAGCTTCGTCAACTGTTCACCAACGGTACCGACCTGATCGGTCAGTTCGGAACCGCGGCCGTCGCGCTGGTCGTGCTCTACCTGCTGCGCAATCGCGAGTACATGGGCAGCGATCTCTCGATCGCCGAACTCGCGCTCCCCGGTCTCATCGGGTCGATCATCGTGTTCAACGGACTGTTCGCGATCACCAATGTGCTTGTCCTGGACCGCGAGGACGGCACGCTACTGAGGGCCAAGGCGGTGCCGAGCGGGATGATCGGCTACATGGTCGGCAAGGTCGTCTCGGCCGCTGGATCCGTCGTCGCGCAGGTGGCGGTGGTGCTCGCGGTGGGTCTGGCGGTCATCGGAGGCGGGTCGCTGGACGGCCTCGGCGCGTGGGCGACCTTCGTCTGGGTTCTGCTGCTCAGCCTGCTCGCCGCGCTGCCCGTCGGTGCGATCCTGGGTGCCGTCCTCGACAACTCCCGCGGGACGTTCCTGCTGACGATGCCGCTCATGGGGCTCATCGCCATCTCGGGAATCTTCTACCCGATCACGGCGCTGCCGGGGTGGCTGCAGGCCGTCGGCCAGGTGTTCCCGATGTACTGGAGCGGTCTCGGGATGCGATCGGCATTGCTTCCCCCCGACGCAGTGGCGGTCGAGATCGGTGAGTCCTGGCGACACGCCGAAACCGCGGCGGTGCTGGGCGCCTGGGCGGTCGCGGGACTGCTGATCGCGGCGGTAGTGTTGCGGCGCACGGCGCGTCACGAATCAGGATCGAGTATGGCTGCACGACGGGAGAGGGCGATGCAGCGTGCCTTCTGAGGCCATCTACAACCGCATTGCGATGCTGCGCGCCGAGCGGGGCATATCGCGGCGGGAGCTAGCCGAGGCATTGGGCGTCCACTATCAGACGGTGGGCTACCTCGAGCGCGGCGAATACAGCCCCAGCCTGCACCTTGCGCTGCGTATCGCCGCGTACTTCGAGGTGGCGGTGGAGGTTGTGTTCTCCACCGAGCCGTTTCCGAGGCTGGGGTCAGGCGCCGAGTCCGCGTGACCCGGTTCCGGGGCCGAGGTCGATGATCCAGTCGGCGTGTGCGGAGCAGCAGCTAGGCGAGATCGCGTAGCTACTGCTCCACGGCGGCCCGGTCATGCAGGCAGTGCCTCTGCGGCTGGACGCGGCTTCTTATCGAGCGCTGCGATACATGGGTGGTGGTCGCTGGTACCGTCGTCGACATGACTCAGCAGAAAGGCGCATGAGCGCCGATTCTCGGCGCAGATTCCTGCGCCCACGCAGTGTGTTCTTTTCTTGCGGATACGTTTGGGTGGTCGATGACACCCAACCAGTCGCGGCGTTGTTCGATCCATACACGGAGCGGTTCGTGCGTCTGGTGTCGTGGACCGATCTTCCTCCACCTCCGCTGAATTCGAGGCAGCAGCAGATCGTGGCCCATACCAACGGCGTCTGGGTGCAGAACCATCGAGATGGGCCGCTGGTGCGCGTTGGTGTCGACGGGATCATCCATGCCGAGTACACCGAAGGCCACCAACTGATTTGCGCGGGGTCGTCCGGCGCATGGTGCTTCAGCAATGCTCGGCGGCGGCGCGACGTTGCGTCCGCACCCGACGTTCCGCCACTCCGCTCGCTGCGGCCACCGATGCTGCTGGTTGTACTGCCCGAGGGCGGTTCCCGCCGCGTTGTCATAGACGGTGCGGCCGTGGTGTCGGTCGAGTTCGACGAGTCGTCGCTGTTCGTCAGGGTCTCTCACGATCCGTGGGAGCGGGTTCCGACCCCGGCGATGACGAGCGTCGACCGGCCCGGGTTCGAGGTTCGGTACGGCTCCTCGGTGCTGCAAGTGCCGCTCGACGGGCCGATCCCGGAGCGAATCGGACCCGGCACGCATCCGTTCCTGCAGGACCGCCAGGTCGAGCACACCAGTGAGTACGCCGACACCTCGTACAACGAGGCACACCGACGCAAACGCGCTGTAGACGCCGCGTTTCGTTGGCACTGGGGCACCAACCCGGCTCGCAATGGCTCCACGATCGTACGGGCGTACCGGCCCGACGCCTCGGTACCGGCGACGGAAATCGACCTGTCCGGGATGCGAGTAACCCACGGCGCGGCCTCGGCCGGGCGGCTCTGGATGGTCACCACGCCGGAAACTCGCACCGGGTCGGGACGCTCGGTGCTCACCGCTGGGGTAGAGAGAAAGGCGCGTCCGGTGGGGGTCGAGGGCATCGACATCACCGACCGGTGTCGGCCGGTGGGCCCGCAGCCGCTCGACCACGGCTCGTACGTGGCGTACTGCCTGCGTGGTCTGGACGGAAGGCGGTTCTCGGAGCGCGTGGACGAGGTGTTCGCCACATACGTCGGGCAGTGGCCTCACGGCCGGGTCCACGTCCGGTTCCGGCACATCGACTATCCAAGCCTGACCCTGGTGGCGCGCCTGAATCTCTACGACGAGAAAGGCACCCGGCTGGACAACTTCCTCACCTACGTGCGGACGGAACTGATGGAACAGGCCGGCACCCGTGCGTACCCACCGGCGTCGGATGCCGTCGACGGAGTGCTGTACGTCTGAACCTCGTGCATACCAGGGGCCGATGCGCCCGAAAACGAACACGAACCGGAGGTAGCAATGACCGAATGGGTGCAGATGCTGGTCGGAATGGCAGACGGGCCGACGCAACCAGTCCACGGCGTCGTCGTTCCGTACCGGAACTCCGACGAGCCATTCCACTTCTACTACGCGACCTCAGGGGAGGAACCTGTCTTTCTGCCGATAGGCCGCGAAGGGGTGCGCCTGTACCGGTGGGGGCGCCGATCTCGAATCGAATCGGTCGACAGGGAAGTCTTGTTCGTCAGCGACGGCAGCTCGGCATGGGACTTCACCTGCGATCCGGACCGGCCGCGCTGCACCGAGCTTCGGCGCGTGAAGTCCCCCGGCTCGGGTCGCCACCTGGCCATCACCCCACCGGTCACCCACTGGGCCGGGCATCACCATGCCCGACCGACCGGACCGGTGACCGACCTCGAGTTCCTCGGCCGCCGCTGCTGGTCGGTGGATCTAGCCCCACGTGAGAGCCTCAACATGCCGAAACCGTCACTGCGTCTGATCGTTGACGTCGACAGCGGCGCCGTCCTCGGACAGCATTCCGGCGACGGTATCGACGGCGCCGCCTACACCGACGTCACCGTGGGTGAGCCTTTGGATCCGTCCCTGTTCGCCTGGGGCGGACCGGTTGTCACCGACGACGAATCCTGTGCCCGCATCGGACAGGGCGACACACCCGATGTCGAGAGGGCGATGCAGTGGTTCCGTGAGAACATCACGGCAGAGCCGATCCACGTGCCGGTCCTGACCGATTTCACTCCACGCTTCGTCGATTCGATCGACCGACAGTCCGGTGCCTTCTCCGCTCCGCTCGGGCCTGATCAGCCAGCCGGTTGGCTGATCCGACGGCCACGCTCGACCGAACCGTGGGCAGTGAAGACCTATGGATACCAAATCGCGTGGTCCACCGGAAGATTCGACTGGGCATGCCAGATCCACGGTAACGGGACACTGGACGCTGCCGGGATCTCGGCCCTGCAGCAACAACTACACCCCGGCGAACCGGTCATGGGGACACCACATCTCGTCTTCGGCGGCTCGGATGAACCCTGACGCAGGCGACTCGATCGGCTAGCCCGGAACCGCAACCGAAGACTCTCTGGTCCCGTGCCATGGAGATTGAGTCGCTCAACGCGCGCGTCGGCGTAGCGGGGGTGCACCGAACAGGAACCATGCTGCTGCACCGATCAAGGGGAGCGAAATGATCGTCGCCGACCACCAGAACTTCGATCCAGCTCGGTCGTGCGGGGTGCGGAGGATCGAGATGAGCGCCGCGATGGTGAGCAGGACGTACCCGAGCATGATGAGCGTCGCTTGGATGTCGATGCTCAACGGCAACATCACGTCGTGTTCCACCTAAGACCCCTTCGGAATGGTGTCCTCTCGAGACTATTGGGCACCTGCTGTGGTGAGTGTATAGACGCCCGTCAGGTCAGCTACCGATACACGAACCGAGGAACCAGTGAGAAGCCGAACCGTTGGATTCTTTAGGGGATTAGTAGTCCAGATAATGCGGACTGACCATTCCGTTGGCGCGGCGTCGATCACGCTTCGAGAGCTGCGTGGAAGCGTTCAGCCCACGGTTCAACAGGTCCATGGTCTCCGGACGCCGCTGGAGCGGAAGCGAATTCGGTGAGTTTGTCCTCGGACATCCCGTACTGGTGCATCTTGCGCGACGTCTGCTGTGGGCAGCATTCGACGAGAACTCCCACCCCCTAGCCGTGTTCCGGGTGACCGAGGACAACATCCTCGTCAACATGAATGGCGACACCGTCCCGCTTCCGGACGGCCCGATCGGACTCATGTACCCCTCACACATCCCCGACTCGGTCGGCACCTGGTCCGACGTTTTCGCCGACCACGAGATCCAGCAGCCGTTCCCACAACTCGGTCGCCCCGTCCACCACCCCCAACCCGGGGACGTCGACGGAAGCGGTCTGTCCCGGTTCACCGGCGTGACCGCGACACCGAGCCAGGCACTGCGCCTGACGTATCGCGGGTGGGAGGAGTTGTGGGAGAACCCTGGACGACGTCGACACCGCGACAGTATCGGAACTCATGGCTGACCTTGCCAGCTTCGCATCGTGACTCTTCAGGTTCCGCGCGGGCTCACTCGGCACGCTTGCGCGCGCGTCGTGACAGCGGGGTGCCGCTCACGAGCTAGCCGGCAGCGTCATCTCGTGTCGACCGAAACCCCAATTCCCGGCACAGCTGCCAACCGGCGGCGGGCTGCACCGGAAGAGCGTAAGCGGCAACTCGTCGCGATCGGCCTGTAAAGAGGTGGATTCGACGCGCGCCCGCTTCACGCGATGTGAACGTTGCCCGCCCGACTGCGTTCGGCCTCCTTCGGCGCCTGGACGTTCTCGGGCTCGGTGCCGACGTGGTTCAGGACGAGGTCGTGGATGTCGCGGCTACGTAGGATGCCCGCCTCGAACGAGTCGGCGAGCGGACCGTCCACGCTCCTGCTCAGAATGAGCGGCACCACCTGCTCGTGGCGGCCGCCGTGCGAGCGGAGGGGGCCGTGCAATTGGGTCAGATCGTGATCGGCGGCCGCGCTTCCGAGGGCGGTGTCGGCGGAGGCTGTCACCGCCAGATCGCCGATGCGGTCGCGGGGCAGTTCGTACACGGTGGCGACGTCCTCCCGGTCCCAGATCTCCTCCACCCCGGGCAGCGCGCTAAGTACCCGGCGAGCGGCGTCGCGGTGCTCTAGAGGTAGATGGAGCCAGGCGAACGAGCCGAGGGCGCCATGGTGTTTCACGTACGGGTCGGTAATCGGCAGCACGACCTCCTCGACCGGGATGCCTGCCGCTGCCAGCATGTCCTTCAGATAGTGGATGCGGGGCTCGCCGTTCTCGTCGTGCTTTGCATTCATGCCGTGGTCGGCAGCGACGGCTACCGTGCAGCCCGCGTCGAGATACTCGCCGAGTAGCGCATCGAACTCGGTGAAGAACAGGTCGGAGACATCCTCGCCCGGCGCGTATGCGTGCTGGACACGGTCGGTCAGCGACACATACAGCAGACGGATCGCAGGGGCGACGCGCAGAGCACCCAGGCCGATGCGCATGGCGTAGTGGCTGGCCAGCGGGTCGTATACCCCCGGCGCAGCTTATCCTTGGTCGTCACCATCAGGGTCGGCCCGCCGGCCTCTTCGAAGCATGCGTGGATGCTCGGCGCGCGCAAGTATTTGGCATCGTTGAGGAGCACCAGCCCATCCTCGGGCGTCCGGCAGTAGTTGCCGGGAATCCCGTGGATGGCGGGCGGGACGCCGGTGACGATCGAGATGTTGTTGGGTTTGGTCAGGTTCGGAATCTCGGAGGCTCCCACGCTGAACACACCGCCCTCGTCGAGCATCCTCTGCAACCGGGGCATGATGCCCCGCGCGAGCCCGTCGTGGAAGTAACCGGGGTCGCCGCCGTCGACGGTGATGACGACAACGGGATGATCTGGCACTCGATATGCGCGGTTGTTCGCAACGACGGTGGTCATTCTTTACCTTCCTCTCGAACGTGTTCGAGAAAGAGTTCTTCGATGAGGGACGGCGGCCGCTCTGCCAGCCGGACGAGGTTGATCGGGCGATCGGGTGGAGCCGGCTCGAGATGGATCTCGCAGATGCGCCCCAGCCGGAGTGCGTCTTCGGTGCAACTTCTTGGGAGGCAGGCGATGCCGAGCCCGTAGGCAACTGCGCCGATGATGGCGCCGTTGCTCGCGATGGTGCTGGTGTGAGTGCTCGGGATACGCCACTTTTGCAGCAGATCGAGTTGGTACCGGCGGCTCGCCGATCCTTCTTCACGCAGGAGGATACGGCTGCCGCGCAGCTCGTGGGAAATTGCGTGATGACCGGCGAGTGGGTGGTCACCGGCGACGATCACCGTCTGTGGTTCGCTGGCCACTCGACTCGCTTCGAGTGACGGCTTGTCGATCTCGGCGGCGATGAGAGCGAGGGGGAGCCGACCATCGGTGACTGCTTGCACCACGGCCGCCGAATTGTCGACATGCAAATCGATCTCGACGCCTGGGTACTTGCCTACGAACGACGTGACAAGCCACGGCAGTAGCTGTTGCGTCACCGTCTCCGTGCCGCCCACCTCCAGCACGCCCGAAACCGGAGCCCTGCGTAGCCGCGTCATCCGATCTGCTGCCTCGCCGGCGAGTGAGAGCAGCGCGCGGGCGTGGTCGACGAGAGCCTCCCCCGCATCGGTGAGCCGGGCCGCACGTCCAGATCGGTCGACGAGGACTACGTCCAGCTCTCGCTCGAGCAGTTGCAGATTGCTCGACACGGTGGACTGTGCGATGCGGAGCGCGCGAGCTGCGGCGGAAAGCCCCCCGTGCTCCGCAACAGCGACGAATGTCTCGAGCCGCTGGAGGCTGAGTTTGAGGGCCATCAAATGATCCGCGCGCGGATACGAGACGAGATGAAATCGATTGATGCGACGGTAAGCACGATGACGACGAGGATCGCCGAAACCTTGTGATACTGAAACAGCTTCATCGCCACCGTCAACTCGAAGCCGAGCCCGCCCGCGCCGACCATGCCGAGCACGAATGCGTGGCGCACATTCGATTCGAAACGGTAGAGGCTGTAGGTGACCACCTCGGGAAGGATCTGCGGGATGACGGACCAGCGCAGGGTCGTGAACAATCCCGCGCCCGTCGACTCGAGTGCTTCGCGCGGGCCCGGATCGATGTTCTCGACTGCTTCGGCGTAGAGCTTGCTCAGCTCTCCACACGAGTACACGGTCAGCGCGAGCACACCCGGGAAGGGGCCGAGACCCACGGCCGCGACGAAGATCAGCGCCCAGATCAAGTCGGGAAGCGAGCGCAGAACGCTGAGGACCGCTCGCGCTGTTGCGTAGACCAACGGGTTGTGTCCGAGCAGGTTCTTCGCCGCACCGAGCGCGAGGAAGATGCTGATGATCATCGCCAGCAGCGTGCCCCAGAGCGCAACCGCCACCGTCGTGAGAATCGCATCCCAGAGACCGGGGATGACCGACAGGTCGGGCGGGAACATTCGAAGCAGGAATTCGGCCAGGCGGGGGATGCCCTGGAGAAACCGACCGGGGCTGAGACCGAGGTCATTGGCGCTCCAGCCGAGAAAGGCGAGTACTGCCACAACCACGACGACGTTCCGCGTCCACAGGAGGCCGTGCCGCCCGCTCGGCTCGGGCGGCAGGGAGGGCGGTTTCGGCGAGGTCGTTGTCGAAGTCTGGTGGTCGACAGACATATCAGGCCGCCTTCTCTGCACCCTGGCCGTAGATGCGACTGACCTCGTCTTCGCAAAGTCCGTCGGGAGTGGTATCGATCGCGATTCGGCCGTCGAGGAGCGCGACAATCCGCTCGCCATGGCTGCGCGCGAAACCTAGCTGGTGAAGGCTCAAAATGACTGTGATGCCGTCACGTTCGTTGATTCCTTTGAGCAGGTCGAGAATCTCGCCCGCCGTCACCGGGTCGAGGCTCGCAATCGGCTCATCGGCAAGGATCACCCTGGGGTTCTGTGCGAGCGCCCGGGCGATTCCCACGCGCTGCTTCTGCCCGCCACTGAGTTGGTCGGCGCGCTGGTCGGCGTAGCCCGCGAGTCCCACAACCTCGAGGAGCGACAGCACCTGTTCGCGCTCGGCCTGGGTGAAGATCCCGGGGAGAGAGCGGAAGGCGGGTACATCCGGCAGTATGCCGGCCAATACGTTCTGCAGGACAGTGAGCCGGTTGACGAGGTTGTAGCCCTGGAAGATCATGCCGACTTTGCGGCGGATCCCTCGCAGCGCGTTGCGGTCGGCGGCGTGCACCTGCTCATCGGCCACGGTAACCGCACCTTGGTATGGGGCCACGAGTCCGTTGATGCAGCGCAGCAGCGTCGACTTCCCTGTGCCGCTGCGCCCCAACAAGATACAGAAGTCTGATGCTCGAATCTCGAGATCGACCCCGCGTAGGACTGCATCGTTCTTCTGCCTGTATGTGAGGTGGACGTCCCGAAAGCCGACGGCCTCACCCGCGCCGGTCATAGCTCAGGCTCCAGGCCCGATACCGTGTATGCGGTACGGACTATGTCGTAGTCGGCATCGCTCGCCATTCCGAAGGAACCGTAGCCAGTCCCCTCGAGGGCGGCGGAGAGTGCGGGGGTCTGGTCGAGGAACGCGTGTTGGAGCAGTTCTTTCTTGTCAGCGGGAAGGTCGGCGCGGTAGGTGATCGGGTCCGCCGGAATCTCGGGTGATTCGAAGACCGTCTTGATTTCGCCTCTGCTGACGATTCCGCTCTTGATGAACTCGGGGATCTTGCGACTCGAGATGGCTGCGACGTCGATCTGCCCGTTCAGGAGCGAGAGCAGGGACGCATCGTGGCTGCCCGAGTAGATGATCTGTGAAAACAGGCCGTCGGGGTCGTAGCCGGCTTCGGTGAGCACATAGCGACCGAAAATGTGTCCGGATGTCGACGCCGGATCGGTGAATGCGAGGATCTTGTCTTGGAAGTCGGCGGGCCCGTTGATGCCCGAGTCGGCTCGCACGATGAAGCTCGAGCGATACGGCGCGGTGTCGTCGGACTGGACGGCCGAGGCGAACGGCTCGACGCCACCGTTGACCCGCTCGCTGGCAAGCACGTACTCGGAGGGGCCGAACCAGGCCAGGTCGAGGTGGCCCGAGTTGAGGGCCTCGACGACGGCCGTGTAATCGGCTCCGACGTAAGGCTCCACCCTTAATCCGGTGGCCTCACTCAAGTAGTCGACGAGCGGTTCATACCTGGCGAGCACAGCGGCCGAATCTTCGTCGGGGGAAAGGCCCAACCGGATGGTATCGCCGGAGTTGTCGCTGGAGACGCCGCACGCCACGAGCGGTAGCGCCAGCAGAGCGATCAACACCGCCACCACGTTGTTGCGCCGAAAGTTACCAATTCCCATGGGGAGTCACCCTTCTCCGCGCTCGTGACGCGGCACTGCCTGCACGTTGCAGCACAGACGTTACGAAACGGAACCCAGCCCAGCATGTCGGGTAGGAATCGCGGCAGAGAACGAAAGGTAAACAGACCGGAGGTGCCCGATGACACCTATCGACAACAGCGATGGAGCCCACGACAGAATTCGACGACGGCCCACCGTTCCCTCGACGCGTACGTTGGAGGAAGTGCAACCGCAAGGCGACGGAAGAGTGAACGGTGCAGATCGGGCGTAAACGGTGGATCGCGGTAGTGGCGACGGGTGCGGCCCTGACAATCGGCGTTGCGAGTTGTTCGTCCACCGATGTCACCGACCGAACGAATGCCGCATTCGATACGTCTGAACTGGATACGGGAATCAACCCCTGTGACGATTTCAACGGATTCGTGAACGGCCAATGGAGTGCCCAGACCCAGATTCCTGATGACGAATCGTCGTACGGCGTCATAAACCAACTGCGGGACGAGAGCCTGGAAGTTCAGCGGGGAATAGCTGATAGAGCGACCGCAGATCTCGGGAGCGCGGACGAGAATTCGGACCGGCGCAAGATCGGATTGCTGTTCGAGTCGGCCATGGACGAAAGGTCGATAGACGAAGCCGGATTCTCGCCCATTTCGTCCACACTGGATCAGGTCGACTCGATTGCGTCTCCCGCGGACGTCGTGACATTCCTGCGCGAGGACGCCGAGGACGGTGGAGCCCTTCTGTTCGGCCTCACATCCGGGGCCGATTTCCAGGATGCAACCAAGCAGATCGGGTTCGTCGAGCCGACCGGGATTTCTCTGCCATCCAAGGACTACTACACCGACCCGCAGTACGCATCGATCCTCGACGGCTACCGCAACTACCTACGGACGTCGCTGGAGTTGATCGGCGTCGACGATGCCCAAGCCTCCGCCCAGGCAGATCAGGCCCTGGATTTCGAGAAGGAGTTGGCGGCGGCGTCGCTGTCTCCGGAACAGGCGCGTGATCCGGCAACCCAGTACAAGCTGGTCACCGTCGACGAGGCGAACGTGACGATGCCGGAATTCGATTGGCGGCAGTACTTCGTGGAACAGAACGTGTCGCCCGACGAAGGGTTTTCGCTCGCCGACACAGCCTATTTCACGCAGGTCGACCAACTCCTCGCCAATGCGCCCATCGAGCAGTGGAAGTCCTACCTGCGTGCGCAGGTGGTGAGTCGTTCTGCAGATAGTCTGTCGAAGCCGTTCCGGGACAACAAATTCGAATTCGACAAGCAAATCACGGGTAATGCTGCGCAGAAGGACCGGTGGAAGGTCGCCATCGCGGACGTGAACTCTGCGATGGGCGAGGCCATGGGAAGACTGTACGTCGCTGAGGCGTTCGACCCGGCGGCCAAGCAACGCGCCGAGCAACTTGTCGGCAATGTTCTCGATGCTCTGAAAGCACGCATCGAGAACGTCGACTGGATGAGTCCGGAAACCAAACAGCAGGCTGTGGACAAGTGGTCGGAGTTGATGCCCAAGATCGGATATCCGGACACCTGGCGTGACTGGTCGGGGTTGCAGATCAATCAAGACGACTACTTCGGCAACCTCGCTGCTGCCGACAAGTTCAATCACGTCTACGATCTGGCGAAGATCGGCAAGCCGTCCGACCGGGCGGATTGGGTGATGACGCCGCAGACGGTCAACGCCTACTACAGCCCGAACGACAACACGATCAACTTCCCCGCAGCGATCCTGCAGGCCCCGTTCTTCGACCCGAACGCCGACGACGCCCTCAACTACGGCGGCATCGGGTCGGTGATCGGCCATGAGGCGACACACGCGTTCGACGATCAGGGTAGCCAGTTCGACGGCAAGGGAAACCATGTGAACTGGTGGACGCCGGCGGACACAGCGCAGTTCGACAGTAGAACGGGCAAGTTGGTGGACCAGTACGACGCCTACACACCGATCCCCGGCATGCCGGATGTTCATGTCAACGGCAATCTGACTCTCGGCGAGAACATCGCAGATTTGGGTGGCGTCAACGCCTCGTACGACGCGTTGCAGACCGTACTCGACTCCGACCCGGGTGCGGCGGCGGAGGAGATCGGCGGCTACACGCCGAGTCAGCGCTTCTTCCTCAACTACGCGCGCGTCTGGCGGGACAAGACGCGCGACGAGGCCCTCCTCACCCAGATCAGTAGCGATCCGCATTCGCCGGCGTCACTGCGCGTCAACGGTGTCGTAGCGAACGTCCCAGGATTCGCGGAGGCATTCGGATGCGTACCGGGCGCCCCCGAGGCGAACGTCGGCGACCAGTTGGTGGCCATCTGGTGATCCGATCCGTACCACCGAGAAACTAGAACCTGTTAGATTCGCGACGGGGATCCTGCCAGGCCCGAAACTCGGAGGGAACTCATGAGCCACCGTGTCGTCGCATGGTCCACCGGTACGGTCGGCCGTCATGCCATCGCAGGCATCGACGCCCGCGACGACCTCGAACTGGTTGGTGTGTGGGTATCGAACCCGGAAAAGGTCGGGAAGGACGCCGGGGAATTGGCCGGGCTCGGGCGGGAACTCGGGGTGAAGGCGACCGACGACAAGTCGACACTTCTTGCTCTGAGGCCTGATTGCATCGTGCATACCGCGATGACCGACGACCGCATATTCGAGGCCATCGATGAGTTGATCTCGTTCCTCGAGGCCGGCGTCAACGTGGTGTCGTCCGGTCCCGTCCTGTTGCAGTATCCGATCGGTGTGCTGCCCGACGATCTCGTCGACCGAATCCGACGGGCCGCCGAACAGGGTGGAGCAAGCCTGCATGTCAACGGTATCGACCCCGGCTTCGCGAACGATGTGCTCCCGCTGGCCATGACGAGCCTGTCGCAACGCATCGACGAGGTTCGCTGCTACGAAATCGCCAACTATTCCAGCTATTACCAGCCTGTGGTGATGCGTGACATCTTCGGTTTCGGTGGGCCCGTCGACGAGACGCCGATGCTGTTCCAGCCCGGCGTGCTGTCGCTCGCGTGGGGGAGCGTCGTCCGCCAGATCGCTGCAGGCTTGGACGTGACGCTCGACGAACCGTTGGTAGAGAAGTTCGAACGGGTTCCGTCGGATGCGGATCTAGACATCGCGTCATGCCTCATTTCCAAGGGAACGGTGGCGGCGGTGCGGTTCGAAGTCGTCGGCACGGTCGACGGTGTTCCGCGCGTAGTACTCGAGCACGTCACCCGCACCCACCCCGAGCAGATGCCGGACTGGCCGAAACCGGCGCGGGGTGAGGGGTGCTATCGCATCGACGTCACCGGCGAGCCGATGATGTCCGTCGAGTTCAGCCACCATGGGGAAAACGGCGATCACAACGTGTCGGGCATGATCGTCACGGCGATGCGACTGGTGAACTCGGTGCACGCGGTGGTCGAGGCGCAGCCGGGGTTGGTCACGGCACTGGACCTGCCCCTCGTCACCGGACGAGGGTTGTGCGTCCGGTCCAGGAGTGCTCCCTGACCGCACTCGGTCGACAAGTGATCGCAGGAATCTAGCGGATTCCGTTTCGCTCGAGGGCGTTTCTGAGTCCGTCCGTGCGCTCCGTGACGGGGAGTGGTTCGACGAGCGCGAAGGCGCAGCCCAGCTTTCGCGCGGCTCCGTCGGCTTCCTCGCTGTCGCCGATCATCAGGGTGCGCGCGGGATCGGCGCCGAGCGCGCCGAGCGCGACCTCGAAGATCCTCGGATCGGGTTTCATCGCGCCCACTTCGAACGACAGCACGAACTGGTCGACGAGGTGCTTCACCCCCAAGTCTGCGAATGTGGGCCGGATGTCGAAGGCGATGTTGCTGAGCACCGCGATCTTGATTCCACGGGTCTTCAGCGCAGCAAGAACCTCGGCCGTATCGGGGTAGGCGCTCCAACAGTCTGGGTCGATCGACCGCTCGTACAACTCTATGGCCTGGTCCTCTCGCGCGACACCGGACTTCCGCAGAACGGTGAGGTATGCCTGCCTGTGGAGGCTGGGGTCGAGGTCGCGGTTGGTCCACGCGTGGTGTTCGGCAGCATCCATCTCGACGGGTTGGCCTACCGGTGCCGTCATACGCCGCATCAATTCTGCCTGGTGGTGGACGTCGAGCGGTTCGCCTTTGTGGTCGGTGAGGTCCGTCAACCAACTCTCGTCCTGTTCCAGACGGAAGAGGGTACCGGAGAAGTCGAAGAGCACTGCATCGAAATTGGCGAAGTCAAAGGGCACGTTGCAAGGCTACGTATGTCGAACCCTTCCTGCCCGTGCGGTTGGACCCCGTGCGGTTGGACCCCGTGCGGTTAGATACTGGGGCGCCCTGACGAGGGGGCGGACTTCTTCTCTTCCTACCCCGGAGAAATACCCGACAGTAGGAATGGGGGCCGAAGATATCATTGCCGAAGCGCGTATACTTTTGTCGAAGAGCAACATTGGGATTTATGCCGATTCGGTTACGGATGCAGTCCATTCGTGATGGGATGTGGTGTGGCTGTCCGTGAACGACAACGCCGAGTGGCGACACCTCAGAGGCGGAATCTTGACGATTGAAGCTCATGGCGCGACCCGCGCAATACGGCACCTGTCCGCACTGGATGCGGCGATTCAAATCTTGACTACCGTGCGTGGAAACACCTACAGCGCGGATCAGGCGTTCGACGAACTACTCGACTGCTCGATGCGCCATCACGTCGATCTCGGGGATCTGGCGGAAGCGCTGGCCGATATCGCGCAGGGTGTCCAAGCCGTGCCCGACGACCACCGTCGGGCACGTGGCGTGGCTACGCAGGAGTGGGGAGTGCTGTTGCAGCCGGGCACGGCCTAGCTGAGCCGCTTTCACACTTGGCGCAGGGGCCTGCAGGCTTTCCCCGCACAGTTCGAGCGGTACGCGATCGGGCATGTGGAGCTCTCGTTGGCTGCGCTGGTCACGATTCCGGAAACCCGTGGACGCGACTTGTCTGCCCGGTCGCAGTAGACTTCGCCGTAGTCGAACAGTCTCTGTGAGATGTTGGGTTCTTTCACCGCAACAAGGCATTTCAACGCCGCGGCTCACTCAGTGTCTATCCAGGGCATAACCCCCCTCGGGGCCACCGCGGTCGAACGCGCACAAACAACCCGAAGCCGTCGACAGCGTACCGGTGAACCGTCACTCAACGAGGAGAAGGCATGAAGACCAAAGCAGCCGTTCTGTTCGAAGCGCACACGCCGTTCGAAATCATCGAGCTGGACCTGGATGGGCCTGGTCCGGGCGAAGTTCTCATCAAATATGCCGCTTCAGGACTGTGTCATTCGGATTTGCACCTAGTCGATGGCGCCCTCGTACCGCGTTTCCCGATCGTCGGTGGCCACGAGGGTTCCGGAATCATCGAAGAAGTCGGTCCCGGTGTCACCAAGGTGAAGCCCGGTGATCATGTGGTCTGCAGCTACGTCCCGAACTGCGGGACGTGCCGTTACTGCTCCACGGGCAGGCAGAGTCTGTGTGACATGGGCGCCAGGACCCCCGAGGGTTCGATGCCCGACGGCTCGTTCCGGTTCCACTCGGGCAAGGAAGACTTCGGCGGCATGTGCATGCTCGGCACCTTCTCTGAACGGGCCACCATCTCGGAACATTCCGTGGTGAAGGTGGACGACTGGCTTCCGCTGGAGACGGCTGTGCTCGTAGGCTGCGGCGTACCGTCCGGTTGGGGCACGGCGGTGTACGCGGGTGGTGTCCGTGCCGGCGACACCGTCGTCATCTACGGCATCGGTGGACTCGGTATCAACGCTGTGCAGGGCGCGGTCAGTTCCGGCGCCAAATACGTCGTGGTCGTCGACCCAGTGGCAATGAAGCGGGAGGCCGCGCTCAAGTTCGGCGCCACGCATGCATTCGCCGACGCGGCCGCGGCTGCCGAGAAGGTCAATGAGCTGACCTGGGGACAGGGTGCCGATCAGGCCCTCATACTGGTCGGGACCGTCGACGAGGAGGTCGTCCAGAACGCGACCGCCGTCATCGGAAAGGGCGGCACGGTGGTCATCACCGGTCTCGCGGACCTCACCAAGCTGACGGTTCACGTCCCGAGTGCCGACCTCACCCTGAACCAGAAGACGATCAAGGGCTCACTGTTCGGCTCGGCCAACCCGCAGTACGACATCGTCCGACTGCTGCGTCTCTACGACGCCGGACAACTTAAGCTCGACGAGTTGATCACCACCAAGTACACGCTCGAGCAGGTGAACGAGGGTTACCAGGATCTGCGCGACGGCAAGAACATCCGCGGCGTGATCGTTTACTAGACGTCTTCGTCGCCGGTGAGTGGTTGGCGCGTGTCTGGAGTCGTCAACCACTCACCGGCGCGGGGCGCCACACGTTGGCGATCAGATCGTACGACCGCAGCCAGGATGCGGTGTCGTCGGTATGGGAAGCGATGATCAGTTCGTCTGCCTGCGCGTGCTCGGCGAACTCGTCGAGGTAGGCCTTGACCTCGTCCGGGGTACCAACCGCCGAGTAGCGCACCATCTGTTGTATCTGCTGACCGGCAGGGGAAGACATGATGAGGTCGATCTCTTCGGGGCTGAATGTTTTCCCGCGTCCGACCATCTGCACCACCCGTCGTCGAACAGCAGATTCGAACTGTCGCTGAGCTTCGGCAGTGGTGTCCGCGGCGATGGCGTTGACGCCAGCGATCACGTACGGCTCGGACAGTTGCTCGGACGGCTCGAAACGGTCTCGGTACAGCGTGACGGCGTCGACGAGGGAGTCCGGGGAGAAATGGGACGCGTTCGCGTAGGGGAGTCCGAGTTTGGCGGCGAGTTGCGCGCCGAACAGCGAGGATCCGAGGATGTACAGCGGGACGTTCGTGCCCTTGCCGGGAACGGCGTCGACGCCGGGCACACGCGACGTCCCCTCGAGGTACGCCTGCAGTTCGAGAACATCCTGTGGGAACCGGTCGGCAGAAGCCGGGTCCCGGCGCAAGGCGTACATCGTCTTCTGATCGCTGCCGGGTGCCCGTCCGAGCCCTAGGTCGATGCGACCGGGGTGCAGGGTTTCGAGGGTGCCGAACTGTTCGGCGATCGTCAGCGGCGCGTGGTTCGGCAGCATGATGCCGCCGGCGCCGAGTCGGATGCGCTGGGTGTGTGCCGCGACGTGCGCGATGAGGACGCTCGTCGCCGAAGAGCCGATCGACGCCATGTTGTGGTGTTCGGCGTACCAGATTCGGCGGTAGTCTCGGATTTCCGCGAGTTGCGCCAGCGCAACGCTGGCATCGAAGCTATTCCGCGCAGTGTCGCCTTCACGGATATAGGCCAGATCCAGAATCGACAGTACAGCGCTCACGGACTTCGTCACCTTTCGTTACCGAACCAGACGCGAGCCATCAGCCTCGCGCACTACTCCGGGGTACAACCAGAGCGGTAGCGCGCGTATTCCGGGAGCCCCGGAGGGTCACGCGCCGACCAGCGGGCGCAAGGTTCGGCCGGCCAGTTCTACGATTCCGGGTTCGTGGCCGTTGGCGACGAGGTTGAGGATGATTCCGTCGATACCCTTGTCGAGAACACGGGTCTTGATCTGCTCGGCGACCTCGTCGGGGTTGCCACAGAATTGCCGTTCGGTGGCCGCTGCGCGTTCCTCGTCCGAGGCCTTGGACAGGTCGACGCCTCGGCTGAGCAGGAAATCGTGCTGGAGTTGCCGGGCGCGGTCGCCGTTCTCGTCGATGAAGACGAACGCCAGGTAGCTGGTTTCGAGCGTGGACCGGTCGCGGCCGGCCTCCGCGCACCGTGCTTCGAGGGCGTCGAGCTTGCGCGGCAACTCCCCGGCGTTGCAGATCATGTTGAGGTGGTCGGCGAAGCGGGCGGCGAGTCCGAACGTCTTCTTCTCGCCGGAACCACCGAGCATGATGGGCAGATCGTCACGAATTCGTGGTTCGTTGATCGCGCTTTCCACTTGGTACCACTTGCCGTCGAAGGTGGGTCGTTCGCCATGCAGCATCGGTGCGATGATCTGCAATGCCTCGTCGAGGCGTTCGAACCGGTCGGTGAACGTGCCGAATTCGTAGCCGTACTGCTGGTGTTCGAGTTCGAACCAGCCCGCGCCGATGCCGAGGACGGCCCGGCCACCGCTGGCGACATCGAGCGTGGATACGGCCTTCGCGAGCATCGGCGGGTTGCGGTAGGTGTTTCCGGTGACGAGCGTGGACAACTGGATCTTCTCGGTGGCCGTCGCCAACGCGCCGAGCGTGGTGTAGGCCTCGAGCATCGGCTCATCGGGTGCGCCGAGCCCGGGTAGTTGATAGAAGTGGTCCATCACGAACGCGGCATCGAAGCCTGCGGACTCGGCCTCGCGCGCCTGCGCGATGACGGTCGGGAAGAGGTCCGCGACGGGGGTGGAGTAGCTGAAGTTCGGCATCTGGTAACCAAGGCGAATCGTCACCAGATCGACCGTACTCGTCTCCGTTCAGGTGTGGTTCGTGGGCCCTATGGGGTGCAGGGTTTCTAGGGCGGGTTACGCGTCGACCAGCGGGCGCAAGGTTCGGCCGGCCAGTTCTACGATTCCGGGTTCGTGGCCGTTGGCGACGAGGTTGAGGATGATGCCGTCGATACCCTTGTCGAGAACAAGGGTCTTGATCTGCTCGGCGACCTCGTCGGGGGCGCCGCAGAACATCCGGTCGGTGGTGGCGGCGCATTCGGCGTCCGAGGACTTGGACAGGTCGATGCCTCGGCTGAGCAGGTAGTTGTGCTGGAGTTGGCGGGCGCGGTCGCCGTTCTTGTCGATGAAGACGAACGCCAGGTAGCTGGTTTCGAGGTTGGACCGGTCGCGGCCGACCTCCGCACACCGCGCATCCAGGGCGTCGAGCTTGCGTGGCAACTCGCTCGCGCCGCAGTTGATGTTGAGGTGGTCGGCGAAGCGGGCGGCGAGGGCGAAGGTCTTCTTCTCGCCGGTACCGCCGAGGAGGATGGGCAAGGTGTCGCGGATTCGTGGTTCGTTGATCGCGGTTTCCACGTGGTACCACTTGCCGTCGAAGGTGGGTCGCTCGCCGCGGAGCATCGGGACGATGATCTGCAGGGCCTCGTCGAGGCGTTCGATGCGGTCGGTGATCGTGCCGAATTCGTAGCCGTACTGCTGGTGTTCGAGTTCGTACCAGCCTGCGCCGATACCGAGAACGGCGCGGCCGCCGCTGGCGACGTCGAGTGTGGACACGGCCTTTGCGAGCATCGGCGGGTTGCGGTAGGTGTTGCCGGTGACCAGAGCGGCCAGCTGGATCTTCTCGGTGGCTGTGGCTAGCGCGCCGAGTGTGGTGTAGGCCTCGATTACCGGTTCGTCGAGTGCACCGACATTGGGCGCCTGATAGAAGTGGTCCATCATGAATGCGGCATCGAAGCCTGCGGACTCGGCTTCGCGGGCCTGCGCGACGACGGTCGGGAACAGGTCCGCGACGGGGGCGGAGTAACTGAGGTTCGGCATCTGGTAGCCAAGGCGAATTGCCACTCGTTCGACCGTACTCGTCCTCGTCCCCGTACGCCTCGTGGCAATCGGAATTCAGGTCTCGGGTTGGGTCACGCGTCGACGAGCGGGCGCAACGTGCGGCCGGCCAACTCCACGATTCCGGGTTCGTGTCCGTTGGCCGGGAGGTTGAGGATGATGCCGTCGATTCCCGCGTCGAGAACACGGGTCTTGATCTGCTCGGCGACCTCGTCGGGGGCACCACAGATATGCTGTGCGGTGGCCGCGTCGCGTTCGGTGTCCGAGGCCTTGGACAGGTCGATGCCTCGGCTGAGCAGGAAATCGTGCTGGAGTTGGCGGGCGCGATCGCCGTTCTCGTCGATGAAGACGAACGCCAGGTAGCTGGTTTCGAGCGTGGACCGGTCGCGGCCGACCTCCGCACACCGTGCGTTCAGGGCGTCGAGCTTGCGTGGTAACTCGCTCGCGCCGCAGTTGATGTTGAGGTGGTCGGCGAAGCGGGCGGCGAGTGCGAATGTCTTCTTCTCGCCGGTACCGCCGAGCAGGATGGGCAGGTCGTCGCGGATTCGGGGTTCGTTGATCGCGCTTTCCACGTGATACCACTTGCCGTCGAACGTCGGACGCTCGCCGTGCAGCATTGGCGCGATGATCTGCAGGGCCTCGTCGAGGCGTTCGAAGCGGTCGGTGAACGTGCCGAATTCGTAGCCGTACTGCTGGTGTTCGAGTTCGAACCAGCCTGCGCCGATTCCGAGGACTGCCCGGGCCCCGCTGGCGACATCAAGGGTGGACACTGCCTTCGCGAGCATCGGCGGGTTGCGAAAGGTGTTGCTGGTGACCAGCGCAGACAACTGGATCTTCTCCGTGGCCGTGGCCAACGAACCGAGGGCGGTGTAGGCCTCGAGCCTCGGTCCGTCGGGTGCACCGAATGTGGGCGTTTCATAAAAGTGATCCGCCACGAACGCGGTATCGAAGCCTGCGGATTCGGCTTCTCGGGCCTGCGCGATGATGGTCGGGAACAGGTGTGTGACGGGGGTGGGGTAACTGAGATTCGGCATTTGGTAACCAAGGCGAATAGTCACTTGATCGACCGTACTCGTCTCCGTGCACGTGCGGCTCGTTGTCGTCGGGGTGCAGGGTTTCGAGGGTGAGTCACGCGTCGACCAGGGGACGCAAGGTGCGGCCGGCCAGTTCGACGATTCCGGGTTCGTGGCCGTTGGCGACGAGGTTGACAATGATGCCGTCGATACCCGCGTCGAGGACGCGGGTCTTCAGTTGTTCGGCGACCTCGTCGGGGGCACCACAGATTTGCTGTGCGGTGGCGGCGGCGCGTTCCTCGTCCGAGGCATTGGACAGGTCGATGCCTCGGCCGAGCAGGAGATTGTGCTGGAGTTGGCGGGCGCGATCGCCGTTCTCGTCGATGAAGACGAACGCCAGGTAGCTGGTTTCGAGCGTGGACCGGTCGCGGCCAACCTCCGCACACCGTGCGTTCAGGGCTTCGAGCTTGCGTGGTAACTCGCTCGCGCCGCAGATGATGTTGAGGTGGTCGGCGAAGCGGGCGGCGAGTGCGAACGTCTTCTTCTCGCCGGAGCCGCCGAGCAGGATGGGCAAATCGCCGCGGATTCAGGGTTCGTTGATCGCGCTCTCCACGTGATACCACTTGCCGTCGAACGTCGGACGCTCGCCGTGCAGCATTGGCGCGATGATCTGCAGGGCCTCGTCGAGGCGTTCGAAGCGGTCGGTGAACGTGCCGAACTCGTAGCCGTACTGCCGGTGTTCGGGTTCGAACCAGCCTGCGCCGATACCGAGGACTGCCCGGCCCCCGCTGGCCACGTCCAAGGTGGTTACCGTCTTTGCGAGCATCGGCGGGTTGCGGAAGGTGTTGCCGGTGACCAGCGCGGACAACTGGATCTTCTCCGTGGCCGTCGCCAGCGCACCGAGCGTGGTGTAGGCCTCAAGCATCGGTTCGTCGAGTGCACCGAGGATGGGCGCTTGATAGAAGTGGTCCATCATGAGCGCGGTATCGAAGCCGGCGGACTCGGCTTCCCGCGCCTGCGCGATGACTGTCGGGAACAGGTCCGCGACGGGGGCGGAGTAAGTGAACTTCGTCATTTGGTAACCAAGGCGAATAGCCACGTCATCGACGGTAGTCGTCTCCGCCTGCGTGTGCCTCGTGACAAATATGGCTGATGGAGGCCGCGAACGCGACTGCACGCGAGTTCGCCAAGGAGAAGATCCGCGGGCTCGTCGATGACCACACCGTCGCGGACATGCTGACCCCGAACGATCACCCCATCGACATCAAACGGATCGTCGGCCGGGGCGGTGTGTCGCTCGCCGAGTGCTGCAGTGAGGGCTCGAAAACCTATTTCGGTCTGGGTGTTCCGGGGTGGACCTGTTCGTCGTGGCGGAGCCGGGAAGCCAGTCGGTGCTGGCGAACATGCTGCTCGGCGTCGAGCAACCCGTCGACTCGATCGCTGACTTCATCGAGCACCTGTGAGACAAGGACTACGAGGGGTCGATGCTTGCCACGAGCAGAGATTCCGCCGGGTTCGAGTTCGGCCGGTCTGGACCAGGTTGGCCGACCAATTCGTGGGAGAACAGGGAGCTCAGTCGGGCAGTGCGTGCGTGGCCCAGGCTCGAGCGAGCACTTCACCGTCGAGCGAGGAGGTGACGCTGACGTCTGCCATGCGGACACCGTCCTGGACGTACGTCTGCTGCAGGGAAGAGGTGAAGTGGGCACCGGAGACCGCACAGGCCGCCGAATGCGGGTGCGGAACCTGCGGAGTGTCCCGGGGAACTGCTCGGCGCAGTAGCGCACCAGCAAGTCCACCGACTGGTCCTCGGGCGTCACGGTTCTGGTGAAGCTGTTCGTCCAGAACTCGAAGACCAGCTGCTCGTCGCGGTTGCGGAACCGCACGAGCAGGTCGTGGTCGTCCACCCTTCGGACCTGTGCGGACAGGGCGTCGTGCGACGTCCGGTGCGGTCGGAGCATGAGGAAGTCCTGTTCGACGGCTGCCCCCATCTCGGGTGCGACGTCCATTCCGCTCGGGACGGCGTCGGCACAGAGCCGGCGAATCTCTGCTGTGTGCGCCTGAGTCTGCGAAGAGATTAGTGCGGCCATCGTTCCTCCCAATCCGCCGATATGTGATCCGCACGGTAGTCGCCGCAGCGAGCGAACGGAGGGTGTGGTCCCTGTGATCGGGACGCCGAAAGTTCCGACGTGAAGGGTGGATGCGAAAGCCTCTCACTGAGTGGGAGAGTCGGGTACCGCGGCGGACCAGACGCGCTGACTATGAGCTG
The DNA here is from genome assembly GCF_001894885.1 of Rhodococcus marinonascens NBRC 14363. GTDB lineage: Bacteria > Actinomycetota > Actinomycetes > Mycobacteriales > Mycobacteriaceae > Rhodococcus_F > Rhodococcus_F marinonascens. The sequence continues at coordinate 35,813 of NZ_BCXB01000025.1, forward strand.
CACCACACCCCGAGGGTGTTCTTGACGTACGGCGAGGCGGAGGTAGACATGGCGCGCAACAGTGCCGTTGACGGCGACGAAGTCCGGATGATCGAAGTGGGATCGGCACCAACGCGTTTCGCGCGGGGGTGGCACTGCCTGGGTCTGGCCGAAACCTTCAGGGACGGCGCCCCGCACCAGATCGACGCGTTCGGCACGTCCTTGGTGGTGTTCGAGACGTCGAACGGGACCCTCAGCGTGCTCGACGCCTACTGCCGTCACATGGGTGGCAGCCTGGCGCACGGCCCAGTGAAGGGCGACTCCATCGCGTGCCCGTTCCACGACTGGCGCTGGGGCGGCAACGGCAAGTGCACGGGAATCCCGTATGCGCGACGCGTCCCGCCGCTGGCGCGGACCCGGGCCTGGACGACCATCGAGCGCAACGGACAGCTCTACGTCTGGAACGATCCACAGGGCAACCCGCCGCCCGCCGACGTGACGATTCCCGAGATCGAGGGATTCGGGTCCCCGGAATGGACCGACTGGACCTGGAATTCGTTGCGCGTCGAGGGTTCGCACTGCCGCGAGATCGTCGACAACGTAGTCGACATGGCGCACTTCTACTACGTGCACTTCGCGTTCCCGCGCTACTTCAAGAACGTCTTCGAAGGGCACGTGGCCACCCAGTACATGCAGTCGACGCCGCGCCATGACATCTCGGTGGGCACCAGCTACGACGACCCCGATTCCACGCTGCGCTCGGACGCGTCGTACTTCGGCCCGTCCTACATGATCGACAAGCTGTGGACCGAGGCGAGCGGCATGACGATCGAGACGGTGCTGATCAACTGCCACTACCCGGCCAGCGCCGATTCGTCCGTCCTGCAGTGGGGCGCCATGGTGAATGAAGCCCGAAGGGCTGTCGGACGAGATGGCGAACGGCATGGCGGCGCAGTTCGCCGAGGGCGTGGGGCTCGGGTTCAAGCAGGACGTCGACATCTGGCTGAACAAGTCGCGCATCGACAATCCGCTGCTGTCGGAGGAGGACGGGCCGGTGTACCAGCTGCGCCGCTGGTACCAGCAGTTCTACGTCGACGTCGAGGACATCACCGATGACATGACCAAGCGCTTCGAATTCGAGATCGACACCACCAGGGCAGTGCAGAGCTGGGAGGCGGAGGTTGCCGACAACCTCGCCAACGGCGTCGTGCCGGTCGACACCAACGACTGAGCCGGCTCAGAGAAGGAAGAAGGACAGGAGAGATGACCCACGAGGTTCTCGACAACATCATGGCGATCGCGGATCAGCTCCGTGATCAGGCGCCCGAGGCCGAGCGGATGGGCCGACTGCCCGACGACACGGCGAAGAAGCTCCGTGAGGCCGCGCCGATCAAGCTCCTCCAGCCCGGCAAGTACGGAGGCTTCGAGGCTCATCCGCGCGAGTTCGCTGACATGGTGATGGCCGCGGCATCCCTCGATCCGGCGACGGGGTGGGTGTGCGGCGTCGTCGGCGTGCACCCCTGGCAGTTGGCGTTCGCGGACCCGAAGGTGCAGGACGAGGTGTGGGGGCCGACTCCGACACCTGGATGGCCTCGCCGTATGCGCCGACCGGGATCGCGACCCCGGTCGAGGGCGGCTACCTCTTCAGCGGACGCTGGCAGTTCTCGTCGGGAACCGATCACTGCGACTGGATCTTCCTCGGCGCGATGCTCGGTGACAAGACCGGGGGGATGGCACTGCCGCCGAAGATGCTGCACATGATCCTGCCGCGAAGCGACTACAGCTCGAGTCGAGGACGGACGCGGGCAGCGTCGGCCGGTAATTTCCAAGTCCGCCCCCGCATCTGGAGATCCGTGGTAGAACGGGTGTCAGTTTTTGGGGCAGACGAAGGGTGAACGTTGTGGATCTCGAGGCCGTTGCCGCGATCAGCAGGGTCAAATACACGTACCTGCGCGCGCTGGACACCAAGTGCTGGGACGAGTTCGCCGACACACTGCTTCCAGAGGCGACGGCGAGTTACGGCGAGCACCTCGCCTTCGATTCGAGGGACGCGCTCGTCGAGTTCATGAGATCGAGTCTGGGCCCCGAGACCATCACCGAACATCATTGCGGCCACCCGGAGATTGACGTGGACGGCGATACGGCCACGGGACGGTGGTACCTTTCCGACACCGTTCTGATACCCGAGCAGGGCATGGCGCTGTGTGGCGCCGCGTTCTACACCGACCGGTACGTCCGTGGCCCCGACGGGCGTTGGCGAATCGCGCACACGGGGTACGAGCGCACGTACGAGGCGACGATGTCGCTGTCGGACATGCCCAGTTTCCGGTTGACGTCCAATCGCTGGGCAGCGGAATCGGATTCGGGCGACGGGACCATGTGATGGGGACACTCGATGGCAAGGTCGCGCTGATCACGGGCGCTGGTCAGGGCGTGGGCGCGGGGATGGCGTTCGCGCTGGCCAAGGAAGGCGCCCAGATCGCGGTGGTCGGGCGGACGGAAGCGAAACTCGTCGACACCTGTGCCGCTATCGCCGGGTTCGGTGGCGACGCCGAATCGTTCGTCTGCGACGTCAGCGAGCGAGACCAGTTGGAACCGATGGTCGCGCGCGTGGTGAACCGGTTCGGCGGTCTCGACATCCTGATCAACAACGCCAACGCCAGCGCACTCGGGCCGCTCCTCGAAATCACGCCTGAACTTCTTGACCGGGCGATGGCCGTCGGCCCGGTGGCGACCCTGCTGCTCATGCAACTGTGCTATCCGCACCTCAAAGCGCGCGGCGGCGGGTCGATCATCAACCTGGTGAGCTCCTCGGCCGTACGGTGGGACACCAGCGGGTATGGGCTGTACGCGGCGACCAAGGAGGCAATGCGCTCGCTCACGCGGACTGCGGCCAGCGAATGGGGATCCGATGGCATTCGTGTCAATGCGATTGCGCCGCACGCGTTGTCCCCCGGCTTGAAGTGGTGGACGGAGAACTTTCCCGACGAGGCCGCGCAGTTCGTCAAGTCGATCCCCCTCGGAAGGATCGGGGACTGTGAGCAGGACATCGGGCGCGCTGTAGTCTTCCTCGTCGGATCTGACGCCGGATACCTCTCCGGGGCCACCATTCCGCTCGACGGCGGCCAGGCCCGCTGGAGTTGATACGAGAACGGAAGACTTTCCCTCACACAGATTTACCCGGCGGGTAACTTTCGCAGCGACTACCATCACAAGTCGTGACCCCGGCATCGGAGATTTCACGTCGTAAGTTCCTCGCCTCCGCCGCAGCAGGTGGCGCCGCCGCAGTCCTGAGTTCGTGGGCGGGCCCGGTGATCGACCGGGCGTATGCGCACGACCCGGGCGGTACCGGGTCGCTCGGAGACATCGAGCACTTCGTGTACCTCATGCAAGAGAATCGCTCGTTCGACCACTACTACGGCACCCTGTCGGGAGTGCGGGGCTTTGACGACCCGTCGCCGGCCTGGAATCAGTACGGCTATACGCCGGGCGAAGGGCCGACTCCAGACGGCTACCTCAATCCGTTCCGGCTCGACACCACTCAGGGCACGCATCTCGACGGCGAGTGCATCAACGACCCGACCCATTCGTGGGGCTCGCAGCACGACGTCTGGAACGGCGGCGCAATGGACCAGTGGATGCCGGTCCATATCGCACAAGGGGGACCGCTCAACGGGCCCGCCACGATGGGCTACTAACACCCGTGCAGACATCCCCGTCCACTACGACCTGGCTGATGCGTTCACGATCTGCGACCACTACTTTTGCTCGGTGCTCGGACCCACCGACCCCAATCGGCTGTACTGGATCAGCGGGACGATCGACCCCGACGGTCAAGCGGGTGGCCCTCTCGTCGAGACACCAGTGCTGATCCCCAAGTCCGCCTACTCCTGGCGCACCTATCCGGAGAACCTGCAGGAAGCAGGCGTCAGTTGGAAGGTGTACGCCAACAAGGATCTCGGCCCGGTGTCGAGTGTGGTGCTTGACGGGATGCTGGGTTCGTTCGAGCAATACAGCGACCCGACGTCCGAACTCGCGCGCCGCGGAATCGACCCTACCTACCCCAACGATTTCCGCGCCGACGTCGAGGGCGGTACGTTGCCCTCTGTCTCGTGGGTAATCCCGAGCATCTTCACGTGTGAGCACCCGGCACTGCCTCCGGCAGCCGGGGCGGTCGGGATCGTCGAGGTGCTCGACATTCTCACCTCGAACCCCGCAATCTGGGAGAAGACGGCGCTGATCATCAGCTACGACGAGAACGGCGGCTTCTTCGACCACGTCAACCCGCCCACGCCACCTCCGGGCACACCGGGGGAGTACCTCACCGTGCCACTCGACTCGGTCTCGTCGAGCGACGGCAATCCGGGACCGATCGGCCTCGGGTTTCGGGTGCCGTCGCTGATCATCTCGCCCTACAGCCGGGGTGGACTGGTCGCGTCCGACACCTTCGACCACACCTCCCAACTGCGGCTACTCGAGACGCGGTTCGGCGTGCCGGTCCCCAATCTCACCAAGTGGCGCCGTGGCGCCACCGGTGACATGACGTCGGCATTCGACTTCGGTTCTGCACGGAACACCGGTGTGCCGGCGATGACCGACCCGGGGCCACGCCTGCAGGCGGCGATCGCGCAGTGCGGTGTGAATGTGGTGGCCGGGACGCTGAACGCAGGTGCCCCCTATCCCGTCCCGCCGAATTCGATTCCGGCACAGGAACAGTCACCGCTTAGGAGACGTCCGAGCGGGCTGATCATGTAGCGGGATCCGGTGCGATGCCGCTGCCTGCAGGACGCGCTCAGCGACGGTCGGAGTCGATCATCGCTGCTTCGGAATCCGTTGTGGTGTCAGATTCCCCGGTATTCGCGTCGTTTCGGTGACGGTAGATCCCGATTCCGACCACGACGCCCGCAAGCGCCAGCGACACGTACATTTGGCTCCTCGTGTCGGGTATGACGAGCATGCCGACGCAGAGTATGACGATGGCGGCGATCGTGCACCACGTGAGATACGGGAACAGCCACATCTTCAGCTTCAGGTCCTTGCCTTCGGCCTCGAGCCGGCGACGCATGCGCAATTGAGACGCACAGATCGTCAGCCAAACGAACAGCGCGATCGCCCCCGAGGAGTTGACGAGGAAAAGGAACACGGTGTCCGGGTACAGATAGTTGAGGACGACGGTCAGGAATCCGACGACCGTGGAGACGAGGATAGCTGCGCGCGGAACGCCGGAGCCGCTGATCTTCATGAATACAGAGGGGGCGTCGCCGCGGCGCGAGAGCGAGAAGATCATGCGACTCGCGGTATACAGGCCGGCATTCAAGCAGGACAGCACCGAGGTGAGGACGACGACGTCCATGATGTTGCCGGCTGCCGGAATGCCGAAGGAGTCCATGACGGCGACGTACGGGCTGAGTGCGACCGACGCGTCGTTCCACGGGATCAGCGTCACGACGATCGCGATCGAACCGATGTAGAAGATGAGGATGCGCCACACTACCGAGCGCACTGCGCTACGCACCGCCGCTGCCGGGTTCTCGGATTCGCCCGCAGCGATCGTAGCGATCTCGGCGCCGAAGAAGGAGAACACGACCACCAGAATCGCGGCAAATACCGCTCCGGCCCCGTTGGGGAACAGCCCGCCGTGACCGGTGAGGTTGGTGAGGCCGGGGGCTTCGACGCCGGGCAGAAAGCCGAAGATCGCGAGAATGCCGAGCACGATGAAGATGGAGATGGCCACGACCTTGATCAACGCGAACCAGAACTCGAATTCGCCGAAGGACTTCACCGAAGCGATATTCGTCAGGGTGAGCGCGATCATCATGATCAGTGCCCAACTCCACTGCGGGACCTCCGGGATCCAGCGGTTCATGATGAGCGCGCCCGCCGTCGCCTCGATGCCGAGTACAAGGATCCAGAACCACGCGTAGAGCCAGCCGATGCTGAAGCCGGCCCACGGTCCGATCGACCGGTCGGCATAGGCCGAGAACGAACCGGTGTCGGGGTTCGCGGTCGACATCTCACCGAGCATCCGCATGACCAGGATGACCACGAGGCCGGCAAGCGCGTAGGCGAACACCACACCGGGGCCGGTCTCACGAATCGCGGCTCCAGATCCGACGAAAAGGCCGGCTCCGATCACCCCCGCGATGGCGATCATCGAGAGGTGGCGCTTTTTCAGTGTGTGCTGAAGTTGTGGATCTGTGGTACCTGACATTGCTCACTCCTTTCGGCGCAACGTCAAGTCGGACGTTCGTTGCGCATCCTAAGAGAGTCTGTGCAGGCCTCGGTGGATTGCGGAACCCACAGTTCGGTGAAATTGGTGCGCTCAAGGTGGACGAAACGGCCCTGTCTCGCCTCGGCGAGCCTTCGCGTAGGAGCAGCACGTGGGGGACCATGATGGCGAGGGCAGCTACGCGACGGGAGGACCTCTCATGGGACAGCGATTCTTGGCGGTCACGGCTGTGCTCGTGGCAGTCGGATGTGCGGGGTGCCAGTCGGAAGGTAGCTCACTGGCCTCGTCGACGACCGCGGCAGTGGCCGCGTCGAGTGCCGCGGACCCCACCGTGATCGCGGAAGACCTCGAAGTGCCGTGGGGGATCGCATTTCTGCCTGATGGGACGGCGTTGATCGCCGAGCGTGACAGCGGCAAGATCCGCAGGCTGCAGGCAAACGGGGAAGTCTCCGATATCGGCGACGTTCCCGGCGTAGTGGCGCGGGGCGAATCGGGATTGCTCGGCCTCGCGGTCTCGCCCACCTACGTCACCGACCAGACGATCTACGCCTACCTCACCACGGCCGACGACAACCGGGTGGTGGCGCTCCGGTTCGACGAGACCGGACTCGGAGCGCCGGACCCGATCCTGACCGGCATCCCCGCGGCGGCGATCCACGACGGCGGCAGGATTGTGTTCGGCCCCGACGGCGCGCTGTATGCCGCGACCGGCGAGGCCGGTGACAAGCCCCTCGCGCAGGATCTCTCCTCGCTCGGCGGCAAGATCTTGCGCATCAATGCCGATGGGTCGATCCCCGCAGACAACCCCTTCCCGGGATCCCCGGTGTGGTCGCTGGGACACCGCAACGTACAGGGTCTGGCCTGGGACGACGCCGGTCGTCTGTGGGCTACCGAGTTCGGGGCGAATACCTGGGACGAGATCAACCTGATCGAACCCGGGAACAACTACGGCTGGCCTTACGCCGAGGGCATCGCCGGAATCGACGGCTTCACCGACCCGGCGATTCAGTGGCCGACCAGTGAAGCGTCACCGTCCGGAGTGGCATTCGTCGACGGTTCACTCTGGGTGGCCGCGCTGCGCGGCGAACGACTCTGGCAGATCCCGGTGGGCGCCGACGGCTCGCTCGGCGAACCGCAGTCCCTTTTCGAAGGCGAGTACGGTCGGCTCCGCACCGCCGTCGCGACCCCGGACGGCGCGCTGTGGTTTTCCACGAGCAATCGTGACGGTCGCGGTACGCCCGCGGAGACAGACGACCGCATCCTTGAAATCCGACCGGCCCGGTGATCGGTAGTCAGCCCCAGGGTTGGACGGGTGGCTTCACCCACATGATCTTCTCGTCGAGGTGAGCGGGAGTCGCGGCGGGATGCTCGGAGTGTCGCTGCGCCCACGTCGACTTCTGCTCGAGCATTTCGGCAACGATGTTCCAGGTCTCTATGGTGCTCGGCGGGTTAGATCCTGCCGCACGGGCAAGTTTTCGCCGCGTGCCGTCGGTGAGTGCGAGAAGTTCCTTCCCACTGATCCCCCGGTCCCAGACATATTTCGCCAGGCCGATCGCTTTCTCCCGCCGTCTCCGCGCCGCGCCGTCCGTGTGCGCGAAATCGACTTCCTGAGGTTCCATGCTCTCTCCCTCGTGCCCGTTCCCGTGTCCCTGGCCCGGGTCGGAGGAAGCTGCCCGGGTCAGAAGAAGGTGTGGATCAGGTCGATCACGACCGGATCGTCGGAATTATCGCCGAGGACCGGAATCCAACGCCACTTGTCGAACGCCGTGGACGGGCGTGAGAGACCCAGACACACGACGTTCCCGACACGCAGATCATGTTCAGGGCGGGAGGGATCGAGTCGGAGGAAGGCGTGTTGATCGTTGATCTCGATGGCCTCAGCGCCGGCGAGGGGGCGAGGTGCTGCTCCGAGTCGGTCGGCGACCGCCTGGGCCGTCGGGAGTCTCTCATCGAACGGGATGTCTCGCTTGCCGGCGTCGAGGATGGCGAGAGAGGGTTCGGGCCGCGACACCACGCGAGCCCAGGCGTGCATCGCGGACGTGAGATGGCGCGCCGGTGCTTGCTGGCGCGCGAAGGGCGTGATCCCACTGTAGAAGCCGTCGTCGTGAATGATGTACGAACCGGAGCGGAGCACTACTTTCGTTCTGCCGCAGCATAGTTCGGCGAGGACCTCGGTAACTACGTCGAAGTAGCAGCTGCCGCCCACCGTCACGTAGACGTCTTCATCCGCGGGGTAGTGGCCCTCGGATTCGAACCGCCGATGCAATTCGGCCATCGACAGCAGGTAGGCCCGTACCCGGGCGAGGGACTCTGCGGACGGATCGTGCGCGAGTGCCCCTTCGTAACCGGCAACCCCGGTCAGTCGCAGTGCAGGGACAGATCTGATCCGTTCGGCTACCTCGAGGCCCTCGGCCAGGGTTCGTACGCCGCCGCGGCCGCCCTGTGCGCCGAACTCGACGAGCACGGGAATGGGGCGGACCACCGCGGCGCCCTCGAGCCCCGCCGCCATCGCCTCGACCGTCTGCGGGGAATCGGCCCACGTCAGTACTTCAAGTTCCGGGTTTACCTCCATCTGCGCGGCGAGCCACCGCAACGCGGTCGGATCGATGAAGGAGTTTGCAATCTGCAATCGGTGAACTCCGAAGTGCACTGCGACTCGAAGTTGACCAAAATTCGCGAGCGTGATCCCCCACGCGCCGCTGCGGATCTGCCGATCCCACAGCGCCGGAGACATCGTCGTCTTGCCGTGCGGCGCCAACTCGACGCCGTGCCCGGTGCACCACGCCGCCATCGTGTCGAGGTTGTCGGCGATGGCTGTCTCGTCGAGGACCATGACCGGCGTGTTGAAGGCGGACAGTCTTGGCTGCGTTCGGAGAAACTCCGTCTTGGTCAGTCCCTTCGCCGCGGAAGGGAGTGCTTTGTCCATTTCGGACAAGCGCATATCGTCGAGTTCAGCCAAGGCTCCGGGGTCCAGTGCGTGCTGCTCGCTGATCGTCATGCTGGATCCCGTCTCGTGCTCGCGCGGCTCTAAAGGGCGCGCTGAATACTGTCTTGAATGATGAGTTGCGTTATATGCAACGAGGATTACACTCAGGCCCACTCCTGTTTAGCATCGGTATGGGTCATCGTCAACGGTCCGATGCGGTGCCACCGATACCAACCGGTATGTGCAGGGCTTCACTTTTTCGAGTCACTTTTGCGAATCGGGATGGTCGGCAACAACTGTCACTTCCGATGGGCGCTTTGTCGCGATCGTGGGCGAAGGGACGGTCGAACTCGAACCGCAAGGCCAGATTCGGGTGATCGGCGAATCAGGTTGTAAACCAACCTCAATCAGGAGAATCGATATGTCCGACACCACCGTTGTCCGCACCGAAGATGCGCCCGCTTCGGCGTACACGTTCAGCCAGGGCATCAAGAAGGGCGAGATGCTCCAGGTGTCGGGGCAAGGCGCGATGGACCCAGCCACCAACAAGTACGTCGCCCAAGGCGACGTCCGTGGGCAGACCCGTCGCACCCTCGCGAACGTGAAAGCGATCCTCGAGGCCGGTGGCGCGACCGTGGGGGACGTGTTGATGTTCCGCGTCTATCTCACCACGCGAGACGACTTCGCTGCGATGAACGACGTTTACGACCAGTTCATAGCGGAGAATGTGCCGAGCGGTCAACTGCCGTCCCGGACCACCGTGTTCGTTGGACTTCCCCACGAGGACATGCTCGTCGAGATCGACGCACTGGCTGTCACCGGATAGCTACACGGGAGCGTCGCATTTGGCGAAGCGTGGCACGCACCAGAACGAGGGCACCAGTTCGGCGCATGTGGTTGGGTTGGGTTATGAGCCTCGATGTGAACGAAGCGCAGCGTCCGTTGCTCGATTTCGTAGCCTCCCACACTCGTGCGGTCCTGGCCACAATCAAACGTGACGGACGGCCGCAGTTGTCGAACGTGGCTTATACCTGGGATCCTGACACGCGCACGGCGCGGGTGTCGGTGACGGCAGATCGGGCGAAGACCCGTAACGCCGCACGCGACCCCAGGGTGTCGTTGCACGTCAGCACCCCCGACTTCTGGAGTTACGCGGTGGTGGAAGGCGATGCGGAACTGAGCGCGGTCACGGCCGATCCTCACGACGCGGCGGCGGACGAACTCGTCGAGGTGTTCCGGCTCGTCTCGGGAAGCGAGCACGACGATTGGGACGAGTTCCGTCGCGTGATGATCTCCGATCGTCGGCAGGTTCTCCGGGTCCGTGCGACGCACATATACGGCACTGCGCGGATGCCCTGAGTTGGCCTGTTCCGCCTGACCGTGCGTTAGCCACAGCGTCCAGCGGCAGTGCTTCTGACCGAGTCACGAGCACTGCCGCTGGGTTGTGAGTAAGAGCTGGAACTCAGCCGACGGAGACCGGCTTCTGCTCGTCCACGTCCGCAGCATCGTCAGTGCCACCGATCGCGGCAGCCTTACGGTTGCGCATGACGCTGGAGATGAAGGCGGCGCCGATGAGGGCGACGCCGACGAGTCCGGTGACATTCTCGTTGACGTGGTAGCCGATGGAGACGAGCAGGATCACCGCCAGTGCGCCGATGGCCCAGTGGGCACCGTGCTCGAGGTATACGTAGTCCGACAGGGTGCCCTTGCGCACCAGGAACACAGTGATCGAGCGGACGAACATTGCGCCGACGAAGCCGAGGCCGAGGGCGATGATGATCGGGTCGGAGGTGATCGCGAACGCGCCGATCACACCGTCGAAGGAGAAGGACGCGTCGAGGACCTCGAGGTAGAGGAATAGGAAGAACCCGGCCTTGCCAGTGGCCTTGGCCAACTGGCTGGGACCGCTGTGGGCTACCTCTGTCACCTCGCCGTTTTCGTCTTCCTCGGGGGTGTTGAACAGTTCACCCAATCCGTTGACGGCGATGTAGGAGATCATGCCGAGCACGCCGGCGGTCATCACGGTCGAGACTTTGTCCCCGGGCGCGATGAGTGTGGCGGTGAGCAGCAGCAGCCCGCCGGCGACGATGACGGAAAGTTGATCGAGCTTGCCGACGCGGGCGAGTGGACGCTCGAGCCAGGACAGCCAGGTGATCTCGCGCTCCTCGAGGATGAAGCCGAGGAACAGCATCAGTAGGAACATTCCACCGAACGCCGCGATCTGTGGGTGCGCATCCGTGAGCAGGGTCTCGTAGCTGGCGCTGCCGTCGGGGAAGTATGCGGCGCCGTCGGCGGGCGGGTTGAGGGCCAGGTCGATGGCGGCGACGGGGCCTAGGCCGGAGGCCAGCCAGACGATGACGAGGGGGAAGACCAGGCGCATGCCGAACACGGCGATGACGATGCCGATGGTGAGGAAGATCTTCTGCCAGAATTCACTCATCCGCTGGAGGACGGTGGCGTTGATCACGGCGTTGTCGAATGACAGCGAGATCTCGAGAATCGACAGGATCACCACGAGTAGAACAGCCTGTGGGCCGCCGTACAGCGCGGCGACGATCAGCGCGATCGCCGTCACGGCGAAGGAGAGACCGAATATTCGCAGAACCACGAAGCGTGGCCTTTCTCTGATGGGCAAAGCCGGGTGGCTACCGCTGGTGTGCAGATGCCCGGGAGGGTTTCACGACGGAATCGTGAAACCCTCCCGGGTTCGAGAACGAAAAGACTGTCAGATATTGACGCCGTAGTCGCGGGCGATGCCGCTCAGCCCGGATGCATAGCCCTGGCCGATCGCGCGGAACTTCCAGTCCGCGCCGCTGCGGTACAGCTCGCCGAAGACCATCGCCGTCTCGGTCGAGGCGTCCTCGGATAGGTCGTAGCGGGCGAGTTCGGTTCCGTTCGCCTTGTCGACGACGCGGATGTAGGCGTTGCGCACCTGTCCGAAAGACTGCGCACGCGTCTCCGCGTCGTAGATCGAGACGGGGAACACGATGCTCTCGATGTCGGCGGGGACAGTCGCCAGGTTGACGTTGATCACCTCGTCGTCGCCCTCACCTTCGCCGGTGGTGTTGTCGCCGGCGTGTTCGATCGAACCGTCGGGCGAACGGAGGTTGTTGAAGAACACGAAGTGCTGGTCCGACACAACCTTCTTGTCGGCGCCCGTGCCGATGGCGCTCGCATCGAGGTCGAAGCCGGCGCCGGTGGTCGATCGGGCATCCCATCCGAGTCCAACCGCTACCGCAGTCAGGTTCGGCGCCTCCTTCGTGAGAGAGACATTGCCGCCTTTGGTCAAGCTGACGCCCATTCGGGGGTCCTTTCGGGATGAGGTGAGTGAACCCTCGACAACTGCCGAAGCTCCGAGTTCGTCGTGCAGCATCACGATAGTGAATGATGGTCGCAGTGTTTCTCTGGATGGACAACCGCTGGAGCATCGCCGGTGCCCATAATGTGCAGAACGCCACTCGCGCGCCTACTCTGCGTGTCCCGGGAGAAACAATCAGTACAACCATGGCACGGGGGACGATGAGCGTTAGCGAAGAGATCACGTCGTCCGGTGTTGGAGTGGCGGTACCGGTACGTCATTTTCACCACCTCGATCCCGAAACCCACGGACGACTGTTCCTGCGCCCGCCGCAGGCTCTCGGTCCGGATGAGGATCGGGCGGTGCTGGCCGTCGCGTTGGGAGCCACGCTGTACGTGCCCGCGACGAGGCCCGACCTGGCGGAGACCATCCTCCGCAGGTCCGGCGACGGGGTTTGCTCGATGGTTCTGGATCTCGAGGATGCCGTCGCCGACCACCACGTGGAAGCGGCGCTACTCAATGCAGTCGATGCCCTCGACCGGATCGCGTTACTTGGTGGTGCGCGGATGCAACTTTTTGTGCGAGTTCGGGCCGCAGAAGATATTCGCCGCATCTCCAGCCTCCTGACCACCGGCGCGCAGGTGCTGTCAGGGTTCGTGATTCCCAAGTTCGGCAGCGCCACCGGAGGCGCGTTCCTCGACGAGTTGGCCGCGGCGTCTGGGCGACTCGGCAAGCGCCTGTATGCGATGCCGGTGCTCGAGTCGTCAGAGGTAGTGCACCGGGAGACCCGAGACGAAGAACTCGCGAAGATCGCCGCATTGCTCGACGAGCACCGTGCCCGCATCCTCGCCGTGCGCATTGGAGCCACCGATATGTGCGGTGCGTTCGGTATCCGGCGCGACCGCGATCTGACGATCTATGACGTCAGGGTGGTCGCGGACGCAATCGCCGCGATCGTAAATTTTCTTGGCCGCGCCGACGACACCGGACACGTGATCACCGGACCGGTGTGGGAATATTTCGCCGACCACGAGCGGATGTTCCGGCCTACTCTTCGCGCCACGCCGTTCGAGGAACACGACGAGGTGCGCTTCCGTCAGCAGCTGGTGAGCAGGGACATGGACGGGCTATTGCGTGAGATCACCCTCGACCGCGCCAACGGTATCCAGGGCAAGACGGTCATCCATCCGACGCACGTCGCCGCCGTCCACGCTCTGTCTGCGGTCACCCACGAGGAGTACCACGATGCTCTCGACATCCTCGGCGGCGAGAGTGTCGGTGGCGTCCAGGCGTCAGGGTATCGCAACAAGATGAATGAAATGCGCCCGCACCGCAGTTGGGCCGAAAGAACACTTGTCCGGGCGAAAGTGTTCGGCGTGACAAACGAGGGAGTTGCGTTCGTGGACCTGTTGACCGCATTGGCCATCCGATGAGCTCGCCCACCGAAGTATGCGAAGTTCCCTGGGCTACAGAACAGCTGGGATTGATGTTCACCCATGTCAGTTCGAACACGGGGATGACCATTCCCGACCTCGTCATGCCGGGACTGCGGCGCAACCTGCGCCGAGCGCATCTGCTCGTCTCGACCGTCCTCGGCAAGCACGTGCCCACCGATCCGAGTGTCGTGATCGCCGCAGGCGACCGCCTCGGCGATCAGGTGGCGGCCGTCCTCGGTCCGGAAGCAGATCCGGTGGTACTCGGATTCGCCGAAACCGCAACCGGCCTGGGTCATTGCGTCGCAGCCAGGCTGAACGCCCGGTGCTACCTGCACTCCACGCGCCGGGACGTTCCCGAGATCGGGACGTTCGCCGGGTTCGAGGAAGGACACTCGCACGCCACCAGCCATCAATTGCAGCCGACGTCCGCAGAGTTGTTCGCCAACGACCATCCTCTCGTGCTGGTGGACGACGAGATCTCCACCGGCGCCACCGCCGTCGACGCGATACGCGCGCTGCACGAGCACAGCCCGCGCAGGCGCTACGTCATCGCCTCGCTCGTCGACATGCGCGCGCAGGATCATCGGGACGCCGTCGACGACGTGGCTGCCGAACTCGGTGTTCAGATCGACAGCGTGAGCCTGGCGGAGGGGTACACCGTCCTTCCGGATGGACTCGTCGAGTCCGTCGATGCCCTTCCTGATTCGGTGTTTAACGTGGTCGGGGCACGGACCGGAACTGTCGAACGTGCCGATATCAACTGGCCTGCAGCGGTCCCGGAGGGTGGGCGCCACGGATTCCTGCGGGAAGACACCGAGGAGTTCGATGCGGCGATCGGATCGGCGGCCGCGACGCTCGGCGAACGTCTCGACCCGCGTCGCCCGGTGATCGTCGTCGGATCCGAAGAGTTGATGTACCTTCCGCTGCGGATCGCGGAAGTTATGTCGACGTCCGGGTACCGTGTTCGATTCCAGACGACGACGCGGTCACCGGCCTACGTGCTGGACCAGGCGGGGTACCCGCTACGTCGAGGATTCCGCTTCACCGCACCGGAGAATGGCGAAGACCAGCCACGTTTCGTCTACAACGCGCAGTGGTCGGACGAGGACCCCGTCGTGGTCGTGGTGATCGACACGGCTGCAGACACCGACCGACTCACTGCGCGCGGCGGCCTGCTCGACGTTCTCAGCGCGTCGGGAACGGACGTGCTCCTCGCCGTCGTCTCGGGCGCCGACCCGCGGTCGCTGCGGGCCGCGCGCGTGGGAGCGTCGGCGTGACGGCGCCGCTGACCGGGCCGGACTTCGGCTCCTACGCCGCCGACGAGGTGGGGTGGCTCCTGAAGGATCTGTCGCACGTGGATCTCGAAGCCGACGTCACCGAACGGGAGCGACGCATCCAGGCCGGCGACGCCCACTATGCGGAAACGCTGCCCATCGAGTACCAACCCGATACCGAGTACCGCGAACTGTTCGAAAAGGTGCTGCAGGACAGTTCGATCCGATTGGCACGCGCGGTGGGGGCGGTCACCGACCTCGTGCTGACCGAGCGAGGAAGTGACGTCACGCTGGTTTCACTGGCCCGCGCGGGCACCCCTGTGGGTGTGTTGATGCGCCGGTGGGCGCGCGAGGTGCACGGGTTGACCCTGCCGCACTATGCCGTTTCGATCGTCCGGGACCGGGGGATCGACGCTATTGCTCTCGATTACCTTTCTCGACAACATGATTCGAAAAACGTTGTCTTCGTCGACGGATGGACGGGCAAGGGTGCCATTGCACGCGAGTTGTCGCAGGCGCTCACCGCTCATCATGATGCTGGTGGTGCGGAGTTCAACGACGATCTGGCAGTCCTAGCCGATCCCGGGCACTGCGCCCGCACATTCGGTACCCGCGACGACTTCCTGATCGCCTCGGCGTGCCTGAACTCGACTGTTTCCGGGCTAGTATCGCGCACCGTCCTCAACGACACGTTGATCGGCCCCGGCGACTTCCACGGCGCC
Source organism: Rhodococcus marinonascens NBRC 14363 (assembly GCF_001894885.1). Taxonomy (GTDB): domain Bacteria; phylum Actinomycetota; class Actinomycetes; order Mycobacteriales; family Mycobacteriaceae; genus Rhodococcus_F; species Rhodococcus_F marinonascens. Next base: position 51,677 of record NZ_BCXB01000025.1, read on the forward strand.
AAGTTCTATGCGCACCTCGCGGGCGAGGACGTGTCCAATCATCTCCTCGACTCGGTCACTGCCGCGTTTTCTGATGTGCGCGAGCATGTTCCCGGCGACGTCGAGGAATTGCTGTGCGCCGATCGAACCCCGACCTGGGATGGTTGGAAGTCCGTTGATGCGGTCCGGGAGCAGTACGGTATTTCGAGCGTGAACTTCGTCAAGCCAGGAGTCGGCGAGACCACCAGGGTGCTCCTGCGCAGGGTGCCGTGGCGGATACTGGTCCGCGATCTCGACGCTCCCGAGCACGCACATATCCGGTTGCTCGCCGCTGCCCGCTCGGTACCTGTCGAAGAGATTCCTTCCCTGGCGTATTCGTGCATGGGCCTGATCAAGGATCTGGCATGACCGCGCTGATCGCGACCGACCTCGACCGGACCATGATCTACTCGCGCGGTGCCATGGAATTGGCCGTGACCGAGAGCGATATGGTCGGTAGGTCCGTAGAAGACGATCTGCTCTGTGTCGAGGTGTACGACGGCAAGCCGCTGTCCTACGTCACGTCGGCCGCCGAGACCATGCTGTGGCGGCTCACCGACACCGCCGTGGTCGTCCCCACCACCACTCGCACCGTCGCGCAGTTTCAGCGGATCGATCTGCCGGGGGGGCCGTGGCGGTATGCGATCACGACAAACGGGGGGAACATCCTCGTCGACGGTGTGCCCGACGAGGGGTGGCGGACCGATGTCGACATCGCGATGGCCCGCGGCGGCGCCTCCCTGTCGGAGATCGTCGACGAGTTGGGCCGCCGGATCGACGACAGTTGGGTTCGCTCGTCCCGAGTCGCTGACGGGCTGTTTTCGTACCTGGTCGTGGACCTCGACTCGATGCCTGCGGGGTTCGTCGAGCACTGGAACGGCTGGTGCGCGGATCGGGGGTGGGGGGTGTCCAGGCAAGGCCGCAAGATTTACACGATGCCACAGGCGGTGTGCAAGAGTCGTGCGGTTGCGGAGGTTCACTCGCGTCTCGTCGACGAAGGGGTGCTCACACCAGGGGCTCCCGTCTTGGCGGCGGGCGACGGTGTACTCGACGCCGCCATGCTCTGCGCCGCCGACGCCGCGATCCGCCCTCGACACGGCGAACTCGAAACACTCGACTGGCAACATCCCGGCCTGGCCATCACCGGCAGCAGCGGCATCGCCGCCGGCGAGGAGATTCTGCGATGGTTCTCGGACCGCGTCGAGGACGGTGCCGAGACGACGACCGCTTCCCCTTTGTAGGTTGCACGCAAACCCAAGCAGCCGAGGTGAACCCGACGCTCCACCTGAAGGAATCAACGCAGTGTCCACTCCGCTTGCCAAGGGCCAGAACGGCCCACTGAGCGTCGACGACGTCATCGTCTCTCTCGACCCGACGGCCCCCGCATACCTGTCCGCGTTGCTCGTGACCGAATCGGGGAAGGTGCGTTCGGACGCAGACTTCGTCTTCTTCAACCGGCCGAGCGGTCCCGGTGTGCAACTCGTTCCTGAACGTGACGCACCCGCGCCCCAGGGTCTCCCTCCCGGGCCAACCGCGCCCGCCGAGATCAGCCTCACCAATACGCGCCAGGTCAGTCTCGTCAAGGGTCAATAGGTCGCACTCCGAGAGGACGATGGCGTCGCGTTGACACAAGTCCGGATGCGTCGGCGGTCCTGTTTGCGGACACCAATCTGGTCGACATCGTCTACTACCGCGAACTCACGTCGAAGGACGGGTCGGTCCGCCACGAGGGCGACAACCTCACCGGGGCGGGCGTGGGCGGCGACGAGGTGATTTCCGCGAACCTCACACAGATTTCGCCGAACATCTCGGCCATCGTGTTCGTCGTGACGTCCACCGCGGGCACACGTTCGAGCAGGTCAAGAATGCGTTCGGTCGACTGGTGGACACCACGGCGCAGATCGAACCGGCCCGGTTCACGCTGCAGAGAGGGATGCCGTTCAGCGGAATGGTGATGGCTAAGGTCTACCGGTCGGGTGAGGAGAGGAAACTGCAGGAGATCGGTGAGGGCATTGCGTCCAAGCACGCCGGTGAGTGGCTTTTCAACCCGGCCGCTTCCTCTGCGTCTGATCTCCGGCCGATCCGCGGACCTTCTACCGGTCGCACCCCGGTCACCCGGTGCGACGTGTACACAAGAGGTGCAACTCGGTCAGCCCGCAGTATGAAAGGTGCCCGGCATGGCAAACAAGATCCTGTATGTCGACCTGGACAACACCTTGGTCAGTTTCCAGTCGGGAATCCGCAGGCTCACCAGGTATCCACTGACACGCGATTGAGGGTGCCCATGGACGGACGGCCTGGTAGTCATTCGATCGGTGAATACCTGATCAGTTCGCGGTCGATGGCGGAGTATCGGGCGATGTTCACACTCGAGGACTCGGGTGGACGACAAGGTACTCGACTGCCCAGGGGGCCGGCGTCCTCCCAATGACGCGCCAACTGCCAGGGGACCGCTATGAAACAGATGTCCATTGAAGGTGATCCAGGAGGCGCTGCGGACCTCCCTTTCCCGATCAGTCTCCTTAGGGAAGGGGCTGGGGGTTCGCCCGCCCGCATTCGACTCGGATCTCGTGGCGATACTCACCGGGAACTCAACTCGCGCAATACCTCTCGATCCGGATGACATCCTGACTAGGTCAGGATCCGAAGATGTTGCCCACCGATCCCGTGGTCCCGGGTTCTTCGGTGCCGCCGCCCTCGTCGGTGACGGTGACCGTGCCGGCTTGAGAGGTCGAGCCCGAATAGTTCTGTGTTCCGCTGTAGACGGCGGTGATGTCGTAGGTGCCTTCGGAATCGAAGGTGTGGGTGATGCTCGCCTTACCTTCCGTGTTCACCGGTACTGCCGCACCCAAGTCGGTTGCGCCGTCTTTGAATTGCATGGTGCCGCCATCGGGGGTCGGGGAGACCTGCGCCTCGAAGGTCACCTCGGTGCCTGTCACCGCGGTCGCCGGGCCGGTGAGCGTTGTGGTGGTTACGACGTCCGAGACCTGCACGGTCACGCTCGACTGCGAGCCTCTGGTCTGAGCGTTCCCCACGTACTTCGCGGACAGGGTGTGCGCACCCGCCGTGTCCGGTGTCCAGTCGAATGTTGCTACACGACTGCCATTCAACTGAGCCGCCCCGATCTTGGTGGCGCCGTCGTGGAACTCGACGTTGTCGCCGGCGGCGCCACCGGTCACGGTCGCCGTCAGTGGCACCGACTGCCCGACCTGCACGTCGGACGGAACGGCAACGATGGCGGTGGTGGAGGTGTCCAACCCGACCGTGACGACCGGGCCCTTGTTCTTGTACGTGCCGCTGCCGACCGGGCCCTTGTAGCTCATCGACGTCATCAGCGGAACATTGAGGTCACAGTGCGTGCCTACTTTGTACGAGAACTCGAACGTGCGCGACTTCGGGCTGATGTACGGGTACACCGGCCATTTGATGGCGTTGCCCTTGACCTTCGCCCAATCATCACCCTTGCTGTCGAGACCATAGGACTTCCCGCCCACCTTCGCCGACACGAAAGTCAGACAGGCCGGGTGCACGTCCTTGACCTCGTAGATGTACTCCACTGGAATACCGGTCCGGGTGAACTTCGTCGTCGAGGTGATGGCGTCTCCCGGGCGGGGGTTCACGTTGCTGATCGTCCGGGTGAAGTTGCTACGCATATCGGTCCACGTCACGGTGGGGGGAGGGGGGGAGCCCGCACCGGCGACGCCGGAACCGACCGTCACCGCGAACCCGGCGGCCACCGCCATGGCACTGACGCCGCTGACCATGCGACGAATGATCCTGTCAGACTGGAATTTCCTCTCGATGGCGAAGCGTGCTTTGTGGGTGGCGAACCATTATTCGACCGGACGGCTTCCGGATCGGACCGGACTCCGCACACGTCTATAGGGCGGCCGATCCCGTGGGCCCGGGTTCTTCGGTGCCGCCGCCACCGCGGGTGACGGTGACCGTGCCGGCTTGAGAGGTCGAGCCCGAATAGTTCTGTGATCCGCTGTAGACGGCGGTGATATCGCGGGTGCCTTCGGAATCGAAGGTGTGGGTGATGCTCGCCTTACCTTCCGTGTTCACCGGTACTGCCGCACCCAAGTCGGTTGCGCCGTCTTTGAATTGCATGGTGCCACCATCGGGGGCCGGGGAGACCTGTGCCTCGAAGGTCACCTCGGTGCCGGCCTCCGCCGTCGCTGTAAGCGTTGTGGTGGTCTCGGCGTCCCGGACCTGCACGGTCTGCACGGTCTGCGAGCCCATGTCCCGCTCGTTTCCCTCGTATTTGACGGACAGGGCGTGCTCACCCGCCGTGTCCGGTGTCCAGTCGAATACCGTCATACCGTAAGCGTCCAGCTGAGCCGCCGCGAGCTTGGTGGTGCCGTCGTAGAGCTCGACAGTGCTGCCCTTGTCTCCATGTGCAAAGCCCGCGTACACGATCGCCGTCAGCGGCACTGTTTGCCCGACCTTCACATCGGAGTCGTACACGAGCCTGCTGGAGGAGGTACTGAGCTTGACCGTGACGGCCGGGCCCTTGTCCTTGTAGTTGCTAGAGGCGAGCGCATGCTCGTAGTTCATCGTCGTCATCAGCGGAACATTGCGGGCACAGTCCCTGCCGACCTGGTACTGGAAAGTGAACGTGCGCGACTTCGGGTTGATGTTTGGGAACACCGGCCAGTCCGTCGCGGGGTTGGCCTTGACCTGCGCGACAGTCGGGCCGTCTATGTCGATAGCAAGCTGGCCCCCGCCCTCCTGCGCCGACTGAAGCGTCCAACACTCCGGGTGCACGTCCTTGACCTTGTAGATGTACTCCACCGTGCCACCGAAGGTCCGTTCGAACTTCGTCTTCGAGGTGATGATGTCTCCCTCGCTGGGGTTCACATTGCTGATCGTCCGGGTGAACTTGGCGTGGCCGGCAGTCCACGTCACCGATCCGGAAGCTGCACCCGCGACCCCGGAACCGACCGTCACCGCGAACGCTGCGGCCACCGACATGGCACTGACGACGCTGATCACGCGACGAATATTCTTGTTGGACATCGATTTCCTCTCGATCACGAAGCATGATTCGTGGGTGGCGAACCAATACATGAAAAGGTGACTTCCGAATCGGACCGGAATCCGCACACCCGCATGGGGCAAGTGGTGGAGCTGGGTCAGGATCCGAAATGTTGCCGGCCGACCCCGTGCCACCCGACCCTTGTGCTCCGCTGTAGACGGCGGTGAAGTCGTGGGTGCCTTCGGAATCGAAGGTGTGGGTGATACTCGCCTTACCGTCCGCGCTCACCGGTACCGCAGCACCCGAGTCGGTTGCGCCGTCTCTGAATTGCACGGTGCCACCATCGGGATCCGGGGAGATCTGGACGAGCTGCACCGTCGACTCCGAGCCCTTGGCCGACATGTTCTCGACGTATTTCACGGACAGGGTGTGCGCACCCGCCGTGTCCGGTGTCCAGTCGAATACCGCCACACGACTACCATTCAACTGAGCCGCCCCGATCCTGTTGGCGCCGTCGTGGAACTCGACGTTGTCGCCGGCGCCACCGGTCACGGTCGCCGTCAGTGGCACCGACTGTCCGATCTGCACGTCGGACGGCACGGCAGCGACCGGACTCGGGGAACCGGAGTTCGCCCATTCCGCACCCGCCACACGCCGACTACTCCCAAGCTTCCCCGCGCGCTCTCGGAGCGGTACGTATTGGTGGGTTCCAGATGGTTTCGGCGGCGCGGTTCACTGCACTCCTCGAGTTACCGACGCCCGAGTTGAACTGTGCTGCAGTGTTGTCGGTGACAGCACTCCAGGAAAGTAAGCTCAGCCCGTGACCGCGCCTCCGCCTGTGGCCGCCTCGGCACTGTCGGTGGCCCCGCTGTCGGATGCGGGTTGCACCGCGGCGTCATTTCCGCTGTCCACAACTCCAGGAGTGCGGTGAACCACGCCGGCACTGCCGGCGGACCTGGTGTCGGTGGTGTCGCTGTCGGTGGCGTCGCTGTCGGTGGTGTCACTGTCGGCATTTTGAGAGTCGAGGACAGCTTGTGCAGCCCGTACGGTGTCGATAGCAGACTGTACGTTGAAGTCGACGCCGACACCGTCGATGACGGCTTGTATGGTGCGCACGGTACTAGGGTTGACGTTGTTGATGTCGTCGATGCCGACACTGCGGAGATTGCTCTTTACGGTACTCACCGCGGCGGCAAGTTCCTCGGAGTCGACGGTCTGAGTTCCGTTGTCCGGGTGAGTAACGTTGTCCGGGAGAAGGCCGGCATTCAGCAACTGTTCGATTGCAGTGAAGGCTCCATAGAGGGCAATCGGATCCCATGGGAGGAAGTAGCTGGTAATCGAGAGTGCCGGGCTGAGCAGGTTGGGTAACTGCCCGACGAAGGCCCCTGTGGGGTCGCCGGTCTCGTTGGCCCGGGTGGCAGCGTCGACGGCGGCCTGGCCAACGCCGGGGAACAACAAGTCGGCGATCCCCGCAAGTTGTATCTCCGGTGCCGTGGTGCTGGCGGGAGGCGGTGTGTACGAGATGACACCGGCGGCAGCGGCGCCGCCCACAGCGACCACAGCAACACCAGCAATAACTCGTGAACGAACTGATACCTGCATGACACCTTCTCTATGATTTGGCTGAACCAGCTTCCGGCAAAACAAGTCTCGAGAATCCGCACTAGGGCGTCGACAGGGTTCGCCGGCTAACTCGGCCGGAGACAGTGGTTGTTCGTAGGAGATGGGACTGAGCATTCCGATCGCAGAATGTGTACGGGAGAGTAATGTGACGTCATTCACTTGTCAACCGCTGCAATTAATTTCACAAGGCGGTATGGTTGAAATACCAAGTACATTCCGGCTCAGGGCTGTCCGCTTGCTGTCGGGGAGCCTCCTGCTGCGCGGACTACGTTGCGCTAACGTGGGCGGAAGTGTGTCGACTGGTTACGTGTCGGCGCGGATGTCGGCGAGGGTGGAGTCGGCGAAGAACCCGCTAGCGGGGGGCAGTGTGGTGAATCATGTTCCGCGCCAAAAGGTGAATTCGAATTCGACTTCGAACTGCCGCGGGATTGGTGCTGACGATGATCGTATTCAGCAGCGCGAGCTGAGGGAGAATCAATGTGGGCGGACATCGTTTTCTTGCACAACATGATTCCATCAGGCATCAGGCATCATGAGGTTCCCCCCGAAAAGTGGACCGTGGTCACGCGGCCCTGGCGGTCGCTGTCAGTGACTTTTCGTAGTCCTGGGGACTGAGCATCCCGATTACGGAGTGCCTACGACGAGTATTGTAAGAGTGCATCCAGTTGTCAACTGCAGAAACTAGTTCCGACTTGCAGACGAAGGTGTGCCGGTAGTAGTGCTCGTGTTTGAACGTCGACCACAGGCTTTCGGCGCCGGCGTTGTCCCAGCAGATCCTGGTCGCACCCATCGACCGGCGCAGTCCGTGACGCTCGCATGCCTGCCTCGTCACCTCAGCGGTGTACTGGGCGGGTTCAACCTGTCGATGCAACACCGGGCTGTTGCAACGAGCGTAGTTGTTCCTCGAAGACCTCAGCCGGAGTCCGCCAGCCGAGTATCTTGCGAGGCCGATTGTTGATCACCAAGGCGACGGCTTCGAGGTCGTCTGCGGACCACCTGGACAGATCGGTGCCCTTCGGAAAGTACTGGCGCGATCGGAATGCATGATCGTGCCCGAAACATCACCGCCACGGGCCGCGACGGCCTGCTCGAGCGCATCGGTGACGAGTTCGGTGCGCATATGATCGGCGATCGCCCATCCGAGGACTCGTTTGGAATGCTCGTCCTTGATCGCACACAGGTACATGTCACCTTCGCCGCAGGTCAGATAGGTGATGTCGGAAGTCCACACCGCATCGAGGCGGCCCTGATCGAATCGGCGTAGCACCAGATCGTCGGGGAACGAGCCGAACGGATCGACCACTGTGGTGCGGACCTTGAAGGTGCGCGGACTGATACCGGCGATCCCGAGACCGCGCATGATCTTCGCGACCGTTTTCTCCGTGACGAGGTCCCCGGCAACCCGCAGTTCGGCGGGTTGTTCGACGAGGCCCGCTCGGGTCGGCCCCGCACCCTCGACCGGGATGAGGTGATCGCCACGACGCTGGCACCACCGAAGAAATACGCCGTGATGCATTGGAGTTCACGTCTTCTCGCCGATTACCTCGGGATCGGGTACGGAACCGTTGCTCGGGTGTGGCGCGAGTACGGGGTCCAGCCTTGGGAGGTGGAGACTTTCAAGTTTTCGACCGACCCGGAATTGGTCGCGAAGGTCACCGACATCGTCGGGTTGTATCTCGAGCCGCCGGAGAACGCGATCGTGCTCTGCGTCGACGAGAAGCCCCAGATTCAGGCGTTGGATCGCAACGCTCCGACGTTGCCGATGCAGATCGGCATTCCCGAACGGAAGACCCCACGACTGCATCCGGCACAGCACCGCCACCGTGTTCGCCGCCCTGGACAGCGCGACGAGGAAGGTCACCGGCATCTGTCGGCCGTGGCATCGCCATCAGGAGTTTCTGGTATTCCTCGAGCGTGTGGCCAGGGCCTATCCGGATCAGAAGCTGCACTTGGTGATGGACAACTACGCCACGCACGAGAAGGTCGAGGTTCGTGACTGGTTGGCCGCGAATCCGCGAATCCGCGAATACACGTTCACTTCACGCCGACGTCCGTGTCGCGGATGAACATGGTCGAGGTATGGTTCGGCATCATCGAACGGCAGGCGATCCACTGCGGCACGTTCCGCAGTGTCAGTGATTTGATTGAGAAGATCCGCGAGTTCATCAACGGGTGGAACCCTCGTGCGCAGCCGTTCGTCTGGACCAAAACCGCCCACCAGATACTCGCCAAGGCCAACCGTCCAACAACTTCAAACGCGGGCCACTAGTGCATCTCGGGCGTGGTGACATCCTTGTTGTCTCCGCACGGCCCGATGTTCCTCCTGAAACGGGCCTGCCGATCGGCCTCCACCGCGCTGTTGAGTTCGGTGATTGTGGCGGCGTGAAGGTTGCGGATGATGGCGTTGGCGTCGGCGGACCCGAAGCGTCCGGACTCAGATTCCTAGCGCGGCGGCAAGTTCGCGCAGATCTGGGGTGGGATCTTCCCCTGCGGGTAGTACCTGAATGGCAACGTGATCGGCGCCCGCATCGAGATGCTCCCGCAGCCGCCCGGCAATGTACTCCGCATCGCCGTGAGCGACTAGTGCGTCGATCAGCTCATCGCTGCCCCCGCCTGTGATCTGCTCCTGAGTGAATCCCAGGCGTTCGAGGTTGTGGATGTAGTTTCGCAGGTGTAGATAGGGGTTGTCGACGGCCGCGCGTCCGATGGGTCGTGCCCGCTCGGCGTCGGTATCCAGCACGATCTTCTGCTCCGGTGCGAGCAGCGGTCCCGGACCGAACAGCGTGCGCGCTTCCCTGGTGTGTTGGGGAGTGGTGAGGTACGGGTGGGCGCCGGTGGACCGGGCTGCCGAGAGTTCGAGAACCTTCGGCCCGAGCGCTGCAAGAATCCGCCGACTCGCCGGTACACCGGCGGCATCGAGGACGTCGAGGTACTCGACCAACGCGGAGTACGGCTTGCTGTAATTCAGTCCGGGTTGCTCCGGATGGCCGACGCCGACGCCGAGGAGGAAGCGTCCCGGATAGCGGGTTTCGAGCCGGTGGAACGATTTCGCAATCTCCTCGGCGGGCGCCATCCAGATGTTGACGATGCCCGTCGCCACGGTGATGGACGATGTGGCGTCGAGCAGTTGTTCTGCCGCCTCGAGGTCTGCCGGTGGTGAACCGCCGATCCAGATCGTGCCGTACCCGGCCGATTCGATCGCCTTCCCCGCTTCGGGCGACAATTCGCCGAAGTGCCAGACGCCGAACTGTCCGAGCTGGGGGGTGTCTGCGAGGGTCTTACTCATAGGTGGTGCAACCTCTCTTCGTTCTCGTTCATTCCGGGATCGCGGGGCCGGTGTTGCGAGTAACGAGTGGACGTTCGCGGGTCAACCGGCTGTGCTCCGGCCCGCTGCCGCACAACCTCTGTAGTACGACACCCGCTACTTCACTTGCCAGGTGCCCGGTACTCGGCGTCCCGGCGCACAGCCTCATCCACCTGTTCTGGAGTCAGCAACACCACCGATTCGGACCTCGCCGCGCCCGACGCAGCGGTGCGGATGCCGAGCGCGGCGGCCGCGACTTCGTCCGGTACGTCACCGATGACGAACAAATCCCTGCCACCGAGCGCGAAGTAGCAGGATTCGACCGTGCCCCCGACGCTTTCGACCATCCTCGTGATTTCCTGGCGCCGTGCGGTGCCACCCTCGGCCAGCAATCCCTGCGCGCCTTCGGGTGAGTACGTGACCTGCCAGAGGTATCTCGGCATCGGTGCCTCCTCGATTGTGGGCTGTTCCCTATGGTTCTCCCGGGAGCGGTCACATGCAATAGCTGTCGGAGCTAGGTTTGCGAGATGGCTGGGGCCCGGATAGGCATCCCCGACTGGACGTATCACGATTCGCGCGGCGACTTCTGCCCGGAGGATCTGGCTCATCGCAAGGAGTTGGCTTACGCCGCGAGATGATTGTCGTCCATCGAGATCAATGGGTCGTTCTATTCGTTGCAACGGCCTACCTCCTATGTGAAGTGGCGCGACGACACCCCCGATGGCTTCGTGTTCGCGGTCAAAGGCGGTTCGACCAGCTTTCCCGGACGACCATCGAGGCCGCCAGGCTCGCTGCGAGGCACGACGACAAACTCGCCGCGGACACGGCGGGCCGATATTCGGCAATTGAAGTGACCACGAGCGATGGTTCGGGCAGGGCCTCGACTGCTTCGTCTACTTCGACAACGACATGAAGGGTGACGCACCATTCGACGCGCTGCGCCTGCTCGAGCGGCTGGGCGGCCGCTGACCGGTGGGTCCGACGTGCGAAAGTGGTGACGCTTCCATTTCGAAGAATCGAGGATCCCCAATGTGGCCCACTCATTGGCCTTCGACCGCGCGTGAGATCGCCGAAGCTCTCGATGCCGCCATCGTTGCCGCCCGTTCCTCGGACGCGGCGGCGCTGACCGAGGCCACAGGGGAGTTGGCTGCGCTGCCCGCGGAACAGGTCGGCGCGATACTGGCCGTGATGGTTCGGGAACTGCTCGAGACGCTGCACCCGGACGGTCTGACAGGTGAGGACGTACAGGAGGTGCTCACCCGCTGCGCGCGGGCGGCGCCTGCCCTTTTGCCCGCCGTGGATGTTGACTCCCTGGTCACGGTGCTGACCGGCGCGCTCGGGGTGGCCGACATCGAGGAGAACCCGGGCCGTCCCGAACATGCCGTCCCGGCTGCGATCCTGGTGATCGCCGATCTGCTGAGTGCGGCGGAGGACCCCGGCTCTTCGGGCTTGTCAGGGGCGGGATACGTCCGCAGCGCACTCGACGAGATCGCGCGCGCCGAAACCGTGGAGATACCCTGATCCGTTCAGCGCTCGGTGCGCTTCGCTGACTACGTGTTTGCATCCGTCGCCTTGCGCTGCGGTCGCCTTGCGCTGCGGTCGCCGTACGCCTCGGTCGCCGTACGCCTCGGTCGGCTGACGCTGTGGTTGGCTGACGCTGTGGTTGGATGACGGCATGGAACGACGGGCGATCCGCCGGCTGATCGGCGCTGGTGCAGGACTCGTCGCGCTCGTGGGCCTGGTCGTGGCGGCCGCGACGGTGTGGACGTCGCGTGAGGCGTCCGGTCACGTCTATGACGTCGACGACTCGCCCGCTGCCCCCGTGGTGATCGTGCTCGGAACGCAGGTACGCGACGGTAAACCCGGGGAGTACCTGACGGGTCGCCTCGATGTTGCGCTGCAACTTCTCCAGGACGGCCGCGCGGGGTCGGCGCTGGTCTCGGGGGACGGGGCGGGTAGGTCCGGCGACGAGATCGCGGCTATGACAAAGTACCTGGTCGAAAGGGGGATCGACCCAGATCGGATCGTCGGCGATCCGTACGGCCTCGACACTTATGACACTTGCACCCGCGCGGCCCATACGTACGGTGTGACCAAGGCGCTGATTGTCACACAGGCCTTCCACGTGCCACGAGCGGTGGCGCTGTGCCGAGGCGTCGGGATCGACGCGGACGGCGTCGCCGCCGAGTGTGACTGCAGCACGATCACGATGGCCCGGAACACCGTGCGTGAATCGCTGGCCCGCCCGAAAGCCATCCTCGACCTCCTGTCCGGGCGGGACCCCGTCGTGGTTTCCGAGCCCGTCGATGCGCTCGGCAAGTCTCTCGTAGAGGGCTGACCCCGATCTCGCCCAGTGCCGAAGGCGAACTCGGTAGGCTTCTGCCTGACGGTGAGCGGAGGCGTAATGATGGTTTCTCCGACGGATTCGGGTGCCAGACCTGATCCCACTCCCCGCGACATCCGGAGATGGCGTCGATATCTCGCGGCCGAACGCGCCGAGGCCTCGGTCTACCGGGACCTCGGGAAACGGCGGTCAGGCGAGGAGCAGGAGATCCTGCTTGCTCTCGCCGAAGCGGAGGGACGGCACGAATCCCATTGGCGTACTCTGCTCGGCGAGCAGGTCGGAAAGCCCGTGCGTGCCGACATTCGCACGAGACTCCTCGGCATGCTGGCCAGGTGGTTCGGATCGGTATTCGTGCTCGCTCTCGCGCAGCGCGCTGAAACCCGCTCGCCGTATCCGACGGACGTGGACGCCACCCAGGCCATGGGCGCGGACGAACGCATCCACGAAGAAGTTGTGCGGGCGCTCGCGGCACGCGGGCGAAATCGCCTCTCCGGCACTTTTCGCGCGGCCGTGTTCGGCGCCAACGACGGCCTGGTCAGCAACCTTGCGCTGATCCTCGGTATCAGTGGAAGCGGCGCCTCGAACCAGATCGTCTTGCTCACCGGACTCGCTGGACTGCTCTCGGGTGCTCTGTCAATGGGCGCGGGCGAGTACGTATCCGTGCGGTCGCAGCGTGAACTCCTCGAAGCGTCGGCGCCGGGGCAAGGGGCGCGGGAGGCGGTGCCGCTGCTCGATGTCGATGCGAACGAGCTTGCACTCTTATACCGGGCGCGCGGAATGTCGGCGGCGGACGCCGAGAAACAGGCGTCTGAGGTTTTGCGGAGAACTGTTCAGCTCGATCCAGTTTCGGGCGGCGACGCCGTCGACGCGCACGAGGCGATCGGCACCGGGTTCGGTGCCGCTGCGGCGAGTTTCTGCTTCTTCGCATCCGGTGCGATCATCCCGGTACTGCCGTATCTCCTCGGCATGGAAGGTACCGCCGCGCTTGTCGTCGCGGCATCGCTGGTGGGCGTGGCTCTGCTCGGAACCGGCGTGGTGGTGGGGCTACTGTCGGGTGGTCCGCCGTTCAAGCGGGCACTGCGCCAGTTGGCGATCGGATACGGTGCCGCTGCCGCCACCTACCTTCTGGGCATGCTGTTCGGTGCGAGTATCTG